>NC_019902.2:0-1200000 GCF_000321415.2 Thioalkalivibrio nitratireducens DSM 14787 | reverse complement strand
ACAGAATCTTCATCGTACGCAGCGTCTCGCGGCAGGTGCATACCGCCAGCCTCGGGAGGCCGCTGGATCAGAGAGTGATCCTTGGGCGGCGACATCCTTGGGCGGCGACATCCTTGGCCGCATTTCCCGATGGCTTGCCCTGCCCTTTACCCACAAGTTGCGCAGACCAATGGTTGCAGGGCAGTGTCATCCGATTTCATCTCGTAAAGCGTAGGCGAAGGACATGGTGGTGAGTTTGGCGTAGCCGTGCCACATCAGTTGGTGTCCGGGCGGTGGATCGTGATTGCGGTTGGTGTAGCCGCCCAGGATGGCGACTTCGCGAACCGCTTCCTGGAGACTGGTGGGGCGGGGTCGGCGCCGGGACTGGGCGTAGTCACCGAGCACCCGCAGTTCGACGTCCGAGAACAGCAGCTCCGGCGGCAGTTCCGGGGCCTCGCGGCCCAGCAGGGTCATCAGCATCACCCGCCAGGCGATGACCAGCCGGATCGCGATGGCGCGTTCCAGGCGCTCGACGCTGTGGTGGCCGAGCTCGTCGATCTTGCAACCCGATTTCAGCACCCGGTGCCAGTCCTCGATGCGCCAGCGCAGGCGGTACCAGCGCAGAATCTCGGCGGCCTGTTCGGCCGAGGTGACGGTCAGTGTGGTGAGCACGAACCACTCGAGCGGCTTTTCCCCTTTCGGCGGATCCCGTTCCAGCGCATGCACCACGGTCAGTTCCAGCGTCACGGGCGGATCGGCACCGGCGGGTGTGCCACGGAGCGTGACCGGGGTGTAGCGCAGTTCCAGTTCCGCGGTCCGTGCCGCCCGACCCAGGCGGGCGGGGCGCTTGCTGGTCTTGGTGCGCAGGCTCTGCCCGTCGACCTGGAGTTCGACCGACCCGCGGCTCGCCGTCGCCCGAGCGACGTCGAACAGGCGCCGCCCGTCGGCGAGCCGGCGGTTGTGCTGGGCACGGACCACCAGTTCCACCTCGGGATGGCGCTGCTGCTCGGCATAGAGCTCGAACGCATCCGCCTCCCGATCGGCGACACTGACCACCCGGGTGTTGGGGAGGGTCGCCGCCAGTGCGGCTGTATCGCGCAGACCGGCGATCCAGCGAAAGCTCTTTTTCTCTTCCTGCGACGGTTCCTCGTCGCCCCGCAGCTGCGGCGCCTCGAACTGCGCCTTGAGCACGCCCAGCGGCAGCCCGTCGGCGTTGACCGCAAGCGTCGAGTGCAGATGCAGTCCCAGACTCTCGGCACCGGTCTGGTTACGGCCAATGACGCCGATGCCGCGCGTCTGCGGGCGGGTGGTGAAGTTCAGATCGGTGCCATCCTGCAGGCACAGCACCGTCGCCTGCGCCTGCATCCGGCGCTGCGTGCGCGCGCGATGTGGCGCCAGGATGTGCTCCGCAGTGACCTCGGAATCGGCCGGCTGGTCGATCAGCCGGTAGTAGCCCTTCACCGCCGCCCAGTCGTCGCGGGCCACCGCGGTAAAGGCGCGCAGCGGATCCTCCCCCTGGCGCCGGGCGCTGTCCACCAGCCGTTTCGTCAATCGCTGGTCCCCCAAGGGCGCACCCCCGAACTCGTGTTCAGCCCACTGCTGCGCATCCAGACCCTCGGCGGGTTCCAGCGGTGTGTCGCCCCGTGCCGGTGCCGGACCCACCCCCAAGCGTGCGCGCCAATCGGGTTCGAGTTCATAGAGATAGATCGCCTTGCGGGTCTCGGCCGCGGCGTGGCCCCGGTCCTGGCGCCCCCGCCCGCCGGTCTCGCCCACAAAACGCCAGTTCGACGCCCGCAGGCTGACCCCGGTGTGCGGAGGCTCGATGAAGGTCTCCACCAGCCAGGGACGATACCCATGGCAGGCCTCGAAGTCAGCCCCCAGCCGCCGCAACGCCCGACCCAGCGTCCACGACGCGAGGTTCCGGCAGGAAACGCCCGGACGCAACAGGAACCGGTTCAGTCCCACCACACGGTGTCGGTGGCGTTCCCGCAGCGCCGGATCCCAGCCGATCCAGGCATCGCGTGCGGCCAACTGCAACGCCGACGCCGCAAACCCCAGCGCCCCCAGCCAGCCCTGCGCCGAACCCACCAGATACCGCAGCTGCGCGCCCACCAGCGGCCCCATGCCGCGCGGGTGCTCGCGCGCCATCAGCTCATTCCAGAGCGCCCGGTGCTCGGCCGTGTCCACCCGTACCAGCGCCAGGCCCTCCAGCTCGGTGACCTCGCGGCCCACTCCCTGGGGTGCCGGCACCGCCACCCCCAGGCGCCGGCCCTGGCCCCCGCGCCCCGGGCTGCTGCACGCAGGCGGCAGCGTAATCCGGCCCGCGCGCTCCAGCGCCCGCAGCGCCTTCAAGCAGCCCGCCCGCTGCGGCCGCCCACGCGCATCGAAGAAGCCCCAGGTGGTACAGATCTGATCCGCCAGCGCGGTGCGGTGCAGTTCCGGCGCTTCCCGGATCAGCGCCTGCACCCGAGCCAGGTTCGCCGGCGCGCTCAACGTGCGCTTGATCTGGCTCTGCTCCCACATGCCCGGCACGGTACCCGGCCGGCAGGCGTTTGTCCAGCACTAGATGTGGGTATAGGGCAGGGCTTGCCTGCACTGTGTTTCATGCGATGGATGGTAGGCCATGCCCCGCCGCAGGCAGTGGGCCGCAAGCTTGCGGTTGACCTCCTGCGCCACGATTGTTGTGACGTGGCCTGAGGGGTAGTCTTGCGGTGCCGCGCCATAGCATGACTGATGGGCCGACCTGCGCACGCAAGAAGCCGGCCCGGCCGCGTCGCGGCGCACGCGCGAGCACGGGCGCAACGCGAGCCATCCCGGGGCTTATCGACCGGTACCGTATACCATCGACGCAGCCGCGAGCTTTTCGTTCGACAATCACACGAAATGATGGGCTAGCCGATAAGCCTGCCCCGGTCCCCTATGCCTTCCAGGATCCGGGCGAACGTTGTTTCCGGCGCGCCTTTTTCAACGGCCAGCTTGTTAATCTCTTCAAGCGCCGGACCAATACGGCCTGCCAATGACGAAAACATCTCGTCCATATCCGTCCTGTTCAGTCCCACCACTTGCGCGGTCTGGTAAAAGTGTCTCGGCAATATCTCTTTCACGCGGTAATGGCGATTATCGCCGATCGCCATTGCGAGCTTTATCTTGTGCTCAGAAAGGTTTTTATATGGCGCAGCCGACATTACGTCATACAAAGGTGTCATCTTGTAGCCGCCGGGCGTCAGAAAGATCGAGAAGTTTTTGGCATGCCCGTCGATGGCAGCCAAAAGCCAGAACACGATTTGCGCCTTCATGAAGTGAAGACGATCTGCATGAGGCGAAACGGCCCCGTTCAGAAAATCAAGCACATCCGTAATGCCCGGACCACCATCGCTCTGGTATTTGCGGGTTGGCGGCACACCCAACGCCTGACAGGTATCTTCTTGCGGCAACCGATACAAGACATCCTTCTGCCAGCGCCGGTCAAATCGCTCAACGACGAGGACCGGCTCATCATCGAAGGTAAGCACTTCCGCCATTGCCGCGTCCAGCCCCAGGGCCCGGCAAATCGCAAGGCACAGCCATTCATTCCACCGCGTGTCGGAAAAATCCGCGCCGTTCGGTCCTTCTTTCAAGGCCGGCTTGAATATGTGCGATGTCGGCGTTGGCCCAAGGGGAAGATGCCACATCCCGCCGATATTGAGAAAAGCGGCCTTCTCCTGCACACCCGCGATGGAAATACGGAACTCCGGGTCATCGGCCTCCATGCCAAGAGGCGCGACGCCGAGCGCAGCAATGCGCGCCGCGATTTCCTCGTCGCTGATCGGCCTTGAGGACATCCTGGTCGGGTCGCCGGGATCGAGACCCTCGGGGACAAAACGCAACGCACCGACACAGTCCCGCCCGATGACGGCAAGCAGGTCGAACGTGCCTGCGCTCTCGGCCTGCTCGCGCGCTGCGATCGTGTTTCGGATTGCCGGATCGTCCGGTAACAACCCCTCAAAGAAGCTGTTTACGTTGGAACCCGACCACAGGCGGTCGGACAACGGCAGCGAGACAGAGACCGGAAAAGCGCGCTCGGAAGCGAGCCAGGCCGGATCATAGCGAAACGATGTCGAGCCATCAGCGGCCCGGCTGTAGAGCCCGACTTTGCTGGACCCCACATAGACATCCAATGTCAATATATCTCCCATAGCGTATAAATTATAATTGTACGCCATACCGGATACGGCGACGAGGAACAGGCAAGGAGAGCTGACGAAGGTCCGTGGCACCGTATGGCCATGGAAACCGCATCCGCGACCCTCTGCGAGCGATCCAGCGGCTGACAGGCCCCTCTCGGCACCTGGCCAGGAGGATGACGCCATGCCGGTGAACTGGGTCACCATCGCCAAGACGGCTGCCGAGACCGGCTACACGGAAGACGCCATCCGCACCAAGATTCGCGATGCGGTATGGGTCGAGGGAAGAGTCTGGACCAAGGCCCCCGATGGCCGCATTCTCATTTCAACGGCCATTTTCGAAGCCGCCAAGGGCCAGGAACGCAACTTCATCCAGTTCGCCTTCTGGACCGGCCTGCGGATTTCCGAGCTGTGCGCGCTCGACTGGGGCGATGTGGCCTGGGTGAACAAGCGCATCTTCGTGCAGCGCGCTCTCACCCAGCACAGCAAGGAACCGGAGACCCCGAAGACCGCCGGAACGCTACGTCAAGCTGCTACCAACTGCCCTGGAAGCGCTCAAGGCGCAGAAGGCCTTCACCTTCATGGAAGGCAACGAGATCTTCCGCAATCCCCGCACCGGCAAACGCTGGACGGGCGACATGGTTATCCGTCAGCGGATGTGGAAGCGAGTCCTGCTCCGCGCTGGCGTGCGCTATCGCTATCCCTACCAGATGCGCCACACCTACGCCTCGATGATGCTACAGGCCGGGGAATCGGTGATGTCGGTTGCCCAACAGATGGGCCACACCGACTGGACCTTCACCGCCCGTACCTACAGCCGCTGGGTTTCAATCGATGCGCTGGAGGCCGGGAGCCTGGCGGCTCAGAAGTGGGGCTGAGAAAAGCGGACCAAGCCCACCCCAAAAATGGTCACTCAGAGAACTCTAAGCCATTGATTATATGGCGGAGAGGGAGGGATTCGAACCCTCGATACGGGGTTACCGTATACACACTTTCCAGGCGTGCGCCTTCAACCACTCGGCCACCTCTCCGGTTTTCGCGAACGGCGCGGTTGCCCCCGCGCCGGACGAAGGTGCGAAGGGTAAACCAGCGGGGGCCAAACCGCAATTCGGCACGGTACGCGCGTCATGCTGCGGCAGTCTCCGGCACGGTACGCTGGGCGGACAGCGCCGCCCGGTCGCTATTGGCCGCGACCGGGCGGCAACATGCCGGGAAACATGTGAACGTTGCCGCCGGATCCCATGTCGCGGATGCGCGCGCTGCCGACCTCCGCCACCTCGTCGATGCGGATGATCGCGTGCAGGGGCACGTGGAAGCGCTCGACACCCTCGAACTCGTGGCGCAGCCTCTCCTCGCTGGGGTCGACGACTACCTGCGAGTGCTCGCCGAACAGGAGCCCCTCGACGGTCACGAAGCCGTAGAGACGATCCTGGAAGACGTCGCGAGCGAAGACCTCGTAGACCTTGCCCTGGTTGATGAAGGTGACACGGAAACGGTTTGTCTCAGCCATGCCCCCATCATGCGGCCGCCACCAATGATTGCAAGCTCAGTCGAACACGATGGTCTTGTTGCCGTGCGTCAGCACCCGCCCTTCGAGGTGATAGCGCAGCCCCCGCGCCAGCACCCAGCGCTCGACATCGCGGCCCTTGCGCACCAGGTCGGCCACCTGATCGTCGTGGCGGATGCGCACCACGTCCTGTTCGATGATCGGACCCGCGTCGAGGTCCTCGGTCACGTAGTGGCAGGTCGCCCCTATCAGTTTCACGCCGCGCGCGAAGGCCTGGTGGTACGGGCGGGCGCCGACGAACGACGGCAGGAAGCTGTGGTGGATGTTGATCACCCGCTGCTCAAATTCGGTGCACAGCGTGGGGGGAAGGATCTGCATGTAGCGGGCGAGCACGACGGTCTCGGCCTCTAGCGCGCGCAGCCGTTGCTGCAGTCGCAGGAACGCCTCGTCCCGCGTCTCCGCAGTGACCGGGATGTGCTCGAATGGGATGCCGTAGCAGGCCGCGATCTCCTCCAACAGGCGGTGGTTGGACACGATCGCGGGGATTTCCATGGGAAGTTCGCCGGACTTCCAGCGTGCGAGCACGTCGGTCAGGCAGTGCGGCTCCTTGCTGACCATGATCACGACACGCGGGCGGGCATCCGCGCGCGTCAGCGACCACTGCATGTTCAACTCACCGGCCAGCGCTTCGAAACGATGGGCTAGGTCCGCGTCGCCGCCCTGCGGCAGCGAGAACACCCAGCGCATGAAAAACCAGCGTGCCTCGGTGTCCGTGTGCTGGGCGGCCTCGGTGATCCACCCCTGGGCATCGGCGATAAGCCGTGCCACCCGGGCGACGATGCCCATCTGATCCGGGCAGGAGACGGTCAGGCGGAACTCGGTACGTTCGGTCATCGGGGGCTCGCAGTGGCCGGGGAGACTGCATAGTGTAGTGCGCTGCACGCACCCGCTTGTAGTCCCAAGCTCGTGCGGCACCGGATGCCGAGCCTATCGCCGGTCACGGCCGGTGACTGCCGCCGTGCGAATCCCCGCGGCCTGCGATTCAGCAACCGGAAAGGCGTACGAGCGCGGCGTCATGCCCGGTGGCACCCGGCATGCAGCGCCGGCGGGACAACCCCGGACGCCGGAACGGCGGCTGACGGCCTTTTCCGCTCTACCCTGCTGGCATCTCAGCTGCGCTCATCGATCCAGCGGCCGATCGACGGCGGCACCTCTTTCTGGGCCCGCCCGCTGACGTAGATGCCGATGTGCCCGCCCTTGAACGAGATCTCAGTGTAGTCGCGCGTACCCACGAGACCCTTCAGCGCTCGCGAGGCATCGGGCGGCACCAGGTGATCCTCGGTCGCGTAGATGTTCAGCACCGGCATGGTCACGTCCTTCAGCTTCACCTCGTGCGGCCCGATGCGCAGGCCACCGGTCACCAGCTTGTTCTGCTGGTAGAAGTCCTTCAGGAACTGCCGGTACGCCTCCCCCGCCTGGTCGGGGCTGTCGAAGATCCACTTCTCCATGCGCAGGAAGTTCGCGACCTGGTCCGGGTTGTCCAGTAGATCCACCATGTCGAGATATTTCTGGCCGAGCAGCCGGTAGGGCTTCAGGTTCAGGAAGGTCCAGTTCAGCATCTCGCCGGGGATGTTTCCCAGCGTGTCGACGATCAGGTCGACGTCCACGTGGCGCACCCAGTTGGACAGCATGTTGTCCGGGGTCTGGAAGTCGACCGGGGTCACCATGGTCACCAGGTTCGCGACCTTGTCCGGGTGGGTCGCGGCATAGCAGAGGCTGAACGTTCCCCCCTGGCAGATGCCCAGCACGTTGATCGCATCCACGCGGTGCCGCTTGCGGATCACGTCCACACAGCGGTCCAGATAGCCGTTGATATAGTCGTCGAGCGTCAGGTAGCGGTCCGCGCGTCCGGGATAGCCCCAGTCGACCAGGTAAACATCCATGCCTGCGTCCAGAAGGCCGCTCACGGTGGAGCGGTTCTCCTGGAGGTCGGCCATGTACGGGCGGTTCACCAGCGCGTAGACGATCAGTAGGGGAACCGGGTTCTGGACCACGCTCGCGGGTGCCTGGAACCGGTAGAGGACCATCTTGTCCTCTTCGTAGATCACCTCCCGGGGTGTCACGCCGGTGGTGATCTCGCCGGCGTCCATCAGATTCTGGACACCATGCGTGAGCTTGCGCTGGAAGCTGGTCAGTTCCTCGAGTGCCTCGTCGGGGCGAATCTGGATCGGGGTCATCACGGGCTTTTCCTCCGGGTCGCTCCGGTCTTGCGGGTCGTGGCGGTTTTCGGGGTGGCGGACGTCCGGCGGCTCCTGGGCTTCGGGGTTTCAACGGGCGCGTCGCCCTCCGGCTCGGGTACGGCTGTCGCGCCGCCGGTCGCCGGTGCCGCGGGCGCCTGTGCTGCAAGGCTGGTACGGAGTCCCGCGATTTCGTTGCGCAGGCGCTCGACCTCGGCACCCACTCCCTTCAGGTCATCGAGTTCCGTTCGCATGTCCTCGGCCTGGCAGCGCAGCGTCTGGTAGGCGGCGCGGGTATCGTGCAGGCGCCGCTGCAGCGTTGCGATCTCGGAGGCCGTCGGGACGCTCATCGCCTCCAGCCATTCGTCCACCAGCCGTGCGCCCTGCTGCTTTACCGCCATCAGCGCATTCACCATCCGGCCATAGCGTTTGGCGTAGTCTTCCGAGCTTGCATACTCGGCGTACGCCTCCTCGCAGGCATCGACCCAGATATTGAAGACATCGCGGACGGAATTGATCGGAGTACCCTCCTGGGCCGCAGACTCCATCCGGCGGCGGAAAGCGTCCAGCGATCGGGAACCCAGGTTCGCGAATCCGGCCTGGTACTCGCCCATCGCCTTCTCGTAATTGAGCAGCAGGCGCGCGAGCCGCTGGTACTGTTCCTGCGACTCGCGCCCGTAGCCGATCGCCGGTGCGGACAGGAAACCTTCCAGCTGCGCCCGGAGATCCGTCGCCTTGCCGGTCTCGAAGGCCTTCATGAAATCGCCCGGGAACGGCATTCCTCCCGACAATGTGCGCGACCAGGTATCGAACGGAAGATCCCAGAACGCGATACCCTTGCGGCCACCCTCGCGCGCGATCTGGGCGAACGGGTTAAGCCCCTGCCCCCCCTGGCTGAAGGCCTCGCTCATCATGCGCGTCCAGTTCTCGATCATCTCCGGGAGGTCGGTCGCGGGCCCGCCCTTGCAAAGACCCTCGACCATCGAGAAATACCCCTTGCCGACATTCACCATGTGCTCGAGCAGCTCGTTCGCCGGTTTCGGGGTGGCCGGGGCAACGGCCTTCCACCATTGTTCCATCGCGGTGGCCCATGGAGGGGTTGTCCCCTCGGGTGTCGGAGTGGCCGTTTCGAGCCCACGCCGGGTCATGTCCATCCAGGCGTCCCAGTAGCGCCTTTGCGCCTCCAGCCACTGGTCGGGAGTCGAATCGGAATCAGCCATCGTCAGTCTCCTGGTCGTTGCCGCGCCCTGCGGGCGCGCAGCCTGGCTTGGATAGTAGAACCTACCGGGAATAGTAGCACGGAATTTGTGCACTGCACCATTATAGGGGCAGGCTGAACACACTGGGGAACGCAGGAACGGCGTGCAATAATCGAATTTTTCCATCCCGACAACCCGGCAGCCAACTGAACCCGCTCCGCAGAACGTTACTCGAAGGAAACCCGAGAGATGAATGAAGAGATCGTGATCGTCGGCGCCGCGCGCACGGCCGTTGGAACGTTGCTCGGCTCCCTGGGCGACATCCCGGCGAGCCAGCTGGGCGCGAAGGTGATCCGCGCCTTGCTTGAACGCGCGAGTGTGAAGCCCGAGCAGGTCGACGAGGTCATTCTGGGCCAGGTCCTCACCGGCGCCGCCGGTATGAACCCCGCGCGCCAGGCGTCACTCGCAGCCGGGATCCCCTATACCACGCCTGCGATGACCATCAACATGGTGTGCGGCTCGGGTCTCAGGGCCGTGCACCTCGCGTCGCAGGCGGTACGCTGTGGCGATGCCGGCATCGTGGTGGCCGGGGGCCAGGAAAGCATGAGCCTGGCACCCCATGCCCTGCCCAAGTCCCGCTCGGGGCTGAAGATGGGCGAATGGCCGATGAAGGACACGATGATCCTCGATGGTCTTTGGTGTGCGATCACCGACGGCCACATGGGCAACACGGCCGAGAACATCGCCCGCGAATACGGCCTCAGCCGCGAGGAGCAGGATGCGTTCGCAGCCGAATCGCAGCAGCGGGCCGAGGCGGCGATCCGCGACGGCGCGTTCCGCGACGAGATCGTCCCGATCGAGATCCCGCAGCGCAAGGGCGACCCGATCGTGTTCGACACCGACGAGTTCCCCCGCCCGGGCACCACCGCGGAGACACTGGCCAAGCTGCGCCCCGCGTTTCACAAGGAAGGCTCGGTAACGGCCGGCAACGCCTCCGGCATCAACGACGGAGCAGCGGCCGTGATCGTAACCACCGCATCCCGGGCCGCGGAGCTCGGCCTGAAGCCGATGGCGCGCATCGTGTCTTTCGCCTCCGCCGGGGTCGACCCCGCGGTGATGGGCACGGGTCCGATCCCGGCCACGCGGACCTGCCTCGAAAAGGCCGGCTGGACCCATAACGACCTCGAACTCGTCGAGGCCAACGAAGCGTTCGCGGCCCAGGCAATCTCCGTGAACAAGACGCTTGGCTGGGACCTGTCCAAGGTGAACGTCAGCGGTGGCGCGATCGCGCTCGGTCACCCGATCGGCGCCTCGGGTGCCCGGATCCTGGTTACGCTGCTGCACGGGATGCAGCGGCGCAACGCCCGGCGCGGTCTGGCGACGCTATGCATCGGCGGCGGCCAGGGCGTGGCAATGGCGGTCGAGCGCGTGGGCTGAACGCGCGCCGAGTCCCGGGGGGCCGACTAGGGAGAGCCGACCCGCCGGAGCCGGCACCCGCCCCTGCCATCATGTAGAATCGAGGTGGGAACAGCGAACAGGGGCAGCGCCGTGACCGACCAACGCCTGATCAAGAAATACCCCAACCGGCGCCTCTACGACACCGAGGAAAGTCGATACATCACGCTCGTCGACGTGCAGCGACTGGTGCAGTCGGGCAAGGACATCAAGGTGGTGGACACGCAAAGCGGCGAGGACATCACCCGAGGCATCCTGATCCAGATCATCACCGAGCAGGAAGCGAGCGGCACCCCGATGTTCACCACCGACATGCTGGCCCGCTTCATCCGCTTCTACGACGCTTCGATGCAGGATGCGTTCTCGAGCTTCCTCGAGCAGACCTTGAAGCTCTATTCCGAGCAACAGGAACAGATGCAGGCGCAGTTGAGCCACCTGGTTTCGGGAAAGAGCGTGGACAACTGGACGCAGCTCGCCGAGCGCAACATGGAACTGTGGCGGGAGATGCAGGACAGTTTCTTCCGCGCCGCTGGCCTCGGGGGCACGGACCGATCCTCACGACCTCGCCGCGACGACTGAGCGGCCCAACCGGCGCTCGCTGAATGGGCGCCTTCATCGCTGCCCGTTTCGTGCGGCGCTGCCCGCGCCCCGTCCCCTGGTTCGCCTGGACTCCACTGAATGCACCGGCAGGCCCATTCGTGGCCGTAGTCGCACGAACAAGCACCGCGTCGCAATCAGCTCGGCGATGCCGAGATCGGCATACGCGTGACGGTCGATCGAGTCCGGCGGTCCGGAAATAGCGGTGTTCGAAACGAAACGGTTCGGGGAATGGGGCATCGAAACGTCGAGGTGTGGGTTCCACAATTGTTGTCGTGCTGGCCTAGTGGTTTATACTCCTGCCCCGGGGAGCCCTTCCCTACAACGTCGCTCGGGATGAATTCCCTACAACGTTTCGGAGAAATGCCATGGTCTCGTTCACGCTCGAAGCTTCCGACGGTGGTCTCGAAATGCTCAACCCGCTGCTAAGCGTGGTTGAGCGTGTCGTCGAGCCGGTGCTGGTCGCGCTCAACAGCCTGCTGTTTCCTCTGGTCGGCAGCCTACCATTCTGACGCGGTCGGCACGAGGGCCTGGGGATTTCCCGGGCCCTCGTGCGTTTCCACTCCTGTATCTCGGGGCTGGGGGCACACAGCCACTGTGGATCGACTCCACCACTGTGCTCGCGGCCGCATCCAGCGTCATCGCATCGGAGGCGACATTCGTGCGGAGTCGCGGGATCGTCGTCCACCGATCAGGCTCGGCCTCACGAACGGCGGTTCGTTCATCCTAGCCACCGGAACGTACGTGAATGCCCCGCCACATGTGTACCAACGCCCGCAGCGCCCTCGGTTTGTGCCCCACTCGTTGCGGAACATTCAGACGCGTCTCGGGCGGAGAGTAAGCAGGGTCACGGCGTCTGAAGGGCGCTCGCTTTTCGCACAGGATGTCGATAGCCGAGACCGATCGCGCCAGGGCGGATTCATTCTCCAGGCGATACACCTCATCACCGAGTGGAGCTGCGCAGAATACCGCAGCCGGATCCGCACCGGCCACACCCACCCGGCGCCATACGCCTGCGCCGCTCGCGGCCGGCATTCTGCGCACCTTCCGCAAACCCGACCAGTCGCTTGCGCGGACGATTCGCCCACTTTCTATCAACGGCCCCGGACCATCTGCCTCTGAGGGCCCGCTACGCTCCCCGGATTGCGGCTACGACACCAGACGGACTTGCCCAGGGGGGTTATGCGGGTACCTCGGTACCCGTGGAGCACAACCAGACGCACTGGAGCATCCCAGGAAACTGCGGGAATGGCGAGCGAATTTCAAACAGACCCAACGCAGTGCCGAGGTGTCTGGCGAGACGGCTTGGTGATGAATTTCCCGCATGGCCCACCAGCCTTGCCGCCCCTTGACATCCGTTGCCCCCAAGCCTATGCTGCATTGCAACAATGCTGCACTGCACCAACGCGGGGTGGTGGCATTTCGACGGAGATGATGATCATGCAAAACCAGATGTTCGACGCCTATAATGAAATGGCTCAGGGTGTCTTCGAGGCCCTGCGCAAGCTCGGCGAAATCAATATGCGCGCTGGAGAGCGCCTGTTGCAGCAGCAGCTGGACCTGACCAACACCATGCTGGAAGCCAGCACCAAGGGCATGGAACTGATGACCAAGGCCAAGGGCTACCAGGAGCTGATGGCGGGCCAGGCGAAACTGGCCCAGGACTACGGCCAGGAGTGGCTGAAGGGCTACCGCGGTGCGGTCGAAGTGCTGGCCGAGGCCCGCGATGCGGCCGCCGAGGTGATGGACCAGCAGGCGCAGGCCGCCAGCAAGAACCTGCAGGCCGCCGGCGAGACCCTGAAGAAGGCGACGGCCAAGGCAGCCGCCTGAACGCAAACCAGACGGCCCAGCGCTGCCGCCGCGAGGCTTTACAGGCCTGCGCCGGCAGCTGCGCCGGGCCCTTTACGGAGGATGCATGGCAGCACGCACAGCGTTGGTCACCGGGGGCATCGGGGGCATCGGTTCCGCGATCTGCAGGGAACTGGCCGCGAAGGGATTCCGGGTCGTCGCGGGCTACTATCCGGCCGAGAAAGATCTGGCCGAACAATGGCAGCAGAAGCAGCATGCCGAGGGCCTGAAGTTCGAGATCGCTTCGGGCGACGTATCGTCTTTCGAGGACTCGCAACAGATGGTCCGGGACATCGAGACCCGCGTGGGTCCGATCGACGTCCTGATCAACTGCGCCGGAATCACCCGCGACAAGACCTTCCGCAAGATGGAACCCGACCAGTGGCGGGCCGTGATCAGCACCAACCTGGACAGCCTGTTCAACGTGACCCGGCAGGTCGTCGACGGCATGATGGAGCGCGGCTGGGGCCGTATCGTGAACATCTCGTCGGTGAACGGCCAGCGTGGTCAATTCGGCCAGACCAACTACTCCGCGGCGAAGGCCGGCGCCCATGGCTTCACGATGGCGCTGGCGCAGGAGGTAGCGCGTAAGGGCGTGACCGTGAACACCGTTTCGCCGGGGTACATCGCCACCGAGATGACGCAGGCCATTGCCGAGGAAGTGCGCCAGCAGATCATCGCCCAGGTACCGATGGCCCGAATGGGCGAACCAGATGAGGTCGCGTACCTGGTCGGCGTGCTCTGCGACGACCGCGCGGGCTATATCACCGGCGCGAACTACGAGCTGAATGGCGGGCTGTTCATGAGTTTCTGAGCTCTGCTGGAGGGGCCCGCACCCGGGCCCGAAACGCTTTTCGCCCGATCCGGGACCCCCTCTCCGTCTACAATGCGGTGAGGCGTTGCCCGTTCTCGGCCGGCCGTCACCAATGCGCCCCCTCCTGCTGACGCACCCGCCACGCAACGGCTATGCTCTGTAGCCTGATGCGCTGGCACCCGACCCTTCGTCCCCGAAATTCGCTGATCCGTCGGATCGAGATCGGCGTGTTTGCCGTGCTGCTGACGGTGATCGGCGTCTGGGCCTGGCACCACAAGCCTTCGGCGCTGAATCTCGCACTGTTCAAACAGGAACTCCGGGTCGCGCTGGTCAGCCATCCCCACGACCATACCTCCATCGACTTGAGCGCCCGCGCGGATCAATTCGAACACGTGCTGGTACGCGGCCTCGCCCGGCGTATCGGCGCACGGCTGCAGATCCGGCCCGTGGCCGGGCCACACGAGGCCTATCGACTGCTCCGTGCGCGTCGCGTCGATATCGCGGCAGGATTCCTGGTTGCGCCGAACGGCGATGCCGGGATCGAGGTCGGCCCCGAAATCCTGCCGATCGAAAAGAACCTCGTGTACTGGAACGGGCGGGCGCGAAACATCAGCTCTGCCGCGGACCTACCGGCGCGGTCACGCATCGGCGTAACCTCCACCCTCGCACTGCCCGACGACTTGCTGGGCACGAGCGGACACCCGCGGCCCGAACTCATCCAGTATGCCGACGGATCCGAACTGGTGCCGGCGCTGCAGTCGGGCTTCCTGGATTACGCGGTACTCACATCCATCGAGCTGAGCCGTCTGCGGCGCATCCACCCCGAGCTGCGTTCGGCGTTCGAGTTCCCCGCGCGGTTCTCCGTGGTCTGGCTGTTTCCGACGGGCTACGACCGGAGCCTGATCGACGCCGCCCACGCGCACCTCGACGAACTGCGCAGCGACCGCGAATTCGAACTCCTGTTCGACCGATTTTTCGGGCACCTGGACGTGCACGGACTGGTCGACGTGATCACTTTCTCCCGTTTCGTCGAGGACCGGCTAGGCTCACTGAAACCGCTGTTCCGGCAGGTGGCGCAGGACTACGGCCTCGACTGGCGTTTCCTCGCCGCGGTCAGTTACCAGGAATCGCTGTGGGATCCGGATGCCGTCTCCCCGACGGGAGTGCGCGGCCTGATGATGCTGACCCAGGCAACGGCCGGATCGCTGGGGGTCACCGACCGCACCGACCCGCAGCAAAGCGTCGATGGAGGCACCCGCTATGTGCTGCAGATGCTGAACCGCCTGCCCGACAGCATCAAGGAACCGGACCGTACCTGGATGGCATTGGCGGCTTACAACGTCGGCCTGGGTCACCTGCTGGACGCCCGGCGTCTGACCAAACGCGGTGGCGGCGACCCGGATCTCTGGCTGGACGTGATGACCTGGCTGCCGAAACTCGCTCAGCGCGAATGGCATGAGCAGACTCGCCACGGCTATGCCCGGGGCTGGGAACCCGTTACTTATGTGCAGAACATCCGCAGCTACTATGACTGGCTGGTGCACCTCTTCCCGACGCCGAACGACCGCCCGGAGCGCAGCCCGATCTACCTGAACGTACCCCTCGCCCTCTGAACCGGGTGCCCCGGACAACACGCGTGCGTGCCATCGCCGCTCAAGTGCGCCGGCGTTCCCGGAAGAATGCCCGAAGCTGTTCCCCGGCCTGCTCGGCCAGCACACCCCCGGTGACCGCGATACGGTGGTTGTGCGACGGGTGCGAGACCAGATCCAACGCACTGCCCGCGGCCCCGGTCCGCGGATCCGGAGCGCCGAACACCAGGCGCGCGATGCGCGCATGGATCATCGCCCCGACACACATCGGGCAGGGTTCCAGGGTTACGTACAGCGTCGTTCCCGGCAGCCGGTAATTGCCCAGGATCCGCGCCGCCTGGCGGATCACGCGGATCTCGGCATGCGCGGTGGGGTCGTGTCGAGCGATCGGGGCATTGTGGGTCCGCGCCAGGCATACGCCGTCCTGCACCAATACCGCGCCCACCGGCACCTCGCCGGCGCGCGCACCGGCCTCTGCTTCCTGCAGCGCCAGCGCCATCCAGTCACGATCCGTGCCGGCGTCTGCCGGGCAAGTACCGGTTTCGGACATGCGATCCGGGCTCAGTTGCCGACCTGCTGCGCCAGTTGGCGCTCGAGGTCTCCCAGCAGCGCGCCCATCGCCGACGACAGCGCCGCCACCAAGGCCTCCGGTGACCGTGTCGCCAGAACCACCGGCTGCTCCAGATCCCAGAGCTTGCTGTCGGTACGGCCCTGCACGAATACGCGCAGGCCCGCGCGGGCCGTTCCTGTACCACTGCCTTCCAGATCTCCGTGCAGCGCAGTGACCAGCACGTCGACCTGCAGGGCCCGCGGATCCGCGCGGGCATCGGTGACCAGGGTTACCGGAGCGCCGGCCTGGGTCCAGCGTTCCCGCAGGATCTGCTCGAAATGCTCGCGCGGACTCAGAAACCATTCGTTGTAAAAGTCCGACTCGTACCGGTACGGTCCGAGGCGGTAGACCAGCCCCTTGCCGGCCACTGCCGGCGCAATGCGCACCGATCCCAGTTCGACTAGCACCGGCGCGCGTTCGACCGGTGCGGGGTCGGGAACCTCCAGCAGGAACCACGCGCGGTCGACGGCCGGCTGCTCGGGCAGCAGGGTGCACCCCGCCGCCGCAAGGGTCAGCCACAGGATCGCGGGAAGGCGAAACCAGCGTCCGGTCATCTCATGGACTCCTTTCGATCGCACTGCGGGGCGGGGGGCCACCGAAGATCGTTCCAGCCGGATTGCGCCGCGCGTCCTCGGTCAGCGAACGCAGCCCCGTGGTAACCGCCTGCAGGTCGCTCAGGGTCGCCTCCAGCTTCTGCTCGTTGGAGTCCAGCCCCCGGTCCAGGCGCGCCACGACCGCCTCGATCTGGGCCGCCAGGCTGCCGATATCGGCCCGCTCCACAGCCTCGCGCAGCGAACGCAGCGTGCTCCGGGTCTCGCCCGGGAGCGCGGCGACGTCCGGATCCTGCAGCAGGCGTTCCGCCGCAACCAGGACTTGGCGGCTCTGCTCCACCGTTGCCCGCAGGTGGCCGGCCAGATCCTCCGCATGCCGGGTCAGGGCCCGCGTATCCAGGTCCGCCACCGTCCGTTCCAGGGCATGCAATGCGGAGATGGTGCCGTCCACCATGCCCTCGATATCGAGCAGGTCGATCCGGCGCAGAACGTTCTCCGCGTACTCCAGGAACTGCAATGCGATGCTGGGTGCAGACGGAATATAGACGCCGTGTGGCTCCCAGGCGATCGGCAGCAGCGGGTGGGTTGCAGGATCCAGGAAGTCCAGTTCGAGGTAATTGATCCCGGTAATGCCCTGTGCGGCCATGCGCACGCGCAAGCCGGATTCAATGAAGGGTTCGAGCACATTCTCGCTGAACAGCGTTTCCCGGGTCGTGGACGCAAACCGGTCGGGCCGGAGCCTGCCTTCCACCAGCACGTAGCGCTTGCGCTCCACCGGCGACACCTGCTGCTCGTACGCCACCGAGGTAAAACCCAGCCGCGTGACCTCGCCGATGGTCACGCCACGAAACTTGATCGGGGCACCGACATCCAGCCCCTGCACCGAACCGTCGATATAGGTCTCCATCTCGATCGTGGGCCGCAGCAGGTTTCCCGTTCCCATCACCACCAGGATCACGATCAGCGTGCCGATGGCGCCGAGTATGAACAGGCCGAGCCGGAAATGCTGTACGGCACTCATGCTGATGACTCCTCCGTTTCCGCCCGCCGCAGGAACCGCCGTACCCAGGGATGCGTGCTGGTGTCGCGCAAGGCCCGGGGATCACCCTCTGCCACGATCGACCGCGTCGCCGCATCCAGCATAATGACCCGGTCGGCGATCGCAAAAATGCTGGGGAGTTCGTGCGTGACCACCACCAGCGTCATGCCCTGGCTCGAGGCCAAACGGCGGATCAGGACATCGAGCTCCGCCGACGTGATCGGATCCAGCCCGGCCGAGGGTTCGTCGAGGAACAGGATCTCCGGGTCCAGTGCCATCGCGCGCGCGATCGCGGCCCGCTTCTGCATGCCGCCGCTGATCTCCGACGGCATGAAATCGCTGTAGGCGGCAAGGCCGACCAGCTGGAGCTTGGCCCGGGCAATCCGGTTCATCGCGGCCAGCGGCAGCCGGGTATGCACCTCCAGCGGCAGGCGCACGTTCTCCAGCAGGTTCATCGACCCGAACAGCGCCCCCATCTGGTACATCACGCCGACCTGCCGCAGGATCGCTTCGCGCTCGCCCCCGTCGGCGCGGCCCATGTCGGCACCGGCGATCAGAATCCGGCCCGCCAGCGGTTGATAGAGACCGATCATGTGCTTGAGCAGGGTGCTCTTGCCGCTGCCGGAACCGCCGAGAATCACGAAAATCTCGCCGCGGCGCACGCTGAAATTGAGTTCCTGCATGATCACCATGGAACCGAAACCCATGGTCAGTCCCTCTACCAGAATGATCGCATCGCCCCGGTCCGCCATGGTCAGATCCCGAAATGGTAGAACAGCACCGCGAACAGCCCGTCGGCGACCACGATCAGGATGATCGCGCTGACCACCGCGCTGGTCGTCGACCGTCCGACCGCTGCGGCGCCGTTGCCCGTCTGCAGGCCGCGCAGGCAGCCGACACTGGCGACCAGCAGCCCAAAGACCGCGGCCTTGAACAGGCCGGAGGCCAGGTCGGTCAGGGTCACGGCACCGCTGACCTGATTGAAGAATGCCACCCAGGGGATCCCGAAGCCGCGCATCACCAGCGCCGCGCCGATCAGCCCGATCAGGTTGGCATAGAGCGTGAGCAGCGGCGCGACGAAGACCCCGGCGAGGATCCGCGGCACGACCAGGAAACGCACCGGGTCCAGCCCCATGGTCCTCAGCGCATTGATCTCCTCGTTTACTTTCATGGTCCCGATCTCGGCGGCAAACGCGGCCCCCGAGCGCCCGGCGAGCAGGATCGCCATCATCAGCGGTCCGAGTTCGCGCAGCAGCGAGATCGCGACGAGATCGGCCACGAAGATCTGCGCGCCGAACTGGCTCATCGCGATCGCGGATTGGAACGCGAGGATCACGCCGAGCAGGAACGCGATCAGGGAAACGATCGGAAGCGCCTGAAAGCCCGCAGCCTCGGCCACCTTCAGCGTATCGCCCCAACGGACCCGGTTCGGCTTCAGGGCCGCGAGCGTAAGCGCCCGGCTGTACTCGCCGATGAACGCGACCTGCTCGTGGATCTCGTGCCCCACCGCGGCCACGTACCCGCGCAGGCGCTGGGTCCAGGGACGCTCAACCACGCTACGGGCCGAACGTGTCGCCGCAGCTTCGCGGTAGGGGCGAAGGTGCCCCTCGATCGCGCCGTCGAGGCCTTCCATCCTGACGTCCACACCATGCTCCGCCCCCAGGTTCTCCACGCTGAACAGCAACGCGGCCCCGGCACCATCGCAATAGCGTACTTCCGACAGGTCGACCAAGAGGCCGCCCCGGGCAGCAAGACCGGCCGTCTCGCGCAGCACGCTCTCCCAGAGCGGGCCGACGCTGTAAGCATCCATCCGCCCGGCGAAGGCGATCCGGGCAGGCGGGCCCGGCTCGACGCGGTAACGCAGATTCGGGTTCGGATCGGGTTCGGGCCTGGGCATCGCTCGCTTCCGGGGATCAACCGTTCATAATGGCGCTCCCGGCCCGGGATTGCCGGAACCCGTGCCGCGAATCCGACTCAACAGGCAGGAGCCCCGAGGAATCCGCATGAACCGACCCGCGCCGGAACTGGATCGGCACGCTCTGCAACGCGTCGAAGACTCGCTGAACCGCGCACTGCTCGGCAAGCCGGAGGCGGTGCGCCTCGCCCTGGTCTGCCTGCTGGCCAACGGTCATCTGCTGATCGAGGACCGGCCCGGAGTCGGCAAGACGACGCTGGCCCACGCGCTGGCCCAGGTTCTGGGGCTGGACTACCACCGGATCCAGTTTACCAGCGATCTGCTGCCCGGTGACGTCGTCGGGGTCTCGGTCTTCGACCAGGCCCATTCCCGCTTCGACTTCCATCCGGGTCCGATTTTCGCGCAGGTGCTGCTGGCAGACGAGGTCAACCGCGCGCCACCGAAGACACAGAGCGCGCTGCTCGAAGCGATGCAGGAGCGGCAGGTCAGCGTGGACGGACGTACCCACCTCTTGCCGAAACCCTTCTTCGTGATCGCGACGCAAAATCCGGCCGAGCAGATCGGCACCCATCCGCTGCCCGAGTCCCAACTGGACCGTTTCCTGATGAGCATCGAACTCGGCTACCCGGAGGCCAGCGCCGAGCGGGCGCTGCTCGAGGGTTCGGCCACCACCGGCCCACTGGCGCCGGTCACCGCAGAAATCGGTCCGGCAGAACTGCTGGACTGGCAGCGCACCGTATCCGCGGTCACCGCACGTCCCGCGCTGCTCGATTACCTGCAGGCACTGCTCCGCGCAAGCCGCGATCCGGCACAGTTCCGTACCGGGCTTTCGCCCCGGGCCGGCCTCGGCTTGCTGCAGGCCGCTCGCGCCCATGCCCTGATCGACGGCCGCGCATTCGTCACGCCCGACGATCTGCGTGCGGTGCTGCCGCCGGTAGCGATCCACCGCATCGCCTCCCGCGAGGCCGAACCGGGCGCGGCCACCGTGTCCCGGCTGCTGGAATGCGTGCCCGTCGACTGATCGGGCGCGCGCGGGCACCCGGCCATCTGCGCGAGGATTTCGTCCGCTGGGTGACCCGGCGCCATCGCGCCGACGGCCGTTGCGCGGCGATCACCCGGGATCGCGTGTACATTCTGCCCACCCGGCATGGCTACATGCTGCTGGCGGTCCTGCTGGTGATGCTGCTGGGAGCCATCAACTATTCCAACAACATGGCCTTCCTGCTGACCTTCCTGATCGCGGGCGTCGGGCACAACGCGATGTGGTACACGCACCGTAACTTGCTCGGCCTGCGCGTAAGCGTGCTGCCCGTCATGCCGGTATTCGCCGGCCAGGTGCCCGAACTGGAGCTGCGCATCGAGGAAACCTCCGGCCGTTCCCGCGAGGCCCTGCAACTGGCGGTCGCGGAACACCGCGGCCTGCCCGCGCATCTTGGCGCCCTGGGCACCACGGACGTCGCCGTGGCACTCGAACGACGTCCCCGGGGCCTTTATCGCCTCCCGCGGCAACAGCTGTCGACGCGATTTCCACTGGGGCTGCTGAAAGCCTGGAGCTGGCTCAGCCTGGATGCCGAGATCCTGGTCTATCCGCAACCCGTGCAGCCGACGACCGTGTTGCCAGCATCCAACGGGGCCATGGGGCCGCACGAAGGGACATTGCGCGTTCCGGATGCGCCACCCGAGGACATCCGCGAATACCGGCCCGGAGACGCCCCCGGCCGCATCGTCTGGAAGGCCGTCGCCCGCACCGGCCGTCTGTTCGTGCGCGACTCGGGCAGCACCGATGCCCGGCCGATCTGGCTCGACTGGACGATGATCCCCGATTCCGAACCTGAGTACCGGCTGTCGGCGCTGTGCCACCTGGTGCTGGAAGCCCATGCAGCCGACGAATCCTTCGGGCTCCGCCTGCCCGGAACGGCGCCGCTGGGTCCGGGCACCGGGCCGGAACACCTGCAGCGCTGCCTGCGCGCGCTGGCGGTGTTCGGCCACCCGGGCGGAATCACCGCGTGAAACACCCGTTCACTCGACCGGCCGGATCGCGCACGGAACTGCTCGGTCTCTGGGCCACGCTCGCGGCGGTTCCGGTCGCCGCCCTTCCGCACGCCTGGGAACAGCCGGGCTGGGTCACGGCCTTCGTGCTCGGCGCGTGGCTCTGGCGGGCGGCGATCCATGCCGGAAACGCCCGTATCCCCGCCCCGTGGGTGATGGCCCTGCTGGTATTGGCCGGCGGTGCATTGACCCTGGCCGAATTCGGCACCCTGTTCGGACAGCAGGCAGGCACCGCGCTGCTGCTGGTGATGGTCGCGCTGAAACTGCTGGAGATCCGGTCCCGGCGGGATCTCGTGGTGACCCTGTTCCTGGCCTATTTCGTCGTGGTCACCACGTACTTCTTCAACCAGTCGATCCAGATCGGGGCCTACTCGCTGGTCTCGGCATGGCTGATCACCGCGGCGCTGATCCAGGTGCACGGCGAACGCAGGCTCGCGGTCACCCGGCTGGCCCGCACGTCCGGGGCGATGATCCTCCATGCGCTGCCGTTCATGCTGATCATGTTCCTGCTGTTTCCCCGCGTCCCGGGCCCGATCTGGGGCCAGCCCGAGCCGGACCGAAGCGCCGGGCAGACCGGTCTGTCCGATCGCCTCGAGCCCGGCGACATCGCACAGTTGCTGGAGAACGAGGCAACCGCACTGCGCGTGCGTTTCGACGGTCCGGTGCCACCCCAGAGCCAGCAATACTGGCGTGCGCTGGTGATGACCGCCTACGACGGACGCCGCTGGTACGCCGACCGGAACCGCCCGGAGATCCGCCCCGACGACCCGGAGCCGGCGGACATCGGGTACACCGCGACGTTGGAGCCGACCCGGGCGCGCTACCTGCCGGTACTGGAATACCCGGTTGGCCTACCGGGACACGCGCAGCTGCAGGACAACCTGCAGGTCACGACGAGGAACCGGGTCGACAGCCGCCTGCAGTACACGGCGTCGGCCCGCCTCGACGACCCGCCGGGGTGGCCCCTGGGGGCTGACGAACGTGCGCGGGCACTCGCCCTCCCGGCCGGAGCCGCGCCCCGGGCCCGTGTTCAGGCCGGACTCTGGCGCGCCACTCACGGTGACGACGACGCAGCGATCGTGCAGGAGGCGCTCGACCTCTTTGCAGGAGACCCCTACCGGTATACCTTACGTCCGCCCCCGCTGCAGGGTGACCGAACCGATGCCTTCCTGTTCGAGACCCGCGCCGGATACTGTGAACATTACGCGTCCGCACTGGCGGTACTGATGCGGGCGGCGGGAATTCCGGCGCGGGTGATCACCGGTTACCAGGGCGGGCGATGGATGGACACAGGCCACTACCTTCGGCTGCGCCAGGCGGACGCCCATGCCTGGACCGAGGTCTGGCTGGAGCAGCGTGGCTGGATCCGGGTAGATCCCACCGCAGCGATCGCGCCCGAGCGGATCGAGACCGGGCTCGGCGGGCTGTTCGGTGACGACGCCGACGCCCCGGCGTTTCTGCGCCGCTCCGGGCTGTCGTGGACCGCACACTGGCGGCTGCGCCTCAGCGACTGGCACGAGCTGCTCACGTTCCGCTGGGAAAGCCTGGTGTTGGCATTCGATCCCGAACGGCAGCAGGAACTGCTCGCGCGCTTCGGGCTCGACGCCACCGACTGGCGCAGCGTGCTGCTGGCGTTAGCGACCGCCTTCGGCGGGCTGGCGGTCGTGGCCGGCGTGGTCACCTGGCTGCGGCGGCCCCGCGGGACACGGGACATGGCGCAGCGTGCGCTGGATCGACTCTCCAGGCGGTTGGACCGCCAGGGTCTGCCGCGCCGCCCGGCAGACGAAACCGCCCAGCACTACCTGGACCGCGTGCGCCGTGAACACCCCGAGCTCGCCGAGCCCCTGTCACGCTTCTCCGAAGCGTATCTTCACCTGCGCTATGCGCCGCTCCAGCTTCGCGAGCGCGAACGGTACCAGGCGCAGCTGCAGCAGGCGCTGCGTGAAGCACGGCCGGGGGGCAAACACCGATCCCACTAGAAAAGGCGCCGCCGGGGTTTTGGCCCCGGCGGCGTCGCTCCCGCCGCTTCCCCGGACGCGGTCCGGGTCGTCAGGCTGCGTCGTGTCGGAAAATAAAGTGGTGTCGCGCCCGGCGCTCGTCCTGGCGGCGCGCCACCTTCTGCACCTCGGGACGGTTGGCGAATTGTGCCAACGTGATCCCGTCCAGGAAATCGTAGAGCTGCTGGCTCAGGTCATCCCAGAGTTCATGGGTCAGGCAGCGCTCGCCCTGCTGGCAGTCCTTCTGCCCCTTGCAGCGCGTGACGTCGACGGACTCGTCGACCGCCATAATGATATTGGCGATGCTGATCTCATCCGCGCGCTTGGCCAGCCGGTAACCGCCACCCGGCCCTCGCACGCCCTCGACCAGCCCCGCCTTGCGCAGCTTGGCGAACAGCTGTTCCAGATACGACAGCGAGATGCCCTGGCAGTGCGAGATATCGGCCAACGTGACCGGCCCGATGCGATCGTGGATGGCCAGGTCCATCATGGCAGTGACCGCGTAGCGGCCCTTGGTTGACAACTTCATAAACGTCGCCTCCGAGGATTGGCGAGGGTTGAGAGAACGCGTTACGTTTCCTACTTCGAATCCGTTCCAGCTTTCTTGACCATCCCGCTCAAGAATAATTCCACCATTTTTGCAGGCCCATGACGAAATCCCACATTTCCACCATGTGATCGTGACGGACGGCATGGGGCACCATGGTCGCCACTGACCCGTCCGATGCTGACGTCAAGGAAATCGGTAGGATTTGGAGCAACGAATCGTCAGGAGGGTTCCGCGCGGGTGAACAGCCAGGCACCCCGGCTTCTCCGCCCGGCGTCCGGGTCAGCGGGAGATCTCGACGATCGAGACCAGCGAGTTCAAGGGTACGCGGGCAAACAGCGTGATCATGTCCTGGTTGCGCAGGCGGATGCATCCGTGCGATGCAGGCGTCCCGATCCGCCCTTCCTCGTCGGTTCCGTGCAGGTAGATATAGCGCGAGAAACTGTCAACCTCCCCGCCGCGGTTCAGGCCGGGTTCCAACCCTTCGAGCCAGAGGATTCGCGAAGTGATCGCATCAAGTGCACTTGATGCGCCCGGATCCTGCAGGATCCGGGCGACGGTGCCGGTCGGCACGCGGCCGCGGAAGATCGTGCCGCAGGGCACGCCGTCTCCGATCCTGCGTGCCACCCGGTGCAGCCCGAGCGGGGTCTGCAGGCTCCCATCCCGGTTTCCGGTCCCGCGCGCCGCGGTCGAGACCGGGAACGTCTCGACCACCCGCCCGTCCTCCCAGACATAGAGGCGCTGTTCGTCGACACGCACGACGAGCACCGGCCGGCTCCAGCCCTGCGGCTCTCGGCCCAGCGCAGCGCTGACCACCTGCTCGAGCCAGCCGGTGCTCGGGGTGCTCGGTTCAGCAGCCGCCACGACCGGAGCCATCCCGGGCTGGCACCAACCACGTCCCTGCCGGCCTCATTTCTTGTTGGCCAGGTCCAGGACCTCACCAGCCACCGATTCGGATACCGTCCCCTCGCCGCGCAGGGACGCCAGGTAATCGAGATAACCGGGCGCGAGGCCGGTCACGTACTCGCCGGTGAATACCGAGCAATCGAAACGCTCGATGTCTCGATTCCCCCGCTGCACCGCCGCGACCAGATCGCCGAGATCCTGGTAGATCAGCCGGTCGGCGGCGATCGCGGTACAGACCGCGTCCTCGTCCCGGTCATGCGCGATGAGTTCGTCCGCGGCCGGCATGTCGATGCCGTAAACATTGGGAAACCGCACCGGTGGCGCGGCCGATGCGAAGTAGACCTTGCGTGCACCGGCCTCGCGGGCCATCAGCACGATCTCGCGCGAGGTGGTCCCGCGCACGATCGAGTCGTCGACCAGCATCACGTTCTTGCCCCGGAATTCGAGGCTGATCGCGTTCAGCTTCTGGCGCACCGATTTCCGCCGCGTCGTCTGTCCGGGCATGATGAAAGTGCGCCCGATATACCGGTTCTTGATGAACCCCTCGCGGTACTTGATCCCCAGTTCGTGCGCCATTTCCAGGGCCACGGTGCGACCCGTGTCCGGGATCGGCACGATCACGTCGATGTCGTGATCCGGCCATACCCTGCGGATCTTCTGTCCCAGCCGTGTACCCATCCGCATCCGGGCGCGGTGCACGAAAATGTTGTCGATCACCGAATCCGGCCGCGCGAAATAGACGTGCTCGAAAATGCAGGGCGTCAGCGCCGTGCTGGCCGAACAGACACGGGTCGAAACCTCGCCCTCGGGGGTGATGAAGATTCCCTCGCCGGGACCGAGATCGCGTTCGAGCTCGAAACCCAGCGACTCCAGGGCCGCACTTTCCGAGGCCACCATCCACTCGACCCCGCCCGCGGTCTCGCGCCGGCCGTAGACCAGCGGACGGATCCCGAACGGATCCCGGAACGCCACCAGCCCGCGGCCGGCGATCATCCCCACCACCGCGTAGGCACCCTCTGCCCGCCCGTGGACGCGCGCGATGGCGTTGAACACCGCGTCGGCGGTCAGACCGTCCTCGAGGAAACGCAGCAACTCCTGCGCAAACACGTTCAGCAGGATCTCGGAATCCGAGTCGGTGTTGATGTGCCGGCGATCCGTAGCGAAAAGCGCCTGTTTCAGTTCCCGCGCGTTGATCAGATTGCCGTTATGACCCAGGGTGATCCCGAACGGCGAGTTCACGTAGAACGGCTGCGCTTCGGCCGAACTCGAACTGCCCGCGGTCGGGTAGCGGACATGACCGATGCCCATGTTCCCGAGCAGGGTTCGCATATGGTCGGCATTGAACACATCGCGCACCAGGCCGTTGTCCTTGCGCAGGTGCAGACGGCCCTGTTCGTCGGAAGTCACGATGCCCGCCGCGTCCTGGCCGCGGTGCTGCAGCACCAGGAGCGCGTCGTACAGCAGCTGATTGACCGCCGCCGCGCCGACGACCCCTACGACGCCGCACATGGAGCCTCCCCGGGGCTGCACCGGACCCGAACAGCCGTCATGCCTCGACTTCCGTGTCCAGATCCCGAAGGCGTTCCTGAATTCCTTCGGGCAGGAGATCGACCAGCCATGCAACGAGGCGTTCGAATTCGGGCACCAGGCGGCTCTGCTGCCACCACGGTTCTTCCGGCACCAGCGTGAGCGAGGCGAGGAAGACCAGCAGGGCTACGATCAGCACCCCGCGCAGCAGTCCGAACACCACCCCGAGGGAGCGGTCCGTGCCGGTCAGGCCTGAGCCACGAACCAGCCGCATCGCGAGAACCCCTGCAATACCGCCGACGATCAGCACCAGGATGAACAGCGCCGCGAAGGCGATACCCAGGCGAAGGGTCGTGTCGTGGACGGCCTCCGGCAGGAGCACGGCCAGATCCCCCGCGAAGCGGATCCCGACCCAGATCGCCACGACCCAGGTCGCCAGCGAGAAGATCTCCCGCACGAACCCCCGGTACAGGCTGATCAGCCCGGATACGACGATGAGTGCGACAAAAACGAGGTCTATCCAGTTCACGCCATTCGACTCTCAATCTATCTGCGTGGTCCCGCGCGGGGACATCGAAGCCACCGCTCCCCCCGACAGTGGGCCGGGAAACGGCCGGTAGTCTACAGCACGCGGGCGGGAGTGCCCACGATCCCGCTGCCGGCGCATGCTTACGCGGCTACGGATGGGCGACGACGATGCCCGAAACATCCACCTTCGAGCGGATCTCGTCGCGCAGCCGCAACGCCTCGTCGCGCTGCACCAGGGGCCCGACCTTCACCCGCCACACCTCGCGGCCTTCCGGCCTCGCGCGCTCGACGAAGGTCGTGAAGCCGGCTTCGCGCAGCCGCTGTGCCTGCTCGCGTGCATTCGTCTCCCGCCCGAAGCTGCCGACCTGAACCGCCCAGCCCACGCGCTCGCGATCTGTCGCGACGGGGGCCGGAGCATGCGGCTGCCGAGCGGCGGCCTCAGGACGCGCAGGGAGCGTACCGGCAGCGGCGGGGGGAGGCGATGGCGGGCGCGCCGGGGTAGGTGCCAACGGCTTCGGCGCGGGGATGGCATCCTCCGGTGGACGCATCGCGTTGCCATCTGCTGCGGCGCGCGGAGCTGCCGGCGACAGGCGGGGTTCGACGAATGCCGGGCGTTCGGGGATCGGCCGTTCGAGGTCATGCATGGCCTCGAAGCCGGCACCGTCAAATACCCAGGGAAGCAGGAGCACCGCCAGAAAAATCAGGACAACGGCTCCAACCATCCGGTAACGCACGGGCGCTTCGGTCGTCATCGGGGAGTGTCAGCCACACCGGGAAGCGGCACGGCCGCCCCATGGAATTCGAAGAGCATGAATTTCACTGCAGGCAGGACCACGGTCATGGTAGGCGGGACCCCGATTCCAACGCTGGGCCGCCGACGGCGGCCCACACCAGCGGGGACCGCCAGTATACCGGTGCAAACCGATTTTTTCCGCGCCCCGCCGGAACCCGTTCACGTTCCCGTATCCGCTCCCGGGGCCTCGATCGCCAGGCATTCCGTCACGGCCTGCACGGTCAGGAACGAGCCGAACACCACCACACGCCCGTCAGGTCCGGCGCATTTCCGCGCGGCACGAACCGCATCGGCCACCGTATCCGCGTGCACGACTTCTGCCCCCGGCAGTGTTCGAAGTTCCTCCGCCAGGATCCCCGGATCGAGCGCACGCTCTCCCGGGATCCGGATCGGGATCCAGACGCCAGCCCGGGACCCCATCGCTTCGAAGATCACCCGACGCCGCTTGTCCGCCATCAGGGCAACGATCGCCACGGTCGAACCGGGCACCGGGTGATCCTGCAGGAAGGCGGCCAGCTCGCGCGCGGCCTGGCCATTGTGCGCAACGTCCAACAGCCATTCCGGACGGCCGGCAATGCGCTGGAGGCGGCCCGGCGGCACCGCCGCCATGCCCGTCCCCAGGCTCTCCAACGTCAAGCGGTCCTGGAGACCCAGCACGTGCAGGGCTGCCAGCGCCGTCGCGACGTTGCGCTGCCGGGCACCCGCCAACCCTGGCGTGATACCGAGCCCGAGCGACCGGCCCGATCCCAGCCAGGTCCATCGGCACCCGGGTGCGGCCGCGTCGAGTCCGAAATCGGCCCCCTGCCGATACACTGTCGCGTGCAGTTCGCGCGCGGTGTCCAGCACGCTCCGGGGCGGATCGGTCTCCCCCAGCACCACCGGGCGACAGGGTCGCAGGATCCCAGCCTTTTCGCGGCCGATCGACTCCCGGTCGGACCCGAGCCAGGCCTCGTGGTCCAGATCCACGCCGGTGATCACCGCGACATCCGGATCCCATAGGTTCACGGCGTCGAGTCGGCCACCCAGCCCAACCTCCAGGATCTGGAAATCCACCGGAGCCTCCCGGAACAGCAGCGCCGCAGCGAGCGTGCCGAACTCGAAATAGCTCAGCGACACCGGCCCGCGCGCAGAATCGATGATGTCGAAGGCCCGGCAGAGCTCGGCGTCGGTCGCCGACCGCCCGTCGATATTGACGCGCTCGTTGTAATGCAGCAGATGCGGCGAGGTGTACAGTCCGACGCGGAACCCCATCGAGCGCAGCAACGCGGCCAGAACCGTCGCTACCGTTCCCTTGCCGTTGGTGCCGGCAACGGTGATCGTCTTCGGGACCGAGCCGCTGCGAAGCCGAAGCGCATCGGCCACGCCGGTCAACCGTTCGAGCCCCGGGTCGATCGCCTTCGGGTGCAGGGTTTCCTGCCAGGCCAGCCAGTCGGTCAGCGTGGGAAAGCGCATGGTCCGCAACTATGCCTGCTCGTGGCCCGTTCCCGGGACACGGCATCGCCGCACACCGCACACCGGGACTCGCCGGACGGCTCCGGTACCGGGCCGACGCACGGGAACGGGACGCGAGTCGCTGAGGAACGACGTAGTCAGGCCGGCCCCTTCTGCTCGGACGCCTGCGCCTGCGTGTCCGCGGGCTCTTCCGGCGCCTCGGATCCTGGGCCGCTCGCGGGTTTGGATGTCGCGGCCGCCGCCGGCGAGATATGGTGCGTCAACATGGCGAGAAGCGACGCCAGCTGCGTGCGCATCTCGCGACGATCGACGATCAGATCGATGGCCCCGTGTTCGAGCAGGAATTCGGAACGCTGGAACCCTTCCGGCAGCGTCTCCCGCACCGTCTGCTGGATCACGCGAGGCCCGGCGAAGCCGATCAGTGCCTTGGGCTCGGCGGCGTTGAGATCCCCGAGCATCGCCAGGCTGGCCGAGACTCCCCCCATCGTCGGGTCGGTCATCACCGACACGAACGGCACCCGGGCCTCGCGCAGCCGCGCCAGCGCCGCGCTGGTCTTCGCCATCTGCATCAGCGAGAACAGCGCTTCCTGCATCCGCGCACCGCCGCTGGCGGAAAAACAGACCAGCGGAATCCGCTCCTCCAGCGCCCGGTCGACCCCCCGCACGAAACGCTCCCCCACCGCGGAACCCATGGAACCGCCCATGAAGAAAAAGTCGAAAGCCGCCGCCACCAGCGGGGCCCCCTCGAGTTCACCGCGCATCACGATCAGCGCATCCTTCTCACCGGTCGCCTTCTGAGCCGCGGACAGGCGATCACGGTACTTCTTGCTGTCGCGGAACTTGAGGACATCCGACGCCTCGATGCCCATGCCGATCTCCTCCCGCGGATTCTCGTCCAGGAAGATATCGAGGCGGCGCCGTGCGCCGATACGGCGGTGATGACCGCATTTCGGGCAGACGTCCAGGTTCCGTTCCAGCTCGGGCCGGTACAGCGTCGCATCGCAGCCCTCACAGCGGACCCACAGGCCCTCCGGCACCGTGCGCTTGCTCGCGTTGTCGGTGCGGATGCGCGAGGGCATCAACTTCTCGAACCAGCTCATGCGTCGTTCCCGTCTTTCACGATCCCAACCGGTGTCAGGCGCTGCTGGCCGGTGTGTTGGCCGAGCGGGCCGCGTCCATCGCTACCCGCATTTCGCGCACCGTCGCCGCCGCGGCAGCGCGGAAGCCATCCGGATCCCCCGGATACTGTTCCACCTGGCGCACGAGCGCGCTTCCGACGACCACCGCATCGGCCACCCGGGCGACCTTGGCAGCCGTGTCCGCGTCGCGGATCCCGAAGCCCACGCCCAGCGGCAGTCCGGTGAGCCCGCGGATCGAATCGAGACGGGCACCGAGCGCGTCGGCATCCAGTGCCTGCGATCCGGTCACGCCCTTCAGGGACACATAGTAGATGAATCCGCGTGCCGCGGCCGCGACGTGCCGCACCCGCTCGCCGGAGGTGGTGGGGGCGACCAGGAAAATGGGATCGATGCCGGCCGTTTCCAGCACAGCAGTCAGGTCGCCGCTTTCCTCGGGCGGCAGGTCGACCACCAGCACGCCGTCCACGCCGGCCGCGGCGGCCGCGGCGGCGAAGGCCTCGGCACCCATGCGTTCCACCGGATTCAGGTACCCCATCAGGATCACCGGCGTCCGGGTATCCTGCTGCCGGAATTCCCGGACCATTTCCAACACGCTGCGCAGGCTGGTGCCATGCGCCAGGGCCCGCTCGCACGCCAGCTGAATCACCGGCCCATCGGCCATCGGGTCGGAGAACGGGACCCCCAGCTCGAGCATCTCGGCGCCGGCAGCGACCAGGTCGTGCATCAACGGCACGGTCACCTCCGGTGCGGGATCGCCCGCGGTGATGTAGGGCACCAGGGCCGCACGGCCGGCGGCACGGATGTCGGCAAAACGCTTGGCAATGCGGCTCACAGATCGATTCCTTCGAGGCGGGCGATGGTGTTCAGATCCTTGTCACCGCGCCCGGACAGATTGATGATCAGGCTCTGGTCGGCACGCATCGCGGGCGCGATGTCCAGCGCATGGGCGATCGCGTGACTCGTCTCGAGCGCCGGGAGGATGCCCTCGGTACGGGTCATGCGGTGGAATGCACGCAGTGCCTCGTCGTCGGTCACCGACACGTAGCGGGCGCGCCCGATGTCCTTGAGCCAGGCATGCTCAGGCCCGACACCCGGGTAGTCGAGGCCCGCAGAGATCGAATGGGTCTCGATGATCTGGCCGTTGTCGTCCTCCATCAGGTAGGTCCGGTTGCCATGCAATACACCCGGCCGCCCGGCACACAGCGGTGCCGAATGATGGCCTGTGGCGATCCCCTCGCCCGCGGCCTCGACCCCGATCAGCGCGACCGACTCGTCGGCCAGGAACGGGTGAAACAGACCGATCGCATTGGAGCCGCCGCCGACACAGGCAACCAGCGCGTCGGGCAGCCTGCCGGTCATCTCCAGGTGCTGGGCCCGGGCCTCACGTCCGATCACCGACTGGAAATCGCGCACCATCGCGGGATAGGGATGCGGCCCGGCGACGGTGCCGATGATGTAGAAGGTATCGTCGACGTTGGTCACCCAGTCGCGCATGGCCTCGTTCAGCGCATCCTTCAGCGTGCGCGAACCGGACTGGACCGCGACCACCTCGGCCCCGAGCAGGCGCATCCGGTACACATTCGGCGACTGGCGCTGGATATCCTCCGCACCCATGTAGACCACGCATTCCAGCCCCAGCCGAGCCGCCACGGTCGCGGTGGCCACGCCGTGCTGCCCGGCACCGGTCTCGGCGATAATCCGATTCTTGCCGAGGCGCTTGGCCAGCAAGGCCTGGCCGATGGTGTTGTTCACCTTGTGTGCGCCGGTATGGTTCAGGTCCTCGCGCTTCAGGTAGATCTGCGCGCCACCCAGTTCCCGCGAAAGGCGTTCGGCATGATAGAGCGGGCTCGGACGGCCGACGAAGTGCGCGAGGTCGGCATCGAGTTCTGCGAGAAAGTCCGGGTCGTGCAGATAGCGCTCGTAGGCCGCCTGCAATTCCTCGAGCGCTCCCATCAGCGTCTCGGCCACGAACCGGCCGCCGTAGGGCCCGAAGTGCCCACGGGCGTCCGGAAAGGCCGCCCAGTCAATCGCCTGTTTCATTTCGCTCACGTTCCACCTGTCTCACCGACTGCACGAATTCCCGTACCCGGGCCGCATCCTTCTGTCCGGGCGCCGACTCGACGCCGGAACTCACATCCACGCCGTAGGGATCGGTCTGCGCCAGCGCAGCACCGACGTTGCCAGCGTCGAGGCCGCCCGCGAGCAGCCAGGGCCGTTCCAGCGCCGCCGGAATCGAGGCCCAGTCGAAACGCTCCCCGGACCCCCCGATCTTGCCGTTGCCATGACTGTCGAGCAGAAAGCCCCGAGCCCGCGGATGGGCATCCATCACCGGACGCGGATCGGCATGCTCCGCCATCGCCACCGCCTTCAGGTACGGAACCCCGAAGGACTCGCAGAAACGCGCCGGCTCGTCCCCGTGGAACTGCAGGAAATCCGGATGCACTGTTTTCAGCACCGCCTCCACGTCCGCATTCGCGGGATCGACGAACAGCGCAACGCTGGCGACGAACGGCGGCAACACCGAGACGATCGCGCGCGCCTGTTCCAGCGTCACCGCGCGCCGGCTCCGGGAATAGAAAACCAGCCCGATCGCATCGGCCCCGCTGGCCGCGGCGTTGAGAGCCTGCGAGAGGTCCGTGAGGCCGCAGATCTTGATCCGGTAACGCATGGTAGCCGCCAAGAGTACCAGAAAGTGGCGATCCCGCGGACAATCCGCGCCGCTCCCCTGGGTCCCGGCTCAGCCCGGATCCTGGCGGCCCACACCCTCCCCGAAGGTCAGCGGCAGAACCGGCCAGACCGGTGCCTGCCCGGCACCGGGCAGACGATGCACGGGATCATAATCCACGCCCACCAGGTACAGACCGCCAGCGGGCGCCGTCATGCCCGACGCACGCCGGTCCCGCGCCTGCATGATCTCGTGGACCCAGTCTGCCTCGCGCCGCCCCTGGCCGATCGGGATCAGCACCCCGGCAATGTTGCGCACCATGTGATGCAGAAACGCATTCGCGTGTACGTCCAGCACCACGTGCCGCCCCTGGCGGTGGACACGGATCGAATGGATGGTCTTGATCGCCGACTGGGCCTGGCAGGCAGCCGCCCGCAGGCTACTGAAATCGTGAGTGCCCACCAGGGCCTGGGCGGCCTCGTGCATCCGCTCGGCGTCCAGCGGATAGCGCCACCAGGCCACCCCCCGCGCTTGCAATGCGGGCCGCACCGACTGGTTCGCAATCACGTAACGATAGCGACGGCCCTGGGCCGAGAACCGGGCATGGAAGTTCCGCGACACCAGACGTGCCCAGAGCAGCGCAACCGGCTCCGGCAGACCCGCGTTGGCTCCCAGCAGCCAGTTCCGTTCGTCCCGGACCGCGGTGGTATCGAAATGGATCACCTGGCCCGTTGCATGCACACCGGCGTCGGTCCGACCGGCGCAGTGCAGATCCACCGGGTGCCCGGCCACGAAACCGAGCGCCTGCTCGACCGCGGCCTGCACGCTGGCTCCGTCCTTCTGCCGTTGCCAGCCGACGAACCCGCTGCCGTCATACTCGACTCCCAGCGCCCAGCGCTGCGCTTCAGCCGTGGCCCCGGGCATCAGGCCACCGGCCCGACTGCAGCACCCCGGAGCGCGATCGCCGACAGGGCGGCCACCCAGAGCAGACTCACCTGCCACACCAGCGCCGCGCGGGTCGTCGCCTGGTCCGTCCCGCCGTTGCGTGGCGCCGGCTCCGGCGCAGAAATACCCGATCCAGGCCGCCCGGTCAGGGCCCGGTCCAGCCCCGTGACCAGGAACTCGCGACCCGCCATCAGTCGGCTCCAGCGGCAGCCGCTGCAGCGCTCGCGAAACTCGCGATAGTGCCGATGCTGGTTTTCGAAGTAGTCCAGGGCCAGGAACAGGCGCCGGGCGAAACGCTCGCCCCGGAACCCCAGCGGTCGCAGCAGATTCAGCCAGCGCAGCAGCCCGGCGATCTGCGCCGGGCGGTCGAACGCAGAGGTCAGCCAGGCCACCCAGCAGACGACCAGTGCCAGCGCGGCAATGCGGATCGCCGCTTCCCCCAGACCGGGCAGCGACGGGAGCATCGCTCCCCATGCGGCATCCACCTGCGACGGGCCCTGCAACCAGCCGAAGAAGACGAGCAGCGACAAGTAGAACCATTTCAGGCGCCAGACCAGGCCCGCTGCACGCTTCCAGGGGAACCCGCCCGCCAGCCAGACGCCCAGCAGCACAAGGAAGCCAGGCAGTAGCGATACCGCCGCGGGGACAAGCACATTAGCCGAAATCAACACCACCCCCGCAATCGCCAGGCTTGACAGCCGGTCGGCGCGTGTCTCCGGCGACAGGTCGGGCGCCCCGGGGCCGGGTGCGTGGATCAGGGCTCTCATGCGCAGATCGCACTCCGCCGGGCCGACCTCACCGGTATTCGGGGAACCTCCGCATTCCCGCGGCGGCGTGCCCGGCCGGTGCGCCGGCTCAGTCGGCACCCTCCTGCCCGAGCCGTTGCCGGATCGCTTCCACCTGCTCCCGCTGCCTGTCCGTCGCCGCGGGCATGATCTCCTCGAGCAGGGCCAGCGCGCCCTCGCGGTCACCCAGATCGGCGAACGCTTCGGCGAGGCTGAGTTTCATGCCGACCTCGGAGGTGTCGTTCCCCTCGCCCTCGGCGGCCTCGGTACTAGCGGCCCCATCCCCCTCTTCGGCACCCTCCTGTGACGGCAGATCCAGCGCCGGGATCCCAGCTCCTTCGTCCCCAGCATGCGGTTCATCCGCCTGCCGGGTCGACGCATCCCCCAGTCCCTCAACGTCGAAACGGAGCAGGTGGGCTTCGTCCTCGTCGTTGCCCGCGCGCTGGCCCGTATCGGACTGCATTTCCGGGCTGGGGCCCTCGGCGGCATCGAACTCCACGCTACCGAAATCCGGCGCCGTGTTCCCTGCCGCCTCCGCAGCGCCGGTGCGCCCGGAACCGTCATCAACATCCGGCACCTCGGGAACGTGCTCCGCAGCGTCGGGCTGCCCGCCGAAGAATCGGGCCTCGACTGCCGCGACTTGCGCGCGCGCCTTCCCGTCCTCCGGTCCGAGCCGTGCACGCACATCTGCCGCAGCCTGACGTACCGCTTCGGCGTCGTTGTTCGCGGCGTGGGCATCGAGCAGGCGCATCCGGTACTCGAGCGTATCGGTCCCGCTCTCAACCGCTTTGTTCAGCGCCGTGATCGCCTGGTCGTTCATTCCGTACGCAAGGTAGAGATCGACATCGGCGAGCACATCGTCGTCGCCCTCGTCCACGTCGATCTCGCCGGACGGAACACCACCCAGCGTGGCCCGGTCAGCAGCCGGTGCGTCCGCCGGCGTACGCGTAGCCGCGGTGCCAATAGCCGCTCCTGCCAGCGCCGCCCCGGCGACCGTGCCGGCACGCGTCTCGCTCGGCTCCTGCAGTGCCCGCTCCGGTGCACCCGGGGCGCCGGCAGCCCGGGCCGCAGCGGGCACGGCGGGACTCCCGGCATCGCCTGCCGGCTGCCGGACCCGCACCGGGCGGAACAAGGCCAGCAACAGCAACAGGAACAGCAAGAGCATTGTGGCGGCCATCATCAACAGCAGCGGGTCGGCCAGGATCCGATCCCGCAATGCCATGTCCCCCGCTGGCTGGCCCGTACGCACGAACTCGGGGCCGGTTTGTTCCTGCAGCTCGCGCATCCGGCTTTCGAGCTGGGCCAGTTCGGTGCTGACCACGTTGAGCAACCGATCCCGTTGGGCCAGTTCCGTACGCAGTGCCACGAATTCCTCGCGCAACTCGCTCATGGCCGCCTGCTGGGAAAGCAATGCCTCCTCGAACATCTGGGAACTTGCCGCCCCGATCGGCTCGCCGAGACTGCCGAGGATCTCGAGCCGATCGTCAACGGCCCTCTCCATCCCGTCCATGTCGCCTGCCGGCAGCCCCTCCGCGAGTGTCGTCTCCACCGCCGGAGACGCATCTTCGTGCGCGCGAACCCGATCCGACTCGGGAGCTCTTTCGTCAGGCGCAGAGGGAATAGCTTCAGCTCCGGTGGGCGGGGCAGTCGTTACGGGCGACGACGAGCGTGGTGCCGTTCGCTCGCGCCACGCCTGGGTCTGGCGCCTGACTTCCGCCCTGGCAGCCTCGGCGCTCCGGGCAGCAACCTCCTCCTGCGTCGGCATTCTCAGCTCGACGTTCGCACGCAGTTGATTGATATCGCCATCGATGAATGCATGGGGATTGGCATCCAGGAGCGCCAGCATCGCCTGTTCCGGCGAGCCCCCGAAATACCCATGATTGCGCACGATCGATAGCAGTGTATCCCCCTGCCGAACCCAGTGAGTCGCCGCTCGCACAGGGTCTGAAGGTGCCGGCTGGTACGCTTGGGGCACGATCGGGGCCCTGCTACGCTCCGGCGCAAAGGCTACAGGCGGATCGAGCAACAGCGAGTATTCACGCAGCACCCGCCCGGCTCTCCAGCGCGCCTCGATCAGCACACCGAGATACGGCTCGCGCACCGGACGCTGCGTCGTCAGGCGGATGATCCGGTGCGTTCCAGAACCCTCGACCGATATCTCCAAATCGGTCGGAAGTGCCCCCCGAACCAAGCCCGCTCGGCGATGATCCTCCTCAGGCGCTAGGCGGAACTCGACGTCCTCGTTCGCCAATGTGCTGCCGTCCGCTGTGACCTGCGCCAGCAGCGGTTGATTCAGGAAGGACCGGACGTCGATCTCTCCGAGACTCATATTCGCCATGGACGGTCCAGCCACAAGCCAACAGCCCAAGGCTACGATGATTCTGCGCACGCCTATCCTCCCTTGCCACCACCCGGCACACTTTCAGCAGGACCGAAGGGCCTGATCTTGCGCCCGACTCCCTCCATCCCGTCCACAGATCAGCCGATGGAATCTCCAGCATCTACGATCAAAGGTATTCACGGACGAGCAATTCGGCTATCTGGATAGTATTCAGCGCCGCGCCCTTGCGTACATTGTCCGAAACGACCCACAGATCAAGGCCGCGGGGATGCGAGATATCCTCGCGGATCCTCCCCACGAACACGCCGTCACGCCCGCTGCTCTCGGTGACCGCGGTCGGATACCCCCCGGGACCCCGGGTATCCAGAATTTCGATCCCCGGTGCTTTCTCGAGCAGTGCGCGGGCCGCCTCGGCGCTGATCTTCGCGCGCGTTTCGATATGCACGGCCTCCGAGTGTCCGTAGAACACGGGTACGCGAACGGTGGTCGGGTTCACCATGATCGCATCATCCTCGAAGATTTTACGGGTTTCCCAGACCATCTTCATTTCTTCCTTCGTATAGCCGTTGTCCATGAATGCATCGATGTGCGGGAGCACATTGAACGCGATCTGCTTCGGGTACACGCTGCATTCGACCGGCTTGCCATTGAGCAGCGCCGCGGTCTGCTGGGCCAGCTCGTCGATGGCTTCCTTCCCGGTGCCGGACACGGCCTGATAGGTGGCGACGTTGATCCGCTCGATACCCACGGCATCGTGGATCGGCTTCAGGGCCACCAACATCTGGATGGTGGAGCAGTTCGGATTGGCAATGATGCCGCGGTTCCGGTACCGCGCGACTGCCGCGGGATTCACCTCGGGCACGACCAGCGGAATGTCGTTCTCGTAGCGAAACTGCGAAGTGTTGTCGATCACCACACAGCCCGCCGCTGCCGCCTTCGGCGCGTACACCGCGGAGACCGAGGCGCCCGGGGAGAACAGCCCGATCTGCACCTTCGCGAAATCGAAGGTGGCCAGATCCTCCACCACGAGTTCGCGGTTCCCGAACGCAACCGTCTTGCCTGCCGAACGCTCGCTTGCCAGCGCATGGACGTTGCCGACCGGAAATGCGCGCTCGGCCAGGATCGCCAGCATCGTTTCGCCCACCGCGCCAGTGGCACCGACGACCGCTACATCAAACTTTCTATCACTCATGGCCTTGCCATCCCAAGTTCAACCGTTATCTCAATTCATCGCCGCAACCAGTGCGTCGCCCATGGCTGCCGTGCCGACCAGTGTACAGCCTTCCGAGACGATGTCCGCCGTGCGCAGTCCCTGGTCCAGCACCCGCCCGACGGCCGTTTCGATCCGGGCCGCCGCCGCCTCGTGACCAAGGCTGTGGCGCAGCATCATCGCCACCGATAGGACGGTCGCGATCGGATTCGCCCGGTCCTGACCCGCGATATCCGGCGCCGAGCCGTGAATCGGCTCGTACAGCCCCGCGCGCTCGGCATTCAGCGACGCTGACGGCAGCATGCCGATGGAACCCGTCAACATCGCCGCCTCGTCGGACAGGATGTCGCCAAAGATGTTGCCGGTGACGATCACGTCGAACTGTTTCGGCGCACGCACCAACTGCATCGCGGCGTTATCAACGTACATGTGCGAGAGCTCCACCTCGGGGTAGTCGCGGCCCACCCGGATCACCACCTCGCGCCAGAGCTCGGAGACCTCCAGCACGTTCGCCTTGTCCACCGAACACAGCCGGCGCCCCCGCTTCATCGCGGCGTCGAACGCCACGCGTGCAATGCGCTCGATCTCGGATTCGCTGTAGATGGCCGTGTTGAATCCGACGCGCTCGCCGTCGCGTTCCTCGACGCCCCGTGGCTGCCCGAAATAGATGTCGCCCGTCAGTTCGCGCACGATCAGAAGATCGAGGCCGGCGACCACTTCGGGCCGCAGCGTGGACGCCTCCGCCAACTGTGAATACAGGATCGCGGGCCGCAGGTTCGCGAACAGGTTCAGATCGGAGCGGATTCCGAGCAGGCCCCGTTCCGGGCGCAGCGGACGATCCAGCGCTTCGTACTGCGGGCCGCCAACCGCGCCGAGCAGGATCGCGTCCGCCTCGCGCGCCATCGCGCGCGTCGTCGCCGGGTAGGGATCCCCGGCGGCGTCGTAACCGGCTCCGCCGATCAGCCCCTCGTCGATCTCGAGATCCAGTCCCTCGAGTTCGGCGACTCGATCCAGCACCTTCAGGGCTTCGTTCACGATCTCCGGACCGATCCCGTCACCCGGCAACACCAGAATTCTCTGCACGCTTCGAGCTCCTAAGTTCAACTGCCTGCTTTTAATGAAATCAAATGCAAACGCATCACAACGGGTCCGTGCGTCAACCCGTCCCGCGCGGACACCACCCCACATGCCGCATCGAGAGCGCCTCGGGGTATCCCCACAGTGGCCCCGAGGCGCTTGCCCCACCCCCGACACGCTGAAGGATGAAAACAAGCCACGGAAACACACGGCAATCCACTGACGAGGCATTGAACGCCCGTCATTTTACGCGTGATCCGTGTCCTGCCGTGGCAGCCTCTTGGGAAGTGCTGATTAAATCGTCATCGCGAGGAGCGAAGCCTTTAGCCGCGAGCGAAGCGTGGCGGGACGTGGCGATCCAAACGGCGTCAGTCCTCCCCACGCCGCCTGCATTATTCGCTGCGCTCACCCTGCGGGCCAGCCTTCGGCTGTTCAATGCGCTGCGCGCATTAATGTCGCGCTTCGCTCGCAATGACAGGACCCTTTGTTCAGCACTTCCCTTGACGTCAACGGGGCATCAGCCACGGTGCTTCCTCGCGCCGGCGCGCCTCGTAGGCGCGAATCCTGTCCGCATGCTGCAGGGTCAGCGCGATGTCGTCCAGACCTTTGAGCAGCCGGTGGCGACGATTCTCGTCGATCTCGAAGTGGAACACCGGCCCCTCCGGCACCCGGACCTGCTGCGCCCGCAGGTCGACCTCGAGCTGCAGACCCGGCTCGGACTGCACACGTCGAAACAGCTCATCGACTTCTCCCTCTTGTAAAACAACGGGAAGCAGTCCATTTTTGAAGCTGTTATTGAAGAAGATGTCCGCGAACGACGGCGCAATCACCGCGCGAAACCCGAAGTCGGTCAATGCCCAGACCGCATGCTCCCGCGACGAACCGCACCCGAAATTCTCGCGAGCCAGCAGGATGGTCGCGCGATTGAACGGATCCTGGTTCAGCACGAATTCCGGGTTCGGGCGCCGCCGCGCATGGTCGGAATCGGGCTCGCCCGGATCCAGATAGCGCCAGTCGTCGAAGGCATTGGGGCCGAAGCCGGTGCGCTTGATCGATTTCAGGTACTGCTTCGGAATGATTGCGTCGGTATCGACGTTGGCGCGGTCCAGCGGGGCTGCGATGCCGCTGTGCACGGTAAATGGTTGCATGGTTCAGTTCTCCAGTCGCGCAGGGTCGATGAAATGCCCGGCGACTGCAGCGGCAGCCGCCAGCGCGGGGCTGACCAGGTGTGTGCGCCCACCCTGCCCCTGCCTGCCCTCGAAATTGCGATTCGAGGTGGAGGCGCAGCGCTCGCCCGGTTCCAGCCGGTCCGCGTTCATCGCCAGGCACATCGAACAGCCCGGTTCCCTCCATTCGAAACCCGCGTCCAGAAACACCTGGTCGAGCCCCTCGGCCTCGGCCTGCTGCTTGACCAGCCCGGACCCCGGCACGACCATCGCGAGCTTGATACTGTCGGCCTTGCGCCGGCCGCGCACCACCGTCGCGGCCTCGCGCAGATCCTCGATCCGCGAATTGGTGCAGGAGCCGATGAAAACCTTGTCGGGGCGGATCCCGTCGACCGGAATCCCGGGCTCCAGCCCCATATACTTCAGCGCCTTGCGCATACCTTCGGCACGCACCGGATCCTTTTCCAGTGCCGGGTCGGGCACATTTCCGGACACCGGCACGACCATCTCCGGTGAGGTGCCCCAACTGACCTGCGGCTCGATCGCCGCGGCATCCAGTACCACCACCCGGTCGAACCGCGCGTCCGGGTCACTGACCAGCTGCCGCCAGACATCGGCCGCCCGTTCGAACAATTCGCCCGCGGGTGCCTGCGGCCGACCGCGTACGTACTCGATGGTCTTCTCGTCGACCGCGACCATCCCGGCCCGTGCGCCGGCTTCGATCGCCATGTTGCACACGGTCATGCGTCCTTCGACCGACAGGCTGCGGATCGCGGACCCGCCGAACTCGATCGCATAGCCGGTGCCACCTGCGGTTCCGATCGTTCCAATGATGGCCAATACCACGTCCTTCGCGGTCACACCCGGCCGCAGCTCGCCGTCGACGCGAACCAGCATGCTTTTCGACTTTTTCTGCCACAGGCACTGGGTTGCCAGCACGTGTTCCACCTCGGAGGTGCCGATCCCGAAAGCCAGCGCGCCCAGAGCGCCATGGGTGGAGGTGTGCGAATCGCCGCAGACCACGGTCATCCCCGGCAGCGTCGCGCCCTGCTCCGGACCGATCACGTGCACGATCCCCTGTCGCAGGTCGCGCATCGGGAAGAACTTCAACCCGAACTCGCCCACGTTGCGTTCCAGTGTCTCGACCTGGGTCCGGGAGACCGGATCGGCGATACCGGCATCCCGGTGCTCGGTCGGGACATTGTGATCCGGCACCGCCAGAACCGAGTCCGAACGCCAGAGTTTGCGCCCGGCCAGCCGCAGACCCTCGAAGGCCTGCGGCGACGTGACCTCGTGCACCAGATGGCGATCGATATACAGCAGCGCGGTGCCGTCCCCTTCCTCGTGGACGACATGCGCCTGCCACAGTTTGTCGTACAGCGTCTGACCGGACATGGTTTCTCCAGCGAGCATCGAACTTCGTATGATAACGTGCCACGCGGTCGTATGGCCGCAGCGCATCCAGGAATACCCCTCCCTCGGCACGGGGAGCGGTTTGGCGAGGGGTCCGCGCGCAGCCTGCGCGCGGTGCACCCGCCCCACCCACTCTCCGGCAAAGGGGGGGCGGCGAGGTACCGACCCTGGGGGGTCAGGTCGCGGTGGCGGGCACCACGTCGACGTCGACACCTGCAGCGACTCCCGCGCGGGACAGGGCGGTCAGCACCGCCTGGACCGCGGCGCCGGCGCTGTCCTCGGCGATCGCGGCACCCGCCGCGCGCTCGCCGTCCACGGTCAGCGCGACCGCCGCCAGCGCCTGGGCGCCGGTGCTGTGTTCCAGCGCATGCTCGTCGAACTCGACCACCTCGATCCGCACTCCGTACTGGCGTTCCAGCGCCACGACCAGCGCGGACACGACGCCGTCACCGCGGGCCGTGAGCCTTTGCACCACGCCGTGCTGCGCCAACTGGACATCGATCTCGACCTGCGCGCCCTGACGGTACAGCCGGTACCCCGTCAGGCTCCAGGACGCGGGCGTCTCCAGGTACTGGCGTTCGAACAGCGCACGCACCGAACGGGAATTGACCTCGGCCCCGCTCTCCTCGGCCTGGGCCTGCACCGCACGGGCGAATTCCGTCGCCAGCCATCGCGGAAGGGTGATGCCGTGATCGCGCTCCAGTACGTGCGCGACGCCACCCTTTCCCGACTGGCTGTTGATGCGTACCACCGCCTCGTACTCGCGCCCCAGATCGCGCGGGTCGATCGGCAGGTAGGGTACCTCCCAGGGCCCGCCCCACCGTTGCCGGTGGGCCATCCCCTTCCGAATCGCGTCCTGGTGGCTGCCGGAAAACGCCGTGTAGACGAGCTCGCCGGTCCAGGGATGGCGCGGGTGCACCGGCAGCGCGGTACACTCCCGGTAGACCGCCTTGATCGCCTCCATGTCGGACAGGTCCACCGTGGGATCCACCCCCTGGGAGTACAGGTTCATGGCCACGGTGATCATGTCCATGTTGCCCGTCCGCTCGCCGTTGCCGAACAGCGTACCCTCCAGCCGGTCGGCACCGGCCAGCAGGCCCAGCTCCGCGGCGGCCACCCCGGTACCCCGGTCGTTGTGCGTGTGCAGCGACAGTACGAAATCATCGCGCATCCGCACATGATCGCAAAACCATTCGACCTGGTCGGCGAATACGTTGGGTGTCGTGACCTCGACCGTCGCCGGCAGGTTGATGATCACTTTCTGGCCCCGATCGGGCCGCCAGATCGCGTTCACCGCATCGACCACCTCGACTGCGTAGTCGGGTTCGGTCGCCGAGTAGCTCTCGGGCGAGTACTGGAAGGTCCAGTCGGTGCCGGGATATTCGGCCGCGATGTCGCGCACCCAGCGCGCGCCGCTCTCGGCGATTTTCCGGACCCCCTCCCGGTCCAGCCCGAACACCTGTTCACGCTGCGCCGGGCTGGTCGAGTTGTACACATGCACGATCGCACGGGGCACACCTTCCAGCGCCTCGAAGGTGCGCCGGATCAGATCCTCGCGCGCCTGGGTCAGCACCTGGATCATCACCCCTTCCGGGATCCGCCCCTCCTCGATCAAACGCCGGGTGAACGCGAAGTCCGGCTGCGAGGCGGAAGGGAAGCCGACTTCGATCTCGGTGAGGCCGATCGCGACCAGCAGATCGAAGAACCGGAGCTTCTGCTCCACCGACATCGGCCGCTCCAATGCCTGATTGCCGTCGCGCAGGTCGACGCTGGCGAAGATCGGCGCACGCACGATGCGCCGGTCCGGCCAGCGCCTGTCCGGCTTCGCGATCCCGGGGGCAGGTGCATACTTGCGATGGTCGAAATCCGGTCGGTTCATGGCGATTCCTCTTGATGTCGTAGACCGCTGGCGGCATCTCGAGCGTGAAAGCTACCGAGCCAGCACCGTCAGTTCCTGTTCGCGAACCATAATATTCGATTGCGCGCGCAATCGGTTGTCCATTTTCTCCACGCAGCGAGCCATTCCGGCATAATATTGCGGAGATAATTTCAATGGCGACATTTCATGTCTACCCCTCCTCGAAATCCCAGACCGCACACGCTGGATCGCACCGATCGCCGGATCCTGGAAGCCCTGCAGCAGGACGCCGGCCTGTCGAACCAGGAACTCGCGGAACGCGTGGGCCTGAGCCCGTCCCCCTGTCTGCGGCGGGTGCGGGCACTTGAGGAAGCGGGCATCATCATCGGTCGGGTGGCGCTGCTGGATCCGAAGCGCCTGGGGCTGGAGCTCACCGCGCTGATCCATATCGGCATGGACCGCCACACGCCGGAACGCTTTGCCGCCTTCGAGGAGAGGGTCACGACCTACCCCGAGGTCCAGCATTGTTTCCTGATCACCGGGCAGACAGCCGACTACCTGTTGCAGGTGGTGGTCCCCGACATGGATGCCTACCAGGACTTCCTGCTGCGACGGATCACCCGGCTGGACGGAGTCAGCAGCGTACACTCGAGCTTCGTGCTGCGCCGCGTGGTTGACCGCACGGCCCTGCCCCTCAGCTACGTGCCGGGCTAAGCTTCATGGCCAGCGGCCACCCTGCAAGATGAAAAGGCGGGCCACGGAAAGCACGGACAGACACGGAAAAAGGATTCGATCCGTTTCATCTTCCGTGATTTCCGTGTCCTTCCGTGGCTGGATTTTCACGCCAACGATCATGTCTTCGGGGGTGAGGCACCCCGAAGGATGAAAATCGGACACGGAAGCACGCGGAAATTGAGCAAGATATTGAATACCTGTCATTTTCCGTGTTGTCCGTGTTCTTCCGTGGCTGTATTTTCACGCTAACTTTCATGGCCAGCGGCCACCCCGCAAGATGAAAAGACGAGCCACGGAAAGCACGGAAAGACACGGACAAGGGGTTGGATCCGTCTCATCTTCCGTGATTTCCGTGTCCTTCCGTGGCTGCATTTTCACGCTAACTGTCATGCCCTCGGCCGCGAGGCACCCCGAAGGATGAAAATACGATTATAAATCAGAGACATACGATTCTAGGGCGGCGTATTTTCACGCTAACTGTCATGGCGCGGGCAGCCACCCCCGATGATGAAAGAGGCGTAGGGCGGAAAAGGCCGAAGGCCGTCATCCGCTGTTCCCACGCCGGGGTTGCCCCGAGCGCCGGGACGGTGCGAATACCGAACCGCGGACGACACTGCCTTACGCCTACCGACCCGAGAGGCGCGAACGTGCGGTTCCGTCACGTTACCCCGCCGGGCACGGGTCAACTGCGTCCCGTGACCCGGCGGGGACTCGGTTCCCGATCATTCCATCGAGGGATTCCAGACCTCCCAGACCCTGCCCACCAGGTCGGGCCCCGGTTTCAGGGTCGGCTTACCGGGCTCCCAGCCCGCCGGCGTCGCTTCCTTGCCGCCGGATGCACGAACGACCTGGTAGGCCTGCACCTGGCGCACCGTCTCGGCGAGCTTACGGCCGACGGGGGGAGTGAGCACCTCCATCGCCTGAATCACGCCGTCGGGGTCGATGATGAAACGGCCCCGCAGCTCGATGCCCTGGGATTCGTCCCAAACGCCGTAGGCACGTCCGACATCCCCTGCCTGGTCGGACGCCATGTGGAACGGGATGCCCCCATCCACCATCTTGCTCAATTCATGTTCGTTCCAGATCTTGTGGACGAAGTGACTGTCCACGCTGACTGCAATGACTTCAACACCCAGATCCTGCAATGCCTGATATTGCGCGGCGACCGCCGACACCTCAGTGGCTCAGACAAACGTAAAATCACCCGGGTAGAAACAGAGCAGCACCCACTTGCCGGAAAAATCCGACAGCTTGACGTTCGTAAAACCGCCCTGGTAAAACGCCGGCGCGGTGAAATCCGGGGCCTTCTGCCCGACTCGTGCAGTCATTCTCGTTGCCTCCTGTGATGGGATGGATTCGGCTGGATCACCCGCTTCGGGAAGCGGGGAATCGGACACCGAGCCCGACACCCGGGCGCACCCGATCGGTTGCTCTTCCATACGACCTCCTCGACTCGTCTGTCCTGACAATAGGGGCACGAATCCAAAGGCATCACACCGCGGACGCTTCCGGGCACCGGCAGCGTCCGCGAATCGTGCCCCACTGCCCGGGGCGGACAGCCCCCCGGGCCTCTGGCAGTATGCTCCCGAATACGGCGTGGCTCAACGAACGCGGGAGCGGGTGACGGCTGCTCCCCGCGCGGAGCACGGAACGGCATCCGTGCCAACGGATGCTCGCAGGAAACGCCCGGGGCCGGCGGTCCGGATCGCGGCCGGGATGAATCGCTCCCGACACAGGTGCCGGGAGCTGACCCGTGGCACCGGGCGGGCGGCCGGTTCACCCGGTATCAGGCGGTATCCACCTGGGTCTGCAGCCAGAACTCGAGCAGCGCCAGATGCCAGAGCTTGGATCCCTGGATGCGCGTGAAGTGCTGGTCGGGCGCGTCGAGCAGGCGCTGCACGTAACCTGGTCGGTAGATGCCGCGCTCGCGTGCCGCCTGCGAACCGAGGATATCGCGCATGAACTCCAGGAACTCGCCGCGCACGTACTTCAGCGCAGGCACCGGGAAGTAGCCCTTCGGCCGGTCCAGCACCGCGTCCGGCAACCGCCCACGCGCGATCTGCTTCAGTACCTTCTTGCCACCGTCCCCGAGCTTCAGGTGCGGCGGCATCGCTGCCGCGGTCTCGACCAGTTCGTGGTCCAGGAACGGCACCCGGGCCTCGAGCCCGAAGGCCATGGTCATGTTGTCGACCCGCTTCACCGGATCGTCGACGATCAGCGTGGTCACATCGAGCGCCAGCACCGCGTCGATGAAGCTGTCGGCGCGATCGGTCTCCAGTGCAGCCAGTTCGGCGTGCAGCCAGTCGCCGGTCACGTCGCCCTGCGGCGGCCGGGCGAGCAGTTCGCGCATCTCCGGGTCGTCGCGGTCGAAATAGTGTTTACGAAAGCGCTCGGTCCAGCCGCCCGAACGCTCCTCGGCCATTTTCGGGTACCAGAAGTACCCCCCGAACACCTCGTCCGCACCCTGGCCCGACTGCACGACCTTCACGTGCTGGGAGACCTGCTCCGCGAGCAGGTAGAACGCCACCGCATCCTGCCCGAACATCGGCTCGGACATCGCCGCCACCGCCTCGGGCAAGCGGCGGAGCACCTCGCTGTTCGGAATCAGCGTGCGCTGGTGGTCGGTCGCATAGCGCTCGGCCACCGGGTCCGAATACTCGAACTCGGAGCCCTTCTCCTCCGGCTGATCCTCGAAGCCCACGGTGAAGGTACGCAGGTTCTGCGCCCCCTCCTCGGTCGCCAGCGCGACCAGCAGGCTGGAGTCGAGTCCGCCCGAAAGCAGTACACCCACCGGCACGTCGGCCACCTCCAGCCGCCGCCGGACCGCCCGGCGCAGCCCGGCCTCGATGCGTTCGCGCCATTCGTCGTCGTCGACCCCCTGTTCCGGGCGCCGCGCACAGAGCCGCCAGTAGCATTCCAGGTGTTCGTGGCCGTCGGCCTCGATCAGCAGGTAATGCCCCGGCTGCAGCTTGCGGATCCCGCGTAGCACGGTGCGCGGCGCGGGTACCACCGCATGCAGCGAGAACAGCAGATGCAGCGCCTCGGGATCCAGCGCGGTATCGACACCTCCGCTGTCCAGCAGTGCCCGGGTATTCGAAGCGAACCGGATCCCGTGGTCCGAGCGCGCAACGTAGAGCGGCTTGATCCCCATGCGGTCACGCGCGACCAGCAGCTTCTGGCTTCTGGAATCGAACAGCGCGAAAGCGAACATGCCGTGCAGCCGGCCCACCACCGCCTCGCCCCACTCCGCGTAGCCCCGAAGGATGGTCTCGGTATCGCCGGTGGAGAAGAAGCGGTGCCCGCGCCGTTCCAGTTCGGCGCGCAGCGTACGGAAATTGTAGATCGCGCCGTTGAACACCAGCGCGAGCCCGGTTGCGGGGTCGAACATCGGCTGGTGCGCACGCTGCGAGAGATCCAGGATGGATAGCCGGCGGTGCCCCAGCGCCACCCGGCCCGCGGCCCAGACACCGTCCGCATCCGGCCCCCGCCGTGCCAGCGCGGGCAGCATCCGCGCGACCGCATCCACGTCCGCGCGCCGGTCGCCCCAGACGAACTCACCCGCAATCCCACACATGACCCGCTCCGCTGCCGTGTCCCCAGAGTGTACCCAACTCGGGGCGACATGGATTCCCCTTCCAGAACTTGGCGGGATGCGCGCCGTGCAGGGGTTACAGTTCCGGCCGGGATCCGCAGCGCGCCAACGACCACCAGTCGGGAAACGCCTCGGCCTCGGGCGAGCGTTCCGCGAATACCGAGCACAGCGCCACCCCCAACCTGCGCGTGGCGGTGCCCGCCCGATCACGATCCGCGAACACCAGCGAGAACGGGAGCACACGGGCGGACCCGGCCTCGAGCGCGACGGCCACCAGGCTGCCCTGGTCCAGCGCCTGCCGGACGAGGCACTCGGGCAGCCAGGCGAACGCGAAACCCGCCTGAACGATATGCAGGGCCGTGGTCATGTGGCCAACCGTCCAGCACTGCTCCGTCCTCGACATGTCCAGTTCGGCCGCACCAATGTCTCTGGAATCGCGCACGGTCACCTCGCGCAATGACCGGAGATCCCGCAGCGTGAATATCCGGCCTTCCTGGGCCAGCGAATGCGCGGGATGGGCCACACAGATCATCCGGGTCTGACCCAGCGGTTCTCCTGGAAGGTCGGACGGAATGTCCGCACCGACCCACAGATCTACCCGGCCGGATCGCAGCAGTTCGGGACCTCCATCGAGCATGGTTTCGTGGACCTGAACACGCGTACCGGGGAACTCCGTCGCGAACCGTTCCAGCGCCTCGATCACCGCAGGCTGCGGCACGACCTGATCGACCGCGAGCTCGATCACCGACTCGATCCCTGCCGCCAGCGACAGCGCCAGACTTTCCATGTCCCGGGCCTCGTCCAGCAGATGCCCGGCGCGGCGCAGCAGTGCCTCGCCCACAGGGGTCAACTCCGCCTTGCGTCCGCGGACCTCGAGTAGCGCGACGCCGAGCTGCGCCTGCAGCTTCTGGACCGCGTGGTTGATGCTGGACGGGCTCTTGTGCACCCGTTCCGCGGCCTTCGCGAAACCGCCCGCTTCCACCACCGCCTTAAGCATGCGCCACTGTTCAAGGGTCACCTTGGGCATAATTGCGATCTCCGCTCGCTTGCACTCCCTGAGCCGAAGCTGGTGGCGCTGTGCCCGCGTCACCGATGCTTCCGCCCATTCATATCGGAATTACATTAAACACTAATATACCAGCAAAGCATACGCTGCATGGGCGCGGTGCAACCGCCACTCCCCACAGACATCGCTTCCTGCCGCCGCATCGGGTTCCGGCCGAACCGGGTGCCACCCCGGCGCTACGGCAGCGTCAGAATCAGGTGTCCCTCCTGCTGTGCGAAATCCAGGTACTTCAGCACACTCATTCCCAGCAGTACCTGATCGCTGCTCATGCCCGGGTTGATATGCCCCGACACGTTGCGCAGTACGAACGGCCCCAGCCCGAGTTCCCGGATGCGCGTGTGGCGGATATCCACCGGGCCGTTGGCCGTCAGCGCCCGGCCGCGGCTGCCGGGCCTCAGCCCCAGGTCATCGGCCAGATGCTCGGGTACCGATACCTGCGTCGCGCCCGTGTCGAGCAGGAACGTCACGGCCCCGCCGTTGATCGTGCCCGGAGCCAGGTACTGGCCCACGTGATTCCGGCGCAGCACCAGTTCCGTGCTCGCACCCTCGGCAATGGCGAGGTTCCGGTTCGGAAACTCCCTGCGCTCCAGGTAGTCGTCGAATACCCACCAGAGCAGCGCGAACACCACGATCCAGCCCAGGGTGATCACGGTCAGACGCAGTGGCCCGGAGCGCCGCGCGCTTCCCGCGCGCGCATATACGCCGGCCTGGACACCGACCGGCGTCGGTTCGACACCTTCGAACCGCGTGCGCTGTGTCCGAATCCAGGCATCGTGATCCCGTCGCCGCCGCGGATCGGACAAGACCTGGTAGGCCTCGTCGATCAACTGTCGGACATGCTCCGCCTGCTGCGGCTGGTCCGGGTGATTGTCCGGGTGCCACTTCCGCATCAGGGAACTCCACGCGGCATGAATCACTTCCGGACTGGCGTTCTCCTGGACCTGCAAGTTGTCGTAGTGGGTTCGAATGCGTCTCACCGGATTGCCTCTTCCTCTGGCCGCCGAGAGCGTCCCAGGAACCTCCCGTACGCGTTGAGACACGCCCGCCGGGTCGAAGTGCCGGCCCCGGATGCACGGGAGCGGCTCACGACCTCCTGTCGAGGTACTGCCGCAGGTCCGCCTCCAGCGCATCCCGGGCTGGCCGGGCCTGCTCGAAGATGTCCTCGAATCGGTGAAAATCGAGCACGCGCACGTCCTGGATATCGGGGCGCACCAGGAAATCGGGGGGTGACTTGCGCAGTTTCTCGCCCAGGATCGCCGCCTGCATGATCTGGAAGGTGTTGAATATGCTGTCCAGCGACGATGGGACCTCGGAACCGTCCGGGGTCCGCGTGCCCAGCACATCGACCGCAATCACCAGGTCGCAGTCGCCCAGCAGGTCGTACGGCAGCGGGTTGGTCAACCCGCCGTCGACCAGCAGCGTGTCCTGGTGGCTTACGGGCTTGAACAGGCCGGGCATGGCCATGCTGGCCCGTACCGCCGGCCACAGTGCACCGGACTCGAACACCACCATCTCGCGGGCCCAGAAGTCCGTCGCCACCACCCGTAGCGGGATCTCCAGTTCCTCGAACGCGGTCACGTCGGCGGTCTCTGCGAGGAACTCGGTGAAGGCTTCCGCCTTCACGAGCCCACCGCGCTCGAACCCCGGCTCGACGAAACGCAGCCAGCGTGTCAGCTCGCGGTCGAGCAGGGCCTGGAACCAGCTTTCGTCGCGTGCCACCGTGACGCGGTCGAGCGCATCGTGGATGTCTTGCGCGGACAGCCCGGCCGCGTAAAGCGAACCCATCACCGCGCCGATGCTCGAACCGGCGATCCGGTGCGGCCGCAGTTCGAGCATGTCCAGCACCTCGAACACCAGAATATGTGCCAGCCCGCGTGCACCGCCGCTGCCGAGCGCCAGGCCGATCCGCGGCTCGGGACGCGCTTCCCCCACCGCCACCCAGGGGGCCAATGCAGCCCCGAGCATCAGCGCCAGGGCCCTGCGGCGACCGCGTGAAAAGCCGTGCTGCATCATGGCATCGCTCTCCTCGAAGCTCGCGAGCATCCGGACCGCCGCAGACAGTGGCCGCCGCAAGGAAGGCCGGCCTGCTGTCCCGGCTCGTCGCGGGCGACCGACCCGCGCACTCAAGCCACCGCGGGGTCGGGATCGCGACCCCAGGTCTCGGATACCACCTGTCGGATGCACAGGATGACAGTATGCAGCGGCGCTGGCATCATTTGAACGCTATTCAAATCTCGGACACGACTCAATCCCAATGGGAACCCGGGAACGCAAGCTGCGGGAACGTACCGCCCGCGAGATGCTGTTCATCGAGACGGCACAGGATCTGATTCGCCACGACGGCCTGCTGAACCTGCAGATGTCGCGGCTGGCGGACGCCTGCGACTACGCGACCGGCACGCTGTACCAGCATTTCGCTTCCAAGGAGGATCTGCTGCTGGCGATCGCGACCCAGGACATGAAACGACGCGCCGCCGCCTTTGCGCGCATTCCGGAGCTCCCCCTCGGCACGCGTGACCGAATGCTGGCGGTGATCCTGACCGACATCGATTTCGGCCAGCGCCACCCGGACTATTTCCGCCTGATCCAGTACGTCAGCACCGAGGTGATCTGGGACAGCGCGTCACCGGAACGACGCCAGCAGCTGCTGGAGGAAGGTACGCCGATCAGCCTGGCCGTGGCGCGCATCGTCGCGGAAGCCGTCGAGACCGGAGACCTCCCGCGCCCGCCCTGGCTGCGCCCGGTCGAGATCGCCGCGGGGCCGTGGTGCCTGAACACCGGGATGCACACGTTGATTCATGCCCACGGACTGCTCGAGGCGTACGCGGTCCGCGAGCCGTATGACCTGCTGCTTTACCACAGCCACGCGCTGCTCAACGGCCTTGGCTGGCAACCGCTCGCGGATCTGGACAACCCCGATGCCCTTGCCCGGCGCAACGAGCAGGTCCGCGGCCTGCTGGACCGCAACCCCGTTTCCGAACCTCCGGCCCCGCCGAATTGACCCAGGCCGTCTACCTGCCACGGAGTCCCTGATGTCCAAACGCTTCGTTCTAATGCTGATCGCAGTGACGCTGGTCTTCGGCGGCATCTTCGGGTTCAAGGCGTTCATCGACAACCAGATCGACGCGTTCTTCGACAGTATGCCGATGCCGACCGCCACCATTACCGCCACCGAGGCGAAGATGGCCCGTTGGACGCCCGAGATCCGCGCAGTGGGTACCCTGGAGGCGGTACAGGGCGCGATGCTCAGCACCGAGGTCGGCGGAATCGTGCGGGAAATCCTGCTGGAGCCGGGGACCGAGGTCCTGGAAGGAGCGATGCTGCTGCGGCTGGATACAGAAACCGACCGGGCCGAGCTGGCGAGCCTGCAGGCGGCGGTACGCCTTGCCGAGCAGGAACTCCAGCGTGCCCGGCGCCTTGCCCAGGAGCGGAACATCTCCGAGGCCGAGGTGCAGCGCCGGCAGACCGAGGCCGAACAGGCGCGGGCCGCGGTTGCGGCGCAGCAGGCGCGCATCAACCAGAAATACCTGCGGGCGCCCTTCGACGGGGTGCTCGGGATACGGCGGGTGAACCTGGGGCAATACGTCTCCCCCGGCGACGGCATCGTGGCGCTGGAGTCGGTAGACCCGATCTACGTGAACTTCATGCTGGCCGAAAAGCGCCTGGGCCAGGTGCGGGCCGGCCAGCCGATCCGGCTGCAGGTCGATGCGTTCGCGGAGACCTTCGAGGGGCGAATCAGCGCCATCGAACCCCGGGTGCGTTCGGGCTCCCGGACCTTCGAGTTGCAGGCACTGGTTTCCAATCCGGAAGGCCGGCTGCGCGCGGGCCAGTTCGCCCGGGTCACACTGGCTTCCGGTGACGCGGAGGAGGTCATCGTCCTTCCACAAACTTCCATTCGTTTCAACCCTTTCGGAAATTCCGTTTTTGTCATTTATGAAGACGATGACGGCCTGCTCCGGGCCCGCGAGCGCTTCGTTCAGACCGGCGAACGCCGGGGCGACCTGATCCGCGTGACCGGGGGCCTCGAGCCCGGCGAGCGCGTCGCGAGCAGTGGCCTGCTGAAGCTGCAGAACGAGACCCCGGTAGAGATCACCGAGCAGGCACGTCCGACCGAGGACGCCGCGCCCGCCCCCGACAACGCCTGATCCCACGCGCCCCCTGCCCACGATTCCAACGGGATACGCCATGCGTTTCACGGATATTTTCATCAGGCAACCGGTGCTGGCCACCGTGGTCAGCCTGTTCATCCTGCTGCTCGGGCTGCGCGCGATCGTCGATCTGAACGTACGTCAGTTTCCCGAGGTCAAGAACGCGGTCGTCACCGTCAGCACCGCGTATATCGGCGCGGACGCGGACCTGATCCAGGGCTTCGTGACCACGCCGATCGAACGCGAGGTCGCGGCTGCCGAGGGCATCGACTACCTGGTGTCGACCAGCGTGCCCGGGATCAGTGTGATCCAGGCCTACCTGCGCCTGGACGATGACCCCAACCAGGCCCTGACCCAGATTGCGGCACAGGTGAACAAGGTCCGCGGCGACCTGCCGACCGAAGCCGAGGATCCGGTGGTGGAACTCACCGTCGGCGAGAGCATTGCCGCGATGTACCTGTCGTTCTTCTCCGACCGGCTCGCGAACAACCAGATCACCGACTACCTCACCCGCGTGGTGGAACCCGAGCTGTCGACCATCGCCGGTGTGCAGCGCGCCGAAATTCTCGGCGGCGAGACGTTCGCGATGCGCATCTGGCTCGATGCCGACCGCATGGCCGCCTACGGCGTCACCGGCCGCGACATCCGGGCGGCGCTGCAGGCGAACAACGTGCTCGCGGCGGTCGGACGCACCCGCGGGCAACTGGTCACGGTGGACCTGACCGCCGAAACCGACCTGTCCCGGCCTGACGAATTCGAGCGCCTGATCGTGCGCGAGGAAGAAGGTGCGATGGTACGGCTCGAGGATATCGCCACGGTCGAGCTCGGGTCCGAGAGCTACGACGTCTCGGTGCGCTTCAACGCCCAGAATGCGACCTTCGTCGGCATCGAACTCTCGCCCGACGCGAACGCGCTGGACGTGATCGCCGACGTGCGCGACGCGTTCCGCGAGCGCATCCGCCCGCAACTGCCCGAGGGCCTGAACGCCGAGATCGTCTACGACTCCACCGATTACATCGAGAGCGCGATCGAAGAGGTGATCGTGACCATCGCGCTGGCGCTGAGCATCGTGCTGGTGGTGATCTATCTCTTCCTCGGGTCGCTGCGCAGCGTCGCGATCCCTGCGGTCTCGATTCCCCTGTCGCTGATCGGCACCTTCCTGCTGATGCTGCTGATGGGGTTCTCGATCAACCTGTTGACATTGCTCGCGATGGTGCTCGCGATCGGGATCGTGGTCGACGACGCGATCATCATGGTCGAGAACGTGCACCGGCACATCGAGGACGGAATGCGCCCGTTCGACGCCGCGCTCCAGGGCGCCCGGGAACTCGCCTGGCCGATCGTCGCGATGTCGACCACGCTGATCGCGGTGTTCCTTCCCATCGGTTTCGTCGGCGGACTCACCGGCACGCTGTTCGTCGAGTTCGCGTTCACCCTGGCCGGCGCGGTGCTGATTTCCGGCATCGTCGCGCTGACGCTGTCGCCGATGCTGGCGTCACGCATCCTGAAGGGCCACGAAGGCGGCCGCCCGGGTGGCCGACTCGAGGGCTGGCTCGACGCGCGCTTCAGCGCTTTGCAGGCGCGCTACCGGCGCCGGCTACACGGCGCGCTGAACGAGCGCTTCACGCTGCTCGCCTTCGGCCTGATCGTGCTCGTATCCTGCTACTTCCTGTTCGTCACGAGTTCCAGCGAGCTGGAGCCACCCGAGGATCAGGGCTTCGTGTTCTCGGTCATGGAGGGCGATGCCTACCTGGGCCTGGATCTGGTCGAGCGCAATACCCGGCTGATCGACGGGTTCCTGGACGAGATCCCCGAGTTGCGGAACATCTTCATCGTCAACGGTTTCGGCGGCGGCGCCACGCCCAGCACCAACGAGGCGATCGCGGGCTTCGTGATGGCGCCCTGGGACCAGCGCGGGCGTTCGACGGGCGAGATTCTCGAGCAGGATCTACAGCCGCGCCTCGACACGATCCCGGCACTCAGCATCTTCGCGGTCGAACCGCCCTCGCTGCCGAGCCCCGGAGGCGGTGGCGCACCGGTCAGCATGGTGATTGGCTCCACCGGTCCGACGGAGAACCTCGGTGAATTCGCCGACGAGATCATCGACCGCGCGATGGCGAGCGGCCGGTTCATATTCATGGACTCGGACCTCGACTTCGACAAGCCGCGGGTGGACCTGAAGATCGACCGCGACAAGGCCGCGCAGATGGGCATCGACATGGCCATGCTGACCGCCGACCTGGCACCGCTGCTCTCGGGCGGCTTTACCGGCCGTTTCGCGCTGGACAACCGCAGTTACCGGGTGATCCCGCTGGTGCAGCGCAGCGAGCGCCTGAACCCCGACCAGCTCGGTGAACTCTACACCCGCACCCGGGACGGCGAACCGGTGCCGCTGTCGAATATCGTCACGCTGGAGGAGACCGTGGTGCCGCGGAGCCTGCGCCGTTTCCAGCAGCTGAATGCGGTCACGCTGTCCGGCGTGCCGCGCCCCGGCGTGACCCTCGGCGAGGCCCTGGACCTGCTCGACGGCATCGCGGCGGAAGTGCTGCCCACCGGCTACACCATCGACTACGCCGGCCAGTCGCGGCAGCTGAAGGCCGAGGGCGCACAATTCGTGGCCACGTTCTTCTTCGCGCTGATCGTGATCTACCTCGTGCTCGCGGCACAGTTCGAATCGTTCCGCGATCCGCTGATCATGCTGATGACCGTACCGATGTCGGTGGCGGGCGCGCTGGTGTTCATCAGCCTCGGGTTCACCTCGCTGAACATCTACACGCAGGTGGGCCTGGTCACCCTGATCGGCCTGATCGCGAAGCACGGCATCCTGATCGTCGAATTCGCGAACCAGTTGCAGAGGAAGGGGCATTCCATGCGCGAGGCGATCGAGGAAGCCGCCAGCCTGCGCCTGCGTCCGATCCTGATGACCACCGCCGCGACCGTGATCGCGATGGTGCCGCTGCTGCTGGCCAGCGGCGCGGGTGCCGGCTCGAGGTTCGCGATGGGCCTGGTGATCGCAAGCGGCATGACCATCGGCACGCTGTTCACGCTGTTCGTGGTTCCCGCGGTCTACCTGTATCTCGCCCGGGATCGCGCGGTGCCGGCTGTTTCAGGGGTCTCTGCGCCCGGCCCGGCCTGAGCGCGGCAAACACCCCGCGCCCGCGGATACGTCATCCGTTCGGCACCTTCCTGTATTTCCTGCAGGACCTCGGCCCGACTGCCGGCGTATCGTTGCTCCCGTTGCGTCCGCCTTTTGCTATGCTCCTGCTCCGGTGCCCGGTCTCTGGTCGGCGCGCCCCGACCGGACGGGCATGTCATGCGACCCGCCGGCAACCAGAACAATACGAGAGGAATGGAGATGTCAATGAAACGTCTGATCGCGGGTGTCGCGCTGCTGCTCGCAGCCCCCCTGATGGCCTCGGCCGATCCGGGCGACTCGCGCTACGAACCGATCGCGGAAGGAGCCGTGATCCACGATCACCAGACGGGCCTGCAATGGATGCGCTGCAGCCTCGGCCAGTCCTGGACGGGCCAGAGCTGCAGCGGGCGTGCCGATCGCTTTACCTGGGACCAGGCAAGGGACCTGAATACCGAGTTCGCCGGCAAGGATGGATGGCGGCTGCCGACGATGGACGAACTGCAGACGCTGGTCGAGTACCGGATGTTCAATCCGGCCATCGATCCCACGGCATTCCCCGAGACGCCGCCGTCGAACTTCTGGTCCTCCTCGGAGGCCGCCTACGACGCGTACTATGCCTGGAGCGTCCACTTCGCGAACGGCTTCAGCAACTGGCGCCACAAGCGCCAGCGCTTCGAGGCAAGACTCGTGCGCGATCCCGAGTGATGCAGTACCCGCACTGCGAGGCCATCACTCAGCAGCAGCCTGAACCGGACAGCCGGCGCTACGTTGGGCAGAATCGAAACAAGCGGGCCCTTTCCGCATCTGCCCATCGTGCTCCGGAACGTCTGGCCGCGCACCGCACCTACCGCACGGGTTACGAACCCCGAATTCGGTGACGTCATCGAAGCGGTTGGTGGGGGCGGCCGGAATCGAACCGGCACGGCCTTGCGGCCAGCGGATTTTAAGTCCGCTGCGTCTACCTGTTCCGCCACGCCCCCGAAATTGCCGCAGGGGCCATGCCGCACGCGGGGTTCGCGGGTGCCCTGCGTGCGGCATGGTAATGGAATCTCCCGCCAGTACCAACGCGCGCCACCGCGAATCCGGCTCAAGAGCCCGCCGATGAATGCCGGATTCACCGACCGTGAGATCGTTTCCACCGGGATCGCCGGGTTGGACACGGTGCTCGACGGGCTGCGCATCGGCGACAACCTCGTCTGGCGCGTCGACGACATCGACGACTACCGGCGCTTCGTACAGCCGTTCGTCGCGGCGGCCAGCGCACAGCGGCGCCAGATCATCTACCTGCGCTTCGGCCGGCATGCGCCGCTGGTGCTGCCCGGACCCGGGGTCCGGACCGTCACCGTCGACGCGACCGGCGGTTTCGAGGCGTTTACGCGTCAGGTCTACCAACTGATCACCGACCACGGACGCGGCGCATTCTACATCTGCGACTCCCTGTCGGACCTGCTATCGGCCTGGGCCACGGATTACATGGTCGGCAACTTCTTCCGCGTGGTCTGCCCGTACCTTTACGAACTCGACACCGTCGCCTACTTCGCACTCCAGCCCCAGAGCCATTCGCACACCACGCTGTCGCGGATCCGCGAGACCACGCAGGTACTGATCGACGTGCACCATGCCCGGGAGGAATGCCATATCCAACCGGTAAAGGTCTGGCGCCGCCAGTCGCCGACGATGTTTCTCCCGCACAGGCAGCAGGGCGAATGCTTCGTTCCGGTGATCGACAGCAGCGACGCCACACACCTCCAGGCAGCGCTTGAACACCGACACCAGCAGGCGAGCCAGCGCCAGCTCGACTGCTGGGACCGCATGTTCCTCGAGGCGACCGAGGCCAGCGCGCCGACCACCGATCCAGTTCGCCGAGTCGCGATCCTGGAGCATCTGCTCACGGTGCTGATCGGGCGCGAGGAACGCATCCTGCAGCTCGCCCGCCGGTACCTGACGCTGGAAGACCTGCTTACGGTGCGGGCGCGCATGATCGGCAGCGGCTACATCGGCGGCAAGGCCGTGGGGATGCTGCTCGCGCGGCAGGCGCTGCTGCACGCGGACCGCGAATACTGGGGCCGCCACCTCGAGCCGCACGACTCGTTTTTCCTCGGTTCGGACGTCTACTACTCCTACCTGGTGCACAACCGCTGGTGGCCGCGGATCATGCGCCAGCGCAGCCCCGAGGGCTATTTCGACGAGGCCCGTTCGCTGCGCGAAGGCATGCTGCGGGGCGAGATTCCGGGCGAGATCCGCCTCGAGCTCGAACGCATGCTCGACTATTTCGGCCAGTACCCGATTCTGGTGCGTTCCAGCAGCCTGCAGGAAGACGGCTTCGGCAATGCCTTCGCCGGCAAGTACGAAAGCGTTTTCCGGGTCAACCAGGGCTCGCCGGACCGGCGCCTGGAAGAGCTGGAGGACGCGATCCGCCAAGTCTACGCGTCGACGATGAGCGAGGACGCGCTGGTCTACCGGCAGCAGCGCGGCCTGGCGCAGATGGAAGAGCCGATGGCGCTGCTGCTGCAGCGCGTGAACGGGCGTTACCACGGCCGCTACTATCTCCCGGACGCCGCCGGAGTCGGCGTCTCGCGCAACACGTTCGCATGGGATCCGGACATGGATCCCGAGGCGGGGATGCTCCGCCTGGTGCTGGGGCTGGGCACCCGCGCGGTGGACCGGATCGAGGGCGACCATGCCTGCGTGGTCGCCCTCGATCAGCCGCACAAGCGCCCGTACCGCGAGCGGAGCGAGACCTACCGGTACTCGCAGCACACGGTCGACGTGCTCGACATCCTCGACAACCGCCCGCGCTCGCTGCCGCTGCGCCAGTTGGTGCAGGCCGCCGCGGAGCTTCCGCTGCGTTGGGTGGCAGAGCGCGACCGAGAGGCCAGCGAACGTTCGCGCACGCTGCCCGGAGGTGGCCCGGTCTGGCGGCTCACGTTCACCCCGCTGTTGCGGGAGACCGCGTTCGTGCCACTGATGCGGCGCCTGCTCCGCGAACTGGAACGGGCCTATGCTTACCCGGTGGACGTGGAGTTCACGGTGCACCTGGCCGCCGACGGGCTACCCTCGGTGAACCTGGTCCAGTGCCGGCCGCTGCAAACCCTGGGCGAAGGGCAGGCTGTGACCTTGCCGGACAGGGTCCGCTCGGCCAGCCTGCTGTTCGAGACCCGGGGGCGTTTCATGGGCGGAAACATCGACCAGCCGATCGCGCGCGTCGTGCACATCGACGGCCCGCGATACAGCGCACTGAGCGTTCCCCAGCGCTTCGCGGTGGCGCGGCTGGTCGGACAGATCAACCGCGCGGTCGCAGACCGCGACGCCGACCCGGTGCTGTTGATCGGTCCCGGCCGCTGGGGCACCAGCAGCCCGGAGCTCGGCATACCGATCCGCTTTGCAGATATCAACCGGGTGGCCGTGCTGGTCGAAGTGGCCGAACTGGGCGCGGGCATGATTCCGGACCTGTCGTTCGGCTCGCATTTCTTCCAGGATCTGGTCGAATCACGAATCGGCTACGTAGCCCTGTTCCCCCAGGAATCCGGAACCGATTTCCGCCCCGCCTGGCTCGACGCCCTGCCCGGCCACTGCCGGCTGCCACCTCCCGGCGACGAGGCCCGCGACCCCGCGGTTGCCGCCGCGGTGCGCGTCTACGACGTGCGCGGTCGGGATCTGCGGGTCGTCGCCGACGTCGTGCGGCAGCACTTGCTCTGCTACGCGAACCCGGCCGCCGGCGCACCCACCGGCTGACCCGTTCCGTGCCGATCCGGAACGCAGGGAAGCCCCTCGGCCGGAACTCACTCGGCGTAGCCGCCACCGGGAATTCCACCGATGGGCCCGCGGGCGAAATAGCTCCCGCGGCCGCGGGGAACGACGGTGACGCCCGACTCGCTGACCTGGAACCGCTGGCGGTCCGTGTCGGGATCGAAACCGATGCGCTCGCCGGGCTGGATGTGGTTGTGGCGGTCGACGATCACCCGGCGCAGCTTCGCCCCCCGGCCGATCCGCGTGTAGTCCATCACGATGCACTCGTCGAGTTCGACGTCGTCCTCAATCACGGCCTCGCGGCGGATGATCGAATCCCGGATACGCACGCCGTCGTGGACGACGCTGGCGGCCCCGAGCAGCGAATTGTGCAGTTCGCCTCCCAACACGCGTGCCACCGGCCCCTGGTAATTGCTCGAGAAGATCGGCCACTGGGGATTGAACATATCGAACACGGGTTCATCCCCGAGCACGTCCTTGTGGGCATCGAAATAGGCGTCGAGCGTGCCGACGTCGCGCCAGTAGACGCGCTGCTCGTAGGACTTGATCCCCGGCACCTCGTTGGTCGCGAAATCGTAGGCGAAGAGCCGGTGATCACGCAGCAGGCGCGGCAGGATATGCCCCCCGAAGTCGGTCTCGCCGTTGCGGTGCGCCTCCTCCAGCGCCGCCATCAGCACGTCGGTGCGGAAGATGTAGTTGCCCATCGACGCGAAGGCACGCTCGGAATCCCCCAGTATCGGGTTCGGATTCGCCGGCTTTTCCTGGAATGCCTCGACACGCCCGTCCGGATCCGCCGAGATGATCCCGAAGCCCCGGGCGTCGCGCAGCGGCACCGGCAGCGCCGCGATGGTCACATCGGCGTCGCGCTCCTTGTGGAAGGCGACCATCTGGCGGATGTCCATCCGGTAGATGTGGTCGGCACCGAACACCACGACCAGATCCGGAGCATGGGTCTCGATCAGCCCCATGTTCTGGTACACCGCGTCGGAAGTCCCCTGGAACCAGCTCTCGCCGCTCATCATCTGCGGTGGTACCACCGTGACGAACTGGTCCGGCAGCAGCGGCGAGATCGTCCAGGATTTGCGTACATGCTCGATCAGCGATTGCGACTTGTACTGGACCAGCAGGTAGATCGTGCGGATCTGCGAGTTCACCAGGTTGCTGAGCACGAAGTCGACGATCCGATAGCGCGACCCGAACGGCACCGACGGCTTGGACCGCGCGGCGGTGAGCGGCTGCAGCCGGGATCCCTGGCCGCCGGCCATGACGAAGGCGATGATTCGGTCGGTCTGCATCTCAAGCACTCCTTCGCGCCCGAGGGGACGCGTACCCTGGTTTCGTTGCACCGGGCCGGCCGATCCGCACCGGATCTGCCCGATGGCGCGAAGCCTAAGCGAACCCGGCCCGCGGAACCACCCAGAGGCCGGTTGACGCGAGTTGACTGTCATCGCCAGCGGCCACCCCCGATGATGAAAGAGGCGTAGGGCGGAAAAGGCCGAAGGCCGTCATCCGCCATCCGGCGCCGGGGTTGCCGCAGGCGCCGGGGAGGCGCGAACGCCGAGCGGCGGATGACGCTGCGCTTTTCCGCCCTACGGATCACCCCGGACGCGCGCCGCGGGTTCTTTCACGTTAACTACACCGACATCCCGGCACCGCAACCTGCCCCTCCGACCGAGTGGCTGCCGCTACGACCCGCCACCCCGGTCGCAGGCAGGCGATCGTCGGCTGCACCGTTCGGGGTGACGGCCGATATCGCGCAGATCCTGCAGGGTGAACTGTCCCTGCCGCAGCCGAACGAAGACTATGAGCAAAGACGTGAGCAAAGAGACTATGGGCTAATCGCCGCATTCAGGCTGTGGCCCGCATGCCACGACCCGGCACCATCGAAGGAGGACATCGCGATGAAGAAGATCCTCGGCGTACACAGCGCTCCGTCCCGGCACTGGGTCGGCGACGGATTTCCAGTGCGTTCAATGTTCTCCTACGAGCGCCACGGGCAGGCGATCAGCCCGTTCCTGTTACTGGACTACGCCGGCCCGATGCATTTTGCGCCGGGGCACCGTCCTCGCGGCGTCGGCGAACATCCGCACCGGGGGTTCGAGACCGTCACCATCGTCTACCAGGGCGAGGTCGAGCACCTCGACTCGACCGGCGGCGGCGGCCGGATCGGCCCGGGAGATGTGCAGTGGATGACCGCCGCCTCCGGCATCCTCCACCAGGAATTCCACTCGGAGGCGTTCACCCGCCGGGGCGGCACGCTCGAGATGGTGCAGCTGTGGGTGAACCTGCCGGCTACCAACAAGATGTCCGCTCCCGGATACCAGCCCTTGCTGGACCTGGACATTCCCGCGATCGACCTGCCGGAAGGAGCCGGAACCGTCCGGGTCATCGCCGGCCAGTTCGAAGAACACCGCGGCCCGGCGAACACGCATACGCCGATGGACGTCTGGGATCTTCAACTCGCGGCGGGTCACCCGCCGGTCCGACTCGCGTTGGCGGACGGCTGGACGTCGATGCTGGTGGTCCTGCACGGCAATGTGCGGATCAACGGCCAGCAGGACGCGGAAGAGGCCCAACTGGTGCTGCTGGACCGCGCCGGCGACGGCGTCGAACTCGAGGCCCGGACCGACAGCACCTTGCTCGTGCTCCACGGCGAGCCGATCGACGAGCCGATCGTCGGCCATGGGCCGTTCGTGATGAATACCACCGAGGAGATCCGCGAGGCCGTACGCGACTTCAGCAGCGGCCACTTTGGCCGGTTGCCAGCCTGATTGCCCGGCACCCGGCGGATCCGGGAATCGGCGTGCCGGCCGCTACCTGCCCACGTCGATCGCGCGGCCCTGTTCGTCGAACCAGTACAGGCAGCCGGGCTTCGCCTCCAGCGCGACCGTCTGGCCGGGTTCCGGCGTCGTCGCACCGGACAGGCGCGCCGCGACCGCCCCCTCGGTCGGACCGACCCCGCCGGGGAGGGTATCGACCATCCGGTCCCCGGTGTCCACGTAGACGATGCGTTCGTGCCCGAGCACCTCGACCGCGCGCACCAACCCCTGCAACTGCACCTCCCGATCCCTGTGTCCATCGACCAGGTCGAGGTCCTCCGGCCGCAGCCCAGCGTAACGCGCCCGCTCCGGAATGCCCCCGGTGGGGGTGACCCAGCGCCCTCCGAGGCGCAGCGCGCGGCCCGCTTCGCGTGCCGCGACACCGGGTTCGAACAAATTCATCGGCGGGCTGCCCAGGAAGCCCGCTACGAACAGGTTCGCCGGCCGCCGGTAGAGGTCAGCAGGCGCACCAAGCTGCTGGATGACCCCGTCGCGCAGCACCGCGACGCGGTCGCCAAGCGTCATCGCCTCAACCTGGTCGTGGGTGACGTAAAGCGTGGTGACCCCAAGCCGCCGCTGCAGCGCGCCGATCTCCGCCCGGATCTGCACCCGCAGGCGGGCGTCGAGGTTGGACAGCGGCTCGTCCATCAGGAACGCGTCGGGCTCGCGCACGATTGCGCGTCCCATCGCCACCCGCTGCCGCTGCCCGCCGGAAAGTTCTGCCGGACGCTTGTCCAGCAGGTCCTCCAGCCCCAGCACCCGCGCCGCCTCGAGCACCCGGCGCTCGCGCTCGCCCCGGCGCAGCGCGCGCATATGTAGCGGGAACTCCAGGTTGCCGCGCACCGTCTTGTGCGGGTACAGCGCGTAGTTCTGGAACACCATCGCGACATTGCGCGCCCCCGGGCCGAGGGCGTCGACCGCGCGCCCGCCGATCCGGATCGTGCCGCCAGTCGCGGGCTCCAGCCCCGCGAGCAGGCGCAGCAGCGTCGACTTGCCGCAGCCGGAGGGTCCGAGCAATACCAGCAGTTCCCCATCCCGGACCCGCAGGTCGAGGCCGGGAATCACCGTGTGGTCCCCGAAGGTCTTGCTCACGTCGCTGAACTCGACTTCCGCCATGCCGCTCCCCACTCAGCCCTTCACGCCGGTGGACGCAACGCCGCGAACGAACCAGCGCTGGAACACGACGAACAGAAGCACCACAGGCAGTACCATCAATACGCCGAACGCCATGATATCGCCCCACTGCAGCGGCGGCAGGGTATAAAAGCTCGCGATTCCCAGCGGCAGCGGGCGCACCGCCTCCGAGGTGGTCATCAGCAGCGGCCACAGGTACATGCCCCAGTGGAACAGGAACAGCACGATCGCGACGCTGGCGAAGGCCGCCTTCGCGTTCGGCAGAACGATCGCGAAGAAGGTCCGCAGCACCCCGGCGCCGTCGACGCGGGCCGCTTCCTCGAGTTCCCGCGGCAGGCCCAGAAAGAAACTGTAGAACAGGAAGATCGCGAGCGGATTGGCAACGAACGGGATCGCCTGCACCAGCCAGTCGTCGCGCCAGCCCAGCCACGACAGCTGGTAGAACAGCGGGATCGCGACCGCCTCGAACGGGATCACCAACACCGCCAGCACCAGTCCCAGCATCGCGCCGCGCCCCCACCAGCGCAGGCGCGCGAGCGCGTAGCCGGCAAAGGCGTTCACCACCAGCCCCAGCCCGACGATCAGTCCGTTCACGATCAGCGAGCTGGCGAGATACAGCTCGAATGGCACCCGCTCGAACACCGCCCGGTAGTTGTCGAGGCCGACCGTGTCCGGAAAGAACGCGCGCAGGGTGCCGGCCTCGGCCAGCACCTGCTCGTTCGGCTTCAGGCTGGCGACCAGCATGAACAGCACCGGCGCCAGGAACAGCAGCGTGAACCCCAGCAGCAGCGCGTAGGCCAGCAGCGCTCGCAGACCGGCCCGGCGCATCACGCAACCTCCCCGCGCTGGCGCAGCAGGCGGCGCTGGATCAGCGCGATGCCCAGGATCACCACGAAGAACACGACGCTCATCGCCGCGCCCATCGCCACGTGCCCCTGGTCGAACGCGGTGCGGACCATCTCGTGGATCACCGTGTTCGACGCCTCCTGCGGACCGCCCCGGGTCATGATCCGGACCTGGTCGAACACCCGGAACGACAAAAGGGTGGTCACGATCACCACGAACACCAGCGGATTGCGCAGCCCCGGCAGGGTCACGTGCAGGAACTGGCGCCAACGGCCCGCACCATCGACCGCGGCGGCCTCGTAGAGCTGGCGCGGGATCGCCTGCAGCCCGGCCAGCAGCACGACCATCTGGAAGCCCGCGCCCTGCCAGATCGACGTCAGCATCACCGCCGGCAGGGCCCAGAACGGCTCGTTCAGGAAATCGCGGGGCTCCCAGGCACCCAAGGTCACGAACCCCAGTGCCGCGTTCAGCAGGCCGTCCGGCCCCGGGGCGAAGATCAACACCCAGACCACCGCGACCAGCGACAGCGGGAACACCACCGGCAGGAAGAACAGCGTCCGGAACACCGCGCGGCCGGCCAGCGGCCGGTTCAGCAGCAGCGCCAACGCCAATCCCAGCGCCGTCTGTACCGGCACCACGACCAGCGCGAACAGCAGGTTGTTCAGCAATGCCCGCGCCAGCCCGGTCTCGGTGAACGCCAGCGTGTAGTTCGAGAACCCGACGAACTCGAGCGGCAACGGGGACGCCATGCGCAAGTTGCTGAACGACAGGACCACCGCCAGACCGAACGGCATGAGCAGGAACACCAGCAGGCCGGACAGTGCCGGGGTCATCAGCAGCCAGGCAGCGGCGCCCTCGCCGGGATGCCGGCGGCTCATCGCGCTGTCCCCGCGACTTCCGGGTAATGGCGGTTATCGCGCAATTCCCGGTCGATCCGCCGGGCCGCCCAGCCCAGTGCCTGGACCGGTTCGGCGCCATGCCGGATATCCTGGAACGCACGCGCGAACGCGTCGCTGATCACTGGGTACGCCGGTGTCCGCGGGCGCGGGCGCGCGTACCCTTCCTCCAACTGGCGGGCGAACAGCCGCAGCGGCCCCCCGGGCCCGTAGAGCTCCGACTTTCGCACTGCGCTGCGGGTCGCGGGAACGCCGCCGTTCGCCTCGCTCATCGCCAGCACTTCCTCGGGGCGCAACAGGAACGCGATGAACGCCAGCGCCAGCTCCGGATCCCGCGCGCGCCGCGTGATGCCCCACTGCCAGGACCCCTGCCCGGTCACCGTCGCCTCGCCCAGGCGCGGCAGCGGCAGCAGCAGCAGATCGTCGCCGAGTGCCGCGTGGTAGCCGGGGAAGTTCCAGTGCCCGCCCCACGCCAGCGCCACCCGGCTCCGGGTGAAGGCTGCGTCGTCGAGGTTGGGATCGACGCGGCCGCGCCGGATCCACGACTGGACCGCAGCCATCGCCGCGACCGACTCCGGCCCATCCAGCGTCCCGCTTGCCAGCCCACCCGGTGCTCGATCAACCAGGTCGCCACCGGCCGACTGCAGCAGCGGCGAGAACGCGTAACTGAACCACTCGCCGGTGTAGTTCAGCTTCAGGTCCAGCACCTGCCCGTCCGGGTCGTCCCGGGCAAGGCGTTCCAGCAGGGCATCGAACTCATCGCCGCTCCAGGCGTCGCCGGGGTCGTCGGGAATCCGCGCCCCGACCGCCCGCAGGCGCGTTCGGTTCCCCCACAGGCCGAGCCCGGAGTCGAACGTGCCGATCCCGTACAACCGGCCGCGGTAGGTGCCCTGCGCGGCGATCGACGGCAGGAGATCCTCACGCAGCCCTGCGGGCAGCAGGTCGTCCAGCGGCCTCAGGTGCCCCTGCCAGGCGTAGCTGTAGAGATACGGCCCGTCGAACTCCAGCAGATCCGGCAGCCGGCCCGCGAGCGCGGCAGCCTGCACCTGCCCGTTGTACGACCCCTCGGGAATCCAGGTCAGGTCCACGCGGACTTCCGGCCGCTCGGCCCGAAAGCGGTCGATCTGCGCTTCCAGCGTGCGCCGTTCCTCTTCGCGGCCCGCATGGGCCCAGATCTCGATCCGTTGCGCGGAGTCCGCGGCCATGCTTCCATGCTCACCATCCCGACCACAACCGGGCAGCAGCGCCACCGCCAGCACCAGCGCCAGAACCGGCAGCGCAGGTACGGGAAGCCGGAATACCGGGGCCAGAGCCGCACGGAAGTCCATATGGGTCATCGTCACACGCGGGTTTCCCGTCTCCGGTCGCGTTCCTTGATGGCATTGGCGCCCAAGGTACCAGAAGCGCGGTCAACGAAGTGGCGGCGCGTGCCGGGCGCGCGCCAGCCGCACGACCCGGTCAGGGTCCCAGGCCGCCGTAGCGAAGCACGCGATCGAGTTCCGCGTCGCTCGGTTCCAACCCGTACTGCTGCCTCAGGCGCCTGCAGATCTCGTCGCGGTCCCGCGGCGGCGGTTCCATATCCCGGATGAATTCGGCCACGTCCTCGACCACCGCCCACGGGTAGAGTACCCAGCGCCACTGGCGGATCTCTCTGGCGATGAAATCGGCGCGATGCCCGGTCTGGGCCTTCTGATGCAGCACTGCGCTGCGCACCTGCGCCGGCGCGAAGCCCTCGACGTGCGGCAACGCGGCATCCAGCGTATCGCCACTGTCGTTCACGTCGTCGACCACGAGCACCTGCGCGCCGCGCACATCGCCGGACAGCGGCACGGTGACCTGCGCCCTTCCGGCCTCGCGAGCCCCGGCACCGTAGTGCTCGACCCGCAGACTCAGCAGCTTTTCCACGTGAAGAAAGTCGCACAAAAAGCGTGCCGGCATGAACCCCCCGCGCGCGACCGCGACCACCGTGTCCGGACGAAACCCGCTGGCGAGAACGGCCTGCGCGAGGCGGTCGCAGGCCTCGACCACCTCATCGAGCCCCACCAGCTGGACCGGTATCACCGAGGGCTCAATCATCCGCGATCACCCGCACGCCCGCCGCCCCCATCCCCCGCAGCGACTGCTGTCCCCCTTCCGGGGTCACCGGCCGGGTTCCTGCCTCGATCAGGAGAACCTCGAAGCCCTCGCGTCGGGAATCACCGGACTCCGGCGGGGTTGAGATCTCGGTCATCATGCGCTGCCACCTTTCGAGATTGTACCTACTTCGACCTCCGCCCCCGTCGGGTCGGTTCTTTTCCCCTCACGCGCGATGCGGGACGTCAGGTACCGGACCCTGCCGCCACGACGGACGCGCGCACGGAGGCCTGGTGCCGCTGTAGCGCGGGACTGACCTCGACCGGATACCCGGGTCCCGCCGGCTGAACGCCCCGGATCGGCGTCGGCAGGCGCTCGACCTGCTCCCCGGCATGGGCTCGCAGCGCATCCAGATCGACCGAGACACCGGGCCGGCGCCGGCCGCCCTGCATCACCGGCTCGAGCAGCGGACGTCCCGGCAGATTCTCGTCGAAACGGGCGATCGTGTCCCCGGCAAGAACCCCGTCGCGCTCCTGCCGGAACACCTGCTTGCGCCCGGGCAGGATCGGCTTTCCGCTCGAGAGTTTCAGGCGCCCCTCGCCCGCGTACTCGGCGAGCTTGTAGGCGATATCGAGGTCCGGGGCGTCGCTGGAGATGCCCATGCTGGTGCCGACGCCGAAGCCGTCGATCGGCGCGCCGTCGCGCAGCAGCCCGTGAATCTCGTACTCGTCCAGCCCCCCGCTGGCGAAGATCTCGACCTGCGCGAGACCGGCGGCATCCAGCATCGCCCGCCCTTCGCGCGCCAATGCGCCGAGGTCGCCGGAATCCAGCCGGATCGAACGCACGCGAAAGTCGGCACCGAGTTCGCGCGCGAGTTCGATTACTCGCTGGATACCGCCGAGGGTGTCGTAGGTGTCCACCAGCAGCACGGTGTCCGGGTAAAGCCGTGCGAACGCCCGAAACGCCGACGCCTCGTCCGCGTGTGCCTGGATGTAGCTGTGCGCCATCGTGCCCAGCACCGGCACGCCATGCAACCGGCCGGCCAGGCAGTTCGAGGTGCCGGCGACACCGGCGATGTGGAAGGCGCGCGCACCCTTCAGCGCAGCATCCAGGCCATGCATGCGCCGGGCGCCGAAATCGACCACCGGACGCCCTTCGGCCGCGATCACCATGCGCGCGGCCTTCGAGGCCAGCACGGTCTGTACGTGGATCTGGTTCATCACCAGCGTCTCGACCAGTTGCGCCTGGGGCAGCGGGGCCACGATCTCGAGCAGCGGTTCGTTCGCAAACACCGGCGTCCCCTCCCGCATCGCGAACACATCGCCGGTAAACCGGAAATCGGCCAACCAGTCCAGGAAGTCGTCGCCGAAGCGACCCAGCGAAGCCAGGTAGGCGAGATCCTCGGCTTCGAAGCGCAGCGCTTCGAGCTGGCCGAGGACCGTGTCGAGACCGCAGGCGAGCAGGAAGTTCCGGCGCGCCGGCAGGCGGCGCACGAACAGCGTGAACACCGCATCCTGCTGCATCCCCTCGCGGAAGTAGGCCTGCAGCATCGTGAGCTCATACAGGTCGGTGAACATGCCCAGAGCGTCGCCGTACGCAAGGCTCGGGGCGGACCCCTGTGTGGTTTCGTGCGTCATCGTCGTGTCCGTTTCGAGGTCATCCGGGCGCCGTGGCCCGGAGTTCGTTGTCGGGTGCCACTGCCGTGTCACCCGGCGAGCATGGCATCGCGCGTCCGCTGATGGATCTCCATCGCCTGCGTGTCGCGCAGCACGAACCGCACCCGCTCGACCGATTGCAGCCCGGGCAGCGTGACGATCACCGTGCGCAAGGCGATCCGGGCCGCGGGCTCGAGCGGAAAGCCGAACGCACCGGTCGAGATCGACGGAAACGCGATACTCCGGGCTCCGGCGTCGTCGGCCTGCTGCAGCGCGTTCCGATAACAGGCCGCCAGCAGCTCGTCCGCCGGTTCATCGTGTCCGAACACTGGCCCGAGGCAGTGGACGACATGGCGGTTCGGCAGGCCGTGCCCGCCGGTGATCACCGCCTGCCCGGGCGCGATCGGCGCAAGAGGACGGCATTCCTGCTCCAGTCCAGGGCCCGCGGCGCGGTGAATCGCACCTGCGACGCCACCGCCCGGGCGCAGCTGTGCGTTGGCGGCGTTCACGACCGCATCCATGTCCGGTTGCTCGGTGATGTCCCCCGTCACGCACTCGATGCTGCCGGCGGGAATGGTCCTGGTCGTCATCGGCGCTCCCTCGATCGCACGGTGGTACCGTCGAAGGACGGCACGGGTTCGCTTCCCCGAAGATAGTCAATGGCCCGGCCACGTGTCACTCGGCCCGGCCGCGGCACCGCCGCCGGTGCAGTGCATCGCGGCACCTGCGCACGATCTATCCGATGGGTGATCGGCCGATCGAGCCCCCCACACCCGGTCCCTCGGTTGACGGTCGCGGCCGTGCGACCGCTAGAATGGCCGGGTATTTTCCAGGAGCCAGGTGATGAAGACGGTAGTGGTAACCGGTTGCAGCCGGGGGATTGGGCTCGAGTTCGTGCGGCAGCTGCTGGCGCGCGGTGACCGAGTCTTCGCGGGGGTACGGCGGCCCGAAAGCGCAACGGTGTTGATGAACTTGGCGGCCGCGGCCCCGGAACAACTGACGGTGCTCCCGCTGGACGTGACCCAGGCCACTCACCGCGCGAACCTGGCGGCCACGCTCGGCAGCCGGGGCATCGATCTGCTGATCTCGAACGCCGGCGTCTACGGCCCGGTTCCGGACCGGCTTGGCGAGACCGACGAGGACGGCTGGCTGGAGACCTTCCGCGTCAACGCGATCGCGCCGCGCCAACTGGTCGAGGCGCTGCTTCCGCAATTGCGCGCGGGGAACCGCCCGTGCATCGGGCTGCTGAGCTCCAAGATGGGCTCGATGGGCGACAACGGTTCAGGCGGCGTCTACATCTACCGTTCGTCCAAGGCGGCGCTCAACGCCGTCGGGGTCAGCCTGGCACGGGATCTCCGGGACCAGGGGATCCTGACACTCGTGCTCCATCCCGGCTGGGTGCTCACCGACATGGGCGGACCCAACGCCGAGATCACGGTGTCCGAATCGGTCACGCGGATGCTGGCGATCCTGGACGGAGCATCGGCGGACGACAACGGGCGCTTCATCGATATCGACGGCAGCACCATTCCCTGGTAGTGCCAACGCCCGCGCCGCACCTCACACGCTCAGCCCCCTCCCGGGCCGCGGCTCGACATCCGGAGGCTGCAGATCCGGAACTTCGGTGGACAGCTCGATTTCGACGGTCTCGCCCTGCTGCCAGTACCGCAGGCGGGCATCGTCTCCGGACGGGGTGCGGCGAACCATCTCCAGGAAGTCCATCGGCGTCTCGGGGACTTCTCCGTTCACTTCCAGGATCAGCGCGCCGGGCTCGAGTCCTTTCGCCGCGGCCTCGCCCGCCACGCGGCTGACCAGCAGCCCCGGCCTATCGGGCAACTCCAGCGCCTCGCGCAGGTCGGGCGTGACTGCGCCCACCGTGATGCCCAGCGCCGTGACCACCGGGTCGTCGGGCAGTGCCTCGAACCCGCGTCCGCGAGTGGCCACCAGCACGTCGGGCGACACCAGGATCTGCGCGCCGGTACGCACTGCAAGCGCCAACGCGTCGCTGGGGCGGCTGTCGACGTAGACCAGATCGTCCTGGTGTTCCAATTGCAGTTCCAGCAACCCGATGTAGGTGCTGCCGACCAGGGCATCGACCATCACCCGCTGAACCGACCCACCGACCAAGCGGATCACATCGGTCAGCAGGTCGTGGGTCATCGGCCTGGGCACGGGAACTTCCCGCAGCGCCAGCAGGATGGCCAGCGCCTCGTTCGCTCCGATGCTGATCGGCACCACGTCGCCGGAGCGGGGTTCGCGGAGCAGTACCACCGGGGAACCGCTGATGCTCTCGACACCGACGGTCGCCAGTTCCACCGGGATCATCTCCTCCAGCGGAACCGTGGGTTCGCGGGCGGCCACCTGAAACTGCACTGCCAACAGCACCAGCAGCAGTGCGACCACGACCGACCGGTCTCGTAGCGGGGTCATCATCGTCACCTCGGGATTCCGTTGTAGGTTTCTGAGTCTTGATTATCACGAAACCTCCTCAGCCAGTGCGACACCGCTCTGCGGCGGTCGTCATTGCGGGCGTAGCGCGGCACTGATGCGCGCAGCGCATTGAACAGCCGAAGGCTGGCCCGCAGGGTGAGCGCAGCGAATACTCCAGGCGGCGCGGGGAGGACCATCGCGGTCTGGATCGCTACGTCCCGCCACGCTGCGCTTGCGGGTAAAGGCTTCGCTCCTCCCGATGACGCTGGTTTCGAAGATGGCCCGGTCCAGCTTACGGAGCTTCCGTGATAATCAGATTCTGAGTTGCGACCGGCGTCCGATCGTTTCGTTCAAGGGCGGTCGCCCCAGTCACATGCCGGCCCCGAAGGTCGAGAAGGTCTGGCTCGCCACCACCCAGAGCAGATACCCACCGTACGCAACCAGCATCGCCGCCGCCAGGATGCTGATCGGCCGGATGCCGCGCTTTTCGGGTACCGGCTCGCCGAGGTTGCGCAGGCGTCGCTCGCGCAGGAACTGCCGCAGCCGCCACCAGGCGAAGGCGATCAGCACGGCCAGTGTCACGATCTTCCAGAACATCCGGATCAGTTCTCCCGGGAAAGTTGGCAATCAGCGCCGGTCATGGTCTCCCGCAGGTGCTGCGACAGGAACGCGGGGATCCGCCGCGCCAGGTAGCGCCTGCCTGTACGCTCCAGAAACCCCGCATGTCCGCCACGCCGATGGCATTCCAGGGTGACCGGCTCGGACAGATCCTCTGGGGCGGGCAGACCATCGGGCGTCATGAACGGATCGTTGGCCGCATGGATCAGCAGGGTCGGCACCCGGATTTCCCCGAGGACGTGGATGCTGCTGGCACGGTCGTAGTAGTCGTCCACATTGGCGAATCCGTGAATCGGGGCGGTGATGCGGGCATCAAACTGCCGGAAGCTGCGCATTTCGTCCAGTCCGGCGCACAGGTCGAGACGCGCGAGCACCCGGCATTTCCTGCGCCACTGCCGCTTCAATTCCTCCAGGATACGGCGCTGGTAAAGGCGCGCCACGCCGCGATTCAGACAGCGCTCGGCGATATGCAGCCGGTACGGCACCGAGACCACGACCGCGCAATCGAGCAATGCATCGGCACCATCACGCGCCAGCGCATGGAGCAGCGCACTTCCGCCCAGGGAAACGCCCACCGCGGCCACCGCCCTACGCGGATACCGGCGGCGCAGTTGCATCACCACCTCCCGCGGGTCGTCCCCCTCTGCCATGTGGTAGCCGCGCAGCTGGCGGTTCGGCTCACCGCCCGCGCCACGGAAATGCATCACGCCGGCCCAGAAGCCGTGGGCATGCAGCGCTCGCAGCAGCGAAACCGCGTAGGCCGAACGGCTGCTTCCGGCCAGACCGTGCAGCAGCAACACGATCGGTCCACCAGGATCGGGCCCCCAGTCCAGCGACAGGAAATCGTCGTCCGGCAGCGTGACGCGCTCCCTGCGCAGCATCGGCCGGCGCCCCCACACCAGCAGGTTGGGCACGATCGTCTGCAGATGCGCGCCGGGCAGCCACCAGGCTGGACGGAACGGCCGTTCCGAATCGGCTTGCCCCATCATGCCACGGCTCCGGCGTCCGGTCGGCCGATCCGGGCACGCGCCGAAGAAGGCCCGCCCGCGCCCGCTCTGGTGCGGTAGATCGACGCCCGCGTCACGGGCGCCACCCTGCCGGTCGCTCCGCGCCGCACTCAACGGTACTGGCGCAGGTACCACCACTCGAACGCGCGCTTGGCCCAGTGGAACATCGGGGTGGCCGGCAGGATCACGCTGCGCTTCTCGGTGCGCTTGACCAGGATCCCGCTGGTCCGGGTATCGACGATGCAGATCAGTTCGGTCTTGTAGGTCTGGCTGGGTGCCTTGTCGGCAAACTCGCCGAGCAGGTTCGCCACCGCGGCCTCGGCCTGCAGATCCGCCATGTGCGCCTGCTTCGGCAGCCAGTCCGGCCCGGGGAAACTGCCCGAGTCCCCCGCCACGTAGACCTTGTCCTGTCCCACCACCTGGCACAACTCGTTCGCTTGCAGCAGCCCACCCTCCGAGCGCGGGAGTTCGGTGTCGTCGAACCAGGCATTGCCGGTCATGCCGGGCATGAACACGATCAGGTCGGCGCCGAACTCGCCGCCCTCGGTGATCACCTTGTCCGCCTCAAAAGCCTTCAGCTTGTGCCCGAGATGGGTCTCGATGTCGCGGCGCTTCATCTCCTTCAGCAGACCTTCCACCGCCTTCGGCCCGAGGCGGTTTCCGGGTTTCGGTGCGGGCGTGAAGAATACGAGCTTGAACCGGTCCCGGTCGCCCCGCTTGCGCAGGTGCTGGTCGATCCCGAACATGAATTCGAATACCGGGCCGCCGCGCATCGCCGAGGGCTCCTTCGGATTCCCGGCGAAGCCGAAGGCGATCGTGCCCCCCTGCATCGCGGCGATGCGATCGCGGATCGCGACCGCCGCCGGCACCCCTTCGCAGGGAGTGATCGAGTGCTCGATGCCCGGCAGCTTTTTCAGGAAGCGGCCGCCGGAGGCGATCACCAGCCCGTCGTTGGGCACCTCGCCGGCATCGGTGATCACCACCCGGCCGCCGTCGCGCAAGCCGGTGGCCGAGGCCTGGTGGTAGTTCACGCCCATGCGCCTGAAGAAGGGGTTCAGATCCACCACGACATCCTCGGGACGGCGCAGACCGGTGGGGATCCAGATCGTGCTCGGGTAATAGACGAGCTCGGGCTTCGGGGCGATCACGTCGATCGTCAGCTCGCGGTCGGCCGCGCGCAGCTTCCGGACGGCGGTCAGGGCACCGAAACCGGCGCCAATCACGGTGATACGGGTCATCAGCAGGGTTCCTTGTGACTGCAACCGCTGCATTGTAGGGGCTCGGGTGCGCGCGGGGCCAATTCCACCGGGCGCCCGACGACGGTCTCGATCGTCCCGTCGCTGCATGGCCCTGCAGGCCTGAACGAACGCCGGTCGTCCGCTATACTCTGGCGCTTCTCCACCTGCAAGCCCATCCTGCGCATGCCGGCCGGCCTGCCAGCCGCTCGGGACCGCCTGAGCGCCATGAAGAGGCGCGTTACCAGGAACTCATGGCGCAGCACCATTACCATTAAGCTTGACGATCTACCCAAGATCGCCGAGACGCTGTGGTATGTCGCCACATAGCAGGGTCAGTGGCTGACCCTGCTCAGGTTGCCGGTGGTGCTAGCGCTGGCGGCCGGCACTACGCTGTTCGGCATACGCGGCTACAAGTCGATCGCCGAACGGGCGCAATCGCTGGGGCAGGCCGCGCGCAGGCGTTTCGGATGCCGGCGCGAGCACGGCCGTTACGTCGTACCCAGCGCGTTTGTGCGCCGCAACTGTCTGGTGCGGGTCGGGCCGCCGGTCAGCGAACACTCCTGGATTCAAAGAGCGATATCCGGCCACTCGGCCATGGGCACGGTCGCGCGCACCACATGCATGCCGGCCTCGGCAAAGCGCTGGAATGCGGCCTCGGCCTGGTCGCTGTAGTCGGCCCCGGGAACCACCACCGGAGAGCAGCAATCTTCCAGCAGGTAGACCCGGTGGGCGAGTCGCGCGTCCCCCTGGAGCACCTCCGACAGCAGATCGTCGATGGTCCAGGCAACGCAGTGGCTCTTCGCCTGGCCAGCGATAATGACCATATCGAACTGAAGCAGCCCGTCAATCAGCTCCTGCTCCTTTGCTGCGATGGGTTCGCCGTCAGGATCCGTAGTCACCTCCGGCCCCAGGACGGAGTAGTGCTCCGTGAGTGGATTGCGCCCCTTGACGCGAAAATCCGGGCGGCTGTGGCGGGCGACCCCGTGGAAAAAAATTGCCTCTTCCACCGCCGAGACCAGGGCATGGCTGATGCCGCCGAGCATGGCGTGATAGGGCCAGACGGTCAGTGCATATTTGCCGCGCGCCTCAAGGGTGCGGACGTAATGGGCCAGGTGGCGCTGACCATCCTCCGGGCTGATACCCAGCGTGGCAGCGAGTGCTTCGTTGAAGCGCCAACGTCCCTGCCTGATATCGTCGATGGCGATCTGGGAGAAGGGCTCCGGATGGCTACCAAATGCGTCGATCAGGAAGAGCGGATGGAAGATCTGGAATGCGGTATGGGTGTCGAGCGTCGGAACAATCTGGGTGATGACCCCCAGGTTGCGGTAGATAAACTGACAGAGGCGCCGGTTGTCGTCCACCGCGCCTTTGCCTGAGCGCCCCCCCACGAAGAGTTCGAACCCGGGAACACAGAAGGTGTTCTGTACATCCACCGCCAGCAAGGCCACACGGCGACGATCGCTGGCGGCCGAGGTAACCCCATGTCTGGCTGCCCACTGTTCGGCCTCTTCGGCGCGTTCACGATAAGGAACTCGCCAGACGGACTCGACGCTCTCGGGGTCGAAATGGGGCGGGATGGGCAGTTCTCGAATGGCCATCGAAGACTCCTTAGCTGGACGAAGCCGCTTCGCGGAGAACAGCAACTGCGCCGCGCGAATTCTAGAATGCAGCCCCCTCATCGCCGAGGGGATGTTCCAGCAAGAACTGTGAGGCTGCACGACCATGAGACCAGCAGCCCCGTCCGACTTCAACCGGCTGCACGAGAGCCACCTCAAGCACCACTAAGGGCCTCTAAGCACCTTAAGCACCTATGGAACGGGAGCGTACCGACAAGAAATCCGGTGCACACCGTCAGGAGGTGGTCCTGGGCATCACGAGTCGCTCACCGCAAGAAGCCTCACCCGAATGCGAACTGGCGACCAACGGCGGCCACAGGCGCTACATAAACGGACCTCCTGCATTTTCCCGGGTGTACCAGGACCCTGCGTCGAGTCTAGAATGACGCCGGTCTCGTCACTGAGGATCCCCCGTCGTGCAGGAACACCCGCTGCTCATCGGTGCGGCCGGTCATCCCGTGACCATCACCGCGCGAATGGCCAACCGCCATGGCCTGATCGCCGGCGCGACCGGCACCGGCAAGACCATCACGTTGCAGGTACTCGCGCAGGGATTCTCGGACATGGGCGTGCCGGTGTTCGTGCCGGACATCAAGGGCGACCTCTCCGGGATTTCCGCCGCAGGCAGTGCCAGCGAACGCGTCTACGCGCGCGCCCGTCGCGTCGGGCTGGACCGCCTCGAGTTCCGCGGCGCGCCCACGATCTTCTGGGATGCACTCGGCGAACACGGCCACCCGCTGCGCCTGACCCTCGCCGACTTCGGCCCGGTGTTGCTGAGCCGGCTGCTGAATCTGAACGACACCCAGACCGGCCTGATGCAACTCGTCTTCCGCGTGGCCGATGACCGGGGATGGCTGCTGCTCGATCTCAAGGATCTGCTCGCGATGCTCGCCTGGGTCCACGACCACCGCCGGGATCTGAACAGTCGCTACGGCACGGTCGCCCCCGCAAGCATCGGTGCGATCCAGCGTTCGCTGCTGGCTCTCGAGGCACAGGATGGCGAACGGTTCTTCGGGGAGCCCGCGGTGACGCTGGACGATTTCCTGCAGACCGATGCCGACGGCAGAGGCGTGGTCAACATCCTGCACGCCGAACGGCTGTACCGGAACAGCCCGCTGATCTACTCGACGCTGCTGCTGTGGCTGCTGTCGGAGCTCTTCGAGCAACTGCCAGAGGTCGGCGATCCCGACAAACCGCGGTGCGTGCTGTTTTTCGACGAAGCCCACCTGCTGTTCCGCGACACGCCGAAGTCGCTGGTCGACCGCATCGAGCAGGTCGTCCGGCTGATCCGCTCCAAGGGCGTCGGGATCTATTTCGTGACCCAGAGCCCGACCGACCTGCCCGAGCCCGTGCTCGGCCAGCTGGGCAACCGGGTACAGCATGCGCTGCGTGCCTTCACGCCGCGCGACCAGCGCGCGGTTCGCGTCGCGGCACAAACGTTCCGCCCGAACCCGGATCTGGACACCGAGGCCGTGCTGACCGAACTCGGCGTCGGCGAGGCTTTGGTGTCGGTACTCGATGCCGCGGGCCGGCCGACCCCAGTCCAACGCACCCTGATCCGTCCGCCCGCGAGCCGAATGGGTCCTCTGACGAATTCCGAACGCCGCGCGATCCTCGAAGGCTCGGTACTCGCGGGCGTGTACGATGAACCGCTGGACCGCGAATCCGCGTACGAGATCCTGCAACAACAGGCCGAGGCCGCGCTCGATGCGGAACGCACCGTCGAGGTCCACCCGCAGCGCCCGGCCAGCACACGCAGCCCGGCCCGCGGCAGCCGGCGCCGGGAGGGAATGCTTGCCGCCACGGCGCGGAGCACGGTCCGCTCGATCGGCACCCAGATCGGTCGGCAGATCGTCCGCGGCCTGCTCGGCTCGCTGACCGGACGGCGGCGGTGATGCGGGCTCGGGCCCGGATCTGTTCCCGGTACTGCCGGAATGCAGACGGACCCGAATGGGCACGGGGGTGCCCCGCTGCCGGGAGCGGGCCTTGACGGAAACCCCGGATCCGTGTCAAGAGAGCATATATTCCCGGCTGGGTTCCGCCGGATTCGGGCAGGTGCGACGAAATGAACGCACCCGGCCGGCACTGGCTAGCGTCGAACACCTCCGGCAATGCCCACGGCTGAACCAGGACAGAACATCGAGGAATCGGTATGCCAGGCTGGAGAGGTAGTATCCACGAGCTGCTGACTGAGGAGCAGCTCAAAACCATCGAGAAATCCCTGGCGGACGCACCCGCAGGTCTCTGCGTCGACAAGCGGGGGCTGCCACTGAACCGCTATCCGGGGATGCTCACCGACCTGGAGCGTAACGATCTGGACGGCTACAAGGTCGTGGCCTCCGAACGCCCCGTCACCGAACGGGGCATGATCCTGATCTCGATCACGCCGATTCCGGAAATGCCGAACGCACTGCTGCGCATCCGGACCGATGACGAACACCAGCAGGGAATCCCCGGCCGCGCGAATGCCTCCCGCCCGGGCCAGCGCGAGGAGGATCTGCAGAAGAAGACCACGTTCCACTTCAGCATCTTCGAGCCCGAGGCGACCCAGCGCCGCTAATGCGACGCCGCAGGAACGGTTCGGCACACGCCGCCGGAGGGGAACGCGGACTGGCGTTGGCCCTGGTTCTCCGGGCGGTCAGGCATGCGGATCGGCCGCACCATGAGATTCGGGTCGGGTGCTGCTGCCCATTCTCGTCTCCAGGGGCATCCTTCCTGGCCCTGGTTTTCGTGCTGCTGTTCTCCGGCGTGGCCTGCGCTGCAACCGGGCCTGCCCTGGCGGCGGACGGCAACTCCGCACTGATCGAGACCTTCCTGGACGACCGCGGCATCGTACAGGTTCGGGAGACGCTGGAGCTTCACGAGGCGGCCTCGGCAGGCGTACTGGAACGTGTACTGACCGCCCCGCCCGGCGCACGGATCATCCTTCGAAGCGCGGTCCGGGTATCCCCGGACGGCCGCGAAACCCCGCTGTCACCCCTCGACGTCCGAGCCGGGCCGAACGGTATCGTCGACACGCAGTCGCGGCTGCGCTGGGCCCTCGGAGATCCCGGTGTGAGTCCCGTGCGTATCCGGATCGAGTACGAACTCGCCGGAGTCCTGCACCCAGCATGGGATTTTCCCCGCGGGCCGGGGGTGCAACGCGCCCGCGACGCGCCGGGTCTGCATAACCCACTGCTTCGCGGGAGGGAAATGCTCGCCACCTGGCGTGATGTTGCGCATTGCCTGGAACGCTGCGTCCGGCTCGATCACGACATCCGGTTCCCGCCCGGGAACGGGCGACCCGTGGTCGACACCGAAGACATCACCTACCGTCTCGATTACGCTGGCGACTGGCGGCCCCTGTTCCCGGATCGCGATCCGACGATCGTCGCGGGCGATCACGGCCAGCGGGTGCAACTCACGTTCGACCACCTCGGATCCGGACCTCCTCCCGGGGTGGCCTTCGTGCCTGCGCTGATCCGCGTGGGATCCATCGTCGCCTTGCCGATCGCGGGGCTGGCCCTCATCCTGTTCTTCACGCTCGCCCGGATCCCGCGCTGGGCGCGGCGCCACATCATCGACCGGGAGCGGTTCGAACGCGAAGTCGTTGCCGTCCCGCCGGAACTGGTGACGACCTGGCTGCACGAGTACCCGCCGGAGGACGCGTTCGCACGAATGCTCGAACGCCTCGTGGCGCAGGGCCGGCTGGAAATGGAGGTTTTGCGACCGGGCACCGAGACGGTTCCGGCCCGGGTCCGGCTGCGCCTCCTCACGGACCCGGATACCCTCCATCCGCTCGAGAGCCAGCTATTGCAGGCGCTATTCGGAACCTCCGGAGAGCTCCGCAGCGACCTGCACCGGGCACGCCACCGCGGCACCGGTTTCGATCCCGACCGGATCACCGCGACCATCCTGCAGCAAACCGCCTTTGCCGGCGACGCAGCGCCGCGTCCGCGCCCGCTGCGCCCGGCCGTCACCGCTCTCCTGCTGGGCTCGGGCCTGGCGCTTGCCGCACTCGACGTCCTCCTGCACCGCCAGTGGCCGGTAGCACTGACGGCAGGCGTGCTGGGCCTGCTCGTGATGGCCGCGACGATGCCGACGCGGTGGTGGCACCCGCTTCGCAGTGCGCTGGCCGCACTCTACTGGCTGATTCCGCTGACCGTACTCACTGCCATTGCGGTGCTGATGCACCTGGCAACGGATAGGCCCCTGAGCCCGGCATCCAGCGCCGGGCTGGCGCTGATTCTGTTATCGGGCTTGCACCATTCGCTGGCCGGTACCCGGGGCTTCGACCCGGCCCTGGAACGACGCCACCGGATGCGTCAGGCTCGCGAATGGGCGCGACGGCAGCTGCAGAGCGCGCAGCCTGAACTGAGCGATACGTGGCGGTTTCACCTCGATGCACTGGGGCTGTCCCGGGAACTGCATCGCTGGCGCCGGCGGCATCTGCCGCGCGAGTCCGGCGATGCGCTCGAACCCGCGACTGCGCCGGCATTCTCCGCCGACCTGCCCACCCTGCCGACTCTGCCCGAGGCCTGGACCCGCGCCTTCCATGTACCGGTCCAGGACGACGACCGGGTACCCTTCTAGCGGCCCGTACGAGCCCACCAGCGCTCGCTCCGGCACACTGCAAAGCCCCCCTGCAAAGCCCCCCCTGCAAAGCCCCCCTGGTTGTTATAGGCTCCTGCGCTCGGTTCAGCCTGCCGCCCCCGTCGCTTCGCCCGAAGGGCGCCAGCACCATGATCGTCAGGCGAGCGTTCGGGCGGCGGTCTGTACCGGGTCCCAGACCGGGGAGAACGGGGGCGCGTAGGCGAGATCGAGGTACACGAGCTGTTCTGCGGTCATCCGCGCGCTGATCGCGCCGGCGAGGGTATCGATGCGCTTGCCGGCACCATTGGCGCCAACGATCTGCCCACCCAGCAGCCGCCCGGTATTGTCTTCGACGACCAGCTTGACCCGAACCTTGGCGGCACCCGGGAAGTAGTGCGCTCGGGTGCGCGCATCAATCGTCTTCGTCCGGTACGCGATCCCCAGGTCGCCCGCCTCCTTTTCCGAGAGCCCGGTGCGGGCGATCTCAAGCTCCCGGAAACGGGTGATCGCTGTGCCCAGGACCCCGGGGAACTCCTGGTCGCCCCCGCTCAGGTTGGTACCGGCGACCAGCCCGTGCCGATTCGCGATCGTGCCCAGCGCGACGAACGCTGGCTGCTCCTTCACCCGATGAAAGGACTCCGCGCAGTCGCCCGCGGCCCAGACACCGGGTGCCGAGGTCTGCATCCGCAGGTTCACGCGAATCGCGCCTGATTCGCCCAGCTCGATGCCGGCGTCCCGTGCCAGGTCCGAGTTCGGCCGAATCCCGAGCCCGACGATCACGATGTCGGCGTCGAGACGGCGCTTGTCGGTCGACACCGAAGATGCCCGCCCGTCACCGTCGGTGTCGATGCGTTCGAGCTTCTCGTTCAGGAACACATGCACCCCGGCATCGCGCATCGCCTCGACGATGCCCTCGGTCATGTCCGGGTCCATCGTGGTCATCACCTGCGGGGCCATGTCGATCAGCGAGACGTCGATTCCACGTTCGAGCAGGGCCTCGGCCATCTCGATACCGATGTACCCGCCACCAGCGATGACCGCGGTGCGCGGCGGGTGTTGCTCGATGTCTTCTAAGACCTCGATGCCGCTCTGCAGTGTCGACAGGCTGAACACACCGTCCGACTGCACGTTTGGCACGTCAGGGACGACCGGGGAGGCGCCGGTGGCGATCAGCAGGTCGTCCCAGGCCTCCCAGAAGCCTTCGCCCCGGTCGAGATCCGTGACCCGCAGTCGCTTGCCAGCGAGATCGATCTCGACGACCTCGTGCCGGATGCGCACGTCGATCTGCTGCTTTTCGCGGAAGACCTCGGGCCTGCGTGCAATCAGCCTGTCCGGGGAGTCGACCATCCCGGCGATCAAGTAGGGCATGCCGCAGGCGGCGTAGGAGGTGTGAGGACCGCGCTCGAAGACCACGATCTCGCGGCCGGGGTGTTCGCGCCGGACCTTGGACGCCGCGCTCATTCCGGCGGCATCGCCGCCGATCACGACCAGCTTTCGATTCTGCATTAAGGACCCTCCCGGTTGCGCGGAGTGGTGGTGACGCGCCGGCTGCGAAGCCGCCCTTGCCAATATCCGGCAGGATCGGCTGCAGCGATGCACCTCGGGTGCGGGCACGCTGGCACCCTCGCCTACCTTGTCCTCGGGCCCCGACCCTGCGCGGGAGGGGGCATCCATCAGCGTTTACACCTGTTGTAGCACCTCCCGGTACGTCTGTTCGGCGAACATGGAGACAGCCATGCGTACGGTCGGCATGCGCACACAGTTGTTGAAAACCTTCGGCCCATGCACGAACAGGATGTCTGGCTTCACGTTCACATGCGGCATGCCGCGCTGGGCCGCGTGGAGGCTTTCCCATTCGACCATCACCAGGTACTCGGCCGGGATCGTATAGCCCTCCCAGACCTCGGCGGTGCGCTGCAGCTTCGCGTCCGGCGTGTCCTTCATGCGTTCCATGATCGACTCGACGGTTGCATGTCCCGATCCCAGGGTCGAGATGCCCACCCGCTTCAGGATCTGGTAGCCGATCATGCCGTTGCTCTCGCGCAGCAACTCCATCGTCCGGATCTCGCCCTCCTCGAACTCGGCCTCCTTGCCAGGCCGGACGATATGCGTTGCGAGCACGGTGACGGTCTCTCCCGAATCCACTGCCAGGTGGCCGATGTCGCGTTCCTGCGCCCGCGCCTGTTCGAACTGGTTCAGCGAAACCAGCCTGGGCAGGTGGCTTGCGACGATCCGGTAGACCGGCTCCTCGGGTCCATCCAGCAGTACGTTGCCGCACTTATCGCAGGCGGTGACCACCACGTCCTCGAAGGTCTCGTGGAACTCCTCGTGCGCGTCCAGGGTGTCCCAGTAGGTGAACTGGTCGATCCAGATGTGCGAGAGCTCCTGCGTCATGTCGGTGCTGGCACCCCAGCGCATGCCCATCGGACAGCTCCCGGTCTGGCGCATCAGGTCGAACCCCCGGAAGCCGGGGGTCAGCGCGGTGGCCAGACACATCTCGGAACTGGCCTGACGCATCATGCGCATCAGGTTGGGGTTGTTCTCGACCAGTACGCGGTTGATCGCCACGTACAACGGAGATTCGGGCTCGGCGTCGAACAATGCCTTGATGTCCGTACTCATGATTTCCCTCGTGCCGGCCGCCACCGAGCTCAGCGCAGGTAGCGGGTATAGGTCAATTCGAACTCGTTCTGGTCCATCTGGATGAAACCCGTCTGGGGACCGGTGTTCGGATTGGTGCCGCTGACCCGCTCCTTCGGCGCATGCATGAACAAGCCGCTGATCTCGCTGCGGTCGTCGAGACGATAGCTCAGACCCACCGTGTAATGCCGGCGGGTCACACCCGGGGCCAGAATGTTGAACAGCGCCTGGGTGTCCGGGACCGGCTGATCGCCGTAGGCCATGCCTGCGCGCAGCGTCAGGTCCGGGTCGACCCGCCATTGCGCACCCAGCTTGTAGGCGGTGATGTCCTTCCAGCCGAAGCCGACCCCGTCGCTGCCGCCCAATGCGCCCGGTGCGATCGGCAGGTCGTTGGGATTGTTGATCGACTTGACGTCGGAATACAGGTAGCGCTGTACGTCGAAGGCCACCGTCACATCCGGCGTAACCTTGTAGGCGAGCCCGACGTTCCAGGTACCCGCGATGTCGAACTTGCCTTCCTCTGCGAACAGCCCGCGGTACTTGTCGAAGCGGCTCATCTTGAGCTTGCTCTGGTAGGACGCACCCAGGCTGAGCTCGTCGGTGATCTGGCCGAGCCAGCCGATACGGACGCCCGCACCGTAGGAATAGTCACGGCCGTTGTTGGTGACCTTGTCCGGGTGGATCGATACCGGACGGAACGGTTCGAGGCCGGTGGCCTTGAAGCCCTGGACGGCCAGGATCGGCGTGACACCGAAGCTGTGGTGCTCGTTCAGGCGACGCGAATAGCTGAGGCCGATCGCCAGTTGCACCAGGTCGATCCCGGTGGGAGAACTCGCCTGGAATTGCTCCGGCGCGTCCGGCGGCGCGAAGTTCTCGAATACCGCGGTCTTGTAGTCGGTGTTCATTCCGCCGTTTCCGGCTAGCGACAGCGTCAGGGAACTGTCCTCGTCGAGCACCCAGTTGCGGGCGAAGTTGGGAATCAGGAACCACTCCGATCCGCTCTTGATACGGCCGGGGGTAATAAAGGCAAACGGGGGCGATTCGAAGTTGTCGTCCGCGGTGTAGCTGCGGTTGGGATTGAACAGCGTGGCCCCCACCGCCCAGACGTCCCCGAGATGGACGAGGCTGGCGGGATTGGTCATCCCCGCCAGCGGATCCTGGGCCAGGGCCGTCCCGGCCCCCCCCATGCCCTTGCTCTGGGTTCCGTAACCGTAGCCGTAATACCCGAACGTAGCCTCCGCAGTCTGCGGGACAACCAGTACGCCCCCGAGCCCCAGCCCCGCCAGCGCGAGACCCAACGCGGTCCTTCGAATGGAACTTGCCACCAGATCCTTCCTCCTATGCATGCGAACTTCCTGATGTAGGCCGGCCGCGATCGGCGCCGGCGAAGTGCGTTGCTGCCGGTCCGCATCGCGGGCGACAGCTTCACGAAAAGCGAACATGGTTACCCGCGCGCCGGCCTGGATGTCAATATGCACCAGGGCAGGGTGTGCGCTACCCTGTTGTCCGGGCGGTGAAAATTGTTTGACGTTATCGGCGCCGCCCGCGACACTTCGGGCAACCCCGGGTAAGATAGCCAAGCGGTTCACGACTAGGGAAATACCGAACAAAGGACCCTTCATTGCGAGCGAGGCGCGGCACCAACACGCGTAGCGCGTTGACCAGCGGCAGCCTGGCCCGCAAGGGCGAGCGGCGCGGGTAATCCAAGCGGCGCCCACGAAATCAGTGCGTAGAGGATCGCCACGTCCCGCCGCGCTGCACCCGCGACCAAGGGCTTCGCTCCTCGCGATGACGAGTGTTCAGCGCTTCCTTAATGATGTCGCCGAACCGCCTCCCACGACCGACGGGAATTCCATGAATCGTCTGACCTTCACCCGACCTGACGACTGGCACCTGCACCTGCGCGACGGCGACGTGCTGCGGACCGTGTTGCCCGACAGCGCACGGCGGTTTGCACGCGCCATCGTGATGCCCAACCTGAAGCCACCGGTGGTCGACACCGAACAGGCCCGAGCCTATCGCGACCGCATTCTCGCCGCGCTTCCGGCGGGGGTTGCGTTCGAACCCCTGATGACCCTGTACCTGACCGAGGCCATGCCGGTCGAGGAAATCGTGCGCGCGCAGGCCAGCGGGATCGTTCACGGGGTGAAATACTACCCGGCGGGCGCGACGACGAATGCCGCCAGCGGGGTCGCCGACCCGCGACGCTGCTACCCGGTGTTCGAGGCCATGCAGCGCCACGGGCTGCCGCTGCTGGTGCACGGCGAGTCGATCGATCCGTCCGTCGACGTGTTCGACCGCGAAGCGGTCTTCATCGAGCGTACGCTGGAACCCCTGGTACGCGACTTTCCCGAATTGCGGATCGTGCTCGAGCACATTACCACCCGTACCGCCGTGCAGTTCGTCAGCGCCGCCCCGGCCTGGATCGGCGCCACCATCACCGCGCATCACCTGCTGCTGAACCGCAACGCGATGTTCCTCGGGGGGATGCGCCCGCACCACTACTGTCTGCCGCTACTCAAGCGCGAGACGCATCGCCAGGCGCTGGTCGCGGCCGCCACCGGTGGCAGTCCCAAGTTCTTCCTGGGCACCGACAGTGCGCCGCATCCTCGCCATGCCAAGGAGTCGGGCTGTGGCTGCGCGGGCATCTACACCGCGCACGCGGCCCTCGAACTCTACGCCGAAGTGTTCGAGGCGGCCGGCGAGCTGGAGCGCCTCGAGGCTTTCGCCAGTTTTCACGGTGCCGATTTCTACGGCCTTCCGCGCAACCGGGAGACCGTAACCCTGGAGCGGCAGGCCTGGGCGGTTCCGGACGAACTCCCGTTCGGAAACCGGCCCGGTGTACCGCTGCGCGCCGGAGAAACCATTGCCTGGCGGCTTGTCGACAGATAATACTGAACGCACATCGAAGCCCGCTGCTCTCTCAGGCGTTCCAGGAGCCCCGATGACGAACCCTACCGCAGGTCTCTCCGACGACGAACTCGACGAACTCGACGCGTTCTTCATGTCCCACGCCGTGCCCGAAGCGGCGATGGATCTGGCGATGTTGGACGGCTACCTGACCGCTATCGCGCTGAACCCGGAACTGATCCCGCCCAGCGTTTGGCTCCCGTGGGTCTGGGACATGGATGCGGGAAACGACGACCCGGCGTTCAACGACAGGGCGCAGGCCGAGTGGATACTGGGCCTGGTCATGCGCCACTACAATCACGTGCTGACGATGGTCAGCGCCGGGTTCCCGGAACCGATATTCGGCCAGCCTATCGCGGCGCAGGGCGGATCCTTCACCATCGTCGAGGAATGGGCGGAGGGCTTCGTGTTCGGAATGTCGACCTTCGCAGACCCCTGGTGGACACAGCTGCAGGAACAGGCGCCCGACCTGCTGGCACCGATCCTGCTGCACGGCACCGACGAAGGCCTCGAAACCCTGGAGGAGTTCACCGAGGAGACGGAGGCCCTGCTCCGCGACGCCCCGGATCAGATCGTGGAGAGTGTGCAACAACTGCAGGACTACTTCGCACCGTTTCAGAAACAGCTCGCCGAGCAGCGTACGAAATCCGTTCGACGCGCAGGGCCGAAGATCGGCCGCAACGACCCCTGCCCCTGCGGCTCCGGCAAGAAATACAAGAAATGCTGCGGGGCCACGCCTGATCCGGCCTAACGGCGAGGTGACGCGACAGACCCGTGTCGACGGGCGCCGCGTCCCGCACCACTTGAAGCGCTCGGCATCGGCGTAGCGCAGCGGGGATCGGTTCCCCTTCCCGATCCTCGCGCGGCCGTGGTCGAGGGCCGGTTTCCGGGATGGCTGGGCGGCCCCGGTTTCCCGGGCGGGTCGCAGCAGGCCTCGTTACCGGAAGCGGTCGGCGGCCTCCCGGAAGGCCCGGGTCATCTCGTCCCAGGCGGCCTCCATCCCGTCGCGCACCCGCCTCCAGGATTCCTCGCCCGCACGCTGCATGTCGCGGAGCCTTTCCTCCAGCGCGTCGCGCTGCTCCCGCATTTCCTTGAGCTGCGCATCGTATTTCAGCCTCATGTCGGCCTCGGCTTCCCGGGCCTTGGCCTCGAGTCTGGCGACCTCGGCGTTCCACTCGTCGATCCTGGCCTTCATCTTCTCGAGATAGGCGTCACGATCACTCATTAGCACTCCTCCAATATCATCCTGAACGTGAAAATCGCGCGTGGCGCGGTCGAGATCGCCCCCTCGCGCGACGGAGAGCGATCATCACGCTACGCGTCCACGTTCATCTCTCGCGGTGGAGCGTATCGTCATGATCGCTTGGCCGCCTGCACGCGGTTCCGATCCCAGGATGCGTCCAAACGCCGGAGCCGCTGGACTTCCCCGGTGCACTATCCTTCGTAACGATGGATCCCGGAAGCATAGTGCACCTGACGCGGGCCGTGACGGGAAGCGCACCACCAACGCCGGACAAAGCCGCCATGAGAACTCGATTGACCTGCAAGCCGGGCATCACAGCCGAACGCCGCTGCCTGCCGGAAGGCGCGGCTCGGGCCGATGCGTTATGAGCCCGCGATTCCGGCTCCTGCTGTTCCTTGGCGTCTTCGTCATACTGGCCGTGATGGCGCTGGTCTGGGGAATCGCGTTACAGGACGAGGACTGGGGGCCGACCCGTGTACGGGCGCTCGCCGAACGTTTCGAAGACCGCGCCTGGCTGCCGTGGGCCGTGTTCGCGGGCACCGTGATCGGCCTGCAGGTCGCGATTCCGCAGCTGGTGCTGGTGCCCGTGGCGGTCATCGTGCTCGGTCCCTGGTCCGGATTCGCAATCGCCTACCTGGGCACGGTGGCCGGCGCGGTCGTCGGCTACCTGGCAGGGCGCTACCTGGGGCGCCGCCCGGTGCGGCGCCTGTCCGGGCCCAGCATGAAACGCCTGAGCCGTTCACTGGCGCGGCGGGGGATCCAGAGCATGGTGGTCATCAACATGCTTCCTGTCGTGTCGCAGACGCTGATCAACCTGCTGGCAGGTACCACGCACATCCGCTTCCGCGATTTCCTGGTCGGCAGCGTGATCGGGATTCTGCCGCCAACGGCGATGGTCACGCTGGCGACGCACCTGCTGCTGCAGGTGGGCCGCATGCCGACCCCCGGCGAGGCCCTGGCACTGTTGCTGGCCGTGTTCCTGACCGCGATGCTTCTCTGGTACCTGACGCGCCGGGCATGGAACTGGCTGTACGGCGCCTGATACGCGGGCTGATGCCACCGGCGCCAGGCATTCCCGATCAGGACAACCGCCGGGCCAGTTCGACGTCCGCGGTCATCCCGTTACGCTCGCTGGCGGCGATCCCCCGCAGCAGGCGCCCGAGGATGTCCGTCCCGGTCATCACCCGCGGCTGTGGCCCCCACAGCAGCACCACGTCGTCCATCACGATGTCATCGCCCGCCTCCCCGGAATAAAGCCGAAACCGCGCAATCAGATCACCCAGCCTGCGCTCGCCGCTGCGCGCCAGGATCGGGCGATGGCAATGCCGCAGCGGGTTGAACCGCGCGGGTTCGAACATCGCTTCGCGGATGAAGTCGTTGGTGCTGAGCACCAGCCTCGGCTCGTTGCGGGCATCGACGATCACGGCCCAGCTCTTTCCGGAGCGATTCACTCGTTGCAGGAAGGGGTCGTCCGCGCGCGGGGAGATCGGCGGAAACACCGGATACGCACCGTCGAACTCGAGCTGAAGCACGCTGGACGGATCAACGGGTTCGCCTTCCGCGTCCAGCGGAACATCATCGAGCTCGAGAAAATTCAACGCCCCCTGGCCCTCCACCCGCGCAATCTCCGACTCGGTCGCCTCCATGTGCAGTTGGATCACCTGGCGCAGATCCCGCTCCGGGTAATAGCGCACGTTCTCGCCACCCAGCCATGCATCCAGGACCCAGGCAGTCGGTCGTGCCACCGGGTACAGCAGTAGCTGGTAGCCGCGCAGGACCGGCGCGAGCAGCGCAGCCATGCGCAGCGCGTTGCGGGTGAAATAGGACTGCGGGATGATCTCCGCAAAGATGGTGATTACCACGGTCGAAAACAGGAAGGCGACCACGCCGCTCAGGACCGAGCCCGAGAGCAGCGCCAGCAGCACGTTCACGCCGACATTGCCCCAGAGGATCGTGACCAGCGCGAAGTTGGAATCCTCGCGCAGATGCAGCACCCGCCGTGCACGGGGATCGCCCTTGCGCGCCGCGATTTCGAGTTCCAGCTTGCTCAGCGAGAACAGCCCCAGGTTGAGGCCTGAAAGCATCGCCGATTGCGACAGGCAGATCAGGATCCCGATCCAGGTCAGCAAAGCCATTGCTTCACCGGGCGTTGCCCCTTGTCCGAGACGCGACGCGACGCCATCAGCGGACCCGTGGCGGCGCCCGGTCTGCCACTCGCCGCAGTACATGCCCCACCAGTACGTGGGTAGCCCACCACAACACGGCACAGAACACCATGACCACCATCAGCCAGGCATGGGGCGACATCCACTCCTGCGGCTCGCCTCCCGGGCCCCAGACCCAGTTCACGTTCCGCTCGGGGCTGGAGAAAAGGAAACTCAAAAGCAGGATCGACAACCCGATCGGAATCCAGAGCTTCCAGGCCGCGCGGTCGTACCCCAGCCTCCACACCAGCCACAGCAGCACGAACGGCAACAGCAGGTGGTAGAGGGAGAGCAGACGCACGAACAGCGCGATCTCGGGGTTGTACATGTAATCGACGACACCCAGCGGCGTGGGACCCAGCAGCAGGAGGCTGCCGAGAAAATCGACGATCCAACCGAGTTCGGGCAACAGAACCGCCAGCAACACCATGCTTGCAACGCGCGCGCTCTCCAACCACGCCGCCAGCAGGCCACCGAGCAACGCCACGTTCGAGAGCCAGAGAAAATTCACGAGCCCGTGCTCCACGCTATACACGGGAACGAGCACCACGATAAAGGCGAGATAGGCAAGCTTGAACCAGAGCGGGATCATCGCATGCTCCACGGTGTGGCGCGCCAGGGCGCTGCGCGACCCACCACCGCGCTGGACGCAACACCAGGCGAACGACAAGACTCGAAGCGTAGCATCTCCCAGCCTCGTCCAGGTCAGTGCTGGGAGCCGGCGATCTCCTCGACCGACACCTTCATGCAGGAGGGGATCACGGGTGGACCGAACTGCGTGAACACGGGCACATCGGCTGCATCGCGGCCGTGACCGAGACACACCCGTGCGCCGCCCAGCGTCGCACGGGTCGGATCGAACACATACCACCTGCCGCCGACGAAGGCCTCGAACCAGGCATGCAGATCCATCGGCTCGAGCCCGTGCAGATAGCCGACGATCATCCGGGCCGGAATGCTCAGACTTCTGCACAGCGCGATACCCAGATGCGCAAAGTCGCGGCAGACGCCGTCGCCACGATTCAGCGCCTCCACCGCGGAGACTGGGGTCGGATCGGACTCCGCCCGGTAGGCCAGGGTGCGGCGGATCCAGGCCGAAATGGCGTGCACCTGGTCGTATCCGGGCAGGCAGTCACCTGTGATCTCGCTGGCGAGTCCGCCCAGCCTGTCGGACTCGCAGTAGCGGCTCGGCGCGAGGTACATCAGCGTCTCGGCGGGGAGATCCTGCACCTCCACGAACGGTGCCCCCGGGGCCTGCTCGACGCCACTGGGTACCTGGACGTCCGAACAGGCTTCCAGGTGGAACGATCCAGCGGGTGCCAGCAGGCGCTGGCAGCGGTTGCCGTACATGTCGGTGTATTCCGCGATCGGGAGGCCGGGCCAAACCGCATAGTGATCCCGGGCCACCCACTGCCGGGTATCGCTGTGCGGGCGCAACAACAGGATCATCGGACTCGCCACAGCAAACTGCATCTCCAGATGGCAACTCACGCGTAACCACATCTCTCGTTTCCTCTGTCGCACTGCGAGCCGGGGACACTACCGGCAATCCCCTGAGCCTGGCGCCACCGGCCAACACCCCCCGCCCCCGAAACCCTGCCGGCGGCCAACCGGACTGCCGCGGTGTCGAAATACCCTGTCCCGGGCGGACCCGCTCGCGGCCCGCGTCCCGCCGTCGTCAAGGCGCGGATTCCAGGACCGAATCGAGCGCGTGCGACCCCTCGGGCAGATACCGGGACCGGGCGACACGTTCCGCCAGCAGCCGCCAGTTCCGGGAGGCGTCGAACAGCTCCCGGAACAGGGGTTCCGCCTCTTTCTCGAACCCGGCGATCGCCATCGCCACGGCCTGCCAGAAAACCAGCTCCTCGTGGGCCGGGGCCATCGACACGGCCGTGGAGAACTCACACAACGCCGCGTGCACGTCGCCATTGCGCAGGTGATGGTCGCCCCGGCTGTTATGGTGAAACGCCTTCTTCAGGGTCACCAGCCGGTTCAGTTCCTGCAGCGGCTGCTCGTGGTCTTCGACCCGAAGATTGAACAGCACGTCGATTGCCGGATCCCCCGATGCCTCTGCACTGACGACGATGACCGCGGCAGAACGCCGGCCGCGCAGGTCGCCCCCCGCCGACTGCGCCGCCTCGAGCGAAACGATCAACCGGTCGACGAGTTCGCCGTCCGCCGCCTCGAAGGCCGCTCCCATCCGCTCCCAGATGCCGACCTCGAGCAGCATGTTCCCCAGACAGGCATACCCGTCCCCGGAGTGGTGACCCGCTTCCGGGATGCAGCGTTCACCCGTGTGGACCGCGACCCCGCCCAGGGTATCGGCTATCGCCGACTGGCGGTACTCCGCATGCGTGTCGCCGCGACGCAGCGCTGTCAGCGCCTCCTGAGCCGACGCCCCCTCGCGGATCAGCCGTAGGCCTTCCACCGCATAACGGGGTTTGGCAAAGGACTGGATGGTCATCGCGGCCACGCCGGCTTCCGCATGCGGGCTCACACTGCCGACGGCGAAATAATGCGACTGCACGGCCACCCCGAGCTGGCCGGTTTCCGTGTCGCGTGCCACCACCGAATAGGTCGCAACGGGCAGCGGCCCTGGCCCGAGTTCGGCACTGCCGAAGACTGCGCGCGGCGGGCAAACGTTGCGGACGGAGTGCAGGCGTCTCATCGGCCCAGCCTAACGATCATCGCGCCACATGGCACCCCGAGAGACAACAATCGCTTACCTGATTAGCAACGAGAGTCAGCCAGGATCACTCTCTGAGCCACCACCGGCCGTACGCTGAGGCTACACCTTGAGCGGAGGGTGACACCATGGCAAAAAATCCCACTGCCCGAAGCGGTCCTTGCAGTTGGCTGACTCTCATTGCTAATCAGGATCGCTTATGAAGCACGGCAATCGTTGCCTTACTCCATCCCCCGCAAGCGCGAGAGGACCACAATGGCCCCGCTCGGACGGCTCAATCACCAGATGCCGGCTCCAACAGACGCAGGCGCTGCGCGGCGATCCGCCCCACCGCCGCCGGCGAGAAGTTCGTGCGGATGGTCTCCCGCGCCGCCTCCCCGATGCGGACGCACAGGGCTGCATCGTCCACCAACCGGCGCATGCATTCGGCAGCATGCGCCACGTCCGGATCGGCCCAGTGGCTCCCCTTGGGGTAAGGGCCGGCCGAGCTCTCGAGGCGCTGCAACCGGAAGCGCACGGGCAGCGAATTCCAGGAGTTCATGAAGTCCATGTTGCCGGACCAGCCGGTAGCAATGACCGGCTTACCCAGATACATCGACTCCGCCAGTGCAAGCCCAAAGCCCTCCGAGCGGTGCAGGGAGACGAAGCAGTCCACCGCGTTCATCAAGCCGATGACCTGCGCGCGGCTCAGGTAGCCCGTGATGAGCCGTACCGACGGATCGTCCTCCGCCAAACGTCGCAGCTCGCCCAGAGTCTCGGGGTCGTGCTCGGCGTTGGCGAGCTTGATCACCAGCCCCACGTCCTTGGGCTGCTCACCGAAAGCCTTCCGGTACGCCCGCAGCACCGCCTGGGGGTTTTTCCGCGCGGCGATACTGAGCAGATCAAACTGGAACAGGAACAGAAACCGGTCCCGCGACAGGCCGACGGTATCGCGGTCTACAGGTGGCGGCTCGCCAAGGTCGATGGCATGGGGGATCCGCAGCACCGGCACCCGCAGCGCCCGGCCGATGGCCTCCTGACAGAAGCGCGAGGGCACCCAGACCTCGTCGAGCACGTCCGCAGAGGAGCGCCAGTGTTCCGGAAAATCCGGCAGCTCCCAGGCCCAATAGCCGATGTTGCGATGGCCGGCGAAGAATCCGGCGCCAAGGGTCTTGTGGGCCACCGGGACCTGGTCCGCGTTCACATGCAGCAGATTGATCCGGTAGACCTGTTCGTCGACCGGTTCGAGCGGCGGCTCCTCCTGCATCCGCGAGACATTGCCGACACGAAAATCCAGCGCAGCCACCGGGTAACCCGCTGCCTGCAAGGCCCGCAGCATGGTGCGGCCGGACTCGCCGACCCCAGAGGCCGCGTGCAGATAACCGAGGACATTGACCCCGCTCGGCAGCCTCGCACCGCAATCCACCGCGCCCTGCGCTGGGCCGCTCTCCGCGGTGCGGAACGCGTGCCGGACGAGCCAGCCATGCAGCAGATGGCGCGTGTTGTAGGGGACGAAGCGGCGCAGCATGGGCCGCGCCCGCCAGGCGATCCTGTAGGCGCCGGCGGCGATCCCTTTCATGGCCCTTGACCGCCGGGGCGCCACGCTTACCATCGGGGTCGTAACGGCCTGCTCCACCGCCGCGCCCCCCCCGTCACACTCCAGTCGCGTGCGAATCGGGCGGACGAACGGCTCGCCGATGCCTGCCTGCTCGGTGGCGCTGCGCACGAACCACTCCGCGAAAGCCGCTGCATGGGCCCCGAACACGTCGGGGAACGCTGCTTGCAGGTCGGGGCGCTTCTCGTACAACCGGTAGGCGACGCGGGTCACCAGCGGCGACTTGCGCCCTGCCAGGGTGGCCGGCTTGTTGAGCTGATGGATCACCTCGGAGGCCCCTTGCGCAGTGTACACGGGCGCCGACAGACGCAATTCCCGGCGATTCCGGCGGAAGATCTCGCGGGCCTCATCGGGTATCCGGATGCCGTTGGCGAACGTGGCGAAGCCATACGGAATTTTCGCGAAGTTGGCCGCGCCGTTCCCGTTGAGAGCCGCGACGTAATCCCGGACCAGCTCACGTACCGACGCAGGCACCGAGACCATAGTGAAGCGGTCCTGATGCTTGCTGAACACCTTGCCATCAATGCTCACCCCGGAGAAGTGGAAAAACAGCAGGGGGCGGCCGTCGACCCGGTAGCCCTCCGCGGTGCGCTCCACACGGCGGTGATTGATGTTCCAGTAGGCGACGTTCCAGCCCGGGTCCCGGTTGATGTAGACTTCCGGGAACATGCTGGGCACCAGTTCCATCCACTTCTGGTCCACGAACAGACCCCGCGGCAAATCTACCACGCACTCGCGCGCCAGCTTGCCCTGCCACCAGCGCAGCATCTCCATGCTGTCCTGCGCTCGACGCAGCGCGAGGAATCCAAGGTTGTAGGTGCCGCTGCGTAGGATCGCCAACTCATTGGGGTGGCGCCCGTCATCCAGCTGCCCCGTCAGGTGCGGGGTCAGCAGGATCTGGCACCGGTCGAGCAAGTCCAGAATCCCGTCCAGGGGAGCGTAGAAGCGGATGTCCGGATCGATGTACACGACTTTGTCGTAGCCGCGCTCGAAGAGGGCCTCGAACACGTACGGCTTGATCGCCGTATTCAACTCCAGGATCGTGTACTGAAAGATGAAGGCGTCCACGTCCCCCAGCGGCAGATCGCGGATATTCAGCAACTGAAACGGCAACTCCGCCGCGTTCACCCCCCCGGGCTCGTCACACAGGCACACCCAGCGGTCTACCCTCGGCGAGTGCTCCTGGACACTGCGCAGCAGGGTCAGGGCGAAGTGCAGGTAGTTCCTGGAGACAATGGTGAACGCGCAGGCGTCACTCGAGCGCCTGTCGGGAGTTTCTCGCATAATTTTCAACCGGATTCTGAGTCTGCGGAACCGCCCATCCCGAGGCGGCCCGGCGACCGCTGCAACGGATCGAGAAGTTCCTTTATGGAATCGATTTCCGCTCGATTCTCGGCGAGTTTGTCCACCAGGTAGCGGTGACCTTCATGGTGTTGGCCAACCAACTGCTCCAGGGAGCGGGTAAGGTGATCGAGCCGCTGATCGAGAGTTCTCAGTGATGCCTCGATGGCCCGCAACCGTGTGTCCTGACCGTTCAAATGGCGCAACAAGTCGTCGGCGTAGCGCCGGCTCACCTCAAGGGCCTCACGCAGACTCTCCTGCTCGCGCGCCGCCGCCCGATGGGATTCGCGCAAGGCCGCATCCATGGCCTGCAACCGTGTGTCCTGACCGTTCAAATGGCGCAACAAGTCGTCGGTGTAGCGCCGGCTCACCTCGAGGGCCCCACGGAGGCCCTCCTGCTCGCGCGCCGCCGCCCGATGGGATTCGCGCAAGGCCTCATGCGCGGTACTGAGTTTCTCACGCACGATTTCGAAACCGTGGCGGATCACAGCGGGCTCCAGCTTCGGCCACCATTTCTCCAGCAGGCGCTGCGCGCTCTCTTGGACACGATCGGCGTCCTCCCATACGCCCGACGTCGACGCGGCCCCGATGCGGTACGCCGCGCTCGATCCACCGAGGCGAACGAAGTCCCCGCGGTCCAGGCATTGCAACCAGAAGTCCCAGTCCTCGTGCAGATCCAAGTTCTCGTCAAAGCGGCAATGACCACGAATGGCGTTTGCCCGGAGCAGCACTGCGTTGATCGGGATGATGTTCTCCAGCCAAAGCCGGGAGGCGTCAAAGGGCTCGTCGAAGACGCCGAGATCTTCGATCCGACCCTCTTCAGTGGTCCGGATCCGGCGCACCCCCGAATAAGCGATCACTACATTGGACTGCTCCTCGAGCGCATCCACCAGCCGCTGGATATGGTTCGGCTCGTACCAATCATCCTCGTCCAGGAAGGCGATGTAGGCGCCCCGGGCCGCATCCAGCCCAGCGTTTGCCGCAGCACTTCGCAACAATCGCCTGTCGCCGCCCACCCGGCGGACGGGATGGGGACCCACCCAGTCGGAGCTGCCCAGATCACCTTGCGCGGCGGCATCAACCAGGACGACCTCAATCCATGGATAGGTCTGGGCCGCGATTGAGCGCAGCGCCTCGACCAACTGCGGCCGGCCGACGCTGCGGACAATCACGGACACCAAAGTGTCCGCCGCGACCAGCTGATTGCGCACGGGCCGCCAGGGTCGCAGCAGGGCTGCGTAGAGACCAGGCCGTTCCTGGCGCAATTCGTCGGCGCTGATGACCTGATACGCCTCCGCCGCCCGTATCCCCTTGGGGAGCGTGCAGGTTCGGAAGCAATTGAGGCCGTCGATGATCTGGCGGTCGTACGGCTGATACGCCAATTGCGAGGGAAAACAGGACGCCGCCCGCCGCTTCGTCTGGATGTGGCGGCTGATATCGAGCAGCCGGTTGGGCATCAGCGGGTTACCAATCTCATACTGCGCCAGATGGACCGGGCGCTGCACCCGGCGCACTGCCTCCATGGCCGCCAGTGCCATCGCCCGATAGTCCGGATGCACCTCATAGTGGGACGGCGCGTAGACCCAACCGGCCCGCTTTTCCTCGATCAACCCGAGCAGTAGCCGTACGAGGCGCTCGCCGTACTCGAGACGCCAATCCGGCTCGTTCAGAAACCGCGGCGCGCCATAGCCCAGTACCCGCGCGGCCGCCTCGGATTCCTCGCGGCGCAAGTGGATGTGGGCTTCCCGTGCAACATCGTCACCCTCCAAGGGGCGGCCGTTGGTAACGATAACGACGGAGACCGTGTCACCGGCCTCCAGATGCGAAAGGATCGCGCCCGCGCAGCCCAGCACCTCATCTTGCGGATGCGGGGCCAGGACCAGTGCATCGCCCTCGCCGAGCCGCTCCAGCGCCTGGTACGGCAGAATATCCCCCTCCCACATAGGGCGATTCCGGTGATCCGGGACATCAACCACTACCGTCCCCGAGGGCGCTTGCCATGTCCCCGATGGCTCCCTTCGGGTCGCTGAACATCCTTGTGCGCAAGGGTGGGACCACCGCCACACCGTAGCCGGCATAGGCGTCGCCCCAGGTGGTTGGCCAGAAAACCGGTACCGAACTGCACCAGGACAGGGAGCCTCTTCCGGGCATACCTGTGCACCACCTCCGGCGTGGCCGCCACCTGCGTCTCATCGGACAGGGACTCTGTTGCGACGCCGCTCTTCATGGTTGCTCACTGCTTCGATCTGTAGCCAGACAGCGGGGCATTATCGGTGTCTGGCCGCCGAACCTCAAGAACTGGCAGAATCTGAGCGAGAACCTCGCCTCCGTGCCTCGAAACGGCTGATTCAACCAACCGCCTCGACCGCTAGGGAAACACTGAACAAGGGGCCCTATCATTGCGCCCGAAGCGCGGCACTAATGCGCGTAGCGCATTGGACAGCCGCAGGCTGGCCCGCAGTGAGCGCAGCGACTAATCCAAGCGGCGCCCACGAAATCCGTACCTCATGGATCTCCAGGTCCCGCCATGATGCGCTCGAGGCTAAAGGCTTCGCTCCTCGCGATAACGAATCAATCTGGACTTCCCTAGTGGCTGCGGTATTGATCCCAATAGCCACATTAGTAGCGAGGTTGTATCGCGCTTCCTGCCTTGTGCTGGGAACCTGGCACTGAATACAGTGCGGTACCAGCACTTGCGTCCCGGTGTCGAACCGGTGAGAAGTGTTTACCGCTTCGTACAGCGCGAAGCGACGATGCAAGGGCACTTCAGATGAGCGAACGCAAGGTATTAAGGCTGTTCCCTGCTCCACAGCAGGAGCAGGATCTCGAAGGGCTTTATCTGGCAGACGCGATCGGACCGATTGATGCTTCCGGCCGGGCCTTCGTCTATACCAACTTCATCTCCAGCCTGGATGGCCGGATCGCGGTGGAAAACCCGCGCAAGGGCCGGCGCACCGCGCCGCCCGCGATCACCAACCCCCGGGACTGGCGCCTGTTCCAGGAACTCGCCGCGCGCGCCGATGCGCTGATCGTCAGCGCCGCGTTCCTGCGCCAGATTCCCGATCGCCAGTTGCAGGATAAGCTCCCGGTGGAACGCGACCCCCGGTTCCAGGATCTTCACGATTGGCGCAAGGCCCGGGACTTGCCGCCGCAACCCGCCCTAGTAGTCCTAAGCCGCAGCCTCGACCCGAACCTTGCCGAACGCTGCAGCCTGCTGGAGCGTCCCGTTTACTTCGCGCTGGGACGCAAAGCGGACCTGGGTAATCGCGAGGCGGTGGAAACAACCGGGGTGCGTATCCTGATCGCCGGCGACGGCGAGCACGTGGAAGGAAAGCCCCTGATCGACGCACTGGGACGCGAGGGGTTCCGGCGCATCTACTCGATGGCGGGACCACGTGTGCTACACGCCCTGCTGAAGGATCGCGTCCTCCACCGGATCTATCTGACCCACTTCCACCGCCTGCTCGGCGGCCAGTCCTTCGATACCCTGCTCGAAGGACTGGCGCTGGACCCGCCCGCAGCCTTTATTCCCCATACGCTGTACTACGATACCCTGGGCAGCGACGGGGTCGGCCAGTTCTTCGCCTCCTACGATATTCGCTGACCTCGACGATCGAGGATTCGCCGGTCGGTCATCGGCGAAGAGCGATAAGGGCCTCCCCCGCTTTCGGCGGAAGGCCGGGGATGCAGAAAGTCCAAGGCCTCGACAAAGCTCCACCGCCCCCGTCACAAGCGCCGCTGCAGAATTCGCAGATCCATCCAGCGCCCAGACTTGCGCCCGGCCTCGGAGATCGACCCGACGACCTCGAAACCCTGGTCGCGGTGAAATTTCAGCCCCACCTCGTTCTCCCCGGTCACACAGGCGATCAGGGAATGCACCCCACGCGCGCGACCCTCGTTCACCAGCGCATCCATCAGCAACTCTCCCAGCCCGTCGCCAGCCGCCTCCGGATCCAGAAAAATCGTGTGTTCCATGGTCCGGGCATAACCCTCGCCGTCGCGGAAAGGCGCGTAGGTCGCAAACCCGGTCACGGCACCGTCCTCCTCCGCGACCAGCCAGACTAGGCCCGCCGTCTCCCGTGCGTCGATCATCCGGGCAACCTCTTCCACCGGGTATTCGTGGTGGTCAAAGGTGAAAACGGTATCCCGGATCTGTGGATTCCAGATCGCCGCCACCGCCTCGGCGTCGCCCCTGTGCGCGTGTCGAATGATCGCGTTGCTTGCCACGCCGGCTCCGATTCCCGTTGAGATGCCCTGTGCACCCCCCCTTGCGCTGAGCATAGATCATCAGGGACTCGCTTCATCACCGTGGGGGCGCTGCCGAATGTCACTAGCATCGTTGCCCCGCCAGAACACAGGCCAAGCGAGAGAGGATGTGGCCGGGATATTACCGAACATCAAGACCCCTTCTGGCCGAGCTGCCGTTGCGCGACACTATCGACGCCTCGGACGGCCACCCGCAATGGAGCCTCCACGCACGCACCCCCAAGCCCGGAACCGGGATCCTTCCGGCCACTGCATGGAGAAATCAGGTGACCGTCGAAATCGCGCTGGTCTTCACTCTCATCGCCGCGGCGCTGTACCTGTTCGCCAGCGAGAAACTGCCGCTGGACATCACCGCGATCCTGATCATGGTCACGCTGATCGCCATCCCGCAGCTGTTCCACTCCCAGTGGCTGCTGGAACGGGGCGTCGACCTCCAGGCGGCATTCCCGACGGTCAGCGAGGGCCTCTCCGGCCTGTCGAGCACCGCTACCGTCACGGTGCTGGCGATGTTCATTCTGTCGGCCGGCATCCAGCGCTCCGGGCTGGTGCACGTGCTGGGCCAGCGCCTGTTTCCGATGGTGGGGAAATCCGAACTGCGCATGATCCTGATCATCGCGGCGCTGGTGGGGCTGATCTCCGGATTCATCAACAACACCGCGGCGGTCGCGGTGGCCATCCCGCTGGTCCTCGACATGGCGCGGCGGCTGAAACTGCGGGCCTCGCGACTGCTGATGCCGGTCAGCTTCTTCGGCATGCTCGGGGGCACGCTGACGCTGATCGGCACGTCGACGAACATTCTGGCCTCGGCGATCCTCGCGGACCACGAGGACTTCGGCCGCCAGATCGGCATGTTCGAGTTCACCCACCTGGGCCTGATCGTGCTCGGTGTCGGCCTGGTCTACTTCGTGACCATCGGCCGCTGGCTGATGCCGAAAAAGGACTTGGTCCGGCTGGGCGATGACGAGAACCGCTTCGTGATCGAACTGGGCGTCCCGGCCGACAGCCCGCTGGTGGACCAAACGCTGAGACAGTACAAATTTGCGCTCAAGGCATCGGTACAGGTGCTGAAGCTCGTCCGCGGCGACATCGTCCACATCAAGCGCGCTGAAGAAATCCGGGTACACCCCGACGACATCATCCAGGTCCATGCCGAGTTGCGGCAGGTAATGGATCTGATCAAATCCGACAAGGTCGAGGTTCTCTCGGTCTCCGGCGAGTCCAGCCGGGTGCGCAGCGACGGCAAGCTGGTGCGTGTATTGCTCCGCGACGCCCGGCGCTTCGAGGGCCGGGAGGTTCGTGCCGCGAAATTCTGGGACCGTTATCAGGCGCGGCTGATCGGTCTGGAAAAAGGGGCGCTGGAAGAGCGCCGCATTGCCGATGAGCCGCTGGAAGTCGGCGGGGTTGCCCTGCTGGAAATCTCGCGCACTGCGCTGACTCGCCTCCGAGATGCGGACGACCTGATGATCCTGGAGGAAAGCCACGATGAATTCGACCGCCGGCGCATGTGGATCGCCGGCGGTGTGATGGCCGCCGTGGTGCTCGGCGCGGCACTGACACCGCTGCCGATCGTGGTCACGGCACTGCTGGGCGTGGTGGCGATGGTCGCGACCGGCTGCGTCGACAAGGAGGACATGTACACCGGGGTGTCGTGGCCGGTGATCTTCCTGCTCGCGGGGGTGATTCCATTGGGCATCGCGATGACCAAGTCGGGCGCCGCCGACCTGCTCGCCGGGCTGCTGGCGACACACGCGGGCGACTGGCACCCGATTCTCGTGCTGATGGCGCTGTACCTGCTGACCACGCTGCTCACCGAACTGGTCAGCAACAATGCCTCGGTGGTGATTCTCGTGCCCGTCGCGGTCTCGCTGGGGCATATCCTGCAGATCGATTTCTTCGCGCTGGTGCTGGCCGTGATGTTCGCCGCGTCGACCAGCTTCCTGTCGCCGATCGGCTACCAGACCAACACGATGATCTACGGCACCGGCCTGTACCGCTTCACCGACTTCGCGAAGGTCGGTGCGCCACTGAACCTCTTGCTCATGGTGGTCACCAGCATCGGCATCTGGTGGCTGTGGCTGGTCTGACGCACCGGCCGGACGCCTCGATCGGAACCGCCGAACGAACGCTGCCCGCAGGGTGAGCCGCGGAAAATCCGAATGACGAGGAGCACCGGCCTGATGAAGTCTTCCTTGCCCGCGCAGAGCTGTGGAAACTCGGTACTGATCCACTCCCAGAGGGAATCTTCGGGATGCGTGCGCAAGCGCTCGACTGCCGCGGCAAACGCGCGGCCCGCCGCCTCGCCACGGAGCGCGCCGAGGATGAACAGCGCATGAAGCAGCGCTCGCCCTCGGGTACCGACAGCGGCGGATCGAAACGGAAGTTCCCCGCGTGCAGCGTCGCCCGGATTTCATCCAGCGCCCCCTCCAGCGCCTGCCGGGCTTCCTCGGGGAGTTTCTCCGGACTGGGGATACCGAAACCCGCTTCCACGCAGTCCGCCAGCGGCACCTCCTCCTCCGGCGTCAGCGCGCAGGCAGTGAGAAACCCGTGCATCGCGGTCTCGGTCTGCAGCGGCTCGACCGCGTGGGTGGCGAGTGTTCGTAGGTGGGATACGAGTGAAGGCACCGTCATCTCCCGTCTTGGATTTCCGCAGACAGTACACCCAAACAACCTCTCCGCGCTGTCGGGTTGAACGCACAATCACACGGGTCTAAACAATGGACAGGAGGAAGAACATCATGCGCTACATCTACATCGCCCTCATCATCCTTCTCACGGTCGTGGTGCTGGTATTCACCTTCCAGAACCTGGGCGCCGTGACCGTCCAGTTTCTGACCCTGCGCCTCACGCTGCCCCTCTCTGCCCTGATCATCCTCGTCTATTTTCTGGGCTTGGTCACGGGTGGTGCGGTCGTATCCCTGGTACGGTCCTGGATCCGCGGTTCGTCCGGAAAGGCGTCCGACCAGGCCAGCAAATCACAATAACGCGACCACCGCGGCGCCTCTGTGAATACCGCTCAGCCTGCGGTGTCCCGTATCCGGGGCTCCAGCGACGCCAGGGTCTGAAACACGGCATCGATCACGTTCTCCCTGCCCGCGAACAGTTCGTCCGGGCCGCCCGCGTGCAGGCTGCTGAACGGCGGCTCGTAGAGCGCGGAGGCGTCCATCACGCCGCGCGCGGTGAGCTGGTCGATCACCATCTCGACGAAGCGGATCTGCTGCGGCGTGAGGCTGCGGTCGTTCAGGAACCGGGAGAACGCCGCCTGGGCTGCCGTGCGGTCCAGGCCGACCAGACCGCGCACGAAATGGGCGAGCGACGGCGACTCGCTGCGGGCCAGCAGAGCCGAGAGCAGCGTCTCCCCGTCCTCCTCGCCGATCTCGACCAGCGTCGTTTCGAGCCCCTTCAGGTCCATTGCGGTCAGCGGCTGATTGGTCCGCAGGCGGCGGATCACGAGGTGATCCAGATGCTGGCGCAGGTAATCGTTGACCTTCTTCTCGTATTGCGCGCCGGTCATCTTCGGGATGGAAACCGCCTCCCCGTCCCGCACGCCCAGCACTTCGTCCTTGAAGTCGGTATAGACGATCGTGCGACTCTTCTTGTCGAGAAACGGAACCAGCCCGCGCAGGCGCAGGCGCAGCTCCTCCAGCCCTGCAAGCGAAATGCCTTCCCAGAACGCGCTTTCCTGCAAACCGGCAAGGTATTCGAGCTGGGCCGCGACCGCCGGAATCGTGGCCTTCTCCTCCAGCAGCATCGCGATCTCGACCACCCGCTTGCGGTGCGGCTCGAACGCGTTCTCGTCCGCCTCGACCAGCGCCAGTTGCATCCGTAGCGCGGTCAGATCGAACAGCCGCGACTCGATGTCGTCGGTCGCGATCTCCGACGGCAGGCCCGCGACCTCGCGCTGCAGCGTCTCGCGATCGGTTTCGCTCAGTCGCAGCGGGCCCAGTGCCGCGAGTGGCCCCTGGATCGGCAATCGCCACGGCCACCCGCTTGGCCCGCTTCTGCCGTCGCGCCGGCAGCACGATCCGCTGCTGTTCCTCCAGGGTGTCGAGCAAGACCCTGCACTCGACCGTCTTCGGCTTGCCGTTGGCGCGCAGCCACCCCAGCAGCTCACAGGCGGTGGCGGCTCGTTCCGTGCGGCTGAGCTGGGGATAGCGGGCGACCAGCCCCCGGATCAGATCCAGTTGCGGTTCCTCGACGACGTCGCAGCAAAAGCGCGGCAGGGGTGCGGACTGGGGCATCGCGTTTCCCGTGGGCGGTTGTCTCCAGCGCCACCCTACTCAACACCGCCGCAGATGTTCAGCGCCCGAACTCGGCTGGGACAAACGCGTAATGCTCCCCCGGATATCACCGTCAAGCACTGGACAGGCCTTTGGATACGATACAGCCCTCTGAACTGCGGAATACACCTCCACAGAAAGATCGTATCCGAGGCCAAGCTCGATCTCTTCATAGTAGCCGACAGCCTCACGAAGTTCGCGCTCAGCTTCAGGGTGAAAACGGAAGCTCATTGAGATTGCTCGCCCCAGATTTTCGCAAACACCTCTTCTCCGGGGACCGTCTCCACATCACCGGAACGAAACTCCTGTAGTCGCTCCTGCGCCACCGAAGCCCATTTTTTATCGATCCTGGATTCGGGCGGGTTGAGACTGCGCAGAAGCGAATCGACCACTAGCGCACGCTCTTCCACTGGGAGAGCCTCTGCTTCATCAATAAGGTCTTTGATCCTCATAGGCCACCTCTCACACTAGTTTTGTTACTGCCGAACGCCAGCGCTCAACCGCGCGAGGTACGAGCGTCGGATGGAGCGCCTTGTTGGGCATGATTTGGGATATGCACCGCTTCCGCATGCAGCTTCAGGCCCAGCGCTGCCATGACCTTTAGGATTGTATCGAACCCTGGAGTTCGTTCCCCAGAAAGCGCCTTGTATAGGCTTTCACGTGATACACCTGCATCGCGTGCCACTTGCGACATACCTCTCGCACGGGCAATATCACCAAGAGCCTTCCTGATTGGCAACGAGAGTCAGCCAGGATCACTCTCTGAGCCACCATCGGCCATACGTTGAGGCTACGCTTTGAGCGGAGGGTGACAGCATGGCAATAAAAGTCCCACTGCCCGAGCAGTCCCTGCGGTTGGCTGACTCTCGTTGCTAATCAGGAGAGCCTTTGCTATAAATGCGGCGTCACCTTCTGCCTCTTCCAAACAGGCCTCTAGATATGCCGCCATTTCTTCAGGCGTACGTAGATGCTCAGCAACATCGTAACGGGACGTAACTGTCTTTTTCATGGACTATCCTACAGATTGCGGGCAAGGCGTAGAGCGGTCTTGATGTCTCTTGACTGGGTCCTCTTATCACCGCCAGCCAACAGGATCACCAACTCACGCCCTTGCTGTTTGTAGTACACCCGGTAACCGGGGCCATAGTTGATTCGCAACTCAGAGACTCCTTCACCTACTTCCGCGGCGTCTCCAGGATTCCCTGCTGCCAAGCGCTCGACTCTCGCCAAAACTCGGGCACGAGCGCGCACAGCCGGTGCGGCGCCATGTGGCTGCGATTTTTCCATCGGCTCACAGGAGGTTGGCTCATGGCGACGGGAAGTCGCGGCGACGCGGAGCGTCGTTTCTGGGACCGTTGCCAAAATCTGCGTATCAAGCAAGGCGTTATGCCCACCGCAGTACGCTGGCACATACAGCGTGCGGAGCAGTTCATTCTGTCGGTTTCCGGACGACGCCTGGCCAATCTGTTTCGACAGGATATGGACAGTTACCCCGGTCGCCTGGGGCAGGATTCGGGGCTGCAACCCCAGCAGTTCCGGCAGGCTCTCGACGCTATACGGAATCTGCATAGCATCGTCGGCACAGAATGGGCCATAGATGTCGACTGGGCGTTCTGGCGCGATTCTGCCAGGACACTGGAAGAGCAGCACGCGACCACGGCACGGCAGCGCGCCCCGGGAATTCCGGGGAGCGTACACCGATATCGCTTTCTCTCACCAATTGATGCGCTCCCCAATTGATGCGATCCGGCTCGACTGAACACGAGTCGTCCCGGCCATCGCTCAGGCAATGGGTGTAGTGTTTCCGACAATGCATCATTCGTAGTGGCTCCAGAGCCGGAGGACTTTCACTACACGCTGCTCCTCGAGCACTTGGTACACCAGACGATGCTGGATATTGATCCTGCGTGAACAGGCTCCTGCAAGATCACCGACGAGCCTCTGGAACGGAGGCGGCTTTCGGTACGGGTCTTCCGCGATCAGCGCCAGTAATTCCTGGGCTTTCGGCTTCAGGCCGCTGGCGGCGAGTTTCTTGGCGTCCTTCTGGGCTTGCCTGGTGTAGACCAACTTCCATGTCACCAATCCAGTTCCTCATCGCATTGTTCAACCGGGGTATCCATGCCCTCGCGGATCGACTCGCGCATGGCAGGCACGGACAACAGGAACAGCGCCTCCTGAATGGCCGCCCAATCTTCCTCAGCCACCAATACCGCCGTGTTTCGTTTGCCAGTGATGACGATCGGCTGGTGGAACTCGGCGGCTTCGTCGATCAGCCGATACAGGTTACTGCGTGCTTCAGTGGCGGTAATTCCGGGCATGGCGCATCTCGATGCAGGTTCAATGGTCCAACAGGGTACGCTTTTCCGTACGTACGTCAAAACGAACGCTTACGGTGGGGCTCCGCGTACCCGGCCAACCGTTCTGCGCGATCCGGCGATCGAACTGATGTCCGTGACCGCGTAGGTACGTAGGTGGGTGACCAAGGTTCGGCACTGCACTCCGGGCATAGCCGCTCGCGCTGCTCAATCGATGTTTTCGTACACTGCCTCGATGGGCACATCGAGTCCGACACTGTCCAGCCGGAGCCTCTCTCCGGGCCGGACAGGGTAGAGCACCCAGCGGCCGTCCGGATCGGGGCGAAAGATCTCGATGCCCATCTCGTCGGGGTCGACGAGCACATATTCGCGCAGGCTTTCGATCTGCCGGTAACAGGCGAACTTACGGCCGATATCGAAGCTCGCCGTCGCCGGGGACAGAACCTCGACGATGAGACTGGGGTGGCGCTTCACCCGCCGATCTTCCGCATCCTCGGGGGCGCAGGTCACCATCACGTCGGGGTAGAAAGCGGCGTCCGCGGCCTCGACGCGAACCTGCACATCCGCCATGAACACCCGGCAGGGCTTGCCGTGCAGGTGCTGGCGCAGGAGGAGAGTCAGATTGATGGCTACCGTGTTATGCCGGTCGGTGCCACCGGTCATGGCGAACACCTCGCCTTCCAGGAACTCGTGACGACCTTCCTGCGTCTCTTCCCAGCGCAGGAATTCTTCGTGGGTCATCGGGATCCGGGGCGCCGCCTCAGCCATCTTTCCGTCCTCGCTCGCCTGGAACTGCAGTATCCCGCCAGCTATTGCCGGGGATCAATAGCCCTGGATTCCGGGGACAGTATGCTTACAGAATGTTCTCTCGCCGACTGTTGCTCTTTGGCACCGGCCATGCGAGCAGCCTCGACTGACCACGCATCACCCCGGCCATCGCACACGCAATCGCACTGTCCCCGGAACGGCGCTATGGCCGCTGCAGTGGGATGCCGTAATCGCTCCAGCGCCGGTCCGACGAGACCGCTACCAGCGCCTCGATACGTGCCTGCGCGATCATCAGCCGGTCGAACGGATCTGCATGAATACCGGGAAGCCTTGGCGTCTCGGTGACATGGGCATCATTGATCGCGAGCAGTGTCGCGCCTGCGCCAAGGCTCTCGTCACGAAAGCTGGCCGGATCGACAGCGAGCTTGCCTAGCCGGTGTTTGATCGCCACTTCCCAAATGCTTGCCACGGACACCACGCAGGGGTTTGCCCCCATGAGATCGCGCGTCTCCTGCCGCAAGCGCGAATCGCCCAGCAGCCACCACAAGATGATCCGGGTATCCAGCAGCAGCTTCACGGGAGGCCGAAGAGCCTGCCGACCTCTTCATCGACCTGCTCGCCAAACGCGGCATCGACATCGATGTGACGGTCTGCCCAGACCCCCCAGCGCTGCAACCCCGGAGCTGCCGCGCAGGAAACCAGCCGCACCTGGGCCTCACCGTGACTGGCGATGATAACCTCCTCACCCGCGACAGCCGCCTTTACCAGTTTCGAGAGCTGGTTCTTTGCTTCAAGCATATTGACTTGCACGGCCAGTCCTCCGCACCCAAGCTTGGAAGACTTGTCATCATGGCCAATCTGGCCAACCTGACCAAGGCATCCCCGCGGAAGCGTCCAGCCCCGGAGAGAGCAGCGTGGCATCCGACGTGGAACGTTCGTAGCGCCCGAGTATCCCTTGGCAACCCCAGAGTGGGAATGGCGGATGACGACCTTCAGCCCTACACGTCCTTCATGGTTCGGGGTGGCCGCTCGCGAGCATGACCGTTAGCCGAGTAGGCCGATAATCCGGCCGATGTCACGACGCAGGGGCGGAATCTTGGTCTGGACAATGTCCCAAACGATCTGATAGTCGATACCGAAGTAGCCGTGAATGAGGCGGTCCCGCAGCCGAGCAATCGGCCCCCACTCCACCTCGGGATGCTGTTCACGAAACTCGGCCGGCAGCTCCTTGCCTCTGGTCCGCACGACGACCGAAGGGGAAATACGCACGGTGCGACTCGGCTTCGTCTGGAGGGATGCAGCGCAGTCAACGCGAGTATATACTGCCATATATATTCTCCGCTTACGGGAAAATCGCCATGACTGAAACCCGACGTGTCAAGCTGTTCAAGAATGGTGCGAGTCAGGCTGTCCGCTTGCCGGCTGAGTTTCGTTTCGAGAACGAGGAGATTTACGCCACCAGGGACGATGCGTCTGGCGACGTCGTGCTGTCCACCCGGCCAGGGGCCAGGATCTGGGCTGAGTTTTTTGCACTGATACGGACCGTTGATATCCCGGACGACTTCATGGCAGAGCGTCCAATGAACATCGTTCCCCATGAACGCGACCTCTTTCAGGACGAAGCATGACCAGCGTTTTGCACATGCTCCATACGGATACGACGAGCTACATCATCAAGGGGCATTCGCCGGTCCTCGAGTCGAGACTCGCCGAAATACCGCCCGATCGGGTATGCATATCCGCCGTCACACGCACTGAGCTGATGTACGGCCTCAAGCGATTGGCACCCGCTCATCGGCTGCATCTGGCGGTGGGCCAGTTTCTCAAGATCGTGCGCGTACCTGCCTGGGGCGCTGACGCGGCGGACTACTACGCAGATATCCGATACCAGTTGACCCGATCGGGCCAGCCGATTGGTGAAATGGACATGATGATCGCTGCCCACGCGCTCGCTGTCGGCGCTGTATTGGTGAGCAACAACACCAGGCATTTCGAGCGCATCGACGCACCATTGGTGTTAACCAACTGGTTGCACGGGTAATACCCTTGGCGTCGCGGTTCAAGGCGACGGCAAGTCCGTGGTTCAACGCGCTTGCGTGTGCTCTGCACCGGCGCTGGCGTCTTGCCCATCACCGAGTACCCGGCTGAATCCGCCGGCGCCGGAGCTGGTCATCACCAGGTATCGTTTGGCCCGTGTCATGCCCACGTACAGCAGCCGGGCGGATTGCTGACGCCCCTCGTCACCGGCGTCCAGTTCTCCGATACCGATCACGATCACGCGCTCGAATTCCAGGCCCTTGCTGCTGTGCAGCGTCATCAGTGCAACGCTGTCGGCCTCGCTGTCGTACGCCTTCTTGCGCGCGCTGTCGCACAGCCATTGATGCGGTATGCCGTCGTGCTGCAGCCGGCGGGCGAGTCGTTCGCCCTGGGCATACCTGTTGTACAGAACCGCGACCTCCTGAAGGTTTACGCCGTTGGCCTGCCATTTGCGGAGGCACGCGGCGGCAAAGTCGAGTTCTTCGGCAAAATCGCCTTTGAAGATCGCGAGGTGGTCGGGCAGCAGGATTTCCCGGCTATCCTCCGGTCCTGCATTGGCGAACTGCTGGTGGGTGATGTTGGAGAGCACGGTGCCCCAGCCGTAGGGCTTCACCAGTTTGCCCTGATAGGGGCCGGCGTGATGACAGAGACTCGGGTCGCGGCAAGTTTGTCGCGGATCGTGGTTCGCGTGGTCGATGTGCAAGCGCAACGGCCGACGATGGTTTCTTGATGTGCATAAAGCACGTTTCTCCGTACAATGTGCACTATAGACACCCTGCCGAAGGAGATGCCGATGGGTAGTGTTACGGCTCTGGCTCCTCAGCGCGCGGAGGTCCTGCGCGAGGCGCTGGTCAATGCCGGCAAGGCATTGGGCCTGACCCAGGCGGAACTGGGCGCGGTGATCGGGCGCGGGCGCACGGACATCAGCAGGGGCAACGTCGATCCGGACAGCAAGCCGGGAGAACTGGCGTTGCTGCTGATCCGCTGCTATCGCGCCCTGTACGTGCTGACCGGAGGGGACGCCGGTGCGATGAAGCACTGGATGCACACGCCCAACCACCACACCGGGGGCGTGCCGGCCGAGCAGATCCGCTCGGTGCAGGGCCTGGTGGGCGTGCTCGAATACCTCGACGCGATCCGGGGCAAGATCTGAGATGCCCGATTGGGCGGCACGCATCGAAGCCGCACCCCGGGTGGCCCTGAAAGGAGAAGTCCTGCGCCTCGTCGAGAGCCAGGAGCAGGTCGCCACCAATCAACTGGTGTCCTCGCTGGAACGCCAGGCGGTGTTGGAAGAGATGCTGGAATCGACCAAACCGCCGCTGCGTCCGGGCACCGAGCGGCTGCATTACCTGCTGGCGACGCCGTTTCGCTATCCGCCGCTACGCCATGGCTCGCGCTTCGGTCGGCGCCATGAACCGAGCCTGTTCTACGGGGCGCTGGGCGAACGCACGGTACTGGCGGAAGCCGCCTACTACCGGTTCGTCTTCTGGTACGGGATGGCCACCCCGCCGCTGCGCAAGCTCGACACCCAGCACACGCTGTTTGCCGCCCGGTACCAGGGGCGTGACGGCATCCTGCTCCATCAGCCTCCGTTCGAGGACAGCACCCCCCTGCTCCGCCATCCCGCCGACTACAGCGCCACCCAGGCATTGGGCACCGCGATGCGCGAGGCCGGCATCGACCTGTTCGAGTACCGCTCGGCGCGGGATACGGAGGCGGGCCTCAACCTTGCGCTCTACCATCCGCGCCCGTTCACTCGAAAGACACCCACCCGGCAGGATGCCTGGCTCTGCCAGTTGACCGCCGAGCACGTGCGCTTCCGGAAAACCGGCGACGGTACGCTGCAGGATTTCGCGCTCGAGCAGTTCCTGCACTGCGGCCGCCTGCCGCTGCCGGCATGAGCGACCGGAAAGCTTCTCGAGCAGCCCGCCACCAAGGTAAATCCGGTGCCCGTCACGCCACCGGGCGACGGACTTCTTCCTCCAGACGGCACCCTCTCGGGCGCCGCATTCCTCTGGCACCTCCTGCGCCATGTCCTCCCCAAGGGCTTCCGGCGGGCAAGGAACTACGGCTTCCTGCATCCCAACCGCAAACGTCTGATCCACCTGCTGCAGGTGCTGCTCAGGTTGCGCCCCGTGCCGATGCCGGCGCCCGTGCGTGCGCGCCCGTGACACGTTGACCATCGGCAGCGACACCCGCCCGCCGAAAAGCTGTTTTCAGATCTCTGCCACCCACCCCAGAAACCGGGCTTGTCCAACAAACGGCTCAGATCGTCGCTCGCTTGGCTCACACGATCTAGTTTTATTCGTTAAGCGATGTGCTGCAAGGTATTGGCAAGATCGCGGCCAGCGGTAGGAGGAGGAAGGGGTTTTCCTTCTTGCTGATAGAGCTCGATGGCTTCATCTACGATCTTGCAGAGCTCCGCAAAAACTTGCTTTTCGTCAGGGCCGTGGCAACCCCCATAGAGCAGACCTGGGGCGCTACCCACAAAGCATTGATCCTCCTCGGACCACTCGACAATTTTGGCGTAAAGGGCACTTTCCTTCATTTCTGAGCCTCCTGGACCGCCTTCTCAACGGCCCTTATCTGGTATTTCTTGGCATCGTCTCCGAGTTTGCCAGAAATCGTCACAGGCTTCGACACGTTTGGATGGACGAAATTCCGGTGGCTCCCCTTGCCTCCACGATCTTCGAAGCCCGCTTGTTTAAGCGACTTAATCAGGTCTCTGACTTTTGGTGGCACGACGTCTCCCCAGCTGATTCATTCAATCGCACAACGACCAAGATCACCGGCGGCAATGGAGCGCAGCGGAATTGCCGTCCAGTGCAGCGCCTTGTGTACGCCCGACATGGGCATGAACTGATGGGGTGAAAGTCCCCTGTAGGAGCACCTGTAGTGTCCGAAGTACGGACGAATGTAACTACTAGACGACGGCAAGGGCAAACCCGTGAGGGGATGTCTGAAGGAAGTCCGAGCGCAAAGGTTCCGGTCAACAAAATGGGTGCCTTACAGCTTCGTGCGGATGCCGAGCACGTCGGGGAACTGCTGCGCCATCTTCACCAGAAAGGCGTTGAGGACTAGGGTGTGCAGGGCGAAGCCGTCGCGCACCGGCAGGTCGGTTTCCTCCGGCCCCAGGCTGTGTTCGGCCTGCGGGAACCGGCTGTACTCCTGGATGCTGGCGATGCGGCTGTGCAACGGCGTGCCGTCGGCGGTGCGCGAGGGCATGTGACAGTCCTGGCAGGACTGCGCGTCCGCGTCCGCGCCGTGCGGCAGCTCGCCGTCGGGCGTCTCGCCGGTGCGGTAGGCGCTGAAGGCCCACTCCGGATAGGTGGTCTGCTCGTAGGTATAGCCGATGATCTGTCCGGCCTGGAGGATCGGCAAGTGCACCGTGTGGCAGCTGCCACAGACCTCGGAGCTGGTGATGCTGGCGTGGTGCTCGGGCGTGTTGCCCAGCGCGTTCTCCATCGGCTTCACCCGCGGATCCTCGAAAGGCCCGATCAGGCGGTCGGGCGCGCCGACCGGGAAGCTGCCGGTGAAGGTGCGTGCGAAGCCGCTGTTGTGCGGGTTCAGCAGGGCCTGGCGCTCCTCGACGCAGGTGTTCTGAGGCTCCGCCAGCAGGCCGGCGGAATCGGGTCCCAGCGCCATGCGGTGGCAGGAGGTGCAGGAGATGCCGTCGCGCGCCAACATGCCGTAGTCGGCCAGCGGTGCGCTGGGGTTGCCGTCGGGCCAGGGCACGGCGTCGACCATGGTGCGGGTGACGTCCTGTGACAGTTCGCTCGGTAGATCAGGAAACCTTTCGTTTTTGTGCTACCCCCACATCAAATCACGCGGTCTCGCTCCGACGCGGACCTGAGGAATGCGTCTCGTCCGGATTCCGATTCGACCCAGCTGTGCGATACCCTGGCCAGACCAGGAGCAGGACGCTGACACCAGTAGGGCAATCGAGGGGTTCGCTGTCAATGGGTACGGGACCGTGCGTGTTCTGGTGACTGGGAGCACCGGCTTCATCGGGTCGCATTGCGTGGCGGAGCTCTTGGGACGTGGCCACGCGGTGCGGCTGCTGGTGCGCAACCCGGCCCGCGTCGCAAGGTCGTCGGCTCCGTTGCAGAAGGAGACACCGGCGTACAGCGTCGGTGACGTGTCGGACCGCGCTTCGGTCGAACGTGCCATGGCGGGCTGCGATGCGGTCCTTCATGCGGCCGCCGTCTATTCGCTTGATGTGCGTGACGCTGACGCCATGCGCCGGATCAATGCAGTCGGCACCCTGAACGTGCTGAACGCGGCCGGGGACCGCGGTCTGGATCCCATCATCCATGTGTCGAGTCATGTGACCTTGTCCCCGACGCACGACGGGTTGCTCACCGCGAATGCTGCGGTCGCGTCACCCTTGGGGGCGTATTCCGCATCCAAGGCGGACGCCGAGCGGGCGGCGCGAAGCTTGCAGGAACGGGGCCTTCCCGTCGTGATCGGCTATCCCGGAGCGGTGTTCGGTCCGCACGATATGCGACTGGGGGAAAGTACCCGATTCCTTTGTGACGTGCTCGCCGGTCGAATGCCGGTGATTCCACGCGGCGGCATTTGCATCGTGGATGTGCGTGATCTCGCGGCGGCCTTCGCTGCCATGCTGGAGGCTCGGCAAGGTCCCAGGCGCTACCTGCTCGGTGGCATTCAGGTATCTTTGGCCGGTCTGGTCGATCTCGTCGCGGAGGTTACCGGCAGGAGGATCCGCCGATGGGTTCTGCCGCCATGGGCCCTTCGTCCGGGTGTTCGGCTGGCTGGCCACCTGCAGCGCCTCCTCCCCGTCAGGCTACCTCTGAGCGAGGAGGGATTCGACACCGTCGTCCGGAATGCGCGGCCCGATGATAGCGCAGCCGCCTGCGACCTCGGATTCTCGCCACGGGATCTCCATGACACCCTTGCCGACACCTGCCACTGGGCGTACTGTCGCGGATGGATCTCGCGACACCGCGTGGGGCGGCTTGCGACAACACGTTAGCGATCCCTATGTGTTGCGATATGTCATATGCGATCTGCTTGGAACGCAGATGCAACAATCCTCTGATCGTTCAGGAGGGCGTGATGTCCCGACACGAGCCGGTTTCCCGATATCCTGGGGAGGACAAGGTTCTCCCGGAAACCCGAGCAGTATCCGCCATCATCATCCCGTTTCTGCTGGCGGCTTTTGTCATTCTCTTTCTCAGATCCGACGAGACCGAGCGCCTTTTTGCATGGCCGATCGGGCCCCAGATGAATGCCATGATGCTCGGGGCGACCTACCTCGCGGGCGTGCTCTATTTCACGGCCGCGCTTTTCGCCCGTCGCTGGCAGCAGATCAAGTTCGGCTTGATCCCGGTGGCTTCATTTGCCGCGTTGATGGGTGTCGCGACCATTTTGCATTGGCCCGCATTCAATCACAGTCATCCGACCACCTGGATATGGGTCGTTCTGTATGCCACGACGCCGTTCCTGGTGGTCGGGATCTGGATACGGAACACGCGCAGCGCGCGCCTGGGTCCGCCGCAGCCGGATGATCATACCTTACCGCCACCCGTTCGACTCCTCGTGGGCATTGTGGGGCTCGTCGGAGTGCTGGCCAGTTTGCTTCTGTTCGTTACACCGACCCTGATGATGGAGATCTGGCCCTGGCGTTTGAGTCCCCTGACCGCCCGTGTCCTGGCCGCACAGTTCGTGGTGTTCAGCCTGTTCGCGCTTGCGGCCTACCTGGATCCCCGCTGGCAATCCCTGCGCTACGTCCTGCGTGCTGAGTTGGCTGCGCCTCTGCTGTTCCTCGTAGCCATGGTGGCCTCATGGGACGACTTCGATACCGGCAATCCGCTCACCTGGGTCATTGCGTTCCATGTGGTGATCGTCTTCTCTATCGGCGTCCCTGCGATGTACCTCTACATGGAGGCGCGAGGCAAGAGGAAGTGAGTGGTTTCCCCGACGCCTGCCGAACTCGCTTTGATCGATAGAGCGCCCACGGCGCAAGCGCATCTAGCGAGTCTCGGGGCGGCCCCGCGGATCCCCGGCCCTGACGGCCGGGCCCGCGCAGGCGCGCCGGTACCAGACCTGGACGATTGCAACGCGAGACCTGACCCCATGCCTCGCAGGAATCGGGCCATCTCGTTGCATTAAGTGGGAGAGCAGTGAATGAGTGGCTGCCACGCCAAGGGCTGATCAGCGTCCGCGATCTGTGGATCAAGGCCCATGGTTACGCTTGATCTCCCCGTGTGCTCCTTTCTCATGAACCGCCCGGTGCGGGCCCGCATGCCGGGTGGTGTGCGGAGGGCGGGTTAAAGACCCGCCCTTACCCAATTGCACCTTGCTCTTCCCGCAGGAAGTTGGTGAAACGATTCCGATACATGTCCGATCACGGATGGTAAAATTTCACTTTTCCAGCTATTGCCGTGATACTAAGCTCTCACAGTCTTCTATATCTCCCTTCGGACGCACTCTGTTCCGCCCTTCAGATTTAGCCGCATACAAACACCGATCAGCGCGCCCAAGCAGATCTTCCGGACTCGAGTCGTGATCACGAATGGTCGCGATGCCAATACTTACCGTGACCTGAAATTGAGCTTCTGGACCACCAAATGCATGGGAGGCCACAGCCTGGCACAATCGCTCGGCCAGTTGGCGAGCCGGGCCCAAACCAGTCTCCGGCAAGACTATGACGAACTCTTCGCCACCCAGTCGCGCAAAATCGTCACTAACCCGAATTTCTGGAGCTACAATCTGCACGAACTCCTTGATCACTGCATCCCCAGTTGCGTGACCATAGCGGTCATTGATCTGTTTGAAGTGGTCCAGATCCATGATTAACACGCTAAGTAAATGATCCAGTCGCCGCGCCCCACCGAACTCTTTTTCCAGGGCCTCCATTATCGCTCGCCGATTGGCGATTCCCGTGAGCGCATCGGTCTTCGACATGCGCCGCAACTCTTCGGTCATGCGATGCAGTTCCGTCACATCACGGTAAAACCAGATACGCCCCCAATAGTCGCCTTCAGGACCGTGCAATCCGCGAGAGTGCCGTTCCAGGACTCTACCATCCTTCATGTCGATACGAACCCCGTGCTCCTCCTTATCCAGGTCCACGTACAGCTCCATTACCTTTTCAACGAATCCCGCAGGATCTTGTAGTTGATCGACAACAGCCTGCAGTGCCGCATCCTTGTCACGGGCATTCATAATTTCCTCGGGTATATCCCATATCTCCAGAAAACGGCGATTCCATGTCTTGATCCTGTTACTGGCATCTACTACTACTATGCCGTCCAGTGATTCATCCAGATAGGCGCTCATCACGGTGGATTGATAGCGCGCTTCCAGTTCCAAGTTCACCTGGGCACTGATCTCGTTAGCCGTGCCAAGTAGTCGGATAACGTTTCCCGCTTCATCAAAAAAAGGTACCAGACTCGTCTGCCAGAAAGTCTTGCCAATGGGAAGGTCCAGTGACTCGCGATAAGCAGTGACGACCTTGCTCTCGACACAGCCGCGATACCTGGATTTTACATCGACTGCCATCTCGGGCGAGAGCAACTCATCGATACTACGCCCGGCCACCACACTGTGTTTCATCCCGGTAAGCTGTTCGTGACGAGCATTGATAGCGGCCAGACGGAACTCACCGGCCGAGGCCACATCAATCACAAAAGCCGCGACACCAAGGTAATCCAGCATTTGGCGCAGTTCATCAGGTTTCCGATTTTTACCGATGTCCTTCATCTCAACCCATACTCAGGTTCGCTGAACGCCATATTACTCTCATTCTGTGGTGTAACGCCCGCAGCACGCGCGGCTTTGTAGTGTAGTGCCAGCACGGAAACCCTGCTAATTTTAAAATTGCTGGACCGCCGCAAATCCACGGGCGGCCGGAGTGCTCAGGAATCGCCAGGCTGAGGTTTGTGTTGGGCACCTGGATGAGAGTCGCTCGCAACGGGGGCGATTCGCGGGCACAGGAAGCCCTGGGTGTGGCCAGCCCTGTGCGATGTTCGGCGTCGATCAAGCCGCTTTGCGGTAGGGGCCACGTCGTCGTTTCTCCGCGTCCCGCTCCTGGCGCCGCAGGATGGCACCGAGGTGCTGGATGTTACGGGCCAGCACCGCCAGGCCCACGTACCGACGAAAGCCGTCGATCCCGTGATCCCGGCAGCGGTCCAGGCCGTGCACCTCCAGCGCGTTGATCGCCGACTCGACCGCGGCATGCTGCCGGCGCAAGGTCGCGAACTCGGGATCCCGCTCCCGTTCCGCTTCTTCCTGGGTGCACCGCCCCTTCTTCGGCAACACCACGGTCCCGACGATCTGGCGTAGCTCGGTCTGGTTGCTCGGGCTGTGGAACCCCTTGTCCATGCTCACCGCGCGCACCAGCGGGAAGCGGTCCCGGGTCTCCTGGACCATGGGCACCGCGACCGCATCGTCGGTGCAGCGTTCCATCACCCGGTGGTGCAGGATGAACCCGTCCGCCTCGACCATCACGCATACGCGCAGGCCCAGCTCCACCGGGACCCCCGCCTTGCCCTTGCTGATCCACTCCGTGTGCGGCTCAAACAGGGACCTGATTAGCAACGAGAGTCAGCCAGCCGCAGGGACTGCGCGGGCAGCGGCCTGCAGTGCGCCGCGGCAACCAGGAGGCGTCCCGGCAATGCGGCCAGATCAAAGCGCCGGTTGAACCGGTAGGCGAAAGCCGCGAGGTAGCGGGGGGCATACTTGGAGAACGCAAAGGCATGGTAACTCCCGCTCAGGCTGGTCTTCAGGTTGCCGAGCACTGTGTTGACCCAGTGGAATTCGGGCAGGTCCTTGGGTTTGCGCCCGGCCACGACCGTCGGTTGGTGCCGGCAACCGGCCATCGTGACCGCGTTGAAACACGCGAGACCATCGGAGTGGACCGTGCTGCCCGGGGTCAGATACGCGCGGGCCCACTCGGTGATGGCCTGGAAGCTGAACCCCGCCACCGGCGTCAGCTTGACCCGCAGGGGACGGCCCGCGTCGGTCAGCGACACCGCCGCCACGAACGGAACCTTGTTCTCCGAGCCTCGCCCGGCCTTGCCACCGGTCCGCTCACCTCCCAGGTAGGCGTCGTCCAGTTGCACGGTGCCGCTGAGCGTGTAGCGCTCTTCCCGCTCGGTCATCGCCTGCATCAGCTTGTGCTTCAGCGCCCAGGCGGTGGGGTAGCTGACGCCCAAGTGCCGTTCCAGCGCCAACGACGCGATCCCGGTCTTAGCCTGGCTGACCAGGTAGATGGCCAGAAACCATGTGGTCAGCGGCAGCTTCGTCCCCTGCATCACGGTGCTGGCGATCAGCGAGGCCTGATGCCGGCAGGCATTGCACTGAAACACCTTGCGCGGGCTGCTGCGCAGGACACAGTGCGCGTCACCGCCGCAGCGCGGACAGCGAAAGCCATCCGGCCAGCGGACCCGCTCCAGCGCCGCTTCGCACTGGGCCTCCGTCCCGTACTGCGCAAGGAACTCCGGCATCGACATCCCAGCCTGAAACTGGATCCGATTCTGTGCCATGGTGCCACCCTCCGCTCGACGTGTAGCCTCAGCGTACGCCCGGTGGTGGCTCACAGAGTGATCCTGGCGGACTCTCGTTGCTAATCAGGAACAGGGAAAACACCTTCTCCTCATGCGGGATGCGTTCGCCCTCCAGGATACGCCGGCGGATCTGGTCGATCTGGCGCCGGGCATGGTCGCTGAACACCGCAATCTCCTGCAGCAGCACGAAATTGGCGGGATCGACCGCGGCCACGCCCGCACCGGTCGCGGCTGAGCGCTGCAGGTGCAGCTCCGCCGCCGCCAGGTAGTCCCGGCACGCCTGCGCGATCGCCTCGGTCCGCGCCTGCTGCCGCTCCGGATCCTGCGAGGTCGAATGCCGCAGGCGCGTCAGCCGGCGGTAGGCGCGCTTGAACTGCCGCTGGTGGTAGGCATGCTGGCGCCACTCGGTCCGAGCGTTCGCCGCGGCCAACTCAGCACTCAGCCCAATCACCTTGCGAATCGCGTCCAGCAGCAGGTTGGTGTCGGTCGGGTAGTGGACATCGGTCTCCACCACGAACGAGTCACAGCGCCCGACGAGACCGTCCGCCAGGCTTTTTTTTAGCGCCCGGTGCCCGGCCCGTACCACCACCTGGTTGATCCGGTCCAGCACCTCGGGGGTGAACCGGCTCAGGTTGTCGCGCACCGTCTGCAAGCCGTACGACGTGTCGTCGTCCCAGCCACTGTGCCCGAGAAACTGCCGAATCGTCCGGTGCTCATTCGCCAGTTCCCGGATCCGGTCGTAATCGGCATTCAAGCCCAGGCGCAACACCCCGAGCACCAGCAGGTTCCACTGCGACATCCCCGGCCGGCCGTTCTCGACGTCGACCTTCTCGGGGCCCGTCTCGGTGCTGCGCTCGGGTACCAGCTCCTCCAGAATGGCGAAAACCTCCGCACGCACCTCCGGGGTCGTGTAGAGGTGCTGCAGTCCGCGCAGGATCTGGGGAATGTCATCGCGGGATCGGGGATCCAGTTCAATTCCGCCGATCGGGAGTTCTCCCAACTGCATTTGCGGTTCGATCACCTTGCGCATCGTGCTTTCATCCGGGGAAGATCGTGTTGGAAACCGAAGCGGGAACAGGCCACCGCCCCCGTCGTCGCGACCCGGCGCACCGGGACCCATTGCCGATCAGCATGTTACCGTCTCCACACCGCAGCGCAAGGCGCTACCTCCGGCTCCCGCTTCACGCCGCGACAATCGTCCACCCCATTGATTTTGCACGTTTTATTGGCTTCTCGTGCAGGCACTATATAACGGTACACTGGAATACGGAAACTTCAGTAGACATGCTTTCGATGGCCAACCTTCACAACCGTTACGACAAGAAGCTCATCTTCCACTTCATATATGATTCGGTACGCACCCTGTCTGATTCGGTACCGCTCTTGTCCTGAAAGCTTTTCACTGCCGACAGGGCGGGGATTTTCCTGCAGCCCCTCTATGCGCTGAAGAATGCGGGCAACATCTTTGTTTGGGATTGAACGAAGGTCTTTAGAGACAGATTTCTTGAATACAAGCTTATAGTTTGCCATGAGCCTTCAAATCGTCCAGCAAAGCCTCATAGCTCATGGTTGGCTCAGAACCCCGTTCCTCGAACGCCGCCAAATCTTCCTGATCCTCAGCCAATGCCGCACGAACAGCATCGTTGACGATATCTGATAACGATCGATGCGTATGCGCAGCTTTCAGCCGCAGCGCCGCGTGTAACTGAGGGTCAAAATAAACCGTAGAACGCTTCGATGTCTCGCTCATGGCAGTCTCCACATATGCTGACATCTTAGCACTGTAGCGTCATAACGCCACGGCGTCAAGGCTTGCCCGGCTAACTTTCATGCCCTCGGCCGCGAGGCACCCCGAAGGATGAAACTACGATTATGAATCAGAGAGATACGATTCTCGGGCAGCGTATTTTCACGCTAACGCAGAGGTGAGCCGCGGGCATCCGGCCATCGGCTCCACCGACGTGTTAGCTTATTTTCTCTTCGATGTCCTGCCCGAACCGCAAGCGGTTTCCATCAGGATCCTCAAGCTGTATCTCCCTCATGCCCCAAGGCTGGCTCACCGGCCCCTGCCCGAGAGTCACTCCGCGCGCCTGAAGCTCCTGCGCTAGCGCGTCCACATCCTCCGCATGAATATAGACGAACGCCCCAGCGCTGCTCTCTGGATGCTCGGTGAGGAAGAAGGTGACCGACCCACGGCTAATGGAGACAAACAACGGAAACCCTGGTTCGAACTGGTGCTGCCAGTTCTTCTGGAAGCCGAGTTTGTTGCAATAGAACTCACAGCTTCGCTCCGCATTGGAGATATGCAGCACTGGAACACTACCGAGCAGGTCCGTTGTCATAGTGCCTCTCCCTGAAAGCTCCGCCGTAGGGACACCGGTTACCCGGCGCCCCCGGCACAGTCCCGGACGTGCAGTTTTCCCGCATCCGGTTCCTCGGGCGTACTCGCTTTCGCGACGGACGATCCCTTACGTAAAGGCCACATGCGCGCGCTGTCTCTCCGTGGGGGAGCATTACGCTTTTGTCCCTAAAATTCTGACCTTCTGCGACCGATATTTCTGGAACACCCGGTCGAAAGTGCCGTTGTACAGCGCGCAGCGCAGGCGCAGCATGCCGTTGCCGTTTGCCACCAGGCACCGGAGCGCTTCAGCCGGGCGTGGCTGATGAACTTGTTGGCCGATTCGATCGCGCCGCTGCCGATCGGCAGGCCTTCGGCCTTGCAGGCGTCGTAGTCGATGCGCTGGCGGTGGTTCTGCAGGTAGGTGATGAGCTTGTCGATCTCGGCTCGGGCGAACGCATCGGCCTGGAGCCGTTGCAGGCCCCAGATCACCGCGTCGACCTGATTCGCGGCCAGCCGCGCCAGGGTGGCTTCCACCCATTCGATGGCCCGGGCGCAGTTCCCGTAGTGGGCATCGGCCACTTTGTGGACGTGTTCCGCGCAGTGGTAGTAGTCGAGGACCGGCCGGCCTTCGGGGAAGCAGGTCTCGAGCGTGTTCCAGACCCAGGCCGCGCCGTCGCCCAGCAAGGCGATGCGCACCTGGTCCTGCGGGATGCGGGCGGCGATCTGCTGGAGATCCTGTTTCATGGCTTCGGCATCCTGGATCTGGTGCCAACTGGCCAGCGGAACGATACGGCCGTCTTCCGGCGCCAGGTAGAGGCGCACGCCTTTGACCTCGCGCCATTTGCCCGGCCCGCGTTTAGTGTTGCGCTTGGCCCGGGACCGCGTCGGGGCATGGGCGCCGTCCAGCGCCACGACCAGCACCGGCCGGTCGTCGGGATCCTTCTTCGCCTGCGCGATGCGTCGGCGGATTTCCTGGCGATCGGGAATCACGGTTTCCAGGTCGGCGAGCTGCACCACCTGCTCGACCCGCTGATGCGCATGGCGGTTGCTGACCGGCACGCCGGTCAGATCGCTGACCAGCTCCGCCGCGCGTTCGTAGGGCATCTCGGTGGCCAGCTTGAGGACCTTTTCCTCGACGTCGTACTGGTGAAAGGCGCGGCTGAGTTCCATCGCCTGATCCAGCGGGTGAAAGCCGACCCGGCAATCGGTGCAGTAGAAGTAGCCGCGTTCCAGGTCGACCGGCCCCTGCAGGGTGTTGCAGCGCTTGGGATCCCGGCGCTTGCGCCGGATCGTTTTGCCGCAGCACGGACAGGGGGCCTGGCGCTGGTCCTGGAGATGGGCGTAGAGCGCATCGGCCAGCGATTGCAGCACGCCACCGAGCAGCTGCGGGCGGGTGCGGGTGAAATGCTGGCTCAGCTCCAGCAGCGTGGGCGGCTTTTCCTGTTCGAACAGGGGCCGCATCTGCTCCAGCCATTGATCGAGTTGTTCATGAGCCATGCGGCGGACCTCCTCCAGCGGGTCGAACTCCAGCACCCGTGCGGCAGCGCAGCCCATCGCCTAGCCCTCCCCGCGCAGCCAGCGCCGGCTGTGCCGGTGCAGGGGATAGAGCCACACGCTTTTGGGCGCGGCGCCATGACGGCGGTGGCGGCGGTCGTCGCGGCCGCGGCCGGTGGTCTCACCCAGCGCCATCCAGTTGGCGGCCCGATAGCAGGCGCCGCGAAAGCGGGAGTCCACCAGCGTTTCGAGCAGCCAGGGGGTGACACCATACTGCGCTGGCCAGTCCGCCACCACCTGCCGGGCACCCCGGGCCAGGAGGTGGCTCGCCAGGTTCGGGACCTGCACCCAGGGCAGGATCAGAAACCGGCTGTTGCACAGCACATGCTGCAAGCGTTCCTGGCGCTGCGCGTCGCTCCAGCCGATCCAGCGATCCCGGCCCTGCAGCCGCCAGGCGGGGCTCGAGTATTGCAGGCAGCCGACCACCCCCTGCGCGGACACGGCGAGATAGCGCAGATGGGCGCCAAAGGGAATGCGATGCCCCCGATAGTGATGCTGCTCGACCAAAGCGCGCCACTGGCGGCGCTGCTCGGCACTGGTGACCGCGTGCAGCTGCAGCGGACCGAGCGCCGCGAGCGGCCCCTGGATCGGCACCGGCGCCGGCCGGTCCTCGGTGGCGATCGCCACGGCCACCCGCTTGGCCCGCTTCTGCCGCCGCGCCGGCAGCACGATCCGCTGCTGTTCCTCCAGGGTGTCGAGGAAGGCCCTGCACTCGACGGTCTTCGGCTTGCCGTTGGCGCGCAGCCATCCCAGCAGCTCACAGGCGGTCGCGGCCAGTTCCGTGCGGCTGAGCCCGGGATAGCGGGCGACCAGCCCCTGGATCAAATCCGTGTGCGGTTCCTCGACGACATGGCCGCAAAAACGCGGCAGGGGTGCGGACTGGGGGCATCGCGTTTCCCGTGGGCGGTTGTCTCCAGCGCCACCCTACTCAACGCCGGCCCAGATGTCCAGCACCGGAACTCTGCCGGGACAAAAGCGTAATGCTCCCCATTCACGGTAACATGAGGTCTTATTCGCATCGAGTCCCATCGACAGCGCGACGTCCAGATCCGCATCAATCTTCCCCGACTTTCCGGACGAACTCCGCAAGCTTGGTATTGAACCGTTCTGGGACCTCCAGAAAAGGGAGATGGCCAATGCCATCTATGTACGACGTCTGCGCGTGCTCGATCAGCTCGGCGGCACTTTCAGACATTCCCAATTCGATGACCTGATCCTCGACGCCATGAAAGAGGAGCACCGGCACGGTGAGCTCGCGCCAATGCCTTTCGTAATCCGCCTCCCGACCGAGCAGCGCCTTGCGAACATGGCGCGGTGTCATCATGTTGTAGGCAATCAAGGTGCGAACCTCATCCTCGGACGGCGCGTTCACGAAAAAGCTATCGATAAAGTGCTTGGTCGCGTCGATGGCCGTACCCAGGTCCGCCGAGGTCATGGGCACCAGATGCTTGGTAGCTGGCCCGAACCACCGGGCTGCGTCATCCATGAGGATCGCACCGACGAACATGAGCCCGCCGATCCCTGCTTCACCGTAATAGGCCACGTAGTCGCCGACGACGCGTCCACCCATCGAAGAAGCCACGAGCACCGGATCCACCAGATCCAGGTTCTCGATGATGGCCGCCACATCACCGGCCCACCGCTTGCTGTCCCGATAATAACCCGCCTCCTCGGGCTTGTCCGACATGCCGTGACCACGCAGGTCGAAAGTGATCATCCGGAATTCCTTGGCAAGCTCCGGATCCTCAACCTGCTGCTCCCAGTTCATATGCGCCTGGCTAAATCCGTGGATGAACAGAATAGTCTGACCCTCCGAGTTGCCCCATTCCTGCACGGACAGCGTGACGTCATCCGGAGCGGTGACGCTATGCGGTGTATAGCTCTTCTCACCGGCACCGGAGGCATTTATCGTCGGCGCGGCAAGCGCCAGCCCGGCGACGAGAACGAGTGGAGGAACTGCTTTCATAAGCTTGCTCCTTGAAAGAAATCTAGTGCTTCGGGGCACGAAGCCCAACGTAGCGCTCAGCCGACGCTGAACCGCGCAGCGGTTGAGCGGTCGGCTGGAGCACCTTGTTGGGCGGGACTGGACGACAAGTACTCCTGAGCCGCGAAGTCATGCGACGGCAAGATAACGAGCTCCGGCAAATGCTGCTTGAGGTCACGTACCTTTTCATACGAGTCAATAAGTTGAGCCTTGTTTCCCGTACCAGGTAGTTGATCCTTCATCAGCAACTCCGCTTCGTACGCCAGGTCACCGATCAGCAGCACTGGTGCTCTGCCCTTGATTCTTGCCAGCATGGAAATCGACCCTGGCGTGTGCCCAGGCGTCGGCAGTAGGATCAGCGAACCGTCATTCATGACGTCATGACAGCCTCCAAACGGTGCCAGGAGAGGATCATGAGTGTGCTCGAAATCCACGACCTGCCACCGGGCGCCGGGACGCTGCACATGCTCCCCGAAGATGAAGTCTCTCTCCGGGTGAGGCCCGGAGAGTTGAGCCCACTCGTTGCGACTGACAAGAAGATCTGCCTGCGGGACCTCTGCAATGCCTCCGACATGATCAAAGTGCAAGTGCGAGACGACGACCTTGCGGACGTCGGCGGCGTCGAACCCCAAACCCGCAAGCTTGTTTGTTATCGTCTCCTCTGCTCGCATCTTGAGCCGAAACAACCTGCGCATAAAAAAACGCCCGATACGGCTATCCACATACGTCGGGTTCGTCAGCACGGCTGTATCCAGCCCGGCATCGAATAAAATCAAACCTTTGGGATGCTCGAGCACAAAGACGTTGAGTGGCACTTCGACCCAGTTGCGCGAGAACAGGACCCACCACATCTGCGGGAGTCTGGTTCCATATCGATGTTCCGTGTGGATGCTCCCGGTACCCGTAGAAAAAACGTGCAGTCCTCCAATAGGGCTATGTTTCTCGGTCATTCGTGACATTTCTCCCTATTCGCCCCCCCCCCCCTGATTTCGGGTGGGTCAATTGCGCCTCCGCCGTAGGAACACCGGTTACCCGGCGCCCCCGGCACAGTCCCGGACGTGCGGTTTTCCCGCATCCGGTTCCTCGGTCGTACTCGCTTTCGCGACGGACGTTCCCTTACGTAAAGGCCACATGCGCGTGCTGTCTCTCCGTGGTTCGGGGGAAGGCGACACCCAACCGCTTCAGCGCCCGATTGAACTGGGCCCAGGTGAAGCTGCTCCGCTTGCCACCGCGACGATTCAGCCACTTGAAGGCACAGCCGATCGCCCACTGGTAGAAGCTGTGCAACGCCTGCTCGTTGCTGCGCAGCCCATAGTAGTTGTAGTGCCCCCCCCAATCTCCGGTTCAACTCCCGGATGAACCGGCGCCCCGGCAAGTGCCGATGGCCCTTGATCCACTCCTTGATCCGCTGCTTGGCGCGTTGCAGACGCTTGCGCGCCGTGCGCTTCATCACCCGCAGGTCGCCGCGGCGATCCCGACTCCAGTACAGCTCGAAGCCGAGAAACGCAAACCGCCGAGGCAGCCCGGGATGAAATCGGCTGAAGCGCAGGATGCGGGTCTTCTCCGGTGCCACGGCCAGGCCGAACTTCGCCAGCCGTTTGGGCAGAACCCGGTAGAACCCCTCGGCTTCCTCGCGATACTGGAACGCGCAGACGTAATCATCCGCATAGCGGATGAGCAGCGCCTGGCCGCGACAACGCGGCCGCACCACCCGCTCGAACCAGAGATCCAGCGCATAGTGCAGGTACACGTTGGCCAGAATCGGAGAAACGATGCCGCCTTGCGGAGTCCCGGCGTCCGGGTGCAACACCTGCCCGTCCGTATCCAGAATCCCCGCCTTCAGCCATTTGCGAATCAGGTGCAGAAAGGCCCGGTCGTCGATCCGCAGGGCCAGCATCCGCAGCAGCCAGTCATGGTCAAGATGATCAAAGAAGCCTTGTATGTCCGCTTCCACGACATGCCCGAACCGGCCATATTGCAGATTGAACCCCAGGTCTCCCACCGCTTCCTTGGCGTCCCGACCCGGCCGATAACCATAGCTCACAGGCAGAAAATCCTGCTCGTAAATGGCCGTCAGCAGCTTGGCGCAGGCGAGCTGCACCAGCTTGTCTTCCAGAGCCGGTATCCCCAGCGCCCGTTCCTGGCCGTTCTCCTTGGGGATGTAACAGCGTCGGACCAGCTTGGTCCGGTAGCGCTTCGTCTTCAGGCGTTCCACCAGGTCCTGTATGCGGGTGTCGAGGTCCTGTCTCGTACACCTGCGCCGTCATCCGATCCACACCACTGGCCGCGTTCTTGTTCAGATCGCGCCAGCATGCGTGCAGGAGTTCGGCGTTCAGTTCCCGGTATAAATCCCGAAAACGGTGGTCCTTACGGGCGCGCGCCCGCATGGCTATTCCCCGCAGGGCGGTTGGCTCGTGTACTCCCAGTCCGTCTGTGTCCGGCATCGAGTTTCCTTTGCGGGCTACGTACTTCCGTGGGGTCCTTCGCCCTGTGGCCGGCTTTCCCGACCGCCGACTACTATGCCCCATAAGACACCCCAAGCGCATACGGACGCCTTCCAGCGCCCTCCCTGGTCCAGACTCCCATCCCACCGCTTTAGGCTTCGGTCTAACCCTGTCTCCGGGTTTCCCCTTGCGTGCCTCAATAACCGCATGCCCTGTCGGTGGCAAGTCCGTCCAGGAGCCCATCGGGGCTTCCCGAGTTCTACGACGTATCTCTTGCCTCGCAGCCACGACCTGTGGACTCCGCCGGACCTCCACACCCTCGCCTTGACGGGTGCTTCTGTGTTGCCTTCGGTGTGCGTTAAAACCCTCGGCGCCCGGAACTGAGCTTGTCGAAGCTGTACCAGCACTTCAGGGTGCGCGATCACCCCTGTGGCCTACAGGATTCTCTGTCTACGCTTAACCTGCCTTGTTCGTCCTCCTTTACTCCGCCACAGGTCCAAGACTCGATACGGGTGGGTGGCTAACCCTTACCCGACGGGGACTTCCACCCCGCAAGATACGCCGAGCTTTGCTCGGCGCGATAACACCACGCATCACCGGCAGCAAAAAGCAGAGCGAGGAACGAGCGACGCTTTTTGCTGTCCGAGTGCATGTGATTGTTAGCCCTTTATTATCTCTGAAAAACCTTCAATACCCGAAGCATCAAAGGGTGTTTTATATAGCTCATTAACCAACCACAGACCACTTTCCGCGATCTTCTGTTTTGGGGAATAGTTGCCAAGCCAGTTTTCTGATGGTCCACAGTTCTTGCACCATGAAACGGTAGAAATTATCTTTGATTCCATTTCTAGTCTTTCTGTCTTATCATTTACCTCAAACACGCAAAATGAGAAGTTGCTTTGAATATGCTGACTGACGCGAAATTCGATTGATTTTTGATACTCAAAGTCAATTAAATGTGCATACTTATCCTTGGCCTTTCTAGTCGTAAGATCCAATTCCCAGAACTCAAGAAACGGATCATTGCTCTGGTTGAGTAATGAGCGACCGATGTGTTTTCTAAAGATGCTCCTGTCCTTGTTCTCATTTAGAAAGTGCTGTTTAAGCCTAGAGCGGAGTTGCTTCTCTCCCGTATGAGTGCCTATTCTAACTATGCGCTCTCCACCATGGCCATGCTCCCCTTTTTCAAACAAGATATAGATTCCATTTACCGGGATATGTGATTCAGAAAAAGGGAAGTTATGCCTTTCAAGCTTTCTGGCTAATACATGTATGGCCTCACATTCCTTGCTCATGCAGTCAGATCCTTGAGGCGCTGGAGCTGTTCGCCAATTCGTAGCCCTTCGAGGGGGACAACAGCATTTTTGATGTGTGGCAACAAATATTTTCGATATTTATCGCCAGCAAGAAATATGAACTCCGCTTCTTCCAAAGAGGCAACGGACCTAAATTGCCGCAAGACGTTGTTTGCCCACTCTTTGATATCAGCGGTTCGCATATTGTTGAGTGTTTGCTCGTATGGCTCAAGTTCTCGCTCTAATTCCAAAAGCCCGTGTTTTGCGGAAAGAACATAGATTTCATTTGGGCTCAAACTATTTGCATATTTGAGATTGAGTTTAAAGAGCGTACTCACATACAGATCTCTTGCCTTTGCTCGATGAGGCAATTTTTGGCTTACACAAGAAATGAGAACTATTTTCTGCCTCATGGCATCACTTGATTGGGCTAACGCGCCGGCTCAGGCGACCGCAAAAGCGGCGGATCGCAATGCGCCGATAATGCCATATAATCCCGGCACACGCAGGGTAGGGTCCTGTTTTTCGGGCCCTGGCCCCAGGATACGTGGCGGTAACTCAGGGAGGAAACGTGGCCATGGAAACGCCCCGTCTACCGCGGCTGCTCGATCAGGTTCGCGAGCGCTGCCGTGTCAAGCATTACAGCCTGCGCACCGAGCATGCTTACGTTCATTGGATTCGCCGGTTCATCGTGTTTCACGGGAAGCGGCATCCGCGCGAGATGGGCGCTCCGGAGGTGGAGGCGTTCCTCAGTCACCTTGCGGTACATGAGAACGTGGCTCCTTCCACGCAGAATCAGGCACTCGCAGCGATCTTGTTCCTGTATCGTGAGGTACTCGGAACGGACCTCCCCTGGCTCGACGGCGTAACACGCGCGAAAAAGCCGCCACGGGTGCCGGTCGTGCTCACGCGCGAGGAAGTGCGTGCGCTGCTGGCGCGCCTTGATGGTGTCCACTGGCTCTTGGCCAGCCTTGATGTACGGGTCGGGGTTGCGGCTGATGGAGGCTTTGCGTCTGCGGGTCAAGGACGTGGACCTGGAACGGCGCGAGATCACGGTGCGCGAGGGTAAGGGAGCAAAGGACCGGCGCACTCTCCTGCCTGCATCGCTGACCGAGCCGCTGCGGGTGCAGCAAGGGCGTGTTCGGCTGCTGCATTCGGCCGACCGCTCCGAACGCCTCGCGCCCGTGTGGCTGCCACATGCGCTGGAACGAAAATACCCGAACGCGGGGCGCGAACTGGCCTGGCAATTCCTGTTTCCGGCAGCGCAGCCTGGAGTCGACCCGCGAACGGGGGTCAGGCGAAGGCACCATTTGCACGAGTCTGCGGTACAACGTGCCATCCGCTCGGCCGTGCGCGCGAGCGGAATTCTGAAGCCGGCCAGCAGCCACACGTTGCGCCATTCCTTCGCGACACATCTGCTCGAGGCGGGCTACGACATACGCACGGTGCAGGAGCTGTTGGGGCACAAGGACGTTTCGACTACACAGATCTACACGCACGTGCTCAATCGTGGCGGTCGCGGGGTCTTGAGTCCGTTGGATGCAGGCGGATGAAACCCAGGATGCACCGCGGTTCACGCTGCCGCCGTTCCTATCGGGGTCGCTTCGACGCTGACGAGCGGGGCTGGGCATGCGATGGTCTCATCCTTGAGCGAGGGACATTGTTGGAAATTTAGTCCGGTTTGCCGAGGGTGGCAAACACAGGCCTCCTGCGGTCACCGCCCACCTCCCGGCGTGGCCCTGACATGGCTCGCGACCGCGCCCGGCGTTCGGCTGCGGCGGGCGCCGGGAGCACCTGATGCAGCACTGGGTCGCCCGCAACCGGGCGTACCTGCGCGGAATGCGCGCGGCGCGCGTGCTGTTCGAGACGCGGGCGGCATGACCTGCGGTCAGGTACCGCGACTAGAGGACAGCAGGTTCTACCCCTCGTCGTTCGTCACTTCGAGCGGCGACTCACCGCCGCCTTGTACGCCGCCAGGCGGTCGCGTTTGTCGACCGCGATGACGATGACACCCATCTTTCTCCATGCACAAGGAGCCACGGCTGGCCGCACTGCCATCTTCAGCCATCTTGCCGGCTGCCACGCTCCGGCTTATGCTGGCTGGCCCCGCGGGTATCCCGGGCTTCAGGAGCCGATCGCATGGCCGAACCACAGCTTTCCGTGCGCAGCGCCAAGGCGCGCGAACTGGCCCACCGGCTGGCCCGCTACGAACGCCGCTCCGTGGCGGAAGTGGTGGAGCGGGCACTGGAGATGTACCAGGCCCGGCAGCTCGGCAACGAGCCGGCGCATGCCTTCTACGAGAGGCTGGCGCGAGATTGTGCGGCCGACATCGATCTCGAGGCACTGATCCGCGAGGAGCGCAAACCGCATACGGGCATCGACCTGTGATCTTCGCGGATACCAACGTGGTGTCCGAAACGCTGCGCAAGGCGCCGGATCGACATGTCCTGGATTGGTTGATTCGTTTCGACGCGGAGGTCGCCCTCCCGACCGTGACCATCGCGTAGATCGCCTTCGGAATCCAGAAGCTCCATCCGGACCAGCGTGCGGCACGCTTGGCGCGCGGCCTCGATGCATGGCGGACCCGGTTCGCCGACCGCATCTTTCCGTTCACAGAATCCGCGGCGCTCGCGTACGGGACCCTCATGGGTGAGGCCAGGCGCCACGGCCGCACGCTAACTGTCATGCCCTCGGCCGCGAGGCACCCCGAAGGATGAAACTACGATTATAAATCAGAGACATACGATTCTAGGGCGGCGTATTTTCACGCTAACTGTCATGCCGCCGGGCGCGCGGCACCCCCGATGATGAAAGATAATGGGCGTGCTGTCGCGTCGGGCTGAGGTCGCGATAATTCTTGATGGCGCCTGACCGCGCACGCTAACTCGACCCGCTGCCCTTCACTCGTACCCGGATTGCCTGGCATGGCCTGGAAGGGTCATGGACAGCGCACGCTAAAAAGAGCCGTCGAGTCCCGACAGGCCGTTGAAGGACGGCGCCCTTGGCGACAGCACATCGTGAAGGATAGTGCGTTTGCCCGAGGAGGTCAGCATGGACATTACCCCGATTCACCGGCGCGTTGTCGGTCTGGATGTGCACCAGAGCAAGATCACGGCCTGTGCGCTGATCGAGCAGCCCGATGGCAGTGTGGCGGTGGAGCACCGGGAATTCGGGGGTTTCAAGCGCGATCGGCGGGCGTTGGCCGAGTGGGTTCGCGGGTTTGACCCGAGGTCGTGGTGATGGAGAGCACTGGGATCTACTGGAAGAGCCCCTATGCGGCCCTTGAGCGTGTGGGCGTCATGGCCTGGGTGGTCAATGCCCGTCACGCCCGAAACGTGCCTGGCCGCAAGACCGACCTCTCCGATGCCCAGTGGCTGGCCACGCTGGCCCGTGCCGGTCTGCTGCGGGCTTCGTTCATTCCTCCGGCCGAGATCCGCCATCTGCGCCTGATCGCCCGGCAGCGCCAGAAGCTGGTCGGGATGCTGGCCGCGGAGAAGAACCGGCTGCACAAGGTGCTGACCGATGCCGGGATTCGCCTGAACGTGCTGGTCTCCGACGTACACGGCGCGTCGGCACGGGCCATGATCAAGGCCCTGCTCGCCGATGCCCCCATGCACGCGATCCTCGACCTCGCCGGCCGCCTGCGGGCTTCCCGCGAAGAACTGTTCGAAGCCCTGCAACCGGAGGAACTGAGCACCAGGCACCGCTTCGTGCTCAACGAGGTTCTGGCGCACATCGAGTACCTCGAGGCCATGATCGCCCGCTTCGAACAGGAACTGCTTGCGGGTCTGGCCCCCTGGGAACCGCAGGTGTGCCTGCTGGAAACCGTGCCCGGCATCGACCGCATTGGCGCCGCCATGCTGCTCGTCGAAATCGGCACCGACATGGCGAGCTTCGGCAACGCGGAACGCCTGGCTTCCTGGGTCGGCATCTGCCCCGGCAACCACGAGAGCGCCGGTAAACGCAAGAGCGGACGCACGCGCAAGGGCAACGCCTGGGTCCGTCGCCTGCTGTGCGAGTTCGCGCAAGCCGCCTCCCGCACCCGCTGTGCGCTCAAGGACAAGTTTTCGGCCTTGTCCATCCGCAAGGGACACAAGCGCTCCATCGTGGCCCTGGCGCACAAGCTCCTGCGCATCGTCTACGCCATGCTCAATCATGCGACCCCCTACCAGGACCGCACCGTCGATTACGAGGCTCTCGTCGTGCAGCGCAACGCGCCGCGCTGGCTGAAGATGCTGGAAAAGCACGGCTATCTCACCGCCACCTGAGCCGCCACACAGGCTCTTCGAGTCCCGCAAGCAGGTATTTGCGCACCGGCATGCGTCACGCCAGAATCTCGCTCGTCCCGACCTCGGGTTCTTTCACGCTAAGCGTACAGGATGGCATGATCGCGGCGATCACGATCGTCAACCGCGGCGTGCTGGCGACCCGGAACATCGCGGATTTCCAGATGATTCCAGAACTTGTACTGCTGAACCCCTGGGATTTCCGCTGACCTGGCCAAGAATCTGGGCACCCACCTTTCTTGATCCCCACCCGCCGTCCCGGGAAGCCTCCAGGTCATACTCCCACGGAAGTGCTTCGGAGCCGGAGGTAAGGACATGCGGCAACCCCGCTTCGCTCAGGTCAGCCTGAGCTACACCCCCCCCCCCTGGTACCACGTCGTGTCGCGCTGCGTCGAGCGGGCATGGGCATGCGATGGTCTCTTCCTTGAGCGGGGACGTTGAATGAGCGAGCCCGGCAGTCCGGGAGCTGCCATCAAGGGCTTCCTGCGGTCCTCGATCCAGCGGGAGCAGCGTGTCGTACCGCGCCGCTACGCGGCCTGGAGCGGCGGGCATGGAACTGTGCCAATGCCGGCATTTGCGTTCCAGTATCGACCGGGTGGAAAGTGCCGCTGGGAGATGGTGTTTTGGCAGGAAGCTCGCCTCTACCATGCATGCCGGCCTACGGCCCGCGCCCGCCGCGGGTTGAAGACTCCGAGCCGCCCAACCCCGATTCGTACCCTTGACTGATGGAGCACGATGCCGATACCCGAGTACTGGAAGCGCGCCTGCGCCGATCTTGCCGGGACTGACCCGGTGATGGCCGCGCTGATCGCGCGCTATCCCGACGCGGTGCTGACGACCCGTGGCGACCCGTTCCAGACGCTGGCGCGCGCGATTGTCGGGCAGCAGATTTCGGTGAAGGCCGCCGACAGCGTCTGGCAGCGTTTCGCGGCATTTGTGGTCTCGGTCCGGCCGGAGCAGATCGTGGCGCTGGAGCTGGAGTCGCTGGCGGCCTGCGGCCTGTCGCGGCGCAAGGCCGAGTATTTGCGGGATCTGGCCGGCCACTTCGTCGATGGCCGCATTCAGCCGGCGCGCTGGCAGGATATGACCGACGAGGCGGTGATCGCCGAGCTCGTCGATGTGCGCGGGATCGGCCGCTGGACCGCCGAGATGTTCCTGATCTTCAACCTGCTGCGGCCGGACGTCTGGCCGGTCGACGACATCGGGCTGCAGAAGGCGGTCGCGCTGCACTACCTCGACAATGAACGCCCCACGCCCCGGACCCTGCGGCGCCACGGCGAGCGGCATGCACCGTGGCGCACGGTTGCCACGTGGTACTTGTGGCGCAGCCTGGATCCGACAGTGGTGTTGTATTGACCCCCCAAATCGCAGAAGCACTGTAGGCCGAAGGCCGTCACTCAATGCGGAGGGCATCTGCTGCACACCGCATCGCTCCCATGTGGGCACAAGGCTGCCGAGTCGGTATCGCAGAAATGGCACAGCGTGAAGGCGTCACGGAGCCGGATCCGGCTGCTTCCGACGTCGATTCCGTACTCCCGCATCTGTTTCAGGACACGCGAAAAAGTCTCCGGCGTCATGCCGAGATAATTTGCAATCAGCTTTTTCTGGAACGGAAGATCGACATCCAACGTATCGTGCCCTGCTTCGATATGGCGCAGCAGGAAATAATATCCGACACGCTGCAAAGGGGTTTTCATGTTCATGCCATCGACCTGATGCATGGTGTTCTTGTAGTGCCGCGCGACGATTCTCAACAGGTTCGTCGCGAACTGTGCGTCATCGAGCACCTGGGCCTTCACGACTCGTTCCGGAATCATCAGCACGACAGAGTTCTCGACGGCCTCGACATTGATAGGCGACGGACCGCCCATGAACATGACGGCCTCCATGCAGCTGTCGCCAGGCTTCAGCATACGAATGGTCGCTTCGTTGCCATTGCTGTTGCTGCGGTAAGTTCGCAGCGCACCCCTGACGGTGACGTAGATGCTGGCCGGTGCATCACCTTGATGGACCAGGATGACACCGGCATCGATGCCATGCAGGGTCGAGTTCGCAATGATTCTTTCCAGGCTCTCCTCGCTGAGACCCTCGAAGATCTGCGGCTTGTCTTCGAACACTATGGTTTTGGAAAGGCTCGCCATTGTCATAAAACCCGTCGGTGATTCCTGTTTCGGCTGAAGACCACACCGCGTTGTGGCTGGATCGGAATCAAGCCAGTCCATCGCTGCACGCTATACACAGCCATCTGGCGCGGCACTCCAGGGATACGGACGGATTTTTCAGCGCCAGCATTCCCTCCACGGCCCATGCCTCGGGCATCGACCTCATCGGTAACCCGCGCGATGCCGGCTGTTGCGCCGAAAATCGCGCCGTCGTGGCACCGGAATCGGGCCGCTTGCCTTACGGGCTGGCACCCGCTGGCATCGCCGCCACCCCTCGCTCCCGTGGGAGGATCGAGGGTGGCGGGTTTGGTTGTAAGGGTAGCGCACCATTCAGCCGACTGGTCGGCATCAGAGCAAGCCGGCGGATCATTCACGTCGGGACCGATGCCACTGACGAGCACAGGGCGCGGGCCCAGGTCGTTTCCCGCAGCGCCCACTAGAGGGCCACGTGGAGAGCGGTTGGTCGGCGCCAACTACCCGTGCCGTCGGTCACCCACTTGCGGGAGCGTGGGCATGGCCGAGATCGAGCGAGTTAGCGATTGCGGTGATGGCCGTCCGGTACCGGGGGGCGTTCAGGTTAGCGAGCAGCACGGTGCTCGCCTGCAGGCGTCGGCAAGGCCAACTGCCTGGGGCAGGGGTCCCGGGTGCGGTGCCACACCGACCCGGGCCACCGCCCCAAGGTCAATGCCGCGCGCGATGAAAATGCACTGGCTGGGCCTGCCCCGTGGGGACAGCGGCCCCGTCGTGCGGACAGATCATCGAGTCGGCGCTCTCGCTATCGGTGATCGGCTCGCCGAAGGGTTCGGCTTTGACACCGAAACGCTGACACTCGTCATCGAGCAGTCTGTCCAGCCATGCGGCCAGCGTGCGGAACGGAGCGGCTGCGTCGTTCCGCTGCAGCCGCTCGCTTAGCACACCGGACCAGCGGCCAAGATGGTCTGAAAGAAAGCTGCGCGCCGCCGCTGCGGTGACGTCGGACGCTTCCACCCAGTCGCTGAGCTGGGCGTAGGCAAGCTTGATGAGCAAGGTGCCGTAGAATTCCAGTTCGGCGGCGAGGTGGTCGGGACGCTCCGGCTGGTCATCCCGGATATCGACGCCGAAAGCCTGGTAGAAGCCGCTGATGTCGGCAATCTCGGCCGCCGGACCCGCCAGGCTACCCGCCCCGCTGTACGCCGCCGAATGCAGCGAACACGGAGTCCGGCCAAGGAACAGGCGTCCGTACTCCGCCTGCAGCAGAGCAGCGTCGGCCTGCCGCCAGGCTGTCGCCACCGCGTCGATGGCATCGCGCTCGGCCGCTCCGCGTACACCGCGGCCCGCTCTGCCCAGCGACTCGAGGGATCGGCACAAAGCCTCGTACCCGCCGGAATCCGGGTAGGAAAACAGGGCGGCGAGCGTTTGGAAACGGTGGGCTCGGGTCAGAATATCCCCGACCTTTTCGTCCATCACGGCGTTCGGTTCGATGCTCATGGGCCATTCCTCGATCCGCAACGGAGTCCAGTTCGACCAGCTCTTGCGGGCGCCCACCTCGTTGTTGTTGCCATCCCACACGGCGAAGGCCACTCGGCTGGTATTTCCTGGCGTCAACCGATCGGGATCCCCCGGGCTCAGATACCGCATGGGTCGGGTAATGGCCACGCGCCAGGTTCCGTCTTCCCACACACCCCAGCCATCCGCCATCTGCAGTGGCCGAACCGTCAGCGTGCCCCAGCCTTCCGCCATCTGATCCAGAACCGGGCTCTCGAACGGCCTGGCGACCGGGTTGTCCAGCCCGAGCGCACCCGTATACGCGCGGGCGTCGGTGAGCCTCAGCACCTCGTCGGGGTAGACATCGACCAAAGCGTAAGGGTAGAGATCGCGTATGTCCGGTTCACCCTTGGCGAGATCCCGCTGCAATGCGGCCCGCCATTGAAGAATGTTCACCTGGGCACCCGCGTGACCCATCATAGGGCTGCTTTGCACCTCGCCCTGCACGGGGAACTGGACAGCCACTTGGTCACCGAAAGTATCCGAGACGATGGTGTCCCTCGGACCGGCGCTCGGCCATTCGATCAGCACACCGATCCACTGACCGTTGTGTGCCGCTCGCGCGGAGATTTCGGTCACCGCCGGCTGCAGGTGCCGTGGCGGGACCACCATCTGTGGCTGCAGAGGCACCCGCACCGACTCGATGCCCTCCCAGAACGCCGCATCGGGATCCTTCAGCGGCCCGTCGGCATCGACGGGAACGGCCCGAATCATGTCGGCGGCCATCGCCGTGGTGACGATCAGCGCCGCAGTCAGCGCCACCGCGCCGGAAGCCAATGTTTTCTGCCACATGAGCATGCCTCCTGTCAGGTCACGTTGGTGCGATAGGTGTCGAAGCGCGCGTCGTAGGCATCCCGCACATACGTGGGCTCGACCATCGGAACGCGCACCAGCTCGGCGCCCTTGTCGTCGTAGCCGATTACTTTGCCGCCCTCCAGCTTGAAGCGATGGATGATCGCCGAGGTGGCACCGAACAGCAGCATCGCTCCGAGCAGTTTGGGGTCCTCGTAGGCGCGGCGATAGGTCTCGATGGCCTGTTCCACGCCCCAGCCGAACATCTGCCGCAGGTAGCGCGGGGGGACGTGCACCGGCGGAATGTAATAGGTGTTCGGCTCGAGCCCGAACTGCGGATACAGCGGCTTGGCAACCTTGGCGAAGTGGATGATGTAGTCCAGCGGGTTGTCTTCGCGCGCCTCGTCCGGCGTGGTGATGAAGCCCTGGAGCCGGATCTTGCCGATACAGGTGATGGTGCACTGGGTTTGCCGATTGTTCTCGATCGCCGGGTAACAGCCAATGCACTTCTCCGAAACCCGGGTCATCGGGTTGAAGAACACCTTCTTGTACGGGCAGGCAGTCACGCATTCGCGGTAGCCGCGGCAGCGCTCCTGATCGAGGAGCACGATCCCATCCTCCTCGCGCTTGTAGATGACCTGCCGCGGGCAGGCCGAGAGACACGCGGGATAGGTGCAGTGGTTGCAGATTCGGGGCAGATAGTACATCCACTGCATGTGCGGCATCTGCATCCAGGCGCCCTGCCCCATCTCACCGGTGCAGTCGTCCTCGCCGATGTTCGGGTAGGCGTAGTCCTCATCCTTGGGTCGATACCCCAGCACGATCTCGCCGTCCGGCGCTGCCTCGAACAGGGTCTTGCCCTTGTACACGGCCTCGTTGACGTCCTGCACACCGTGGCGGTCGAGGATATTGACGTCCCAGCCCAGGGGGTAGTACCCGTAGGGCTTGGTTTCGACGTTGTTCCAGAGCATGTATTCCTGCCCGCGGCCGGCGGTCCAGGCGGTCTTGCACGCGACGGTGCAAGTCTGGCAGGCGATGCACTTGTTGGTATCGAGAATCATCGCAAACTGCCGCTTGGGCCGCACGCCTTCGAAGGGGTACTCCATCGTCCGCCCCAGCTGCCAGTTGTAAACGCTCGGCATAGCAAAACCTCCTCAGGACTGTTCTTTGTCGGATGCAAGGACGTAGGCGCCCTTGAGATATCGTTGCAGCGCCTCGCTCTCGGCCGCGGGTCGAAGCCCGAGGCTCACCGGCCGCCAAAGCCCTTCGCCGCCGATGCCGCCCGGTTCCGCCTTGGTGAACTTGGCCATGGACTCGCGCGGGGCACCGGTGACACAGTGCACGTCCGCGGCGAAACCTTGCCCCTGCACGTGGCTGAAGAGCCTGCGCCACACGAGGCTGTTGGTTTGGTGCGTAGGCTTGAGCCATGACCGGGTAAGGCTCTGGTGGCCGCCATAGCGGAACATGGCCTGGTAGTTGGTCTCCGGGCTCTTGGCGATGCCGTCCTCACGGCCCTCGTGCCCTTGCACGGAGCCGGGCGTCGCCATGTATCCGTTGAACCACATGCGGGTGATGCCTGGGGGCGTCCCCGGGTAGTAGCGGGCCCGGGCCATCAGTCGCGCGACCTTGTACGCGTCCTCCCGGCCCTCTTGCTGCCAGCCGCGGAAAGGGAGCTCTTCCGGATCTCCGTCGATCCAGACGTAATCGCCGTCGGCAATACCGAGCTCCTTCGCATCGGAGGGATTGATGTCAACGTACATTTCACTGGTGCCGGGCATGCGCTTGTCACGGCGGTAGATGTCCCCGAACGGTCCGAACAGCATCATCATGTAATCGGTGTCGATCGGAGTGGTGTGCGCGCCGTGCCGGTATTTCGGCGTGTGGAACACGTAGCGGTAGCCCGCTTCGATCAGCGGATGCTTCGATGCCAGCAGCGAGGCCCCGTCCATCGTCGTGTTGCGCATCTGCCGGTTCTGGTGGCTGCGGTCGTCGGCCGGGATGCCCCAGTCCGCCGGCCGCTTGGGCCGAATCGCCGGGTGCTCCTTGGCCAGGATCGCGCAGGGCTCGTGGAAGGTGGCTTCCGAAGGTTCCCGGTAGACCGCCAGGTTCTCGCCCGCCTCGATGAACTCGGGCTCGGGCCGGTAGAATTCCAGCCGCCCCGTTTTCGTGTACCAGGGTTTGGACTCGGCGACCTGTTCGTAGCTGAACACCCGCGGGTAAGTACGATTGTTCACCAGCGCCGGGATGCCGGCCCGTGCCAGCCCGTTGAGATGGTGGAACTGGTAACCGCGGAGGTTGGCGGAGTGATCGAGGATGCGCTGCAGATAGACGTCGACCCGGTTCTCCTCGACGAACCGCCACAGGTCCACGAAGCGCCGGTCTCCGGTCAGATCGCTCAGAGCGCGGCTCACCAGTAGATAGGTTTCCAGATCGTGCACCGTTCCGTAGGTGCGTCGCAGCGGGGTTGCCGGGAAGATTTGCAGAAAAGGATTGGTGTTGGACGCCGTCATGTCCGGATGCTTGAACTCCATCCAGGAGTCCACCCCGTAGACGATATCGCTGTATTCACACGACGCCGTCCACCACCAGTCGTTGTAAACGACCAGCTCGCACTTGGGAAGGGTGTTGTTCACAACATCGTAATGGCCCTTCTGGTTGCCCAGACTGGAGTTGGAGTTCGTTTGCCAGATGGCCTTGGTAGGGGTCGGGACATGATTACCCGTGGTAATCACTTTGTCGCCGGCCATCATGATGCGCTCGCCGTTTGCCCAGTAGTGCAGCGATTCGTAGCGCAGGGTGCTTCTCCGGGAAACCGGCCCCTCGGGATCGATCTGGACGTTGAAGGGATCTTCTCCCGTCCAGAGCCCGGCGCCGGAGAACAGGCTGACCCGGTAGTTGCCGGCGTAACTGCCGATGTTGCCACCATGCCGGCCGACGTTACCGGTGAGTGCCACCAACAGGAAGATCGCGCGGTCCTTGTTGTCGTTGTTCCAGAACTGGTTCGGACCCATGCCGCAGGGAACCAGCGTCTTTCCGGCATGTTTGGCGATATCCCGCGCGACGCTTTCCACGGATCCCCGCGGCGCCCAGGTGATCGCCTCCACCTGCTCCGGAGTCAGGTTGTCGTCGATGTACTGCCGGGTAAGATCGAACACCGGGCGCACCTCGACCGTCTTGCCATCGACGGTTCGGACACGGAAGCTCCCCTCCAGCGCCGGATCGATTCCCAGCTTGTCGAAGTGGTCGCCGAGCTGATCCGTACCAACGGCGACCGGCTCTCCCGTGGCCTTGTCCCAGACCACGAAATCGGAGAACTCACCTTTCAGCGCATGGGGGATATAGCGGCCGTTCTGCTGATGCACCGGTGGCTCCTCCTCCCCGGCACCCAGCACGTGGGTCCAGTTGTCCAGCTGACGTTCCACGTGGCCGGGAAAAACGTCCCGTGCCTTCAGACCTTCCAGTGTGTCCATGCGCACGAGTGCCGGCAGGTCGGTGTAGCGACGAACAAAATCCTTGTCGTAGATGCCCTCCCGAATGATGACGCCGGCCATGCCCAGGGCGAGGGCGGGATCGGTGCCCGGGCGGATGACCAGAACCTCGTCGCACTTGTTGGCCGTGGCCGAGTACTCCACCGTGACCGCCACGGTCTTCGCCCCCTTGAGCCGTGCCTCCGTGAGCCAGTGGCTGTCGGGCATTTTGGTGCAGATCCAGTTCATGCCCCAGACGACGATCATCTCGGCGTTGTCGGCGTCGTGGAACTCAAAGTCGTTGGTTTGATCTCCGCAGACCATGGTGTGGCCGGGCGGCAGATCGGTGTGGAACGAATATGAATCCCAGGCGCCGGCGCCCTTGGCCTCATCCGGTCCCACGCCGCGGACATGGTGATCGAGCAGGGCCAGGCTGTTGCCCATGCGGAAAGTGCCAAGCAGGCGCGCCGCACCCAGCTTGGCCATGCCTCCCCGCACTTTCATCGTGCGCGTGCCGGCCCCGTCCATCGCATCGATCATCGAGGGGTGGTAACCCTGGGCTTCCAGGTGGCGCCGCCCCTGCTCGCCGGAATAGGTTTCGGCGATACTCCGCAACGTCCGCGCGTGATAATCGGCGGCCTCCTCGTGCGACACCTTGACCCATGAATCCCAGCCGCGATTGAGGAAGTGCTTCGGAGGCATACCGGTCGTCGCATCCCGCGGGAAGCCCTCGTCCACCCAGTCCTTGAACCCCTTGCGCAGGAAGGCTCCCTTGACGCGACGGTCGCCATACAGACGCCGCGTAAGTACGAGCCCCTTTTGGCAGCAGCGGGGATCCCACCGCGCAGATGCTTGGTTCCCCTCCAGATCGGTCGCCTTGTGATAACCGTAGGTGGGCTCGATTCGTGTCAGTACCTTGTTCTTGTAAAAGGCGCGAAGCAGACAATTGTGCGTGTCGTTCGGCGCACAGGTAAAAACAAAAGAGCCGTCACTGCGGTAGATATCGCGATAGATGTGTTCCCAGTTCCTGTCCGGATAATGAGCAAGTGGATTTTCGACGCGTGTCGGCGCCAAATACCGGAACTGCGCCAGCACAGCCCCAGGTGTTGCGACGGCGCCAAATCCTGCCGCACCTGCAAGCTGCAGGAAATGCCGGCGCGACTTGGAAAATTCTTTGGACCGGTCACCCATGTCGACAGCCTCCTCCTCTGGATCTGGGAACCAGTAAAAGCGATACCGCAGCGGGGGAAAATGACTGCAATCAATTCTGCTTTAAAGTTCTTCTATTTCCGGGGCACAAGCCTGCCAAGCGGGGCGACACGACCGCCATATTCTTGCATTCTAATTTAACGCGAAAGCCGCGCATCTCTCCCCTCTCCCGCTTGCGGGACCCGGGGGCCATGAGAGTTAGCACGAGCCCGTCACTCTGCCTGCGCAGAAATGCCCTTGTGACGACCTCGCTGAAGGCTGCACTCGCCACGGCACCCGATCAATGCGACCCTTCCGAATGCCGCTGCGCGCAGCGGGGTACACATTCCCCCGTTGCGCGGCCTATGCTGATCGGGAGTGAACTCCGGGTTTGCGTCCGGGATCGCGTGGGCGGTGCACCGCTGCCTGCTGGTCCGCGATTCCGTGCGTCCGATATCACGCCCGGTTGCCGGGCCGGATCGCGAGGGCACGATGAAGCGGGATTCCAGTGTGAGCAAACCGTTAGCAGCGGTGCCGTTGCCGGGTGAGCCCTACCCGCTCGGGGCCACGTTCGATGGCAAGGGCACGAACTTCTCGCTGTACTCGGAGGTCACGGAGCGCGTGGAGCTCTGCCTGTTCGACGCGAACGGCAGGCAGACCGCCGCGCACGATCTGACCGAGGTCACCGCGCTGTGCTGGCACGCGCGCTGCACGAGGTGAACCGGCTCTCCGCGTTCTGACGCGGCGAAGACCTGCGGATAAATCCCGTGTCCTCGCCAATTCCTCAGACCATCGGAGCGAATGCTTCCGGCCGCCGCGCTTGTGCCCCCGGGCAGCGCTGTGGTAATTCTTTTCGCTTTTAGTCGCACAGGGAGTGTGCGTACGGCTGCATCGCTAGGGTCTGGATGTCCGGGTGCCACCGCCGGTGGCCTTGAAACCCGTGTTAGTCCGGCCCGATTGGGGCGGAGACGTATCCCTCCCCTCGATCGCACCGCGTTTAGCCGCCAACGGCCTCCCTGCGCATCCGGAAACGATCAGGCAAGGGAGTAGCGTCTCCATGGAAGGAACGAACCGGGCAGGTACGCGCGGGCAGGAAAAAACCTCGGCGGGTCAATCGGACGGTGATCGTGGTCCCGCGCGGCGGCGCGGATGGCGGTCCGCGGTCCATGCGCTCGCGCTGTTGCTGCTGATCCCCGCGTGGACCGTGGGCACCCAGGGCAACGAGGACTCGGATCCCATCGGCGCTGGCGTGCAGGAAGAGGATCGCGCCACCACGCCCGGCGCGTCCTTGTGGGTGGGAGCCACGGGCGGTGCCCTGCTCGTCGACGCGGTCGACGGGGCGATCCTCTTCTCGGATTACGGCACAGGGAAACTGAATGCCGTGGCCGTGGATCTGCGACGGGGGACCGCCTGGGCCTATGGCCGCGGCAGCCTGTATGCGCTCGATCCCGGCGGGCAGGTCTCGATGACGATCCCCGTTCACCATGGCGGCCGGGGAAATGCCAACCCAGTGCACCTCGATCTGGCGATCGACGAGGCCAGTGGCGACATCTGGCTGGCGCGTCTTGGCAGCTTGACGGTCTTTGACTGGCGGGGTGTCCAGTTGCTCCACCACCCGCTGGCGCAACCTCTGCGTGCCATGGCGCTGGATTCCGGGCGAAGGACTGCGTGGGTCGCAGGCCCCGACAGGCTCAGTGCCTGGACGCTGCAGGGAGAGCCTGCGGGAGAGGTGCTTCTGGGCGAAGGATTCGATGCCCGCACGATCGCATTCGATGCCAGCCTGGACGCTGTCTGGGTGGGCGGCGCAGGGGGTCTTCGCCGCTATGCGATCGACGGCACGTTGCAGTTCACGCAGGAGGGCAGCGACATCCGGCTTATCACAGCCGACCAGGCGGGGGCCCTTTGGGCAACGGATGGGACCTGGCTGTGGTTGCTGGATGCCTCGGGCCACGAGCATTTCGCCCTGCAGCCCCTGTACGGTACGGAAACGGTGCTGGCGCTGGCGGTCGATCCGGCGGATGGGTCGGCCTGGGTCGCGGGTGCCTCCACGCTGCAGCGGATCTCGGCCCATGGTGACTGGAGCGTCAGCCTGGATCTGCGTACACATCCGTCCTTTCGGGGCCGTGTTTGGGCATTGTCCGCTTATGCGGACGTGACCCCTCCCGAAATCGCGATCGTCGCGCCTGCAGAAAACAGCTTCGAGAACACCGCGAGACCGCCGATCGTGCTGCGGTACAGCGACGTGGGATCCGGGGTCGACCCGGACTCGCTTGCGCTTACGGTGGACCACAAGAATCTCCCGGCCTCCTGTGCGCACGCCGCCGACGGCGCGGAGTGCGTCCCTGAGTCGACCGTTCACGAAGGGGGGGTGACGCTGCGGGCGGTGGTTGCGGACCGTGCCGGCAACGTCTCCGCGTTCGCGGAGCGCCGGTTCACGGTCGACACCATCCCGCCGGTGATCACACTGACGTCGCCAGAGCCGGGTGGCTTCACCAATCAGGTGCAGACCCGGCTGCATGGGCTGGTCAGCGAACCGGTGGAACTGACGATCGAAGGCGAGGCCGTGGCGCTGGGGCTGGAGCACCGCTTTGATCACCCGGTGGAGCTGGTCGAAGGCCCGAACACATTGTCCTTCGTGGCGGTCGACCGCGCCGGGAACGTCGGCGAACTGCAGGCCACGATCGTCCTCGATACGGTGCCCCCGCTTCCGGTGGAGGCCGATCAGGTCCGGGTCGGCGATGTCAGCGCTGGCCAGGTCTCCGTGACCGGCGGCGTGGGCAGTGCCGAGGCGGACGCGCGGATTCATCTGCAGAACACGCACACCGGCGCTGTGGCCAGCAGTCCAGTCGCCGCCGACGGTAGCTTCGCGCTGATCGTTGACGCCTCACCGGGTGAGAGCCTTGAACTCGTCGTGGTCGACCGTGCCGAGAACCGCAGCACACCCGTCGTGCTAGATGTACCCGGTGTAACCGGCATAGACCAAGGCCTTCTGCCGCCGGATCCGGCCACGGTCGCCCCGGCTTTGGATGAAGGCGGCGTTCCGGAGCTGCTGGCCGCGACCGCCTTCCTCTACACCGGGGACAATCCCATTCAGCGCGGAGTGGTGCCCGGAACGATCACCGAGCATCGTGCGGCCGTGCTGCGCGGCAGAGTGACCGCGCGGGACGGGCAGCCGCTCGCCGGGGTGCGCATCACGGTGAAGGACCACGATGACCTCGGCCACACCCTCAGCCGGCTGGACGGCAGCTTCGACATGGCCGTGAACGGTGGAGGCCATCTCGCGGTGCGATATGACAAGCCGGGCTATCTTCCGGTCCAGAGGCAGGTCCGGGTGCCCTGGCTGGACTACGTCTGGGCACCCGACGTGGTGCTGATCCCTCTCGACCCGGCCGTCAGCAGCATCGATCTCGCGGCCGATGTACCGGTCCAGGCCGCCCGCGGCAGCGTGGTGAGCGACACCGACGGCACGCGGCAGGCCACGATCCTGTTTCCGCAGGGGACCACAGCGGAGCTGCGGTTTGCCGACGGCAGCTCGCAGCCCATCACGCGCATGAGTGTTCGCGCAACAGAGTACACGGTGGGGGAGAGCGGAGCCGCGGCCATGCCCGGAGAGCTGCCGCCCACATCGGGTTATACCTATGCCGTGGAACTCTCGGTGGACGAGGCGATGACGGCGGGAGCCACTGAGGTTCGCTTCGACCGACCGGTCCCGGTGTACGTGGAAAACTTCCTCGACTTCCCGGTGGGCGGGATCGTGCCCGCTGGCTGGTACGACCGTGACAAGGCGGCGTGGATCGCATCCGACAACGGCCGGATCATTCGGGTGCTCTCGGTCGAAGGCGGAGCGGCGGTGCTGGACGTGACCGGTTCCGGTGCCGCCGCCACCGAGTCTGAGCTTGCGGCGCTCGCAATCGACGCGCACGAGCGCCGCGCGCTCGCCGATCTCTATGCCCCAGGGCAGAGTCTCTGGCGCGTGCCGACCGAGCACTTCACCCCCTGGGACTATAATTGGCCCTATGGCCCACCTCCGGATGCAGAGCCGCCCCGGGTGCCCGAACCGGAGATCGACGAGCGGGAAGATGAGCCGGACTGCCGCAGTGGTTCAATCATCGAATGCCAGAACCAGGTGCTGGGCCAGTCGGTGCCTGTGGCCGGTACACCGTTCTCGCTGAATTACCGCAGCGACCGGGTTCCGGGGCGGCAGGCGGCGCGCAGCCTCCGCATCCCGCTCAGTGGCAGCCAGGTGCCCGCGAGCCTGCAGCGGATAGATCTGCAGATCGAGGTGGCCGGCCGGCGGTTCCACCAGAGCTTCGCCGGCCACCCGAACCAGGTCCACACGTTCGTCTGGGACGGCAAGGATGCCTTTGGCCGGGAACTGCCGTCCGCCCAGACGGCAACGGTGCGGGTCGGGTATGTCTATCGGGCTGTCTATTACGCTCCCGCGAATTTCTCGCGCAGCTTTGCGGCGACCGGCCTGGGCATTCTTTCCGGAGACCGGCGCCGCCATGAGATCACCCTCTGGCGCGAGTCCCGGCCGATGCTCGGTGCTGTGGACGCCCGGGTCCTTGGTCTCGGCGGCTGGAGCCTGAACGCCCATCATATGTACAGTGCACCCGACGCGGTGCTGTACAAGGGCGATGGGACGCGGCGCAGTGCGAAGGACGTGGGCGCCCTGATCACCACTGTGGCCGGAAACGGGAATGGCACGAATACCGGCGATGGCGGGCCAGCGCTGGAGGCCGGGATCAACGGTCCCTACGACGTCGCGATCGCACCGGACGGCTCGATCTTCCTGGCGGCCGGCGATCGGGTGCGCAAGGTCGACGTGCGAGGGGTGATTTCGACCGTTCCCGGGACCGCCGGCAACTCCGGCATCTTGAACGTCGCGGTGGATGCCGGCGGGTCCGTGTTCTTTACGCGCCGCAACGGCGGACCTCGAATCTTTCGGGCCAATCCGGACGGCACCGTACATCACGTGGCCGGAAACGGGTCCAGGACCTTTGCCGGTGATGGCGGGCCGGCCGTGAACGCGAGTTTCATCGACCCGCGCGGCATCGCGGTCGGTGCCGACGGCAGCCTGTACGTGGGCGACTTCCGCACACACCGGGTCCGGAGGATCGGGCCCGACGGGATCATCCGGACGGTCGCTGGCAACGGCGGCTCTGGCATCGGCGGGATCGGGGGGCCCGCGGTACAGGCACGCATCGACCGGACCTATGACGTGGCGGTCGGCCCCGAGGGAGACCTGTACATCGACTCGCACAATTACACGGTGTTTCGGGTGGGACCCGATGGCATCATCCACCGGGCAGCGGGCAGGGTCTGCAACGGCTTCAGCGGTGACGGAGGGGATGCGACATTGGCCTGCATGGGGCGTGTGAGCGCCGTCACGGCTGCGTCCGACGGTACGATCGCGATTGCCGACATCATCGACAATCGCCGCATCCGGTTGGTGACCCCGGATGGCATCATCCGCACCGTGGCCGGAACCGGACAGTCGGGATTCACCGGCGACGGAGGGCCCGCCGAGCGGGCCACAATCGGGGGCACCGAAATCAGCTTCGGCCCCGATGGCTCGCTGTACCTGGCCGATTCCAGTAACCGGCGCGTCCGGCGCATCGCGTCGAGCCTGGGCGGGACGTTGGGCGGCGCCCGTATGGTCGCTTCGCGGGACGGCAGCGAGCACTATGTTTTCGACCACACCGGGCGCCACCTGCGCACCGTAGACAATGTGACCGGTGCACTCCGTTACGTCTTCGGCTACGACGTTCGCGGGCTGCTAGTGCAGATCGAGGATGGGGATGGCAACCGGACAAGGATCGAACGGGATGCCACTGGAGACGTGGTCGCCATCGTGGGCCCCGATGGTCAGCGTACGGTGGTGTCCGTGGGGGCGCATGGGTACCTCGCTTCGGTCACGAACCCGATGGGAGAGTCGAGCCATTTCGCCTACCGGGCACGCGGTCTGCTGACGGGTCTCACCGATCCGCGAGGCTTCCAGTCCGCCTATACGTACGATGCGCTCGGGCGGCTCGCGGGCACCGGAGACCCGGCCGGCGGCGGTTGGAATATCACCCGCGGGGCCATCGCGAACGGCTATGAGGTCGGAATGACCTCGGCCGAGGGACGCGCCACCCGTTACCGCGTGGAGCAGACGCCGACTGGCAACCGAATGCGCGAGAACCTTCTCCCGGACGGGACCCGGGAAACGCTGGCGTTGAATACCGCTGGGCGGCGCATCTTCACCGCCGCGGACGGCACGTTGGCAGAGATCCTGGAGGGTCCGGACCCGCGCTTCGGCATGAGCAGTCCGGTGCCGTCCAGCGTGACGCTTCGCACGCCGAGCGGACGTGTCCAGCAGACCACGACGCAGCGCACCGCGATGCTGGGACAGGCGGGCGACCCCCTAAGCCATAGCGAACTGGTGGAGATTGTCACTAGCAACGGACGAATGACCCAGGCCCGTTTCAGTGCCGCGGATCGTGTGTGGTTCATCACAAGCCCGCAGGGGCGGCAGCGCAGCATCGAACTCGATGCGCGTAGCCGGATCCGGAGAGACACGATTGCCGGGCTGGCGCCTGTGGCGTACGAACGGGATGCCAGGGGGCGGCTGACCCGCATGATCCAGGGCGCCGCCGGGGACCGGGTCCATGCGTTGAGCTACAACGAATCGGGCCAGGTCGCGACGGTGTCGGACCCGCTTTCACGGACCCGAGGCTACGCATACGATTCCGCGGGCCGTATCGTTCGTGAGACGTTGCCGGACGGGCGCGAAATCGGTTACGTCTATGACCCCGCCGGAAACCCTGCGGCGCTGGTCCCGCCCGGACGTGAGGCGCACCTGTTCGAATACACGCCGGTGAATCTGGAACAACGGTACTTACCGCCGGCCCTTCCGGGCGTGGATACGATCACGCGGTACCAATACAACCGCGATCGCCAGTTGACCGCGATCGAGCGGCCCGACGGGCAGGCGTTACGGTTCTTCTACGATGCCGGCGGGCGCCCGGACAGCCTCCGGGTCTCCACGGGCGAGTACCGGTTCGGATTCCATCCCGAAACTGGACAGCTCGCATCCATTGATTCCCCCACGGGGATCGACCTTGCCTATTCCTGGGATGGCTTCCTTCCCTTGAGTGAGACCTGGGCCGGGACGGTCAACGGGTCGGTATCCCAGTCCTACGATCACAATTTCTGGGTCACGCAACGGTCGGTGAACGGCCAGGGCATCGCCTACCAGCACGACAGCGACGGACTCCTGATCGGGGCGGGTGACCTGAGCCTTGCACGCGATCCCGGAAACGGGAGAGTCATCGGTAGCAGCCTGGGCCTGGTGAGCACGGCACTCGACTACAATGCTTTCGGCGAGATCGTTTCGATCCGGGCGGCGGGCGCTACGGGCGTGTTAGCCGAGTTCGGGTATTCCCGCGACGCCGTCGGCCGTGTGATCGAGGAGACGGCTCTGATCGAAGGCGGCCTGACGAGGACCTCCTACTCTTATGATGTCGCGGGGCGGCTTGCGACGGTCTCCCGAGATGGCACTGCAGTGACGTACACATACGATGCGAACGGCAACCGCACGCACGTGAACGGTCTGCAGACCGCCGTCTACGATGGTCAGGACCGTATGCTGGCCTACGGGCAGGCGCAGTTCGAATACTCGGAGAACGGCGAATTGGCAAGCAGGACGGACGGCGGCGTGCAGACACGGTATGTGTACGACGAAGTCGGCAATCTGCAGCAGGTACACCTGCCCGGGGATCTGCGGATCGAATACCTGACCGATGGGCGCAACCGGCGGGTGGGCAAGCGGGTGAACGGCGCTCTCGTCCAGGGCTTCCTGTACCGTGACCAGCTGAATCCGATCGCGGAACTGGATGGCTCGGGACAGGTGGTCAGCCGTTTCGTGTACGCCGAGCACGCCCACGTGCCTGACTATATGATCCGCGATGACGCGACCTACCGGATTCTCTCTGACCAGCTCGGGAGCCCGCGCCTGGTGGTGAACGTGGGCACAGGGGAGGTGGTCCAGCGGATCGATTACGACGCCTGGGGCAATGTGCTGCAAGACACCAACCCTGGTTTCCAGCCCTTCGGCTTTGCAGGTGGTCTGCTGGATCAACACACGAACCTGGTCCGTTTCGGAGCCCGGGACTACGACCCCAGCACGGGCCGCTGGACCGCCAAGGACCCCATCCGCTTCGCCGGCGGCGACCCCAACCTCTACGGCTACGTCCTCAACGATCCTCTAAATTGGCTCGACCCACATGGGCTTTGGTCAGTAAGTTTAAATGCTTTTGCGGGCATTGGCGGGGGTGTCATATTTGGTCGCAATGATACTGGTACATGGTTTATGGGTGGGCAATTGGGAGTTGGGATTGGTGGGGGCGGTGCGCTTGATCCATTTGATCAAGGGCCGACAGGCGGGGCAAGGACGGATGGGCCATATGGTGCGGCATGCTCGACCCTGAAGCCCCCCTCAACCGGGTTTAGCGCGGGCGGATCCATTGGGATCGGCGGATCGTTTGGCGGCTCCAATTTCACTTATGGAGGTGGCGGTGGCTACAACTTTGATGGCACTGGAAGTTCTTATGGCGGACAGGTAGGGCTTAACTCAAGCCTGAACCCGATACACAGAAGAGGTCTCGGGCTCTCGGCAGGAGCAGCGGGTGTCATTAATGTAATAGGATGGTGGTAATACAGATGTCTATTATGATCAGCTCATTTCTCGAAATGCCATTTGCTCTAAAACTGATGTTTATCGCAGGCCTGCTTTCTCCTTTGCTAACTCTCGGCGCAACTCTAACGGGATCAATCATCCCGAGTGGTGATCCTGCGTGGCAGTACGGCGCAGCCAAGAACCTGTTCGAGTTATTCGTGATTGTTGGTCTTATGGTGCCTGCTTCCATCTCGGCTATACTTCTTGCCAGACGCTGGCGTAGCTCGCGGTTCTTGTTCGTTGCATCGTATTTTATTGCTTGTGTCGCCCCCTTTTCTATAGAATCTTTTCGTGAAGAATTGCACGATACAAGTGCGTATGTACTAGCGGCTATTTTTACAAGCGTCGTTATTCTTTTTTACATATTATTCTCTAGGCGTGTCAGGGTGTATTTTCAAACATCAAGTGAGCATGCATGAGTCACTCCCTTGCAATATACCTGAGCCCTGGATGGCCTGTTCCGCAGGGCTTGCAGGATCCAGCATCCGGCCCGTGCCCACCGGCCGCCGTACTTGTCGTTCAACTCGGCCGTGACGGGTATTTGAAGGAGTTTACGGGCACCGTCTACCCTTCCACCCGCCCGTCCGACACAATGCGCGTGCATCCGGACTTTTTCTACCGCGTCTGTCCCACCGCCTCGCTGGCAAGGTTCAGAAAAAGCCCTCCCAGATTCCGGGTTGATCCTTGTGTATGTGCCCTGCTCTTCGACCCCGGCGAGTCACGGACATCAAGCCCTACCGTGCCCGCGCTGTTGCCTGCCGCTCTCCCAATGGCGTCGGCGCCACAAAATGGCTTCTTCGAGGATCTATCACACAACCCGCACACCCCCTGTGTACGCTTCGCAGCCGGCGTCACCCCGCGCCAGTCGGGAGAGAAGTACGGCACGCGCGCCCTTAGATCCAGGCTTAGCTGATTCGGTGCTTCCGTGGGACGTGGCCGTTTCGGCGTTTAGACCAGCCTATAGTTCACGCTTCCGCAAGCCCCCTACGATCCCGAACGATCGCCTTCCCCTGTACTGCCCCGCATCCGGGGCTTTAGCAGCGTGAATCGTTGTGCCTCCTGCGTCGGCACAACCTATGCGATTCCGGTGTTGGTGGCAGGAGCCGTCTGGCAGGGCATGCATCCCTGTGTCCCCCGCCCTTCCGAGCCCTTTCGTGCGGGAGGGAGCGGGCGTTCCATCGCGCATTCCCCCGTTCGACGGCCTATGCTGATCGGGAGTGAACTCTGGGTTTGCGTCCGGGATCGCGCGGGCGATGCACCGCTTCCTGGTGGTCCGCGATTCCGTGCGTCCGATGTCACGCCCGGTTGCCGGGCCGGATCGCGAGGGCACGATGAAGCGGGATTCCAGTGTGAGCAAACCGTTAGCAGCGGTGCCGTTGCCGGGTGAGCCCTACCCGCTCGGGGCCGCGTTCGATGGCAAGGGCACGAACTTCTCGCTGTACTCGGAGGTCGCGGAGCGCGTTGAGCTCTGCCTGTTCGACGCGAACGGCAGGCAGACCGCCGCGCACGATCTGACCGAGGTCACCGCGCTGTGCTGGCACGGCTACCTGCCGGAGGTCGGGCCGGGGCAGCGTTACGGCTACCGGGTATACGGCCCCTGGGATCCGGACCGCGGCCACCGCTGCAACCCGGCGAAGCTGCTGCTCGATCCCTACGCCAAGGCGGTCGACGGCCAGGTGCGCTGGAACGAAGCGGTGTTTCCCTACCCCTTCGACGATCCCGAGGGGTCGGTGAACGAGGACGACAGCGCGGCGTTCGTGCCGAAGTCGGTCGTGATCGACCCCGCGTTCGACTGGGAGGACGACCGCCATCCCTGCACCCCCTGGCACGAGACGGTGATCTACGAGACGCATGTGAAAGGCTTCACCGCGCGTCACCCGGACGTGCCCGAGGCCCTGCGCGGAACCTATGCCGGGCTCGCCCACCCGGCCGCGGTCGAGTACCTGACCCGGCTCGGGATCACCGCGGTCGAGCTGATGCCGGTGCACCAGTTCATCCACTACGCGTTCCTGGAGGAGCGCGGGCTGCGCAATTACTGGGGTTACAGCAGCATCGCCTATCTCGCGCCGCACAACGAGTACGCCGCCAGCGGCGCGGACGGCGGCCAGGTGCAGGAGTTCCGGAACATGGTGAAGACGCTGCATCGGGCCGGCCTCGAGGTGATCCTGGACGTGGTGTACAACCACACCAGCGAGGGCAACCACCTCGGCCCGATGCTGAGCCTGAAGGGCATCGACAACGCGGCCTACTACCGCCTGATTGCCGACAACCCGCGCCATTACCTGGACTACACCGGCACCGGCAACAGCCTGAACATGCGCCACCCGCACGTGCTGCAGCTGATCATGGACTCGCTGCGCTACTGGGTGCTGGAGATGCACGTCGACGGCTTCCGCTTTGATCTCGCCGCGACGCTGGCGCGCGAGTTGCACGAGGTGGACCGGCTCTCCGCGTTCTTCGACGTCATCCAGCAGGATCCGGTGATCAGCCAGGTGAAGCTGATCGCCGAGCCCTGGGATCTCGGCGAGGGCGGCTACCAGGTCGGCAACTTCCCACCGCTGTGGTCCGAGTGGAACGGGAAGTACCGCGACACGGTGCGCGATTTCTGGCGCGGCGAGGACCAGACGCTCGGGGAGTTCGCCTACCGCCTGACCGGCAGCTCCGACCTCTACGAATCGTCGGCACGGCGCCCGCACGCGAGCATCAACTTCGTCACCGCGCACGACGGCTTCACATTGCGCGACCTGGTGTCCTACAACGAGAAGCACAACGAGGCCAACGGCGAGGACAACCGCGACGGCGCGGACTACAACCGCTCGTGGAACTGCGGCGCCGAAGGGCCGACCGAAGACCCCGAGATCAACGCCCTGCGCCGCAGGCAGCAGCGCAACTTCCTGGTCACGTTGCTGCTGTCCCAAGGCGTACCCATGCTGCTCGGCGGCGACGAGATCGGGCGTACCCAGCAGGGCAACAACAACGCCTACTGCCAGGACAACGAGGTCGCGTGGTACGACTGGGAGCAGGTCGACGAGGACCTGCTGGCGTTCACCCGCCGGCTGATCCGGCTGCGGCTGGAGCACCCGGTGTTCCGGCGCCGGCGCTGGTTCCAGGGCCGCGCGATTCATGGCGACACGGTCAAGGACATCGCCTGGTTCAAGCCGGACGGGGAGCAGATGGCGGAGGAACACTGGGGAGAGGGTTTCGCGAAATCGCTCGGCGTGTTCATCAACGGCCGTTCGCTGACCGCCCCCGGTCCGCACGGCGAGCGGATCGTCGACGACCGCTTCTTCCTGATCTTCAACGCCCACGATGACCCGCTCGACTTCGTGCTTCCGGGGCCCGAGTGGGCGGACATCTGGATCCTTGAACTGAACACGGACACCGGTTGGGTCGAAGCCGAGGAGACCGTGCCGGCCGGGGCAACGCTGCGGGCCGCGGCACGCTCGGTAACGGTGCTGCACTGTGTCTGCTGAATCCGTCATCGCGACCTACCGGCTGCAGCTGCACCCGGGGTTCACGCTCGACGACGCCGCCGGTGTCGTCCCCTACCTCGCGCGGCTGGGCATCAGTCACGTCTACCTGTCGCCGTTCCTGCAGGCGGCGCCAGGCAGCACGCACGGGTACGACGTGGTCGACCCGTCGCGGGTGAACGCGGAACTGGGCGGCATGGAGGCGTACGAACGGCTGTGCGCGACACTCGAGCGCGCCGGCATCGGGCAGATTCTCGACGTCGTGCCCAACCACATGGCAGTGGCCGGGGATTGGAACCCCTGGTGGTGGGACGTGTTGGAAAACGGGCCGTCGAGCCGGTTCGCCGGCTACTTCGACGTCGACTGGGAGGCGTCAGAGGAACGCTGGCCGAACAAGGTGCTGCTGCCGGTGCTCGGGAATCACTACGGGCGGATCCTGGAGGCGGGCGAACTGCAGCTTCGCTATGCGGATGGGCTGTTCACCCTGCATTACCACGAGCACCGGTTTCCGCTCGATCCGTCGTCGCTGGGGGATCTGCTGCATCGCGCGAGTGGCCAAAGCGGCATCGAACTCCTCGGCTTTCTGGCCGAATCCTGCACGCGCCTGCCGCGGCCGCAAGTCACCGCCCGCCGCGCGGTCGAGCGGCGCCGGCGCGATCAGGCGGTGATCCGCCGGCTGCTGGATGAGGCCTGCCGCAGCGACGCCGAGGCCCGGGCCGCGATCGATGTCGAGGTGGAACGGATCAACGCCGACCCGGACATACTGGACGCGTTGATCGACCGGCAGAACTACCGCCTGGCCTGGTGGCGGACCGCCCGGCAGGATCTCGGCTACCGCCGCTTCTTTGATATCAATGATCTAGCCGGACTACGTGTCGAAGAAGATGAGGTCTTCCAGGCCGTGCACGCCCTGCCGATCCGCTGGGTACAGCAGGGTATCGCCCAGGGCCTGCGCATCGACCATCCGGATGGGCTGCGCGATCCGGCGCAGTATTTCCACCGCCTGCGCGAGGCCTGCTCCGGCGCCTGGATCGTCGCGGAAAAGATCCTGGAACCCGGCGAGGCGCTGCCCGCCCACTGGCCGATCGCGGGAAGCACCGGCTACGACTTCCTGAACCGCGTGCAGGGCCTGTTCGTCGACCCACGTGGCGAGCCGCCACTGACCCGGCTCTACGAGGAGGTCACGGGCGAGACCGCCGACTTCCCGGCCCTGGTCTACGAGAGCAAGCGGCAGGTGCTGCGGGAACTGCTGGGGAGCGAGATCCATCGGCTGACGTCGCTGTTCGTCGCGGTCTGCGAACGCCATCGCCGGCACCGGGACTACACGCGGGACGAATTGCAGGAGGCTCTGCTGGAAGTCGCCGCCTGCTTTCCCGTCTACCGCAGCTACGTGGTCCCCGGCAGCGAGGCTGCGGAAACCGACGCCGCCTGCACCGGCGAGGCCATCGAGCAAGCCCGGGGCCGGCGCGAGACGCTGGACCAGGAGTTGCTGGATTTCCTGCGCAGGCTGCTGCTCCTGCAGATCGAAGGGGACCTGGAAACCGAACTCGCGCTGCGCTTCCAGCAACTCACCGGGCCAGCCATGGCCAAGGGCGTAGAGGACACCGCCTTCTACCGGTATCACCGCCTGGTGGCGCTGAACGAGGTCGGGGGTGACCCTGCCCGGTTCGGGATCTCGGTCCCGGACTTCCACCAGGCCTGCATGCAGGCACTCGACCGGCACCCGGAGGCGATGCTCGCGACTTCCACCCACGACACCAAGCGCAGCGAGGACGTGCGCACCCGCCTGCTGCTGCTCTCCGAAATGCCGGGCCACTGGGCCAGCCAGGTGCGTGACTGGTTCGGCCGCAACGCCCGCTACCGCTCCGGCGAATGGCCGGACGCCGGGACCGAGTACCTGTTCTACCAGACGCTGGTCGGTGCCTGGCCGATCGAAACCGACCGCGTGAGCACGTACCTGGAAAAGACCATGCGCGAAGCCAAGCGGCACACGCGCTGGACCCAACCCGATGCCGACTACGAGCAGGCGGTGCAGAAGTTCGCGGCGGCCGTGCTCGCGGATCCAGAGTTCCGGAAGGAACTCGAGGCCTTCGTCGAGCCGCTGATACCGGCGGGCCGCATCAACGGCCTGGCCCAAACGCTGCTCAAGCTCACGACGCCCGGTGTGCCCGACTTCTACCAGGGCACGGAACTCTGGGATCTCAGCCTCGTCGACCCGGACAACCGCAGGCCGGTCGATTTCGGGCAGCGAAGCCGCCGGCTGTCCGAAATCGACACCCTGTCGCCGGCCGAGATCCTCGCGCATGCCGATGAGGGACTCCCGAAGCTTTGGGTCATTCGGGGGGGGCTGGCGCTGCGCCGGCGATACCCCGAGTGGTTCGGCCCGGAAGGTCGCTACCAGCCGCTGGATGCAACGGGCGAACGCGCCGCGCACGCGGTAGCGTTCCTACGTGGCGCAGGCGCCGTGGTGCTGGTGCCGCGCCTGCTCCTCGGGCTCGGCGGCGACTGGGGCGACACCCGGCTGACGCTGCCGCCGGGACGCTGGCACAACCGCCTGTCGCACCAGACGATCGACGGCGGCAACCGCTCCGTCGCGGAGATCCTGGGCGGTTTCCCGGTGGGCCTGCTGGAACGCGAGGAGGCGGCGCGATGACCGTGCTGCGGGTCTGGGCGCCGGATGCCGAGCAGGTCGTGCTGGAGTGCGGCGGCACCGACACGCCGATGGCATGCGGGGACGGCGGCTGGTGGACGCTGGAAGCGTCGCCGCTTGCACACGGCGTCGACTACGGCTTCCGCCTCGATGGCGACGGCCCGTTCCCGGATCCGCGCTCCCGCTGGCAGCCCGAGGGCGTGCACGGGCCGTCGCGCTGGGTGGACCATACCCGCTTCGAGTGGAGTGACGCCGGCTGGCAGGCCCCGCCGCTGTCGGCGGCGGTGATTGCCGAAATCCACGTCGGTACCCTCACCCCGGCCGGCACCTTCGACGCGGTGATCGACCGGCTCGACCACCTGGTGGCACTGGGGATCACGCACGTCGAGCTGATGCCGGTGCAGGAATTTCCGGGGACACGGGGCTGGGGCTACGACGGCGTCGACTTGTTCGCACCCCACCACGCCTACGGCGGACCCGACGGACTGAAACGACTGGTCGACGCCTGCCACCGCCGGGGCCTGGCCGTGCTACTCGACGTCGTCTACAACCACCTCGGCCCCGACGGCAACTACCTGGCGCGATTCGGCCCCTACTTCACCGATGCCTACCACACCCCCTGGGGCGACGCGGTCAACCTCGACCGCGCGCACAGCGACGAGGTGCGGCGCTTCTTCCTCGACAATGCGCGGATGTGGCTGCGGGACTACCATTTCGACGGCCTGCGCATCGACGCGATCCACGCGATCGTCGATACCTCCGCGACCCACTTCCTCGAGGCGCTGTCCGCGGAGGTTCGGCGCCTGGAGGCCGAGCTCGGCCGCCACCTGGTGCTGATCGCCGAGAGCGATCTGAACGATCCGCGCACCGTGCGCCCGGTGGCGATCGGGGGTCACGGACTCGACGCCCAGTGGAACGAGGACTTCCACCATGCCCTGCATGCTGCGCTGACCGGGGAATCCGGCGGCTACTACGCAGACTTCGGCCGGCTGGCCGACCTCGCCCGCGTGCTCACACGCGGATTCGCGTACGACGGCGCGTACTCCCGCTACCGGCGGCGCAACCACGGGCGGGCCGCGACCGGCGTGCCGGGCCGGCGTTTCGTCGGCTGCCTGCAGAACCACGACCAGGTCGGCAACCGCGCCGCCGGCGAGCGCAGCAGCCACCTGCTGTCGCCGGAGCTGCTGAAGGTCGGGGCCGCGCTGGTGCTGACCTCGCCATTCGTGCCGATGCTGTTCCAGGGCGAGGAATGGGGTGCAACGACCCCTTTCCTGTACTTCACCGACCATTCCGACCCGGAACTGGGAGCTGCTGTGCGCGACGGACGGCGCAAGGAGTTCGCGGCCTTCGGCTGGGACCCGGAGGGCATCCCCGATCCCCAGGCGCGCGAAACCTTCGAGCGGTCGCGGCTGGACTGGGACGAACGCTCGCGGGCGCCGCACGCGGAGCTCCTTGAGTGGCACCGCAGACTCATCGCGCTGCGCCGCGGGCATCCGGCGTTCGCCGACGACCGGCTGGAGCCGATACGGGTACATTTCGACGACGGGCGCCGGTGGCTCGTCATGCTCCGCCCGGGTATCGTGGTGGCCTGTAACCTGGCGGGCGACGCGCAGCGGCTGGACTGCCCGGAGGCCGCCGGCTGCGGGGTGCTGCTCGGCTCGAACCCCGGCGTCGCACGCGAAGGCAGCACCCTGGTGCTGCCGGGTGAATCGGTCGCGGTGCTGTGCGACTGAGCCCACGTACCCTCGACGCTGGAAAACGATCCATCCGGTCACCTGTTGGAGGACACGATTGAGTGACGCTGATGCACCCCCGAGCTTGCGGGACGGCTATCTGCCCATCGAGGAACACGGGCTGATCGGGGACGGCGGCACGGCGGCGCTGGTCGGCCGCGACGGCGCGATCTCCTGGCTCTGCGTGCCCCGGTTCGATTCCGACCCCCTCTTCTGCGGATTGCTGGACCGAACGCACGGCGGCGCCTTTGCGGTGACGCCGGAGCCATTGACCGGCGCGATCCAGCGCTACGAGGCGGATACCGGCGTGCTGGTGACCGAACTGACGGGGCCCAATGGACGCCTGCGCGTGACCGATGCGCTGACCCTGCGCGCCGGGGCCGACCTGTCCGAGGACGTCGCGGCCGGCCGCGGGGAGCTCCTGCGGTTGATCGAGGTGATCCAGGGCCGGGTGCGCCTGCGTGTTCGCATCGAACCCCGGGGCGGCGCCGCGTGCTATCCGCATGCGGGCGGCCTCGGGCTGCGCTTGCCGCGCCGGCCGGAGCTGGAGCTCCATCTCGCGTCCTCGCTGCCGCTGGAAGACGTCGACAGCACCCACGAGCTCACCGCTGGCGTCCGGCATCACCTGCTGCTTTCCTGGGGCGCCCCGGGCCACCGGTTCCATCCGAAGTCGCCGGAGGAACTCCTCGCGGACACGATCGCGGTATGGCGGAACTGGATGCGCCACTACCGCTACGACGGGCCGCAGGAGCCCCTGGTGCGCCGCGCGGCCATCACGCTCAAGCTGATGGACCACACCGCCACCGGCGCGATGATCGCCGCGCCGACCTCGTCGCTGCCGGAGGCGATCGGCGGGCCGCGCAACTGGGACTACCGCTATGCCTGGATCCGCGACGCGGCGTTCTCTGTCTATGCGCTGGGGCGGATCGGGATGGGGCACGAGGCCGCGGGTTTCCTCGGCTGGGTGCTCGACGCGGTCGACCGTGCCGGCAGGCCGCGGGTGCTCTACGACGTCGACGGTCACCCGCCGCCTCCCGAGTGTCTGGACAGCGCCCTGGAGGGATACCGCGGATCGGCCCCGGTGCGCTGGGGCAACGCGGCGGCCGAGCAGCGCCAGCACGACGTGTTCGGCGAGATCCTGGACTGCGCGTATCGATGGGTGCGCTGGGGCGGCACACTCGACGCAGCGCTCTGGGCACGGCTGCGGCGACTCGTCGAAGCCGCAGCCGCGGAATGGCAGACTCCCGACCACGGGATCTGGGAGGTGCGCACCCCGGGCCGGCCGTTCACCTACTCCGCGTCGTTGTGCGCGGTGGCACTGGACCGCGGCGCACGGATGGCGCAAGGCAATGGACTGGAAGGAGACGCCGAACGCTGGCAGGCCGAGGCGGCGCGCATCCGCAACGCGATCCTGGAACACGCCTGGGATCCGCGGTTGCAGTCGCTGACCGAGCACCTCGGCGGCGGCGGAATCGACGCCAGCCTGCTGGCACTGCCGCTGCGTGGCGTCGTTCCCGCCGACCACCCCAGGATGGTGGCGACCACCCGGTCTGTGATACGCCGGCTCGGCGCCGGCGACGGTCTGTTGTACCGCTATCTCCCCGACGAGTCGCCGGACGGCCTGCCGGGCCACGAGGGCGCATTCCTGTTGTGCAGCTTCTGGCTGGCAGACAATCTCGCCGGGCAAGGGCGTCTCGACGAAGCCGTCGACCTGTTCGATTCGCTGTGCGCGCGAGCCAATCCGCTGGGCCTGCTGCCGGAACAGATCGATCCGTCGACCGGGGCCTTCCTCGGGAACTTCCCGCAGGCCTTCAGCCACATGGGGTTGATCTCCACCGGCATCAACTTGCGCCGGGCGCGAACGAACCGGGCCAACAGCTGACCCGGGGCCGCCCGGCCCCGAGCTTCGGCTCCCGCCGTCGGGGGATTGCGCCATGACCGCGCCACCTGATCGCACCGCGGTGCACCACCCGCCACCGCTGCCGGACCACCGCCTGCGGAAGCAACGTTGTGGAAACGGTGCTCACCCGCGAACGCCGGTAGCACGGGGCGTATCGATCCAACGCCATGGGAGCATTACGGATTTGTTCCAATGGGTGACGAACCTGCTCGGCGACCCCTGGTCCCGGCGCGCCTGCGGCGCGTTCGCGAGCAGGCTCGCTCCTACGCGGTCCAAGGCAGCGCTTATCGGTCTGCCTGGATGAGCCAGAACAATCCGGTAATGCTCCCAACGCCATCAGCCGCCCGGTTCAGCCCTTCTCCAGCTCGGAACGCACCTGCAGAAAGTGCAGGAGATCCTTCAGCGCCAGAATACCCACGATGCGATCACCCTCGGTCACGATCAAGCGGCTGACCCGGTGACCCTGCATGCGCTCGAGCGCCTCGTTCGCATCCTCGTCGGCAGACACGGTGGCACCTTCACCGGCCTCGCGACAAACCTCCCCGATGCGCGTGTCATCCCACGCCTCCCGGTCAACCTGCCTGGCCTCGCGCAGCCCCGCATGGCCCACGAGCCGGCCGCCGCGTTCCACCGGAAACAGGTCGAAGGCATGGTGGTAGACGTAGTGCTCGACGAAATCACGAATGCTGGTCTCGGCAGGCACCGTGACCGGGTCGGTGGTCATGAAACGGCGCACGCTACGCCCGGCCAGTGCCTGCTGCATGAGCAACTGGCGATAGCCGGCACCGGCGGCCGCATGCACGAACAGACCGATCAGGAACCACCACATGCCGCCGATGAAGTTGCCGGCCACAAAGCTCGCGATCCCCAGCGCGACCAGCAGCAGCCCGAACCCCTGGCCCATGCGCGATGCCCAGCGCGTCGCCCAGCGCAGATCCCCTTTCAGATGCCAGAGGGCAGCCCGAAGCACCCGCCCGCCGTCCAGCGGAAACCCCGGCACCATGTTGAACACGGCCAGCAGCAAGTTGATGAAACCCAGGTAGTACGCCACGCCGGCGAGATGCTCCGGCACGCCCACCGCGTGCATGCCGGCGCCGAGCAGGTAGAACGCCACCGCGAGAAACAGGCTCGCGATGGGCCCCGCGATCGCCATCCAGAACTCCACCCGCGGCTCCTTCGGCTCGCCGACCATCTGCGCCATGCCGCCGAACAGGAACAGGGTGATCCCGCGGACCCGGAGCCCGTAGCTGCGCGCCACCACGGAATGGCTGAGCTCGTGAAACAGCAGCGAGAAGAACAGCCCCAGCATGCCCACCAGGCCCATCAGCCAGTACACGGCTGGCGCCAGCTCCGGGTAGAAGTGGGGGAACAGGCCCTCGGCGAGCGACCAGGTGATCAGCAGGGCGAGAAAGAGCCAGGTGACATTGGCTCGTATCTCGAACCCCAGTACCCGAAACAGGCTGAAGCTTTCACCGAACATGCAGACTCGTGGCTGGCACCGAGGCAGGATCCGAGACTGAGCATAGCAGGACTCGCCAAGGCGCACGGGACCATCCTGGTCGGCGAATTCCTGGATCGGCACCTTCGATCTGAAGTTTCCGCTGAGCGGACACCGGCATCGCCTAGAAATCCCTCGGTCGAACGTTCCACGCCGTTCGGGCCAGGACACGTTCAGAAACAGCACCCCGTCAGAAACAGCACCCCGTCGTCAAGCCGGAAGTCCATCCTGGCCCCATCGGGTAGCGTCCGGGCCGCCTGTACCTCGATCGCATCAGGAAGCCCGGCGCGCTCGGCACGCAGCGCCCGTTCGTCGGGAAGGGGGTGCGCTACGGCGCGGACCGTGAAGGGACCGTGATCTTCGCCAACTTCATGCTGGAGAACAGCTGGTTCGCCGCCATGGACAGCGCGCGCCCACGACTTCGCCTTCAACAAAGCAGTGCGGCGGAGAGTCCCGGCTCGATCCCTCTCGCTCCGATCTCGAGCGCCTGCTGGATGCCCTGCAAGGCCATGGGGGTAGCTGCAGTCACACTGACAGGCAGTGAGCCCACGACCCGTCCACGGTGGCTTGAAGCCGTGGCGGCCGTCAAGGACCGCGGGCTGGCTGCGACCCCGGTGACCAACGGTGCCCTGATGACCGACGCAGGCATTTCGCGCCTGTCGGAGTTGCGGAGTCGCAGACTCCGGCGTGCTCGAGCTCAGTATCGATCCCGCGGATAACGAACGCGCTCCCGAGTGCCTCGCGTGCCGTGCCGCCTGGGTTATACCCGGGGCACTGCTGCGAGGCCGGTTCCCGGAAAATGCAAGGGCGTTGTCCCGTCAACCCTCCGACGCGCGTGTGCTCCCGGCAGGCGCCCCCGGCGCCAACCACTGGTATTTCGCCCGGTCCGGGATGATGTTCCGGATGCCGCCCCTGGGGTCTTCCACGTCTCCCGTGTAGCGCGGGATGAGGATGATGTGCAGGTGGTCGATGCTCCTTCCCGCCGCCCGGCCGTCGTTGTTGCCAATGGTGTAGGCATCGGGCCGCTGGTTCAGAAAGGGCGATTTCAGCACCGTTTCGATGTGGTCCTTCGGTCGCTCCCGCAGATAGTCGCGGTTCTGCATGTTCCGGTACAGGTCGTGCCTGTCGGTCGTTTCAATGGCCTGCCGGACTCCGTGAATGGCGTCGAAGTAGTCCGACTGCTCCGTTTCGTTGAGTTCGAACAGCGAGACCACGTGCCGCCGGGGAATGACCAGTGCATGCCCCGGATTCACCGGGTTGGTGTCGAAGATGCCGACGAACGAGCGGTTTTCGTAAATGAACGGGTCGGTCAAGCCGGCGGAAACGCGGCAGAAATAACAGTCCTGGCGAGGTTGGGCGTTGATCATCGGATAACCTGGGCGGCTTTGCATCAGAATAGAGGCGGCCGATTCTAGTGGATTCTCGCGCCGTTGTGCTCCATCCCCCGACCTGATTATCACGGACGCTCCGCAAATTGGAACGGGCCGTCATCGAAACCACCGTCATCGCGAGACCGGATTATCACGGAAGCTCCGCAAGCTGGAACGGGCCATCTTCGAAACCAGCGTCATCGCGAGGAGCGAAGCCTTTAGCCGCGAGCGCAGCGTGGCGGGACGTGGCGATCCAGACGGCGATGGTCCTCCCCGCGCCGCCGGGATTATTCGCTGCGCTCACCCTGCGGGCCAGCCTCCGGCTGTTCAATGCGCTGCGCGCATTAGTGCCGCGCTGCGCTCGCAATGACGACCGACGCAGAACGGTGTCGTGCTCGCTGCGGAGGTTTCGTGATGATCCGGCCGCCCTCAGCCTGCAGCAATCCGATTCCGGGGCCCCAGCGACGCCAAGGTCTGGAATACCGCGCTGATCACGCTCGAAGACGAGCCGCATCAGCAACGTCGGCGGACTACCCGGCGGCACGAACCAGCCCAGCGCCGCCAGCCGACATCAAGCCCGTGTCGCGTCAGAACGCAAAGCTGATCAGGTCAGGCGGATGGCGGGCTCGTCCAGCGCTGCGGCCTGTTCGCGCAGGGTCAGGATGTGGTCCTCCCAGTAGCGCGTGGTGTAGAAGACCGGGAAGGCCTGGACAAAGGCGGGATCATCGGCGCGGCGTGCAAGCCAGGCCGCGTGGCGCAGGATGCGCAGCGTGCGCAGCGGCGTGATCAGCGCCAGTTCCCGCGGGTCGAAGCGCACGAAGGTCTCGTAGCCCTCCAGCAGCGCCAGCATCTGGGCCGACATCTCCTCGGCGTCGCCGGACAGGAACATCCACAGATCCTGTACCGCCGGCCCGGTGCAGGCGTCATCCAGGTCCACGAAGTGAGGGCCGGACTCGGTCCACAGGATGTTGCCGGGGTGGGTGTCGCCGTGCAGGCGAATCATTGGCACGGGCCCGGCCTCGGCGATGCGGTATACGATGCGATCGAGGACATCCGCGCTGAGATCCTCGTAGACCGATTCCAGCTCGAATGGCAGACGCTCGCTAACGAGCACGTCCTCGCGCGCGATCTCGCCGAGTTCGGCGGCGTCCAGTCGCTCACGTGCATGGAAGCTCCCGGCGCGGCCGACGGCATGGATGCGGGCAATGAAGCGCCCGATGCGCACGAGATTCTCGCGCTGCTCCAGGTCAGGGCTACGCCCACCTTGCCGAGGGTACAGGGCGAACAGGAAACCCTGATGGCTGTGCAGCGTCTCCCCCGTCGCGTCGAGCAGCGGCGCGACGACCGGAACCTCCTCCGCCGCAAGTTCCAGCGCGAACCCGTGTTCCTCGCGGATAGCCTCCTCGGACCAGCGTCCCGGCCGATAGAACTTCGCGACCACCGGCACCGCGTCCTCGATGCCGATCTGGTAGACGCGGTTCTCGTAACTATTGAGCGCAAGCAGCCGTCCGTCGGCGCGCAGCCCGGTGGACTCCACTGCATCCAGGATGACCTCCGGCTTCAGGCTGGCATAGGGATGGCTGCTCATGGGGACAGTCTACGTGGCACGGAACCGGCTGCGCGACACACCCCTGCCCAGACCAGGTTGCGCGGATCGATTCAGCCCAACCGGCGATGCGCCCGCACTACCGGCACAGATGCAGCAGCAGTCGCCTGGCCGCGAAGCCCCGGACCTGCCGCCGAAACTGCTGTTCTCGGACGTCGAAGTGCGGGTGCTTGGCGACTTCACTCAGTCCCGGCGCCGACCACGACCCACGAGTCTCCAAGCAGCCGTCCGGGAAGTCGCCACCCTGGGCGGCTACACCAACCGTAAACACGACCCACCGCCCGGACACCAACTGATGTGGCACGGCTACGCCAAACTCACCACGATGTCCTTTGCCTACGCTTTGAGAGACCTGATTATCACGGAAGCTCCGCAAGCTGGACTGGGCCATCTTCGAAACCAGCGTCATCGCGAGGAGCGAAGCCTTTAGCCGCGAGCGCAGCGTGGCGGGACGTGGCGATCCAGACGGCGATGGTCCTCCCCGCGCCGCCTGGATTATTCGCTGCGCTCCCCCTGCGGGCCAGCCTTCGGCTGTTCAATGCGCTGCGCGCATTAGTGCCGCGCTTCGCTCGCAATGACGACCGACGCGGAGAGGTATCGCACTGGCTGAGGAGGTTTCGTGATAATCAGGTTGAGAGATGAAATCGGATGACGATGCCCTGCATCAATTGGTCTGCGCAACTTGTGGGTAAAGGGCAGACCTACCCGCCCGCCTCGATGGAAAGCACCGTGAACGCGCCGTCGATCCGGTCGGCGGTCATCCGCAACCGGTCGCCCGGGGAAACGCCCTGCAGCAGCGTCGGGTCGGCGACCTCGAACACCATGGTCATCGGCGGCATGTCCAGATTCGGGATTTCGCCATGCCTCAGGGTGATCTTGCCGGCGTCGGGGTTGACCCGGCGAACCTCTGCGTCGAACTTGGGTAATACAGTCTCGGCCAGCGCCGCGGAAGTCATCAGGACAGCCGTCATCAGCACGGTCTTGCGCAGAAATCGATGCATCGTGGGGTTCTCCTGTTCGATGTGAGTCGATGTTTCAGTGGGTATGAGCGTGTGCTGTGACCGTTTCTGCCTGATTGGCAGCGGCCGCGGAAGGCGGTCGAGTCACCGAGAGGTTCCCGACCATCCCCGCTTGATAGTGACCGGGTATGAGGCACGCGAACCGGAATTCCCCCGCCCGGTTGAAGGTCCACACCAGGTCGATAGTTTCGCCGGGGGGCACGTGCGCCATGTACGGCTCGTCGTGTTCCATGTCCGGGAACTTCAGCATCCACTCCGCGTGGTCGCGCAGCGACGCCTCGTCACCGATGACCAGTTCATGCATCAGGGCCCCGGCATTCGTGACGGACAGCCGGACGGTCTCGCCTTCCTTGAATGAGAGCTGGTCGGGCGCGAAGCGCATCTCGTCGGTCATCGTAACTTCGATCTGCCGGGTCGCCTCGCCAGGGTCGCCGGCGATGCCCCACGCCGTCTGCTCCTTGATCACAGGGCCGGATTCGCTGTGAACGGACCCCTGCTCACCGTGGGCCAGAACATCCGCGGAAAGGCCGATAAGCAATGCCAGCGGGGTAACGATCAACGCGCGTAGTCTCATGGTATCGCTCCGTAGAGTGTAAGAGTCGGGTGGTACAGGTTGGATGTCGCGGCAAGGTCACCGGTGTCCATGGGTGCCCACACCCGGTTTCCGGACCTGCACCTCCAATGCGGTCCGATGCAGATCGGGCACCTCACTCCGGTTCAGACGCTCCGACGCAAAGCGTTGCGGCTCGGGAAGCTCGCCCGTCCATTCATAGGCCTGGGTGCCCGCGGGCTGCTCGTACCAGCCCGGATCAGAGTAGTCACCCGGCTTCTGGTCACTTCGTACCTTGAGCGTGGTGAACATGCCGCCCATGCCGATCGGGCCGTGGGGTCCGAATCCGGCCATCATCGCCAGCGTCTCTTCGGGCAGCATCATATGCATGTCCTTCATGTCGTTCATGCCGCGTTCACCCATCACCATGTAGTCCGGCACCAGCCGCTGGATCCGCCCGACCAAGCCACGGTGATCCACCCCGATCATCGTCGGCACGTCGTGGCCCATCGGGTTCATCGCGTGGTGGCTCTTGTGGCAGTGAAAAGCCCAGTCACCCTCGGAATCGGCGAGGAACTCGAGCTGGCGCATCTGCCCGACCGCAATGTCCGAGGTGACCTCGGGCCAGCGCGAGCCCGGCGGGGTCGGTCCGCCGTCGGTTCCGGTCACCTCGAATTCGTGGCCGTGCAGGTGGATCGGGTGATTGGTCATGGTCAGGTTGCCGATCCGGATCCGGACACGGTCACCCAGGCGGACGTTCATCGAGTCAATGCCCGGGAAAGCCCGGCTGTTGAAGTTCCAGAGATTGAAATCCAGCATCTCGTTGACCCGGGGGACCACGCTGCCGGGATCGATGTCATAGGCGTTCAGCAGGAAGCAGAAGTCGCGGTTTACGTCCTCGATCCAGTCGTGCTTCTGGCGCGGGTGGGTGACCCAGAAACCCATCATGCCCATCGCCATCTGCACCATCTCGTCGGCGTGCGGGTGGTACATGAAGGTGCCCGGGCGCCTGGCGACAAACTCGTAGACGAAGGTTTTCCCGACCGGGATCGCCTTCTGGTTCACGCCGGCCACGCCGTCCATGCCATTGGGCAGGCGCTGGCCGTGCCAGTGGATCGTCGTGGGCTCGGGGAGCCGGTTGGTCACGAACAGCCGGACGCGGTCTCCTTCCACCACCTCGATGGTCGGACCCGGGCTCTGCCCGTTGTAGCCCCAGAGTCGCGCCACCATCCCGGGCGCGATCTCGCGTTCCACCGGCTCCGCGACCAGGTGAAACTCCTTCACGCCATGGTTCATGCGCGATGGCGCGGTCCAGCCGTTGAGCGTGACCACCGGGTTGTAGGGCTGACCCCGGTCCGGCGAGCGCGGAGGCGCGGTCTCGGCGGAGATCCGGATCTCGGGTTCCGGCAAGGCCGCGAGCGCCACCTTGCTCACACCGGCTGCGGCCACCGCTCCCAGTGCCGCACCACTGATGAATTCACGTCGGTTCATGGTTTCAGTGTCCTCCTGCGTCTGCTCTGCCCGCGACGCGGAGGCTGCCCGCGTCCGGCCCCGGGTATTCGGCGCCTGCAACCACGGCCTGCAGATTGGCATGTGCCAGCCAGAAGTCTCCCAGCGCTTGCACTGCGGCACTGCTGCGTTCCACGCGATCGCGAGCGCTCGCGAGCAGGTCCCAGGTGCTGTCGAGCATGCCGTTGTAGCGCAACAGGGTCTCCTCCTGGAGGTCCTCGCCAAGCCGCTGGTTCTCGTCGGCGCGGCGCGCAATGTCATATGCGACCTGGTATTGGTGGTAGGCCTCGCGAACCTGCGAACGGATGGTCACCGCGAGCGCCGCCGCCTCTGCCGCGGCACGCGCGGTCTTTTCCGCGTCGTGCCCACGGGGCAGCTGCCGACGCTTGAGCACCGGCGCTCCTTCGATCGGGTGGGCCAGTGGATCCCCGTTATCATTCCCCGCCGCTACCGCGCGAGAGAGCGCATCTTCCGCGGCCTCGGTCCACATCGACCAGGTGCGGGAACCGACAGCGCGCTGCGAACGCTCCGCCTCGATTGCCGCCAGGCGCAGCGCCGGGTGCGTACGCAGGGCCCGGGCCTCCAGGCCCTCGCCGCTCAACGGCTGCGTCGGCAGCGGCGGGAGTGCATCTGGCAGCGCGAAATCCAGGCCGTCGCCCCAGAGCCCAAGCTTGCGGACCAGTGCCTCGCGGGCACTCATCGCCTGCTGCCGCGTCTGGGCCAGCTGGATTCCGGCGTCGGACAGGCCAAGCTGCTCGCGCAGCAGCCGATCCTGTCCCCAGTTACCCACCCGGGTCATGCGTGCCGCGAGTTCTGCCGCAATCTCGGTTGCCTCGAAGGCCTCCCCGGTCCGGCGCAGACCCTGCTCGGCCGCCACCGCCTGGATCCAGGCCCGCTGCACGTCGCGGGCGAAAGCGGTCGCCGCGATGTCGGCCCGCGCCCGTGCCAGCGCATTCATGTCCTCGGTGGCGAAAAGGTCCGGGCGGTTGCCGAACGCGATGCGCACCGCCGCCGACATCGAGAGATGCTCACCGGCGGGCAGCGGCTCTGCGAACGACGGCGGCGGGTTCTCGGCCTCCCAGCGCAGGATATCGATGTGGCCGCGCGTGAACTCACCCACTGTTTCATTGGCGGTGCGCCAGTCCTCCTCCGCCATCGCCGCCTCCGGGATCAAGGGCGCGGGCAGTGTTTGCACCATGGGCGCGGGAACTACAGCGTCAGGGTCGTGAGGCTGGCTGCCAACCGCGAGCCCTGGGGCCGAACCGGCAGACAGCAGCAGCATCGGAACTGCAAGTCGTCGCATTTCTGCAGTGCTCCTTCGGATGGTGTCAGGATCGGGGCCGGGCTCTGCTACACTCGGCGTGCAACAGGCATCCGGTTCCAGCGCGCAAGAGCATGGCAGGCAGCGACTTACGGCAGGATGACCGCAGAATTACATTCGCGTCATGTTCGACCGGCCGAGTCGTTCGCGCCCGTTGCGGGCACAGCGCCAGAACACGGGTGCCAGGAGGCAGGCGGCTCGGGACAAGACCCGGTGCCAAGGCAGAGCCACCGCGGCACCCGCCACCCAGGCCAGTACCCGACTGATGTGCGTCACCGCAACCTCCCGAGCAGGCGGTCGTAGATCACGTGTGTTCGTGGATCGTTCAAGCGCATTTACCCGTCATCCGGAAAGATCCTTCTTGCGCCGGAGATACTCCTCGCGGTCGATCCGACCCTTGGCATACTCCTCGTCGAGCAGTTCACGTGCGCTTTTGGTGCTGCCGTCTGCGCCGCCACGGGATCCACCCCGAAACGCGGTGAGACCCCAGACCACCAGCAGAAAGGGGAGTAGCCAGAGGAGGAGCAATCACAGCCCTCCGCCGCCAAAGCCAAACCCGTGTCCGAATCCTTCTCCCATGCTTGCCTGCTCCAGGTGATTTGCCTGACCCATAGTGTGTTGAAATCTGTCGTCTACCGAATCCGGGCGCGCTTGAGCAGCATCGAGTTGCCGATCACCGAAAGCGAACTGGCGGTCATGGCAATGACGCCGATCATGGGATGCAGCAGGCCGACGGCGGCCATGGGGACGGCTACCACGTAGCAGAAGAAGGCCCAGAACAGGTTCTGCACGATCTTGCGAAACGTCAGCCGCGAGAGCCGGATGGCCTCGACCACCTTGGTCAACTCGCCGAACACCAGGGTGACGTCGGCGGCCTCGATGGCCACGTCCGCGCCGGCACCGATGGCGATCCCCCTGACCGCGACATTACATCTCTGTCAGCTTTCCACCATTCGCCGTGGGCGATGGCAGACTATGAGTCAGCCAGTACCACACCCCGGGGCCGCGGCGTGAAGATTCTGATCATCGAGGACGAGCCGAAGACCGGTGATTACCTGCGCCAGGGACTGACCGAAGCCGGTTTCGTGGTCGACCTGGCGCGCGACGGGCTGGAAGGGCTGCATCTGGCCACCACCGGCGAGCATGACCTGCTGGTGCTGGACGTGATGCTGCCCCGGATGGACGGCTGGGCGGTGCTGCAGGCGTTGCGCCTCGCCGGACGCGAGATGCCGGTCCTTTTTCTGACCGCGCGAGACCAGGTCGAGGACCGGGTGCACGGGTTGGAACTCGGCGCCGACGACTACCTCGTCAAGCCGTTCGCCTTTTCCGAGCTGCTCGCCCGGGTGCGCAGCCTGTTGCGCCGGGGCAAGACCAAGGAGCCGGAGGTGCTGACGGCCGCCGACCTCGAACTCGACCTGCTGCGTCGCCGCGCCACCCGCGCCGGCGTGCGTATCGATCTCACAGCCAAGGAGTTCGCACTGCTGGAACTGCTGCTGCGGCGCAGGGGCGAGGTGCTGCCCCGGTCGCTGATCGCCTCGCAGGTCTGGGACATGAACTTCGACAGCGACACCAACGTGATCGAGGTCGCAGTCCGGCGCCTGCGGGCAAAGGTTGACGACCCCTTCGAACCGAAGCTGATCCGCACCGTTCGCGGGATGGGCTACATACTTGACCCGGACGCGGCGGCATGAATCGGATGACAGGAGGGAGGCTGTCGCTGACCGCGCGCGTGGCGTTGCTGTTCGCGTTGTTCTCCGCGGCGCTGCTGCTCCTGGTCGGCCTCGTCGTGGAACGCTCGGTCACCCGCCATTTCATCGAGCTCGATGAACACGAACTCTCCGCGAAACTGGGCGTGATCGGCAACCTGATCGGGCGCACCACCTCGGAGGCCGCATTCGCCAGCCTGCCGCAGCGGCTCAGTGATGTGCTGATCGGACACGAGCTGCTCGAGGTACGGATCACCGATGGCGGGGGCCGCGAGCTGTACACGACACCGGGAGGCTTTGCGCCGGAATGGAGCGCGCAGGCCCTTCCTGCCGGTACCACGCTGGTCCGCGAACTGGGCGGTATCCGCTACGTCGGACGTCAGGAAACCTTCACCGCGCCCATGCCCGAGCCAACGGAGTTGCGCGTGCTGGTGGCGATCGACACCTCACACCATGTGCAATTCCTCCGGCAGATCCGACATCAGCTCTGGCTCGGCATCCTGCTGGCCGCCGTGCTGGCCGCAGGCCTGGGCTGGTTTGCGTCCTACAAGGGACTGGCGCCGCTGCGGCGAGTCACGCTGGCCGCCAGCGGGCTCTCGGCCGGACGGCTCGGCGAGCGGCTGCCGGAAGGAGACGCACCAGCCGAGATGCTGCAATTGCTCCGCGCCTTCAACGGCATGCTCGACCGGCTGGAGGCTGCGTTCCGTCGCCTCAGCGACTTCTCGGCCGATATCGCCCACGAGCTGCGCACTCCGGTGTCCAACCTGATGACCGAGACCCAGGTCGCGTTGTCGCGTGCCCGCAGCGCCGAGGACTACCGCGAGACGCTGCATTCCAATCTGGAGGAGTTCGAACGCCTGGCACGGATGATCGGGGACATGCTGTTCCTCGCCAAGGCCGACAACGGACTGTTACCGCGGCCCGCGGAAGCGGTCGCACTCGAGGCCGAGGCGCAGGCGCTGATGGAGTTTTACGAGGCACTGGCAGAGGAAAAGCGCGTCACGCTGCGACTCACCGGGGCTGCGACGGTCGTCGGCGACCGCCTGATGCTGCGCCGCGCGCTGTCCAACCTTCTTTCGAACGCGTTGCGGCATACACCCGCGGGCGGAACCGTAGAGATCCGGATCGCAGTTGTGGCCGGAGGCATCACGCGACTGTCGGTGAGAAATCCCGGGCCCACCATCCCGCCTGACCGGCTTCCGCTTCTTTTCGACCGCTTTCACCGCATCGACCCATCGCGATCCGCGCAGGGCGGGGGCGCAGGTCTGGGCCTTGCGATCACCCGCTCGATCATCGAAGCCCACGGCGGACGCATTGACGCCGAATCCGCCGAAGGCATCACCACCTTCTCGATCGACCTGCCACCAGGCCGGTGATCGTCCATGCCCGACACGGAGGAGACCGTCTTGACCATTCGAACCACCCTGCCCATCGGAATCGTCAGCATCGCGTTGCTGGCGGGATGCAGCGATCCCGGAACCCCCGGGACCGACACCGCCGCCGCTCCGGAACCCCAGGCGCAGGCACCAACGGGCACCCCGCCCGCCCAGCGCACCGAGTTCCGGATTCCACCCGAGACGTTCGAGCCCGATCCGGCTGCGGGATTTTCACTGTTCGCTACGCACTGCGCCGCGTGTCATGGACCCGAGGCACTGGGGACGGACCAGGGTCCGCCACTGATCCACCGCATCTACGAGCCCTCGCACCATTCGGATCTCGCGTTCTACCGGGCCATCGCGCTTGGCGTGCATCAGCACCACTGGGAGTTCGGCGATATGCCGCCGGTACCAGGTGTCACCGGGGAAGGCGCGGCACACATCATCGCCTGGATCCGTACAGAGCAGCGCGCGGCGGGGATCGAATGAGGCAACCGCCGCCACCTGGCATTGCGCCCTTTGGCCGCGGCAGCCCATGGGATTGATGCGTCCGGCCACCCTGCCGCGAGCCCGCTCGTCTCAGGGTGGCGGGGGTCTCCGCCACCGCGGCTTTCGCGCTTGCCAGGTTGCGACGAAGAAGGCGGGCGCAAACACCAGCACGAGAAACACCACCGCGGGCGACAGGCGTTCCAGCGCCTGGGACAAGCCCAGAAGCACTGCAAGCCAGGACAGGAGCGCGAACAGGATCCCGGCGACCAGCGTGAAGAGCGACACGAAGATCAGGTAGGCGGCCAACGGTCTTTGATCGGGATGCCGAATACGCCGTACCAGCGGAATGGCCAGGATAAAGAAGGCGATCCAGACGAAAAGTGCCAGGAAGAACGTTCCATTTTCCATCAGGGTATGCCTCGGTGTGTCGAGGGGAACCCGCAGCCTGCGGGCCTTGATATTTCCGGTGACCGCACCGGAATCGGAGAATCATTTTGCCCTCGATCAGGATGCGCGAGGCCGATCGCGGTTGCAAACGCAGCATGCGTCGACCCTGGCGGCCGGGGCCATTCCCGGCGCACAGGTACGGATGGCGCTCAGTACGGGGCTCCGGGCCTGCCGTTCTCTTCCAGATGCTCGAGTCTCTCGCGGGCGGCCTCCCGTCCCAGCGCAATCACCGGGGTGGCACGATGGAATTCGTGGACCATGCAGGTGTTCTTCGGGATGCTGATCACGAGGTCGGGGCGGAATACCGCGAGGTGATGCCGGGTGATGGCCGCCTGCATCGTTTCCAGCGAGCGCATCAGCACTTCCGAGAGCGCCATGCCCTGGGCCGCGGACGCACCGTTCATGCCGAGCGACTCGACATAACCGAGCATGCGCCGCAGCAGGCCGGAGTTGTCACTCTCCTCATCCGGGTCCGCTGCGGATTCATCGGGTGCCGGTCCGTTCACATCGACGACGATGGTCAGGTCCGTCAGCGTGCGCAGCGTCGGTGCCACCGGCACCGGGTTGAGCAATCCGCCGTCGACGAGCGTCCGGCCGCGGTAGCGATGGGGTGCGAAGACCGCGGGGATCGCGATGGAGGCCCGGATGGCATCGAACAGCGAACCGTCGCTCATCCAGACTTCCTTTCCGCGATGGATGTCGACCGCGACCGCGGTGTAGTTGATCGGCAGATCCTCGATGTCGCGCTCGCCGACCAGGTCCCTCAGCTTGCGTATCAGTTTGTCGCCGCGAATCAGCCCGCCTCCGGAAAACGACCAGTCGAGCAATCCGATGACGTCGGTCTGGCTGAGGCCCTCGACCCAGTCGGTATACGTCTGCAGTTCCCCCAGCGCGTGGATGCCGCCGACCAACGCGCCCATCGAGCTCCCCGAGATCGCATGGATCTCGTAGCCGCGGGCCTCGAGCTCCTGGATCACGCCGATATGTGCCAATCCACGGGCACCGCCCGAGCCCAGCACGAGTGAAACGCTCCGGGCAGCCTGCTCCGATTGCCGTGCCATCGTGCCTCCCTCGCTTGCACGTCTGCCGATTGTTCTCCTCCCTGGATCGCGGGTCCAGTCCCGATGGAATCACGGCATCGCGGTTCCGCCGGGACGTAGTGCCGGCACTCGCGCGGTCCACGGCGCCGTCCGAGCGCGCGCAGTCGTGGAAGACGAAGCGCTGACGTCCGGCCTCGGGATCCGCAGTTTCGGCTACGGTTTGCCAGGCTTTTGATGCAGCGCACCAAGACCGGCGTGCCAAGTGAGTATCGACGAACTTATCCGACACGCCGAGGAACGTGCGCCCACGGACCGCCGCACGAGCATCGGCAGCCTATAGGCAACCACACGCCCCCTCGCCCGCGATGGCGCGCCATCGCAGCTGTAAACAGTCGGAGGCTGCTGGCCACGGCTCTTAGACCGATGACTCGCCCAGATCCTCCAGCGCCGACTGCAGGCTCTTCACGATCTCGCGTTCGTCGGTGCCGTAGGTCTCGGGCGAGACCGGATCCCCGATGATCACCCGCACCCTCTTGCCAGGACGTGGGAAGTGCCGTCCCGGCGCCATCACCTCCCGCGTGCCCTCGATCCAGACGGGCACCACCGGTACCGGCTGCGCGGCCAGGACCAGCCCGATACCGGGGCGCAGGCGCTGGAGCCTGCCGTCCGGAGAACGCTGCCCTTCCGGGAACCAGATCAGGCTGTGCCCACGCTTCAGGCAGGCCGCGGCGAGGGCCAGGCTCCTGCGCGGTGCGGAACCGGGGTCGATTGGCAGGACGTGGGCCGTTCGGCTGAAGGCCCGGGAGAACCGGTTGGAGAACAGGTAGGCCTCCAGGCCGGCCCAGTACAGCGACTCGAGCTGCTGCCTGCTGAGGGCCGGCAGCAATGCCAGCGGGTCCACGAAACTCAGGTGGCGCGGTGCGATCAGGAAGGGTCCGTCGTCCGGCAGACGTCCTTGCACGTCGACACGCACCAACAGGCGCGACAGCAGCCGCACAGGCCCCAGCAGCGCGCGGCCGACGGAGCGGCGGGCCGGGCCGAGGGGCTCGAGATCCTTCCTCTGGTCATCGACGAGGAGCGACTCCGGATCCTCGAGCTGTTTTTTCAGTTCGCCCCTACCCTCCTTGGCTTCGGAAGCGCCGGCGGCCTCCTGCAGGAGCTCCCGGACCGTTTCGACGCGTTCGATCGCCGAGTCGTCGAGGTCGATCCCGGCGCGGTCCTGCAGCGCAAGCGTCAGGTCCACCCAGCTCAGTGAATCGATCCCAAGTTCCTCGGCGAGGCTACTGTCCGGGGTGAGACGGATATCGTGAAAACGCTCGGCCAAATAGTCCCAGGTACGTTCCGCGCCCGGGTCGGAAAGCAGCTGCTGATCCTCGGGGGCCATCGATTCCGGCGACACGGGCTCCGGACGCGCATCGGAAACGGTGTCTTCCTTGCCCAGTTCCTCGAACAATTCTTCGAGCTTGTGCCGGCGCAGCTTGCCGAGGCGTGTGCGCGGCAGGGGATCGAGCGCAACGCGCACCACGCCGGGCCGATGATGACTCGGCAGTTCCTTCGCCGCCTTCTTCACCGAGTCCTTGACCCGCTTCTCGAGGTCCTCGCCCGTGACCTCACGCAACAGACGGGACTCCGGAACCACGACCGCCGCCAGGCGATCGTCGTGCGCAAGAACGCCGGCCTCGCGGACCTCGTCGATGGCCTGAAGTGCCTCCTCCGCGCGTTCCGGATCGACGTTCTCGCCACCGGAAAGCACGATCATCGAGGATTCGCGACCGTGCAGGCGCAGGTAGCCGTCGTCGATCTCCCCCGTGTCCCCGGTACGAAACCAGCCATCGTTATCGAGGACCGCCTTGGTCTTATCCGGAAGATTCAGGTAACCCGCAAACACGTTCGGACCCCGGGCCATCACCTCGCCGCGCCCGTCCGAGGAGCCGGAATCATCGATGGCGAGCTCCACACCCGGAAGGGGAAGCCCTGCAGCCTCCAGCCGCAAACGGTCCGGCGGATTGTAGGCCAGGATCGGAGAGGTCTCGCTGAGGCCGTAGCCGGTGGCCACCTCCCAGCCCAGCGCCTGCAGGTTGCGTCCGAGGCCCGGATCGAGCGCAGCACCACCGGCGACTACCAGGCGCAGGCCCGGCGCCAGGCGATTGTGCAGGCCCTTGAACAGGCTCCGGCCCACGCGCAGGCCCAGCCGGTGGCGCGCGAGCTTCGACATACCCAGTATGAGGCGAAACAGGAGCGCCGGGATTCGGCCGCGTGCCGAGACCCGATCTTCCAGTGCCTTCCATACGGCCTCGTAGAGGCGCGGCACTCCGAGCATCACCGTCGCCTCGCCGTCGCGCAACGCGCGCACGATTTGGGGGCCCACCAGGGAGAAGGGCACGATGATCGTCGCCCCGATCGTCAGCGGAACCAGGATGCCGACCGTGAACGGATAGACGTGGTGGAACGGCAGCGGAACCAGGACCCGGTCCTGATCATCGGCGAGTTCCTGCGCGCACAACGCCTCGACGTTGCTGGTCAGGTTCCGGTGTGTCAGCGGCACGCCCTTCGGGGGACCCGTGGTCCCGGAGGTGTAGAAGATCACCGCGACATCGTCGGATTTCGCGACTGCCGCCGCTGGTTCGTGCTCGAAAAAACCTTCCCACGCATCCGAGGCATCCGCCGCGGCATCGATGAGATAGGTCCGTGCATCGCCCAGATCCTCCGGCAGGCGATCCCGGAACTTCGCGGTCGTGACGATGAATTGCGGCTCGGAATCGGTAAGGACATGCTCCAGATCCTCGCGCGGCATCTGGGTATCCAGCGGCACCACGACACCCCCTGCATTGATCACGCCCAGCGCGGCGATCACCCAGTCGGCGCTGTTGGGGGCGAAGATCACGGTCCGGCCACCAGGCTCCAGTCCAGTCTCCTGGAGGCCGGCCGCCAGGCGGCCCGCCCGTTCGAGCAGCTCGGCACGCGAAGTCGTGTCGAACGCGTCGCGACTCATTGCGACTACCGCCGCCTGATCCCCCGTCACCGAACGGGAAGACACGAGTTCGTCGATGGTTTGAGCATTCATCCTGGAACCTCCAAGGGGCGCCGCTACGCCGGCCGCTGCTTACCTGTCCTCTACGACACTGCCGAAATGCAGCCGCCGCGTAAACGTGAACGGGCGCGCTGCTCCCGTCCGGGGCGACCTGTAGGACGGCAAGGCACAGCGTCCTCCGCCGTTCGGCGTTCGCACCGTCCCAGCGCCCGCGGCAACCCCGCCGCCGGATCGCAGATGACGGCTTTCGGCCTCTTCCGCCCTTCGCTTCGTTTACGTTCAGGGGTGCCCGCACGCGGCGTGACCGTTAGCACGCCGCATGGGGCTCTCCCGTGCCCAAGCGATTCTCGTCACGCACGCGCTCGTCCGGCTTCAGCAGCCGGAACCCGCAGCGGTCACCAGGGGCCAGCTCACGGTAATGACCGCGGTAGGCCACGGTGATCGAACGAGTGGTGTACGCTCCACTGCGGATCTCCAGCCGATCGTGGTCGGCCTCCACTTCCAGCGTCTGGTTCCGGTAATGCAGCCGCAGCTTCACGCAGCGCAGTTCGGGAGGGAACGCGGGGTCGAAGTGCAGCACGTTGCCTCGCAGGCCGATGCCGAGATAGCAACGCTGAACCAGGTCCACGCTCCCGGCCATCGCGCCGACGTGAATGCCCTCGGGGGTCGTGCCGCCCTGGATATCCGCGATGTCGCTGTCCAGGACGCGCTGGAAGAGATTCCAGGAATGCGATCGGTCGGACCGCGCCATCACCCAGGAGTGCACCAACTGGCTCAGGGTCGATCCATGTGACGTGCGCGCCAGGTAATACTGGACGTTTCTCGGAATCGTCTCCGGATCGAACGGGTAGCCGAGCTGCTCGAAGAGCAGTGCAAGCTCCTCGGCCGAGAACAGGTAGAACAGCATCAGCACATCGGCCTGCTTGGAGAGCTTGTAGCGGTTCGGTGAATCGCCTTCGGCTTCCAGGATCCGGTCGAGGCGCTGGATGTCGCCGTATCTTTCCCGATACCCGTCCCAGTCGAATTCCTCGAGGTCTTCATAGCCCTCGAACTGGCTGATGATCCCGTTCTGGTGCATCGGCACGCGAAGCTTCCGGCTGATCTCGTCCCAATGCTCCAGTTCTTCATCGTCCAGACCCATGCGCTCCCGAAGCTCCCGCCAGCGCATCTCCGGCAGCACGTCGATCGCATCACGCGCCCGCGTCAGCACCCAGGCCGCCATCACGTTGGTGTAGGCGTTGTTGTCCACACCGCCTTCGGCCTCGGGGTCAGCGTCCGGGTAGGCGGTATGGTACTCGTCCGGCCCCATCACGCCCTTGATCTCGTAACGATCCAGCGCGGAGTTGTACACCGACGCGCTGGCCCAGAACCGTGCGATTTCCAGCAGCATCTCCGCCCCGTAGAAGTTCATGAATTCGTGGTCATCCGAGGCCTGGAAGTACTGCCAGACGTTGTAGGCGATCGCCGAGCTGATATGCCGCTGCCGGTGGGAGATGTCCGGGAGCCACCGGCCTGACGCCGGGTTCAGGTGCAGCCGCTGGGTTTCCTCGCGACCATCGCTGCCACTCTGCCATGGAAACATCGCCCCCCGGTAGCCGGCCTCCGTGGCCGCCTGCCGGGCTTCACCGAGGCGCCGGTGGCGATAGCGCAGCAGCGCGCGCGTCAGCATCGGAATGCGCAGATTCAGGAACGGGAAGATGAACAGCTCATCCCAGAAGATGTGTCCGCGGTAGGCCTCACCAGTCCAGCCGCGGGCGGGGACACCGGCATCGAGATCCACCGAGTGCTTCGAAGCGGTCTGCAGCAGGTGGAAGATGTGGACGCGCAGCTTGAGTTCGGTGGCGGGCGCCCCGTCATCGTCGAGGGTGATATCGCACTCGCTCCACAGGTGTCTCCAGGCCATTTCGTGCCGCGTACGAATTGCGTCGAAACGGCCGGCGCGTCCGAGCGCCCGCAAAGCCTCGATCCCCGGCTCCGAGATCGCCCAGTCGCGGGACGAATACAACGCTGCGATTTTCTCCACCCGGATCGTTGCCCGCTCGGGCAGGTCAAGGACGATCTCCTGTGCCACGCCCCGGTCGTCGGTCAGCGTGCACCGCTCGGCATCGATCTCGAAGCCGTCCCGATAGATGCGGGTACAGGCGGCCTGCGCAAGCCCGAGCAGCGACTGACTGGTGCGCGTGCGCAGAAACACGGTGTTTTCGCCCCGATGGTCCGCCTCGATGATCTCGAGATGGCGGTTTCCGAGGCCCCGGTAACGTGCGACGCCATCGTTGACCACGCCGCCGTCGAGGGAGGAGCGCACGGTGATCGGTCCCGACCAGTCCTCAGCGGTCACCTCCACGCAGAGCGCAGCGATATGGGGCGAGGCCATGCTGACCAGCCGGCATTCACGCCATACCGTCATTCGACCCTGCGCATCGCGAAAACGAAGGTTGCGCAACAGCAGCCCGCGGACAACATCGAGTTCCTGTTCAACGGAGAGGATCTCCGTGTCGTCGAACCGGAACCAGTTGCCGTCGCCGACACGAAAGGTCAGCGGCAACCAATTCGGCAGATTGACCAGATCCTCGTTTTCGATCCTGCGGCCGGCGACGTCACTGGCCAGGCGGTTGTAACCGCCGGCGAGGTAGGTACCCGGGTAGTGCACATCATCGGCTTGCGCATAGGCCGCGGCGCCGCGCGTCGCGCAGTACCCGTTGCCCAGCGTGCAGAGCGCCTCTCGAAGCCCCTCCTGCTGCGGCCGGTAGCCCGAGTAACGAAGCGACCACTCCCCTTTCTTCAGCTCGCGCATCGTCGCTGCCCCGGGCGCCTGCGCGGCCTGGAAGCCGGTCAGCGACTGCAGGAGGCGTTTCACCCCCCGGACGTCGCCCACGGCGTAGTCGGCTGCGGTAGGGCGGCTTTCGTCGTGACGAACCGCGACACAGATTCCCTGCCCTGCGAGCGTCCGGAACGCGTCCTCGTCGGTGAGATCGTCGCCGACGTAGACCGGAACGATCTCGGCGCCCTGGCCGTCGAGTTCGCTGAGCACCCAACGCACGGCCTCGCCCTTGTTCCAGTGGATGTCAGGGCCGATGTCGAGGACCTTCTTGCCGCGCCCCAGACGCAGCTTCGGGTGTTTCTCCAGAACCTCGCGAACGGCGGAAGCGAGCCGATCCACGTCGGCGGACGCGACGCCGCGGTAATGCACGGCGATCGAGAAACGCTTGCGTTCCAGCGAATGGCCGTCGATATAGGCCAGCCGCTCCTCCAGCGCCTGTTCCGCCGCATCGAGTTCTGGCAGGAACTCGCGGCCCTGCTCCAGCCCCGGACTGACACCCCTCGGCCCGGCGATCTCGAAACCGTGGCTGCCCGCCAGCCAGACACACTCGAGCGCAACCAGTTCACGCAGTTTCCCCAGATCGCGTCCACTCACGATCACCACGGGGCAATGGCGGGCGAGTGACGCGACCGTCGCGCGCATGTCCTCGGCCAGGAACGCCCTGGTGTGATCGTCGACGATGGGCGTCAGAGTGCCGTCATAATCCAGAAAAACCGCGGGACGCCCGGTCTTCAGACGGTCGAGAAGCTCGTTTTCATGATCCAGGGCGCAGGGCAGGGTCTCGAGCGTGCGCAGCTGCAGGCCTTCCGCGCCGCTGTAGCGAAGCTCGCCCAGGTCGCGGACCACCCGCTCGGCGCCGGCCTGGAGCAATTGCTCGGCATGATCGTCACGAGACACGCCGATCACGGGCCAAAAACCGCCGCGCACGCCCGCTTCGACACCGATGCCGGCGTCCTCGAAGACTGCACAGGCCTCGGGCCGGACCCCCAACCGCCGGGCCGCCTCCAGCAACATGGCCGGATCCGGCTTCCCGGGGATACCGAGCCTCAGCAGGTCGTTCCCGTCCACCTTCACGACGAAATACCCGCCGAGGCCGGCGCTGCTCAGCACCGCCTCGGCATTGCGACTGGAGGAGAACAGCGCGGCCGGGACACCCGCGCTGCGCAGGGCATCGAGCAGCCTCAGGGTTCCCGGGCACGGCCGCACTCGGTTCTCGTCCAGCCAGGCGTGGAAATACTGATTCTTTCGCTTGCCGAGGCCCGCGACGGTCTCCGCGTCCGGCCCATCGTTGTCGGTACCGGCCGGGAGTTCGATGCCGCGCGAGTCGAGAAAACTGCGGATACCCTCGGCACGGGGCCGTCCATCCACGTGCCGGCGGTAATCGTCGCCCACATCGAAGGGTTCGAACGCTTCTCCGCGTTGCTCCGCGCGCGCCTCGAGAAACCCGTCGAACAGGCGCTTCCAGGCAGCAGCGTGGGCCTGCGCCGTGTCCGCCACCACCCCGTCCATGTCGAACAGCGCGGCATTGACCTTCGCCCTCCATTCCGCCCGGTTGCTCATCGGGGCCTCCGGCTACATGGAATTGCGCTCCGGATCGCGGCGATGATGCCGCAGAAGCCGGGATTCCGCGCCGTCACCGGCACAGCGCTGGCATCCAGGCGCCAGCCTGCGCATTGACAGACTTCGCCTGAACCCCAGTCTCTTGCTGGGACCCCTGGTGCAGCTGCGAACGGCGTTACACGCACGGCCCCACGGCCCGGACAAGCGGTTGCACTTCCGGGGCCACCCGCCACCGGCGGTCAGGGTTTCCTGACATCATTGTAGCCCACCATCGGAGGGGTTCCGTTGAACATCTCTGAGATGCCCCGCAACCTCGGGACGGCTATCTGCCGATCGCGGATCACGGGCTGATCGGCGATGGTGCGAGGACCGGCACGCCACCGCGCTGTCAGTGGCGCGGCAACAGCCCGCACGGCGGTTGGCTCCCGAATCCAGTGGGCGAGACACCCCTGACCCTGCGCACCTTCCTTCCACTGCTGAACTTCACGCGAGCCATCGCAGTTAGAGGCCCGCCGTGTGACCCGAGTCAGGCTGCGTCTACCTTGTTCACGGCCCCATCCCGCTGGCGCCGTCGAACCAAGGCCTTCTCGGCCTCGACCACCACGAACACCACAAGCCCGAAGGCGATACAACGCATCCACGCCTGTGCGTCCAGCGGCTCGGTCCCGAACACGACGTTCATGAACGGTGCATAGGTGAACAGCAGCTGCAGCACGATTGCAATGCCGATCAACAGCAAGGCGACGCGGTCACCGAACAGCCCGTTCAGTGTGTACGACGGTGCGCAGAAGAAGCGGGCGCTCAGCAGGTAGAAGATCTCGCCTACCACCAGGACGTTCACCGCAAGGGTACGTGCAAACTCGAGCGTACTGTCGGCACGCGCCTGCTCCTGCTGGAACAGCAGACCCGTGCCGAGCAGCAGCAGGCCACCGACGACGACCACGCGCCACAGCATGAAGCCCGTCAGCAGCGGCTCGTCGGTGCGCCGGAGCCGACGCTACCGCCGGCAGCCCCTCGGGAATCGAGGCGACCGCGATTGTCACCACCGCCAGCAGCATCTCGCCCCAATCGCGGCCCCAGACCAGCACACCGACAAGGAAGGCGCCGCCTGAGAATAATATATCTGTGATTTATGGCGTGAAAATACGCCGCCCGAGAATCGTATGTCTCTGATTTATAATCGTAGTTTCATCCTTCGGGGTGCCTCGCGGCCGAGGGCATGAGAGTTAGACCGGTAGTTGACCCCCTCTGTCAGGGCTTGGACGCACGCGTCCCAGTTCTCGCGGTCAGGAGTCGTCCTCCAGGCTGCCGCGCCAGGCGAGGTGAACCGTGTAGACGCCAACCAACACCGAGGCCAGGCCGGAAATCACGAAAATGTGGCCGGGTTTGGCACCCAGCGGCCCGGTGAGGATCCAGAACAGCACGGGTGCCACGAGCATCGCGGAAAAGGCCAGGAAGTTGCTTGCGGCGATGAAACGGGCGCGCCTCCTCGCGGGACTTTCATTCTGGAGGTAGGCGGAGATCGGCACGATAAAGAAACCCGCGCCGATTCCTAGCAGAAAGGAGAGGACCAGAGTAGCGGCATAGCTGTCGCCCGCGAGGAAAAGGAGGACGCTGAACACGCCCGCGGCAAGCATCCCCGCGGGCACGTGCCGCATCTCGATCCGGCCACCGGCCAGGTGGCCTGCGAGGATGCTGCCGACGCCGATGCCCACGGCCAAGAGCGTGAGGATGATGCCAGTGCGCATCTCGCCCACCTGCAGCTGCAGCTCGGCGAACATCGGTACGTTAAGCTGGTACAGGGTCCCAAGTGCCCAGAACCAGGCAATACCCGTCACGACCAGGAACAGCACGCGGAAACGACGTATTTCCCCGATGGCCGCCGCAACATCGGCGAATGCATTCAGACGGAAGGGGGCCGGATCACCCCCGGCCCTGGTATGGGGCACAAACAGGCTCGACACCAGACCCACAAGGGAGAGGAGCACGATCACCGTCGCAGGAATCCACAGCGCGTCTCGGGCCCATTCCATGATGAATCCAGCGAGCGCGGTCCCCAGGATGATCGCGAGGAAGGTCCACAGCTGCATGTGGCCATTGGCCCTCGAGAGCTCCTCCTCGCGCACGATCTCCGGGAGGATTCCGAACTTCACCGGACTAAAGAACGTGCTCTGCAGCCCCATCAGGAACAGGGCGACGAAAAGACCCGGCATATGGTGCAGCGTCAGCATCAGGGCCGCGGTCATCAACACCACGGCCTCGGCCACCCGGGTGCCGACAATGACGGCCTTCTTGCTGAATCGGTCCCCGACGTATCCCGCATACGGCGAAAACAGCACGAAAGGAAGCAGGAAGATGAAGCCGATCAGGCTGTAGTAGAACGTCCCATTCCCGTCGGCGACGTATACGCGCAGTGCGAGGAAGATGAACACAAGGCGGAAGAAATTGTCGTTCAGGGCATTGATGAACACCGTGATCATCAATGCCGCGAAACCGTTTGTCCTGATGTCCGAAGAGCCGGCCATGCAGTAGGTCCTCATCAGGCATGCGGTTACCGAAACCGGGCGGGATCCACCGGCGGGTCATCAATCATACGGCACCCCTGCCCGGTCCACCCCGGTTCCCTTTCCTGCCCAGAGGCATGCGCCCTCTCGGGATGATCACGGGGTACTCGTCGCCAGGGCCTGACAGAGGTCACAGCGCTTTGCTGGTTCGACCACCGCCCAGACGTCGGGGCGCCGCGAAAAAATTCACGCCTGGCCTTCCTGCACCTTGCCCTTCAGGATCTCGCGGATCCCCTCCACCTCCAGGGTTTCCTGCTCCTTCAGGGCCTCGGCAAGCGTTTCGAGCGCCCCACGGTGTTTCTCCAGCGTCTCCCGCGCGCTGGCCTCGATGTCACCCAGCAGTTTTCTGATCTCCTCGTCGATCGCGGCTGCGGTGGACTCACTGTGCTCGCGCTCATGGCCGAGTTCCCGACCGAGAAAGACCTCCTGTTGGTGCTGGGGAAACGACACGGGACCGATGCGCTCGCTCATACCCCAGTGCGCAACCATTCTTCGCGCCAGGCGCGTGGCCTCGCGGAGGTCGTTTTCCGCTCCATTGCTCACCTCGTTGAAGACGATCGATTCCGCCAGCCGCCCGCCGAACATCACTGCGATCTTGGCGCGCAGATAGGACTCGCTGAAGTTGTACCGTTCCTCCTCTGGCACCTGGGCCGTCACCCCGAGGGCGCGCCCGCGGGGGATCACGGTGACCTTTTCGAGCGCATCGGCCTTGGGCAGCAGGTACGCCAGAAGAGCGTGTCCCGACTCGTGGTACGCAACGATCTGGCGATCCCGATCCGACAGTCCGTGCTCGCGGGTTTCACCGACAAGGATGCGGTCCCGGGCATCGGAGAAACAGGCCCAGTCCACCTGCTTCAGCCCTCTGCGCCCGGCGAACAGCGCCGCCTCATTGGCGAGGTTGCGAAGTTCCGCACCCGAGAAGCCGATGGTTCCCGCGGCAAGGCGGTCGAGGTCCACGTCATCGGCAAGCGGGATCGACTTCGTGTGCACCTTCAGGATATCCCGGCGCGCCTCCCGGTGCGGGTTCTCCAGGGTAATCTTGCGATCGAAACGGCCGGGCCGGAGCAAGGCCTTGTCCAACACGTCCGGCCGGTTGGTCGCGGCGAGCACGACCACGGACTCATCGCCCTCGAAACCGTCCATTTCCGACAGGATCTGGTTCAGCGTCTGCTCCCGTTCATCGTGTCCGCCGCCCATGCCAGCGCCGCGGGAACGCCCGATGGCGTCGAGCTCGTCGATGAAAACCACCGACGGCGCCTCCTCCTTGGCTCGCCGGAACAGGTCCCGAACCCGGGAGGCCCCCATACCCACGAACATCTCGATGAACTCGGAACCGGTGATGTTGAAAAACGGAACACCGGCCTCACCCGCCACCGCCCGGGCGAGCAGCGTCTTGCCGGTGCCGGGTGGGCCCATCATCAGGATTCCGCGCGGAATCTGCGCCCCGAGCTCCTTGAAATGAGAGGGGTTCTTCAGGAATTCCACCACCTCAATGATTTCCTTCTTCGCGTTCTCGGATCCGGCCACGTCATCCATGCGGGTGTCGCTATCCTCGCTGTGTACCCGTTTCGCGGTGGACTTCCCGAATCCGAACGGACCACCGCCCCCGGCCATCGCCCGCTGCTGCACGCGGCCCCAGAACCACACCAGCAGCGCCAGCAGCAGCAGAAATGGCAACGCACGAACCAGCATCTGCTGCCACCACGGCGGTTCCACGGGTTCCGCTGCGATATCGATGTCGAATTCCTGCAGCTCTTGCAGCAAGGCCTCGCCCGCCAATTCGGGACGAACCGTCTCGAACGAGCCGGGTTCGTCCACCTCCAGCGCTTCGCGGCCGGCCTCCGTCAGTCGGCCCCGCACATCCTGCCCGCGCAGGGTCACTTCCCGAACGTGCCCTTCCTCGATCGCGCGTAGAAACTCGCTGTAGGTCAGGACCGTGTGGTGGGGCTGCTCGCGCTCGTCGATCCAGTGCAAAACCAGGAGAATCGCGAGCGACAACCAGACGAAGATCAGCCATTTCTCCCATACGCCGTTGCGGGTACCCTTGCCATCCCCGGCGCCCCCGATCCAACCGCGCCCCCGACCGCCTTTCGATTCCTCTCGTGAGTCTCGCTCGCGTCCCTGATTCATCGTGGTGGGTTTCCTCCCGCGGCCCCTATAGGGGATTGTTCCTATACTCATAGGTCAATCGTCATTCCGCCATGTTCCATTCTCCTCCGGATCGGACCCGCGCGTTCATCCGGCTCTCGGGCCCCGGGTGCTCGGCCAGCTGTCGCAACTTGCCTGCGTGGGAATGATCCCGACGCCGATCAGGCCCGGCACCGGGATGGCGGCCATGGGATCCGAGAGATCAGGGGACACCGGTGCTCTCCGGCTGGTCCCGCCACAAGAGAAATGCACCATGCCCCAACTGATCCTGCTGCGGCACGGAGAGAGTTCCTGGAATCGCTCCAACCTCTTCACCGGCTGGAACCGACGTCGACCTGACCGATACCGGCAGCCAGCAGGCGGCCGATGCCGCCGCAGCTCGACCCGAAGGATCCCCGTTTTCCCGGGCACGATCCGCGGTATGCGGAGGTACCGCGAAAGTGGCTGCCGCGCGGCGAGAGCCTGGAGGACACCGTGTCACGCATGAAACCGGCGTGGGAGGGGCCCCGTGGTGCAGGCCCTGAAGAAGGGCCACACGCCGCTGGTGTCGGCACACGGCAACTCGATCCAGGGCATGGTGAAGATGCTGGACGGGATCGCGGACGCGGCCATCCCCCACGTGGAGATCCCGGTTGGCGTACCGCTCGTCTACGACCTCGACCAAGAATTGCGGCCGAGGTCGAGCCGTTATATCGGCAACCTGCCGAACGGTGCAGAGTTACCGTGCGACATTGCCCGCCGTATGGAAGCGGCTGAGTGATCCGGTTCGGGGTCGGGGGGTCGGGGGGCTCGGGCCGGTGCTCCATTTTCGGGACGCCGTCCATCACCGTGATCGTTCTTGTCGGCATGGGGCGAGTCACGCCACTTGGAAATCATCGAACCTTCGAAATCCCGGAGACGTTCCCTCGCCTTCGCAAGGCACTGCTCCACTAGATAGAACCCCTTTCCCTTCACTTCGTCAAAGCTCAGGAGCTCATGGAGCTGATAGTCGGCGTCGATCTCGACCTTCCCTCATCTTTAGCATGTTGAACGGATCGGCACCGATGATGAAAACGTTCTGTGCCACATCGACTCCTGAAGGTGTGATGTCATGCAGTAGCGGCTACTGTGTGCCGGAGGGTCTAGCTGCGGCCGCGGGATTGCGCTGGATCCTGATCGAATACGGCGCCTCAAGGCTTGATTACTGCGAATATCCGAGTTTGCCGAGCAACATCCACGGCATCCGCGTCCCTCGGTTCAGCGCCAGAGTGCCGTAGCGGCCCTGACCCGGCCGCTACACAGGCGGGTCTGGTTCTCGATCTCAGGGTCCACGAATCTTGTCGACCGTCACACCCATCGGCGCCCGCACGGGGCCGTCGGCCGTCCCGTCGCGGCTTTCCGGCCGGAGCCATGGCCGCCCGTCAGTCGAGTACGAAGGTTACCTTCAAATCGACCCGGTAGCTGGTGATCTTGCCGCTCTCCACCCGGACCTTCTGCTCCTTGACCCAGGCACCACGGATTCCGTGCAGGGTCTCGGACGCTCGCTCGATTCCCTGGCGGATCGCATCTTCGAAGCTCTCGGTGGATTCCGCCGTGATCTCCGTCACCTTTGCTACAGTCATGGTCGTTCTCCTCTTCTCGCTGGCACTCTTGAACGCCGGAATGCGTCAGCCACGTCTATCGCGCAGCTCCGGACGTATCCAGGCCGAGTGACGGGGCATGGTTCCATCCCGACACCGCGAACGACGGTTGGCGTGCGCAGCGGTCGACCCAGCCTCTTGACCCGATACTCACTGGAATATAGTGGGGTTATGGGCGTCCAGCCACCGGCGTCCAGCCACCGGCCGGGGCGTGTGCTTTCCCTGGAAAAGGCGTGTGGTCGACCCGTGTGGGCGGATGCCGGCAACGGTGCCATCCGATGTTCAGGCGCGGGGCCGGTCTGCCGGCGGCTGCCACGGCCACCGGCCCTCGATCTCGAGGAAGAGCGAGAAACTGAGCACGATTCGCAGGAAAATGATGATGGCTAGGCTCCCCAACGCCTCGAGGGTCTGATCGACCACCACCGTCCGAATGATATCGCCGGCGATCAGGAATTCCAGACCCACCAGGATCGAACGCCCCAGACCCACCCGGAATTCGTGGTAGGCGTGCCCGCGTTCGTCATCGATCCAGCATTGACGCAGAAACCGGCCGATCGCGATGACACTCCCGATCACGATCACCAGGACGCCGATGCCCTCCAGCGTCCAGCCGATGGCCCCCACAGTGGTCTTGAAATGTTCCAGCATGGCCCGCTAGTGGTGCTCCGTATCGCCTCGCCGCCAGCCGATTGTCGCATCCGGACAGGCGCCGTTGCACGCGCCGGCACCGCGGCCCGGCAGGAGATCGCACACGTCGACCTGCCCCGGGGCCGTGATACTGTGTCTGCGGACCGTCGTTAGCGGTCCGCGCACCTCCCGGAGGACATGAAGCCATGCAACTCTATCGCTGCCAGTCCTGCGGCCACCGCCTGTACTTCGAAAACGTCGTCTGCACACGCTGCGGACGCCCGCTGGGCTTTCTGCCGGACCGTCTTGAGATCTCCGCCCTTGAGCCGGAGGGCGGCAACGTCTTCACCGCGCTGGCGGCACCGCCGGGCGGACCGCGTTACCGGCTGTGTGCCAATTCCGCCGACTACGGGGTCTGCAACTGGATGGTGCCGGAGCACGAGCAGGATGCCCGGTGCGCCTCCTGCCGCCTCAACCGCACGATTCCGAATCTGGACATCGCTGGCAACAAGAACCTGTGGCAGACACTGGAATCCCAGAAACGGCGCCTGGTCTACAGCCTGATCCGGCTCGGTCTTCCGGTGCAGCCGAAGTACCGGGATCCCGCGGGGCTCGCGTTCGACTTTCTCGCCGACAGCGAGCCCAGTTTCCGCGAGACCGGCGCGGTTATGACCGGCCATGCCAACGGCTTGATCACCCTCAATATCGCGGAGGCGGATCCGGTCACGCGCGAGCGGATGCGTCGGGACATGGCAGAGCCGTACCGGACGATCCTCGGACATTTCCGGCACGAATCCGGCCATTACTATTGGGACCGGCTGGTCCGGGATACCCACTGGCTAGGTGAGGTACGGGCCGTGTTCGGAGACGAGACCATGGATTACACGCAGGCACTGGAAACCCACCACGCACGGGGCGCCCGCGCGGATTGGCAGCAGCGCCATGTCAGTGCGTATGCCAGCAGTCATCCCTGGGAGGACTGGGCCGAAACCTGGGCACACTACCTGCATATCGTCGACACGCTGGACACGGCGCGGCACTTCGGCGTGACCGTCGGTAACGGCCTGGACGAGACCGGGTCACCGCAGACAGCGCCGGCCTTCGACGCCTACGCGCCGGGCGACTTCGCGCCGATTCTCGAGCATTGGCTGCCGCTGGCCTTCGCGCTCAACAACCTGAACCGAAGCATGGGCCACGCCGATGCCTACCCGTTCGTCCTCGCCCCTCTCGCGATCGAGAAGCTGAAACTGGTGCACCGCATCGTTCAGGATCCACTAACTGTCATGGCCAGCGGCCACCCTGCAACATGAAAGGGCGAGCCACGGAAAGCACGGACAGATACCAACAGGGTTGGATCCGTTTCATCTTCCGTGGTTTCCGTGTTCTTCCGTGGCTGTCATTAAAGCCGGAACGCCCCCGCGCAGGTCGGATCGCAGACCCCGATCAGCGCATGAACACATGCCCTTCCTCCTGCTGCAGCCGAATGATCTCCGCGTCGGCCATCGGCACCACGCGCACGAAGCCGTGCATGTCCTCCGGCTCGAAGCCTCGCGCGCGCGCCGCTGCGCGGCATATCCGGAACTCGATCGGTCCCGCCTGCGTCAGGCTCTGCGCGCGGCGCATCAGCTCCCCGTACTCGCCGTAGTTCTCGATACCGAAAAAGCGGATCTCGTCGCCGTGCAGCACCAGCACGATCGAGGCATCGAACGGATCGGCCTCGTAGACATTGTTCAGAAAGCTGACCCGGTCGAGAATCCGCTCGAATCGATCGGGGTCACCCTCGGCCACGTCGTACACGACCTTCTGGGGTGCGTACTCGATCGCTTCGGCACTCGCCTGGCCCCAGGGCGCCTGCCCCTCGCCGGCCTGCAGAGAGGGGGTCCCCAGCCCCAGTACCAGCATCGTTCCCAGAAACCAGCGTGTTGCCTGCCACATAGCGTCCTCCTGCGTGTTGGGTTGCTCGGTCCCCCGCCACGGGCCCGCGAATGCCACGACACATGGTCTGCACCGGACCCCGGTTCCCTGGCGTGTGGGTACAGCCTGTCGACGCCGCAACGAATCCCCGCATTCCCGATCCTGGTCCGGCGCGGCGGCACCTATAATCAGACTACCCGCCCAGCCGATCGCAGGCTTCTGCAACCACGACGAGGATCATGGATACCACGACCGCGGATTCCGTGCTGGCCAGGCTCGCCGATGACGAGGGCAGGGATCTCGCCGACACCCTCCGGCTGCTGGTGGACTGGCTGCGCCCTGCGCCGCACCAGCGCCACCTCGCAGCCCCGGTAATCGCGCGGATCGAGGAGCTCGTGGTCGCCCTGCGCGCGGATCCCGGACGGCGCCAAGTGCTGCGCGAACGCCTCGAGCAGGGTCTGGAATCAGCCCGACACCTGACCCTCTACACGGGCATCGGCCTGTTCTCCCGTCGCGGTTTCCTGCGAGAACTCGTCGAGCGGATGTACGAGCGGGTGAACCCCAGGCCGATGGAGCGCCGCGACCTGAAGGACGTGCTCGCGTATGTGTTTCACCAGCCCAGCGACGCGGACTGGGTGTCCGCGCTTCCCGACGATGCCTGGTGGCGGCTGTTCGAGGCACTTGGCTGCGGCGCGGAAGAGCATCCGGTCGTGCTCCAGCGAGCGCGTGACGAGATCCTCTACGCCCTCGAGATGCTCTCGATGTGGATCGCCGCGGAGGAACTGGAGCCCGAGCTGCTGCGTCTCGATCCGTCGATCGCCGAACGCAACTCCGCGTTCGTGGCACAGCAGCGGGAACTCGGCCGTTTCATCGAGGCGTACCGCGCCTGGCTCACCGACCCCTCGCTGGCACGCCACGACGACCGCCATGCCCGGGTGCTACTCGACCAGTGTCGGGAACAGATCGCCCGCCTGCGCCGCCGTGCAGTCACCCGCGGCAGCAGCGTCTCGCTGACTCACTTGCTCGAGCGGCTGGATCAGACGCTCGCACGCATCGAACGGCTGCTGGACATGCTCGACCCGAGCGACCCGACGGCTGCCCGCAGCGCCTGGGCGACCCTGTTCCGGGAATTGGTCGCCGCCAACACCCGCCGCTACAGCGTGCGCACCCTGTGGCAGGAAAACATCGGTCTGCTCTCGCGCAGCGTGACCCAGCGGGCCAGCGAGACCGGCGAGCACTACATCACCCAGAACCGCGCCGAGTACCTGGAGATGTTCCGTTCGGGCGCAGGCGCGGGCCTGATCATCGCGCTGATGGCGCTGATCAAGATCCAGGTCGAGGCGCTCGATCTCGCCGCCGGGGCCCAAACCTTCTGGGTCAGCATGAACTACGGCCTGGGATTCGTTCTGATTCACATCCTGCATTTCACGGTCGCCACCAAGCAGCCGGCGATGACCGCCGCGCGCCTCGCCGCCGCGATCGAAGAAAGCGACCGCGGCACCGCCAGCCCGGCGAAGCTGGCCGACCTGCTGATCCAGGTGGGCCGCTCGCAGTTCATCGCGGTGCTGGGGAACGTGAGCATCGCATTGCCGGTGGCGGTTCTGGTCGGGTGGCTCTACGCCCTGGCACTGGGATCGCCCGTGCTGACACCCCAGGGCGTCGAATACCAGCTCCATCAATTGAGTCCCGTGGCCGGTCTCGCCCTGTTCCATGCGGCAATCGCGGGGGTATGGCTGTTCGTCGCCGGCCTGATCTCGGGATTCTTCGACAACCGCTGCGCCTACCTGGAACTCCCCGATCGACTGCGCGGCCATCCGCTGCTGCGCCGGCTCCTGTCCGAGCGCAGGCGCGACCGCCTGGCCAACTTCGTGGCGCACAACTATGGCGCGCTGTTCGGCAACTTCTTGTTCGGGGTGCTGCTCGGCGTAACCGGCTACATCGGCTACCTGCTCAGCCTGCCTCTGGACATCCGCCACGTCGCATTCGCCTCGGCGAACCTGGGCTATGCCACCGCAGTGCAGATGCCGGGTGTGTTCGAATGGCTGTTCTATCTGGTGCTGGTGCTGCTGATCGGTGCGGTGAACCTCTGGGTCAGCTTCGGGCTCGCGCTGTATGTCGCGCTGAAGGCCCGCGGCACCCGCATTGGCGCACTGGACCGGGTGCTGAAGGCCTACGCGCGTCGCATCCGCGAACGCCCGCGGGAATTCCTGCTGCCGCCGGCCCAGGTGCGGGAAGCGAGCGACGCGTCGGGGAAAGACCGCCAGGACTGAAACGGGAGCCATCATGAACCTCGAGAAGGTGATTTTCGGATTCTTCATCATTCTGGCGCTGACGCTGAATTTCGGCTTCGTGCTGGGCGAGATCGACAACCCCGCACACCACAACGTCTACGAGCTGTTTGCCGCGATCGTGGTGAATCTCGTCGCCACGCTGCTCAAGTTCGGCGACCGCACGCAGACCGGTGCGCTGCTGCTGGCGACATCGCTGGTGGCGATCCTGCAGCTCTTCGCGGCCGCGGTCGTTTGGGGCTACGCGGTGAACATCAGCGCCACCGGCCTCGACGCGATGATGATGGCCAGCATCGTCTCGCTGGCCGCGGGCGCGATGATCGCGAATGTCATCTCGGTCGTGTTGCTGATCGCAGACACCATCGTGCTGCGCCGCTGAGCCCGCCATGGACAAGGTGCTGTCGTTGTTCCTGCGGCGGATGCGCGCGCCGCTGCTCGCGCTCACCGCGGCCTACAGCATCTCGGTCACGGGACTGGTGCTGATCCCGGGAATCGACGATCAGGGAGAGCCCTGGCGCATGGACTTCTTCCATGCGTTCTACTTCGTCAGCTACATGGCCACCACCATCGGCTTCGGCGAGATTCCGCATGCCTTCAGCGAAGCGCAGCGGATGTGGACCACGGTCACCGTCTACCTCTCGGTGATCGCCTGGCTGTACGCGATCGGGAAAATCCTGACCCTGGTGCAGGATCCGACCTTCAAGCTCGCCGTCTCGCAGCAGACCTTCGACCGCAGCATCCGCCGACTGCGCGAACCATTTTTCATCGTCTGCGGGTACGGCGACACCGGATCGCTGCTGGTCCGGGCACTGCTGCGCCGGCGCAAGCGCGTGGTGGTGATCGACCGCAACCCGGACTGCCTCAACGACCTCGCGCTTTCGGACACCGACATCTTCGTCCCAGGCCTGATCGCCGACGCCAGCGTGTCAGCCCGGCTGCAGTCGGCGGGGCTTTCCAATCCACTCTGCCAGGGCGTGGTCGCGCTCACCGACAGCGATGAGGCGAACCTGAAGATCGCGATCACGGTAAAGCTGCTGAATCCCATGCTGCCGGTGATCTGCCGCGCGGAAAGCGCCGACACCGAGCGGAACATGCAGTCCTTCGGCACCGACCAGGTGATCAACCCCTTCCACACCTTCGGAGACCGGCTGGCGCTGGCACTGCACTCCCCGGCGCATCATTTGCTGCATCAGTGGCTCAGCAGCGTACCGGGCAGCGATCTGCCGATGCCGCTGTATCCGCCGCGCGGGCGCTGGATCCTCTGCGGCTTCGGCCGCTTCGGCAAGGCGGTGCACGCGGGACTCTCCGGGGAGCAGGTCGAAGTGGTCGTGGTGGAGGCGGACCACGAAGGCACCGGCTGCGCCGAGGACTGTGTGCAGGGGCGCGGCACCGAAGCCGAGACCCTGCGTGAGGCCGGAGTGGCAAGCGCCGCCGGCATCGTTGCCGGCACCAACAGCGATACCAACAACCTGTCGATCCTGATGACCGCGCGCGATCTGAGCCCCGAGCTGTTCATGGTCGGCCGCCAGAATTCCGACGGCAACGGGGCGCTGTTTGCCGCGGCCGAGCTCGACCTGGTGATGCGGCACAGCGAGACCATCGCCGAGGCGATCCTGTCGCACCTGACCTCGCCGCTGCTGCCGCTGTTTCTGCGCCGATCGCGAGATCAGGACAGCGACTGGGCGAACGAACTGATCAGCCGAATCGGCGCCGTCACCGGTGAAAGAGTACCGGCGGTCTGGGCGGTGCGCCTGGACCGGGACACGGCTCCGGCACTGCTGGAACGGCTGCGGACGGCGCCGGTCACGCTGGGCGAATTGCTGTCCCACCCGCACCAGCGCGAGCGCCGCCTGCCCTGCCTGGCGCTGATGCTGCGCCGGGGCGCGGACCGGCAGCCGCTGCTGGCGCCCCAAGACAGCGAGACCCTCGGCGAAGACGATGAAATCCTGTTCTGCGGCCGCGGCGAGTCGGCGGCCCGCATCGCCCGCGAACTCCAGGACCCGCATGCTCTCGAATTCCTGCTGACCGGCCGTGACCGCCCACAGGGCTGGCTATGGCGCCGTCTGGGCAGTACCCCAAGGCCCGGGGCGGGTGGTACCTTACCGCCTTCCTGAATCAACCTGGGAGTTATCCGAGATGTCCAGCGTACTCATCAGCGTGATGGTCGGCCTGCACGCCCTGTCGGCCGCCGTCTGGGTCGGCGGCATGTTTTTCGCCTACATGGCGGTACGCCCGGCAGCCGCCAAGCTGCTCGCGGTACCGGAGCGCACCACGCTCTGGCAGAACAGCTTCGCCCGGTTCTTCCCCTGGGTATGGGGCATCGTCGTGATCCTGCTGGCGACCGGCTTCTGGTTGATTTTCGGGGTGTACGGCGGCATGGGGAATGTCGGCGCCCATGTGCACTGGATGCTGCTGCTCGGACTGGTGATGATGGCGATCTTCGCCCATATCTACTTCGCTCCGTACCGGCGCATGCGCAAGGCCATCGCCGCGCAGGACTGGCCCGAGGCCGGGCGCCGGCTCGGGCAGATCCGGATGTTCATCGGGATCAACCTGGTGCTCGGCCTGATCACCATCGCGCTGGGCACCGGCGGGCGGTACTGGTAGCGCCCACCACGCCTGGCGGCGGATCCGTCAGGGCTCGCATCCACGCCCAGCACCATCGCGAGGGTACCCCTGAACCCGCCGGACACGGCGTAGCGCGCACTGATCCGTGCGCGCCGCCGGTACTGCGCATAAGACCCGGGATTCCGGCAACGGCGCAGGCGCAACGCCGGGCGACGGCAACGCGGGCCAGGGGTGGCTTCGCGGGCACTCAGCCCGTACGCTGCCGGTCGCCTGCGCGCGCGGAGCCGGTGGCGGCAGCGCTGCCATCGCCCGGCAGCCCGAGAGCGGCAAGCACCACACACCTCGCCGCGTCCGCCAGTTCGCGCCGGGTCGAGTGTTCGGTGACGGGCAGCGGGGGCAACAGATGAACCTGCACTACCGTGCGCGGCCGGCAGAGGATCCGCCACGCGTGGACCAGGAACCATTCTCCATCCACAAAGGCCGCCGCTGGCGGGGAGCCGTCGGCGCCGCGTTCATGCTCGAGCGCCACCGGCTGCACCGGGGTACCGGTTGCCACCGCCGCCGCAAACAGGCGCGGATGAAAGCGCCGCACCTCGGCACCGGTCGAGGTGGTGGCCTCGGGAAACAGCACCACGCGCTGGCCGCGGGACAGTGCCTCGGACATGTCCCGCACGATCTGCGAGGCATGGTGTGCGCCGCGATGGATGAACAGGGTACCGTTGCGGCGGGCCAGCCAGCCGATCAACGGCCACCGGGCGACTTCCGCCTTCGAAAGGAACCGCACGTCCATCACTGCACCCAGCACCGGGATGTCCAGCCAGGACACGTGGTTGGACACCACCAGTGCCGGACCGTCCGGCGGCCGTCCATCGACGCGGATCTCGACCCCGGCGAGTTCCATCGCGCGCCGGTACCACCGCCACCGGACCTCCGCCATCCGCGCCTCGCCCGCCGGGCCGAACCCGTATCGCAGGCTCAGCCAGAGCCCGTACAGCAGGTACACAAAGATTCTGAGCAGCCTGTAACTGCCCCGCAGCTTGCTCGCCATGGATCCCCCGGTGGCGGCCGGAATCGGCCCGCGCAGGAAGTGTCGATGGTAACGCTGCACGGGCGTCGTGACACCCACATGATGAACCCAATACGGCGACCCGCGCATGATCGCTCGCGGACTTGCCAATGCCCGCAAGGCACCGCACGCGATCGCCCTCCGGCGCCTGCCCCGGCCCCAATCCCCGACCATGCTGTGCCCTGCCAGCACGACCTACGCTGCCGGCGGGCGGACCGGGGAGGCACCACCCCGAGTTGTGCCGTCGCGCACCACGCCCGGCACCCGACCGGCCTCGGCGCTGGGCGTGCCCGCCCTCAGCGTGCCGCGGCCTTCAGCTTGGCGCGGATGTCGTCGGTCAGCCACTGGGCTTCGGCATGCGCGTCGCGGGTCGCCGGGCTGTTCATCCACCCGAGTTTGACCCGACGACCGTCGCCGAGCCACAGGCGCAGGTAGAAATACGGGGTTTCCGGCGAGGGGGCGATCACGGGTTCGACCCGGGCGATATCTTCGGGGGCGTACTCCCGCCAGCGACCCAACCCCGCGAACCGGTTCCGGACCAGCACGCGTCCCGGCTCGATCACCAGCCGAGTCGAAGCCGTCCACATCTGCAGCGTGATCAGCGTCAGCACCAGGGGGAATAGCCATCCCCACAGCGAGGATGCGGCGATCACGCTTCCGGGGACCTGGCTGTAGCCGTAGCCCGCGAACACCAGCAGCGTGACGACGGTCATCACCATCGCTGCCCGTCTGGCCCTGCCGGGGGCCCAGTAGTATTCGGTGGCGCCCGCATCCGAGGCCATGATGCGCAAATCCAGCGCCGCGGCCGGATCGAAGGCGGGTTCGCGCTCTTCGCGCGATTCGCCCTGCCGCGAGTCGGACGCCCGTCGCGTCTCGGTAACAAACACCGGAACATCGAAGTGGGCGTGATAATCGACACCAGGCACTGACGCAGCGACCTCGACGCGCCAGAGGGTGCCGTCTTCGGAACCGAAGACCGTGGTCGGCTGTCCGTCGTGTGGAATCGGGAAATCCACCGGGATCACGACCCCGCCCTCGCGCCCTCGCGACAGTTCCTCGGTACCGAGTTCGCGATCCTGCTCCCACAGCTTCCGGTAGTGGGTTCGGCGCTCCTTGCCCGAGCGCTCGGTGGTGCGCTGGTAGTTCACCAGGCGCAGGGTCACCCGTTCACCGGGCTGCAGTTTCAGCCGGGTATGCACCTGCCCCTGCAGGCTGCCGCCGATTCCCCCTGGCGGCGCACCCAGCTCGAAGGTCGAGACGCCATAGCGCAGGTAGCTCAACGTGACGTGGACTGCACCGCCCAGCAGAAACAACCCGATCAGCGGGAACACCAGGATGAACAGTGCTGCCCACTCGCCGGTTTCGAGCCCTTCGCGAACGACCAAGTACGTAGCCGGAAACGCGACCGCGTTCCAGATCAGCGCCGCCACCCAGAGGCCGAGCCCACTCTTGTCGCTGTGCCGAATGCGCCTGCTTGCCCAGTCCGCGCGCCACATCCACGGCTGGCCGGGATAGCGCCGTTCCACGGCGCTGCGCGTAGCGCGTGCCGCCTGCCGAGCCCGCCAACCCACGAACCCCGCTGCCAGCCCGATCACCACGACTCCAGCCACGATGGCTTCGAAAATTCCGGGACCGCGGGTTCCGAAGAATCCGCCGGAGAATCCCAACCACAGTGCAGCCACCGCCGGCAGAGACGCCAGGACGAGCAGGCCGATCAAGAATTTCCTGTGCCGAAGCTTCGCGGTTCCAGGATCCGCGCCAGGCCGCATACGCATCTTTTTTCTTCCTTTCGTATCTGCCGGTCGGCTGCCAACGTCCTTCGCTGGCGGTCTTCGCGCCCATTTGGCCGCGCCAGCATGCCCCGCCTGCGGTCCCCGGCGACGACCGCGACCGGCCGACCCGCGCGAGTATCGCCGATCGTAGCGCTGAACGAACGGTTTGACAGCGATTGGCCAGCAAAGAGATGCACCAGCGCTTGCGCGGTGGTCCGATCCCGGACGGACAAGGCCCGGCACCGGGGTGACCTCCGGTCAGGGCAACGGGCCGGTATACGGTCCGGTCTCGGTGGGCAGCTCTTCGGCATCCCAGAGCCGGATACCACCGGCGACGTTCACCACGTCGGAAAAACCCATCTCCTCGAGCACCACCGCCGCGAGTGCCGAGCGGGCTCCGGTCGCGCACAGCAGCGCCACCGGACGATTCCGTGCCTCGCTCAGCGCCCGGATCCGATGGCGGCTGCCGGGTTCGGCCGCCCCCTCCAGCAGGCCCCGGGGGATCAGCAGCGACCCCGGAACGTGCAGGCGCCGGTACTCGTAGGGTTCGCGCACGTCCACGACCAGCCAGGGCTCGCCGGCCTCGATGGCTGCGTGCAGATCGCCGGGCGTCATCTCGCGGATCCGCGCGCGGGCCTCGGTAACCAGGTCCGCCAGGGTTCTGCGGGCCTTCGCGGGCCTGGAAGGTCGGGACCGGGTCGTCACAGTGCCGCCAACAGCGACTCCAGATCGTACTCCGGCGGTGCGCAGGCCGTGCCCCGACAGAGGTAGGCGACCACCCGGTCGGGCGCGGTGGGATGGCCGCACTTCCCCGCCAGCGCCGGCGGCAGGCCCTGCCCGTTCGTGGGCAGCGCGAACGTCCATGCCGGCGGCCGCCGCTCTCGGATCGCACGTTGCCAGCTGGCGGTCACCGCATCGGGCCCGCGCAGGATCACCAGCGGCGGCGGATCGCGGTGCAGATCGAGTGCCCGCAGGAGGCTCATGTGTCCGAGCGGGGACTCCTCCATCATCGGGCCGGCATTGGTGAGCGTGCGCTCGACCGCGTCGAGGTAACGCGGTTCGACCAGCAGGTATCCGAGCTGCAGCAAGGCCTGCGCGGCAACGCCGTTGCCGGCGGCGATTGCGTCGTCCGCGTATACCTTCGGGCGCTGGATCAGCGCCTCGTGGTCGACTGCCGTGTAGTAGAAACCGCCGTGCGCAAGATCGGCGAAGTCGCCCAACAGCCCGTCGGCCAGTGTCACCGCCCAGTCCAGCCACTCGGCACGCCAGCGTACGCGCAGCAGGTCGAGGCAGGCCGCCAGCAGCAGCGCGTGATCGTCCAGGCAGGCGCGCGGCATCGGGGTGTCCGCCCCTTCGCGGTAGCTCGCATACAGCCGGCCGTCCCGCCACAACAGCCTTCGCACCGCCTGCAGCGCGGTTTCGGCATGGTCCAGCCATTCCGGCTCGTCCAGCGCTTCCCCGGCACGTACCAGGCCCGAGATCATCAGCGCGTTCCAGGCACCCAGGATCTTGTCGTCGCGGTGCGGACGCTCGCGCCGTTCGCGCGCCTCGAGCAGTCGCTCCCGAGCCGCCTGCAGCAGCGCCTGCGCGGTGTCGGGTGCCAGATCGAGCGCCGCCGCGGCCGCGTCCGGTTCCTCGGCCTCGCGCAGGTGCCAGCGGCCCTCGAAGTTCGGCGGGTGATCGAGGCCCCAGACCCGGCTGGCCAGGCGCCACTGCTCGGGTTCCAGCAGCCCCTGCACCTTCGCGCGTTCCCAGACGTAGAAGCGGCCTTCCTCCCCCTCGGAATCGGCATCGAGGCTCGAATGGAACGCGCCGGAGCGATCGTGCATCTCGCGAAGCAGCCAACCCACGGTCTGGTTGGCCACACGCCGGGCACGGGCATCGTCCTGCACCGCTTGCCGCGCGTACAGATCCAAGAGCGGTCCGTTGTCGTAGAGCATCTTCTCGAAGTGCGGGATCATCCACTGCGCGTCGACCGAGTAGCGGTAGAAGCCGCCGCCGATCTGGTCGAACACCCCCCCGCGGGCCATCGCAGTCAGCGTCTGCTCCAGCATCGCCCCGGCTTCGGCGTCACCGTGACGCGTCGCATGCCAGGCAAGCCATTCCAGGGTCGCCGGATGGGGAAACTTGGGCGCGCCGCCGAAGCCGCCGTACTCCGGGTCGTAGTGGTGCCTCAGCTCCGCGCGCGCCCGGTCTAGCAGGCCGGCGTCGGGAATCGTGCCGCCTTCGGGGTTGTACATTCGCGTCATCGCCTGCTGCAGCGCAGCGTTCTGCTCGGCGATCTGCTCGGGATGTTCCTGCAGGAAATCGGCGACACGCTCGAGCACGTCGACGAACGCGGGAAGGCCGTGGCGGGCGCGGTCCGGAAAATACGTTCCGGCGAAAAAGGGCACCTGGTCCGGGGTCAGAATCACGGTCAGCGGCCAGCCGCCCGGACGCCGGGTCAGCAGCATGTGCGCATTCTGGTAGATCCGGTCCAGATCCGGCCGTTCTTCGCGATCGACCTTGATGTTCACGTAGCGCGCGTTCATCACCCGCGCGGTTCCCGGATCCTCGAACGACTCGTGCGCCATCACATGGCACCAGTGGCAGGCCGAGTACCCGATCGAGAGCAGGATCGGCCGCTGCTCGTCGCGCGCCGTACGCAGCGCCTCCTCGCCCCAGGGATACCAATCCACCGGGTTGTCCGCATGCTGCTGCAGGTAAGGGCTGCTGGCCCGGGCCAGGCGGTTCATGGGGCTCCTCCGGGTCGTCTGGTGCGAAAAACGGATCGCCTTCGGCGCAGGTTCGGTTTAGACTGCGACGTTCCACCAGCCATCGCAAGCGCCCATGCCCGTCCACCCGTTTATCGATCCGGTCGCGATCACCCTGGGTCCGTTCCGGCTCCACTGGTACGGGCTGATGTACCTGGTCGGCTTCCTCGCCTTCTGGTGGCTGGGCACCCGCCGTGCTCGACGCCCGGATTCCCTGCTGACGCCCCACCAGGTCGGCGACCTGCTGTTCTGGGGCGTGCTGGGCGTAATCGTCGGCGGGCGTCTGGGTCACGTATTCATCTACAACTTCGACGGCTTCCTGCAGGACCCGCTGATGCTGTTGCGGCTGTGGGAGGGCGGCATGGCCTTTCACGGCGGCCTGATCGGGGTACTGCTGGCGGTCGCCTGGTACGCCCACCGTCTCGGCGTGTCGTTCCTGCGGCTCGGCGACTTCGTCGCACCGCTGATTCCGATCGGCCTCGGCGCCGGGCGGATCGGAAACTGGATCAATGGCGAGCTCTGGGGCAAGCCCACAGACCTGCCCTGGGCGATGGTCTTCCCGGCCGCGGACTACCTGCCACGCCACCCGTCGCAACTCTACCAGGCCTTCCTGGAAGGCCTGGTTCTGTTCACCGTGCTCTGGTTGGTGTCGCGCAAACCGCGGCCGACCGGCCTGATCTCGGGGCTGTTCCTGGCGCTATACGGAAGCTTCCGGTTCCTGGTCGAGTTCGTCCGGGTGCCGGACGCCCACATCGGGTATCTCGCGTTCGGCTGGTTGACCATGGGACAGGCCCTGTCGGCGCCGCTGATCCTCATCGGGCTGGCGCTGATCCTCTGGTCGCGCCGAACCCCCGGACAAAGGGCCACGGCATGAAGCCGTATCTGGATCTGGTCCGCCATATCATGGACCATGGCGTGGATCGGCCCGACCGCACCGGCACCGGCACGCGCTCCGTGTTCGGCCACCAGATGCGCTTCGACCTTGCGGCGGGATTTCCGCTGGTCACCACCAAGCGCACCCACCTGAAGTCGGTGATCCACGAGTTGCTGTGGTTCATTCGCGGCGACACGCGCCTGGACTACCTGCACCGTCACGGCGTGCACATCTGGGATGAATGGGCCACCGACGACGGCGGCCTGGGTCCGATCTACGGGGCACAATGGCGCCGCTGGCCGACCCGGGACGGCGTCGTGGACCAGCTCGCGGAACTGGTCGAGCAGCTGCGCCTGCGACCCCATTCCAGGCGGATGCTGGTGTCGGCCTGGAACATCGCCGACCTGCCAGACGAGGCCCACACGCCGCAGCAAAACGTGCGCGCGGGCCGGATGGCGCTGGCTCCGTGCCACACGCTGTTCCAGTTCTACGTGGCCGAGGGCCGGCTGTCCTGCCAGCTCTACCAGCGCAGCGCGGACGTGTTTCTGGGCCTTCCGTTCAACATCGCCTCCTACGCATTGCTGACTCTGATGCTGGCGCAGGTGACCGATCTAGCGCCGGGCGACTTCGTGCACACGCTGGGCGATGCGCACCTGTACCTGAACCACTTCGAGCAGGTGCGCGAACTCCTCGAACGGGCACCGCTGCCGCCGCCGACCCTGCATCTGAACCCCGAGGTCCGCGACCTGTTCGCATTCCAGTTCGAGGACTTCCGGCTGGAGAACTACCGGAGCCATCCCGCGATACGTGCACCGATCGCGATATGAGGGATCCAGATGGGATCGATCCGAGACTGGAGATCATCGTCGCGATGGATCCGGACCGGGTGATCGGGCGCGACAATGCGCTCCCCTGGCACCTGCCCGACGATCTGCGCCATTTCCGGCGCTTGACCACCGGCCACACCGTGGTGATGGGGCGCCGCACCCACGAATCCATCGGTCGGCCACTGCCCGACCGGCGCAACCTGGTGTTGACCCGCCAGCCCGGATGGGCCGCCCCGGGGGTGGAGGTCTTTGCGGCCTTCGAGGAAGCCCTGGCAGCGGCGGACTCCGGCCGCGTGTTCGTCATCGGCGGTGCGGAACTCTTCAAGGCGGCGCTGCCCCGCGCCGCAGTGCTGCACCTGACCCGGGTCCACGACCGCCATCCGGGGGACGTCCGGTTCCCGGCGTTCGGCGACGACTGGACGCTGGTCTGGGAGGAGGACCACCCTCCGGACGAGCGCCACTCCAGCGGCTTCACGTTCCAGCGCCTGGAACGCAGCGCCTGAACAGCGAGTCTCAATACTGCTGCGGACGGGAAGGCACCCTGCGGCCGAGAACCCGACGGCCGCGTGACCTTCCGGCGCCCGATGTTCTACCCTGCCGATGTGGCGAAACGGGCAGCTCGCCCGGTGGCTCGCCGCAAGGAGACGGAGATGCCCTACCTGGCCTGGTCCGACGAGCTCGACACCCACATTCCGGAACTCGACGCCCAGCATCGCGTGATGATCGACCACGTGAACCGGCTGGGCGCGGCAGCATCCTCCGGCTCTTCAAAACAGGTTCGGGAAGCGATGGACGCGCTGGCCGACTGCGTGCACCAGCACTTCGAGTTCGAGGAACGGGTGCTGGAGATGATCGACTTCGCGGGGTTGGAGGAACATCGCCAGACCCATCGAGAGATCCTGGCGGAACTCGACGATTATCGCGCCCGCCTCAATGCCGCGTCCCCCGCGGAAGCCGAGGAGTTGGTGGACACCCTTGGTCCCTGGGTCGTCGAACACATTCGCCACGATGACGTGGACTTCGGGCCGACCGTGCGCGAATGGCTCCGCGACGCCGCCCCGCCTGACGACCCGTTCCGGAAACTGGTCGGCGATACCTGAGGCCGCCCGCACCGACCCCCGCTTCCCACCGCGGGGAGCGCCTTTGTTGCCGCTGCAAGGACGAAGCGGCGGGCGGCGAACCATGTCAACCGGGCACGATCGCCCGCGAGTCGCCTACCGCCCATGCCGCGGGCGTCTCCCCGACGATGAAAGACGTGCTGGCGCGGAAGAGGCCGAAAGCCGTCAGCCGCCAGCCGGCGTTGGGGATGCTGCGGGCGCCTGGGCACTGCGAACGCCGTGTGGCGGATGACGCTGCGCTATTCCGCCCTACGGGACACCCGGAACGCGACGCGGGTTCTTTCACGCTAACGATCATGTCTTCGGGGGTGAGGCACCCCGAAGGATGAAAATCGGACACGGAAGCACGCGGAAATTGAGCAAGATATTGAATACCCGTCATTTTCCGTGTTGTCCGTGTTCTTCCGTGGCTGTATTTTCACGCTAACTGTCATGCCCTCGGCCGCGAGGCACCCCGAAGGATGAAACTACGATTATAAATCAGAGACATACGATTCTAGGGCGGCGTATTTTCACGCTAACTCGCCTTCGGCCCCCGCCAACGGATGCCCCCCGGCAGAAAGTTCAGCACGACGAAGGCCAGCATCGCCGCCACCACGATGCTGGGGCCGGTGGGCGTATCATGCGCGAACGAACCCCAGATCCCAGCCAGTACGGCCAGCACACCGAAACCGGCGGCGAACAGCGCCATCTGCTCGGGAGTACGCGCGAAACGCCGTGCGGTAGCGGCGGGGATGATCATCAACGACGTGATCAGCAGTACCCCAACCACCTGCATCGCGCTGGCGATCACCAGCGCGATCAGCAACATCAGGCCGAGCCGTACCGGCAGGACCGGCACACCTTCCACCCGCGCGAGTTCCTCGTGCACGGTGATCGCGAGCAGCGGGCGCCACAACGACAACAAGAGTACCAGCGCCAGCAACCCGCCGATGGCGATGGCGAGCAGATCTCCGCGGCTCACCGCCAGGATGTCACCGAACAGATAGGCCATCAGGTCGACCCGCAGGCCCTCGACGAACGCGACGGCCACCAGGCCGAGCGACAGCGCACTGTGGGCCAGGATCCCCAGCAGCGTATCCGATGCCAGTTCCTGCCGCCGCTGGAGAAACACCAGGATCACGGCCACTGCGACGCAAACCAGCGTCACCAGCAGGTTCAGGTTCAGCCCCAGCAGGAAGCCCAGTGCAACCCCCAGCAAGGCCGAGTGGGAGACGGTATCGCCGAAATACGCCATCCGGCGCCAGACCACGAAGGCACCCAGCGGCCCCGCAACGACGGCGACCATCACACCCGCGAGGATCGCCCGGGTCAGGAAATCATCGAGCACGATCGGGCCCCTCTTCGGATCGGTCCACCGGGTGCACCTCGCCGGCAAGATCGTGCACGTGGTTGTGATGGTGGGTATAGATACCAATTCCGCGCACGCTTGCATCGGGGAACAGGCGCTGGTACTCGGGATGCCGGCTGACTTCCTCCGGCCTTCCGGTGCAGCAGACATGCTGATTGACGCAGACCACCACGTCGGCGGCGCCCATCACCAGGTGCAACTCGTGCGAGACCATCAGCACCCCGCATCCGGTCGCCTTGCGCAGACGGTCGATCAGGTCGAACACCTCCCCCTGCCCAACCACGTCCACCCCCTGCGCCGGCTCGTCCAGAACGAGCAGATCCGGATCGGAGAGCAGTGCCCGAGCCAGAAGCACCCGCTGCATCTCGCCTCCGGAAAGCGTCTGCACCGGTGCATCGAGCAGACCGTGTACGCCGACCTGCCGCAACACCTCGCGCAGACGGACCAGCGGCGCACGATGGCGGAGCGTCAGGAAGCGGCGCACCGACAATGGAAGGATGGGGTCCAGTTGCACCCGCTGCGGCATGTAGCCGATCCGGATCCCGCGACGGCGTACCACCCGGCCGCCGGTGGCAGGCCAGAGACCGAGCAGCACCCGCAGCAGGCTGGTCTTGCCCGCGCCATTGGGACCGATCACCACCACCACCTCGCCGCTGCGGACGGTCAGGGAGACGTGGTCCAGAATGGATCGACCTGTGCGTTCCAAGCTGAGCGCGACGCCTTCGATCAGAGGGGTGCCCTCGGAAATCGGTCCCGTTCGCGCGTACCGGCTAGCCTGGCTCATATTGATATAGTATAACGTTTTCTGTGCGCCGTCGCGGGTCGGCGTGCACCTTCCCACAACCCCATCGATGGAGACCCTACAGCATGCAAATCGGCAAACTCCCGGGAATCGGGGCCATCGTGTTCGCAATCGCGCTGGCCACATCGACAGTTCAGGCCGAGACACGGACCGTAGTTGCATCCATTCTACCGGTACACAGTCTGGTCGAGGCACTCGTCGACGGTGTGCACGACTCTGAGCTGCTGATGCCGGCAACCGCCTCGCCGCACGGCTATGCCATGCGCCCGTCAGAGGCACGGAGGCTGCAGAACGCGGACCTGGTGGTCTGGGTCGGTCCCGACCTCGAGACCTTCCTCGAACGTGCGCTCGCCGGACCGCGCGAAGGGCGCAAGGTGATCACCCTGATGGAGGATCTGGAGCTCGCGTTGCTGCCCACCCGCGAAGGCGGGGTCTGGGAGGCACACGCACACGACCATGGGCACCACGACCATGGGCACCACGACCATGGGCACCACGACCATGAGCACCACGACCATGAGCACCACGACCATGGGCACCACGACCATGGGCACCACGACCATGGGCACCACGACCATGGGCACCACGACCATGAGCACCACGACCATGAGCACCACGACCATGAGCACCACGACCATGAGCACCACGACCATGAGCACCACGACCATGAGCACCACGACCATGAGCACCACGACCATGGGCACCACGACCATGAGCACCACGACCATGAGCACCACGACCATGGGCACCATGACCATGGGCACCACGACCATGGGCACGGGGAAATGGATGCGCATGTCTGGCTGTCACCGGAGAACGTCCGACGGATCGCGATCGGCCTGGCCCGTGAACTGGCGACCTGGGATCCGGCCAATGCACAGGCCTTCGAACGCAACCGCGACCGCCTGCTGGACCGGATCGACGCGCTGGATTCGGACCTGCGCGCACAGCTCGAGCCCGCCCGTGACCGGGCATTCATCGTGTTCCACGATGCCTACCAGTACTTCGAACACCACTATGGACTCCGCGCGGCCGGATCGATCACCCTGGATCCGGCGCAGTCGCCCGGGGCTCGCAGGGTCCAGGAACTGCAGAACCGGATCGCCGAAGATGACGTCGTCTGCCTGTTCACCGAGCCACAGTTCCGACCGGCGCTGGCACGCATGCTGGTCGAGGGCCGCCCCACGCGCCTCGGTGAACTCGATCCACTGGGGAGCACGCTCGAGCCGGGTCCGGACGCCTGGTTCCAGTTGATGCGCCAGCTCGGGGACGACATGAGCCGCTGCCTCGAAGCCCCTGCCTCCTGAGCCGGAAGCGGCGTAGGCCGGGCCGACGCTGGGCAGGAGGCACGACACCCGGGGCCGGGGCGGCCCGGCCATCGAGGCTGCCCCGGGGACGTCGGGCCTTTCCCGACCGCCGCGTTGTCGTGCCTGCGGCACAACCTGCCGAAGGGATCCTTAGCGTTCACCACCGCGGAACGCGCTGCGCCTTGTCTCTGTTACAACACGACGAGCAACCAGACGACCACCGCATTCACGAAACTGAGCAACACCGCGGCGGAACCCATGTCCTTGGCTCTTGCGGAAAGCGCGTGCAGTTCGCCCCCGAAACGATCGATCGCCGCCTCGATCCCCGAGTTGAGCAGTTCCACGATCAGGATCAGGATCAGGCTGCCGAGCAGCAGCGCGCGCTCCACACCGACATCGGTCAGCAGAAAGGCCGCCGGGACCAGCACCAGACACAGCAGCAGTTCCTGCCGGAACGCCTCTTCGTGGCGGAACGCCGAGCGAAGGCCGTTCCAGGAGTAGCCGAAAGCCCGGAGGATGCGGACCCACCCACGATGATTGCCGTACGCCATGCGCCGATTCCGTCCCCTGCCCTGCCCTGCCCACTGCGAGGCAAGACACCCCGCAGTCAAAAGCCACAGCATAGCGCGCCTGCAGCCCGACCGCGTTACGCCCCGATGACAGCCGCCGGAGCAGAACTCAGGCGTCGGTACCCGTTCGCGGGCGGGCAGCCTCCTCCGAGGCCTGTTCCTCGCCAACCTGGTAAACCACGTCCAGGCGCTTCGCGGCTGCGACCTCGTTGAAACGCCGATTCGGCAGCCGGTGCGGGGCCCCCTTGATGGCGTCGATGTCCACCCGGGACTCGTCGAGCACCGCGACCATCGCGGCGACGAAGCCATCCAGCGTCTCCCGGGATTCGGTCTCGGTGGGTTCGATCAGCAGGCACTCGGGCACCAACAGCGGGAAATACGTGGTCGGCGCGTGGTAGTCGTGATCGAGCAGGCGCTTGGCCATGTCCATCGCGGTCAGGCCGGTCTCCCTCGCCTGCCGCTTCAGGGTGACGATGAACTCGTGGGTCGCGCGCCGTTCGGGAAACGCGAGATCGAAGCCCGCGCGCTGCAGCTCCGCCATCAGGTAGTTCGCGTTCAGCGTCGAGTACTCGGCGACGCGGATCATGCCTTCGCGCCCGAGCATGCGCATGTACACGTACGCGCGCAGCAGCACTCCCGCGTTCCCGGCGAACGCGGACAGCCGCCCGATGCTCTCCGGGAACGCGTCCTCCAGGCCCTGACGGTAGATACCCGCGTCGTCGCGAATCACGACCGGCACCGGCAGGAACGGCAGCAGCCGGGTGCTCACACCCACCGCACCGGCACCCGGCCCACCTCCGCCATGCGGCGTCGAGAAGGTCTTGTGCAGGTTCATGTGGATCACGTCGAAGCCCATATCGCCGGGACGCACCTTGCCGAGGATCGCGTTCAGGTTGGCGCCATCGTAGTACAGCAGCCCCCCGGCATCGTGAACGATCGCCGCGATCTCGTGGATGTGCCGTTCGAACACCCCGAGCGTCGACGGGTTCGTCAGCATGATCCCAGCGGTCTGCGGCCCGACCGCGTCGCGCAATGCGTCGAGATCGACGTCGCCGCTGGCATCGGTCGGGATCTCGCGTACCCGGTAGCCACACATGATCGCGGTCGCCGGATTGGTGCCGTGGGCGGCATCGGGCACGATGATCTCGCTGCGGGCATCGTCACCGCGCGCGCGGTGGTAGGCTCGGATCATCGCCACGCCGGCGAACTCGCCCTGCGCACCGGCCATCGGCGTCAGCGACACCCCGTTCATTCCGGTCACCTCGCGCAGCATCTCCTGCAGCTCGAACATCGTCTGCAGAAAGCCCTGGCTGTGCTCCGGCGGCGCCAGCGGGTGCCGGTGCAGGAACTCGGGCAGCATCGCGAGGCTGTTGCAGGCACGCGGGTTGTATTTCATCGTGCACGAACCCAGCGGGTAGAACTGAGTGTCGATCGAGAAGTTCTTCTGCGACAGCCGCGTGTAGTGCCGTACCACGTCCATCTCGGAAACGGCTGGAAGCCCGGCCGGGGACTGCCGGCGCAGGGTGTCCGGAATTCCGGTGTCTACCCCGGTGCTGCGCGGTGCCTGGGCAGTGGCGGCCCGCCCCGCGCGCGAGCGATCGAAGATCAGGCTGGAGTCATACTGGGTCATGCGACAGATTCCGGTGTGATGGTTCCCGACGGTCACGGGAAGCCGTGTATCGAAAGGACGAGCCCGTCGGCTGGCGGCGGATCATCGACCGTCCCGGCGGCCGATGTGCCGACGACCGGCAGGGCGCCGCTGGCATCGCTGGCGTCGCCCTTCAGGGGCACTTCGGCGGCCATCGCGGCGTTCCAATGGGATGGGTGCGGACAGCATCATACGGCCCCGGTCGCGCGTGCCGCAGCCGCCGCGAGCCGGTCAAAATCGGCGTCGGTCTTGGTTTCGGTCGCACAGGCCAGCACGCAGCCGCGCAGGTCGGGATAGTCGTGTTCCAGCGCATACCCGCCCAGCACGCCCTCGCCCGCCATGCGCGCGAGGATACCCGTCGCGTCCGGACCGAAATCGAACACCCGCTCGTGGAAATGGTGGCCCTCGAAGCGGGGCCGGATTCCCACTTCCGCCAGGCGCTCGCCGAGCGCGCGGGTGTGGGTCCAGCAGGCCTCGGCGACCCGGGTCAGCCCCGCGTCACCCAGCAGGGCCATGTGGATCGTCGCTGCGGTGACCACCAGCCCCTGGTTGGTGCAGATGTTCGAGGTGGCCTTCGAGCGGCGGATGTGCTGCTCACGCGCCTGCAGCGTCAGCACGAAGCCGGGACGGCCGTCGGCATCCTCGGTGCGACCCACGATGCGCCCGGGCATCTGGCGGATGTGCTCGCGACGTGTGGTCATGAAGCCGAAGTACGGGCCGCCGCTGGACAGCGGCGCTCCGAGCGGCTGACCCTCACCCACCACGATGTCGGCGCCGCGGTCACCCCACTCGCCGGGCGCTTTGAGCAGGGCCAGCGACACCGGGTTGACCACCGCGATCACCGGCACGCCGCGGGCCTCGGCCCAGCGGGTCAGGTCGTCGACGTCCTCGAGTACTCCGAAGAAATTGGGCTGCGCAATCACCAGCGCGGTGATGTCGTCCTGCTCGAACCCCGCCAACCGCTCGGGATCAATGCCACCGTGGCGCTCGTCCCAGGGCAGTTCGGTGAGTTCAATGCCCTGGTTCCCGACAATCGCACGCACGACCGCGCGGTAGGCCGGATGCAGCGCACCCGGCACCAGCACCCGGTTGCTCTTCGAGCGCCGGTTGATGCGCACCGCCATCAGCACGGCTTCGGCCAGCGCCGACGCCCCGTCGTACAGCGACGCATTCGACACTTCCATGCCGGTCAGCCGGCTGATCATCGTCTGGTACTCGTAGATCAGCTGCAGCGTGCCCTGCGAGGCCTCCGCCTGGTACGGGGTATAGGCGCTGTAGAACTCCCCGCGCGTCGCGATCTGCCAGACGGCTGCCGGGATATGGTGCTCGTAGGCGCCGGCGCCGATGAAGCTCAGCGGCATGCCGTCGCGCCCGGCCCGATCCCGCATCAGTCGCGCGATCTCCATTTCCGCCATGCCCTCGGGGATTCCGGACAACGGTGGGGCCCGCAATTCCGCGGGGATCTCGTCGAACAGGTTGTCGATCGACGCCACGCCGATATGTTCCAGCATCTGGCGGGTATCGTCTTCGGTGTGCGGGATGAAAGGCATGGGCAGTTTCTCGGGCAGATTCGGGGGTCGGTTCAGACACGCCCGGGGCAGCCCGCGGATGCAGCACCCGGCGCCCGGGTGCGCGTCGGGTCGCAGCGCTGCGGATCCGGGGCCGGACCGCGGGACGGCAGGTTCATTCCTCGCTGGCTACCAGTTCGGCATAGGCGTCGGCGTCCAGCAGTGCATCGAGGCCGGCAGGATCGGTGGGCTGGACCCGAAACAGCCAGCCCTCTTCGAACGGCGATTCGTTGACCCGTTCCGGGCTGTCGGTCAGTTCCTCGTTGACTGCCACCACCTCGCCGGACACCGGTGCGTAGACATCGGATGCGGCCTTCACCGACTCGACGGTCGCGCAGGGTTCACCGGCCTGCACCTGCGAACCCGGTTCCGGCGCTTCCACGAACACCAGGTCGCCCAGCAGCGTTTGTGCGTGATCGGTGATCCCGACGGTCAGCGAACCGTCCTCCTCCTGGCGCACCCACTCGTGGCTCTTGCTGTATTTCAGATTCGTTCTGGTTTCGGTCATCTCGAATTCCTCGGGTAGCTTGAACAGTTGCGGTCCCGGCCGGGTGCCGTCCGCCGGGGCGCGGAACGGGAGTCGCTCTCAGCCGATCTGCGACTTGCCGTGGCGTACGAATACCGGCTTCACCACCCGAACCGGATGCGGCTTGCCGCGCAGATGGGCGGTCAGCGTCGCGTTCGCGGAAGCCGCCGGAATCCGGGCCAGCGCGATGGACACGCCGAGTGTGGGCGAAAAGCTGCCGGAGGTCACCACGCCATTCCCGGCCTCGGTTTCGATACGCGTGCCGCCGCGCAACACGCCGCGGCCCTCGAGCACCAGGCCGACCAGCTTCTCCGGCACACCCTCGGCCCGCTGGCGTTCGAGTGCCTCGCGCCCGATGAACGCGCGGTCCTCGGGCTCCCAGGCGACCGTCCAGCCCAGATTCGATACCAGCGGCGTGGTCGTGGTATCCATGTCGGTGCCGTAGAGATTCATGCCGGCCTCCAGGCGCAGGGTATCGCGGGCCCCGAGACCAACCGGGCGCACGCCCGCGGCGAGCAGCGCCTCCCACAGGGACTCGGCCGTCGCGGCCGGCAGCATGATCTCGAAGCCGTCCTCTCCGGTGTAGCCGGTCCGGGCCACCATCCAGTCGTCGTTCCAGACCGCGCTGAACGGCCGCCGCTCTCCCGCCACGCGCAGGTCGCCGGGCAACAGCGGCAGCGTCCGGGAGACCGCATCGGGCCCCTGAACCGCCAGCAGCGCGAGTTCCGCCCGGACCTCGATGCGAACCGTCGCAGGGTCCGCTAGCGCCCGCATGTGCGCGATATCGCCCTCTGCCGTCGCGGCATTCACCACCGCCCGATAGCTCTCATCGCCCCGCAAATACACGATCAGGTCATCCAGGACCCCGCCCTGCTCGTTCAGCATGCAGCTGTACAGCGCGCGCCCCTCGGACTTGAGCTTCGCGACGTCGTTCGCGAGCAGCCGCCGCAGGAAGTCTTTGGCCCCGACCCCCTGGATGTCGACGACCCGCATGTGCGAGACGTCGAACACCCCGGCGGATTCCCGCACGGCGCGGTGTTCCTCGAGCTGGGAACCGTAGTGCAGCGGCATCTCCCAGCCGGCAAAATCGACCAGGCGCGCACCGGCGCGCTGGTGGGCGGAATGCAGGGCGGTGGTTTTCAGGGTCATCCGGACTCCTTGCAGCATGGCATCGATCGCAACGAAAAGGGCGGCCGACAGCGTTCGCCATCGGCCGCCCCTCTGTCCTGAAACCTGAGAGTTTGCGTTGCAGGCAACGCCCCCTTCGGTGGGCCGCATGCGGCCGCTCTCCAGAGTCTGCCTGAGTACACCTCCCCGGTCCTACAGCCTGAGCGATTCCGGGCGGACGTTGCGCCTTCGGCGGTCATCCACGATACGGATGACTCTCTTCCAAGGAGGTGCGGCAGCGGGGTGCACCCGCAGCCGGCAGTTGCGGCAAAGTCTAGACCAATACGGCGCCATCGCGAAAGCCTGCCCGATCGCCATGGGCATCCACTTGCCCGGCATTCATCGCAGGCATCCGCAGGATTGCCGCTTAAGTCCCTGAGGCATTAACACATCTGTCACTTTTCCACAGTACCTGTGGATAACTCTGTGGAAGAGTTGTCGCCAATCCCCTGCAGCCCCTATGGCTGCTCGACTGGAATCAAACTGGCCAAAACTTGACCAAAATACGCAAGTAACTGTTTTTTCGTTAATTCAAAGGCCTCTAATGCTGCTCTGCGAAAACCACCGGCGACCCTTACTGCAGATCCACAAGTGACTCCGAGGATGTGCATAAACAGGAATTGCAAGCCCCGGAAACCGGCATCTTTCCGAACGAAGAACAGCCGATATGTGCCGATTACGCGGCCCCGCGATTCGCGGCTACCCCACCGCTCAAAGCCCGAGTGCGCGCAGCGCGAAGAAACGCTTCAGCAGGTCTCTACGGTCGGTCTGCCGCACACCGGCCGCCCTCAGTGCGGTCACGACCGGCTGGCGCGACCCGAACAACCAGCGCAGGCCTTCCATCGCCCGCAGCATCGTCTCGTTCTCGAGACGCCGGCTGCGGGTATATTCGCGCAGCGCATCGGTGCCGGCCGGATCGCCACCGGCTTCGTTGGGCAGCGCCTCGAGCAGCGCCTGCACGTCGGCGAACCCCAGGTTCAGCCCCTGTCCGGCCAGCGGATGGATGGTATGAGCGGCGTCGCCGACCAGCACCAGTCGCCCGCGTGCATAGTCCTGCGCCTGCCGGCCCACCAGCGGGAACAGGTGGCGTGGCGACACCGACTCGATCGTCCCGAGCCGCCCGCCGAACGCGTCTTCCAGCGCCCGGGCGAAGGCGTCGTCGTCGAGCGCCATTACCGCCTCCGCCGCGTAGTCAGGCTGGGACCAGACGATCGAGCAGCGACCATCGGCCAGTGGCAGGAACGCGACGATCGCGTCGTGATCAAAGCGCTGCCACGCGGTGTCTTCGTGCGCGAACCGGGTACCCACCGTCGCGACCACACCGCTGGCGTGGTACGGCGTGCGGCGCACCGCAATCCCGGCGCGGGTCCGCAACGGCGACTCGCCACCGTCGGCGGCCACCAGCAGACGCGTTCTCAGCACGTCGCCCCCCTGCAGGTGCAGGTCGACCCGGTCCGGGCGCCAATCGATGGCCCGCCAACGCGTCTCGGCACGCAGATCAGCCCCGTTGGCCTCAAGCGCCTCCCAGAGGCTCGTTTCCAGCGCCAGCAGTTCTACCGTCCACCCGAGCGCGGGCACGCCGAGATCGTCGGCATCGAAGCGGATCGCCGCGGTACTGTGCGCATCCCAGACCTCCATCCGGTAGAAGGCATGCCCGCGCCGGTCCAGCACCGCCCGCGCAACGCCGAGATCCTCAAGCAGGCGCATCGAGGCCGCGTTCAGGGTCGCGACCCGGGTCACCGGAGTCCCCCGGGGGAACCGGGGCCGCGGCTTGCGCTCGACCAGCGCCACCCGCCAGCCGGCCTGCAGCAGCCCGAGGGCGGTAGCGGCACCCGCGGCGCCACCACCAACCACCACACAATCGAATTCCCCGCTGCGCCCAATCATGCCGGCGCCCCGCGCGAACGACCGGTCGCTCCGCGCCGCGCCGCCGCCTTCCGCGCCGCAGGCAACGCGCGCAGGAGATGACGCGGCTGCGGTTGCAGGCCCATCGCCTGGGCGGCGAAGAATCGCCGCAACGGTTCCAGGCGGTCCAGCGCCAACATGCCGGCCCCGAGGACATGTGGCATCAGCCCCCCGTCCGCCAGCATGCCACGAGCCAGGAAATCGGTGGCAGCGGCTACCCGGTCGATGTCCGACTCGCGTGCGGCGGCGTAGGCCGCAAGCACCTCGCGGGCACCCGGGTCATCCGCGCGCAGGATCCCGGCAGCCAGTGTGGCGACGTCGCGCAGCGAAAGGTTCAATCCCTGCCCGGCAACCGGGTGCAGTCCGTGGGCCACATTGCCCACCAGGGCCAGGCGTTCAGCGTACAGCGACCGGGCCCGCACCTGCTCGAGCAAAAAGCGGCCGACCCGACCGGCCGCCTGCAGGCGCCCGAGGCGCCAGCCAAAATGCCCCTGCAATTCCGCGACGCGCTCGAACTCGGAAAGGGCCTGACGCCGGTCACAGACGTCGGTGGGCGCCACCCAGATGACGTTCATCCGATCGTCGGACTGCGGCAGCAGGGCCAGCGGCCCCTCGGGCGTGAAGCGTTCAAAGGCGCGCCCCTGGTGCGCACGCGCCGGCCGCACGTCGAACACGAGTGCATCGGCATCGTAGCGTCGGCGCAGCACGTCGATTCCGGCGGCGGCGCGCGCGGCCGAACGGATGCCGTCGGCCGCCACAATCAGGCGGGCGCTGATGCGCTGATCACCATCGGCGCCGGCCACCACGGCCTGCCGGCGTCCCCGCTGAGCCGGCGCAAGACTCTCGAACCGGGTCTCTTCCAGCAAGCGGACACCGGCTCGGGCCAGTTCACCGGCCAGAACCGCGTCGATGCGAGCGGCGGGCACGACCTGCCCCAGCGCCGAAACTCCCTGGCTGTCGGCGTCCATCGACACGGTGCCCAGAGTGCCCTGGCGGCTGACGTGGACCTCGCGGATCGGCGTCGCGAACGGCTTCAGCGCCGCCCAATAGCCGAGATCCTCGAACAGTGTCACCGAGCCTGCGGACAGCGCGTATCCCCGGGTGTCCGGGTTCGAACCGGCGTCCGGGCGCAGCCGCCCGCGCTCGGCGAGCAGTACACTGCGACCGGCGCGCGCGAGGATGCAGGCGAGCAGCGCCCCGACCGGACCCGCACCCACCACCAGCACGTCGCTGCGCAGCATGCCTGCAGCCATCAGCGCATGCCGGGGCCGGCCGCTGCCGGGGCGGCCGCGCAGCAGGCCTCGACCGCAGCCACCGTCTTCGGGCAATCGGCACTCAGCACCTCGTGCCCGGACCGGGTGATCGCGACGTCGTCCTCGATGCGGATGCCGATGCCGCGGAACCGCTTCGGTGCACTGGCGCGCGGGCCGAAATACAGGCCCGGTTCCACCGTCAGCACCATGCCGGGTTCGAGCAGACGCCAGGCCTCGCCGATCCGGTAATCCCCGACGTCGTGCACGTCGAGCCCCAGCCAATGCCCGGTCCGGTGCATGTAATACGGCTTGTAGGCCTCCTTGCGAATCAGGTCTGCGGGCCGGCCCTTGAGCACGCCGAGCGCCTTCAGGCCGCGGGTAAGCACGCCCACCGCCGCGTCGTGCGGATCGTTCCAGTGGTTGCCGGGAACCGCCTTCGCGATCGCGGCGGCCTGGGCCTCCAGCACCAGTTCGTAGACTTCGCGCTGGGCGGAGGTGAACTGTCCCGATACCGGGAAAGTGCGGGTGATGTCCGACGCGTACCCCTGGTACTCGCAGCCGGCATCAATCAGCAGCAGGTTCCCGTCGCGCAGCGTGGAACGGTTCTCGACATAGTGCAGGATGCAGCCGTTCTCCCCGCCGCCCACGATCGAGTGATAGGCCGGTTCTGCTCCGTGGCGGCGGAACTCGTGCAGCAGTTCGGCCTCGACCTCGTACTCGGCCATCCCGGGCCGGCAGGCCTGCATCGCCCGGACATGCGCACCCGAGGAGATGTCCGCCGCATGGCGCATCATCCGGATCTCGCTGGCCTGCTTGAACAGCCGCTGCTCGTGCAGATGGTGCTCGAGCGCGACGAATTCGCGCGGTGCCCGTACCCCCGCACGCACCTTCGCGCGGACCTGGTTGACCCAGCCGAACAGGCGCTGATCCAGCGCCTCGCTGTGGCCGAAGGGCGCGCACAACGTGATCCGGTTTTCCATCAGCCCCGGCAGAATCTCGTCCACGTCGCCGATCGGGAACGCGCAGTCGGCGCCGTAGCCGGAAACCGCCCCGTCGGGCCCCGCCCGGCGACCGTTCCAGGTCTCCATGTCCGGATCACGGTCACGGCAGAACAGTACATATTCCCCGGCCTCGCGCCCCGGCACCAGCACCGCAATCGCCTCCGGCTCGGGGAACCCGGTCAGATAGAGGAAATCGCTGTCCTGCCGAAACGCGTATTCGACGTCGCGGTTGCGCAGACGCTCAGTGGCCGCCGGGATGACCGCGATTGCCTGGTCTCCGAGTGCGCGCATCAGGCGCTGGCGGCGACGGACGAAGTCCTTCGAAGGGATCTGCGGTGTCTTCATTGCATCGGAATCCGAGTCCGAGGTGCGGCAGGGGCGAACTCGTCGGCCAGCAGCATGACCCCCACGCGCACGTATTCAGCAAGTTCCGCCAGCGCCTGCTCGTGCTCCTCGGTGGCGTCGGGCTCCGGAGCAATGCGCGCGATCTCGGCAAAATCCCGGAGCAGCTCGGCCGCCTGCGGCGAAGGCGCCTGTCCGGTGGGTCGCGGCGTCTGTCCGAAACCGCCGAGAAAGCCATCGACCCATTCGCCCAGCGCCCGGGTACGCACCTCCAGCTCGGCGTCGTCACCCGGTAGCATCGGCTCGAAACTCAGTTCGGCGTCGTTGAACGCGCGCAGCAGATCGAGCCGCAGGGCTTCCACCGCTCGCGGCAGTAGCCCTGCCGCAGCCGTGCTCAAAGACTGCGCCTCCCCCAGCGCCCGCTCGAGCGTCGTACCCGTCGCCCCGGGGTCGGCAACCAGACATCCGGTCAGCAGACCATGAGCGGTCGGTGCCGAGCACGGCAATCCCGCAGACCGGAGCAGTTGTTCCAGCCCGTCCAGGTCGGACTCCCGCGGCGCGGTCATTCAGAAGGCCTCCAGACGTGCTTCGTAGGGAAACAGCAGCAAGCGGTAAATTCGCTCGCCGAACTGCATGTGCGCAAATTCGGGTTCACCAAGCCGGATCTCCGAACTGCCGCTCGCGGAGACTGCCCGCAATCCGAAATGGCGGCCCTGGATCAGATCCTCCAGCAGGCGCTCGAGTTCATCGCGTGCAATGCTGCCGGTGTTATCCACGATGCGGCAAGGCCTGCCATTGTGTGCGATGGCATCGATCACGGTGGCTCCGGGGCCTGGCGGCGGTATCTCGGTCATCCTGCGGCCGTGTTCCGGGTTCGCTGACCCGTCGTGTCATTGTCGCTGGCACGCCGGGTACCCGCAACTTGGCCATCACCCGCGAACGCCGCGATCCCGACCGTGCATGCACGCGGTTCTTCGCGGAATCCGCGAGCCTGTTGGCATTTGCCGCAATCCCAGTTGACGCTCCGCCGCCGCCGCTCCTAGACTCGCGGTACTGCAAGCCTCCTCAAGCAAAGCCACCCAACCGAGGGCCGGGAACACATCATGGACACCACCCATCCCACCGAGGTGGACACCGCCGTTGATCGGCTCGAGAAGGCCGTTGCCCTGCTCGCCGACCGCTACGAAGCGCTATACGAGGAAAATCAGCTCCTGCACGAGCAACTGCGGCAGTTGCGCGCAGAACGCTCGGCCGCCAAGGAACGCACCGAACAGGTCCGGCACCGGGTCGAGGGCATGATCTCGCGCCTGCGTACCATGGAGCATCCCGAATGAACCGTCCTGCCGAACCGGTCCGCGTGAGCATCCTGGGCAAAGAATACCAGGTCGCCTGCCCCCCCGAAGAACGCGCCGATCTCTACGCCTCCGCCAGCCTCCTCGACGAGCGCATGCGCGCCGTACGGGATGCTGGCCGGGTGGTCGGCGCCGACCGCATCGCGGTGATGGTTGCGCTGAACCTCGCACACGAAATGCTCCAGTGCCGCCGTGACCTCGAGCGCTTGGAGACGCGGACCCCGGAACGCCTGAAGGCACTGGCCGAGGCGGTCGAGAAAAGACTGGGGGACACTGCACGAAACGGCACGAATGGTTCATAATGCGTACTCGGGCGTGTTCCTGCGGCGTTCGTGAATGGCCTGGTGGTACCCTTGAGCCTAATCGTCAACCACGGGAATCAGGCACTTTCGGGTGGTTGTGCATGTCCGCCTTGAGCGGAAAGCCTGTAAACCCGCAGTCCTTTCCCACCTGAACCACTGGTTCAAGGTCGATGGCCACCACGGCGCACGCGGTGCACGCCCCCCCGAATTCGGATCTCCCGCCCGCTCCCATCGAAACCCGGGAGGGCGCGGATTCGATCCGCCGTCGGCTGCGCCGCGAGCGCGCGGCGCTGTCCGATGCCTGCCTTCGGGAACATTCCCGGTCGATCTGCGAACATGCCCGTCGCTGCCTGCGCTGGCTGCGACCGGGCACACTCGCCGGCTATTTCGGCATTCGCGGCGAGATCGACCTGACCCCACTGCTAATCCAGCAGGCAAGGGCCGGCGTGCGCATTGCGATGCCCGTGCTCGACCGCCACCGTACCGGCCGCATGCATTTCCGCAGCTGGCATCCCGGCGAGGCGCTCTGCCGCAACGCATTCGCCATCCCGGAGCCTTGCCCGGCGGCGCGGCGCATCTGGCGTCGGGAAATCACTGCGGTGCTGGTGCCGCTGGTGGCCTTCGACGCGCAGGGACATCGCATCGGCATGGGTGGCGGTTACTACGACCGCTACTTCGCCCGCCGCCGCCTCGGCCAGAGCCGCCGGCCGCGGCTGATCGGCGTCGCCCACGACTTCCAGCAGGTCGCCGGCATCGCAGCGCAACCCTGGGACGTCCGGCTCGACGGCGTGATTACCGAATCCGGCTGGCAGTTCTTCTCAGCGGACTGAATCACGCCGATTTTCGTCTCGCCGCGCGCGGATTTCGCCCCCATCCCGGCGGTTTCTGGTAGACCATCGACCCGGATACCATGACTTCCCCGCCACCCACAGCGACCGAGGAAACCCGATGGGCTACTGGCTGATGAAGTCCGAACCCGATGTCTTTGGCATCGACGACCTGGAACGCGTCGGCGTGGAGCCCTGGGAAGGCGTACGCAACTACCAGGCGCGCAACATGATGCGCGACGAGATGAAAACGGGCGACCTGGCCTTCTTCTACCACTCGAATACCACGGTTCCCGGCATCGTCGGCGTACTGCGGATCCACCGCGAAGGCTACCCGGACGACGCTGCATTCGATCCGGATCACAAGTACTACGACCCGAAGAGCGACCCCGACAACCCGCGCTGGTACCGGGTCGATGTCGCGTTCGAGGAGAAATTTTCCGAAGTGATTCCGCTGTCCTGGCTGAAGCAGCAACCCGAGCTCTCCGACAGTCCGCTGGTACGCAAGGGCAACCGCCTGTCGATCCTGCCCATCACCGAGGCTCAGTGGCGGTTCATCATGGACCATGCTCACCGCCGGTAGACCGGACCAGCCGCAGCGTGCCAGAACGCCCTGGCGCAATCCGAAACCGGGCTCCCCGGAATCCAGGCGCCGGATGATGGCGACCACCCTTTTCTACCTCCCGCACATCCCCCACGCCCAGCGGTTGCGGCTGGCGCTGGGCGCAAAGCGATTGAACCCCGCACTCCGCCGGCTGGACTGGTTCGACGACGAGACTTTTTTCGAGCTGGGGATCGCCCGTCAACCCTGCGTGCTCCAGACCCCCGATGGCCGCGTGCATACCGACAGCGCGGAGGTGCTGGCCGCCATCGACGACTTGTTCCCTGACTCTCCCCCGCTGCGGGAAGGACTGATCACCGAGGCTGCCTGGGCCGCGCTGCTGGACTGGCGGCAGTGGGTGGACACAATCCTCGAACGCCTGTACGCACCGCTGGCTCCGGGCTTCCACGGCATCGGCGACCAACCCGACGCGATGGCGGACTTCAGGGCATGGACACGGCATCGACTCGGCGCGGGGCTGGAGGAACTGGCAAACGACCGGTATGCGGGCTACGCCCGCTTCGCCCGACTGAGCCGGCTGTCCGAACTTGCCCGGCACCTGGCGCGCGAACGCTTCTACCTCGGCCGGCTCAGCGTCGCGGATTGCCTGCTGGCCGCCGACCTGTATCCGCTGCAGATGCACGATGGCATCCACCTGCCGATCAATCTGCTGTACTACCTGAACCGGGTCGAGGAGGCCTGCGGAGTCCGGCTCGACCACGACCGGATCGCAGCGTGAACCCCGACCCCATCGACCGGAGGCAGCAACACGATGACCCTGGAACGACTCCTTGCCTACCTCGACCGGCACCTCGATCACCGCTTCCTGGACGGTGGCGCCGCCGCCACTCTGGCGAAGGCCCGCGCGGGCACGCACTGCGACCCGATTGCCGCCGAGATCCTGGCGGCGCTGATGGACGGGGCTGGCGCCGACAGCCCGGGTACCGAACTCGACCGTGCCTCGGCGGTGAAGGCGATCGGGCCGATACGCCTGAAGTACATGCACGACGACGCCCCGGTCGAGGGCTTTCGACTGGTCGAGAAGACCGTCGTGACCATCGACGCCGCCTACAACGAAGAGGCCCTGGCCGCCAGGAAACACTGAGAGCCCCCTGCCGTCGAGCACAGCCACTTGAATCACTGTCGGACGTTGTGCCTTCGGCACAACCTACGGCAACTGCGGTAGGGCGGAAAAGGCCGAAGGCCGTCATCCGCCGAACGGCGTCCGCGCCGCAGGATGGCGGATGGCAACTTCGTTCTTCCGCCCAGGTCACCCCGAGACGGGAGCAGCGGGTTCTTTCATGCTCACGCCCGCGGCGCTACGCGCCTGCGCCGGCAGCCAGTTCGCCGGGGCCGGCACCGGGTGCGGGGAGCACCAGTCGGAACGCCGTGCCTTGCGGACCCGAATCGACGAGGGTCAGGTCGCCGCCATTGTTGCGGGCAAGTTCCCACGCGATCGCCAGCCCCAGTCCCCCGGTCTTGCCGGCCACCGGCGACTTTTCAGCGAACAGACAGGGAAGCATGGCTTCCGGCAGACCCGGCCCGTTATCCCGTACCACGATGGTCGTCCAATCGTTACCGCTGTTTCCGGTCAGCAGGATTCGGGTGCTGCCGGCCCCGATGGCATTGCGGATCAGGTTCATCAGGATGCGGAAGATCTGGTCGTAATCGGCGTCCAGCTCCATGGTTTCCACATCCGGGGCCTCCAGCCGTACCGCCGCGACCTCTTCCGGCCCGGCGGCTGCGTGTAGCTCGGAGACCAGATCGCCCAGCGTGAAGCGTTCGCGCCTGGGCTTCGGCTCGCTGGCGCTGCCGGCCTCCAGGGTTCGCTCACACATACCCAGGGCGCGATCCACGGAGCGGGCAATGATCTCGGCGCTCTGCCTGACCAGGGGATCCTCGTGCCGTCGCAGGCGATCGCTCATCAGCCGCGAGGCCACCATCGTGTTACGCAGGTCGTGAGTCACCTTGCGGATGGAACGACCGAGCTCCGCGAGTTCCGCATCCCGGCGGTCGTGCACAATCGCCAGCACGAACGGGCGGCCGGCGATCCGCACCAGCGTCGCGCGCACCTGGGCGGGAATGAGTCCGCCGCTCTTGACGCGGCAGGCGAGGTCGTCCGCGACCCATCGGCCTTTGTGCTTCACCGCGGACAGGAACGCATCCAGCCGGGGAATCTCGTGCGGATGGATATCCGCCGGCGTAAGGGCTGCGAGTTCATCAGCGCTGTAACCCAGGAACAGGCAGGCCGCATGGTTCGCACCAACGATCGCTCCCTGTTCGGGGTCGATCAGCAGTGCCGGGTCGTAGAGCTCCTCGAACAACTGCGCCACGGCGTCGGTTGTGTTCACGCTGAGAGACTGGCTGGAAAGCGAGTCGATGAGGATCATTGAGCGCCGGCCGGTTTCGAGGCGGGCCCAGCGTAACCCCGACCCCGAATCCGCGTCCAGCAGGCCACCGCGCCGCGGCGCCAGCGGGCCATCCTGCGCGCAGACCCGATGGCCGGATCAGCAACACCCGTACGCCATCCGGCACAAACAGGAACACGGTGTGGCCACCGCCGCTGTGCGCCAGCGGGACTGCGTTGCCATCGCAACGCAGTCAGCGGTATTCCGGGTCGATCCGGGTGCGCGCCAGGTTGTTCGCATAAGTGGCCAGGGTGAAGGCAGCGACCACGGCGATGATCTCGAGCAGCTCCTCGAACGCCAGCCCCCGTTCCTTCAACAGCGCCACTTCTGCCTGTCCCAGGCACCCCGACTCGGCCACCAGGCGCCGTGTCGCAGCCACCAGCAGACGATGACGTGGATGGTCGGGTTCGAACCCATGCAGCACGGCCTCGATGCTGCTGTCATCGACCCCGCACGCGCGTGCCTCCTTCGTCATCACGCCCCGGCAGTAGTTGCACTTGTTGTGCATGGCGACTTCGAGAGCCACTACTGCCTGCTCGTCCCGCGCAAGGCACCCATGCCGTTCCAGCGTTTGCTCGAAATACACGAAGGCGTCCAGCGCGACCGTGCTGCGCGCGAGCATCCGATACAGGTTGGGTACGGTATCGTCGAAGACGTCGGCCACCTCCCGCAGGATCTCGTACGGTTTTCTCTCAGCCACGTTACAAGCCTCCAGCGCATCGAGCCCTCGCCCTGAAGCGTCGCCCAAACGCGGCAACCACGCCATCGGTAAAAACCGCTAGCCCGTCCAGCACCGGACACCAGATGCCGCGTCGCGATCCGCGTGGCGCGTGGGCTCACGCAGTCGTCAGGGGCCGGTCCTCGTGGCGGGGTTGCGTTGCTCGCCGGCCCCGGCGGTCAGCAGGCGCAGGATCAGTAGCGCGAAGTCGCGCTGATGTTCGGGACTGTCCAGCACCTGCATCGAGAGTTTTTCGTGGTCGGTCATCGCGTCGAGCACGGTGTCGGTAACGCGTTTCGGGAACAGGCCATGCATCACCTGGTCCGGGCTGTGGTTCTCGACCTGGGCCATCACGGCGTCGTCGCGGCGGATGCGGTCGGCGATGCCGTTGGCGAACTGGAGCTTGTCTGCGTCGCTGACTTCGGCGCCGAACAGTTCGTTGAGCTGGTCGATGATCTCGGAAAGGCGTTTCTTTTCCGGGTCGTGGGGCTTGCCGGAACCGACGTCGGTGACGGGCTTCAGCCCGCTGTAGTCTCCGCCCTCCTCCGCCAGATTCAGACGATGTTCGGCGCGCTTGTTCAGCCGGTAGTGGGTCAGCTCGAGTTCGTCGACGTCGATCGGGTCTTCTTCCAGGTTCTCGATGCGCAGCAGCGGGTGCAGCGCACGGGCGTACACGCAGAGCTGTTCCAGCTCGCGGTCGTCGAAGTCGACGATCTGTGACAGGAACTCGTAGCTGCGCACGAAGCTCTGCAGGTTCTTCCGAAACAGGTCGAGCTCGTCTCGGGTGGTGTGGGCGTCCTTCAGCTCCTGTTCGGCGCGGTGGAGGCCGGCCTTGTCGCCGTTGCGCTCGGCGAGCGCCTGCGCGGCCTTCCAGGCCTGGATCCGTTCCAGCACGGCCTTGTACCGGGTCGTATAGCGTTCCTTTGCCGGCTGGCAGTAGTAGCTGAGTTGGCTGGCGCCGGCCTTTGGATCGAAGAAGGCGCGCGCGAAGTTCTCGACCTCGTCCCAGTGGTAGATGCCGGCGGCGTCGAGGCTCTTCTGCAGGTCGTACACGACATTGGGGTCGGAGACATCGGCCAGCTCGGCCTTGTTGTAGTACGGGCGGAAGGCCGCGAGAACGTCTTCTGCGTCGTTGAAGAAGTCGAGGACGAAGGTATTCTCCTTGCCCGGAAAGATGCGGTTCAGGCGCGAGAGGGTCTGCACGCAGTCGACGCCCTGGAGTTTCTTGTCCACGTACATCGCGCAGAGCCTGGGCTGGTCGAACCCGGTCTGGAACTTGTTGGCGACGATCATCACGTTGAATTCGGCGGTATCGAACGCCTCGGCCAGGTCGCGGCCCTTCAGCCCCGGGTTCAACAGCGCGCTGGTCTCGGTCACCTCCTCGGGGATCACGTCGTCCGGCAGTACGGTGCCGGAGAAGGCAACCAGCGCGTGGATGCCCGGGTAGCCCCGGTCCTGAATGTACTCGCGCATCGCCAGCATGTAGCGCACCGCCTCCTGGCGGCTGCCGGTCACCACCATCGCCTTCGCCTGGCCGTCCAGCAGATGGCGCACGTTGGCGCGGAAGTGCTCGACGATCACCTCGACCCTTTGCGCGATGTTGTACGGGTGCAGGCGCACCCAGCGGGCGATCCTGGTCGACGCCTTGCGCGACTCGACCTCCTGGTCGTCGCCGTGCGGGTGCGCCAGCTTCCAGGCGGTCGAGTACGTAGTGTAGTTCTTCAATACGTCGAGGATGAAGCCTTCCTCGATCGCCTGACGCATGGAGTACAGGTGGAACGGCTCGGGCTTGTTGTCCTTTGATGCCGGCCGCTCCGGGTTCGGCGGGCGGCCGAACAGCTCCAGCGTCTTCGCCTTGGGCGTGGCGGTAAAGGCGTAGTAGCTGATGCGCTCGGCCGGCTTGCGCGCGGCCACGGCTGCGTCAAGCAGCTCCTCGGCGCTGATCTCCTCGTCCTCCGGCATGTCGGTGCCGAGGATCGCTTTCAGCTTGGTGGCGGAGGAGCCGGTCTGCGAGGAATGCGCCTCGTCGGCGATCACCGCGTAGCGCCCGGCGGCCAGGTCAGGGCGCCTGTCCAGCGCGTCGAACAGCGCCGGGAAGGTCTGGATGGTCACGATAATGATGCGCGTCTGCTCGGCCAGCGCCCCGGCCAGTTGCTCCGACTTACTCTGGCTGCCGACATCGCGGGTGATCGGCCGCACCACGCCGTGGGCGTGGTCGAACTGGTAGATCGTGTCCTGGAGCTGGCTGTCCAGCACCGTGCGGTCGGTGACGACCACCACCGAGTTGAACAGCTTGCCGCCCGCGTCGTCGTACAGCGCGGCGAGCTGGTGCGCGATCCAGGCGATGGAGTTGGACTTGCCGGAACCGGCGCTGTGCTGGATCAGGTAGCGCTGCCCCGCGCCTTCCTCGCGCGTCGCCTCGATCAGGCGGTTCACCACGTCCCACTGGTGGAAGCGCGGGAAGATCAATGCCTCCTTCTTGCGGCGCTTGCCGTGGAAGTCCTCCTCGGTCTTCTGCTCCAAATGCAGAAAGCGGCCGGTGATCCGGAGCCAGGCATCCGGCTGGAACACGCGCTGCCACAGGTAGCCGGTCGCGTAGCTGTCCCGGTCCGGTGGTGTGGGGTTGCCGGCGCCGCCGTCCTCGGTGCCCTGGTTGAACGGCAGAAAGACCGTATCCTTGCCGTTCAGGCGGGTGGTCATCGCCACCTCGTCCTGGCTGACCGCAAAGTGCACCAGCGCCCCGCGCCTGAAGGTCAGCAGCGGTTCCAGCTTGCGGGTGACCGGATCCTTCACCGGGCGGTCGAGCCGGTACTGGCGCTTCGCGTTCTCCACCGACTGCTTGAACTCGCTCTTCAGCTCCAGCGTGGCGGTGGGGATGCCGTTGACGAACAGCACCAGATCCAGCCGCGGGTTGTACTCGCCGCTGCGCGCATGCGGCGAGTACGAGACCTCCGGCACCACCCGCAGGCGGTTGGCACGGTAGCGCGCCACGGACTCGGGGTTCATCTCGTGGTCGGGCCGGAAGCTGCACAGTTCCAGCTTCACCCCCGGCGTCTTCACCCCGTGGCGCAGCACCTCCAGCGTGCCGCCACGCTCCAGCTCGCGCGTGACCGCGCGCACCAGGGCCTTCTGCGGATCCTGCGGGTTCTTGGCGGCGAACTTCTCCCAGCGCTGCGGCCACGCCTCCTGCAGGTAGGCGACGAGATCCTCGGTGTACAGCGCATCGGCGGCGTCATAGCCGCTGGCCGGAGCGGTCAACCAGCCATCGGCGGTCATCGCGTCGATGATGTCCTGCTGAAACCGGGCTTCCCTGCTGTCCGCCATCATGCACCCCGTTCAATCTGCCCCTGTGATCAACCGGCAGCAGTCACAGCGGTTCTCGCGTCTTCTGGAATCGCGGATCGAAAAGACGCAATCGGTGAGGCGCCTCGGCGAACCCGCCGGGGCCTTTTGTTTTCCGGCCCCCACACTCCCCCGGCCCGCTCAACCGGCCTCGCGTTCCCAGGCGTAACGCACCTTCAAATCGTTCATCTGGTGCCACTGCAGCAGCCCTTCCTTTTGCAGCCGGCCGACCACAATACCCGGGGCGATGCCGATTTTACGCGCAAATTGCACCACGGCGGCCGGCGACAAACTGGAGCCTGTCAGCTCGCGCCAGCTGGCCGGCGGAATCAGGTGATTCTCGGCAAAGGTGTCGGCTTCGCGTTCTTCCTTGCCATCGAGCTCGCCTTCCATGTCCACGAAGGCCACGCGCTTGCCGTGCAGCAGCAGATGAGCGGCCTCATGAAAGAACGAAAACCAGAGATGGTCGTTGGACTTGTGCCGCAGACTCAGTGCAATCAGTGCCTTGTCGGGACTCAGCCAGCGCGCGGCACCACTGACCGGGCAGCCCCGGGGCGCCTCGACAAACACGACGGCAACCCCGGCCCTGCGACACTGTTCCACCAGCGAGGGCACAAAGGCCTCCGGGCTGGATTCGCTGGTCAGCGCCCGCGCGTGTTCGAGCGCCGCCTCGAACCGTTTCCGATCGAAGGGTTCGCACTCGATCCTGGCCGCCAGCCGCTCCGCCTGACGGAACCACGCCCCTACCGCCGGCCCCTTGCGCTCGAAGGTCGGCGACGCCCGGAACGCCGCAGCCCCCGTGGCGTAGCGCTCGCGCCAGGCATCCACCGAGGCCACCCCAAAGAATGCGAGGCACTCCGCCACCTGCTGACCCTTGTTGGAAAAGCGCCGGATCCAGCCGAGCCGGACCATCTCGCCCACCGGTAACTCCTGCAGCCAGGAGGCCTGCGTCGCCAGAGCCTTCAGCTCCTGCTGCCGCGTCAGCGCCTCGCGATATTGCGCCTCGCGTTCCAGCCAGAAACGCGCGTTACCGCCCAGCACCCGTTCCAGACGCAGCGCGGTCTCTTCGGTCAGCGGCACCTTCCCCTTGATGAGCTGGTTGACGTGCTTGGGACTGTAATCCATCCGCTGAGCGAACTCGCGCTGCGCCCAGCCCTGCTCTTCCAGCAGGTCGGCGATGGTCTCTCCGGGCGGAGAGACCCAGTCCGGCACTCTGGCCTGCGCAAATTCAGTCATGGTAATCACCAATCCATACAACAACGACGCGATCCACCGCCGCCCACGCGATCCCGCCGTCCGGCATCCGCGGCCAGGGTTGCTCCGCGGGCTCGAAACACAGCCGGACCTTCTTGTTCAGAGATACGGCGAACCAGCCCTCGCGGTCGCCCTTCAACGGGTGCGGATGCCCGGCCACCAACTCGGTCGGATTGCTCACAGCGAACAAATCCGCCAGACGAGCGCGCAGCTTGCGTGCGCAGTCGTGTCCGAGTTCCTTCCGCGCCTTGCGTTCCTGCAAGCACAGGGCCTCCAGTCGCGCGTCCTTGTATTCGAGTTCCACGCCGGGATCCGTCCTTGATCATAGACATGTTTACCCATTCGGTAAACCATTTTAAGCGGCTAAAGCCGCGATTCGCTCGTTCGTTCTCGTTTTCCGCCACCCCCTTGTGCCACGGACCCAGCTAGTGCGTGCCGCCCCGGGTGTTACCGTCGAACGGCCTGTTGGCGGCTTCCGCCTGGAGGCGCTCGACCAGCCACAGCTTGATGATGGACTGGCGGGTCACGCCAATGCGCGCCGCCTCACGATCCAGCGACTCCACCACCCAGGCGGGAAGGTCGACGTTGATGCGCTTCTGTTCCTGATTGACGCGACGCGCCGACGCGAGGTCGAGCTCGCCCACGATGTCTTCCTGCCCGTCGTCGAATTTCTTGTCGAAGTCTTCAGCTTTCATAGAGCTCAACCTCCTTCCTGCGGGAGCACCTGACGGACATCCGGCGAACGCGGCTTTCCCCTGCAGGTAACGGCAGCCGCGCCGTTGCCCATTATTGCTCTTCAGGGCTCGCGGCCACGCTCACTACCTGGTCCTGCCATTCGCCGTAGGTCTGGCCGGTCTCTTCGTGTTTCCATTCGGTGCGGCCGTTGGCCGCCCGTCCCACCACCATGGCCGCGGCGGCGCTGGGGCTGGAAAACGCGTAGTCGCGGGAGAATCGCAGCAGGCCGCTACCATCCTCGACCAGTACGCCCTCCTCGCGCAGTTGCTGGTGCAGGCGCTGGTAGTGGTGCCCCGGAGCGACCCACTCCGCCCGGGCCTGCGACCCTTCCAGCACGAAGAACTCGCCCTCAGCGTCCTGTCCGTGGGCCGTGATGCCGTATTTCGGGAAGCTCAGGCGGAATCGCGGCGAGGCCGCCGCTTCGCCACCGTCACCGGCGACGCCTTCCACCGCCTCGCGGGAGGGCGTGCGGCTGGCGTCGCGCAGGAACTCGAAGCCGAGCACCGGGAGTACCGTGCGGATCTGTTCCAGGAAGAAGGCCATGTCGGCCTGATCCGCCTCGGGCAGACCAATGTAGTCGTGGCGGGTGCCGTTGAGCAAGATGCAGCGGCCGACGCGATGGGCCTGCTGGATCAGCAGGCTCTCCAGGTACTTCACGTGAGCCTTGGTCAGGTTCTGGTCCTTGCTCGTGATCAGGCAGACCTTCTCCCAGAAGTCCTTACCGCCCTGCTCCTCGGTGCGGTTGTGCTGCTTGAGCCGCTTGGCGACATCATCCGACTCACCGATGTACACCTGCGGGCGGGCGCTGTTCTCCGCATCCGGTCCCACCAGAAAGTACACGCCGGTGCGCCCGCACTCGGGCCGCTGCACCAGCTCGCTCAACTTGCCGCGCGGCCCGGTGAGCACATGCCCGGTCCAGTTCATGATCTCCGCCGTCAGCAGCCCGTGCGGCGTGCCGTCGACCAGGAACAGGCGGATGCTGCGCCCCTGAGTCATGCCGCACCGCCCTGCGCCGAATACCCGGCCGGCTCCTCGGCAGCCATCGCCAGCTCCGGCTCTTGCGTCTCGAGCCCGGCCAACCAGCCGCGAACGTCGATCTTGCCGGTGACGGCTGCGGAGATGAGTGCGGAGCGCCGTTCTTCAAGGGCACCTATCAATTCCACTACATCAGTTTCAAGTCGGTCGAGATCGGCCAGCACTCTGTGTAGATACGACGCTATTTCGCCCTGCTCTTCGACTGGAGGGAGAAGGCAGAAGCTATCACCTATCCGATCCTGCCCAATGTTTGGGTCTTTCCTTGAGCTCTCGGCCCCCACCATCCAGTAAGGGCGGTAGAATTGGAGATACCGATGCAGGTAGCTTGCGAGATGTTTTTTGCTAGGTAGAAATGCGCACAAAGCCTGATTTATTGCGGCATCAAAACCAAGCAGACCATTCTTTCCTATCGTCCCATCTCCCCCATACATAGCGATAAGGACAGACCCTTTCGGCACGACTCTGCAGGATGTTTCTATTAACGCCTTTTCCGTTACCGATACTTTATACTCAGCAATCACGCCATCGTTTAGATCCAGACTCCTTAGCCATGGAATATCTCCACCGAAATATTCTTCGTAGCGCGATGAAGAGGGCGTCCCTCCACTAGTAGTAAAAAAGTGCCACTTTATTTTCCCGACCCTCCAATGTGCCGGCACCTCACCCAGCCATTCGACGCCGGAGTCCTTCATGGGCACGTTGGGGTCGAGGCCCTTGGTGACGGCGTGGGAGATTACCGCCAGCCGCTTCTCCTTCAGCAGCTCGATCAGCCGCCGCTGCTCCTCGATCAGCGCATCGATCTTCCCGGTCTCGTGGTCGAGGAACGCGGCGATTTCATCCTGCTCATCGCGAGGAGGCCAGGCGATGGCGAACTCGCGGAGAAAATCGTCCGGAACGCGCTTTTGCCCGCCAGCCCCGTACATATGGGATTCGCCTAGCCAGCGGAATGGCTCCGAAGTGACGACACGGAACAGATAGGTACTCGTGGTGACCGGGCCCCGTGGCCGAAGCACGGTCAGTTCTGTCGTGCCAAGCCCGACTCCATTGGTCAGGCCGCGCATGATGGCGGCCTTACCGTTCTCGAAGCAGGGAGTGATCTTCGCCACAGCCACGTCGCCTTCTCGGACGTAGGTGTAACCGTCAATCACATCCTGCAGCGCACGGGTCTGGTCGAGGACCAGGGAACCATCGTCTCCCACGGACTCCATCGGGATGAAACTTACCGGCGTCTCTGCCGGCAAGGATCGAATCTCGGATTTCGACGGGTTCAACTGCGCCACGTAACGCAGCCTCTTCACCTCCCAATGCGCCGGCACCTCGCCCAGCCATTCGACGCCGGAGTCCTTGTATCGCGGGTAACGGGGAAAGGTCATCGGTCTATCCCGCCCAGCTCACAGAGGCGGCGCCCCAGTTCGCTCCAGCCTTCGGAATTCGAGAGATCGAGATTGTCGGCTGACTCGTCGCCAGTACTCAGGTCCAGCCCATGCCACTCTCCGATCTGCCGGTCCAGATCAATGTCGAGGGTGATCTCGCGATCACCGGATCGCCATTCGAGCTGAACGCCGCCTTCGGCCGTCGGATAAATCCAGGGCATGGGGAGTTCATCGGGGTAGTACGTCTCGAATTGCCGTGTCAGCCAGCTGAGCCCCGAAGCAGATGGCGCCCGCCCGTGTGTGCCATCCAGCCATCCATGCGACAAGGAACGAAACGGGCTGAAGGCTTCCCAGTAACGACCGGGCGGTCGGCTGGAAGAGACCGTCATGACCAAATCCTCCGGACACAAAAAAACCCGCCGATTTGTGCGTACCCGAAAACGGGCATAGGCATGGCAGGTGTGTTGCATAACAACTCCTGATTATCACGGAAGCTCCGCAAGCTGGACTGGGCCATCTTCGAAACCAGCGTCATCGCGAGGAGCGAAGCGACGTGGCGATCCAGAGGGCGATGCCGCCCCCGCGCCGCCTGGATTGCCGCGCTTCGCTCGCAATGACGACCGACGCGGAGAGGTATCGCGCTGGCTGAGGAGGTGTCGTGATAATCAGGTAACAACTGACACGCGCTACACCGAGTCGTCAACTGCTCAGCGCGCCGGCTAATCGCTGACTGGCTCCGGATTGCCGCCCTCACCCCGACAGCTCCTCGATCATCTGCTTGATGCGGGTGGTGACAGCCTTCAGGTCGGCGTCGATCTCTTCCAGCGGGCGTGGGGGCTGGAACACGTAGAAGTGGCGGTTGAAGGGGATTTCGAAGCCGACGATGCCGATCTCGCCGTCCTGTTCGTCGCGTTTGTCCTGGTCGATCCAGGCATCCGGTACGTGCGGCTTCACCTCGCGCTCGAAATATTCGAACACGTCCTCGCCCAGCGGGACGTTCTCGGTGTCGCGCAGGTCGCTGTCCGGTTCCGGGGTGCCCTTCTTGTCGGTGCAGATGTCGGCTTCGGGGTCGCGCTCGCTCAGGGCGGTCCACAGCGCCTTCAGCGCGGGTGCGGGCAGTTTCACGTCCAGCGCCTGCAACTGGGCGGTCAATTCGCTCAGGAAGGCCTCGCGGTGGGTGTACACGCGCTCGGCGTCCAGCCGTTCGCAGGCGGCCTGCACGCCCAGGCGCGTGGTCGCGCCGAGCTTCTGGATCGGCTTTTCGGCCAGCATGCGTTCGATGCGCTCGGGGCTGGCCTGGAAGTTCAGGCGCAGCGGCCGCTCAACCGTGATGCGGCGGTAGCCGAAGGCATCGACGGGGAAGATCTTGCTGTTGTCGCTCTCCCCGAACGCGCCGTAGCTGCGCACGATCGCGTCGATATTGGCGTCGTCGATGTACTGGCGCTTGGAGCCGAGCGACTTGCGCATCTTCGCGTAGCGTTGGGTGGCGTCGATGAGCTGTACACGGCCACGGCGCTCGGCCGGCTTGCGGTTGTTCAGCAGCCAGATGTAGGTGGCGATGCCGGTGTTGTAGAACATGTCGGTGGGCAGGCCGATGATGGCCTCGACCATGTCGTGCTGCAGCAGGTAGCGGCGGATTTCGGACTCGCCGCTGCCGGCGCCGCCGGTGAACAGCGGCGAGCCGTTGAGGACGATGCCGATGCGCGAGCCACCCTCGCGCGGGTCGCGCATCTTGCTGACCAGGTGCAGCAGGAACAGCAGCGAGCCGTCGGACACGCGCGGCAGGCCGGGGCCGAAGCGGCCGTTGAAGCCCTGGTGCTGGTGCTCGTCGGTCACCTGCCTCTGGACCTTCTTCCACTCGACGCCGAACGGCGGATTGGCGAGCATGTAGTCGAAATGTTCTCCCGCGTGCTGGTCGTCGGAGAGGGTGTTGCCGAGCCTGATGTTCTCGACTTTCTGGCCCTTGATCAGCATGTCCGCCTTGCAGATGGCGTAGGACTCGGGGTTCAGCTCCTGCCCGTGCAGCGACACGCTCACGCCCTGGCTGATCTGCTGGATGTACTCGTCGCTCTCGGAGAGAAAGCCGCCGGTGCCGGCGGCCGGATCGTACACGGTGACGATGCCGTGCGGCTTGAGCTTGTGATCCTGCCCGGTGAGTACCAGCGAGGTGGTCAGGTGCACCACGTCGCGCGGGGTGAAGTGTTCGCCGGCGGTTTCGTTCGAGCTTTCCGCGAACTTGCGGATCAGTTCCTCGAACACCAGCCCCATGCCGAAGTTGGACAGCCGCGCCGGACGCAGGTCGATCGCGGCGAAGCGCTGCACGACCTGGTACAGCAGGTTGTTGCTGGCGAGCTGCTCGACGTAGTCCTCGAAGTGAAAGTGGTCGAAGATCTCGCGAGCATGACTGCTGAACGCCTCGATGTAGCTCATCAGGTCTTCGCCCGGCTGCGTATCCGACAGACTGGCCAGCGACAGCGGCGATGTATTGAAGAACGGCTGATCGGCCGCGCGCAGCAACAGCAACTCGCGCAGGGAATCCGACTTGCCTGCATGCTCCCGGGCCTCCGCGAGCACCGCGTCCTTGGTCGGCTCCAGCACGCACTCGAGCCGCCGCAGCAGCGTGAACGGCAGGATCACCCGCCCGTACTGCGACTGCTTGAAGTCCCCCCGCAGCAGATCGGCCACCGACCAGATCCACGCCGCGGTCTCCGAATGGTTCTCCGTGTTCAAGCCCTGCTCCCCTGTTCGTTCTTCACTGTGCCCAAACCACGAACCCGCGACGCACTACCGCGTCGCCGTTCAGGCTCCGAGGTGGGCGGTCCTTTCCAGACGTTTTCCGAAGCGAGTCGAAATCCAGGCCTTGCAGGTTTACCTCGGGGCGACACTGACCACCGCGTGCGGGTGCCACCGAGCCTGGCGTGCCCCCGATCGCGCGTCGGAACGGCCGGTTGATCCTGCGCGGGCGTTACCGTCCCGATGCGGCGAGGTTCCAACGGGCCGACGGCGACGTTTCCGGCCCGACCGTTGGCGGGGCACCAACCGCCCCCGCTACGGCCGGAAACCCCGGATCAGCGGCTGGAAGGCGGCAGGCGCGCCCCCGCCGGCGCCAAGCTGTTCGAGACCGGTGCCGGACCTGACGTAGTACCGCGGTGCGCCGAAGCCCTCGCCGGCAGGAAGGTGGCCCGGCGATCCATCGCGGGCATCCCTCGAACACATCAGCGCAGGAACAGGGGGTAGGCCGGGTTGTCGGACTCGTCCCACCACGCATACCCTAGCTCGTCCAGGAAGCGCCGGAAGCGTTCGCCATCAGCTTCGGGCACCTGCATGCCGACCAGCACGCGGCCATAGGCGGCACCGTGGTTGCGGTAATGGAACAGGCTGATGTTCCAGTTCGCCCCCATCCGGGTCAGGAAGTTCAGCAATGCCCCAGGGCGCTCCGGAAATTCGAAACGGTACAGCGTCTCGTTGTCCACATGGCTGCCGTGGCCGCCGACCATGTGCCGCAGGTGCAGCTTCGCGACTTCGTTGTCGGTCATGTCGAGAATCGGGTAGCCATCCGCGCGCAGCCGGTCCAGCACCTCCTGTTTCTCGGCGTCTCCGCGCTCCAGCTTCAGGCCCACGAACACCTGCGCCTCGTTGTCGTCGGAATAGCGGTAGTTGAACTCGGTAATGCCGCGCCGGCCGATCGCCTTGCAGAATCGGCGGAAGCTGCCCGGCCTTTCGGGAATGGTGACCGCGAACACGGCCTCGCGATGCTCGCCGATCTCGGCCCGCTCCGCCACGTGGCGCAGGCGGTCGAAGTTGATGTTCGCACCGCTCAGCACCGCCGCGAGCCGCGCGTCCTTCAGTCCTTCCCGCTCGACGTATTTCTTCAGGCCGGCGACGGACAATGCCCCGGCCGGCTCCGCGAGCACGCGGGTATCATCGAACACGTCCTTGATCGCCGCGCAGATCTCGTCGGTGTCGACCAGCAGAACCTCGTCCACGTGCTCGCGTGCCAGCCGGAAGGTCTCCTCGCCGACCTGCCGCACCGCGGCACCATCGGCGAAAATGCCGACCTGGTCCAGCGTCACGCGGTAGTCCTGGCGCAGCGCCTCATACATCGACGGCGCGTCCTCGGGCTCGACGCCGATGACCCGGATATCCGGTCGCAACCGTTTGATGTACACGGCCATTCCAGCCACGAGCCCGCCGCCGCCCACGCAGACGAACACCGCGTCCAACGGATCGGGATGCTGGCGCAGCAGTTCCATCGCGACCGTGCCCTGACCGGCGATCACCGCCGGGTCATCGAAAGGATGGATGAACGTGTAGCCGTGCTTCTCCTGCAGCATCCGGGCATGGGCCGAAGCGTCGTCGAAGGAGTCGCCGTGCAGCACCGTCTTGCCACCCAGGCGCCGCACCGCATCGACCTTGATGCCGGGCGTGGTCACCGGCATCACGATCACCGCCTTGATCCCGAGACGAGACGCGGCCAGCGCGACGCCCTGCGCGTGGTTTCCGGCCGATGCGGCGATCACGCCGCGCGCCCGCTGCTCGCCGGACAGCTGCGCGATACGGTTGTACGCCCCGCGGAGCTTGAACGAGAAGACCGGCTGCAGATCCTCGCGCTTGAGAAAGACCGACGATCCGATGCGCTCGGACAGACCGGGCATCCGGTCCAGGGGCGTTTCCCGCGCGACGTCATACACCCGCGCGGTGAGGATGCGTTCCAGATAAGGGTATGTCATCGACATCACGATACCATGCGGCAGCCGCCGGCCAGTACCGCTTGCCGGCGCCCTTGGACAGGAGCAGGCCCGCTGGGTATGCTCGTTCGGTTCGAACGACCTCCGGATGGGACCATGACACAGGACGAAATGAAAAAGGCCGTCGCCGAAGCGGCCGTCGAGTTCGTGCAGGGTGGCTGGGTGGTGGGCGTGGGCACCGGTTCCACGGCCAACCACTTCATCGACGTACTCGCACGCATGAAGGGCAAGATCGACGGCGCGGTCGCCTCCAGCGAGGCCAGCGCCGAACGCCTGCGCGGGCACGGAATCGAGGTGCTGGACCTGAACAGCACGGGCCCGCTGCCGATTTACGTCGACGGCGCCGACGAGGCCACGCGCCACCTGCACCTGACCAAGGGCGGCGGCGGCGCGCTCACGCGCGAGAAGATCGTCGCGGCGGCTTCGGATCAGTTCGTCTGCGTGATCGACGAGACCAAGCAGGTCGACTACCTCGGAGCATTCCCGCTGCCGGTCGAGGTGATCCCGATGGCCCGCAGCCATGTCGCCCGCATACTCGCCGGCATGGGGGGCAACCCGGTTCTGCGCGAAGGCTTCCGCACCGACAACGGCAACGTAATCCTCGACGTGCACGACCTGCGGATCATGAACCCGGTGGAACTCGAGAGCGAAATCGACCACATCGCCGGCGTGGTCAGCAACGGCCTGTTCGCGCGCCGGCCGGCCGACGTGCTGCTGGTCGGGACCCCGTCCGGGGTACAGACGATCACCGGCTGAACTTGCGCCCGCCGCGATCCGGCGTTTGCGCTTACAACCATCCCGCGTCGGCCGCGTCGGCACGGCCGCAATCGGTCTGATCGTCCCAGGTCAACGACCTGTAATCGAAGTCGCCCTCCAGCAACGGCTTCACGACCATGAAATACGGCGACAGATCGAAGTCCCGCGGCGCGAACAGGCTGTGATGGCGTATGTGCAGGATCTCGCGCACCCCCTGCCCGCAACGTCTTCGATCCTCGTCGTCGAGGATCTCGATGCGCGGCAGGATCGGGTAGCGCACGCTCTGGAACGCCTGGGCGATCAGCGTGGTGCAGATGGCCCGGGTGGGGTCGCCGCTGCCCAGGGCGAGCATCTTCCGGCGCATGAACGTCGGCACCGGCGGAATCGGCAACAAATAGCGCGCAAGATCGACAATGTTCTTCAGGTCGTACGCGAGCCCCAGCCGCGCAACCGCGTACTGGACCACCGCCTCGCGGTCCTCGGGGCGCAGGCCGACCGGCCGGCAGATGCGGGTATTGAGATGCTTGTAAGTTCCCAGCGGAACGGCGATCACCCCGCGCTGGAGGTCGGCCTCGATCAGGGTGGGCGCGGTCTCGGGATCGAGCCCCTGGCCCATCACGTCCCCCACGTACAACGCCGCGTGCGACCACGTCGACTGGGTCAGGTACTTGATCGCGGTGCTGACCCGCGTATCGCCCTCGACCAGCAGCACGTCCGCCGGCTGCAGTACCCGATGGATCTGTTCCGAAGAGATGCTGGTGAAAGGCACATGCCGGCTCAGGGGCTGGTTCAGATAGCTCGCAAGCCAGCGGCCAACGGTTCGAAGCGGGTTTTTCATGGCTCGACCTCTTCAGAGCTTCCACCCCGGAGCGCCTCGCCTGACCGGTCCCGCGGACCGGGTCGCGAGGGCACTCAGTGCCGGTCGTAGAGGGACTCGACCACGTCCCCGTAGCGGTTCAGGATCTCGTTGCGGCGCAGCTTCAGGGTCGGTGTCAGCAGACCGTTCTCCAGCGTCCAGGGCTCATCCATCAGGGCGATCCGGTGCAGTCGAACATAGCCCGGGAAATGCGCGAGCCGCGGCTGCAGCGCCTCGAGCGCGCGTTCCTCCACAGCGGGATTCCGGCGCAGGGCCCTCGCGCCTTCGTTGGCTGATCGCACCGCCGGTTCCAATCCGGCCGCCCGCGCCAGTTCCGGGAGGGCCGCTTCCCGGAGCACCACCAGTGCGCCGAGATACGGGCGGGAATCCCCCACGACCAGAACCTGCTCGACCAGCGGGCTGCCCGCAAGCGCCTGTTCGACGTCGGCCGGCGCCACCTTCTCGCCGTTGGACAGAACCAGGATGTCTTTCAGGCGGCCTGTGATCGTGATGTGCCCCCTGGGCCCGATGCACGCGCGGTCGCCGGTGTGAAACCAGTGATCGCCGTCGATCACCTGCCGTGTCGCATCCGGGTTGTTCCAGTAACCCATCATTACAGACGGGCTGCGTGTGAGGAGTTCGCTTTGAGAGCCGACCCGCACCTCGACGCCGGGCAACGCCGGGCCCACCGTCGTGGGTTCGTTGTCCTCGAGCCGATTCACCGAGATGACCGGGCTGGTCTCGGTCAGACCGTATCCCTGCACGATCGGAACCCCAAGGCTCAGAAAGAACCGGCCGACTGCCTCCGGCAACGGCGCACCGCCGCTGATGGCGAAGCGCAGACGGCCGCCGAAACGGACGCGCACCCGTCGCGCGACCAACCGGTCCAGCAGCGGATGCAGCAGCCCGTCTGACCAGCGCCGGCGCCCCCGGCCCTGCTCGTGCAGGAACGCCTCCCATCCCGAAGCCAGCGTCCAGGCGAACAGGCGCTGCCGGAGCCTGGGACCGGCCTCGACCCGTTCAAGGATTCGTTCCTGCGCGCGTTCGAAGATCCGCGGCACCGCGACCAGGATCGTCGGCCGCACGGTCAACAAATCTTCGGCGAGCTGCGAAATCGAGCGCGCGTAGGCGACGGTCATCCCGGCCGCGATCGGGGTGTAGTAGCCGACGGTGCGTTCCAGGGCATGAGAGAGCGGCAGGAACGAGAGCATCCGGTCACGGCTGCTGACCTGCACCGCCCGCAGGCAGGCTTGCACGTTGAACAGGAAGTTCCGGTGCGAGAGCATCACGCCCTTCGGCGGCCCCGTCGTTCCCGACGTGTAGACGATGCTCGCCAGCGCCTCCGGCCGGGTGTGGCCGTGCGCGACCTCCCCGGCCACGTCGGGCAAAAGCCGTCCGGCTAACGAGAGGTTCGCAGGGCGCGGACCCTCCGGATCCCGCAAGGCGACCACGGCGTCGAGCGTCTCCAGCACCGTGCGGATCGTCTCGAGCGCCCGACATTGTTCCTCGCCCCCGATCAGGAGCATGCGGGCCCCGGAATCCCGGAGGATGAATCCCACGTTCTCCGCGCGATCGCTGGTGTACAACGGGACCGTCACCAGCCCCAGACCGAGCGCGGCCTGGTCGAATACCGCCCACTCCCGGGAGTTCTCCAGCATCATCGCCACCCGGTCGCCGGGTTTCAGCGCCAGGGAACGGAGCAGCTGCTGCCAGCGGGCCACGTCGGCTGCGAAGTCCTGCCACGTGAAGCTGCGCCAGGTCCCGAGTGACGGGTCGAACTGCAGGTGTGCGGGCGCGTCGGGACTGCGCCGCACGCGTTCGCGCAAGACCGCGTCCAGCGTCGTTCGCGGCCCGAGCGCGATGGACGCCGCATCCCGGGTGCGCTCAGGGAGGTGCAGCTCCCTCCTCCCCGGGCCCTGCCCGGTGAACAGGCCGACCAGAGAGCCCAGGTGTTTCATGGGTCCCCTCCGGTGTTCAGGGCGTCCCATCCCGGGTCCGGGCTGAAGCGGTCGCCGAGACGCTGGCGCAGCGCCAGCAGGCGCTCGTGCAGCCCGCGTGGCCCGCTCTCCCGGATATGGCGCAGCGGTCCGCCCCGGAAGGGCGCGAAGCCGGTACCGAACACCACACCCGCGTCGAGCTCGTCCGCCGAGGCCACCACGTCCTCGCGCAGGCAGGCCACCGCCTCGTTCAGCAGGCGCAGAATCAGACGATCCTGCTGTTCCCGCGTGAAGCCGGGTGCCCTCGCTCCACGCGGGCGCGTCAACGGCCAGTGATAGTAGCCCTCGCCGCTCTTGCGCCCCAGCTGACCGGCCGCGACCCGCCGCCGCAACGACTCGGGCACCGGCGTCCTCAGGAGCCCGGACATCTTCTCGGCCACCGACAGGCAGATATCGAGGCCCGCGGTGTCCGCGAGTTCCAGCGGGCCCATCGGCATGCCGAATGCGGTCGCCGCACGGTCAACCGTCTCGGCACGCACCCCCTCTTCGAACAGTGCCACGGCCTCCAGCAAATATGGCATCAGGATGCGGTTGACCAGGAAGCCCGGGTTGCTGCGCACGGGCACCGGCACCTTGTCGAGGTGGCGGGCCAGCGACTGGGCCGTGCGCACCGCTTCGGGGTCGGTTTCGCTACCGTGGATGACCTCCACCAGCGGCATCTTTGCCACTGGGTTGAAGAAATGCAGGCCGACCAGTCGCCCCGGTGCGTCCATCCCGGCGGTCAGGGTTTCCAGCGTGATGCTCGATGTATTGGTCGCGAGGAGGGCCCCTGGCTTCATCTGCGGGAGCGCCTGCCGATAGACCGCCTGTTTCGCTTCGACGTTCTCGACAATCGCCTCGAGGACGACCTCGGCGTGGCGCACGCCGTCCCCCGCCACGTCCGGGATCAGGCGGTCCATTGCCTCGCGCACACGCAGCGGGTCGCGCAGCTTCCGTTCCAGGAACTCCCGGCCCCGCGCCAGGGCCCGCGCCAGCGGTTCCGGCGCCTGGTCCTGGAGACTGACCCGGAGGCCGTGCGACGCGGCCCAGGCGGCGATGTCGCCGCCCATGACCCCGGCGCCGATCACGTGCAGGTGACCAGGCCGTGGCGGCGGGTGATCGCCGGCACTCCTGAGCCGTTCCCGCAACAGAAACAAGCGCATGAGATTCTGCGCGACTCGCCCGGTCAGCAGCTCCGGCACCGTCTCGATCTCGCCCCGGAGTAACGCCTCACGTTTCCCGGCGTTTCGGCGCCAGTGATCGATCAGCGCGCCAGGCGCCGGGTAGTGCGCCGGGTCCGCGTGTCGGCCCGCGGCACGCCGCATCCGCGCGGCCGCGAGCGAGCGCAGGCCGGGCCAGCCGGCCACCTGCTGCCAGCCGGTGGCCCTGCGCCGGCGCGGCGGGCGTTCGAGCAGCCGACGTGCCGCGGTCTCGAGATGACGCCGCGGCACGCAGTCGTCCACGACGCCGAGCTTCCGGGCGGCCCGGCCGGATACGCTGCGACCGCTCAGCATCAGGTCCATCGCGGCCAGGTGGCCCGCGCGCTCGATCGCGCGCGCCGTGCCGCCGAACCCCGGGAAGATGCCGAGGCGGATTTCCGGAAAGCCGATCCGGGTCTCCGGTTCCGAGGTCGCCACCCTGGCGGTGCAGGCCAGCGCCAACTCGAGGCCGCCCCCCAGGCAGTAGCCGTGGACCATGGCCACGCTCGGGAACGGTAGACGCTCGAGGTGCTGCAGGATCTCGTGCGCACGACGCATCAGGGTCCGGGCCTGCCCCGCGTCGCGCAGCTCTGGAAACGTCTTGACGTCAGCGCCTGCGACGAAGCCGCCGGCCTTGGCCGAGCGGATCAACAGGCCCACGAGCGGTTCCCGCTCGCAAAGCGTCAACGCCTGCTCCAGCTCTTCGAGCGTTTCGGTCCCGAGGGTATTGACCGGCGTCCCCGCCTGATCGAAGGTCAGCCAGGCAATCCCGTCGTCCGATCGGTCCAGTGTCCAGTGTTTCATCAGGATTCTCCCGGTACGCCCGCGTCTGTTCGTTCGAGCAGCACCGCACCACCCTGCCCGCCCCCGATGCAGAGGCTGGCCACGCCGCGTTGCGCGCGGCGCGCCTCCAGCGTGCGCAGCAGATGCCAGGTGATCCGCGCGCCGCTGCTGCCCACGGGATGTCCCAGGCTGATCGCACCACCGTCGACGTTCAGACGCTCGGGGTCGATCGGGACCATGGGTTTGTCCCGCCCGAGTTCGCTTCGGCAGAAGTCCGGGTCGACCAAGGCCCGCAGACAGGCCAGCACCTGCGCCGCAAACGCCTCGTTGATTTCCCAGTAATCGATCGCCGGGATTTCCAGCCCCGTACGCGACAGCAGCCGCTCGATCGCATACGCGGGGCCGAGACCCATCTGGGCGGGGTCCAGGCCGGCCCAGGCGACATCCACGACCCGGGCCCGGGCAACGAGTCCGTGGCGTTCGACCGCGTCCGCCGAGGCCAGCAGCATGCAGGCTGCCCCGTCGGTGATCTGGGCCGAGTTTCCCGCGGTGACGCTGCCGTGAGGCCGGTCGAACGCGGGATGCAGTTTCGCGAGGTTCTCCAGCGAGGAATCGGGCCGCAGCCCGTCGTCCCGGTCAACGATCCGACCCTGGTGATAGAGCGTCACGAGTTCCGGAGCCATCCGGCCGGAATCGACCGCAGCGCCAAGACGCCGGTGACTCTCCACCGCGAACGCATCCATCTCGGCACGGCCAATCCCGAAGCGGGCAGCCAGAACCTCGGCCGTCTGGCCCATGCTGAGACCCACGACCGGGTCCGTCAGCCCGCGCAGCAGGCCGATCACCGGCTTCAGGTGGCTGGGGCGCAGCCTCGCCAGTTCCCGCAACCGGCCCCATACGCCACGCGTCCGGCTGAAGCGGCCGAGCCAGGCCACCATCTCCGGACGGTACAGCACCGGGTGATGGCTCATCGCCTCGGTACCCCCGGCGAGCACCAAATCGGCCCGCCCCAGCGCAATATCCTTGGCTGCGGAGTCCAGCGCCTGGAGTCCGGAGGCGCAGTTGCGCTGTACCGTCCATCCGGGTACACGATGGCCGCAGCCAAGGCGCAGCGCGATGACGCGCCCGATATTGGCCTCGTCCGGCCCAGAGGCCACGCAACCGAATACGACTTCGTCGAGATCGGTCGCCCGCAACGGCTGGCGCAGCAACAGCGCCCGTCCTGCAGCCACCGCGAGGTCCGAGGCGCGAAACGCTCCCGGCGCGTCGCGGACCTTGAGGTAGGGAGTGCGCAAACCATCGACCAGGTAGACCGGGCGTGCGCCTGACCCCGTGGTGAGTGTCGTCATCGTCCTTCTCCGCTCGTCGTGCGAATGGCGCTCAGGCGGCTTTCCGGTTCAGCACCTCGGGATTGATGCACCCGCCTGTGCACCGCCGCTTGGCCGGTGCCGCTCGAAAACGCTGGGAAATCGTCGACCTGCACCAGTTCATCGACCAATGCCTCGTGCGCGTTCAGTGCCTGCCAGTCGGATTCCGGGATCAGCCCACGCTCGAACGCCTCCTGCGCCAGCGGCAGCCGGGCACGGGCCTGGAGGCCGTGCTCGCGGCGCAGCGCGGCCAGCCTCCGTTCCAGGGACTCCAGCGCTGCGGCCTGCTGGAAGGCGGTTTCGAGCAGGCGTGCCGGCGCCTTCGGATCTGGTGGCACGAACAGCCCTCGGGTCAGGCGGTCACGGGCCTGCGACGGCGCGAGCAGAACGCCCGCGGCTTCATGGTCGGCGCGGTCGGCCGGCGCGGAGAACACCATGCCAGTCGGAAAACAGAGCACCCGGAGCAACGCCGCCAGTGGCCGGCTGGGCAGGTTGCGGTACAGCGAACGCAGGCTTTCCTGCATGCGGTACAGGCTGTCCTGCAGTGCCCAGCGCACCAGCGGATAGTCCTCGGGCGGCTCGCCGTCGTCGTGGAAGCGCTTCAGCACCGCCGACGACAGGTACAGTTCGGAGAACACGTCGCCCATGCGCGCCGACAGGCGTTCGTGTCGCTTCAGTGCCCCACCCAGCGTCATCATCGCCGCGTCGGCGGCCAGGGCCAGGGCCGTGCTCATCCAGGTCAGCGTCTGGTAGTAGCGGCGCGCACGGCTCGCCGGTGCCCGGGCGAAACGCCCGCGGCTCAAGCCCAGAACGAGGCTGCGACCCACGTTACCCAGCAAGAAACCGACGTGTCCGAGCAGCGCGCGGTCGAATTCCCGCAGGCCCTGTTCGGAATCGGGGTGGTGGACTGCCCGGAACTCCTTCAACACCCAGGGGTGGCAACGGATCGCACCCTGGCCGAAGATGATCATCGAGCGCGTCAGGATGTTCGCGCCCTCGACGGTGATCGCGACCGGAATCGCCTGGTAGGCACGCCCCAGCAGGTTGCGCGGACCCAGGCAGATGCCGCGCCCGCCCTCGATGTCCATCGCGTCGTTGATCACCTGACGGTATTTCTCGGTCAGGTGATATTTCACGATCGCGGAGGCGACGGCCGGCCGCTCGCCCTGCTCCAGCGCCGCCAGCGTCAGCAGGCGTGCGGCCTCCATCTGGTAGCCGCGACCGGCGATGCGCGCGAGAGCCTCCTCGACCCCCTCCAGGCGGCCGATCGGCAGGTTGAACTGGCGGCGCACCCGGGCATAGGCGCCGGTAAACCGGGCGGCGCTCTTCACCGCGCCCGTCGACAGCGCCGGCAGAGAGATCCCGCGACCCTCGGAGAGCGACTCCACGAGCATGCGCCAGCCCTGACCGATCCCCGCCTTGCCCCCGATCACCTGCGTGAGCGGCAGAAAGACATCGCGCCCCCGATTGGGGCCGTTCATGAACGGGATGTCCATGGGGATGTGCCGGCTGCCGATCTCGATACCCGGGGTGTCGCGCGGCACCAGCGCAACGGTGATGCCCCGGTCGACCGACCCTCCCAGCAGGCGGTCGGGATCGAGGCAGCGAAACGCCAGGCCGATCAGGGTCGCGACCGGTCCCAGCGTGATGTAGCGCTTGTCCCAGTTCAGGCGCAGACCCAGCACCTCGCGCCCCTGCCACATGCCGCGGCAGACGACACCGGTATCCGGAATCGCGCCCGCGTCCGACCCTGCCTTCGGCGAGGTCAGCGCAAAGCACGGGATCTCCTCGCCGCGGGCCAGACGGGGCAAGTAGTAATCTCTCTGTTCGTCGGTCCCGTAGCGCAGCAGCAGTTTCCCGGGCCCCAGCGAGTTGGGCACCATCACGGTCACCGCCGCGGTCACGCTGCGGGTGGCGATCTTCATCACCACCGCCGAGTGCGCGGCGTGCGAAAACCCGAGCCCCCCATAGCCCTTCGGAATGATCATCCCGAAAAAGCCACGCGAGCGGATGAATGACCAGGCCTCGGCGGACAGATCGTGATCGTGGTGGGTCACCTGCCAGTCGTCGACCATCCGGCACAATGCCTCGACCGGACCGTCCAGAAACGCCTGTTCGTCGGCCGCGAGCTGCGCGGGGGGCGTCTCGAGCAGCCGCTCCCAGGCAGGTCGGCCGGAAAACAGCTCCGCGTCCCAGCCGATCGTGCCCGCCTCCAGCGCCTGCTGCTCGGTTTCCGACAATCTCGGCAGCACGGTGCGGAAGCGGCGCAGTAGCGGGGCCGTGAACCAGCGCCTGCGCACACCGGCATTGGCGGCGACGCCGACCAGCGCCCATCCGGCCAGCAGTGGGATGGTCAGCGGATTCAGCGGATCGAACACCGCGAGCAGACCGATTGCGACCAGCGTCAGAAACGCCCAGACCCAGGTCCATGCCGGTGCGCTGCGGTAAAGCCAGAACGTGATCAGGATCAGGACCACCAGTGCAGTCAACGTCAGCAGCATCGCCGTTCTCCTACCCGCCTCATCCGTTCGGCCACCGGCACAAATCCGGGCATATCTGCATTCAACCATCACCCAGTCGCTGCGGGAATACGCGAAAGCCGCAGCCCGAACGGTGCTCCGTCAATCGTTTGGACGGCCGGAAGACCCACTCCATTTCATAGCCTTTTCATAGCCTTTTCGTAGCCATTTCCACGGATGATGTCGGCCGATGGATGAACCAGACTGGGAGGACACGCCCATCGTGCGTTGCACGCTTCACATGCGCCCGCACCCCAAGAGGCCCATCATGACGAAGACTTTTCTGGTTCTGCTGAGCACCGTGTTCCTGTTCGGATGCGCCACCCACGGTGGCCAGCACCACGGAACCAGTCATCATCTGGTCACCACCGCCGCCGTGTCCGGCAGCCACCATCGCGTCGGACTGCACCATCGCGCCCGTCACCATTCCGGCCGGGCCCGTCTCGGACATCGCCACGGACACCACCATGGCCACCGCTCGGGGCTGCACAGAAGCCACCCTGGGTTCCACCGCGGAATCGTCTTTCCCGGCCACCGCGCCGCCTCGCACCCGCAGCTGCGTCACCGTTACCGGCACTAGCAGCCCTGTCGGACTTGAGCTGCTAGAGCGGCCAGATCACGACCTGGCTCCCCGTTGATGCACGGGTTTCGGTTCCGCGGTTACCCGACACAGGCAGCGCGGGCATCGTGGTGTTCGACCACTCACCCGGCCCGAGCAGGACTGCCGATCATCTTGCACGCGGAACCCGCCCTTCGAACACTTCTGTCACGCGCACTGCTCCTGGCGCCGCTTACACCGCGGCAGTGCCGGAAAGCCCGGCCGATACCACCGCTTTCAGCGATGATAGACGGCTTGGGAACCGACAGCCCGGTTGGAGAACCGGAGGATGCATCAGGATTGAGGCCGACTGCCGCCGGTTCCGAAGCTGCGGGAACAACACACACGCGTTTACGCAATGCCGCGTATCACCTTTGTGCCCGCGGTTTCATATCCTGAATCCGAATCCCCGCAGAGGAGGAAATGGCGATGAGGCAATCACCTACCTGGATGCCCCGTGCTCCCGTTTTTCTCGCCGCAGTGCTGGCACTACTGCTCAGCGCCGGGCTCCAGGCGGCGGGTAGTCCGGCACCGAAAGTCCTGGCCGTGCTGATGTATGCGGACTGGTGTCAAAGCTGCAAGATTCTGGATCCGAAGCTTCAGGCGGTGCGGGCAGAGTTTAACCAGAGCGACATTTTGTTCCTGCGCTTCGATTTCACCGACGAGGGGACCACCCACCAGTCGAGCATGCTGGCGCAGACGCTCGATCTGGGCGAACTCTATGAGAGAAACGGCGGAAGGACTGGCTACATGGCGCTCGTCGATGGCGCGACGGGCGCGATCGTGACACTGATAACCGCGGGGCACTCCGAAACGGACATCCAGAATCTCTTGCGCGAAGTCGCGGGGGGCTGACACTCGGCTGGCGCGGTGTTCCGCGCCGCCTGCTGTCACCGCCTGCCCGGTGTTGGGCAGGTTCGAGATCCGGAGTGATGCATCGTTCGCGTACTCACGGTGACGGCAGGCGTGCCAGCGGTGCCAGAACCCTGCCCCGGCTTCGCGGGCGCCCGACACTTCCGCCCTGGAGCATGGACCAGACCGTCAAAGCCCGATCAGCGCGGCATGGAGCCCGTCGGCGCGCACCCGGGACAGAAGATCCACGGGACGCACCCGGCCAGGTTCGTAGTCCACCACCAACAGGTGGCGGCGGCGTTCGTGCATGCAGACACTGATCACGCCTTCATGCAGCGAAAGCGCCCGCTCCATCTCGTGGATGCGGTCACTGTTTAAGTCTTCGTCGATATGAATCAGCACGTCCGCTTGGTTCATGGCAATCGCCTCTCGTGTGTTGTTGGGCACTTCGAACGATCTCCTCCTACCCGATGCATCAGGAACGATGCCGAAGGGTGTCGAGGCTCAGCATCGTGTCCGAATCCCGCAGCAGGAATAGCGCCACGCAGGCCGCCAGCATGGGCCAGGCGGCGAAAAAGAGCAGGTTGTCGAACGCCGCCAGGTACTGCTGCCAGGAGGAGAACGTCGAGACTGCATGCATCGCGAGCACCAGTCCGTAGGTCCAGGCCCGGTACAGCCCGGCCACGAAACCCAGCACCACGATGAGCTGCAGTACGCCGATCACGGCCAGCGCACCCGCGCCGAGGCCTTCCAGATGATAGAAATGCTCAAAGACCCGCGCCGCGTGATCCGGTGCCACGAACTTGTCCAGTGTCCAGACGAACATCACGACGAAGACTCCGAGACGCAGCAACAACAGTGACACCCTCAGCCGTTTCTGCAATTCCATGACCATCGTTCCCCCTCGGTTTTCGATGCACTCGCTTCAAGGAAAGACCCAAAGGCCGGGGGGCGCACTACGTAATATCCGATAACCGCAGCGTGTCGGGTCGTTCGAAAGCTGCGCCCCTGCAGCACCGGTTCCTGCGTCGCCGGAACGGCCTGCCCCGGAACGATGAGTCGTCCACGCAGGGGGATCGCCTGCGTCGATGTGCGCAAGCGGTGCGCCGTCACACCGTCTGTTCGTGCGCACCCGCGCACGAGGTGCCCCCGGACCCGGGACCCCGCACGCTCGCAGCCTCGGAACCTACGAATTCTTACGTAGGGATCTGCGATCGCCCCGGTGATTAACTGTTCTCGACGAAACGATTGGTCACCGCCGCTCCGCGTGATGCGGCAGACCGGGAAGCCAAACCAACTGAACGGGATACGACAAAGATGAAACGATTGGCTCGCTGGATGCATGACGCGCTCAACAGTACACGCAGCGTGGACTTTCTCGGACCCCTCGCGCTGCGCCTGTACCTTGCGCCAGTGTTCTGGGCTGCCGGCACCAACAAGCTGGACGGGCTGCTGCCGAACGCGGGAACCGTATCCTGGTTCGGCAATCCGGACTGGGGGCTGGGCCTGCCGATGCCGTGGCTGATGGCCTTCCTCGCCGCCTATGCCGAGGTCCTCGGGGCGATCGCGCTGCTGTTCGGGATCGCCATGCGCTGGTTCTCGATCCCGCTGATGATCACGATGGTCGTCGCGGCTGTCACCGTGCACTGGAAACACGGCTGGCAGACGATCTCCGACCCGATGATGTGCCTGTTCAACTGCGGTGCGACCGAGGAGGCCGCGGTTCGGCTGGATCGGGCCCGCTCGATCCTTCAGGAACACGGTAACTACGACTGGCTGACCCAGAGTGGTAGCTTCGTGATCCTGAACAACGGCATTGAAATGGCCGCCACCTACTTCGTGATGCTGCTGGTGCTCTTCTTCTACGGCGCCGGACGGTATCTGAGTGTCGACCATTACGCGGCGCGCTGGCTGCGCCGAGACTGAACAACAACCAGAAGCCGCATGCAAGCGGACGCTTCAGCAACACCGTTCCGATCACCTATGATCGTCACATTCGAAAGGAGAATCACATGAAAGACCATCTCTTCAATCGCAAGACCCTCGCCGCCACCATCGGCACCGCCGCCGTCGGCCTCGCAATGGGCAGCACGCCGCTGTTTGCCGCGACCGACCTCGGCCAGGGCTATCAGGTCAGCCAGTCCTCCACGGCGCTGCAGAAGCTCGCTCAGGGCAGCTGCGGCGAAGGCACCTGCGGCGGCGCTTCCGGCGAGAAGGAAACCGAGGGTAGCTGCGGCGAAGGTCGCTGCGGCGGTGCCTCGGACGACAATGGCGATGACAAGGACACGGAAGGCAAGTGCGGCGAAGGACGTTGCGGCGGCTAGGACGACGTGATCATCAGGGCCGCCATCGTGTGATGGTCGCGCCCTATCGTCATCGCGAGGCACGCAGTGACGTGGCGATCCAGGCGGAGTCTGGATCGCCACGGGCCTTCGGCCCTCGCGATGACGGGCCACGGGCCTTCGGCCCTCGCGATGACGGGCCACGGGCCTTCGGCCCTCGCGATGACGGGCCACGGGCCTTCGGCCCCCGCGATGGCATATCTGAGGATACGGCAATTGCCGGCTTAACCATCACGGTGGCACTCACGACGACGGCTTGGAATCAGTTACTTATGGAGTCAACGCCTATGAATCACCGGTCGGAAGTGCGTGGCGCGGGGCTGGGTCTGCGGCGGTCTCTGCTGAGCCCCTTCGCGCAGGCGCCCGGATCCCGCGACCGGGTCGATTTCCTCGAAGTCGCCCCCGAGAACTGGATGCATCTCGGTGGCGCCCTCGGGCGAACCTTCCGCGAGTGGACCGAAGCCAAACCCTTCGTCTGCCACGGGCTATCGTTGGATATCGGCGGGCCGCGGCCACTGGACCGGGACTTCTTGCGGGACCTGCGCAGTTTTCTGGACACCCACGGGATCCGCGACTACACCGAGCATCTGTCCGCCTGCGGCGACGAGTTCGGCCATCTGTACGACCTGATGCCGATCCCGTTCACCGAGGACGCGGTACGCCATGTCGCCGAGCGGGTCGGCGTCGTGCAGGATCTTCTGGGCATGCGCATTGCGCTGGAAAACGTCTCCTACTACGCGCAGCCCGGGGCGGAGATGAGCGAGGCGGAGTTCGTGACTGCGGTCATCGAGACGGCCGACTGCGGCCTGCTACTGGACGTGAACAACATCGTCGTCAACGCGATCAACCATCGCTACGATCCGCTGGATTTCCTCGACCGCGTGCCGCTGGACCGCGTGCGCTACCTGCATGTCGCCGGGCACCACGAAGAAGCACCCGACCTGCGCGTCGACACCCACGGGGCCGACATCTGCACCGACGTCTGGGCATTGCTGGACGAGGTCTACCGGCGCCTGGGACCGGTGCCGACCCTGCTCGAGCGCGACTTCAACTTCCCTCCGCTTCAGGACCTGCTCGCCGAAGTCGCCCGCGTGCGCGCAATGCTCGAGGCAAGCGAAGCGGTCATGGAGGAACGCCGCCGTGCCTGAACTGGACTTTCGCGAAGTGCAGCGCCGATTCGCGGCTCATCTGCGCGACCCCGAACGCCATGCCCCACCCGCGGGTATCGAGGAGCGCCGCCTGGCGATCTACCGGCGGCTGTTCATCAACAACATCGAGGATCTGCTCGGACGGGCGTACCCGGTGTTGCGCAGCCTGCACGGTTCGGAACGCTGGGCACGGCTGACTCGCGACTTCTATCGGGAACACGGATGCCACACACCGTACTTCCCGCGTCTGGCCGAGGAGTTTCTTCAATACCTGAGCACGGAACGAACGGCGCGCGAAGACGATTTTCCTTTTCTCGCCGAACTCGCCCATTACGAACGCGCCGAGGTGGTCGTGGCGCAGCACGAAGATGACCCCGACCATGCCACCGGCAGCACGATTGATCCTCTGGGCGATCCCTTCACCGAGGTTCCGGTACTCGCTACCGCCGCGCGCTTGCTGGCCTACGAATACCCGGTCCAACGGATCGGCCCCGACTTCGTCCCGGCCAGCCCCGGCGAACACCCCACATACCTGGTGGTGTTCCGCGACCGCGACTTCCGTACCGGGTTCATCGAGCTCAACCCATTGAGCGCGCGCATCCTCTGGTACGTGCAGAACGATCCCGCGCCGGGAGCCGAACTGGTGCACCGGGTCGCCGCCGACTTCGACCTTGCACCCGGCGAAGAGCTCCTGCGCAGCGCCGAGGAACTGCTGCGGCACTGGCTGCAGCGCGGTGTACTCGCGGGAACCCGTACCGATTCCCCGGCGACCTGAGCCTGCCGCCTGCTCTGCGGGCGCGAACGGCAAGGTGCCGCCGCCCAGCCGCACCACCGAATTGCAGGCTGGAAGAGGCTGTAGGGCGTGATCCGCCGGGCTTACGGGAGACGAAGGCTTGCCACCGTTCCCAGCGCAGCGCGCATCTCGTTGATGCTCGGCGGCTTCGCGTCCCTTGGTTCGCCGTAGATACCGGCGCAGGTCAGCCGTCGGACGTCGGGCTGGTTCTCGCTGGCGAGCCAGAGATGGTAGCCCTGCCAGGTTCGGTTGTAACCGGAATCCCCGCCAATTCCTCCGCCCAACATGGCCACCTCGACCGACGGCTGCGATTGCGCGACCGAGGCCGACGTGCGCTGGACACGGCGGACGACGAACCGCCCCGCTTCCACGGTCTGAACGCGGTTTCGATCGAGGGTGTTGATCTCGAGGTTGCAGCTGGTGTTGTACCAGTCACGGCCCGGTGCCACCCGGCCGCGCACGAACCACACCCGCGTGGTGCCCGGCGGAATCGCGACCGGCTGATGCAGTTCGATCACCGAGCCCTCGGGCACCAGGTAGTAGGGGGAGGCGGGGTCTTCTTTCACGTCGACGAGGGCGCACCCGATCAGACCGGCCGCCAGCCCGATGGCAATGAGCGTCTTGAACATCGTGACCTCCTGACGAAGCACCCGCGATCACGCGTTGGCCCGGGATTGCGCGACTTCCCGCGCGGCCTCCGACGAACCGGGAGCCTGTACCTTGAGTTTGGGTCGCTCCAGGTCCGAAGTACAGCAGGGATACGCTTCCCGCGCCATTGCCGCAAGCACCTGGTGGGGGTGCTCCCAACACCGGGCCGTGAGCGTGGGGAGGGCGATGGGCCCTTACCGCAGCCGCCGCCCGCACCGCTGTGTTGTCGCCGAGTGGGGCTTCTCCGAGGCGATGGTGCGGGACCGTATACCGCGCGTTGGTGGACGGGCCCGTCCCACGGCGACCGGGCCTCGCCCGGGGTTCAAACAAACAGATTGACATCGGCCTTCTGGGCCACGGGCAGGAAGCTCGCGGCACCGACCCAGTCGGTGATCTCCGGAATGAAATCGCGTTTCTGCATCCCGAACAGCTCGACCGTCATCTGGCAGGCGATCAGCTTGACCTCCGCCTCGACGCAAAGATCGCGCAGTTCCTCGATGCCCGCCACGCCCTTGTTGCGCATGGTCTTCTTCATCAGGCCCGTTGCGGCCGCCTGAAAGCCGGGGGTCGACATCAGCAGCGTAGGTACGTGCAGATTCGTGCTCTTGAGCCAGTCGGGGCCGAACGGCAGCTTCAGGGGCATCGCGGGGTTGCCCATCGGAGACACTTTCAGGTCCAGTTCCTTCCTGAGCAGGTTCAGGCCATAGAAGGTAAAGAAGATGGACACCTCCCAGCCCAGCGCAGCTGCCGTGGAAGCGAGAATGAACGGCGGATACGCCATATCCAGCGTACCCTTGGTTGCGATCAGCGTCATGCTGGGGACATGCGAAGCCTCGCGTTCGGCCATCTTTTGCTCGAAACGACGGTCGAACCAATCGTCGAGGGCGGCGGGATCGTTCGGATTGGGCGCAGGGGCCGGGATTGCAGTGGCGTTCATGACGGTACCTCATCGATTGGGATTGGGATCGTGTTCGTGGAACTCGGAAAGGGCTTGCGGTGCGTTGGGGGCCGGACCACGGAATCATTCAATCGCGCGGCCCGGTCCCGCACCGATGCGGGGCCGGGCGGTACGCGTTACGGTCGATTAGCCACCCACGCCCACCTCATACCAGGGCGTGGGGTTGATCGGGCAGCGGTAACGAAACCCCTCGTCGGTGATCGTGACCCGGCTGGTCCGGGTCTCGCCCGGATCCAGGGGGAACATGTCGAGTTGCTCGTGGGTCCGGCCCGACTGGATCTGGAAGCCGACCAGCTTCCCGGCCTTGTTGGTGACCACGAAGTCGTAGGTTCCGGGCTTCAGGCCCGCCAGGGTTTCCTGCGCAGCAAAGTAGCCGTTGTACTGGTCGAGGTGAATCGTGGTGATGCCGTTGCTCGTCTGGGGTGTACCGGCGGCGGCCGTGCCGCCGAGGGCGAGCGCGAGCACCACGAGGGCGAAAAACTGGAGGATGGGTTTGCTGTACATGGTGAGTCTCCGTCAGTCTGGGTGGTCATCAATGCCATCGCACTTGCATCAAGCGGCGACGGGTCCCATTGTCGACCGGACACGCGACACGATATATGTCCTGAAATCGCTGATTCATGTCAGAAAGTCTTGAAGACGACCTTCTCCCGGAGATCCTCGCCGAGTACCGGCTGCACGCGAGGGTGTGGGCGAACCCGCGCGTCTGTGGGGCCTGGCGCCTGAATACGACGGGGCTGCACCGCGCCGGATTTCACCTGGTTGCCAGCGGCAGGTGCTGGCTGCACCTCGCGGATGGACAACCACCGCGCGCGCTCGGGCCCGGGGATCTGGTGTTCCTGCCCCGGGATACCTGGCACGTCCTCAGCCCCGAGATCGAACTCGACGACTACGACACCCGGCTCGAAACCGAAGGCGATGGGCCGAGAACCGAAATCATTTGCGGCGCGGTGGAGTTCGACGATCCGGCGGGGGAGAGCTTGCTGCATGCCGTGCCCCCCTGCGTGCTGATCCGCGCCAGCGAAGGACACCAGGATTTGCGCCTGCAGCTGCTTGCACGACTGATGGCGACGGAATCGCAGGCCGAAAGCCCCGGCAGGCAAACCGTTCTCGACCGGCTCTCCGACGTATTGCTGATCCTGGTGCTGCGCCATGTCATGGCCGCAGGCCAGGTCCGGGCGGGTCTGCTCGCGGGCCTCGCAAACCCGCAACTACGGCGGGCGCTGGTGTGCATGCACCGCGACTACCGTCACCCCTGGCAACTGGACGAACTGGCTGCGCGGGCGGGTCTCTCGCGCAGCGCTTTTGCCCGGCAGTTCCTCGAGGTCGTCGGCGACACGCCGATGAACTACCTCGCACACTGGTGCATGCACCAGGCAGAGCTGCTGCTGCAGGACCGGCGCCGCTCGGTCGCCGAAGTGGCTGAAACGTTCGGCTACGCGTCGGAAGCCGCGTTCCGGCGAGCGTTCAAGCGCATCCGCGGTCGCGGCCCGGGCGCGGTGCGCCGGCTCGCCCCAAGGAAGCCGGAGTCACCAACCGCCGGGGTGGATCCCCGGAGGAACCGCTGAACGCGCGTCAGCCCGAGGAGCAAATGGCCTGCAGCCGCAAGCACGGCGTCGCCAGTTCCAAGGCGAACTCGACATGCGGCGGAGCCTGTGGGCCGGGTCTGATGAACGGCTTCGACACGAATGGATACGAAGCACTCTTGGCGCTTACCTGAACCGGGTTCAAGGGAGCCTCCCTCCGGCACGGGAATCCTCGCCTCACGATCCGGCCTGACATTCCGGACCTTCGTCCGCAACCCGTATCCGATTACGACCGTCGTGCTTCGCCTTGTAGAGCGCACGATCTGCGCGCTTGAACAGCGCAGCGGACCCGTCATCCGGCCCCAGCCATCCGGCAACTCCCACGCTGGCGGTAATCGGTGCAACGCCCTCTGGCCTCGACATTTTCCCGATCCGTCGGCGAATTCGTTCTGCCAGGCGCCTGGCGGAATCCATTCCAGTGGCCGGTACCAAAACCGCGAATTCCTCACCGCCCCAGCGGGCCACCGTGTCCACCCCTCGTGCTTCGGCGCGCAGCGATGCAGCCACGGACCTGAGCACATCATCACCGACAGCATGGCCGAAACGGTCGTTGACCCGCTTGAAGTGGTCCAGATCGACGATCAGCAGCGACAGAGGTTCACCATACCGGGCCGAACGCAGAATCTCGCGTTCCAGTTCCTGGTCGAATGCCCGACGATTGGGGAGGTCGGTCAGCGAATCGGTGAACGTCAGGCGTTCCACCTCCGCAGTGCGCCGCGCCAGTTCACGATGGGCCTTCGCGAGCATGCGTTCCTTCGCCGCATATTCATCAGTGAGACGGAACAACTCCACCCGGAGGTTCCGGTCCGCTGCGATATCCCGCTCACATGCCACCAGTAACTGGTACCCCACTCGATACACCGTTCCCAGCCAGGTGTCCGAGTCACAGTCCACGTTGCCCACGGTCATCAGTCCCCGATACACCAGACCGGTCCCGGCCTCGTCGGCCATGCCGTTCAGCTCCGCGAGTCCCGGATTCACGAACACCACCGCCGGATCCCTGCCGTCGGGCATGCTTTCCAGCAGGTGCCGGAACCCGCGGTTCGCCTCGACGAGCGTGCCGTCGGCCTCGAACAAGGCCAACAATGTACTGATGGAATCGTTGAGGAAGCGCATGACCTGCGCGCGCGGTGTAATCGCACCCACGAGCCTACCGATCGTCACGGCCCGAGATCCGGAACCGACGCAACGCTCGGGTAGCACCCGTCCAGACCCAGACGCGGACACAAGAACCCGAGACCGGTAAGCCCCGGTCCCCCGGCAATGATACGGGGAGGGCCCGAACCCAGTCGCTCCCGAATCCCGGCGACCACGTCCTTCAGTATCGGAATCTGCCGTCCAAGCGACAACGACAACGCCACCAGATCGGGGCGGGTACTCTCCACATGCCGCACCAGGTCTCCCGTCGGCGTATCCCCGCCGAGAAACTCTACGGACCAGCCCTTGAGCTCGAAGGCATCCGCGAGGATGCGCAAGCCCAGTTGGTGGTAGTTGCTGGCCACACAGGCCAGCAACACGGAGCGTGGCACCGGATCCGCGAACGGCGCGTTCACGAACTCCCGCACCAGAAGCTTCTGAATGACTGCGCTCGCCAGGTGCTCCTGGGCGACACTGATCTCGCGCCGTTGCCACATCTCACCAATGGCGCTCATCACCGGCTGCACCAGCCCTTCCGCCATCCGAAGGTAACCACATTGCCGGGTGACTCCGGATACGATCCCGGACGCTCGAACCGCGTCTCCGGCCACCAGTGCGGACATCAGTTGCTGCCGCGTCGCGGGAGCCACATCGCTGTCGGTCGAGTGTGTCGGCGCAATACCGCCCGCTGCATCCGCCGATGCCACCCCGCCGCTCGCCAGTGACTGTATCCCTGCGGCAAGGATGGGCGCCACTTCAGCCCACTGCTCGCTGCTCAGCCGCTTCCTGAGCACGGAGGCCAGCCCCTCGACGGAGAGCTCGACGGAATCACCGGGAACCCCGTAGCTACGCATCAGATCGACCAGCCACGAAAGGTAATTCACAAACGGGCCCGGATCCCCCACCGCGACAGCACCCAGGAGAAAGTCCAGGTGCCAGTTCAGGTCCGCGCGGCAACGTACTCGCCCCGCCTCGCCCCACGGTGCGAGGTGCTCGCCAATCCGGTCGTAGATGTACCGCGTGCCGTGATCCAGTGCTTCGGCACGAAGGTTTTCGATCGCCCGCTCGACTCCGGAGGGAAGTGTGTCCATTCGGCCACTCACTCGGCGACCAGTTCCATATACGTCAGGCTGCGGCTGCCGGGCTCGAGTTTCAGCCCCCTCGGCATCCATGCATGCGACTCACGCAGATGGTCGGCGTGCCAGCGCTCGAAGCTCTCGCGGTCACGCCAGAAGGTGATCAACCAGAACTCGTTAGTCCGCTGATCGGGGGTGAGCACTTCAAGGCGAATGAAGCCCGGGTGTGCGTCCACCAGCCTCGGTCGTTGCCGGAAGGCCTCACGAACCATTCCTTCCTGGCCCGCAATCACGCGAAACCGGCTCATTGCAACGAACATGGCGCATACTGCCTCACGCAGGGCACGTCAGAATCACTCGCCTACAACACTCCGCCGAATACTAGCAGAACCCACGCGATCGGGCCGAAGCCAGAGCGCTGTGCAATTCTTCGTGTGCGTCCGGTCGCGCCATCGACCAACGCGAGCATCGGCGCCGCCACAACACCAGCTTGGAAGATCGATGGACACGAAGCAGTCGTGGCGATTACCTAAGGGGCGCTGATTCATTCGTCATCGCGAGGCCTGATTATCACGAAACCTCCTCAGCCAGTGCGATACCTCTCCGCGTCGGTCGTCATTGCGAGCGAAGCGCGGCACTAATGCGCGCAGCGCATTGAACAGCCGAAGGCTGGCCCGCAGGGTGAGCGCAGCGAATAATCCAGGCGGCGCGGGGGGGACCATCGCCCTCTGGATCGCCACGTCCCGCCACGCTGCGCTCGCGGCTAAAGGCTTCGCTCCTCGCGATGACGCTGGTTTCGAAGATGGCCCAGTCCAGCTTGCGGAGCTTCCGTGATAATCAGGTCGCGAGGAGCCCTCGTCCGGGCCCAGCCACCCGGCGACATCCACACTGGTCGTAATCGACGTTCCCCTGGCACAGACATTCTTGCGATATGGCTTGCTTCGTATCCGTAGATTCCACAATTGACCTGTTCGGAAGATGGTGTTGTTGTTCCTCTTAGGTGTGGATTCATGCGGACGATGCCCGCCAAGGATCCAGATCGCGGTTCTGCGATCGGCCCTTCCGCGTCCAGAGGCTGTATGAGCATTGATTTTCTGCACAGCATTCGGCTGCAACTGGCGATCCTGCTGCTCGGCCTGGTCGCGGTGGTCGTAGCCAGTTCGGGCTATGCCGTGCATTCGGCTCAGATGCGCCAGCAGGAACAGGTGGTGCTCGCCACTGCCGCCCGCCTCGAACACGCCTCGCACCTGATGCGCGAGCAGGCGATGAACTACCTTGCCACCCCAGCCCGCGACTACTCCACCTACTTCAGGGACGTGAAGCTCTACTACCAGGATCTCCTGGCACACCGGGAAACCCTGGACCAGAACCTCGGCCCTGACGGGCGCCTGCTGGCGGCGAGGGATGGGCTCGGGACCGCAGACCACCCGGCTGTCCTGCAGGCGGCCCGGGTCTGGGCGGATTTTCGCACCGGTCTGGACGGGGCCTTGGGGGACGTGCCCGAGGAGCCGCGGCTGGAGTGGGGTGCAGAGTACGTGATCGAACACGCTCCCCGGCTCGAGGAAGCCACCGCGGCGCTGCATCGGGCCTTCGAGGAGGCCGCCCGAGCTGGCCTGAACTGGCAGCGGCGCCTGGTGCGTGTTGCGGTCATCACCGCCTTGTTGATCATGCTGGGCGCGGTGTATTGGCTACATACGCGGGTGCTCCGCCCCTTGCATCACGCGGTGGGAGCCTTCGAGCACGTTTCCCAGGGGGATTTCGGCCATCAGGTACCGGTGCCAAACCGCAACGAGATCGGCCTGATGGTCGAGTCCTTCAACAGCCTGTCCTATCGGCTCCACGCGTTGTTTCAGCTGATCGACAAGGTACAACAAGCCGAGGATCCCGAATCCGTACTGACCTCAGTATGGCACGAGCTCGAAACCTTCATCCCGCTCGACTGGGCAGCGCTGTTGAGCGTCACCCCGGACCAGTCGGCCGGTGTGCTCGAGCACGCAGTCCTCGACGGGCGTTCGACACCCCCGAGTGAGCGCTACTTTCCGCTCGCCAACAGCCAGCTCGACGCCGCGCTGGCGGCCAAAACCCCCCTGCGTATCCCGGATCTGCAGCAGACCGGTGGCGGGGTTCCGATGGCAGCCTTCGAGCGCACCCTCATCGAGCAGGGCCTACGCTCCGTCCTGCTCCTGCCGGTCAAGGGCACGCACCAGCACACGGGCCTGCTGGTACTGGCGTCGCGCCAGCCCAACGCCTACCTGCTCTCCCACCAGCAACTGATCACCAACCTCGCGGGGCTGATCGGCCACGCCCTGCAGAAGACGGTGGCCATGGAGAAGCAGTAGAAGTTGAGTGCCGGCCAGCGTTCGGCGAATCTGGCGCAGAGCCGCGCCGGAGAGTCGACATCGTGCAAGGCCATTCGGCAACGCCGGGGATGCAGGGCGAAGCATCCGCTCATGAGCGGTCTACGAATCTTGCTCGTCGAACTCGGCTCAGCAGCAACCGCCTATCTCCGACAGCCTGCCAGGCTTGCCGTTTTCGGGCATCTGGTTCATGCGCCGAGACCCACCACTTGTGGGGCGGCCACCACCATGGATGCAGGCCAACCCCTTGCGGGATCCTTCCGCTCTTGTATTAGGCTTGCGCCATGCAAGCCGAAAGGACAGCCGCCATCCCCGACCTCGGCCCGGGTGCACTCTGGCCGCAGCTGCTCGCATGTGAGCGGCATGCCCTGGCCCGCGGTGCCCTGCAGCCGATCGAAACCGAGCAGAACCGGCTAGAACGCGACGGCGTGACCTGGCTATTGCGCCGGGTGTCGAGCCTGGCGCGCAAGGCGAAGGACAGGGAATGCGGACACGCCCAGCGCAACGCCAGACCGCCGAATCCGTTCCTGCCACCCGAGCCGGACCTCACCATCGGCGCCGTGGGACCCAGACACCTGTGCATCTTCAACAAATTCAACGTGATCGAGCATCACATCCTGCTAGTCACCCGGGAGTTCGAGCATCAGGAATGCCTGCTCACGCCGGCTGACCTCGCCACGCTGGCCTATTGCCTGCGCGAACGGGAAGGGCTGGGCTTCTACAACGGCGGCAGGGTGGCCGGTGCCAGCCAGCCACACAAACACCTGCAGTGGATCCCGCTGCCGCTGGATGACACCCGCCCAGCCGTACCCATTGCGCCGCTGCTGGATGCCCGGGACGCGCCCGGGCGAATTGGGCAGTGCCCGTCCCTGCCGATCCCGCACGCCTTCGTGCGCCTGGAATCGGCTGCACTCGATGCACCCGAGGCCCTGTACCGGTACTATGCCGGATTGCTGCAGACCCTCGGCTTCGAAGCGCTCAACCTCGGCGGCGAGATCCGCCAGTCCGCCCCCTATAACCTGCTGCTGACCCGCGACTGGATGCTGGCCGTGCCGCGCACCCGGGAACACCATGCAGGCATCTCCGTTAATGCACTGGGCTTTGCCGGTTCACTGTTCGTGATGCAACCCGAACAGCTCGACCAAATCGCGGCGGCCGGTCCCCTGGCGCTGCTCCAGGCGGTGACGGCCTGATCGCCAGTGCGCGATCAGGCCGGCAGCCACCATACACTGTGTCTTATGATCTCAGCCCTCAGTCCTCTAGCGCCGGTTTGGACCGACCCCGAGAACCGATGCTCCTGGCGCAGCAACACGGCCACCTGCGCGCCGGGGCTTGAAGCCTGCCGCATGCACCGAGGCGCCCGTATCCGAGCGGAGGGGGGCGGGCCGACATGGCCAGATCGGTAGCGGGATTCCGGTGCGGGCGACGGTTCGCATGGGGCCGCGGGGGCCCTGTTGGCGACCGGCGCCCGAACATCCGCGGGGAGCCTCGCAGAGCACCGCATTGTTCTGTATCGCTTGACGCATTCGTGCCCGCATCGGGAGCTGGTGTACAGCCATGTGGTTCCCGCTATGGCTTCACTCTTGGCGCCTGGGGCTGGATACTCGCCGTCCTGCTGATTGTGCTGGTCTTCCGCGCTGGTGCGGCACAACCCGCTGACGGCGAGTGGTCCGTCTTCGGATACGGAGGGCAGTGGAGCGCCAACAACATTGGGTCCATCCTGCGCGGGCGAACCGAGTTTCAGGATACCTACGTCGGAGTGGCGGGAGCGAGCCGCACCCTGTACGGGTTCCGGGAATCACTGAGTCTGGAGCTGGAAGCCAACGCCGGCGTCCACACCGGGCTGCAGCATCACTCGGAGGTAAACACCGCGCTGCTCCTGCGTTGGCGGCCATTCCCCTGGAACCGGTATCTGAACACTTCGGTTGCCTTCGGGCTCGGCCCATCGTATGCCTTCCGCACGCCGGAAGTGGAACAGCATCCCCGCCGTCCCGCTGCGCGGCTGCTCGTGTTCATGCCAGTGGAGATCACGTTCGCCCAGCCCCGCACCCGGAATCCCCGGTGGGAACTGCTGGTTCGAATTCACCACCGGTCCGGGGCATTCGGGCTTGTCAGCGACGCCAGGGGCTCCAATTTCGTCAGCGCGGGAGTCCGCTATCGTCTTGGGGATGACGCGGATCTCAATTCGCGTGAAAGTCGCGACCATGCCCGCGCGCCCCGGTAGAGCGTGCCTTGCACGCGAACGCGCCGCACGCGTGCCTGGCGCTGGCGGCCAACGGCATGACAGTTAGCCCCGGACGGCTGAGCCACACCCCCGTCAGCCACCCATCACCGGCCCGGGCCGGAGCAGGCGTTCATGGAGCAACGTGACTACGTTGCAGCACCATCGGCGCCCTGGTCACCCACTGATTTCATCCCGGTCAGACAGTCCGTTTCTCAAGAGTATGCACCGCCGCCGTGGGCAAAGTCCGGATCGAGCGAGTGGACCCATCAGACGAGCGTTCGCACGGCATCTCCGGGGATGCGCCTCGCGGTCGGCGGGTGATTTGCCGGCGTCGATCCACTATCCTGCGCGTGCTCAACACGTTTCGAGGAGTCCTCATGCCTTTGATCAAGCCCTTCCCCGGCCTGCGCCCGGCCCCGGGGCGCGCCACCGAGGTGGCGGCGCCGCCGTACGATGTCATGAGCGCCGAGGAGGCGCGCGCGATGGTCACGGGTCGACCCTGGAGCTTCCTGCACATTTCGCGCCCGGAGGTCGACCTGCCCGAGGACACCGATCCGTACGCGTCTCAGGTCTACGCCAAGGCCCGCGAGAACCTCGACCGCATGCTGAGCGAACGCGTGCTGGCGCGCGATCCGGAGCCGCACTACTACGTGTACCGCCTGACGATGGACACACACGTACAGACCGGGCTCGTCGCCGCCGCGTCGGTCGACGCCTACGACAGCGACCGTATCAAGAAACACGAGTTCACCCGGCCGGTGAAGGAGGACGACCGCGTACGCCAGATCGAGGCGCTGACCGCCCAGACTGGCCCGGTCTTCCTGGCCTATCGCAGCCAGGCCGGGATCGACACGCTGCTCGCGCGGCTGAGCGCGGATACCGCCGAGGTCGACGTCACGCTCGACGGCGTGCGTCACGAACTCTGGGCGGTGGCCGATGCCCCCGTCATCGAGGACCTCACGGCAGGATTTGACGCCCTCGACGCGCTCTACGTGGCCGACGGCCATCATCGCTCCGCCGCGGCGTCGCGCGTGGCCGCAACGCGCCGCGCCGGGAACCCGGCGCATACCGGCGACGAGTCCTACAACTACTTTCTCGCCGTCATCTTTCCCCATGACCAGCTACGCATCATGGACTACAACCGGGTGGTTCGAGACCTCAACGGCCTGGAGCCGGAGACCTTCCTAGAGCGCGTGGCCGAGCGCTTCCGGATCGAGCGCAGTGCGGAGCCAGTGCGGCCCGCGCGCCACGCCGAATTCGGCATGTACCTCACCGGTACGTGGTATCGGCTCACGCTCGACCCGCGCCATGTCCCGGAGCAAGACCCCGTACGCCGCCTCGACGTCAGCCTCCTGCAGGACAACCTCATCGAGCCCATTCTCGGTATCGCCGATCCCCGGCGCGACGAGCGCATCGGCTTCGTCGGTGGCATCCGCGGGCTCGAAGGACTGGTGCGCCACGTCGATGACGGCGACATGCAGGTGGCCTTCTCCCTCTTCCCCACCCGTATGGAGGATCTCATGGCCGTCGCCGACGCCGGCGAGGTCATGCCCCCCAAGTCGACCTGGTTCGAGCCCAAGCTGGCCGACGGTCTGGTCTCCCACGTGCTGGACTGACTCGAGGGCCCCCCTGCCCCTCCGTCAACGCCTTGGGTCACTGTAGCGCGTCAGGAAGTACGCGATGGTCTCTGTGCGGATCTTGATGGAGCCAGAAGGCCGGTTCTCGTCGATGTCCTTGAAGCAGAAGTAGGGGGTTCCGGAGCGCTCCACGATCTCTTCGACGGCGGTGTAGACCGGGGCGTCGTGGCCGCACTTGAAGCTGGAGAGCTCCACGGCGACCAGGCTGGGATGGCGGGCGACATACTTCGCAGCCCAGAGCTTGCGCGAGCTGTTCTCCGAATAACTGTTCTTCCAGACATCGGCGATCTCCAGCGGAGAAGCGATCTCGCCGGCGCGGACCTCGGCGCCGAACAGCCGCTCCAGGATGTCGGGGTCGGTGGGCAGGGCATCCTGCCAGAGGACGGGGTAGCCGTGACGTTGCAGCTCGTCGACGATCTCGTGGTGCACGCCGGGGTCGTTGTGATAGGGGCGAGCGAGCACCACCACGCCGATGCCGCCGTCGCGTTCCAACTGGTCCAGGGTCTCGCGCTGGCGCCGGCGCAGGTCGACGTACTGGTCCTCCATCGCCCCTAGCCCCTGGTCCACTGCGCGGCGAGACTCCTCTTCGGTGATGCCCAGTTCCTCGCCCCAGTCCCATACCATCTGCCGGGCGCACAGGGCCGGCTCGTCCAGATTGAGCAGGGTCTTCTTGAAGCGGATACCCCGTTCCCGGAACAGGTCGCCCTCCTTTACGAATGCGGCGTGGGTGGCCTCGGCGGTCGCGACGGCGGTGGGGCACGCGCTGGAGGCCTGTATCCCGTGCAGGTGGCTGGGAAAGCTCTGGACCATGGGGAAGAAAATGTGTGTGAGCGGCCGGTTGCGGCGGTGCTTGCGCACCAGCAGGTTGTGCACGTGGGCGATGCCCAACTTGCTGGGGTAGCAGGGGTCGATGGCGCCGCGCTTGGCTCCCTGCTTGTAGAGCTCGGCGTCCGTGTAGTCGGAGAAGACCAGATTGCGGAAAGGCACCCCCAGGCTGGTGAAGTAGCCGATGAAGAAGGGGGCGTGGGAGTAGAGATTGAGCACCCGCGGGATCCCGATGCGCACGACCTCGCGGCGCTCCATGGCCGCCCGGCGCGCCAGTTGCCGGCGCCGCAAGGGGTGGAGCAGTGACGGACACGGCAGCGGGTCGGCCACATCGTCCACCTTCACCTGGCGGAACATCTGGCGTGCAGCAATCTCCACGAAGTTGGGCGCGCGCTCCTTGGCGGCATCCATCGCCGCCTTGATGCGGCGCATGTGCTCCACGTCCTCCACCTCGCCCTTTTCGCAGGTGGCGACGATGAGCCGCTCCCGGCCGCGGCCCGTGACCACATCGATGAAGGTGCGCAGGCACTGGTTCTTGCAGAAGTTGCAGCGGGTGGATTCGTCCCGGCGGGCGGTGTAGTCGATCTCGCGGCTGCGTTCGAGCCCGATGAACTCGGTGCTGCGCCCCTCGCGCCATAGCCGCCGCGCCTCCAGGGCGGCACCGATGGCGCCGGACTCCCCGCAGTGGCGGTGGACGTGGATCTCGCACTCGGCACCCTGCTTGCGAAAGCGCTCCCGGAGGAAGTCCACCTGCGCCTTCACCGCCGCCAGGTTGCGCTGGGTGCCACCCTGCAACACGAACTTGCGCCCGAGCAAGGCGGGGTTGGGGATCTGCGCCACGTAGTGCCAGATGTTCTTGGGTAGCACGGCGGCCAGCCCGGCCATGATCTCGTTGGCCTGCCAGCCGCGGCGCTGGAAATCGACGATGTCCGACTGCATGAATACCGCGCAACCGTAGCCGAACTCCGGCATGGCGTCGGCGCTGAAGGCAATATCGGCGTACTCCTCCACGGGGAAGCCGAAGCCGCCGCCGGTGGCCTGCAGAAAGTAACCGTTGCCGGCGGAGCACTGGGTGTTGAGCTTGAAGTCGCGCACGCGGCCGTCCTTGAGGAAGATAAGCTTGATGTCCTGACCCCCCACATCCACCACTACATCCGTATCGGCGTAGTGGTGCAGGCACGCCTGGGTGTGGGCTACCGTCTCCACCAGCGCGGTGTCGGCCTTCAGCACGCCCTGCAGGATATCCTTGGCGTAGCCGGTGGTGCCGGTGCCAAGGATCTTCAGTGCCGCACCGGCGTCGGCCACCTGGCGGTGGAGGCGATCGATGATCTCCACCGTGTCGGCGATGGGGTTGCCCTGGGAGAGGCGGTACGCCTTCGCCAGCACCTGGCCGTCGGTGTCCATCAGCACGCCCTTGGTGGAGGTGGAGCCGCCGTCGATGCCAAGAAACGCCTCCACCATCTGGCCGGGCCGGAAGGTAGCCGGCTGCCAGGGTTCGGGCCGGAACTCGTGCAGGAAGGCGTCCAGCTCCTCGGTGCCGGCAGCCAGACCGCCGCGTCGACCGCCCTCGCCACGCGCTGCCCGGCGGCCGTGCTCGAGCTGCCAGCACAGCAGATCGGTACCGTGGTAGCGGCCGATGTCCGCGTCGTCCGCCACCTCCTGCCGGCCGAACAGGGTGGCGCCGAGGGCGGCAAAGTACTCGGCATTCTCCGGAGTGATGATGTAATCGTCGGGATCGCCCTCCGGGTCGGGCAGGGCGACGTTGCGCTCCTGCCACAGCGCCTTCAGGTTGTGCCGCCAGCACTCCTGCAGGCCAGTCAAGAAGGTGTTGGGACCGCCCAACAGCAATACCGAGGGACGCAGGGTGTGGCCGCGGGCAAGCACCGAGAGGTTCTGCTGGATGATGGATTCGTAGAGCGACGCCATCAGGTCGCCGGCCGGCACCCCCTGCTTCTGCAGGGAGTTGATGTCGGTCTCGGCGAACACCCCGCACTTCCCGGCCACCGGATGGAGGGTTTGGCCGCGGTAGGGCATCCCCGGCAGAACCTCCGGCGGGATGTCGAGCTTGGCGCGGATTTTGTCGATGACGGCGCCGGTGCCGCCGGCACACTTATCGTTCATTGAGGGGATCTTCTTCTTGCCGCGCTGGCCGAGATCCTTGTAGATGATGATCTTGGCGTCCTGTCCGCCCAGCTCCACCACGCTCTGCACCTCGGGGTACAGCGCCTCCACCGCCAGGGAGACGGCGTTGACCTCCTGCACGAACTTGGCACCGATCAGGTCCACCAGCGCGCCGGCACCGGAGCCGGTGGCGAAGAGCCGAAGGGCCGTGCGCGGCGTGTCGGGGAAGGCGGCCTCGATGGCCTGCAGAAAGTCGAGCACGGTCTCCGCCTGGCGGGTCTGGTGGCGCCGGTAGTCCTGCCACAGGGTGGCATCCCGCGCCGGGTCCACTACCAGCGCCTTCACCGTGGTGGAGCCCACATCGAGGCCGATCATCAGCCCCTCGGGGTACGCCTCCGTGGGCCGAAAGGGCTCGTTGGGCGGCACAGGGCGCTCGGCGCCGGGGCGAGCGATGAAGCGTACCGGCAAGGTGTCGCCCTCCGCCGGGCGCGAATCATGATCGCATGCTTCTGCGCCGCAACAGCTCATGCCGTCGTCGCCTCCCGGCGCGGAACCCCATCCCGATCCATCAGCGCCCCCACATGGAGCACGAAGTTCGCCGCGCGACCGATCACCCCAGGGTAACGGGGCACGCGCTGGATAGGATCACGCAGCGCCGGGCGCACCGCCACATAGGCGCGGATGGACTCCAGCGATCGGCCAGCGCGCGTTACGGCCTCCTCGAACTCGCGTTTGCATTGCGACTTCGCCTCTCCCAGCGACATCTGCACCCGGGAGTAGGCATTGATGCTGCCCTCGCCGGAGGTCTCCACCGGCAGGTAGTTGAGCTCCGGGTAACGGGCCATCACCGCCGCCTGGGCGCCATCGGACTGGGTGGAGGGCATGCAGCCGAAGGGCTTGAGCGACAGCGTCATGTGTGCGAGGGAGCGGCTGAAGTAGTAGATGTTCTTGGCCACCTCCAGGTAGCCCTCGCCGCCGCTGGCGCGGATGTTGTAGAAGGGGTGGCCCACCCGCTGCATCTCCAGCTGGTCTGCCAGGGGCTGCACGGTCCCGCCCAGCGCCTCACGCATGCGGTGGTACTCCCGCGCCAGCAGCCGCTCGCCGGCGCTCACCAACAGGCGGTCGCGGGCGCTGCGCATGCGGTGGCCCAGGCGCGCCAGGGGCCCTCCGTCCGCCAGACCGGCCCGGTCGCCCAATGCGACACGGCGCTGATGCAGCAGGTAATCGATCCAGGTGGCCACCGGCTCTACCAGGACCTCCGCCCCCTCCCGCTCCAGGAAATCGAACATCTGGAAGTTGCCGTCGCCCTCGGTGGTCTGCGCCCAGAATTCCCCGGTGACCTTCACCACCGGTTTCGGGCGGATGTAGTCCACCTCCACCTCGGAGGCGACGATCTCCCGGCAGCGGCGCAGCGGCGCCAGGTGGGCGTCGCCGCGCACGCGCTCGAGCAGCCTCTGGATGTCCCCCGCGCGATCGATCGGCAGCAGCGCACGCAGGGCGCGCGCCGGGAGGCCGGGGCGAACCCGGTGGTCCCGCTCCCGCAGCGCGTCCTCGCACACGGCCAGGCAGCGCTCCCGCGCCCGTGCCACGGCCTCCGATTCGATGGCGTAGGGGCGCAGGTGAAAGAACAGCGCATTTAGCAGGTCACCCATGAAGACAGCGTCGAGCAGCGTGGTGAAGAGCTGCAGATTGACCTCGAAGCCATCGCCGGCAGTGCGCTGCTCGCCGGCACCGGTCTGGTCGAAGATCAGAACCCGGAAGCCGTCGAAGCCGGCGTTGCGCAGGGCGAGCCGATACTCGGCCTCGTCCATGCCGAAGCGGCACGGCCCGCAGGTGCCCACGGTAACGAAGGCGTGGTCGGCGAGGATGCGCTCGGTGGGGAGCCCCTCCTCGTCGCGCAGGCGCACCAGCTCGTTGATCAGATTGCCCACGGTGAAATAAGTGGGGTTGCACTGGCCGTTGTTGCCGTACTCCTTGCCGGTCTGGAAGTCCATCTTTTCCGGCACCCGCAACGGCCGGGCCCGATAGCCGAGTCCGTTCAGGCCGGCGGCCATCAGCCGATCGTGAGCTGTCGTGAGACCGTTGAACAGCAGCGTCACCCGTTGGCGCTCATCACGGGTGAAGGCATTCTCCGTCGGCCGCTTGAAGTGCGCTGTAGTGCTCGTCATAGCCGAAGGCCCCGGGCGGGCAGCGCCGCCCCAACCGTTCGCTGCGCTTGATTTCGAATACTAGTCTAGATCGTTGACGACAACTTACACAGACTTGGCCGCGTTCGTGCCAGCATGTACGCTGGGCCCTGACGATGTTGCCTTGTTCGCAAATGATTGATTTTACACCGTGGGCACGTTTGTTTCTCAAGAGGTTCGACGGTCGGACGTGCGACACCAAGAAGCGCTCGCTCGGAGAGCGAAGGCTCCGCAGCCTTCCTCGACTGGCTCGTGCGGCAAGGGTCGCTATCGGGAGACGCGTCGCCGAGCGAACCAGGTTCGGGCGAAACAAGCACGGGCACCCGGCTCGGGCGAACTGTACGGCGAAGCGCGCGCCGGAATGCGTCACACGGTGCTGGTGCCACCCCCTGCTCTCACGGCAAGCCCGGCCTGCGAACAGCGGTTGACTGCCGACGGCCTCTTTTCCTGCGCTTCATTCATCGTCCGTCGTGGCGGGCCGTGCCAAGGCAGTTGGTTCGCGAGAGCGGAACGAACCATGGTCTGCCCCATTGGTTGGACAAAGCCCGGTCGCCGGGAGATACGCATAGCGGCTCCATTCGATGGCTCACCTCCGCGGCTTCCATTGATGCCGGCGATGAACGTGGCGTAACCCGAATCGCCGCCTTGTTCGCCGTCGAGCGAAGCTCCGAGCGCGAAGAGCCAGGCAAGCGAGTCGTCTTCGGTCGCCAGAAAGCCGTCGAGGCTGCTCGCGGTATAGTAGATCGTCTTCATCGCGGGGAATCTCAGACGCCGTGGTAAAACCGCACGGCGCCCGACCCAAAGTTTCGTGCTTCGGGAAACCGGTGGCACTCGCGGGCTTCCGGGATGCACCGAGCATTGGTTGCTGCACCCGAAACAGCGTCCTGATTATCAATCAAGTCGCCGCAAGTGGCGACATACAGCGAAATGGGAAGCCATTGATGGGCTTGGGTGTGGGATTCGTGGTGCTGGCGGCGTTCTTCTGGGGGTTGTCAGGCGGGATCGGCGGCATCCTGATGGCCGACGGCTGGGACGCGTTCGTGGTGTCGTTCTACCGGGGCGCAATCGGCCTCCTGTTCGTGCTTGCCTGGCTCGCCTGGCAGCCGCGCGGTAGCGGGCTGGCGAGTGGTCGGCTGTGGATCTGGTCGGCCGTGGCCGGTCTGGGGGTAGCGGGCAACTTCGCGTTCTATTTCGTGAGCATCGCGCACGGCAGCGTGGCGGTGGCGGCGACGCTGATGTACTGCGCCCCGGTGTTTGTCTACCTCGTATCCTTCGCCCTGAAGCTGGAAACCCCCACCGCGCTCAAGCTGGTGGCGATTGCGGTGGTGATGGTCGGCATTGTGCTGCTCACCCAGATCTACGATACCGACGCGGGCGGCGTCACTCTCATTGGCGCCGGGGCGGGCCTGCTGGCCGGACTGTCCTACGCGGTGTTCATCTTCGGCTTCAAGTACGCCGGTTCGCACGGCAGTCCGCAGGCGGTGCTTTCGATTGCCTTCGGGGTGCTCGTCATCCTGCTGATGTTGCCCGGGGATAACACACAGATGGTGGCCGCACTCAGCACACCGGACTGGCCGCTGTTCGCAGCGCTTGGCGTGTTCGGAGCGGGCTTGTCGTTCGCTTTCTACATCAACGGGCTCAGGCATACGGCGCCGGCCGTGGCCTCCATCGTGGCCATGATCGAACCCGTCACAGCAACGCTGTTCGGTGTCGCGCTGCTCCATGAAAGCCTGGCTTTCGTTCAAACGGTCGGGATGGCTCTCATCCTCGTCACGGTGACCGCGCTCAGTGTATCCTCGCGCGCCGCACCGCCCGCGCTTGTACGGGAGCGGGACTCCGAGTAAGCCCAGGATCCGCCTTTCGGGCGCCGTCACCGGGCCTTCGGGGAAGATACTGGCACCTGGTTCGCGTAGTCGGGTTGCTGATGGTACGAGTGTGGCAGGACGTGGCGATCCAAACGGCGTGAGTCCTCCCGACGCCAGATGGATGATTCGGTGGGCACACAGGGTGTGCGCACCTGCGGCTGTTCAATGCGCTACGCCCATGAGTGCCACGCTACGCTCGCGATGACCACCGAGACGGAGCGCTGTCGTGCTCGCTGCAGAGGTTCCGTGATAATCGGCCTCCCATCCCCGGCCTGGGGCAGGCGTTCACGCAGAAACGCGACGGCGGCGCGGTACGTAGGCGCGTTGGTAAATTGCTGATTTCACTGCACCGTGCTAGCATGCATCTCAAGAGGCACGACAGTTGATCCTCCTGACGTCTCTTGGACTTCTCGCTACACTCGACCTTGGGCTGTCGGGTGCGCTGAGTGCATGCGTCCGGAGCTTCGCCCGCAATGACAACCGCCGTGAAGCAGCGTTTAGCTCGCTGCGGAGCTTCCCTGACAATCAGGAAACAAGGGTATCAACGATGCAGAAATGGGTTTCCGTGCTGTGGCCTTCCTTCGTGATGTCGGCGGTGGCAACCACCATCGTTTTCCTGTTCCTGAGTCCCGCGCAGCTCGCGCAGAGCGGTGGACCCGCGCTGACGACGCTGGGCTATTACTCCGTCACCTTCCTGTTTCTCTGGGCGACCACTGCGGGGACCACGCTGATCTCGTATTTCTTCCAGCGCCCGCCCGAGAGCTTCAACCCGGACTGAACGGAACCAGAAACGGCTGCCCGCTGCACCCGCCGCTCCCCCGATGGCGTACCAACAAGGAAGCGAGGTGGCGGTAACGCCGCACTGTTACCCGACCAGGGGTGAGTTCCATCCCTTCTGCGCGGATGATGCGTCAACCGGTGCATGCAGACACCGTGGCCTCGCCTCCGAAGCCGAGGCGTCCGAGACACGCGGGATCCTGCGCCAGCTGCCGCGCAACGAGGTACCCCGCGATCGTCCAGGTCTGGTGCCGGCGCGCCTGCCGTCCGACCAGGCGACCACTGCGGCCATCGTAGTACTCAGCCCACTCGTCCCGGACGAGCCGGGATTCGGCGGACTCGAGCGCGGATTCGATCAGATCTGCGTCGCCGGTGCGGGCACAGGCCGCGGCCAACAGCCACAGCAGCACCGGCCAGTTGCCACCGTTGTGGTAGGACCAGGCGCGGTTTTTCGGATCCATGCCGGTCAGCGCCACCCAGTCGCTACCGTCCAGCGCCGGATATGCGAGTTTCAGCGGCACATCCCCCACGAGGTCGTCGCGCCGTGCACGCAGCAGTTGCATGAACGCCACGGACTGTGCGTCCGACGCCAGGCCGCTCGCGACGGCCAACAGATTCCCCTGCGCGAAATAGCGGTAGTCCATTCGCCCGGGCCCCAGGTTTCCCGCGAAGTAGCCACCGGTTTCCGGCAGCCAGTCCATCAGCCAGTGCGGAATGGTCTCGGGGTAGATGTTGAACTTGTTCACCGCGCGCTCGCCGTATTCCTCGACCCCGTAGCGGTAGATGCGATTGACCTGGTCGAGATCCAGCCAGTAATAGGTGCGGATGTGGTAGGCAAGATGACCTCGCCGCTTGCGCACCGCGTCGATGTAATGGGCGTTCTCCTCCACGTCGGCCAGCAGGGCCTCGGCCGCCGTCAGCGCCGAGTAAAACAGCGCCTGCACGTCGATCGGATAGCCGTAGACACCCATCCGGCGGTCGATCATGAACGATCCGTCCGGCACCAGCATGGTCGGAAACATGTCGAAACGGGCGGTCAGGCACAGGTCCAGCACCCCGCGGATCGCGCGCTGCACCTCGTCGCGCCGCGCCAGCGCCGCGTCGTCGGTGCTGTTCACGTAGGCGTGCAGGATCATCAGCCACCACAGGCCGGAATCGACCGGCGGTACCCGGGCAATGGCCTGTTCGCCGAAATCGGCCACCACCTGTTCCCCCTTCTCGCCCGCGACCACCTTGAAGCTGGCCGGCATCAGGCCTTCGCCCGGCTGGAAACAGTCGAACTGGCGCTCGGTCTGCTGCAGGCGGACCATTTGCAGCAGGAAGCTGGCGACGATCTCAGGCTTCCCCGCGAGCAGGTAGGCATAGGCGGAGACCGCGAAATCCCGGGTAAACACCTGGTCGTAGTTGACCTCCTGCACGATGGTGTCGCGCGCGGCGACGGTACCCACCGGCCCGCCGTCCAGGCGCACTACCGACGCGTCTAGCAGCTTCCACGCACTGTCCCTGACCGACTCGTTCATTGCTGCCCCCCTCTGATCGCGCTGATAACGACGCCGCCAAGACTACCAAACCCGGGAGCTCATGGAGCCTCATCCCGGTCACTGGATCACGATCAGCTTGCGTACCTGCATGTCCCGCAGCGTGTGGGGAATGCCGCCGACACCAAGGCCGGACTCGCGCAGCCCGGCGAAGGGCATCCAGTCGACGCGGAAGGCGGTGTGGTCATTGACCATCACCGCCGAGGCGTCCAGGCCATGGGCGGCCTGCATCGCGGTGGCCATGTCGCGGGTAAACACCGCCGCTTGGAACGCCCAGCGCAGCCCGTTGGCCCGGGCCGCCGCAGCGTCGAGATCATCGAACGGGTAGACGCAAACCACCGGGCCGAAGACCTCGTCGGTGCTGACCCTGGCATCCGGGGCCGGATCCTCGAGCACGGTGCAGGCATAGGTGCTGTTCGACCGCGCCTCGCCGCCCGCGAGCACCCGCGCACCACCGGCCTCGGCCTCGCGCACCCAGTCCTCGACCCGCTGTACATCGGCCTCGCGGATCAGCGGACCCACCTCCGTATCCGGAAGCGTCGGGTCGCCGATCCGCAGCCGGTCCGCCGCATCGGCCAGGCGCGCCGCGAACTCGCCGGCGATTGCGCGGTCGGCGAAGATGCGCTGCACCGACACGCAGACCTGGCCGGCGTGGTAGAACCCGCCTTTCGCGAGCCTGGGGATGGCGGCATCGAGATCCGCGTCGGCGACAACGATCACCGGCGCAGCACCGCCGTGCTCCAATGCACAGCGCGTACCCGGCGCCAGCATCGAGCGCAGCTTCCAGCCGACCTTCGCGCTGCCGATGAAGCTCAGGAAACCGACCCGTGGATCGGTCACCAGGCGCATCGCCACGTCGAGATCGCGGGTCATCAACGCCTGGCACCATTCTTCCGGCAACCCGGCCTCGCGCAGAATCCCCACGAAGCGGAAGCACGACAGGGGCGTATCCTCCGCGGGCTTCGCAATCACCGGGCATCCGGCGGCCACGGCCGGACCGACCTGGTGCGCGATCAGGTTCAGCGGGTGGTTGAATGCGCTCACGGCCACCACCACGCCGATGGGCTCGGGCATGGTAAAGGCGTGCCTGCCGGCGGAGGCTGTGTTGATATCCATCGGCACCACCTCGCCGCCGTCGGTGCGCAGGCACTCCACGCACAGGCGGATGCTGTCGATCGACCGGGCCACCTCGACCCGTGAATCGATCAGCGGCTTGCCTCCCTCTCGGGCCGCCTCCAGCGCCAGTGCTTCCGCGCGCTCGTGCAGGATCTGCGCGGTACGCTCCAGGATCTCGATCCGGCGATGCACCGGAAGCCAGCCGCGGCGGTCTCTGAACAGCCGGTACGCCGTGTCCAGCGCCTGCCCGACCCCAGCCTCGCCAACCGTCTCCACCTCGGCGATCGGCATCCGGTCGAACGGCGCGAACACCGTCAGACGGCCGGCGCGCTCGTGTTCGCCAGCAATCAGGGATTCGAAGAGCTCGGGCATGGGCACCTCCATCAGGCCTGCGTTACTGTAAAACAACCACACTTGTGGAGCGGGCAATGAATAGCACGGAAGAGCGCAGAGGCTGTGCAAGTGTTCCGGCCGCCTTTGCTCGGTGGAATCGAAGCACACTCCCGAGCGACAATTCGCGGCCCCCGTGGGTTGCGTTGCGCCAAGCGCCGACTGTCTTGGCGGTCCAGATAGGGTGTTTGTTCGCACAAGCCGATTCTTGCGGAATACTTGCACAGCCTCGCAGCGTCATCCGCCGTTCGGCGTTTGCACTGCCGCGGCGCCGGCTGGTGGATAACGGCCTTCGGCCTCTTCCGCCCTACGCGTTTTTCATGGTCGGTAGGCCGCTCGCGCCATGACCGTTGGGAGCGATACAGGAACCTCAGATCGCGCGGCTCCGGGCCTTGATCTCCTGGTTCAGAATGCGGTCGTTGTCGCTGTAATCGACCGGCACATCGATCACGTGCAGCCCGGGCGCCGCGAGGCAGAAAGCGATGAGTGGCCGCAGCGCATCCGCGGACTCGACTCGATGGCCGTACGCTCCGTACGCCTCTGCGTAGCGCACGAAATCGGGGTTCCCGTAGGTCAGGCCGTAATCGTCGAAGCCCATCGCGGCCTGCTTCCAGCGGATCATTCCGTAGGCGTCGTCGCGCAGCACCAGCACCACCAGGTTCAGCCCCAGGCGCACCGCGGTCTCGAGTTCCTGCGAGTTCATCATGAAGCCGCCGTCGCCGCAGACGGCGATCACAGGATGGTCCGGATACACCATCTTCGCGGCCATTGCCGAAGGCAGCCCCGCGCCCATCGACGCGAGCGCGTTATCCAGCAGCACCGTGTTCGGCTGCCGTGCGCGGTAGTTGCGGGCGAACCAGATCTTGTAGATCCCGTTGTCCAGCGCGACGATCCCGTCGTCGGGCAGCGCCGCGCGGACGTCGGCCACCAGCCGCTGCGGATAGACGGGGAAACGCGCATCGTCCATGCCCTCGCGCGTGTGAACGTCGAGGTGCCGCCGCACTTCCATGAACCGCGAGAAATCCCAGTGCGGCTGCGGCCTGACGGCTTCGGTCAGGCGCTCGACACTGCGCGCGATGTCGCCGATCACACCCTGATGCGGGTGATACACCGCGTCGATCGCGGCCGTCACGTAGTTCACGTGGATCACCCGCGCCGTCCCGGCCCGGGCGGCCTCCTCGACGTGTGGCGGGGCATTTTCCGGGCGGCCCATGATGAACGGGGGCTTTTCCACCACATCGTGACCGACGTTGATGATTAGGTCGGCGGCCTCGACCGCGCGGTGCAGGAAATCGTCGCCGGAGAGCGCGGCATTGCCCAGAAACAGCGGGTGGCGCTCATCGACCACGCCCTTGCCCATCTGCGTGCTGAAGAACGGGATGCCGGTGGCTTCGACAAACGCCGGGAGCGCGCGGCAGGTCTGGCGCCGGTTCGCACCGGCGCCGATCAGCAGCAGCGGCTGCCGTGCCGCTTCGATCATTTCCACCGCCGCCGCGATCGAGCCGTCGCTGGCCCAGGGGGCCTCGAAGCGGCTGCGTGGGATCACCGGCGCGTCCGTCTCCTCGCGGGCGATATCCTCCGGCAGTTCCAGGTGAACCGCCCCGGGCCGCTCGTCCTCGGCCCGGCGGAAAGCCTCACGCACCCGAGCGGGAATGTTGGCACCGCTGCTGATCTGGCGGGTGTACTTGCTGATCGGGTGCATCATGTCGACTACATCGAGGATCTGAAACTCGCCCTGCTTGCTCACCTTGATCGGCTTCTGGCCAGTGATCATCAGCACCGGCATCCCCCCGAGCTGCGCGTAGGCGGCGGCAGTCACGAGGTTGGTGGCCCCGGGTCCGAGCGTGGCCAGGCAGACTCCGGTCCTCCCGGTCAGCCGCCCGTAGGTGGCCGCCATGAAGCCGGCCGCCTGCTCGTGCCGGGTCAGAACCAGCCGTATCGACGAGGCCCGCAGCGATTCGAGCAGGTCCAGGTTCTCCTCCCCGGGAATCCCGAAAACGTACTCGACACCCTCGGATTCCAGGGCCTTCACGAACAGATCCGATGCCTTCATAAGTGGCTTACCCTGTCGTATTGCCGCATCGTGCACGGGAGGTGCGGATCCCCGCGGGGATCCTCGCTCCGGGTCAGGCAATGGCGCGGCATGAAACGTTCCGGGTCGGCTTCTTCCAGATGCACGGCGAACGCCTCCGGCGCCTTCGCCGGGTCGCGCAGCACCCCGGCCGTCAGGTACGGGTAGATCCGGTCGTAGCGCCGGATTTCCGACTGCGTCACGCGCCGGTAGATATGGGTGCGGTTGAGCTCCGAGGTATGAAACAGGCCCGCGGACGCGATCAACTCCGCGGTGGCGTGCACCGTCTTGGCCTGGAACTGCGCCACGCGCTGTGCCTTGTCGGCGACGACCAGGCCCCGGTACAGCCGCGGATCCTGCGTCGCGACACCGGACGGACAGCGGTTGGTGTTGCAGATGAGTGAGTGCACGCAGCCGAGGGCGAACATCATGCCGCGCGCGCTGCTGCACAGGTCGGCCCCGACCGCGAGATTTTTTACCAGGTGAAAGCCGGTCAGGATCTTGCCGGACGCGATCACCCGGATCGAGGAGCGCAGGTCGAAACCGGTCAGGCAATCGTCGACGAAGGCCAGTGCCTCGCGCAGCGGCATGCCCACCGAGTTCGCGTACTCGAGCGGTGCGGCCCCGGTACCGCCCTCCCCGCCGTCGACGGTGATGAAATCGGGCACGATTCCCGACGCGACCATGGCCTTGCAGATCGCGACGAACTCGCTCTTGCGCCCGACCGCCAGTTTGAACCCGACGGGCTTGCCACCGGAAAGCTCGCGCAGCCGGGCGACGAATTCGAGGAGCCCGAGCAGCGAGTCGAACACGCTGTGCGCGGGCGGCGATTCCACCACGGTGCCGGGTTCCACGCCCCGGATCGCGGCGATCTCCGGGGTGTTCTTCTCCGCCGGCAGGATGCCGCCATGCCCCGGCTTGGCACCCTGCGAGAGCTTGATCTCGATCATGCGCACCGCGGGCCACGCCGCCTTTTCCTCGAACAGCTCGCCGGAGAAGCGGCCGCGCGCGTCCCGGCAGCCGAAATAGCCGGTGCCGATCTGCCACACCAGATCGCCGCCGTGCTCCAGAAGGCAAGGTGCGAGCCCGCCCTCGCCGGTGTTCTGCGCAAATCCACCGAGGGCCGCGCCGTGGTTCAGGGCCAGGATGGCGTTCGGACTCAGCGCGCCGAAGCTCAGCGCCGAGATGTTGAAAATGCTGGCCCGATACGGCTGGCGGCAGTCCGGCCCGCCGACGTCGACCCGCAGGTCCAGCACGTCGGAGGCGCGAATCGCCGCTACCGAGTGGCCGATCCATTCGTAGCCGTGACGATAGACATCCACCCGGGTGCCGAACGGCACCGTCTCCAGTTCCCCCTTGGCCCGCTGATAGACAATGCTGCGGAACATGCGGTTGATCGGAACACCGTCGGTGTCGGACTCGACAAAGTACTGGCGCATGAACGGGCGCAGCGTCTCCATCAGCCAGCGGGCGCGCCCCAGTAACGGGAAGTTGCGCCGGATCGAGTGGCGCGTCTGGAGCACGTCGTACGTTCCCAGTGCCAGCAACGGCACGATCAGGACCGCGGCCCAGGCCACCGGCGGCCAGAACCACCACCCCACCGCAAGAAGCAGCAGCGAGGTTCCGGCAAACACCAGGAATCCGATGTACACACCGACCCTCCAGTCCGTCGATTCTGCGCCGCGTTCCCATCGATGCCACGGAACGCTCGGGTCGCCCAGTGGGCCCTGCGCCCGGAGGACCCGTAATCGGCAAGCACCGGGACCCGACAGTGTCGTGCCCGAAAGCGCCTTATGAACCATGCAGGATAGGGACCCCGATCCCGCCGGAACATACGGGTTACCACGAGGTGTGCGCGACCGGGCGGGTCCGCGAGATCTCCCGCACACGCCAGTGACCATTGATCCGTCGGTTGCGGCGCAACGCTGATCGTCCGTTCTACCGACCGGCCCAATCCCGGGCAGTGGGTTCGTTCACGTTCACACCTTCGATTGCAGTACGATCACCGAGCGTTCGGTCCCGTACAGCTGCCGCGGCCGGGGTTCGTAACATTACGTACCCAACGGGACCGCGGTTGCGGCTATTCTGCGCAGACGAGGCCCACGACACCGCGTGTTCTGGAAGACACCGCTTCACGGGGCACTTCGATATGGCGGCGCGCATCGCCAACGGGCGCGCAGCGTGCGCAATCCTGGATTGGAGATCCGATGCCCATGCCCGATGTCTCGTTCGCACTGCTAACCGGCACGCTGGTGGCGCTGGCGGTTGCCAGCTTCATGCTCGCACCGCGCGCGCGCACCGCCGAGGGCTTCTTTTTCGGGACCAGTCCTGCAGGCGTGGCACCCGGCGTCTGGACGCTGACCTTTTCCCAGGTCACGACCTGGATCTTCGCCCGTTCGCTGCTGAACGCGGCGATCCTCGGGTATTTCTTCGGCATTGCCGGGGCCCTCGCCTATACGGCCTACTACCTCTCGTTCCTGACCGGAGCCTGGATCGTCGACCGGCTGCGTTTCGAGCGCGGTGCCCGGAACATCCAGGGTTTCCTGCACCAGCGCTTCGGCCGCATCGGCACCGGCAGCTTCAACTTGCTGGTCGGCGTACGGCTGGTTTCCGAGGTCTTCGCGAACCTGCTCGTTGTCGGGATCGTGTTCGGGGCCACCGGCAGCCTCGCGTATACCGTGGCGATCCTGGCCGTCGCGGGCGTAACGCTGGGCTACTCGATGCTGGGCGGGCTGCACGCTTCGCTGCGTACCGACGTGCTGCAGTTCGGGATCCTGACGGCGCTGCTGATCGTGTTGTTTGCCATGATGCTGCTGGTTCCCGAGTTCGCCCCGGGTGCCATCCTGGCGAGCAGTCCGGAACTGGTCAGCCCGGGCTGGATCCTGCTGTTGGTCGCGCTGATCCAGGTTCCGAGCTACCCGCTGCACGATCCGGTGATGATGGACCGGGGCTTCCTCGCGGACCGCGCCACCACCCGCCGCAGCTTCGTTCACGCGTTCTGGATCTCCGCGCTGCTGATCCTCGCCTTCGGCCTGCTTGGGGTATTCACCGGCCTGCACCGCTCCGGCACCGAGGAGTTCCTCGACACGCTGACCCGCCTCCTGGGCCAGCCCGCGGCACTGCTACTCGGCATCGCGCTGGTGGTTTCCGCCGCGTCCACGATGGACTCGACCTTCGCCAGCACGGCGAAGCTCACGGTGATCGACATGAACCTGGGCCGGCGTTCCAGCACCCACGGCCGCGTCGCGATGGCCCTGTTCGCCGCGGCGGGCCTGCTGATGGTGTTCTTCGGCACCCAGGATCTGTTCGCAGCGGTCGCGGTCAGCGGCACGGCCGCGCTGTTCCTGACCCCGGTGATCGTCTGGAGCATCGCGTTCGATCGCGAGGTGGCTCCGGCGGCACTCGTGGCCGCGGTCGCGGCCTCCTTGACCGGGGCCGTGCTGTATTTCCTGGAGAGTTCCGGACACGTCGCCTGGATCGAAGCGCTGACTGGGATCGGCCACGATTACAGCAAGCTGCTGCTGCTCAACCTGGTGGCGCTGACCGTCGGCTTGACGGCGTTCGCGTTGGGCGATCGGGGACCGGCCCGGAGGCCCGTGTGAACCCGGTGCCGGGACCCCTCGCGCTGCGCGCCCGGTCCTGCACCACCGGCTACCGTACCCGGGCCCGCGACCTCGCCCGGCTGGAGCCGCAACGCGCGGAAGTCGCCTACATCATCGGCGGGCTCTACGGAAACCTCGAGGCGCTGGATGCGATCGAGGAACTCGCCGCACGCGAGACCGCGGCGGGCGGACCGGCACCCCTGCTGTGCTTCAACGGCGACTTCCACTGGTTCGATGCCTCGCCCGAGTGGTTTGCCGAGATACAACGCCGGGTGCTCGTCCACCGCCCCTGCCTCGGCAACGTCGAGATGGAGCTTGCCGACCCGCAGCCCGGGGCCGGCTGCGGTTGCAACTATCCGCGCTCGGTCCCGGAGGACACCGTGAGCCGCTCCGATGCGATCATGGCCCGGCTGCAGCGACTGGTGCACGATCACTCGCTCGATGTATCCGTGCTGCGTCCTCTTCCGCGGCAGTTGCGCGTCGAAGTCGGGCCGCTGCGAGTCGGCGTGGTGCACGGCGACCCGGACAACATCGCTGGCTGGGGGCTCGAGCTCGCGGCGATGCCACCCCCGGGAAGTCTTTCGGCGACTCTGGAGACCTGGTTCGACGAGGCCGACGTCGATGTGCTGGCCAGCAGCCACACCTGCCGATGCTTTGCCCAGGCTTTCCCGGGATCGCGCGCGGTGTTCAACAACGGTGCGGCGGGAATGCCCAATTTCACTGGCGACCACCGGATCGTGATCACCCGCATTGCGCGCCGCCCACCCACGCTGCCCGCAGGCTCGGAGGTACTCTATGCCCGCGATTTCGGCAGCATCACCGTGTCGGCGCTGGCACTTCCATGGGATCGCGAAACCTTCCTTCGGCGCTTCGACCGGGTGTGGCCCGCAGGGTCTCCCGCCGCCCAGTCGTATCGGCAGCGCATCCGCCGGGGGCCTCCGCACATTCGAGAAGAAGCTAAACGGCTGGCGCCGTCCGCAGACCAAAGAATCCTGGCCAAGGCTGCGGCGATTTCACGCCGATGAACGCAGGGCATGTCCCCGTCACCATGGTTCCAGACCAGCCACGCCACGCCACGCCACGCAAGGGAGAACACCATGTTCCAGCGAATGATCGCGCTGGCGTTCGCCACCCTCGGGCTGAGCGGGTCCGTTCAGGCGCAGCCCGCCGTGGATGGGCTGATCGTGCTGCCCAGCCCGCATGCCGCGGGCCAGGCCTTCGGCAGGGCGTGCCCTGTGTCAGGGCGCGACCCGGCTCGACATCGGGTCACCTGATCCCTCGACCCGACCGCCCACCCCTAGCAGCCAACGGATGGCACTGCGCTCTCATCCTCCCTCCAAGCCGCCCCAATCGGGATCAGCCGCTTCGTTCACGTGAACCTGGGTAGCAGATGATACGAGCCGTTGCCCCGTTGGCGCGGATTCCGGGCTGCGGTTTTCACGTACGCATTCGTGCGTAGTGCCTTGTGGCGGCTGAACTGCTTTAGTCGTGTTCAGCTCACCGCGAAATCTACCCGCCAGCCGGAACGGGGCACCCGGACCCAACCCGGGAGGAACGGACGTCCTGAACCCCGGGCACGCAGACGTGGGAAGACCGCCCAACCCTGGATGTAAGGAGGCAACAATGTTGAATCGACCCGTTTCGCGTCGTTCGGTTCTGCGCGGCGTCGTCGGCCTCGGCGGCATGGCCCTGATCGGGTGTTCCGGTCCTATGGTGACCGGCAACGGTCCGGCACCGCGTTTTCCGGTGCTTGCGGGACAGCGCCATGCGCCGCTGGCGCTGGATGTCTATGCGGGCGACCTCCGGGAAGCCGGGGTGGCTCGCGACGCAATCCCGCGAATCGAAAACCCCGAGTTCATCAGCGCCAGCACGGGCAGCGCGTGGCTCGACGATGACGACATCGTCTTCGGTTTCGTCCACGCCGGCGATGCCCGGGCGTACCCGCAGCGGATCATGGTCTGGCACGAGGTCGTGAACGACACGGTCGCGGGATTGCCGGTCGCGATCACCTACTGCCCGATGGTGGCGGATATCCTGTGCATCGAACGAGGTACCGAGGTATTCGCAGTGTCGGGCAAGTTGGTGAACAGCAACCTCACGATCTACGACAACCAAACCCTGTCGTACTTTCCCCAGATGTTCGGAATCGCGGTCAAAGGCGAGCACCATGGTCGCGCACTGGTCGAGCGTCCGGTCGTCTGGACCACCTGGGGGCAATGGCGTGCACTGCATCCGGAGACGCGGGTCATGGCCCAGCCGACCCAGTGGGGACGCGACTACAACCGAGACCCCTACGGCAGCTACAACCCGGTCTCCGGCTACTACGCCGAGCACGAACCGCCGATGTTCACGCCGATCAACAGCGATGACCGCGCACCGCCCAAGGCGATCTTCGTCGGCGCCCGGATGTCCGACCGCGCGGTGGCGTTCAGCCTGGACCGGCTGCGGACCGAAGGACGACTCGAAGTCAACGCGCACGGCGAAGACTTCACCGCGCTCTACGACTCCGCCCTCGATACCGGCTATATCTATCGTGGACGCATGTCACGGACGCCGGCATTGTCGGGCGGGTTCCCGGACCGGATTGCCAGCGGTGCAATCGACGGAACCGAGCCGGTGAACGGCTTTCAGGCCAACTGGTTCGCCTGGGCTGGGTACTATCCGGACGTGGTGGCGGTGCTCTGAAAGACTCACACCCGCGACGGGGGATCCGGTGCTCGCCACGGGCACCGGATCCATCACAGGCTGTCGATCGCGGCGAACTGCCAGGGCATGAGCAGCCCCAGCCATGAAAGAAGCGTAGGTACTCCGTGATCGGTCAAGCCGCGCAGGTTGTGCCGACGCAGAAGGCACAACGACCGACGCAACCACAGCCCCAGACCCCGAACCACCGCCAACGCCCACGACGTTGTGCCGGTGGCACAACCTACGGGACATTGGCAGATACACAAGGCTGGAAGAAGCCGAAGGCCGACATCCGCCATTCGGCGCCTGGGTGGCGGCGGGTGGCGGCGGGTGCCGGAGCGTCGCGGGCACCGGGTGCCGCCGATATGGGCCTGGCTACCGATCCGCTGTCCCACCTCCCGAATACCCCGCCGCGCGACGAGTACGCCCGCTGGGATCGAACTCCGACCTCGGGCGCGCGCCTCGCCATCCATCATCATCCAGCCGACCGGAAATCCGCTCGGAATAAGAAAACACATATATGTTTCATAGGGTTCGGTTTTCCCCTAGCAAATCTTACGGAGGGTCATTCCGGTCTGCAGATGGTTCAATTGTATTCAAGTTCATCGTAGATGGACGGAAGCACAGCTGACCGGATGCAACAGATCCGGCCAGCCCGCAAGACCCACAGCCGACTCGATGGAGATGACCATGAAACACCTCAAGATCGTTGCACTCGCCGCACTGTTGATGCCTGCGATGGCCGCAGCGCAGTGGTCCACACACGGGGCCAACGGCCTGCCGATTCCGGGTGCCACCGACCACCCGGGACTCGCAGGGATCGTGACTTCGGGTGGCAAGCCGGTTCAGGCCTACTACCAGAAGAACCAGCCCGTACCCGGGGCTGACGATCATCCCGGAATGACCGGGACGGTCCCCAGCGCCGGGAAGCCGGACCAGCCGTACTACACGAAGGACCAACCGATCCCGGGTGCGGGCGATCACGCTCCGCTCGGCAGGACGCGCATGTGAGCCGTGCGTGTGCCCCGGCCGCCCCGACCCACCGGGCGGCCGGTGGCTACCGGCCACGACAGGAGCCCCCAAGTACGGTCGACAGGCCGCTCACGTGCGGCTGATGGTCAGTGCGGCAACTTCCGGTCCTCCAACGTTCGTGGTACCCGCCCCCCGAAGCGGGCGGCTTGCACGGGCACCCGCGTTCGCAACCCGCTGCCCTTGCCTACGTGTTCTTGCGTAGGGTCTTCTGTGGTCGGGTATGGCCTACTGTCACCAAGCTCATCATGAAACGTACAGGCCGTACAGGCCAAGTAGTAGCGACAATCGGTCAAGGCCACGATGAGCGGCCGTTTCGGCGACATCCAGCCATCGACACGGCGAAAGAGTCGAGAGAGTACGAAAGCAGCATGGCAACCGCTTGTTCGCCGCACCTAGCCGAGAGGGCCTGACCATCCCCATGACAGACCGGGGAGAAACCACCATACAAGACGACCATAACGCACGGCTCAAGGAGATCCCGATGAAACATCTGAAGACATTCGCACTTGGCGCACTGCTGTTTCCCGCGATGGCCTTCGCCCAGACGGCCAGTGCGGATACGTACTACCAGCCCGGGCAGCCTGTCCCCGGAGCGGACGACCACCCGGCACATAGCGGATCCATGCCCAGCCGCGGCAAGCCCGACGAGCCGTACTACCGGAAGGATCAGCCGATTCCCGGCGCCGATGACCACCCGGGGATGACCGGGGAACAGGAGGCTGGCGAACCCACGGGCGATTACTACGACCGCGGTCAGCCGATCCCCGGTGCGGGCGATCACCCGTCATTCGACCGGTAGGCGCACCATTTACCCCGCCGATGAACACCTGCAGGCCAGCGGCCCCTGAACCACGGGCCTGACACCCTGCCGATTCGGGATCCCATCGAGTATCCAGGGTCTCGCAATCGGCTGGCCTGCGGGGCGACCACTCGCCCCACCGCACGGGATAGACCTCGCAGACCCGGTGCGCGGGCCCGGATCCGCTGTCTTCGGCTGGCAGCACACTTCCCGCCGGCTTGCGGAATATCCGCGCGAATCAGGATATCGAATGCCGCCAGTGCGATCGAAGCGGGCACTCCGGAAACCGAACGAAGGAACCGCGCCTCCCGTTCCTATTGCCGCCGCCCCCTAAAAAAAAAAAGGGTGCCCCGAAGGGCACCCCAGCGCTGCAGCAGCAATGGCCGCTTAGAAGCTGTGACGCAGGCCGATACCCAGCTGGGTTTCTTCTTCGGCACCACCGAAGGTGCTGCTCACCTCGTCGTCATACCAGACGTTAGCGAACACCTCGGTGCGGTTGCTGAAGTGGTAGCTGGCGCCAACGGCGAAGTTCGTCAGGTCATCGACAGGCCCGTTGTCGAAATCGCGGTACTGCACCGCGGCACGCAGCGACACCTGCGGGGTCACCTTGAAGGTCACCGGCAGGGTCACGACATCGGCGATGTCGTCGATATCCTGGTACAGCAGGCCAACGGTACCGGCGCCGAAGTCGTAGCTGCCACCGATCTGCCAGTTGGTGTTGCCCGGAACGATCTGCTTGCCGCCGCCCTGGAAGAGACCGAGGCTGTTCGCATCTTCCACTGCGGCAGACACAAAGATCGGACCCTGCTTGTAGATCGCGTTCAGCGCGTAGTAGGACTTGGCCTTAACGCCCATGGGCTCGACCGTGGCGGAAACGGTCAGGCCGTTGAAGCTCGGCGTGGTGTAGTGCACGCCCTCGGCACGCCCCCAGCTGAACGGACGGTTGTTCAGGTCGGCCAGCGTATCGGTGAAGGCCCGGAACGGCAGGGACGCCAGCTTCATGGCGCTGTCGCTACGGCCAAGCAGCACGCGGCCGAAGTCACCCTGCAGGCCCACCCAGGCCTCTTCGTTCATGGAATAGTTCTGGTTCGCGAACGAGGTGTTCTTTCCACCGAAATTACCCTGGAGGCGGAAGATACCCTGCATGCCGCCACCGAGATCCTCGGCACCCCGCACGCCAAGACGCGTGCCTTCGGTCGAGTGGACCAGGTTGCGATCGTTTCCATCCTCGATGGCACCGACTTCGTACTTGACCTGGCCGAACAGGGTGGTGTCGGCGGTGGCGATGGCCGGAGCAGCCACGAAGGCGGCGACGGCAACAGCGAGAAGTTTCTTGTTCATGACGTTGTCTCCCAGGACAGTTGAAAACAGGTTTGAAACACGGTTAGCGGGTATCGCTCAATGCCATTCCGTGAATGACAGGTGTTTTATATACGCTACGGTGTCGCATTTCAACCCTTTTCTGATAAAAAAGTGACACCGAGGGGGTGTTTGTCTCTCATGCGCAACACTTTGACCCCGAAATCGACCGTTTCGGGCCGGACAACCGTGGTCGACCCGATCGCGGCCAGCGGCATCGCGCCAGCGCAGCAACGCACCGGTAGCGCCCCTAACGAACCGCCGCGGTGCACTCACCCCGGGCCGTGGCCCGCAAGCGGGGGAGCGAGCAAGCCCCTTACCCTCCCGCGGGGAAAAGGCCGAGGGGCACGCATACGGCCCACCCCGCTCACGGTCGCCGCGCAAACTCCAGGGCGCGGGCGGCCACCCCCGATGATGAAAGGCAATCGACCAGAGTGCTTCGGCGGTGCGTTGGCGCTTGGGGTGGCCGCTACGCTGGAATCCACCGTGTGCGAACGAGCCTCGCTCGCGAAACGGCGTTGGGGTGGCCGCCAGCGCCAGGGGCGCGCCTGCGGCGCGTTCGCGTGCAAGGCACGCTCCCACGAGGGGCCCGGGCATGGTCGCGACCTTCAGGTTAAAGGTACGTCATCACCGCCCAGGCGAGCGCCTGCAGCACCAGCCAGGCGTAGATCGCCGCGACGACGTCGTCCATTACGATCCCGACGCCGCTGTGCCAGTGCCGGTCGAAGTAGCGCGCCGGGAACGGCTTCACGATGTCGAAGAACCGGAACAGCAGGAACCCGACCAGCACCCAGACGAGCCCGGCAGGGGCGAACGCCAGCGTGATCAGCATGCCGGCCCATTCGTCCCAGACGATGCCGGGGTGATCGTGTACTCCCAACCGCCGGGCACTCTCCCCGCAGATCCAGAACCCGGACACCGTGACCAGTGCCACCACACCCAGATAGGCCCAGTCCGGAAGCCCGATGATGGCAAAATACAACACCAGCGCCGCCGCCGACCCGAACGTGCCGGGCGCCCAGCGCGCGAGCCCGCTCCCGAAGCCGAACGCGAGCAAGTGTACCGGATCCCGGAACACCAGGGATGCGGGCGGATGGGGCGGTCGGGGCATCGGCAGCTCCGGCAGTTGGCGTGCCGGGCTTTATACCCTACCCCAATGCAGGCGTTAAGCCCGCCGCGGCCGAACACCGGGCCAGAAAACGCCTGCCCGCGCCGAAGCCGAGCATAACGTGAAAGAATCCGCGTCGCGCCCCGGGTGGCCCGTAGGGCGGAATAGCGCAGAGACCGTGAAAGAATGGGCACCGATGCTAGGGAGCAGGCGTGAAACGCACTGGGACGAACGGAGCCGCGCGTGGACGGTGCGAGCCGCTAACGGTCCCGGCCATGGGCCACGGGTCATCGCGACCCCAGAACGGCTGGCAGAGGCGCTCGAGGAGCCCGTACCAAGCCGCAAGAAAGCCGCGCGCAACGCCCCGCGCCTGGCAGTAGGCGATGAAGGCCGCAACCCCAGGATGCTGAGCACGCGGCGGAAGTTGTAACTGTGCACGATCATCGCCATCTCACCGCGCACCTTGTCAAACCCCCGTACCAGGAAGTGGTCCCACCCCAGCCAGCGCTTCAGGGTTCCGAACGGGTGTTCGCAGAGCGCCGCGCGCTGGCGCATCACCTGCGGCGCCGCCGCCATCCGTTCCCGATGCCGCTCCACCGCCTCGGCGTGCTCGGAGCGGAGAATCTCCCGACGCTTGCCGGCCGGCGGCAGGCACTGCGCCTTCAGAGGACAGGACTGGCAGACCGACGCGCGGCTGCGATAGCGCCGGTAGTTCACGCCGTTACGGGTATCCGGCTGGCCGTACGGATGCAGGGCTTCCCCACCCGGACAGCGGTACCGGTCCTGCTCGGCGTCGTAGACAAACTCCCGGGCGCTCAGACGGCCGGCCCGCTCGGCCGCACCGGTCTTCTCCGGAACCGGCACATACGGCACGATGCCCCGCGACGCGCAGGCCGCGATGTCGGACTCGGTGAAATAACCGGCATCCGCCAACACCTCGAGCGGCTGTGCGGCTTCCGTGGTCTGCCCATCGAGCAGCATCTGCCGGGCCTGTTCCGCCATCGGCACCAGTTGGCCCAGGTCGTTTCCGGCGTTGGTGACCTCGTGGGTCAGGATCAGGTGGTGCTGGTCATCGACCACGCTCTGCACGTTGTAGCCGGTCACTTTCTGCCCGTTCTTGCTCAGGCGCCGGGCGTCCGGATCGGTCCGCGAGATCTGGGTCTCGCCGGTCCGGGCCAACTCCTCGAGTTGCTCTCGCCGGCGCTGCGCGCGCGCCTGCAGATCCGCAAGCTGCTGCGCGCTGACCGTTGTCGCTTCGGCCGCCGCTGCGTCGGCGTCCCTCGCTCCAGCGCTGCCAAGTAGCCGTCGATGTCCTGTTCCAGTGCGGCCAGCTCCGCTTCCAACTGCTTCTTGGTCTTGACGCTGGCGGCACTCGCATTGCCGTGGAAGAAGCTCCCGTCCACCCCCACCCGGGTCCCGCTGATCAGCCCCAGCTCCCGGCACAGCAGCACAAACTCCCGGTTCGCCGCCTTCAGTGCCGCGGCGTTGTTCTTACGAAATCAGCGATCGTGTGATAGTTTGGGCGCAGCCCGTTCAGCAACCACATCACCTCGAGGTTGCGGCGGCACTCGGCCTCCAGACGCCGGCTGGAATGCACCCGCTCCTGATAGCCATAGAGATACAACTTCAGCAGATCGCCGGGCGCGTACGCCGGCTGCCCCACCGTGAGCGCACCCCCGGCATGCCGAAAGCCCAACCGCTCCAGGTCCAGCATCTCCACGTAGGCCGCGATCGCCCGCACCGGATGGTTCGCCGCCACGTAGTCGTCCACGCACGCCGGCAGCAGCAGCGGCTGCTCTCCCGACGGCCCTTCCTTGTACCGCCGCGACCGGGGCAACGGCGGGCGCGGCTCCGGACCGGCCGCCGCCGGGGGTCCACCGTCCTCCGGGGACGGCCACAGGGTCAACGCTTCCGGTGGTGCAGACTCAGGCTCGCTCAGCATCGGCTTTCCTCAATCGCCCCATGCACGTGGGGGGGGGCATCACAGCGTGCGCCAATTCTACCAAGCCCCCACCCCCGAACCCGAGACTCGGGGCGAATACTTTCACAGTCTCGCAGCGTCATCCGCCACTCGGCGTTCGCACCTCCCCGGCGCCTGCGGCAACCCCGACGCCGGCCGGCGGATGACGGCCTTCGGCCTTTTCCGCCCTACGCCTCTTTCATCCTCAGGGATGGCCACCCGCGCCATGAGAGTCAGTGCCGGACGACAGCCGCTGCGCGTGCGCATCCCGCCTGGGCCGAACGGCGCATCGGTCTCCCCGGCGACCGGGACGGACTGCATGCGAACGGTCCAGAGCTTCAGTCCGGACGAAAGTGGTCGAACCCCCGTTGCGCGAGCGGAATCGGGGTTCCCGACGCGTCCAGCACCTGGATACCCCCGCCCTCGACGAACTCCCCGATCACCGTCAGCGGCAGTTGCAGCGCGGCCGCGAGCGGTCGCAGTTCGCCCCGCTGCCGCGCCGGCCAAGCGAACAGCAGTTCGTAGTCGTCGCCACCGGACAACGCCGCGGCCAGGGACGGCCCCGACGGCCAGTCGGCCAGCAGTGGATCCCGCGGCAAATCATCTGCGCTCAGGCGTGCGCCGCAGCCCGAAGCCGTGCACACGTGGCCCAGATCGGCCAGCAGGCCGTCCGAGAGGTCGATAGCGGTGCGCGTGCGCCCGCGCAGCGTTCGCCCCAGCGCCAGCCGCGGTTCGGGCCGGAAGAAGCGCTTGCAGCGGGAATCCTCAACCGCGGGCGGCTCCCGCCTTGCAGCACGCCGCTGCTGCTCCAATTGCAGGCCGGCAAAGGCTCCTCCCAAGGATCCGCTGACGACGACCAGGTTGCCGGGCTGGGCACCGGTGCGCCGTAGCGCCGCGCCGGCCGGCACCTGCCCCAGCACTGTGACGCTGATCGCCAGCGGCCCCCGCGTGGTATCCCCCCCGATCAGCGGCACGCGCAACTGTTCGGCAAGTGCCCCCCAGCCCGCCGCAAACTCCTGCAACCAGTCGGTATCCACCCTGGGCAGCGTCAGGGCCAGCAGGGCCCCCAGCGGCTCCGCGCCCATCGCCGCGAGATCGCTCAGCGCGGCGGCAAGCGCCTTGTGCCCGACCGCGGCAGCCGGCTGGTCTTCGAAGAAATGAGTACCGCAGACCATGGTATCGACGCTGACAGCAAGCTCCTGCCCCCGCCGCGGTGCCAGCAGCGAACAGTCGTCGCCGACGCCGAGGGCAATCCCCGGCCCGCGATCACGCCCGGTGAAGAACCGGTGGATCAGTTCGAACTCGGAGAGCAGGCGTTCAGACATGGCACGGTAGCGTTCACGTGAAAGAACCCGGGTCCCGTCCCGGGCGACCCGTAGACCCGTAGACCCGTAGGGCGGAAGAGCGCAGCGTCATCCGCCACACGGCGTTCGCAGTGCCCAGGCGCCCGCGGTACCCCGGGCGCCGGCTGGCGGATGACGGCCTTCGGCCTCTTCCGCCCTACGCCTCTTTCATCGTCGCGGGTGGCCGCCCACGCCATGACAGTACGCAGCGCACCGCGTCCGCGGCTCGCCGGGCGGCACGGCATGCGCATCGACGGGATGCCTGCATCGCGCGGCATTCAGGAGCCACGGGGCTTGCCGCGCGGCGCCGGCCTGGCGGCGCGCTCGGCACATCGAAGATCGCGGGACAGTGCATCGAGCACCCCGTTCACGAACCGGTGGGACTGCTCCGCACCGAACTTCTTCGCCAGATCGACCGCCTCGTTGATTACCACGCGATACGGCACATCGAGCCGATCCGACAACTCCCAGGCACCGAGCCACAGCAGTGCGTGCTCGATCGGGTCGAGCTGCGCCAGCGGCCGGCCACCAAGCGCTGGCGCGAGCAGCCGGTCGAACTCGGCGGCCCGAGACGTGACACCCATCAGGATTTCGCGGAAGTATTCCGCATCGGCGCGCGCGTGTTCCTCGTCCTCGCGGAACTCGGCCAGGATATTTCTGGGATCGTCCTGCGTCAGCTGCCAGGAGTACAGCGCCTGCATCGCGCGCCGCCGGGCTGCCCGGCGGGCGTGGATCTGCCGCTGGTGATCGTGTCGACTCAAGGGAATACCACTTCCTGCTGGTTCAATCTGCTGATTCAATCCGGCACCGGTGACCGACCAGGGGTCGGCGGCCGGCAATTGCGGGCGCCCAACCGGCACCCCGTCGCCTGCGGCCGGCCGGCTGCCCCCGGGGCATCCCCCGGCGCTCGCTTCCAATCAATCCGCGGGCCGCAGCTGGGCCATCAGGCTGACCATCTCGATCGCCCCCAGCGCCGCGTCGACTCCCTTGTTGCCGGCCTTGGTGCCAGCGCGCTCGATCGCCTGTTCGATCGAGTCCGTGGTCAATACGCCGAAACTGACGGGAAGGTTCTCGGCCAGCGAAACCATCGCCAGACCCTTCGCCGCCTCGCCCGCGACGTAGTCGAAATGCGGCGTCGCGCCACGGATCACGCAGCCGAGCGCGACCACCGCGTCGAACTCGCCGGAACGCGCCATCGCCTGCGCCGCGAGCGGCAATTCGTAGGCCCCCGGCACGCGAACGATCGTCATCTGCGCGTCGGCCACGCCGTTGCGCCGCAGCGTATCGACCGCGCCCTCGAGCAGGCGCTCGACGATCAGGCTGTTGAAGCGGGCCAGCACCAGGCCGTAGCGGGCCTCGCCGGCGGCGGTAAACCGCCCTTCGAGAGTCTTGATGTTGTGCATGAAGCTGTCCTTGATCGAATCCGACGCCGCGAGGAAGCGCGGCATTGTACCACCGCGTTCCCCCCCATGCCCCGGTCGGATCGGCCGCGAACACCGCGTCCGCGCGCCCCGCTGCTCCCAAACCGGGGCCAGCGCGGCAGATCGTGTCGTCGCTGTCACCGATTCGTCATCGCCCGGTCATAAGCCTGACAGCATCGGGGCGCATGGTGCATGGGTATGAACTCAGCACTTCTCAAGCCCCGCCCCGCGCGCGACCTCGCAGCCGACGCCACCGGGCCTCGCCTGCGGGTCTGTGTGGTCACCGAAACCTGGCCGCCCGAGGTCAACGGCGTCGCCATGACCATCCACCGGCTCGTCGCCTGGCTTGGCGGGCGCCATGACGTGACCCTGGTGCGGGTACGCCAGCGTGGGACGGACGCGGGCCTCCAGATTCCCGGGGTCGAGACCGTGCTGATGCCCGGGGTGCCGGTGCCCCGCTATCACGGCCTGCGGATGGGCACGCCGTCGGTGGGCCGACTGAAGGCGCTCTGGCGCAACGACCGCCCGGATGTCGTACACATGATCACCGAGGGTCCCCTGGGCTGGTCGGCGGTACGCGCCGCCACGGCCCTCGGCATTCCGGTGGTGAGCGATTTCCACACCAACTTTCACCAGTACGCGACCCATTACGGGCTCGGCCTGTTCCAGCGACCGGCACTGAGCTATCTGCGCGGACTGCACAATCGAACCCGCCTGACCCTGGTGCCGACGCGGGCGCTGGCCGACGATCTCGAACGCCGCGGTTTCCGGCAACTGGACGTGCTGTCCCGGGGAATCGACACCGAGCGTTTCAGCCCGTCGCGGCGGCGCGACGAACTGCGGCGATCCTGGGGCGCCGGGCCGGAGGATCCGGTGTTGCTGATGGTCAGCCGCATCGCGCCGGAAAAGAACCTGCCGCTTGCGCTGCGCGCGTTCGACGCGGCCCGCGAGGGCGTCCCTGGCACCCGTATGGTGGTCGTCGGCGACGGGCCCGCGCGGGCCGCCCTGGCGCGAGCGCACCCGGAGGTTCTGTTCGCCGGGATGCGGACCGGAACCGACCTGGCCGAACACTACGCCTCGGCTGACATTTTCGTTTTTCCGAGCCGCAGCGAGACCTTCGGCAACGTGACGCTCGAGGCCATGGCCAGCGGCCTGGCGGTCGTCGCGTTCGACTATGCCGCGGCGCGCGAACACCTGGCGGACGGCCGGAACGGCCGGTCGCTCCCGACCACGGACGATCCGGGCTTCATCCAGGCCGTCGCCGACCTGGCCGCCGATCGGCGGGAAACGCGCCGGCTCGCCGCAGCGGGCCGCGGCACCGCGCTGGAGATCGACTGGTCGCAGGTCTGTATCCGCTACGAGGCGCTGCTGCGACGCGCCACGGAGAATCCGGATGATTGAACGCCCGCTCACGCCGTCTCCCACGCTGGCACGCATGCGCGCGCTGGACCTGACACTGTGCCAGTGGCTGAACCGCGCCAACCGGCGCGAGGCCATCGGCCGCTTCTTCGCACTGTTCAGCCGCCTCGGCGACGGCGTGTTCTGGTACACGCTGATGCTGGCGCTGCCGCTGGTCCACGGATTCGGTGCGTGGACCGCCAGCGTGCACATGGCGCTGACCGGGCTGGTCTCGCTGCAGATCTACAAGTGGCTCAAGGCCAACACCAGCCGCTCCCGGCCGTTCATAGTCAGCGACCGCATCGTCCGCCGGGTGCCACCCTTGGACGAGTACAGTTTCCCCTCGGGCCATACGCTGCACGCGGTCGCGTTCTCCATCGTGCTGCTGAGCCACTACCCGGAATGGTTCTGGATCGTGGTGCCGTTCACCGTATTGGTGGCCGCATCGAGGCCGGTGCTCGGGCTGCACTACCCCAGCGATGTGCTCGCCGGCGCCGTGATCGGTGCAGCGGTGGCGTCGCTCTCGGTGCTGCTCTTCGCCGCACTGGCCAGCTGAGCCGACACGCCGGCACCCTTAATTCCAGCCCCTCCGGCGGCGAGCTGGAGCGCACGCAGCTGCGGCATCTTCTTCTGCTGGTGATCCTGCATCCGGCGCAGGATGTCGTCGAGCACACGCAGCGCGGTGACGATAAACGGTCCCTTGTTCAGCATCACGCATTCGGCGCGCACCGACATCGCGGCGTCGCTCAACTCCGGACGGGATGCCGAACCCGTCTTCGCAAGGCTCTCGAGCACCTGAGTGGCCCAGACGACAGGGACGTGGCCGGCCTCGGCCATCCACAGCAGTTCCTCCTGGATCTCGGCGAGGCGCTCGCCCCCGATCTCCACCGCGAGGTCGCCACGCGCGATCATGATCGCCAGCGGATGCCTGCCGATGGCACTGAGCATGATATCCGGCAGGTGACGCAGCGCTCGTTCTGTTTCGATCTTGGCGACGATGCCGAGGTCGCCGGCGCTCCTGCGTTTGAGTTCCTCCATCAGGGCGCGCATATCGGAGGCGGTTTGCACGAACGAGAATCCCACCAGATCCCCATGGCTCACCACGAAATCGAGGTCCGTGAGATCCTTTTCGCTCAAAGGCCCCAGCTGCAACTGCGCACCGGGAAAGTTGATGCCCTTGTCGGCCTTCAGGCGAAACCCTTCCGGTGGCGCGTGGGTGACCTTCAGCAACGCCGACCGTGAATCCGATTCGACCACCACGGCGCCGAGCTTGCCATCGTCGATCCAGACGGCCTGACCGGGCGACAGGCATTTGAGCACGCTCGCGGCCGTCACGCCGATCCGCGCCGGCTCGACGACCCGCCCGTCGGCGTCGAGGCGCGCGGGCCGACCGGGCAGTTCGGGCCTGGTCAGGTTCAGTGCGTCGCCGAGCTGCAACACGATCCGCATCGGCCGGGTCCGGTGCCCACCCAGGTACACCGGTTCGGCATCAACGGGCGCCCAACGGCCGTTCGCCCTGCGCATCAGGCGCATCGAGGTTCCGGGGCCGATCACCGCGCGCCTGGGACAGCGCGCGAGCCAGGTCGAGTCGTCCAGTTCACGTTCGACGATCAGTTTGCGGGTCTTGCCTCGAAGGTCGCTGAACGACAGCCGATCCCCCGGCGAGAGCATCGCCAGCACCCGAGGGTCGACGGTCATCGTCGGCGGCTGGCCGCTGGCCGGCGGTTCCACCGCGGTCGCCGACTCGGGCGCCAGCCTGACCGCGACCGGCTTGCGCCCACCGGAAAACGCGTCGCGCTGCGGGCGCAGTTGCGTTGCCGCGGGCTCGTCGGCCAGCGGACCGGTACGGACCTTGTGCCCCGCAAGGTCCATGACCACGCGGCAGTCGCGACCGACGACCCGCTGCGCCTGGCGGATATTGTCGATCATGCGCCGCCAGACCGCCGGGCTGTCGTGCGCACAGTTGATGCGGGCGCAGTCCATACCCGACTCGAGCAGCGCACGAACCAGCTCCCCGTCCGATGCGGCCGCGGTGGGCATGGTCACCATCACGCGCGCCGTCCGCCCAGGCCTGGGCAGACCGAACAGGGTCCGTGTGTTCAACGCAAGCAATTCGTTACCGGCATCGAAACCCGGTGCGGGCGGCGGCTCGAGCATCGGCTCCGGCTCGGCGCAAAGGCCCGAGAGCACGCGGATCACCTCGTCGATACTGGCCAGCACATGCGCTTCGACGCGACCAAGCGATGACAGCCCCTTCCGCGCCAGGCGCAATTGTAGCGGGCGCAGGTCCCGGCAGCGCATTGCGAGATACTGCGCGAGGTTGCACGCGCTTGCCGGGAAGTCTCCGCTTTCTTTCCGCGCAGCGAGTTCCTGCAGGCGCGTGGCTGCGCCATCGACGACCTGCTGGCGCAGCGCGTGCATTTCCTCGAGGAGCGCGCGGTACTCACCGTCGACGCCAGGCTGGTCAAGATTCGTCATGGCCCGGGCTTATACCAGCGCTCCATGACGCCGCGATGACGGCACGCGGGTGGCGCCCATTCCTCGAGAGCCCATTCCTCGAGAGCTGCTTCATCGGGCGTTCACGCAACGATCAACCCCTTGTCACAAGCGTTCGGCACACTCTGGGGTTCATTCACCCCCAAGGGCATGCGCATGCCGCACCTGGCCGAATACGGTTCCCGGACCCCGGCTCCCCGCCAGCCGCTGCTGGTAGCAGAGATCGCCGCGACACCGGCCGACGTGCTGGCGTCCCAGCAATTGCGCTTCAGCGTGTTCGCGCAGGAGATGGGCGCCCGATTGGCCAGCGCGGATCAAGGCATCGACCGTGACCGCTACGACGATTTCTGCCAGCACCTGCTGGTCCGCGACGCAAGCACGGACGAGGTGGTCGCCAGTACGCGCATCCTCAACTCCGACGATGCCCCGGCAGCCGGCGGCTTCTATTCGCAAGACGAGTTCGCGCTGGGCAGGATGAACGAACTGCCCGGCCGCGTGATGGAGGTCGGGCGAACCTGCGTGCACGCCGATTACCGTACGGGCCGGGCGATCAACGCACTCTGGACCGGGCTCGCCGGTTTCATGACCGCCCATCGATTCGACTTCATGATGGGCTGCGCCAGCATCCCGCTGCCACAGAACGATCCGTCGGTCCACGCTCTGCTGCACCAACTCTACGAGAAACACCTGGGGCCGCCCGAGTACCGGGTGGTACCGCGGCATCCGGTCCCGCAGCTGCAATGGCGCGCCGGTACGCCGGCAGATCCTCCGCCATTGTTGAAGGCGTACCTGCGCCTCGGCGCGTGGGTTTGCGGCGAGGCCTGCCACGACCCGGACTTCGGCGTCGCCGATGTGTTCATCCTGCTCGACGTGCGCCGGGTGCCCGACCGGTACCGCCGACACTTCCTGCGAGGACCGGTGCCGTTCAGCTGACACCGACCGGATCGACCCGCATCGGCAGCGCAGGCCGGTCACGATCCAGATCGGGTTCGTGCCGCGCGCGCCTGCGCGGATGGCGGGCAGCGCGGCCGGTTTCACGATACCCTGTAAACCCGGCCCGGATCGGAATGCCTCCGGTCAGGGGTGTTGTCGATCCTCGCCCCCTGCCCTGCGCCGATGGAAACCCATGCGTGTCCTGATGCTGTCGGATGTGTATTTTCCCAGGATCAATGGCGTGTCCACGTCGATCCAGACATTCCGGCGCGACCTCCGGTCGATGGGGCACGAGGTCGACCTGATCGCACCGGCGTATCCCGGCACGGAGCGCGAGACCGAGCCCGGTTCAGAAAAGGTTCAACCGCACGCCATGCCCCGGTAACGCGCCCGAACGACGCTAGCGCGGTCTGGACTGACGGAGCCGCGCGATGCGCTCACTCGACTGCCGTACCGCCTTCGTGTCGGACGTTCATCTCGGCACCCGCGACTGCCGCGCCGACTACCTTCTGGACTTCCTGCAGCGCCTCGACTGCGAGCGGCTGGTGCTGGTCGGCGACATCTTCGATCTTTGGGCGATGCGCCGGCGGGTGTTCTGGACGACGGCTCAAGCAGCAGTCCTCGAACACGTGCTGGCACTGGCGGACCGGGGCATCGACGTCGTCTACATTCCCGGCAACCACGACGAGGCCCTGCGCAGCCTGGTCGGCAGCGAAATCCGCGGGGTGCGCATCCTGCGCGATCTCGAACACCGAACGGCCGACGGGCGCCGGTTCCTGGTCAGCCACGGAGACCAGTTCGATGCCGAGGTCCGTCACAGCCGGCTCCAGCATCTGATGGGCGACCTCGGGTACCAGGTGCTGCTGCGGCTCGGCCGCTGGGTCGACCGATTCCGACGGCTGCTGCGACTTCCGTACTGGTCGCTGTCGGCCTGGGCCAAGACCCGCGTCGGGCGAGCCCGCGACTACATCGGCCGCTTCGAGGCGGCCGCGTCGCGCGTCGCGCGCGACCGGGGATTCGACGGCCACATCGTCGGCCACATCCACAAGGCCGGGATCCATTCCCGCGACGGCGTGCTGTACTGCAATACCGGCGACTGGGTGGAGCACTGTACCGCGCTGATCGAAGACCACGGCGGGTTCCTGCACCTGGTGCACTGGTCGGACCACGTCCGGCTGGACGCCAGCGACACGGTGCAGACCGCTTGCGACTCGCAACTGCCGCCACTGCCCCCCGAACTGGCCTGGCTCGGCGCGCTTCCGGATCCAGTCACGCAGCGGCCCTGAATCGCTCGCTGGCTGAGGGATTCGTCCAGCCCCGAGGCATGGCCGGTGCCGGCGCGCCCACGTCGTTTCGCAGTCTGCCTACGCGGCGCCCGGAGGACGGCCGATTCGTTTCGTCTGCCAGCCACCGAGGCAAGCACTCCTCTCTGGAAAACCTCCAGCCACCTCCTATACTCCTGACTTACGGGGTTTTCGCGGCAGCGGCGGGGGTTTCTCCGAACCGTCGCCGCTCTGCCCTGTAACGAACCGCGGGCCGGTTCCACCGGCGAGCCGCCGGTCCGGCCGACCACAATGAGGGCACAAGCCCCGCCGCACCGAGTTGCGAGGAGGAGGAGTCGATGCAAGTCACACGACGAACGTTCTTGAAGATATGCGCGGCGGGGATGGGCAGCTCCACCCTCGTCGCGCTGGGCTTCTCGCCCACGGAACTGCAGGCCTCGGTGCGCAGCTTCAAGCTGGCGCGCACGACCGAGGCCCGCAGCACCTGTCCCTACTGCTCGGTGAGCTGCGGGGTGATCATGTACAGCCTGGGAAGCGGCGCGAAGAACGCCCACCCGGCGCTGATCCATATCGAGGGCGACCCGGACAACCCGGTGAACCGCGGCACGCTATGCCCGAAGGGTGCCGGCCTGATCGACATGATCAAGAGCCCGAACCGGGTGCTGTACCCGGAAGTGCGCGAACCAGGTTCGAACGAATGGACGCGGATTTCCTGGGACGAGGCGCTCACGCGCATCGCGAAGCGGATGAAGGAAGACCGCGACGCGAACTTCGTCTCCCGCAACGACAACGGTGAACTGGTCAACCGCTGGAACACCACCGGCCTGCTGGCCAGCTCCGCCGCCAGCAACGAGGCCGGCTACCTGACCGCAAAGACCGCGCGCAGCTACGGGATGGTGACCGTCGATACCCAGGCTCGCATTTGACACGCTCCGACGGTGGCCAGTCTGGCCCCGACTTTCGGACGTGGCGCAATGACGAACCACTGGGTCGACATCAAGAACGCCGACCTGATCATCGTGATGGGCGGCAACGCCGCCGAGGCGCACCCCTGCGGCTTCAAGTGGGTTACGGAGGCGAAGGCCAACCGTGGTGCGAAACTGATCGTGGTCGATCCGCGCTTCACCCGCTCCGCCGCGGTTTCGGACTACTACGCTCCGATCCGCGTCGGCACCGACATCGCGTTTCTTGCCGGCGTGATCAACTATCTGCTGACGAACGACAAGATCCAGCACGAGTACGTGCGCCACTATACCAACGCACCGTTCATCGTGAAGGACGAGTACCAGTTCGAAGACGGACTGTTCTCCGGCTACGACGAGGACGACCGGCGCTACGACCGGGCAAGCTGGGGGTACGAGATGCGCGACGATGGCTTTGCGCGCGTCGATTACAGCCTGCGTCACCCGCGCTGCGTGTTCCAGCTGATGAAAACGCACTTCTCGCGTTACACGCCTGAACTCGTCAGCCGGATCACCGGCACCCCGGAAGACCGCTTCCTGCACATCTGCGAAGCGATCGCCGAGCATTCCGCGCCCGACAAGGTAATGACCATTCTGTACGCACTTGGCTGGACGCAGCATTCCAAGGGCTCGCAGAACATCCGCACCATGGCGATGATCCAGCTGCTGCTGGGCAACATCGGCATGCCGGGCGGAGGCGTGAACGCGCTGCGCGGCCATGCGAACGTGCAGGGCATCACCGACATGAACCTGGTCACGACCAATCTGCCGGGCTACCTGAACCTGCCGAACGACCAGCACCAGGACTTTGGCGAATACATGGAGCTGAAGGCCCTGAAGCCGATCCGTCCCGATCAGATCAGCTGGTGGCAGCACTACCCGAAGTATCACGTGAGCCTGATGAAGGCCTGGTACGGCGACGCGGCCAGCGCGGACAACGACTTCGCCTACGACTACCTGCCGAAGATCGACCGGCCGTACGACGTGATGCAGATGTTCGAGCTGATGCACACCGACCAAATGAACGGGTTCATCTGCCAGGGGTTCAACCCGGTCGCGGCGGTCTCGCACAAGGCGAAAATGACCCAGGCGCTTTCGAAGCTGAAGTACTTGGTGATCATCGACCCGCTGGTCACCGAGACCTCCGAGTTCTGGCGCAACTTCGGCAGCTACAACGACGTCGATCCCAGCCAGATCCAGACCGAGGTGTTCCGCCTGCCCTCCGGGCTTTTCGCGGAAGAAGACGGCACCTTCACCAACTCGGGCCGAGTCATCATCTGGAAGGAGAAGGGCGCGAACCCGCCCGGCGAAGCCAAGCCGGACCGCGAGATCATCGCGCGCCTGTTCCTGAAGATCCGCGAAATGTACCAGGCGGAAGGCGGCGCATTCCCGGACCCGATCCTGAACGTCTCCTGGCCGTACAACAACCCGGAGGTGCCCGATTCCGGCGAACTCCTGCGCGAGATCTCCGGAAAGGCGGTCGCGGACGTCCGCGATGCCGATGGACGCATCACGATCCCGGCCGGACAACAGGTGGCCGGGTTCGCGCAGTTGCGCGATGACGGCAGCACCGCCTGCGGCAACTGGCTGTACAGCGGCGCATGGACCGCGACGGGCAACATGGCCGCAAGGCGCAGCACCGCAGACCCGTCGGGCCTCGGCGTGTACCCCGAGTGGGGCTTCGCCTGGCCGGCCAACCGCCGGATCCTGTACAACCGCGCGTCGTGCGACATGGACGGCAGGCCCTGGGATCCGCGGCGTGCGCCGGTGGCCTGGGACGGCCAGCGCTGGAGCGGGCCGGACATCCCGGATATGCGCCCGAACGCGGCACCCGAAGAAGAGGTGATGCCGTTCATCATGACGCCGGAGGGCACGGCGCGCCTGTTCGCCGGCATGAACGAGGGACCGTTCCCCGAGCACTACGAGCCGTTCGAGTCCCCGCTCGGGTACAACCCGCTGCACCGCGACAACCTGAAGGCGACGAACAATCCGGCGGCACGGGTCTTCGCGCAGGACTGGGCGAGTTTCGGCGACGCCGACGAGTTCCCGTATGCGGCGACCACCTACCGGCTCACCGAGCACTTCCACTTCTGGACCAAGCACGCGCAGTCCGCCGCCGTCACCCAGCCGTCCCAGTTCGTCGAGATCGGCGAAGCCCTGGCGCAGGAGAAGGGGATCCGCAGCGGCGACGACGTGGTGGTGATGTCCAACCGCGGCGAGATCACCGCCACCTGCGTGGTGACCAAACGCATCAAGCCACTCAATGTCGACGGCAAGGTCGTCCATACCGTGGGAATCCCGATCCACTGGGGCTTCGCGGGGCTGACGAACAGGGGCTACCTGGCCAACGTGCTGACCCCCTACGTGGGTGACGCCAATTCGCAGACGCCCGAATTCAAGGCGTTCCTGGTCGACATCGAGAAAGCCTGAGGAGGTGCGCCATGTCATCACTGCAATCGCTTGATATCACCGCACGCTCCGCCACGAACCGGACCCCTCCCAGTATCCGGGAGGAGGTCGAGGTCGCCAAGCTAATCGACATTTCCAAGTGCATCGGCTGCAAGGCGTGCCAGGTCGCGTGTGCGGAATGGAACGACCTGCGCGAGGAAATCGGCACCAACGTCGGTGTCTACGACAACCCGCTGGACCTGACCCCGAGCACCTGGACGCTGATGCGCTTCGCGGAGGTCGAGCCCGAGGAATACGAGTTCGAGTGGCTGATCCGCAAGGACGGCTGCATGCACTGCGCCGACCCGGGCTGCCTGAAGGCTTGCCCGGCCCCCGGCGCGATCGTGCAGTACGCGAACGGAATCGTCGACTTCGTTTCCGAGCACTGCATCGGCTGCGGATACTGCATCGCGGGCTGTCCGTTCGACATCCCGCGGATCTCGCCGAAGGACAACCGGGCCTACAAGTGCACCCTATGCTCCGACCGCGTCGCGGTGGGCATGGAGCCGGCCTGCGTCAAGGTCTGTCCGACGGGGTGCATCACCTTCGGCTCCAAGGAGGACATGAAGAAACATGCCGACGGCCGCATCGCGGATCTGAATTCCCGCGGCTACGACCAGGCCGGGCTGTACGACCCGCAGGGCGTGGGCGGCACCCACGTGATGTACGTGCTGCAGCACGCCGATCAGCCGGAGCTTTACCAGGGACTGCCGAAGGATCCGAAAATCAGCGCGGCGGTCGATTTCTGGAAGGGACTGGCCAAGCCGTTCAGCCTGGCGCTGCTGGGCATCGCGAGCCTCGGGGCCTTCGTACACTACTTCGCCGTGGGCCCGAACGACGCGGAGGAAGACGAGGACGAAGACGACAAGACCCGGTCGGCGGCCGCCACGGACAAGGAGGATTGAGCCATGAGCGCCAAACCCAAACTGATCCAGCGCTACACCTCTAGTGACCGGGTGAACCACGGGCTGCTGGCCCTGAGCTTCATTCTCGTCGCGATGTCCGGAATGGCATTCTTCCACCCGTCGCTGTACTGGCTGTCGGCGTTCTTCGGCGGCGGCGAGTGGGCCCGGGTTCTGCACCCGCTGCTGGGCGTGGCCATGTTCGTGTTCTTCTTCATTGCAATGGTCAAGTACTGGAAGCACAACCTGCTGACCGGCAACGACTTCAAGTGGTTGGGGCGGCTCGGCGACGTGATGAAGAACCGCGAGGAGAACCTGCCACCGATCGGCAAGTACAACCCGGGCCAGAAGCTGTTGTTCTGGACCCTGGTGGTGACGATGATCCTGTTGCTGCTGACCGGCATCGCCTTGTGGCAGCCCTGGTTCGCCCCGCTGTTCCCGATCGGGGTGGTCCGCGCCGCGGCGGTGATCCACGTGATCAGTGCCGTGGTGCTGCTGCTCGGCATGATCGTGCATATCTACTCCGCGATCTTCTGGATCAAGGGATCCACACGGGCGATGCTGCGCGGCACGGTCACCGAGACATGGGCGCGCAAGCACCATCCGCTGTGGTACGAAGAAATGACCTCGGGGCAGAAAAAGTGAGTGCAGTCATTCAACCGGGCGAGATCCGCCCACCGGCGCAGGAAGCGCCTTTCGTGCGGCCCGCCGACCGGAAACACGTCTTCCGGCGACGGGCCGACCGCCTCCTCCAGCTGGCGAGCGATCACCCGCTGGAGCCGTTCCTGATGTTCGTGGCCTCGGTCGCACGGGCACAGCAGAACGCGCTGGATCAGCTGGACGCCGCCAGCGTGTCGCTGCCCCCGGAGCTGTCGCTGGCCGAGCAGCGCCGGCGCGGCGAACCGGTTTTCAGCGCATGGTCATCGCGGCTGGAACCGGTCTGGCATGAAGTGCTGACCGGGATCCTGGCCGACGTCGAAACCGCTGCGCCAGCGCCGACTCGGGCCGCGATCGACACACTGCGCGGCATGGACCGCGCGGAGTTGGGCACCGTCGCGCGGCAAGTGCTCGAAGGGAATCTGGCGATGGCCGATCCTGCACGGACGCCGTTGATCGCGGCGGCACTGCAGGTCTACTGGACACATCTGGCCACGGCCCTGCCCGTGGAGGACTTCGGCGTCATCCGGTCCGACCCGGAACCCCACGCGGGCCATTGTCCGCTCTGCGGCAGTGCCCCGGTCGCGAGCGTCGTGCAGATCGGCGGCACGCAGCAGGGTCTGCGCTACCTGCACTGCTCCCTCTGCGAGAGCGAATGGCACCTGGTGCGGGTGAAGTGCTCCAACTGTGACGCGACCACCGGACTGGAATACCTCGGTCTGGAAGGCGACAAGGGAGCGATCAAGGCCGAGACCTGCCACGAGTGCCACAGCTACCTGAAGATCTTCTACATGGAAAAGGACTTCGAAGTTGACGCGGTCGCCGACGATCTCGCGAGTCTCGGGCTGGATCTGTTGCTGGCAGAGGAAGGCCACCTGCGCAGTGGGCCGAGCCTGTTCTTCATTCCCGGCGAGGAATCCGCCAACGCCAGCTAGTGGACCATGCTGGAAATACATCGCCCGACACGCCGGCGCTGCGTTGGGCCGGTTTGAAATGGGTTGGCTATCCCTGCAGGTGCTCCGGCGCGCCTCGCCGTGCTTCGTAGGCACCGAACTTCCCGCATGCCTTACCTACCGAATCCCGGGTCACGCACGCAACTCACACCGGGGCCATCCTGGGCCATCCTGGGACCGAATTCGTCATTGCACGCCGCGGGATGGACGCTACCGGTGAAGGGCGTCGCTGGAACGCTGGCGGCCCGAGGGCGCACCGACGCGCATGCCGCAGGTGGAAGGCAGACGAAGACACTTCCATTCGATCCTATCGAATGGAAGGCGACAATAATATTTTCATCTTCCTATTTTTTCGATTCACTTACCAGTGCATTGATCTGGATCACAGCTTTCGGCGTATTTCGATCCGGCTAGTGCCTCCTATTGACCTGGATCAAGAAACGACCCCTTACGAAAGCGCGCAATGCGGGGGTCCATCGACGCAGAAGCGAGGATCACGCGCATGCCATCGTTCTTCGAGAATCCAGTCAGCCGCCGCGCCTTCCTGGCAGGAACCGGTGCGCTGGGTGTCGCAACGGTATTTCAACTCAACCCGATCACACAGGGCCTGGTGCGGGCCGGGCTTGCCCACGCCGCGGACGCGGTCCCGGGTTCCGGCAAGTGGGTCCCGACCGTCTGCCAGGGCTGCACCACCTGGTGCATGAAGGAAGCCTACGTGCAGGACGGCCGCGTATTCCACGTGCGCGGCAACCAGCACTCCAAGATCACCGGCAAATCCGGCTGCGTGCGCCAGAGCATGGCGCTTACCGAACTTTACGACCCCGACCGGGTGCGCTACCCGATGAAACGGACCAATTCGAAGAAGGGCCGCGGGGAGGATCCGGGCTTCGTGCGCATCACCTGGGAAGAGGCGATGGACACTTTCGCCGAGAAGCTGATAGAACTGCGGCGCAAGGGCGAACCACACAAATACATGACCACCCGCGGCCGCTATGGATTCATGAGCGGCGTGATGCTGGCCAACATCACGCGGATCATCGGCTCGCCGAACGCCATCACCCACTCGGCCATCTGCGCCGAGGCCGACAAGTTCGGTCCCTATTTCATGGAAGGCAACTTCGGCTACCGCCAGTACGACATCAAGAACAGCCGCTACCAACTCTGCTTCGGCGCCGACCCGATCGCCGCCAACCGCCAGGTCTCCTTCGCGACGCGTGAATGGGGCAACATGCTCGATCAGGCGAAGGTGGCGATCGTCGACCCGCGCTTCTCCTCCAGCGCGCAGAAGGCCGACGAATGGTTGCCACTCAAGCCCGGAACGGACTCAGCGCTGGCGCTGGCACTGGCGCACGTGATCCTGGTCGAGGGCCTTTGGCACAAGCCCTTTGTCGGTGACTTCTTCGACGGGCAGAACCGCTTTGTCGCGGGCCAGACGGTGGACCTGGAAACCATGATCGAGCCCGAGGAAGCCGCCGCCGCGGAGCCCGAAGCGACCCAGGTCAACGAAGGAGACTCGGCGGAGGGCGTGACTGCAGAACCCGCAGCTTCGAGACCGACCGCCGTTCCCACCTTTAACGAGCTCTACACTCACGGTCTGGTGCAGTGGTGGAACCTGGAACTCAAGGACCGAACCCCGGAGTGGGCGGCCGAAATCACCGACCTTCCGGTCGAACAGATCGTACGAGTCGCCCGTGACCTTGGGGCGGCGGCTCCGAACGTGGGTATCTGGCTCTCGCGCGGGATGCACATGAACACCCGTGGCGCGTACAGCTCGATGTGCGGGCACGCCCTGGCCGGCCTGCTTGGAGCGGCCGAAAACGAGGGTGGCAGCATGCGCTTCAGTTCGCGCCCGACGGCGTCGCTGCCGGATGGTGCCGCGTATCGTGATGATCTGGCCAAGGCCGGGCTCGCGATGGAGATGATCGACCGGCGCGGTCGCCTGGAGTTTCCGGCGCTGGCCCGCGGCCGCTCCGGCGGTGGCGTGATCAGCTCCCAGCCGGCCAACTCGATCCTCGAGGAAGACCCCTACGGCATCGAGATCCTCTACGCGAGCTGGAACAACTTCGTCTATGCACAGCCGCATGCCCAGGAGTGGGAAGAGGCGATGAAGAAGGTGCCCTTCCAGGTCCACTCCACGCTCAACCTCGCCGAACAGTCGATGTTTGCCGACATCATCCTGCCGGCGTCGCACAGCATGTTCGAGCGCTGGAACGTGGTAGCCAACTCCGGCAACGGCTACGGCGTCGTCGGCATCCAGCAACCGATGGTCAAGGTCGGCGACATCCGCCAGGACGAGTCCGAGATTCCCTGGCTGCTCGCCGAAGCACTGGATCGCAAGGGCTTCAGCGCGCCCTTGGAGTATCTGAAAAACGAGTTCATCGACCCGGAGACGGGAGCGCATCCCAGCAACGGCGACGAACTGGGCCTGATCATGGTCAAGATGATGACCAAGCCCTTCTGGGATTTCAAGTCCACCGTCGGTGGTACGAAGTTCAACAGCTGGGACGAATTCCTGAAGGTGGGCATGTGGACCAGCGACCATTATCCGTTCCAGTCGCGCTGGGGCAACATGGGCACGAAGACGGGCAACTTCGAGTTCTACTCCGAGACTCTGAAGGAAGCGCTGCAGTCGCACGCCGACCGGCACAACACCGACATCGAGCATGTGCTCGCCACATGCAACTACGAGGCGCGCGGCGAACTGGCATTCATTCCACATTACGAACATCCGTTCCGGCACGGCAGCGAGGACGAGTTCCCGATGCTGTTCGTCGACCACAAGCACAAGCTCAACCGCGAAGGTCGCGGCTGCAACCACTACTGGTATACCGGCGAGCGCGATGTCGAGCCGGGCGACCTGAAATTCGGCGATGCCGCCAAGATCAATCCGGTCGATGCGGAACGCCTGGGCATCCAGACCGGCGACACGGTCCGCCTGACCTCGGTCTCGGGCAGCATCACCTGCACCGCGAGCGTCTGGGAGGGCGCACGCCCCGGTTGCGTGGTCAAGGCCTTTGGCATGGGCCACTGGGCCTATGGTCGGCATGTGTCCACGGACTTTGGGCACTCGGCGATCGGCGGCAACAACAACAACGAACTGATCCCACGCGACTTCGACCGCCTGTCCGGATCCTCGGTGTTTTCCGGCCAGATTGGCGTTCGTGTCGAGAAGGTCTGACAGCCGAAAATTGCCAGGAGAGTTCAGTCATGGGATATGGAATGGTGATTGACCAGCAGCTCTGCGTCGGCTGCGCCGCTTGCACCATCGCGTGCAAGATCGAAAACAACACGCCGGTCGGCTTCAACTGGTGCGACAAGATCACCCGCACCAGCGGGAAGTTCCCTGCCGTGCGCTACGAATACATCTCGACGATGTGCAACCACTGCGACAACGCGCCCTGCGTGAAGGCTTGCCCGACCCAGGCGATGTACAAGAACCGAGACACCGGCCTGACGCTGCACGACCCGAAGAAGTGCATCGGCTGCAAGGCCTGCATCGTCAACTGCCCGTACGGCGTGATCAGCTTCAACTGGGAAAGGCCGCACAAGGACTGGGCCGAGAGAGACCGTCTGGCCGAGGGGTGCTTCTCTCCCCGGGAGATGGTCGAGGAAGTCGGAGGCGAAGGCTCTCCGCACGGCAACCCGGAGCGCGGAACGACCTACCCGGTTGTCCGTCCGGCCGGCACGGTGGAGAAATGCACGTTCTGCGACCACCGGCTGGCGAAGGGTCTGGCCCCGGCCTGTGTCGACGCCTGCCCCTCGGGTGCACGGCAGTTCGGGGACATCGACGATCCGAACAGCGAGGTAAGCAAGCTGGTTGCGAAACACGGAGGCAGGGGGCTGCGTGAAGAACTGGGCACCCGGCCACGGGTGATTTACATCCGTGACTACAAGCCACAGCGCCGTTTCGAACCCGCTCGCCCCGCCGGCGAGAATCAAGGAGCGTGATCCATGAACTCCAACGTCAGTGTGAAAGATTTTCTCACACCCACCTGGACCCTGATCGCCGTTGGACTGGTAGCGGGCGGTGCTGTAGGGCTGTACGAGATGTTCTTTGGCCACCTGTTCGCAACCAACAGCGCATTGGTCTGGACACTACCGCTGATCACCTACATCTTCCTCGCGTTGATGAGTACCGGGGTCTCGCTGGTGCTGGCCTACGGGCTGATCATGGACGATGAGGCCATCACGCGGCATACGCGGGCCCTGCTGATCTTGGCCATCGGGATGCTGGTCGGAGGCTTCACCGCGCTGGCCACGGAACTGGGCTCGCTGCTGAACATGGTCTGGATCCTGCTGTCGCCGAACCCGAGTTCGCCGATCTGGTGGATGGGCACGCTGTATTCCATCGAACTGGTATTGCTGTTCGTGAAGCTGGTGATGGACCTGAAAGGGCGCCATGGGGTGTTCGACCTGCCGCTGGCCTGGGGCACGCTGCTCATCGCTGCCGCCGCGGCGATCACTATCGGCGCGGTGTTCGGCACCGTGATCGGGCGTCCGGACTACCACGGGGCCTTCCTGTCGGTGGTCACGCTGGTCTCGGCGCTGGTCAGCGGCACGGCCGCGATCGTGCTGCTGCGCCCGCAAAGCACGCTGACCGAGACTGTCGGGCGCATCTTCCGGCAGACCGCGCTGCTGCTCGCGGCGCTGTTGCTGATACGCGTGGCCTACGAGGCACACAGCACCGTTGCCGGAATGCTCGGTTGGGCGAGCATCTCGATGCTGGCGCCCTTCATTATCGCGGCCGCGCTGCTGCATCTCGCCCCGCGTCTGCTCGCGCTGCTGGCCATCGTGGCCGTGCTCTGGGTGCAATACAGCTTCATCATCACCGGGCAGCTCGTGTCGCTGGGGCCGACCGCTGACTGGTACGGCGCGGTCCAGTCCTATCGGCCGAACCTGCCGGAGATCCTGATCCTCGTGCTGGGTATCGCCGTCGCCGCCGCGCTGATCAAACTCGGCGAACAGTTCCTGATGAATGACCGGAACCAGGCCACGAACTGACCTGCGTCCCCTGCCCCCTCCCTTCCCCGGCCCCTCTCCCGCAAGCGGGAGAGGGGCCGGGGGTGAGGGTGAGTGCACCCGCAGCCAGGCAATGCACTTCCCCCTCCCCAGCCCCCGTTCCGGGAGAGGGGTTTGCGGTGTGTGCCGCCATTGTCATCGATCGCATCCCACGGGATACTCGGGCGATGAACGTATCCGCACCCGCTCGAACCGCGCTGCTGACCGCCGCAGTGCTCGCACCGCAGTTCGGGACCACTGCAGAAACGAACGATCTGACCCTCGCCAATGCCCTTTCGGCCTACCTTGCCGACCGCCCGATCGAGAACTACCTGCTGCAGCCCGAAGCGCTCCCGGCCGACCAGACGCCTTCGGGGCCTCCTGCGCCCGAGAGTAGTCGAGCAACTGACGACGCAGTTGACTACCTGCGGCCGGTTTTCAGCGCGCAGCGATCGCGAGGCAAGCACGATGCGCCCCCCACAGTCTCAGACCCATCGGGGACATTACGGGCACGAATACCATTGGTGCGACCATTTCGCCGATGAAGACGAAGCTTACCATCACCCTGCTGGGACTCTTGATCTTGCCCGCGGCCATTTGGCTCGTGATCGCGCTGCTGCCGGATCCCCCGTACGAGCGTCTGAACAACGCCGCACTGGAACAGAAGGTCCGGGACGGCGCGATGATCATCGACATCCGCCGCCCGGACGAGTGGCGCGAAACCGGCGTGATCGAGGGCAGCTACCTGGTCACCGCGTTCGACGAACGGGGGCACCTGACTCGCGAGTTCCCCGCTCTGTTCGGCCAACTCACCGATCCGCAACAGCCGGTGGTGCTGATCTGCCGCACCGGCAACCGCACCGATGCGCTGGCCCGGCTGCTGATGGAACAGGCCGGCTACCAGCAAGTATACAACGTCTCGAGGGGCATCACGTCGTGGATCGCGGCAGGCGGCGAGGTAAAGCCCTGTTCTGTGCGCGGCACCGACCTGCGCTGCTAGCCGCCCATGCGGAAAGTGCTGTTTCATCCGTCATCGCGCGGAGCACAGCGTGGCGGGACACGGCGATCCATAACTGGCCTCCAGCTTCATCGCCTTCGCCGCGACCCATCTGGTATCCCTATTCTGCGCCGGCCGGCTGGTGGATCGCTTCGGTGCGCACCGCTTGCGGCGTTGGCACCTCGCTCCCCTGTTCCTGGCGCTTCTGGCCCTGAACCAGGAAGGGCTCTGGCTCGCGCCGATCGAACTTGGCCTGGCGGGCCTCGGCATAAGTGTTGCGAATACGCTGATGGGGGTGATCTGGACCGAGCTCTACGGCACCACACATCTCGGAGCAATTCGTGCGGTGGCGCAGGCCGCGATGAACTTCGCAACGGCCGCGGCACCCGTCACGGTCGGCGTGCTGCTGGACTTCCAGTGGTCGATGGAGGCGGCCGCCCTGTTGCTGGCGGCCTATGCGGTATTGGCCTCCGTGTTGGCATGGTGACATCTGCGCCGGTAAGGTTACGCGCCCGAAAGCCCGACCGGCCCTGTCATATCTGAAATCACACACCATCCAACCCCGGCACAGCGCGAAGAAGAAGCGCGTCTGGCCGAGGTCACCCGTCGCCTGCAGCGCTCGCTGCAGGTCGCGAACACCCGCCTGCAGCACTACGCCCGCGACATCCAGGAGCAGAAGACCGACCTCTGGGAAATGCGCGACGAAATGGACCCCATCGAGAAGATCGCGGTCCGCGAGTCGATCGAACAGGCGGTGCGCAGCGGGGACGAACACTCAGCCTCGAGCCTATCCAGCCCACGCCCCGCGTCTGCCAATCCATTGTAGGGAATGACGCCGCGCAGCAACTGTCTCGTGGCGTCTCTGACGTCATGGCACCGTTCCTGGCATCAGTTCACCAAAGCCACCGACTTGATCAGCGCGTAGACGTCCGCGCCAGGTTCCAGGGCGAGTTGGTCCACGGCCCAGGGTGTGACCTCGGCCAGCAGTAACTGACGGTCCGCGGTGCGGGTGGCCACCACACAGCGGCCCGCACGGGGCGTATCGATCCGCTCTACGCGCACCTTCAGGTGATTCTGGATGCTGATCCGCCGCGGGTCATCCAGCGCCAGGCTGACGTCGCGGGCCAGGATTCGCACCCGGATGGCCTGGCCCGCGGGTTCCGCCCCACCGTTCGGAAGCCACAGCCGAGCCGTCTCAGCTCCGAACGGCCGCAGCCCGTGTTCGTTTACCGGGCCGAGCGGGCCTTCCAGCACTGATACCGCTCCCTCTTCAGCGAACAGCGGCGAATCGGGGCGGGCGAGCGCCTGGCGCAACGGCTCGCTGCATTCGACCTGGCCGTCGCGCATGAAGACCACACGGTCGGCGAGGCGCTCGACCTCGTCCGGCGCGTGGGTGACCAGCATGATCGGGACGCCGGCCTCGCTCGCCATACGCGACAGGAAAGGCATGATCTCGCGCTTGGTCTGGGTGTCCAGTGCTGCCATCGGCTCGTCCAGCAACAGGAGTTGCGGACTGGTCAGCAGCGCCCGGCCGAGCGAAACGCGCTGGCGCTGGCCGCCGGAGAGCTGGTCGATCGGGCGGTCGAGCAGATCGTCGATGCCGAGCATGTCGGTGGCCTCACGCAGCTGCAGCCGCCGGGCTTCCCGCGGCGTGCGGTTGTAGCCGTACAGCAAGTTGCCGCGCACGGACAGGTGCTGGAGCAGGCTGTGCTCCTGGAACACCAGCCCGATACGACGCCTGTGCAGCGGCATGAACTGCCGCCCCTGCTGCCAGACCCGCTGGCCAAAGCGGACCTCGGCACCGCGCACCTTCTCCAGCCCCGCAATGATGCGCAGCAGCGTCGTCTTCCCGCAGCCGGAACGCCCGAACAGGGAGGTAACACCCTCGAGGGGCAGATTGATGTCGACATCAAGCGTGAAGCTGCCTCGATCCAGACGCACCCGCACCGACAGCGTCATACCTTCGCCACCTCGAAGCGGCGCGTGATCGTGTAAACGACGAACAGCGTGAAGAAGGCGAACGCCAGCAGAATTGCCGACAGGCGGTGCGCGGCCTCATAGTTCATCGCCTCGGCGTGATCGTAAATCAGCACCGACAGAACCTTGGTCTCCCCTGGAATGCTGCCTCCGAGCATCAGGATCACGCCGAACTCGCCGACCGTGTGGGCGAAGGTCAGAGTGGCGGCGACCACGAAACCGCCGCGGGTCAGTGGCAGGATCACGGTGAAGAAACGGTCCCACACGCCGGCGCCGAGGCTGCTCGCGACCTCGACCGGGCGCGGCCCGAGATTCTTGAAGGCCTCGGTCAGCGGCTGCACCGCGAAAGGCATCGAGTACAGCACCGAAGCCACCAGGATGCCTTCGAAGGTGAATGCGAGGTGATGCAGGCCGATGGACTCGAGCGCTCCCCCGACAAACCCCCGCGGACCGAGCACGATCAGCAGGTAGAAGCCGAGCACGGTCGGGGGCAAGACGAGCGGCAGGGCGACGACGGCCTGCACCGCCACCCGCACGACCGAGCGCCCGCTCGCCAGCCACCAGGCGATCGGGGTGGCAATGATCAGCAGGATGATCGTAGTGTACAGGCAGAGCTTGAACGTCAGCTCAATCGCCTGCCAGTCGGCCGGTCCGAGTCCCAACATACCGTTACCCTCTGCCCCGAAGCGTAGGGCGGAAAAGGCCGAAGGCCGTCATCCGCCGAAGGGCGCCCGGGATAGCCCCTGGGTGTGGTGGTGACGATGGAGGCCGCATGGTGGATGACGCTTCGCCCGTCCGCCCTACCCGTCACTGTCGCTGCCGGGCATCACGAAACCGTAGCGTTCCATGATCTCGTGGGCTTCGTCGATCTCCATGTAGCGGGCGAAGCTCTTCGCGGCGTCGTTCTCCTTCGCGCGCCTGGTGACGATGTAGGCCTGGCTCAACGGATTGTGCAGCCCGTCGTCGATCAGGTAGTAGGGGTGCATGGCCAGCGACGGAAACCTGGCCAGCGAGAGCGCGATGATCCCGACGTTGGCGGCCCCGGATTCGACCATCTGAGCGGTATGGGCGATGTTCTCGCCGAAGACCAGCCGCGGCTGCACGGCTTCCCACACCTCGACCGATTCCATCGCCTCCTGCGCACGCAGGCCATAGGGCGCGTGCGACGGCTGCGCGATCGCGACGCGGCGGATCCTGGGATCGGTCGGAAGATCCTCGAGCCGGAGTTCGGACGCATCGAGCGTATTGCTCCAGATCACGATCCGGCCGATGGCATAGACCTCGGGTTCAGTGGCCGTGAGGCCGGCCTCCTTCAGACGTTCGGGGAACGCGATGTCCGCTGAGAAGAACACATCGTAAGGGGCACCGTTCATGATCTGGGTCGTCATCTTCCCGGACGAACCGTAAATGACGTTGAACTCGTGATCCGGATGCTGCTGGCGGTAGAGCTCCGCGATGTCGTCCAGCGCGAAACGCAAATCCGACGCCGCCGCGATGGTGAACCTCTCCGCATGGGCCGCGCTCGCGAAGACGATCGCGACGGTGGCGAGAACAAGCAAGAACGGGTTTTTCATCGCTCACTCCTCGGTTTGGCAGCAGTTCGGTGGTTAGGGAGTTATCGCACCAGCCTACGGACACGTGTCGCTTGCTCTGTATGGGATCAATCCGAGACGGCGAGAACCACGTGGGGGGCTTTGATCAGGGCACAGACCCGGCCGCCCTCTTTCAGCCAGCCCTCATTCACGGCGTCCATGGTCACGATGGACGTGAGCGTCCTGCCGGCGGAGAGATCGAGCTTCACCTCCGCATTCACCGCACCGGGCTGGACCCGGCTCACAATTCCACAGAGACGGTTGCGGGCGCTGAAGCGCATCCCTTCGACGTCCTCGCACAGAATCACGAACGAGGCCTTGATCAACGCCTGCACCTCGCGCCCCTCCCGCAGCAAGTCCAGGGACTGCGCCGCCTCGTGCGTGACCACCGAGGAAATCTCGATCCCACCCCCAATGTCGACGGTGATCACGTCGTTGACCGCCCCCTCGGTGAAGCGGGCCACCTTGCCCTGGAACTGGTTTCGTGCCGATGTACGCATGGCCATTCTCCTGATGAAGCTCCAGCCGTCCGGAGGCTCCTTCAGGCCCAGGTGTGCCAGTTGCTCGCGCATCACGTCGATGAAGCGCTGGTACTCGTGTTCCGCGGCCCGGTACTGGCGAGTCACCCGTTTTCCGTACTCCGTCAGCCGCGTGCCACCGCCGTGCCGGCCGCCGACCTGCCGGATCAGCAGGGGCTCGTCCGCGAGGTTGTTCATCGCGTCGATCGCATCCCAGGCGGTCTTGTAGCTCATGCCCATCTTCCGGGCAGCGGCCGAGATCGAGCCCGTGGCGCCGATCTGCTCCAGCAGTTCGATGCGCCCGAGGCCAAGGAAACCCTTGCCCTCAATGTTCAGCCAGAATCGGCCGTCGACGTCCGGTCTCACGATGCGGCTCCCCGACCCAGCTCGTTATGTTCAAGTGACTATACCGGACCCGTACCTACACCGTCAGTGGGCAGCTCCTCTTCGTTGCGGTCGACAAGTTCATCGACAGCTTCGACTACCGCGAGCCGGTGCATCACGTGGTGCTGGATCTGCGCCCCGTCTCGCCCTGGGACAGTTCAGCGGTGGCGGCAACCGACGAGGTGGTCCGCAAGTTCCGCCGCAACGGGATGGAAGTCGAGGTCATGGCCCCGCTGGGTGCGGGGCGCGAACGGCACGACCGGCTGGCGCAGCACGACAAGGGCGTGGCTCTCAGCGCGGGCGGGGGCCACCGAGGCGATATTCCAGCCGAACCCGCGCCAGGCCGCGCGGGTTATCGCCGTGGCCATGTGCTACCTTCCCATAAGGGGAACATCCCGGCTGCGGGTTGCGGGCGCCCGAATGGACGCACCCAGGGTGAACGGCACGGCGCATTTTGGGGGACATCATTTCGCGATGAAGTCATCGGCCTTCCGGGGTGAAGCCCCGCCACGCCCGCCGCTGCACCTATGCCACTACCCCGGATCCCGGGAGATCCCGGCCCGCACCCTGGACAACAGGGGAACCCGTAGCCGCGAAACGACGTGACAAAGGCCCGTCAGAGGCCGACAGGTACACGGCGTTCCCGCGATTTGACCACCGATGGAGGACTTGCACGATGCTTTCGATGGACACGCTGAACCGCCAGAATCACGAGATTGCCGAACTCACCAAGGTGCTGGCACACCTGATCCGGGAGCGCGAACTCTGCGATACCGCAATCGCAAGCAGCCTGCTCGACCGTTACGTCGCGCGCGTGCAGGAACACTTCGAGCGCAACAACACCCAGATCTATGGCGAATTGCTGACTCACCAGGACGTCGCGGTCAACAACACGGCCCGTCGCTTCCTCGAGGGCGAGAAGGAAATCAAGAAGCTGTTCAACGATTTTGTCGGCCATTGGTGCCGTCGCGGGCTGCATATCGACAACCACGAGCGCTTCACCTCCGAGGCCGAGGACATCTTCCGGCTGGTCTCCCGGCGCATCCAGGCCGAGTGCGAGGAACTCTACCCGCTGGCGCGGCGCGTCGACCAGGGAACTGGGATGGCGCAACACGCCTGAGGGCGCCCGCCGCCGCATTCGCTGTTCGGGCACTCGAACCGCGGGGTGACCCCCCCCGGCTCGCCCGGCGAACACCCAACCGGTACGGCGAGACGAACGCGCGCCGCGCCCGTCGGACACGGCGTCCGACGGGGTGTCGTTCAATCCGTCAACGAGGACCTATTCCACGTTACCCGCACGCCAGCGCCGATTGGTCGGGAACTCCTCGTAGGCCCGGATCGGGGCGTAGTCCATGGTCGTGCTCAGGCGGTGCAGCCCCACGACCGCTTCGATGCGGATGATCTGCTCACCATATCTCGTCAAAGAACAGGAGCGTCGGGGCCCAGTGGATGTCCAGTTCCCGTCCCCAATCGCGCGCGGTGGTGCGGATTCCCGCTGGCGCGACCACCGGTGTCTCGGCATCCAGATCGAGTCGCACCGCGTCGAAGCGGTCGAAACTCGAGATCAGTCTAGAGTACAGCTGCTGACTTCGCAGGTATTCCTCCCGTTTGCCCCGGCACCTGCCGCGCGGAGACGCCCGGCACCGACCCGTCGCGAGGCCCTCAGCTCATTGCCCGAGACTGCTCAGGAAACGCGGCGGGTCGGCGAGGAAGCCGGGCTGGGGTGCGTTCATGCCTTGCCCCTTCCTGATTATCAGGGAAGCTCCGCAAATTGGAACGGGCCGTCATCGAAACCACCGTCATCGCGAGGAGCGAAGCAACGTGGCGATCCAAACGGCGTTAGTCCTCCCCGCGCCGCCTGGATTATTCGCTGCGCTCACCCTGCGGGCCAGCCTTCGGCTGTTCAATGCGCTGCGCGCATGAGTGCCGCGCTACGCTCGCAATGACGACCGATGCCGCACGGCGTCGCACTCGCTGCGGAGGTTTCGTGATAATCAGGTGCCCCTTTCCTCGCCACCGCAACACGAGGCAGCCGGAGTGATCCTGAACTCCCGCGCCGGCTGTGGCAGTCCTGCCCAGCGCGCGAGTTCGCTTCGGGTCGGGTAGCGGCCGGTCAGCGCCAGCCATCCATCGACCAGCACTACCGGAAGTGCCTCCTCACCCGAACGCTCCAGGATCCGGCGCACGACCTCGTTCTCCACGGAGGCCATCGGCTGCGAGATTGATTCGATCGATTCGCAGGCCGCTGCGCGCGGCCCCGGCCACGTCGAACGCGCGGCAGACTTGCCGGGCGGAAGAGCGCAGGGCATCCCCCGAAAGGCATCACCAGCCCCCCTGTGCCCACGACCACCGCGGCGCCAAACGGCTTTGGCCTCTTCCGCCCTACGCTTCACAGCCTCTCTACACCGGACACCGGGGCGCTTTCCTGGCCGCCGCTGGCCCCTGCGTCATGAACGTCAACGTAGGAACTGCAGCCACCCCGACAGCCCGAGCAGCGTGACCAGCAGCACCGGCGGGGTGATCACAATGCCGATCAGGAAGTACTGTTTCCAGGTGATCACTATGCCCTTGCGCGCGAGCACGTGCAGCCACAGAAGGGTCGCCAGGCTTCCGATCGGCGTGATCTTTGGGCCGAGGTCGGAACCGATCACGTTCGCGTAGACCATCGCCTCCTTCACCAGTCCGGTAACATTGGCGTCATCGATCGACAGCGCCACCACCATCACTGCCGGCATGTTGTTCATCACCGAGGAAAGGAACGCGGCGATGAACCCGGTCGCCAGCGCGGCCGCCGTGACGCCGTAGTCGCCCACCCAGTCCAGGATGCGCGCGATGTCGGCGGTCAGCCCGGCGTTGCGCAGGCCGTACACCACCAGGTACATGCCGATCGAGAAGATCACGATCTGCCAGGGGGCGGTCTTGAGCACCCGCCTGGTCGAGATCACGTGGCCGCGCGCCGCGACCACGAGCAGGATCGCCGCGCCCATCCCAACGATCGCCGAAATCGGCACCCCCTGCGGCTCGATCACCAGGAAGCTGAACAGCAGAAGCCCGAGCACCCACCAGCCGGCCCGGAACACCGCCGGATCCTTGATGACCTCGTGCGGCCGGCGCAGCTGCGTGTAGTCGTAGCGCAGCGGAATCTGGCTCCTGAAGAACAGCATCAGCACCAATAGCGACGCCGCCACCGACATCACGTTCACGACCACCATCACGGTCGCGTACTCGACGAAGCCGATGCCGAAGAAGTCCGCCGACACGATGTTCACCAGGTTCGAAATCACCAGCGGCAGACTGGCGGTATCCGCGATGAAACCGGCTGCCACCACGAACGCGACCGCGGCCACCGGGCTGAACCCCAGTGCGCGCACGATCTCCAGCACAATCGGGGTCAGCATCAGCGCCGCACCGTCGTTCGCGAACATCGCCGCCACCGCCGCACCGAGCAGCACGATGAACGCGTACAGGCGCAGGCCGTTGCCACGCCCCCAGCGCGCGACGTGCAGCGCGGCCCATTCAAAGAACCCCGCCTCGTCCAGCAGCAGCGAAATGATGATGATGAACACGAAAGTCAGCGTGGCGTTCCAGACGATGTCCACCACGATCGGCACGTCCGAGAAACTCACCACGCCGGTCGCCAGCGCGACCGCGGCGCCCCCCAGCGCGGACCAGCCGATCCCGAGCCCCCTGGGCTGCCAGATCACGAGCGCAATGGTGACCACGAAAATGACCAGGGCGGTCAGGAGCATGGCGGATCCTTCGGCGGGAGGTGGAGGGAGCGAGAAGTGCGATGGTCGATGCAGTCAGTCGTGGCGTAGGAACGGATTGCAGCATTCCGGGTGTGCACGCAGGCAGCGCAGAAGGTCCAGCCGCGAGATCATCCCGACCAGGCGGCCATTGTCGAGCACCGGCAGGGACTTCACCCGGTGCTCGATCAGCAGCCGGGCGGCGACGGCCATGTCATCGGACGGAGCCACAAAGGCAGGATTACGGCTCATTACTTCGGCCGCTGTCGCGCCCTCGGCCGGGTTTGGCTCCGGCCCGTTGGGGCGGAAAACGGATTTGTAGAAGGACTCGCGCCAGAACGACCCCCGGTCCTCGACGCGCGCGTCGGCGACCCGGTGAATCAGGTCGCCGGTGGTCACCATGCCCAGCAACACACCGTCCGCGTCCACGACGGGAACGCCGTTGACGCGCCGTTCGACCAGCAGGTCGACGAGCGCATCCACCGGCATTTCGGAGGGCACCGTAACCGGGGCGGGGGTCATCAGTTCGCGAACGCGCATCGGACTCTCCTGGCTAGTGGCGATACCCACAGGGAGCCTCGGGGTGCCGAGCCTGCCCCACAGGATTTTAGGAGTCCGGGCTGATGCCCGGCAAACCGACCGGAAACAGGGACCGCTCGCCCCCTTCTACCGCTCATCGGATGCATCCGACGGCGACGAGCATCGAAAGGCCGGAATCGAGGATTGCGGTAAGCACACCGCACCACAAGCGAGCGCCGTTGCCCACCGACGGCCTTTGGTTGACCCAGATCATGATCGCGATTCTGCCGCCAACCGATGCTGGCCGCTGGAACCGAAGGGCGCCGGTCGTCAGAATGAGGCAGGCAACCGCCGAGGAGATGCCGATGCGCCGTGTGGAACGCGTGCTCGTGTTGCTGGCCGCCCTGCTCTCGCTGTTGGGACTCCCCGCGACGGCAGCGGCCGATTCCCCGGAAACCGGGGCGCGGATGTACGTCTTCTGGTCCGAGACCTGCCCACATTGCATCAACCAGAAGCCTTTCCTGCGCGAACTGGAACAGCGCTACCCGGAACTGACTGTCGACGAACGCGAGATCTCGCGGACGCGGGAGCATCATCGCCTCTTCATCGGCCTCGCGCTCGCTCACGGTATCGATCCCGGATCGGTGCCGACGATCTTCCTCGGCGGAAAGGCATGGATCGGCGACGGACCCGATATTCGCCGCGAGATCGAGGCGACGGTGCAGTCCGAGATTGCGCAAGTGGCAACCGAGGCGCAGCGCGCCCCAGAGGCAGCGGCGATCGAAGCGATTCCGGAGCAGCGCCCCGTCTCGGCCGTTCCTCCGGCCGCGCGCAACCTCGACATCCCCCTGCTCGGGTCGGTGAATCTCAGCGTGCAGCCCGTGGTGCTGACAACGGCGCTGATCGCCTTGATCGACGGGCTGAATCCCTGTTCGCTCTGGGTACTGGCCCTGCTTCTGGGATTGGTGATCCACTCCGGATCGCGCGGGCGCATCGCGCTGGTGGGCATCACTTTCCTGACCACCACAGCCCTGATTTACGGAGCATTCATCGCGGGCGTGTTCAGCGTGCTCAACTATGTGCTGTACCTGACCTGGGTGCAGTGGCTGGTGGCCGCGTTCGCGCTGACCTTCGGGTTGGTGAACATCAAGGATTACTTCTGGTTCCGTACCGGCCCCTCGTTCACCATTGCCGAGAGCCACAAACCGGGCATCTACAAGGGTATCCGCGGCCTGATGGACCGGCGTCTGACCGGCCTGAGCCTGCTCGTGGCCACGATCGTGATGGCTGCGGGCATCGCGCTCGTCGAACTCCCCTGCACCGCCGGTTTCCCCGTGGTCTGGAGCGGGATCGTCGCCGACCAGAACATCGCCGGGCTGGCCTTCCTGCTGCTCCTGGGCATTTACCTGTTGATCTACCTGCTGATCGAGCTGGTCGTGTTCGTCGCCGCACTCGTCACGCTGCGAATGGGCCGGTTCGAAGAGAGCCACGGACGGGTGCTGAAACTCGTCGGTGGATTGATCATGGTCGCCCTCGCGCTGGTCCTGGCGCTGAACCCCGAACTGATGAACGACGTCGGCGGTACGCTGCTGGTATTCGCGGGCTCCCTATTGCTGGCAGGAATGATCATCCTGGCGCACCGGCGCTTCGCCGCGGCCTGAACGACGTCCCGGCCAGCATCAAGCGAAGCGACTCCCGTCGCGCGCATGCGAGACGAATCCGCTGGGACCGGATTTCGAACAGCCCAAGACTGGTTCCAAGGGCGCAGGGCGGGATGCCCGGAACAACAGGGCGCAGGGCGGAGATGAGGGCGAGTGTAACCCGGCGCTGCACTGCGCCTCCCCAGCCCTCGCCCACAAGTGGGGGGAGTTCTGGCCGCAGAAGAATCCGCGGTGCCGGGTGGGGGCGCGACTCCCGGGGACAAGCTCAGTCGACTTCCCAGGCGATGGTGCCGAGCACCGTGAATCCGCCGAACGCGTCCGGCTCGACGACGACTATGTCGCCCGGCTCGGTCTGCCGGAACGTGATGGTGTTGATGTTGCTCCGGTGGGTCACCATCACGAGGTTCCCATCCCCCTCGAAATCCCCCATCCGCTCGCGGACGTCCTCCATCAGGAATTCCGCGTCATCCGCAGGCAGAGCTTCCGCGAGGTTCAGGGCGTTCCAAGCCTCGTATCTCCCAAAGGCCAGCTCCCCGGTCTCACGGGCACGGCAATACTGGCTGCTCAGCACCCCATCAACGGCCACTTCATGGTCCTGGAACCGATCCCCCAACACCCTTGCCTGATCACGCCCGGCCTCCGTCAGGTTCTGCTCCTTCGAGCAGTCACCGTCCTCGGCCAGGTTCATCGAGACCTCTGCACTCGCCTCCTCGGTCGCGGCGTGCCGAATCATTACGACCTTGCCGCCTTCGGCGAGGGCGTTCCACAGAACCCCTTCCTCACCGGCAGCAACAGCTCCCGCCGCCAACATCAGGGTTGCAGCCGCAACCAACGATCCGAGAAACGGGGGCGTCAACGAACGTTTCATAAGAATTTTCCTCTCTTGGCGGATGATGTTTGCCGACTGCTGGGTCCGCATGGTGACGGTTGGCGGGAGCCATATCGGATCACGTCTCATGATCCGCGGCGATGCGCTCCGTGCTCACCAGGGGCGCCCCCTTCCTTCGGACGGTCGCGCCTTCACGCCAAAACTCGCCCGCGTTGTCCCGGCCCTTCTACCATGCAGCCATTAGGGTAATGGGACGCACGAGTGAGCAGACTATTCCGCAACGCTCGCCAACCTCCCGCCCCGGATTCAAGAGCGAACGAGCAGTCGGGGATGAACACTGGCAGCCTGTCGGACTTGGTTGCCCGTAGCGAGCCGCGTGGGAGAGCGAGGGAATTTTTTCATGATTTCGAGGCGCATGGTGGTTCTCTCTAACGAGAAATCAGAGACAAATGCACCGCTCTTCCCACCGGCGCAGTAGCAGCAGCCCAAGTCCGACAGGCTGCCAGGAACAGGAACAGAACGGGGTCACCTCACCCAGTCCTACCGCCGTGGAACGCGCCGCCACCTTCGAGCGGCCCCGCACGTAGCACCGTACCTGCTCCGGACTCACAAAAGGCGCGCATCCACCCCATGATGTAGATCACTACGACCAACAGGAAGAAGATCTTCGGATGTCCATCACGAAGAAACACAGTGCGGTCCCGAAGCGCGTCTCGGCCGACAAGCCCAGCACGCCGTAAGCGAGCCAATCGACGAACCATTGGAAGGAGTCAGTCATCATCGGCGCTTCCTGGAATCGGTGTGTGCGCGGCGGGGTGCATCACCACCCGGTCGTCATTGGAGTGCGCCAGAGTCGCCGGCCGGATGTGGACCTGCCTGCCGGGAAGGATATCGGCGAGGAATTCGTCCATACTCGTGCTCCCTTCCGGAAGCCGGCCTGCCGACGCGCGGCACTGCGGTGCCCGGAGTGCCAGAGGTGCCGCCTGGCGGCGCACCCTCCGGCAGCTTTGGCGGGCGCGCCTCGACACCAACCCAAGAGAGGATTCCGCAACGATGCATCTTCGAACCACCACCCCATTCAAGTGGGCCGCGTTGCTCGCCGGCCTGCTGCTGTTCGCCACCGCCGCCAAGGCCGACCGGCCCGGCTTCCTCGTCGACTCGACCTGGCTCGAGGACCACATCGATGACCCATCGCTGGTGCTCCTCGAGGTCCGCTACTACCCCAGCCGGTACTTCAGCGTCGGCCACATCCCGGGGGCCCGGCAGGTCCAGCGCTTCGCCGACCTCGGCGACAATCACGCGGTGCCGGTGATGCGCTACCCGTCCATGGAGGCGTTCCAGGAGACGCTGCGCGGCTGGGGCGTGAACGACGATTCGCTGGTCGTCATCTACGACGACTCGCGTACCGCGCTGGCCTCGCGGATCTACTTCCTGCTGGATCTCTACGGCTTCGACATGGAGCGCGTGAAGATCATGGACGGCGCCACCACGGAATGGGAGGCCTTCAACGATCTCTCCACCGAGCCCCCCGAGGTCACCCCCGGCAACGTGACCCTGGAGCCCGCCCGCGAAGGGCTGGTGATCGAGTGGACCGACATCTACCGCGACGTGTACTCGCTGCGCAACCCCAACATCGTGCTGCTCGATGCCCGGCCGGAAAACCAGTACACCGGCGAGGTGATGAACGGCGCGGTCCGTGCCGGACACATCCCGGGTGCGGTCAACGTCGAGGGCCTGCAGGGCACCGACGGTCAGAAGTGGCGCCCGCTCGACCAGGTCGCCGCGATGTACGCGGACATCCCCAAGGACAAGACCGTCTACGCCTACTGCCACGACGGCTTCCGCAACACCATGGCCTACATCCAGCTCAAGGCGCTGGGCTACGAGGACGTACGCCTCTACAACGGCGGCTGGGCCCACTGGGGCAACGAATTGTCGCTGCCGGTGGTGATGGGTGACGAACCCTGGGACGCCGCGCACGCCCTTTGAGCGGATGAAGACAACAGGTAACCCGGGCGGGATTCTAGCGATCCTGCCCGGGTTCTTGCGCAGAAGGCGCCGTTGGTTCCCGATCCGGCAACCCGGAGGGCGCAAGAACGCAGCGTCATTCGCCGCGGTACCGGGGAATGCGCCAGGGGTCGGAACAACCAGGGGTCGGAACAACCCTGACGTGAGAAGGGCGGATGACAGCCTTCGGACTCTTCCTCCCTACATGGAGCGAATACCGCCGTTGCGCGGACCGCGCCGAGCGGGGTTAGCCCTTGTCGGGTTCCAGGGCCGGGATGCCCAGGCGTTTCATGCGTTCCCAGAGGTTCTTGCGGCTGATGCCCAGGGCCTCGGCGGTTATCGTGATGCGGCCTTCATTTGCGGCCAACGCCTTCTCGATGTAGCCCCGCTCGCAGGCGCGCAGGTAGCCGTGAAGGTCTGCACTGCCAAAACCCTCCACCTCCACGGGCCCGGTGATGACATCGTCGAACAAGGCCTCGAGCATCAACTGGTCACCGGCGCTCAGCACGCACGCGCGCTCGATCGCGTTCTTCAGTTCACGGACGTTGCCGGGCCATTCGTGGGTCAGCAGTGCCTGCTCCACCTGCGGCGATAGGTGCTTGACCGGCTCACCGCCACGCCCGCCCGCTTCCGCGAGAAACCGGCGGGCCAGCCACGGAATGTCGTCGCGCCGCTCACGCAACGGCGGGATGCGCAGGTGAATCACGTGAATGCGATAGAACAGGTCCTCACGGAACCGCCCCGCCTGCACCTCGGCGCGCAGATCCCGGTGCGTGGCGCAAATCAGACGGAAATCCACCTCCCGGCTGCTGCTGCCGCCCACACGCGTGACCTGACGGTCCTGCAACACGCGCAATAGCTTGACTTGCATCGCCAGCGGCATGTCGCCGATTTCGTCCAGGAACAGTGTCCCGCCATGGGCCTGTTCGAAGACGCCCGGACGGCGCTGCAGCGCCCCGGTGAACGCGCCCTTCTCGTGTCCGAACAGTTCGGCTTCCAGCAGGGACTCGCTCAGTCCGCCACAATTCACGGCCACGAACGGGGCACCGGCGTCCTCGCCCAGGCGGTGCAGTTCCCGGGCCACCACTTCCTTGCCCACGCCCGATTCGCCGGTGATCAGCATCGTGGTCGCATGGCGCGCCAGCCGTGGCAGCAGGCCGGCCAAGTGGCGCATTACCGGTGACACGCCCAGGCGCTCCCCGGCTGCATCGGAAACCATGGGTTCCAGGTAGCCCTGAAGCCGCTCGACGAGCACGTCAAGGTCGAAGGGCTTGGTGATGTAATCGGCCGCACCCTGCTTGAGCAGCCCCACCGCGCGGTCGATGGCGCCAAAGGCGGTGATGAACAGCCATGGCGGCATCGCCACACCCTCGGCGCGCAGTGACTCGAACAGCGCATCGCCCGTTCCGTCCCGCAAGCGGATATCGCTGACGACCACTGCGTATTCCCGGGTTCGCAGCGCGGCCCCGGCACTGGCAATGTCCCGGAACCAGTCGTGTTCCAGCCTCTCGAGAGCAAAGCGGTCGCAGAGCGACTCTCCCATGATCGGGTCATCCTCGATCAGGCAAAGCCGTGGTGCCGGCATCATGCCGCCGCCCTCGCCGGCGGCAGGAACACGTCGAAGCGCGTGGTGCGATCATCGCCGCTCTCCACCTCGATCCGCCCGTCCATCTGGCTCACCAGCTGATAGGTCACCCACAGCCCGAGGCCGCTACCGGAGGGCGAACCGCTCACGAAAGGCTCGAACAATCGCTCCATCTGCTCACGGGGAATCGGGTCGCCACGATTGACCACGCTCATCTGCAACCCGTCCCCCTCACGTCGGAGGCTGCAGCGTACGGTGGCACCCGGATCGCTCGCCTGGACCGCGTTCAGCAACAGGTTCATCAGGATCTGGCGCACCTGCGATGACGGCAGGTCGAGACGTCCCTCGATCCGGTTGTCCCATTCGATCTCCACCTTCCGCTGCTGGGCATCGGGACTCACCAGTGTACGCACATCCTCGAGATCCTGCGGTTCCAGCGCGTGGCTGGTCACCCGGGCCTCGACCAGCAGGGCGCCGACCGTATCCCGGATCTGGTTCAGGCCCCGATCCAGCAGCGACAGCGTCCTTGCGGTGAGCGGATCCACATCGCCGTGCCTGCGATGCGTGCTGATCGCGTTGAGCATGCCGCCCAGCGGATTGTTGATCTCGTGCGCGATTCCGGCGGTGATGCGCCCCACGGTGGCCAGGCGCTCGCTGGCCAGCATGCTCTCCTCCAGCGCCTGCTTCTGGCGCAACTGCGTCAGCAGCCGCCGGAACTCCCGCCCGAGGTCACCGATCTCGTCCCCGGAGTTCGGCAGGTCGCAGGCCTCGTCCGGCGGGAGACGTTCGCGCATCTGGCTCATGCAGTGCGACAGGTGCACCAGCGGCTGCACCACCCGCCGTCCCCACCACCAGGTCAACGGCAGCAGCAACAGCAACATCACCAGCAGCACCAATCCCGCACGGGTGACAATGCTCAGGAATCGCGGGATCAGCAGTGCACGCGGGTACGCAAGAGCCAGGCTGCCCAGGATCATGCCGTCGAAATGGACCGGCAGCTCGAACAGGAAATGATCCGCCCCCCGGGGGGTCAGGATGCGGAAGCCCTCGTCGTCCCGAATCCCGCCCCCGCTGCGCAGGTAGGCGAACGGCGGATCGAGCTCCCCCACCGGGGTCCCCAACCGGTAGCGCCGCGGCTCGGTGGATACATAGACCCGCTGGTCCGCGTCCAGGATCAGCACCGACTCCACCGCCAGCGGCCAGGGATCCTCGGGATCGAAGGGTGCGTTGATCAGCGCGTGCGCCCGCCAGAGGTCGTCGTGCAGCAGCGGCTGGACCAGGGTGGCCGCGAGGAGGCGCGCGGTGCTCTCGGCCGTCTCGAACAGATCCTGCCGGCCCTGCTGGTATTCGCGCAGCAGGATCGCGCCGGTCAGCAGGAGCGCGGTGGTGAGCACCAGCAGCGAGGCCTGCAGCGGCAGGCGGTAGCGCAGGCTCAGGTTGCGCAGCATCAGGTCAAGCACGCTGGAGTTCCTCGGCCATGAACAGGATCTCGTCGTAGTCGCTGCGATCCCCCTTCGCGAAACCGCTGAGGCCAAGTTCCGTGAGCAGATCCCGGCCCTGAGCGTCCGCGTGCATGCCCAGGAACACGCGCGCAAGCAATGCGTAGCGATCCGGTGCCAGGTGGATGCTGGTGACCAGTGGAGGAAACGCGAACTCGGGAGACCGTTCGATCACGCGGGTGCGCCTGGTGATCTCCGGGTGCAGTCGGTTCAGCATCTCCCAGACGAAGCCATCGACCGCACCCGCCTGGGCCAGGCCCACCGCCACCGCCTCGACCACATGTCGGTGCGACCAGGTGAAGAACGTTCGGCGGAAGAATTCCTCGGGACGCAGGTCGAGCATCGATAGCACGTACTGCGGGAACAGGTGGCCGGAGTTGGACAGCGGATCCGAGAACGCGAAGATCCGGCCTTCGAGATCGGTCAGGCTCCGCGACGTGAGGTCCTCGTCCCAGACGAGGATGTAGCTCCGGTACAGCGGCCGTCCCTCGACCAGGGGTACGGCCAGGAGCCGCAGCCGATCGGCATTCAACGCGTACGGATAGCCGCACAGCCACGCCACGTCCAGTTCGCCGTGCAATACGAGTTCGGTGACCTCGCGGTAACTCGCCCGCTGCACGAACTGAACCGGGGCTTCCAGCCGCCGTTCCAGGTACTGACGCCAGCGCTTCAGGAACTCGACCTGGTCGTCCAGAAAAACCGGCGTCAGCCCGATCCGGAAGGTCGACCGCTCCTGCCCTGTATCCGCGCCCAGAATCGCCGGCAGCAACAGGCCCGCTGCGAGGACATCACGCCGATTCATCGCTGGAAGGGCCCGGCGGGGCGTCTTCGAAAATCCGCGCACCGGTCAGGCTCAGGGCAACGCTCTGCAATTCGACCCGCTCGTGCGGACTGTGCGGGTGCAGCACCCAATGGTTCTCGGGATCGCGCCGGTAGAGGTCCAGCGCCCCCGTGATGGGGTCGATCAGCAGGTATTCCCGCAAGCTCGGCAGCAGCCGGTACGCGGCGAACTTCGCCCCCCGGTCGAAGGCCTCGGTACCGGGGGAGAGTACTTCCACCACCAGCACTGGAGCAGCCTTGTAGAGGCCCCGGGCGCGGTCGGCCTCATCGCAGGTCACCATTACGTCCGGGTAGAAGAAGGCGTCGGCCGCCTCCACGCGCAGCTTCATGTCGGAAATGAAGCTGCGGCACGGCCCGCCGCGCAGGTGTTCGCGCAAGGCCGACGCCACGTTGAGCGTAATCGTCACATGCCCGTCCGAGGCCCCGACCATCGCGAAGACCTCGCCGCGGAAGTACTCGTGCTTCTCCTGCTGCTCACCCTCCCAGGCCAGATAGGCCTCGGCATCCATCCAAACCGCCTGTTGCACGCCCATCGAAGCACCCCGCAAACGCACACCTCCATTCATGGTAGCGCATGCACGATGGACACGGCCGAGTCACCCCCGGTTCGAAGCGCGCGTGCACACGAACCCACAGCCGGCGCCTGGCGCAACCCCGCGGTCGGTCGTCCAGCACCGTTACTACGCGGTAACGATTGACCTCGAAGCGCAAGCCCGGCCTCGTTACCCATCGGTAACCGCAGGTGCCGGGCCGGCCCACAAATCCTGCCCCGAGCCTACAAAAATCCTCTGCAAATCCGACAGTTTTACGCATCCGACCGATGCTGGGCATGGCATTTGCTGCTGACTTCGTCGAACCCAAGCCCGCAGGGGCCCGAGCCGAATCGATCACCAATGACCGACCCCCTTCGACAAGCCCAGTACACGCGGCTGCATCCGGAACGCACGCTCTGGCTGAATGCCCGGGAGTGCCTGGCGCTGCGCTTTCCGCATGCCGGCTGCAACGCCTGCGCGGACCAGTGCCTCCTGGGGGCGCTATCTCTGGCTGCCGATACCTGGGCACTCGCCGACGGCTGCGTCGGCTGCGGCCGCTGTGCAGCCCGCTGTCCGACCGATGCGCTCACGATCACCGGCTTCGACCGGGACCCGGCCACGCCGCGACCGGGTGAACCGCTGTACGTCGACTGTACCCGCGTACCCGCCGCGAGCACACCGGAACGCGGCCTGCGCGTACCCTGCCTCGGCGGGCTGGGCACGGATGCCCTGCTGCAACTGGTTGCACGCAGTCCAGCGGGTGTCCGACTGCTGGACCGCGGGCTCTGCGTAGGATGCCCCGCCGGCGACGATCCCTGCCCCCCGGTAACCGACGCGCTGGAGACGGCCAATGCCCTGCTCGCGGAGGTATCGGCGTCGCCCGAACCCCGCATCGCAGTCGAAGCCCGTATCTTGCAGGCAGCACCCCGGTCCCCGGGACCTGCAAGCGACCTCCACCGCAGTGGCGTAAGCCGGCGCGGCTTCTGGAAAGCCCTGGCTTCGGAGGGCGTGCGCGTCCGGTATGCCGGGAACGAACCGATACCTCCGGCCAGCATCGGCAATGCACCGCCACCGGATGGGCGCGCCCGGGTCACCCCACGCAAACGTCTGGCCCTGATCGCCCGGCTCAGGGCACTGGACGAAACGCGAACCCGACCCCTCCCCGCCGGTCTGCGTCCATCGCTGGCCATCGCGGGAACCTGCCGGGACCACAGCCTCTGCGTGCGCCTGTGCCCCACCGGCGCGTTGGAGATTCAGGAATCCACTTCCCGGAAGTCTGTCCACTTCGAACCGGACCGCTGCATCGAATGTGCCGCCTGCACCCAGGCCTGCCCGGAAGGCGCCATCGCCTGGCAGCCAACGGCGCACGACTTCGCCACCGGACCGCGGACCCTGATCACACACGGGACCCGGACCTGCTCCGAGTGCGGCGCCGATTTCGTCCAGCACGGGAGGGACGAGGACGACGGGGCACTGCCAAGCTGCCCCACATGCCGGAAGTCACGGCAGCTGATGCAATCGGTCTTCTCGGACCTGTTTGCCAGCCGCAACGGCTGAGCCGAACCGGGGGCAAGCGGACCCACGCAATGCACCGCCAAGACACTCAAGGGAAATCAATGAAAAACGATAGCACCACAACGACACGGCTTTCCGGCCACACAACCATCGGCTGTTGAGGAGAGAACCGCGATGAAGCTATTCGAAACCCTGATGAACCGGCGGCGCTTCCTGAAGACCAGTGCCGCGGCGGGTGCGGCGGGTGCGGCCGTCGCCGGCATCGGTGGCCTGCCTGGGCTGACCCCGGTCAAGGAGGCCCACGCCCAGCCCGTGCGCGGCGAGACCCGAGTCACCAAGAACATCTGCGGCCAGTGCCCGGCGCGTTGCGGCATCGACGTCTACACGACCGCCGGGCGGGTGCACGCGATCTACGGCGACCTCGGCAACCCGATCGCCAACGGCAAGCTCTGCCCAAAGGGACACCTGGGCACCTATTTCCTCTATGACCCGGACCGGTTCAAGGGGCCGATGAAGCGCACCAACCCGCGCAAGGGCCGGGACGAGGATCCCGGTTTCGTGCCGATTTCCTGGGACGAGGCGCTGGACACCATCGCGGCGCGGTTGAACGACCTGCGCGACCGCGGCGAGTCCTTCCGCTTCGCGCATTTCTACGGCCGCGGCTGGGGCGCCTCGGACGCGGGCCTCTATGGAGATTTCGGGAAGCTCTATGGCACGCCGAACTCCGCGATCGGCCATGCCTCCATATGCGCCGAGGGCTCCAAGCGTGCCAAGCAGGCGACCGACGGGAACAACTCGTATAACTCCTACGACTACCGGAACACCAACTACATCCTCAACTTCGGTGCCGCCTTCCTCGAGGCCTTCCGCCCGTACAACTACCTGATGCAGGTCTGGGGCCACATGCGGACCAAAAGCCCGCAGACGCGCGTCACGACCGTCGATGTGCGGATGAACCCGACGATGGCCGCCTCTGACCGGGCGGTATACATCAAGCCCGCGACCGATGGCGCCATGGCGCTGGCGATCGCCCACGTGATGCTGACTGAAGGGCTTTGGGACCAGGAGTTCGTTGGCGACTTCCGCGACGGGCGCAATGCGTTCCGGGCAGGAAGGCCGATTCCCCGGGGCAGCTTCGAGGAGCGCTGGGTCCGCGGTATCGAGGAGTGGTGGAACGACGAACTGAAGGACCGCACGCCCGAGTGGGCCGAGAGCATTACCACCGTCCCGGCACGCACCATCGTGACGGTCGCACGCGAGTTCGGGACCACGCGCCCGGCAATGGCGATCATGGAACGGGGGCCGACCTCGCATACCAACGGCACCTACAACGGCATGGCGATCCACGCGCTGAACGCCCTTTCGGGCTGTCTGTTTGCCGAGGGCGGCATGTATTACCAGATGGGCCCCTCCTACGGCCCGCTGCCGGTGAATTCCGACGACTTCATGGACGACTATGCGAAGGAGATCCGCGGCAAGTATCCGCGCATCGACAAGGCCGGCACCGCGGAATGGCCAATGGCCGGCACGATGATCCAGGAAACCGCAGAACACCACCTGAAGGGCGATCCCTACAAGCTCGACACGGCGATGTTCTTCTACACCAACCCGATCTGGACGGCGCCGGACCCGAAGGTATGGGAGGAGGCCCTGAAGGACGTGTTCATCATCGACACCTCCCCGTTTCCCGGCGAGACGGCGATGTACGCGGACATCATCGTGCCGGAACCCACCTACCTGGAACGGCTGCAGGATTCACCCACCTACCCGTTCGAGGGCTGGCCGATGGCCGCGCTGCGCGTCCCAGCCGTCGACCCGATCTACGACACCAAGCATTTCGGCGACACGCTGATCGAGATCGGCAAGCGGATCAAGGGGCCGACCGGCGATTTCTACAAGGCGCTCGACAACGTGGAAAATGTGCTCCGCCACCGCGCGAAGGGCTTCGAGAACGACCCGGGCGACAATGGTGTACGGGACTTCGAGAGCTGGAAGGCAAAGGGGGTCTGGTACAAGAAGCCCTACCACTGGCGCCAGTTCCGCGGCGAGTTCTACGAATGGGACGGAGAAGGCTACAACCGGCAGATGACGCCGGAGGAGGTCAAGGAAAAGCTGATCAAGACTCCTTCCGGAAAGTTCGAATTCAAGTCAGGCTTCCTGGAGGCCCATGCCGATTACATCCAGCGTGAGCTGGGCGTTCCGGCGCGCCGCGTCGGGCTGCCCCAGTGGGTGGAACCCACTTCCTCCGGCGAGGGCGATCTGTACTTCGTCACCCCGAAGACGCCGATGCATGCCGAGGGCCGCAGCGGCAACATCCCGCACGCGATCGCGCTGATGCAGCCGGTCGCCGGCGGCCGGACGACCGTCTACCTGGAAATCCACCCCGAGACCGCCCGCGCCCGCGGCATCCGCAACGGCGACAGGGTGCGTATCCGCTCCAACCTCGGATTCGTCGAGGCGTACTGCCGTTACGTGGCCTCGAACCGGCCCGACACGCTGGTGATGCCGATGGAACACGGCCACTGGGCGCAGGGCCGCTGGGCCCGCGGGCGCCTGCCCGGCCACTCCGGCGAAATCACCGAGAACGTCTCCGACCCGATCTCCGGCCTTGCCAGCTACTACGCCGGCATGGTCACGGTGGAACGGGCCTGACCCTGCACGAATCGAGAGGAGCTGAATCATGGCGAAGTGGGGAATGGTCATCGACCTGGACAAGTGCACGGGCTGCCAGGCCTGTACCACCGCATGTTCGATGGAGAACAACACCCTGCCGGGCGAGAACTGGCAGGACGTTCTGTATTACCACGAGGGGCAGTACCCGAGCGGCCAGATGAAGTGGCTGCCGCGCCCCTGCATGCAGTGCGAGAACCCGTCCTGCGTGCACGTGTGCCCGACCCGGGCGACCTACAAGGACATGGACGCCGGCGGCATCGTGTTCGTGGACTGGAACAAGTGCATCGGCTGCAAGTACTGCATGATCGCGTGCCCGTACGGCGTCCGTTTCTATGCCGACGAGAAACCGCTGCTCGAGCCCGACCTGCGCGCGATCTTCCCCGGCGAGGGTGGCCAGCTCTGGAGCCCGCCGTACCAGAACCCGGAGGAGGACTGGCGCCGCGGCATCGGGGTTCAGCCTCACGGCGTGGTATCCAAATGCACCTTCTGCTACCACCGGGTCAGCAAGGCGCCTCCAGGCACTCCTGATCTGGACGAGGACGATCCGATGCTGAAGGAGTACGTGCCGGCCTGCGTGCGCACCTGCCCGCCGAAGGCGCGCTTCTTCGGCGACCTGGACAACCCGTCCAGCCAGGTGAACCGGCTGATCGGCGACAAGCACGGGGTACGCCTGCTCGATCACACCGGCAACCGCCCGCAGGTCTATTACCTGGGCGCCGGCGCCGGCATCCCGGCCTTCACCCCCAAGACCAAGAGCTGAGGGAGATGAGAAATGAGTAACGAAGCCGTACTGCAGGACGCTCCCCGGGGTGGCGGGATGCCGATCCTGACCCTCCTGATTGCGCTGATCGCCATCGGTCTGGGTGTCTATACCTCGCTGCCGCTGTTCAGCGAGGGCCATGCCGCTTTCAACACCAGCAGCAACGTTGTCTGGGGTCTGCCAGTGGTCGCGTATGTGTTCCTGGCCCTGTCCTCGACCGGGCTGGCGATGGTGTCCTCTCTGGCAATGGTGTTCGGGTGGAAGGACTTCTACCCGATCGCCAAACGCTGCTTGTGGCTCGCGGTCACGGTACTGATCGCCGGTTTCATCTCCCTGGCGCTCGAACTGGGGCATCCCTTCCGCATGCTGTGGGCGATCCCGCTGAATCTGCAGATTCAGTCACCCCTGTTCTGGATGGGCGTCTGGTACCTGATCGCGCTGATCTTCATGATCGTGAAGCTGGCACTCCTGCACCGGGACGAGTGGAGCACATCCCGCAGCCGGACCGTCGGCATCGCCACCTTCGTGTCCGAGAGCCTCGCTGCCGTCACGTTGGCACTGGTGTTCGGGATGATGGCCATGCGGCCCTACTGGTACGGCAGCTTCGTGCCGGTGTATTTCCTGGTGACTGCGGCGTTGAGCGGCGTGGCGTTCGCCACCCTGTTCGCCTTCTTCGCCCATCGCCTCGGGACAACGTCGATGTCCGCACGTATGAAGCACCTGATGACAGACCTGATGCCGAAGATCTTCGCGGCGCTGCTGGGCACGGTACTGGTGCTGGCTGTCGCCCGGGTGATCACCGGCCTTTGGAGCAACCAGCCCGAAATCAGCCTGGTGACCCGGCACTTCGTCGATTCACCGTGGTTCCACGTGCAGTTGTGGCTGGGCATGGTCCTGCCCTTCATCCTGCTGCTGATGCCGAAGCTGCGGGTGCAACCTCTGATCCAGGTCCTCGCCTCCGTGCTCGTCCTGCTCGGTGTATTCATCGGGCGCTACGAGTACATCGTCGGCGGCCAGCTGATTCCGCTCTGGAAGGGGACCTGGTACCCGGATCTGATCGCCTACACCCCGTCGCTGACCGAGTGGGGCATCGTGATCTTCGGAGTCGGGGTCGGGCTGCTGATCTACGCGGTCGGTACCTGGATGTTCCGCCTGGACGACGCGCCGGCGGACGCCCGCTAATGCTCATGGGGCCACCCCTGACCATGAAAGGCAATCGACCCGAGGGCTGGTCTCCGGGGCGCGTTCGCGTGCAAGGCACGCTCCCACGGGGCACGGGGCACGGGGCACGGGCACGGGGCACGGGCACGGGGCACGGGCACGGGGCACGGGCACGGGGCATGGGGCATGGGGCATGGGGCATGGGGCATGGGGCATGGGGCATGGGGCATGGGGCATGGGGCATGGTCGCGACGTTAACGCTAGCTGTCATGGCGCAGGCCACCCAGACCATGAAAGAAGCATAAGGCGGCAGACCGCATCGTCATCCGCCGCGGGGGAGGGGATGCACAGAGGCTCGGGGCAGCACCGGGGTCCGAACGGCAGATGACGGCCTTCGGCCTCTTCCGCCCTACGGGTGGGCGGAATCGGGAGCACGGATCTCTCACCTCAACCAGACGACCTGACAGCTATCCGAAGGAATGCACATGAGCCTTAACGCAGCTATCGAAATCCAACCCAGCTCTGACCTGGGCGACCTGACCGCTGGGGACCCAGACAAGCTGCTTCCAAGGGCCGAGACCTACCTGTGCCTGGCCCGCGCATTCTTGCCACCGTCGACACCGGGCATGCTCGAGGCCTTGCGCCAGGATCTGCTGGAAGACCTGACAGGACTCCATGCCGAGCTGCCAGCCTCCGCGGCGACACCGGCCCGGATCGAGAAACTGCGTACCGCACTGGCCGAAATCCCGGACGATGAGTCGCTGCTCCGAGAATACAGCCGCCTGTTCCTGACGCCACCCGCCCCGGCCATGCTGAACCTCGGGTTCTACCTGGATGGCGGCATCATGGGCGGATCGACCCGGCAGATGGAGGCGTACTACCAGCGTCACGGGCTCGAACGCGACCCGAATTTCCGCGACCTGCCGGACCACCTGGCGCTGAACCTCCAGTTTCTGGCCTGGGTGCTCGCCAGTGCCGCGGAATTCGCTGGCAACGACGACGCTGCCGCGCTGCAGGCGCTGCAGGACGCCCGCAACCTGATCGCACGCTTCACCCTTCCCGGGGTCAACGCACTGGCCGGCAAGATCCTGCCGGCACTCGACTCACATGGCCTGGGCCCCACGTATGCCGAACTGACACGCTTCGTTGCCGACGTGCTAAAGCGGGATCTGGCATTTCTGTCGGAACGGCCGCCCGCCCCCCCGCCTTGGGAATCGACTGCCGATCCCGAATCGGAACAGGAACAGGAACAGGAACCCGATGCTGCGGCGGACAGCAATCCCGACGCCCGCCTCGACTGCCGCATCTGCGGGAGCACGTTCGTCGCCGGGGCGGCCCTGACCGGCATGATCGCCCGCCTCGAGGCCCAGGGCCTCGCGACCGAACACCTGTCGGTATGCCCGGATTGCCGAGCGGACACGATGGGAATGCGCTCCCTTACACCACCGTCGCCGAAGCGATAACGCCTTGTCCCGTCGGAGACCCGCCACGCTGGCACCCGCCGTGATCCTGCTGCTCATTGCAGGCCACGTGTCGGCCGGCCTGGATATCGACCCGTACCTGCCTCCGGTCGAGCCGGACCTGACCGACGAGGAGCGCGAACGCCGCCAGGAGGCCGTGCAGCGACAGATCGAAGAGGCACGGCGACGCGCCGAGGAGCAGGCGCGGCAGGAGGCCGAGGCCCGCCGACAACGGGAAGCGGAGCTCGCAGCACGCCCCTACCCCGTGCGCCTGACCGAGGCACGCTGCCTGGGCTGCCACCGCATGGACGACCTGCTGGAGCGCCCACGGACGCGCCTCGGATGGGAGCTCGTGGCACTACGCATGCAGCGGTTCAATGGTGCGCACCTGGAACCCGGCGACCGCGCGGTGATCGCCGCGCATCTCGCGCGGACGTATCCGGCGCCCATCTACCGCAGGGTGGTGGAGCCCCTGATCCTGATCGCGATCCTGCTGGTGCCCTTGGTGGTATGGTGGCAATGGCATAAGCGCCGCCGCCCCGAATCCCGTTGAGATCCCCACAGGAGCCCACCTGATGCACATCGTCACGGACAGCGTCGTCACGGTCCGCTACCGCTTCAGCGACGAGAACGGCGAGACGGTGGACGACAGCGAACGCAGCGGCCCGATGGTCTACCTGCACGGCCGCGCGAGCGTGCTGCCCGCAATCGAAGCGGCACTCGCTGGCCAGCGGAAGGGCTTTGCCAGCTCACTGACGCTGAGCCCGGACCAGGCGTTCGGCGCCCACCGCCCCGAACTCGTGTTCGAAACCGTGCGCGAGAACCTGCCCCCCGGTACCAAGCTGGAACCGGGGACACCGCTGTACAGCGGCACCGGCGACCGCCCGGCCTTCCAGCTTCGCGTCGTCAGACTGACCCAACGCGGCGCTCTGCTCGACGGCAACCATCCGCTGGCGGGGAAAACCCTGCGGGTCGAGCTTGAGGTTCTCGACCTGAGACCTGCAACCACCGAGGAACTGCACTCCGGCCGGGTGGCCGTGCCGTCAACCTGACCACACCGAAGTACAGTCAACGTGGAGCACCTGATTGGGGAGCGGTAGCATGAAGCCTTCCATCGCATTAGCAGGAACACCGAGAGACGATCCAGCAGATCGTGGCCCGTCACCATGCCCGCAATCCCCGGATGTTCGGCTCGGTGCTACTCGGGGAAGACATCAAGGGAAGCGATCTGGACATCCTCGTCGACCCCACTGAGGAAACCTCGCTGTTCGACATCGGTGCGATCCGCGCCGAGCTGAGCGACCTGCTCGGTGTCGAGGTGGACGTGCTGACACCAGGAGTTCTCCCGGACCGGTGGCGAGACGACGTCCTGACCCGGGCACGCTCGCTGTGACCCGGCGCGACGCGCTGACCCTGCGAGATTACCTGCAACCTATTCAGCAGGCTCTGGAACGAATCGATCGATCCCTGCGGAAGATCATACAATCGTCCCGCAATCACTTCGGCACGGTCGGGGATGCCGCGCAAACGACCACGGGAATACCGCCGCCCGGTGTCGCGTCCCTCGTCGGACGCCACGACAAAGGGAAGGATCCATGCACCGCTCACTGTTCACCCTGTTCTTCAGCAGCGCGCTGGCGCTACTTGCGTTTTCCACCGCGACCGTTCAGGCGGACACCGATCGGTCGATCGACGAGATCCTGAAGCCGCTCCAGTTGACCGACCGGGTCTACTACTTCTACGGCTCCATCGAAGGACGCTCGCCACTCAATCAGGGTATGAACAACAACGTCGGCTTCGTGGTCACGGACACCGGGGTCGTCATGCTGGACAGCGGACCCAGCGCAAAGGTCGCCGAGCGGATCGCGCAGGCGGTCGCCGGTGTCACGGAACAACCGATCACGCACGTGATCAACCTCGGCAGCCAGGATCACCGCTGGCTCGGCAATGGCTGGTTCCGTGATCAGGGTGCGGAGATCGTGGCACTGCACCGGACCGTACAGACCCAGCCGGAGTTCGGACAGTCCCACCTGCAGCGCTTGATCCGGACGCTTGGCGAGGAAGCGATGGCCGGCACCGAACCGGTGTCGGCAGCCGAACCGGTCGATGCCGACGAGCACCGCCTGGAGGTCGGTGGCGTGACATTCGACCTGCTCTTCGTTGCGAACGCGCACTTCCCCGGCGACATCATGGTGCACCTGCCCGACGAGGACGTGGTGTTCACGGGCGATTTCGTCTACACCGAGCGCATAATGGGCATCCAGCCGAACAGCGACCCGGTCGGCAAGCTCGAGAACTTCCGCAAGCTCGAGGAACTGAACCCCGCAATCGTCGTTCCGGGACACGGGGCAGCCACTGACCTGGCCACGGCCCGGCGCGACGCAGGCGACTATCTCGAGGTCATCATCCGCGAAGTGCGTACCGGACTCGAGAACTGGGAGACGCTCGACGAGACCGTCGATCGCCTCGCCGACCTTCCGGAGTTCCAACACCTGCTGCACTACGACAACTGGCACCGGACCAACGTGAACCGCACCTACCTCTTCCTGGAAGCCGAGTAGCGGACCCCACGGCTCGGATCAACCCGGCGGCTCCAGACGTTTCCCGGCGCCGCGGTGGGCGCAATGCGGCACTCCGCGTGGCGTGTCCGGTAGCACAACGCCCCTCCTGATTATCACGGAAGCTCCGCAAGCTGGACTGGGCCATCTTCGAAACCAGCGTCATCGCGAGGAGCGAAGCGACGTGGCGATCCAGAGGGCGATGGTCCCCCCGCGCCGCCTGGATTGCCGCGCTTCGCTCGCAATGACGACCGACGCGGAGAGGTATCGCACTGGCTGAGGAGGTTTCGTGATAATCAGGACGCCCCTTGAGCCGACGCGCGTCATCCAGTTCGGGCAAGCGCCGGGGATGCTGGGTCATTCCCTCACGGGTGAGCGCCACGATCGCATTTTCCGTCGGCCGGGTTCAGTACGAGAAGCCGAGTGGGCCGCCCCCGAACCCGGTTCCCAGCAACGGGCCGTCCTCGGGCAAACTCCCGGGCGACTGGCACGACCGGCGAGCGTCGTGTAGCGTTCTCTGAATCAACTCCGCGTCAGCCTCCGATACGTGCCGCGTGACGGCCGAGGAGAACCGATGAATCCGCCTGCCCCACCCCGAGAACCCGTCGACGACGCGAATACCGCCACCCGGCCACGCCCGCCCTCGGTCGACCGGCTGCTGGCACACCCCGATGCAATCGACCTGCAGCAGCGGCATGGCCGGCAGCCCGTGCTCCTCGCGCTTCGCGCCCGCCTCGACGAACTCCGGGCCCGCGACACACGGGATCCTTCCGACTTCGAGCCGCCGCGTCTGCTCGCCGGGGTTCGCTCCCGGCTCGAGCGCGACGCTGCGCCGCGCCTCCAGCGGGTCTTCAACCTGACCGGCACGGTGCTGCACACCAACCTGGGCCGTGCGCCGCTGCCTGCCGAGGCGGTGAATGCGGCAGCGCTGGCTGCGGCCGGCTCCTGCAACCTGGAGTTCGACCTGGGCCGGGGGCGGCGCGGCGACCGCGACGACCTGATCAACGACCTGATCCGGGAGCTCACCGGAGCCGAGGCCGCCACGGTGGTCAACAACAACGCGGCCGCGGTGCTGCTGGCACTGAACACGCTCGCGCTGCGCAAGGAGGTCGTGATCTCGCGCGGCGAACTCGTGGAGATCGGAGGCGCGTTCCGCATTCCCGAGGTGATGAGTCGCGCCGGCTGCCGGCTGGTCGAGGTCGGCGCGACCAACCGTACCCACGCGCGCGACTTCGAGGCGGCAATCGGCCCGCGTACGCGCCTGTTCATGAAGGCGCATACCAGCAACTACGCAATCGAGGGGTTCACCGCCGCGGTTGCCGAGAACACGTTGGCACGGATCGCCCACGACCACGGCCTTCCGTTCATGATCGACCTTGGCAGTGGCACCTTCGTCGACCTGGCGCAATGGGGACTGCCCCACGAACCCACCGTGCAGGAAGCCCTGCGCAACGGCGCGGACGTGGTGACCTTCAGTGGCGACAAGCTGCTCGGGGGTCCGCAGGCCGGGCTGATCGTCGGCCGCGCCGATCTGATCGCCCGTATCAAGAAGAACCCCCTCAAACGGGCGCTGCGCGTCGACAAGATGACGCTCGCAGCACTCGAAGCCGTGCTGCGGATTTACCGCGATCCCGACCGGCTGACCCAGCGGCTCACGACGCTCCGCCTGCTGACCCGGCCACAGGCTGAAATCCAGGTCCTCGCGAAGCGCCTGCAGCCGTTGCTCGCGACCGCGTTCGGGGAACGGTTTACGGTGACGCTGCAGGCCTGCGCGAGCCAGATCGGCAGCGGCGCGCTACCGGTGGACCGGCTGCCGAGCGCCGCGCTGGTCCTGCGCCCGCACCGATCCGGACGCGGATCGGGAACCGCGCTGAAGCGGCTCGAGCGGGAACTGCGCGACCTGCCCTCCCCCGTGATCGGCCGCGTCCACGATGGCGCGCTGTGGCTGGACCTGCGCTGCCTCGAGGACGAAACGGGCTTTGCGGCCCAGCTCGCCGGCGCGGAGGCCCCCCGGCCATGATCGTCGGAACCGCAGGTCACATCGATCACGGCAAGACGGCGCTGGTCAAGGCCCTGACCGGGGTCGAAGCCGACCGGCTGGCCGAGGAACAGGCACGCGGGATCACGCTGGACCTCGGGTACGCCTACCAGCCGCTGGCATCGGGCGAGGTGCTCGGCTTCGTCGACGTGCCGGGCCACGAGAAGCTCGTGCACAACATGCTGGCCGGCGCAACCGGCATCGACTTCGTGCTGCTGGTGATCGCCGCCGACGACGGCCCGATGCCGCAGACCCGCGAGCACCTGCAGATCCTCGAACTGCTGGGCCTGAATCGCGGCGCGGTCGCTCTGACGAAGACCGATCTCGCCGATGAGGCACGGCTCGACGCCCTGCAGGGCGAGATCCAGGCTTTGCTGGCACCGACCGGGCTGGCCGGGGCGCCGGTGTTCCCGGTTTCGGCGCTGACGGGGACCGGTGTCGACGCGCTGCGCACCCACCTGCACGCGAAGGCAGCGGCGATTCCCCCGCGACCGGCCGCCGGCCGCTTCCGCCTCGCCATCGACCGGCGCTTTACGCTGAGTGGTTCGGGCACCGTGGTCACCGGCACCGCGCACGCGGGCCGGGTGCGGGTCGGCGACGAGTTCGTGCTATCGCCGTCGGGCCAGCCGGTGCGCGTGCGCGGCATCCATGCGCAGAACCGTCCAGCGGAAACCGGCGCCGCCGGGCAGCGCTGCGCGCTGAACCTGACCGGGCCGGGGCTGGAGAAGGACGCGATCGCGCGTGGCGACTGGGTCTTGCATCCGGAACTGCACCGGCCCACGGCCCGGATCGACGCGCGGGTGCGCGCGCTCGCCGACGCACCCAAGGCACTGCGGCACTGGAGCCCGGTACACCTGCACCTGGGATCCGCACGCCTGATGGCCCGCGTCGCGGTACTCGAGGGCGATGCCGTCGAGCCGGGCAGCGAGGGCTTCGCGCAGCTGGTGCTCGAAGGCCAGACCCACGCGCTGCGCGGCGACCGCTTCGTGCTGCGCGACCCGTCGGCGCGGCACAACCTCGCGGGCGGGGTCGTGCTTGACGACCGGCCGCCTGCCCGCGGCCGCCGGCGCCCCGCCCGCATCGCGCTGCTGCGCGCACTCGCGTTGGACGACCCGGCCGAGGCACTGGCGGCAATGCTGCCGCATGCCGAGCGCGGCCTGAATCTGCGCGATTTTGCGCGCATGTGGAACCTGGAGGACGCCTGGGCCGCGGCACAGGCAGCCGGCACAGGGCTGCGCGCGGTGGAAACGCCCGCCGGCCCGGTCGCGTTCGCCCCTGAACACTGGGACGCGCATCGCCTGCGCACGCTGGCGATGCTCGCGGAGGAGCACCAGCGGCACCCGGACCGCCTGGGCCCGGACCGCGAAAGGCTGCGCCGCCTCGCGGCACCGCTGCTCGAAAGGCCGGTGTTCGGGACGCTGCTGGACGAGATGACCGCCGCGGGCGAGGTCGTGCTGAATGCCCCGTGGATCCATCTCCCCGGACACCGGGTGATGCTCGCACCCACCGACGAGCGCATCTGGCTCGAGGACATCCGGCCGTTGCTCGGCGTCACGCCGTTCAACCCGCCCCGGGTCCGTGACATCGCCCGGGCGCTGCGGCTCGAAGAGGACCGCGTGCGCCGGCTGATGCGCCAGCTCGCGGGGATGGGCGAGGTCTACAAGGTCGCGCACGACCACTACTACACGCGCGCCGCGGTCGCCGACCTGGCCGCGATCGCCCGCGAGCTGTCCGAGCTCGAGGGCAAGGCGCTCGCGGCCCCGTTCCGGGACCGCATCGGCACCGGCCGCAAGGTGGCGATCCAGATCCTCGAGTTTTTCGACCGCATCGGCTACTCTCGCCGGGTCGGCGACGAGCACCGGATCTTTCCGGACTCGCTGCTGAGGCTGCGGTAAGTGATCGCCGTGCAACACGGCGGATGACGCTGCGCTATTCCGCCCTACAGGGCCAAAGTCGTAGGGCGGAAAACGCCGAAGGCCGTCATCCGCCGAAGGGCGCCGGGGCTTCTCCGGCGCAGATGTACGCGCGGACCTGGGGCAACCCCGCCACCGCGCGGATTTTCGGGCCGATGCTGCCCCCGGCAGGCGTCGGCTCAGTCGCCCGTGTGGCGCAAGACGTGGTCGGTGAAGGAAGGGCTTCGTGCCCGGTGGTGCGGCCGGTCTTCAAAACCGGTTGGGGCCGTCAGGCGGTCCCGGGTGGGTTCGACTCCCGCGCCCTTCCGCCAACCGATTCTCCCGACCTGGGATGTCCGGGCGGACATCGGTCAGGTCGTCGCCGGTCCGGCGCGAGTGCTTGATCGAACAGCAGCCCGGGAAACCCGATTCGGTCCGTGGATCGCGACCTTGTCTGCAAGGAATTCCCGCGCCTTTCGATTCCCGAGTGAACCACCACCGAGGAGCGACCCATGCAACGATTCCTGACCGTCCTGCTGACTGCCGCCGCCCTGCTCGCCGCCGGCTTTGGAAACGCCAACGCCGATACCCAGCATCCGCAACGCCTGATCATCACCGCGATTCCCGACGACGGCGACGCCGACCGCATGCGCGAGAACTTCGGCGCGCTCGCCGCCCACCTGGGCAACGCAGTCGGCATCCCCACCGAGTACATGCACGTCGAGAACTACGCGGCCAGCGTGACCGCGCTCGCGACCGGACGCGCCCACGTCGCCTGGCTCGGGGCGGTGACCACCGCGCAGGCGATGATGCAGATGGGCGAGGACAACCTCGTCGTTCTCGGCACCCGCGACATCGACAAGGGCTTCGTCACCTACTTCGTCGCGCATCACGGCTCCGGCATCGAACCGGTGGCGAATCTCGGCGAACTGGCGAGTGCCGCGCAGGGCCGGAACTGGACCTTCACGTTCGGCAGCCGCAGCAGCACCTCGAGCCACCTGATGCCGCGCAAGTTCTTCATCGAGCAGGCGGGCCTGCCGCCCGAGCGCGTGTTCCGCACCGTGGCGTACAGCGGCAGCCACGATGTGGTGATGCAGATGGTCGCCAACGGCACCTACACGCTCGGCGCGATGAACTACGCGTCCTGGGACAAAGCCAGCGAGAACCTGCAGCAGCAGGCGCCGGTGGTCTACGAAACGCCCGAATTCACGAACTACGCGCTGGTCGCCCGCGCTGATCTCGGACCGGAACTGATCAGCCAACTGCGCGCCGCCCTGCTCGACACCGACAGCACGCCGGAGGGACGCCAGATCCTCGGCTACCTGAAGGCGGGCGAGTTCATCGATGCCGACCTGTCCGAGTGGTTTGACTACCGCGACCTGCTGGAATCCGGAATCGGCGTCGGCGGCTGAACCAACGCCGAACGGCGGATGACGCTGCGCTCTTCCGCCCTACAGGGCCAAAGTCGTAGGGCGGAAAAGGCCGAAGGCCGTCATCCGCCGCTCACACGCCCAGGTTGCGATGGGCGCCGAGGTAGCGCGAGCGCCGAACGGCGGATGACGCTGCGCTATTCCGCCCTACGAGTCACAGGGACGCGAACAGTGCAGTCTTTGCACAGTAGCGGCATTCCGGGGCACGAGGCCGCCCGGCGGCACCGGCACCGGAAGCTGCGGTGGCCGGTCCGACAGGTACAGGCGATGCAGAACGTGGACAGCCTTTCCGAAAACCGCACCGCGCCCGAACCGGTCGGCCGAATCGACGTCTTCCGGCTCGACGGGGTCGCGCGCACCTTCGGCGGCCAGCCGGTACTCGCGGACATCGACCTGCGGATCGCGCAGGGCGAGCGGGTCGCGATCATCGGCCCATCCGGGGCCGGCAAGACCACGCTGTTCCGCCTGCTTTCGGCGGTGCTGAAGCCCAGCACGGGCCGGGTGCTCGCGCTGGGACACGACACGCGTCGGCTGCGCGGGCGCGCGCTGCGCCGCCTGCGCCGGGACATCGGTGTGCTCTATCAGAACGACAACCTGATCCCGCACCTGCGCGTGGTACACAACGTGCTGATGGGGCGAATCGGGCACTGGGGGCTGGCCCGGACGCTGCTGTCGCTGTTCTGGCCGCAGCAGCTGCCCGCCGCGCGTGCGGCGCTGCAGGCGGTGGAGCTTCCCGGCAAGCTCTGGTCGATGCCCGGCGAGCTATCGGGTGGCCAGCAGCAGCGCGTGGCGATCGCGCGGTTGATCGTGCAGCGGCCGCGGGTGATGCTGGCCGACGAGCCGGTCAGCCAGCTCGACATCCGCCTCGGACGCGAGATCATCGGCCTGCTCGCCGGCGTTGCCAGCGAACTCGGCGCGACCCTGCTGGTGAACCTGCACACGCTGGAGCTGCTGCACGAGCATTTCGACCGGGTGATCGCCCTGCGCGACGGACGCCTGTTCTGGCAAGGAACGCCCGATGCGATCAGCCGCGACCTGCTGCGCGAGCTCTACGGGGCCGAATACCGGGCGCTGAGCCTGGACCAGGTCGTGCACGACCGACCCGTTCCCGTGCAGTCGGGGGAGCCGCCCGGATGAGCAGCGTGCTCGAGTTGCCGGGTGCAGGACGTTACGCCCGGCGCCGGCCCTGGGGCCACTTCGTCGGCCTGGTGGTGATCGCACTGCTGGTACTGGCCTCGTTCACCGCGGCCGAATGGGATTTCACCGCGCTGATCGACCCGGAGGAACGGGCCCGGGCGCTCGGGCGGATGGGCGCGTGGCTCGCCGCGTTCGGCTCGCCGGACTTCAGCCACGAGTTCCTCGCACGCAGCTGGGGACTCACGCTGGAAACGCTGTCCGCGGCGGTGCTCGGCACCGCGCTCGCAGTGGTCTTCGGCTTCCTGCTCGCGATGGCGTCGTCGCGGGCGGTCGCGGTGGGCGAGGAACGTGCGACCGGATGGCGCCGGAACTTCGCGCTGCGCAGCCCGTCGGCGGCATTGTGTTCGCTCGCCCGCCTGGTGCAGGACGTGCTGCGCGCGGTTCCGGACTTCGTCTGGGCGATCATCCTGGTCGCGCTGATCGGGCTCGGCCCGCTGACCGGGGCGCTGGCACTCGCGCTGAACATCTCAGGCATCCTCGCCAAGGTCTACAGCGAGCTCTGGGACAGTGTCGACGAACGCCAGTACGAGCAGGTGCGCGCCAGCGGCGCCGGTCGCATCAAGGTGTTCTTCTACGGCATCCAGCCGCTGGCCTCGCGGGCGGTGCAGAGCTTCACGCTGATGCGCGCCGAATGCGCGATCCGCAACGCCGCGGTGATCGGCGCCGTCGGCGGCGGCGGGCTCGGTGCGGAGATCTGGTACCAGATCCGCTTCGGCGCCTGGGACAAGGTCAGCACCCTGATCCTGTTCACGCTGGCGCTGACGCTGACCGCCGACCTCGCGAGCAACTACATCCGCCGGCAGCTGCGCAGCGACCCGAACCACCCGCGCGCGATCAAGGCGCGCTCGGTGTTCGCCGATCTCTCGCGGGCCTGGATCGGCACCGGCTTCGCCGCGCTGATCGTGGTGTGGTCGGTCTGGTTCATGGGCTGGGGCAACACCGCGGGCCCGAACGGCACCGCGAAGAACTTCCTGGAGCCCGCCGGCGAGATCCTGTCCGGCGAAGCCTGGAGCAAGCTCTCGTTCTTCGAGCGCCTGCTGCGCCCGGACCTCGACCTGCCGGCGCTGGGCCTCGGCGACCCGGTCAAGGTCGAGGCCAGGGAAGCCGCCGGACAGACGGTGTCGCTGTTCAGCGAGTACCCGCCCTGGCAGTTCTACCGGCCCGCCGCCTGGGTTGCATGGGAACAGCAGCTCGACCAGTGGTTCGTCTGGCGGGTGATCAAGTCGTCGACCGTGCCGCTTGCGATCGCGATCGTCGGCACGCTGCTCGGCGTGCTGGGCGCGATCGCGCTGACCTACCCTCACACGCTCGCCTTCCAGCTCGAACCCGCGCAGTTCACCGGGGAGACCACGCACCCGCTGGTGCGTGCGATCCGCTTCGTCCAGCTCGTGCTCGCTCGCGCCACGGGGCTGATCTCCCGCGGCGTGCCCGAAGTGATGTGGGCCTTCCTGTTCATCGCCTTCTTCGGCCCCGGGCTGGTCGCCGGGACGATCGCGATCGCGATCCACACGATGGGCGTGCTGGTGCGCGTGTTCAGCGAGAGCGTCGACAACATCCCCTACCGCCGCTTCGAGCAGGGCTTCGCGGGTTCACGCGTCACCTGCTTCGGCATGGTCGCCGCCCCGACTTGCCTGGCGCGAGTGGATGACCTACAGCTTCTTCCAGTTCGAGAGCAACGTGCGCACCGCGGTCGTGCTCGGGCTCGTCGGCGTCGGCGGGCTGGGCTTCTACTTCAGTTTCAACTTCGAATGGTTCCGCTTCGAGAAGGCCAGCACCTACCTGCTGATGATCATCGCGCTGACCATCCTGATCGACCGGATCTCCCGCTGGCTGCAGCTCTCGCGGGTGAACCGGTGAGCGACGCCCCTGCGGACTTTCTCCCCTCTCCCACTCGCAAGAGAAGCTCTGAAAATGTACGAGGTATCGATGCATGACGACTGACGAGATCACCCATTCCACCCGGCTGACCTCCCTTTCCCACGGAGGCGGCTGCGGCTGCAAGATCGCACCGAATTTGCTGCAGGAAGCACTGTCTGGCATCGTGATGGGGTTCCCGCACGCAGACCTGATCCAGGGCAGTGCCAGCGCGGACGACGCCGCCGTATTCCGAATCAACGACGAACAGGCGCTGGTCGCAACCACTGACTTCTTCATGCCGATCGTCGATGATCCGTACGACTTCGGACGCATCGCCGCGACCAACGCCCTGTCCGACATCTACGCGATGGGCGCGACGCCCACACTGGCGCTGGCGATCGTCGGCATGCCCGTGGACAAGCTTCCGCTCGCCATGATTCGCCGGGTCATGGAAGGCGGTGCAGACGCCTGTCGCGAGGCCGAAATTCCGCTTGCCGGCGGCCACTCGATCGACTCGGTCGAACCCATCTACGGCCTGGCCGCAGTCGGGCTGGTACATCCGGATAGGCTGAAGCGCAACGACCGCGGCCAGCCCGGCGACCGGCTCGTGCTGGGCAAGGCCCTCGGGGTAGGTGTGCTCGGCAGCGGGGTCAAGGAGGGCAAGCTCGACGCCGACGGCTACGAAGCCCTGATCGAGACGACCACCCGTCTCAACCGCCCGGGGGTCGCCTTCGCCGGCATGCCCGGCGTGCACGCGCTGACCGACGTCACCGGCTTCGGCCTGCTGGGCCATCTGCTGGAAATGTGCCGGGGTTCCGGCTTGGGCGCGCGCGTCGACTTCCTCCGCCTGCCATTACTGCACGACGCCGTGACGCTGCTCCAGCAGGGCGTGGGCCCCGGTGCGATCGGGCGCAACTGGCAAAGCTACGGACACGAGGTCAATCTCGACCCGGCACTGCCCGACTGGGCCGGGCGGATCGCCTGCGACCCCCAGACCAGCGGTGGCCTACTCGTGGCCTGTGCTCCCGAGGACACCGCCCGGGTCCTGTCGATTTTCCGTGAAGAGGGATTCACCGACGCGGCGGTGATCGGCGAACTGGTGGCGGGTGCGCCCCGGGTGGCATTGCGATTGGGCCGTGGTGCTCCGGAGTGATTCCGCACGACGGGTGGCAGCAACCAGGCCATCGCGTACCGGACGTCGGTCGGGTACATCGAGGCTGGCGCGGCACAGGGCAACGGCAATGCGGATGGTAAGAACCCTGCACGCGAATGCTGGAACTGTTTCGCGGCATCCCCTACTGTTCTGCAAAGCGACGGAGGCTTGAGCCGATCGTGTTGCCCACCGGGGGTTCCGGTCCCCGTCGAGCCGTTCGCCGCGTTCACCGAGAAGTGCCCGTCCAACATGAGCACCCCTGCTGCTTCCGCATCGGAACCTCGATCCGAAGTCGGACGCGGCACGTTGGAGCCGTTCTCAAGGCCCTCGCCAGTGCCATGGGTTCAGCATGCGGACACCCATCGGCTCGAAGTCAGCCGTGTTGCGGGTCACCACCTGCATGCCGTGCACGAGCGCGGTCGCAGCGATCAGGCCATCGCGTATCGGGTGTGGGTCCGGCACATGAAGGCCGGCGCTGCGCAAAGCCACCGTGATATCGACCGGGAGAACCCGGCCGTCGAATGCTGGCAGTACGTGTCCGCTGAACCAGGCGCGCAGCACAGCACCTTGCGCCGCGTCCCGACGTTCGGCAAGCAGGATGCCAACCTCGATCTCCTGAATCGTGATCGCGGACAGATACAGGTCGGCAGCGTCCACGTTGTCGGCCCATGCAGCGACGCAGGAATCGGCCTTTCCCGCACGAACCTTGCGCAGCTCCGAGACAACGTTGGTGTCGAGGAGGAACATCAGGACAGATCGGCGGCTCGTGCCACATCGCGCGCCTCGCGTAGTTCCAGATCCACCTCATCGGCACCCGGCATGGCCAGCAGGTCGGCAATCTTGCGCTGTCCGGCCGTCAAACGCCGGTATTCTTCAATGGTCAGCAGGACATGCGCGGGACGGCCGCGGTCGGTGATGAACACTGGACCCTGGCTGGCAGCCCGCTTGGCCTCGCTCGCGCGCTGATTGAACTCGCGGCTGGAGAATGTCGTGACGATCATCCGCAACCCCCGGTTTTAATGTCACTACGTTACTACCCATGACCGTGCCGCACAAGCCGGGGTTCGCAGACGCTCGAACCGTTGCGTGGCGTCTCCTCGAAGCGGGCCCTGCCGAGATTGCTTCTTCCTGAGTGGCGATCTCATCCATGAAGCCCATGGCAAGAACATCAACGGACTCTGGACGTCAATGTGCAGCTGCCCGAAGCGCTGCAATGCACACTACTATGTACATTCCTGCCTATGGGCCTGACCCCGGATTCGATCACCGCCGTGCTGGTCAGGCTCGATTCCCGTGCAGCCACCTTCCAGGTGCAGAGCTACGTCAACAACTTCCGGGCGGAACCGCTGCTGCCCATCCTGCCTGGCGTCGCACTGCACGAACTCTGGTCCCTGATGGGTGTTGCCGAGCATGCGCTGCTGCTGGTCTCCACATTCGTGGTCATCGTGGGCCTGATCGGCATGCTGGCGGTGATGCTCGCCGGCCTGAACGAGCGGCGGCGGGAAATGGCGATCCTGCGCTCCGTGGGGGCCCGCCCGCGCCAGATCTCCCTGCTGCTCGCATGCGAAACCCTATTCCTGGCGGTCGCCGGGATCGCCATGGGGATGGCGCTGCTGTACCTCTCGCTGTACGTGGCGCAGCCGATCGTGCAGGCGCACTACGGCATTCACCTAGCGATCGCCCCACCGGGCACCCACGAAACTCTGCTGCTGTCGCTGGTTCCTGGCCGCGGCCTTCGCAGTGAGCCTGATCCCGGCCCTTCGGGCGTACCGCACGGCGTTGGCCGATGGACTCGTTCCGAAGATCTAGTGAACATTACCCCCGCGAATCGGGAATGACATCACGGGTGGTTGGCCCTGTCACCCCTGCCTGCAGTTGCCAACCGCGGACCCACCAGACAGGGAGCCCAGCTCCCCCGCCCCGTGTCCAGCCGCCAACGGATCCGATGCAGTTGCGCGCAGAATACGCCGCAACGACCCTTCGAGTTCCCGGATCGGACACTCGAACTCGAGAGAGCGGCAGATCCCCGGAATGCCGGCGTACGGAAGGCGCTGGACGTCGAGCGAAGCCGGACGGTCCAGCGTGTCCCGACGGTAGTGCCTCGCCCGTCCCCAGTGACCGCCCGCTTCTGGTCGGCTTGGGATCTCCATGGCCGGTAGTGGCAGTAGTCGGCCCTAACCCGTCACCAGACCGTTTCGGCGCGAACGACCGGTTCCAATATAATTGAGGTCATTCAGAACACCCCGTACCCTCCGTTCGCGATTCACCGGGTGTAAGGCTCGGGCCGCAACGCCCTGGCCGGCTTTCGCCGGCTGGGTTTCCGCGGCCCGCCTTCCGAACCGGACCTGCGACTCTCACCGCATCCGGCTCTCCATGTGTTCATGCCGACAGCGCCCAGGGTGTAAGTATCCTGGCCCCGCGGTACGCAGCGGCCAGGGTCGGCCGTTGCCCATCGGTGCAGCTTGGTCTGCATCGCAAGTACCCGTTCCCGTGCGGTTTCCCACTCAAGGTCTGGTGCGCCGGTATTCACCAGCGGTCTCCTTGCGATGTCAAATCGCTGCGAACACACTGGAGCCCTTCGCCATGTACGCGGCTTTCCCGCGCTCGGACTACTACGGCCCCTCCGCCCCCTACAGACAGCGTCAGCGGGCAACGCGCTTCCCCTTCGTCGCGGACGACGGTCTGGACTGCCTGTAGGGTTCCCACGTTCACTTTCCGCCGTTCACAAGGTGAGGTGCCCCGCTATACCCCCGCAGCTTCGCTGCCGCTACGCCGCAGGCTTTCACGGCAGCCTCCCGGCCGGCGACATCTTGACCGACGAGGGAGTTCACCACGACACAGTCGTGGCTGCGCGCTGCAACCCAGCCCATATCCGTCAGGTTGGAGCTGTTGGTTCTCTCTTGAGAGGTTTTACGCCACGGGTTCACTTTCGTTACACCTTCCTCGTTTGCTCGCCGGACCCACGGCATCTGACGATGCTGCCGCGTCCCGGCTTTGTCAGGGCTGCTTGCCACCCTTACTGGCGTTCCCCAGTTCGGGCTGCCCTCAGCTTGTCCTCGGCTGTTGCGACAGCCGAGTCGCGACGGTCTCGCACCGTCGCACGGTCAGAAAGCGCCTCGTGGCGCTCAATGCCTCAGCACCAAATCACTTTCCCCACACTCAGTAGCGTGCGATCCGACAGGACATCCACACCTGCTCCCGATCTAAAACAATCATGCACCCTTAATCCTCCTGCAACGTGCGATGCTTCCACTACGCGCCGCGGAACCGGAATCCTGTACCCCCTAAGGCGCCAGAACGCCGAACTTCACAAAAGACACAACCGTTCCGCCATCCCTGTCCGCCGCCAGTATACGCCCACATACTACCCCGGACGCCCCGCTCTTTCGCCCTGATCCGGCCCCTTCGCGACCCGGTCAACAGACACACAATCTTACTCCCCAAGCCAACGTTCCTGGATCACGCCCTATTGCGTAAATCGCCCCTACCGCGAGGCTATGCTAAATTTACGAGTCTTCCCGGAGTCAAGTTCTCGCTGAATGTGTCTTGCCGACGGTCCGCCGCCCTCGTTGGTAAATCTTGCCCCGGCCTCGCCCCTACCGAACGCATGGACACCGGCGATGTTGCCTTTCTCTGGACCACTAGCAATTACCACCGGAGATCCCGAATCACCCTTCCAACCCCGACACCTTGTGTACACAATTGATCCGGTGACGGTCCCACGGCATCCCCAATCCATTGTAATAAAACTGCCTTCATTCACATGGGCGGCATAGCCAGCCCGCACTACCCTCACACTACCGTCTGCACGTCCCAGATCCCGAAGGGCGCCTTCCGAAGCGAAGGTCAGCCCGTATTTGATTCTCCACGGGATATCGCTACCTTTATACGTCAAGATCGCCCAGTCATTTCCCCAATCCGCTGTCCACATGTTCTGAGCGGTCTCAACCTCAAAGGATCCTGTTATGATTTCCGATTCACGCCCATAGACAGCCGTATAAGACCTTCCGTCGGGCGAAACAATTCCCTCGATACCGAGGTATTCCCACGACAGCCGAATCGACTGAGCCCAACCTTTCTCTCGGTCATGAAGACAGTGTTGTGCGGTGAGAATCCGTCCGTCGCGAATTGCAGCGGCCGTGCAAAACCCTTCTGTACCATCCTTATACTGAGAAGTAATTCGAAATAAATGACTAAAATGCTGCAAGGAATTTTGCGACTCCAACGAACCAAAAGGATGCCATGATCCGATGCGCGGCACGATAATCCTGACGCCGTCGTCGTCAAATCTTCCGTCCACACCCTTCTTCCCTTGAGTAAGCGAGTTCAGCCTCGCAACTTGGGACGAATGCTCTTTCTGCACATCATCAATTCGACTAATATGCGAAGTTAAGATTTCTGACGACCATTGGGTGAATAACTGCCGCCCCTGCACGGGGTCAAATCGATTGACTTCCCGCACCCCGTATGCCGCCACGGCTCCCATCAGTACAGTTCCGATTAACGCAGATCTCTCCGCTCTCCTGCGTTCCTCTTCCGCCTTCGCAATCTGCTCACTAATCCACGCTCGGTCGGCTTTCTGGTACTGCGCCACACTTTCCTCAATCGACTTGCTCGCCTGTTGAATGAGAGACACAGCACCCGAAATATCTTGATCCAAAACCGACGCAGGAGCCAGCTTCGTCATCGCGCGCACAGTAAGATACTTCGCAGGCAGAAGGGATTCCTTGGACAAATAGGGGCGCGACGTGCTGCGCGAATAGGGGTAATGTGGGCTCGCAACCGCCCTAGTGTATAACGATTGAACGCAGTGATCATAGGCCGCAAGCTTCGCATTAACTAGGTCGCGAACATCGGTATCACGCTGGAAGTCATTCCAGAGAAGCGTAAGGGATTTTTCATCGCGTTCGTTACATTCCGACGACACCTTATGTATGTATGGGATAGATTCACTCAACCCTGCTTTCCGTAGCATTGAATACTGGTCGTCTGTCAACTTCTTCGGAAACGCGGTCGCAAACTCGTCATAGTTTAGCCTCGTTAGGCGAGCCCCCATTGCCGCTAATTCGGCGACCAAATCCAAGTTTCCCTTTCGAGCTGCCGTGAGAATCAAGCGCTGGCCCAATTCCTCGTTGCGCTGAAACATATCGGTGGGCCATTGCTGTGGTTCCCGGGCTGCCAGTCGGTCCAAAGGATGAGAGTTATGAATCGCCAATTCCAAGGGGGTCTTCCCATCGGCGCATGGCCGAGAGAAGATAGACGGATTGGCGTACATGGCTTGGTGGCTCTCTGAGAATGGCTCGCCTACCCGTTTGCAGAGAACGGCAAGCTGCTCGGCTTCGGGTGAAATGCTCCATAGCCTGCGTTGAACCGAAGAATCCATTCGGGTGGCGCTTTCCAACGTCTTGCGGGAGACAGGGCCTTTCGCACCGTTGTCTAAGAGAAGGACTACGACTGCCCCGTTGGAATTCGCTACAGCGTTTTCCAATGGAGATACCGGATCACGTGCCGAGCCATTGGGGTTGGCGCCGCGTCGCAGAACATCGGCCACGCTCTCTTCGTCATGAACCAGAAGTGACAGCACCGATCGTCCATCCTCGCATGATAGTGGCGGCCTAGAACCGGTCCGCAGTGCCAACCAAGCAACGGCTCTAGAAGAAAGACTGGATGCCTCGCAGAGCATCAACCGTTGCGCACGAGGAGTCAAGGTGCGACCCAGCAGTGCGTGTGCGGTCGGGTCTTCGCTTTCCGCCAGCCATTCAATCGCGTCCCAACGTTCCAGTTTATCGTTCGGCCGATATTGCTGGACGATGTTCAATGCCTCTGCTGAGCGCGCCTTAGCTGCGACCTCCAGAATCGTGTTCGTCGTACCTGGGCAGTTCCGAGGGAGATTTTTGGCGGCTTTGGCGAACTCGGAAAGAAGTTCACCGTTGGGAACGCCCGTCACGAGGCGATGACAAAATGCTTCAACGTAGTCTTTTGAATTAATCCCTTGACCAGCAATACTCGCTCGCAGGGCTCTAACAGACTCCGAAGTCCCTTCGTTCAACGCGAGTTTAGCAATCGGGACGCCAGTGCTTGATACCTTTCTTGGATCTGCCCCCAGAACTAAAAGGGTATCCTCCGCATCTAGGTGGTTAACTACAGAAACCTCTAGGGGAGTCCTGCCATTGGCAGCCGAGCGGTTTACGTCGAATCCAGACTGAATTAAGACCTGCGGATCATTGTTGCTGACGACTGCCGCCAAGATCAGGGGTAGTCCACTGCATTCTAGGTCGAGCGGCAGATACATGTCTTGAAAGTCACTGATATCCCAGCGAACTTCGTTTGGCTCCCCAAAGACCCTGCATAAGAATGTGTGGAATTCTTCTTCCTCGAACGCATCGAGTCGAGCGCCGTGTTCGAACAAGACCTCTAATATGTCGGGATTTAGTGTGGCGCTCGCATTGTACAGCGGGAGCGCACCACTTTGATCTCGGAGGTTAGGGTCGGCCCCTTTGTCCAAGAGCAGTCGGACTACCGCTACGCTTTGCCGTTCAATCCCTACGTTGAGAAGAGAATTGCCCGACGACGTGTTAGAGTTCGGATCCAACCCACTTGCTAGGGATAACCGAAGGGTATCTTCAGAAAAGCCGGAGGCCACCATTAGCTGCGCGCATCCGAAAGAGTATGACCCCACCAAAAACGCCAGAACGACCGTAGCCAATCTGTGTAACAGCACAGGCCTAGGCGGCGTTAGATGGTTGCAGCGAGATCGCACCCGCATTGGCTCAGGACGGTCGTTCTTGTTTCCCTCTACACCTGTCGTGTTCTGCATCGCCCCCCTCCCGCCACAAAAGATGAATGCATCTTCCATAGCACCAATTCCCGACCTTTTCACTAGGAACACTTCTCATCGTACGCGGGGCCGCCGTAACCCATCCTCGTCCAAGATTCGCGGTAATCCGTTTACGTGGCTCCAAGCCTTTATGTAGAACGAGAGCCAAAAAGGGCGAAACCCCCAAATGGGGGTATCGGGATCCAGAGGGCGAGGACGCTCGTCGCACTGGCGCCCAGGCCCAGGGCGTCCTTCGGACCAGTGGGCACACGGGCGAAATCCTTTTCGCTGTCCCTTCGAAAGGCATAGGCATGCGCGTCCGATGCGGGACGCCGCGTTGCACACCACTTCGCCGGTATCGCCGGTGGGGAACTTCTGCTATATTTAAGCCAACAGCGGGGCACACGACCGAAAGGATCTTCAGCGATCTGCGAGTCGCGCTACCCAGCAATCGGCATGGCTTTTTTGGTGGTGACATGCACGACGGGAGGAAGACTCGTGTTGCGCCAGAACGCTCTCAACACGGTGATCGACGACATCTATCAGGCCTCCGTCGTCGGCGACTGGCAGCGTGTCTTGCGACCCGTGCTGGAGTTGACCGGCAGCTCGGCGGGCGCCTATCTGGGGATCCACAAGCCGTCGAGGGAGATTGCTTTTTGCGAAGTCCTCGACATCCCCGAGCCAATGCTGCGTGAATACGATGCGGAGTTTATCCGTCGTGATCCCCGCGTGGTGTATGCGATCAAACATCCTGAGATGCACATCAACCACGACGCGCAGCACATGACCGAACGGCGCCTTTGGAAAAGCGAGTATTTCGAGTGGTTGGCGGGTTACCGCTTCCGCTACTACCTGAGCCTGCAACTGCTGGACGAGGTCGACTTAACCTGCCATTGCAGCATTCAGCGGCACCCGAGTGATGGTCCGGCGTCACCGGAACAGCTTCGGGCGGCCAAGCTTCTACTGCCACACATGCGTCGCGGCCTGATGCTGTACCGCGCCGTGTTGCAGCAACATGGGGTCGCCACCACAGCACTGGGCCTATTGGAGACGAAGTCGGATCCGGTCTTCCTGTGTGCTCCGGACGGGCGGATCGTTTGGCGCAACCGGGCGGCCGCGAAGTGCCTGAACACACGGGAGGTTCCACTCATGGAGAACGACGGCTGCCTACAGCCAAGGGTTCGCCAACAGTTGGCTTCTTGGCGCAACTGGCTCGCTCAGGCGGCACGTGCTGCCGAAGATCCTTTCGCGAATATCCAGCCACATTTCGCGCTGCGCCGCCCAGAAACAGACACGCCGGGTGCCATCGCGACGAGACCGTCATGCCGAGCCACGGTGCACCCCCTGCCCTCTCCCGCAACCCTGTTTCCGGATCTTCGTGCACCGCGACTCGCCATCACTCTTCAGCCCGCCCAGCGCGACGTGACTGTTGATTCGGCGATGCTGCACGAACTGTTCGGGCTCACGGCCCGCGAGGCGGACCTAGCCTTGCAGATCACCCACGGACGCACCGTCGCCGAGGCTGCTCAGGCTCTGGGTATCACCAACGAGACAGCTCGCGGCTATCTCAAGCGTGTGCTGCACAAGACCAGCACGCGGCGGCAGGCCGAACTTGTTGGGCTGTTGGGTTCGCTCGGCATCGGTGCGTTTACGGGTGGTGGCCGCTCGCAAGAGAAGGATGGTGGTTCGCCACAGAGGGTGTGATTGAGGCGTCCCAGGAAGATCGGTTGGGGCGGTCTCCTCCGGCAGGTTCGGCCCCCGGTTGTAGCGCACCTAACCAGAGGCAGGAGAGCCGGTCTGGGTTTTTTGGACAGGTCGATAAGTGATGGGGCCGTCGGTATCTTTGGCGCAGCCGCGCCTGGAGAAGACCATGAGACGACCCCGATGCAACCATTCCCCGCAGTTCAAGGCCAAGGTCCCCTTGGCCGCCCTGCGTGGTGACAAGACCCTGACCGAGCTCGCCGAGCAGTTCGACGTGCACCCCAACCAGATCACCCAGTGGCGCCAGCAGGCGACGGAGAACATGGCTGCGGCCTTCGACCGCGGGGCCGGTGATGCCGCAGCCGAAAAGACCCTCAAGGAGCTCCACGCGAAGATCGGGCAGTTGACCCTGGAAGTGGATTTTTTGGAGCGGGCGTCCGGCAAGGCTCGGTGGCCGGGCGCAAGGCGATGATCGAGCCGGAACACCGGCTCAGCATCACGCGCCAGTGCGCGCTGCTGGGGCTGTCGCGGTCGAGCGTCTACTATCGGCCGGTGCCGGCACCGGCGGAGGACCTCGCGCTGATGCGCCGGCTCGATGAGCTGCACCTCGAGCATCCCTGGATGGGCTCGCGCAGCCTGTGCGACCAGTTGCAGCGGGACGGGCATTCCGTGGGCCGGGATCGGGTACGCCGGCTGATGCGGCGCATGGGGCTGCATGCGCTGTACCGCCGCCCCAGAACCACGATCCCGGACCAGAGTCACCGGATCTACCCGTACCGGCTGCGAGGCCTTCGCATCGACCGGTCCCACCAGGTCTGGGCCGCCGACGTGACCTATTTGCCGATGGCCCGGGGCTTCCTGTACCTGGTAGCGATCATGGACTGGCATTCGCGCAAGGTGCTGGCCTGGCGCCTGTCGAACACCTTGACCGCGGACTTCTGTTCGAGGCCCTGGAGGAGGCCCTGTGGCGTCACGGCACCCCCGAGATCTTCAACACCGATCAGGGCAGCCAGTTCACCAGTGAAGCCTTCACCGGCATGCTCCGGGACGCGGGCGTAACCATCAGCATGGACGGAAAAGGCCGCTGGATGGACAACGTCTTCAATGAGCGGCTGTGGCGCTCGGTCAAGTATGAGGAGGTATACCTGCATGCCTACGCCAACCCGGCTGAGGCCCGGCAGGGGCTGGACCGGTACTTCCACTTCTACAACCAACGCCGGACCCATCAGGGACTCGACCGCAGGACCCCGGATGAGGTTTACTTCCAGACCAATGGGCTGAGGGAAGCAGCCTGATATCCGATGACCGATGACCCTCACTTATCTTTCCCGATCGGTTGTCCAGCCCAACCCGACCATCTCTTTTTTCCACGAGGGCCGAGAGCCACTTGTGCCCCAATGGTCATGGGCTGGTCGAAGGAGCCCCCGTTTGGGGGTTGTACCAGCCCGAGAACAGTGCCAAAACATGATCAGGGCGGCACGTGACTTGTTGCGCTGCTGCGCCGAGCCTCCCACACAGGCAAGTTGGAAGAAACAGACCGTTCTTCATTCTTGAATTGTGCTGGGGCTATTTGTGAACCCGGTGTTGTAAAGGAGAGCGCCACATGATTCGATCATTAACTGTTGTTGCGATGCTGTCACTAACTGCAGCCCCTGCTCTTGCACAACAAAGGTGTCCTGCGGGAACTATGGGATGCACCGTGGATAACGCTGGTTATCAGATCCAAAATCGCGTCAACCAAGGAGCGAGGGATGTCTGGACTGGTAGCAGTCCATACGGCCGTGCCGGTGAGGTCGGCCGGACAGTTCGAGACTGTGTTAACTGCGGATTGGAGGCGCTTGGCGATGGAATCAACAGGGCAACAGGTAGCGGAAGCGGCAGTGCGAGCCGCGGCAGAGGTCAAGCGATACAATAGGTGTGAAATAACTATGTATACATTCGCGAAAATCTAGGAGCAAAACCCCCAACAAGGTGAGCACGGTTCGTGAACGGTCCGTGCTCACCTTGTCCAACACACGCGGCAGGTGAAGTGGTCGGTCTTGACGGATATCGTCTCCTGAGAAGAAAGCAGTTCAGATTGCATGCCGTAATCGCTCAGGGCTTCCGCCGGGCCGCAGGTTTAGAAGGGACCAATAGAGCGATCGGAACCACGGAAGGGGCGTCGGTATATCGAGGCGCAAAAAAGCTGCGATCGCTCGCAGCAGCAGGCGCAGGTTCTGACCGGCCGCGCACAGAATCCCATGCATCGCGTCCCCTGCCGTGCCCTTTACCCGGTTGCGGCCCATCAGTCCGTCTACCTTCCTGCGCGCGATAAGTGCCTCGATCACGCTGCGCCGGAAGCCCAGCGCACACCGCAGATATCCGCGCTCGGCTTTACCACACACTCTTCCCTCAATTCCATGCACCACCAAAAACACCCGCCGTCAACGTCTTGGTGCCCAGTTCGTCAAATCCACCCTTAGTCCTCGTTGACGCTGTTCTCTAGACCGCGCGTTGAGTTGCATTTCCGCATCAAAACGTGTCGACTCCCACGAACAATAACTCAAGACCGGTCGTTCGAATCCGTATACCTCTAAGAGCCACTGCTCAAAGCTTGTCGGTATATTGGGAACATCGATAAGACTACGACCTTCGTACACTCCGGTAAAATAGACCACCGACTGAGTCGCGCTGCCGGACTCGCACCAGATGAAAACACCGCCGGCGGCCGCGGATCTAGACATCAAAGTGATGAAAAACGCAACGCCAATTCCCAGGAGTCCAAGTCCTCTGGTTCTATTCGTTCTCTGTCTCATTTTTCTTCTCTGGCCTCCTCGTAACGCGACAGTTGCTAAGCTAAATGGCGTTCCACTAACAGCGGGATGCGGTGGCGTAGGGAACGTAGTGACTTTCGAAAGCCGCCTTAGTACTGTTTACTTCTTCGGAGAGCCCCAGCGCGGTTGAGTCCATAGATCGGTGGCGCTACTTATTCGGCTGTCGGAACTGCCACTCCCCGCTCTCAGATACGTAGGCGAAAGGCATTGCAAAGTGGGTTTACCAATAGCCGGTTTAGTAGCCCCTCAAACACGTTGGATTAGCGAGACGCAAGTCTGCGGCTTGCTGCCAGTGGGCGGTGGCATCGCCACCCAGAACGCGTTCCTCGAACTCTAGGGCACCGACGGGTTGGTGTTCAGCAGCAGCGACTGCTGTCATCAGCAATAGACCCGCTAACGCGGTTGCGGCAGGGACTCGTCGTCGGGTCGTCTTATTTATCATATTTCCACTGACCTCATTTCGATTTTTTCAATCGGTTGGCCCAGCAACAGGACCTCAACTGCCCTATTGTGGCGTCTTCATATTCAGGTTAATCAAATCCGAATGCACGTATCCGTACTGCTACCCACTGAGAGATCCCAGGATAGCCCTGCCACATCAGAACCCCGGTATCGTTGTGACCGGATTGAGTCGCTGCGATGACTCTATGTAAAGCGAGGTCCAAAATGGGCGAAACCCCCAAACGGGGGTATCTGAATTCAGCAATCGGAAAAAACTGGGGCGGAGCAGCATCCTTTCCCGAAACAGATCAACCACCACGCGCAAGACGTGATCGCATCGCTTCAACCCGAAGCGGGGTCAAATCGTGTTGAGCGAGCCAAAGACTTGCTCGAAGGATGTGGACGCATAAACCTCGTAATGGCCTCGCCCCGACCAAACGTGGGCTCGAGCTCTCGGCAACGCTTCGGACAGCCGCACACCGTGGTTCACGGGGACGTTGCGATCTGCATCTCCGTGCCAGATGTCCACTGGCTGCGTAACTTGAGACAAGTCGAATCCCCAAGGCGCGGCGATGAGGGCGAGGTCTCGAGCGGTGCCCCCAACGCCCTGGCACAATCCTTCAATGAGCGCGCTGGAGAAATCTGTGCGGGCTGCTGGATCAGCGAAGACGGCCACATCCGCGGTCGGCAAGCTCTCGAGGAGTTGTTCAGCGAGCGCGCTCGGGTCCGCGGCTATTGGCGCAAGCGCTTCGGCCAAGACCTCATACCCTGCACGCCCGAGCATCCAAATTTCCTGGTTTTGCACGGCCATGCCGTCGAGAAATTCCGGCCCCGTGAACGGAGCCGGACATCCGACCACCACAACCCTGTCTACATGAGTCGGTAGCGCGGCAGCTCCGGCGAGTGCGAAGACTCCACCCCCAGAAAACCCAAGGAGGCTGAACCGATCCAAGCGCTTTCGCAGCGTGTTCGAGATCCTCTACCCAAGCGGCCACCGATTCGAAGTTCTTGGGATCCGACGCCCCATACCCGGGGCGCTCGATGGAGATGAGCCGAACGTTGAGATGGGTCAACAAGGCTTCGTGATGCGCGAACTCGACGCACGCGCTCGGAATCCCGTGGAGATGCACCACTGGCGAGCCTTGATCAGGGCCCAACTGCCGCACACGAACATTTCGTCCATCCGGCATGGTAACTAGTGAACACGTCTGCATGCACGAATGCCCTTTTCTATCGACAGGGTCTCGGAGTTGCGCTAGAAGATACTAGCACCCACCTGGCGCATTCCGATGGGAATCACACGGCCATCCAGCGAGCCGAAGCGGCTCAGTGACGTTATCGAGGCCATCTACGATGGCGTCCTCGATTCATCTCTTTGGCCAAAGGCAATCGAGCCCGTGCGTGCGTACGTCCATGCGGACTCAGCGTTGCTGCGGGTCTACGGGAAGCATTGGGGGTCGGTTCTTCAGTCGATGAGCACAGGATTCGATCCCGCCTTTCAGGAAGCCTATCGCCTGGATTTCATTCATGAAGATCCCATCGTCCCGGTCCTGGAGGCGCTTCCGCCAGGGAAAATGGTCATTCTCGATCAGGAGCTTCCGTTCTCGCAGTTGCAACGGACACGCTTCTACCAAGAGTACATGAAGTCCCAGGACAAACGTCATGTCCTCGGTGGTCCTTTGCTTCGTGTGGGGGACTCCAGCGTAATGATCGGCTTCCAGCGGGCTCACGACGCCCCGGCCTTCACGCTCCGCGAGCAACAGCGCGCGCAGGCACTGGTGCCCCACTGGGTGAGGGCTCTCAAGCTCGCGGATCGCCTCCGCCGAGAGCAGTTGCATGCAACAATCAATGAGACCCTGTTGGGAGAGGCGGCGCCAGGCTTGCTCCTGTTCGACGCCGATGGGCGTGTGGTTTTCCAGAACCCCGCGGCACAAGGCCTGCTGTCACGCCAGGAACAACTCGTTATGCGCAATCAGCGATTAAGCACGAGAAACCGGCAGCTACAGAGTTGGCTGGATACAGCCCTCATTGTAAGAAACCGCAAAGACCGGCCGCATGCTTGGGAGGGCTCTTCTGCACGTTTCACAAATCCCGATCAACGTGAAGATCTTGCGTTGGCTCTGCTTCCATGGCGGGGCGACGTGGCCTTGGCACATAGTTTCACGGAAGCAGTGACGGCGGGCATCCTGACACCGCTCCGACCACCGGGGTCTTTTTCTGTACCCATGATTCAAAGCCTATTCAGTCTGAGCCTTGGCGAGGCACGGTTGGCCGAGGCTTTGACACGAACCGGATCTCTGGCCCAAGCCGCCGCGGAGCTTAGGATCCAGATTTCTACCGCAAGAGATCGTCTCAAGTCGGTCTTCCGAAAAACGGGGTTCGATTCTCAGGTCGCCCTGGTCACTGCCATTCTGCGGAGCCCCGCGCATTTGCATTCGGCTACATGAATCTGATCTGCGGCAAGCAGAGCGCGAGCACGGTGTTCCAGATTGCAACGGTAATACAGCGCCTCTTTGGCACATGGGTCCAGAAAGACGTTGGTCCAACGGCGGCTTTCAGAGGACTTCCCGACGCTTGCAGACCTGGTTGGAGTGACCGTTCAGGGTCGCGAACGGTCTGGCCCCAGCCGCACCCGCTTTCCGCAGCTTCACCCACGAGGTCCGTTACCCGTGCTACCCGCCTTGGTGCCCCCCCCTGAGCCGGCCGTCAGCGGCTCCACCGCTTCCGTTGACATCGCGTTCACTTCGCTTTCGGTTGACGCAAGTTCTTCCCGCCTCGTACCTTAGCCATACGGACCGGATGGTTGACAAAGAGGCTCAACTGCCGATCCGGATCAGGAGTTGTCCGTGCACACTTGGGCGCTTGAGTCTTCGCAAACCGATCACCGGCCCGCCTTATGGGCGTGTGTACCCGGAATCAAAACAAAATAATATAGGAATGGAGGAACCCGATGTTGAGCAAGAAACCCGCCGTTGCACTCGTGTCAATACTGGCCGCCAGCGCGGCGTCCGCAGACTGGACCCTGAACAACGCCAAGTCCGCGCTGTTCTAGACCGTTCGCCGCGTTTTCCGGTGTTCTCCGAGTTTCAGGGCGCCTCCTATCCGGAGCGCTACAACATTCTCTGCCAGCGGCTGATGCAGGAGCAGCTCTACTCCGCAGCCTCGATCATTGCGTCAGCCCGTACGGCTTCCGCTGATGGCGCGTACGTCGAGCTAAATGGCATGACCGGGCTGCGCACCTTCGTGACGGAGCTGGCCGGGCACATTGCGGCGGAGGCGGCGCGGTCATGACTGTAGACCTTGCCTGTTTCGCCAACCGCCGGCGGTGCGTTCCTCTTGCGGTACGTACCCCGCCGAATATCGGGGGCTGACCATGCTGGACGCGGCAATCCTTCCGGCCATCACGCATGTGTCCTTGCCGGCCCGGTACGATATCGATTTCAAGATCAATGGGCTTCACGTTCGGCATCTGGCTCACCCGGAGAAGGTGATCGACGCAACAGTCGCGCCCTTCCGGTCGCGCGGCGCAAACTGCCGCCGTGTTCTTGCGACTGGCGAGGACGGGAGCCAACACGTCATCGAATTTGCCGCTTTTCGCGATACCTACGATCTTCTGATTACCGGCAGCGTTCGGGCGCAGAGCGGCGCAACCGACGGCACGAAGCTCGTTCTGGAATCGGCGCGCTTTCGCCAGCCGCCTTCCCTACTCGCGGATTTCGCACATATCCGGGATGAAGTTTACCGTGGCTGGCTCTCAGGTATCCGGTACAAGCGCGCACTGCCCGCCCTCGACGGACAGCCGGCACAGGACGGCCTGAGACTTCCCCAGATCGGGGCGCTGCACGCCATCGCTTCGCATTGGACGCTCGGTGCCGATCCTGCGGTGCTGGTCATGCCCACGGGTACGGGCAAGACCGAAGTGATGATCGCTGCGCCGCTCGCCGCGCAGAGCGAGCGCGTTCTCATCGTCGTTCCGACTGACGCCCTGCGGCAGCAAACCGCCGACAAATTCCTCTCATACGGACTGCTCAAGAAGATCGGCGTGATCGATGATATCCCATTGCCGGTTGTGGCAGCGCTGTCGTCGCGGCCGGACCGGGCGCATTTTGATGCGATCAGGGCCTGCAACGTCTTGGTTACCACGATGAGTTCGATCGGCCTTGCGGACCCGGACACGCAGCGGGAGTTCGCGAGCCTGTTTAGCCACATCTTCTTCGATGAGGCGCATCACATCGAGGCGGCCACGTGGAAGCGCTTCCGGAACCACTGCACTGCGGCGCACACCCTGCTCTTTACGGCAACGCCTTTCCGTGAAGACGGCAAACCGATTGAAGGGAAGATCATTTACAATTTCCCCCTGAGCGCTGCGCAGGATCAGGATTATTTTAATCCAATCCGCTTTGTTGAGGTGTTCGAGCCGGATGAGCGGCAGTCGGATTTGAAGATCGCCGAAGCGGCGGTTGCGCGTCTGCGTGAAGACCTGGCCGCCGGATACGATCACATTCTCATGGCGCGGGCCGGAAAGATCGAAGATGCGGAAACTATCTACCGCACGATCTATGCGCGCCACCACGTCGACCTGAACCCCGTTCTCCTTCACAGCAGATCGCGCGGCAAACGCGCCATTCTCGACGCTATTCGCGGTGGCCAGCACAGGATCATTGTCTGCGTGGACATGTTTGGCGAGGGATTTGACCTTCCGAACCTCAAGATCGCCGCCCTCCACAGCATTCACAAGAGTCTCGGAATCACACTTCAGTTCGTCGGCCGGTTTGCGCGCACGTCGTTGCGCATCGGCCCCGCGACATTCATTGCCAATACCGCCGAAGACGGTGTGCCCGAAGCGTTGGAAAATCTCTTTCACGAAGACGCGGACTGGAACCAGCTACTAGCCGATCTTAGCTACGACGCAATCGATCCGCAGGCAAAACTTTCCGAGTTGGTGGCCAACCTGGAAATCGTCGGCGCGGGACAAGAGCTATTGGAAATTTCGACGCTGGCGCTGAGGCCGAAGATCAGCGCGCAGGTCTACCGGACGACAGAGTTCCATCCCGAGCGCTACGAACAGGCCTTTCGAGCGAAGCAGCGTATCTACCAGCCGCAGATCAGCCGCCGCGACAACATGCTCGTTCTCGTCGTGAACCAGCGCGAAAGCATCGACTGGACCGATTCCCGCGACATCGAGACCGATAGCTGGGACTTGGTATCACTTTAGCTGCCTGAAAAAAGTGGCACAGGGGGCTGGCGTCACGGCGCATCTGCTGGTAGCGTGTGGTGCCCATGGGACAGAGCGACAGGGTGCTGCTGCGTTACCGAGGCCGCGATGTGCGTGCCGAGGATCTCGCGACGATTCGCGCGCAGATCGCGCAGGCGGCCACGGCACAGGGAGCGGCCCGCGGTCGCAGCGCGATCGCCCGACGACTGTGTGAGGGGTGGGACTGGCGGCAGGCGAACGGGGCGCTCAAGGAGTACGCCGCGCGGGATCTGCTGCTGCGCCTGGAAGAGGCCGGGCACATTCAGTTGCCGCCGCGATTGCGGGAGAAGAACAATCACGCGGTCCCGGATTATCGGCAACGGCCGCTGTTCGAGGAGCGGCCGCTGGCCGGGCGGGTGGATACCTATGGGGCGCTCGAGATCCGCGCGGCCGAGGGGCCCGAGCGCTACCTCTGGGATTATCTGGTCCATCACCACCATTACCTGGGGCGTCCCAAGCTAGTGGGCGCGTACCTCAAGCAATTGGTGTGGCTCGACGGGCAGGTGGTGGCCTGCCTGGGTTGGGCCAGTGCCGCCTGGAAGGTCGATTGTCGGGACCGCTGGATCGGCTGGACGCCCGAGCTGCGGCGCCAGCGTCTGGTCGGGGTGGTGAACAACGTCCGCTTTCTGATCCTGCCGTGGGTGCGTGTAGAGCATCTGGCCTCGAAGGTGCTGGGGCAGTCGCTGCGCGGGCTTGCCGCCGCGTGGCAGGCCCGGGTGGGGCAACGCATCGTGCTGGCGGAGACCTTCGTCGATCCGGCGCGCTTTGCCGGCACCTGCTATCGGGCGGCCAACTGGCAGTGCCTGGGCCAGACCCGGGGCCATGCCAAGCGCGGCAATGCCTACCGGGCACATGCCGTGTCCAAGGACGTCTGGGTGCGGCCGCTGACGCGCCGCTGGCGGCCGGCGCTGCTGGAACCATGACCCGCGAGGAGGCCTGTGCGCTGCTCGACGGGCCGCGCGAGGTGGCCGTGGCCAAGATCCTCGAACTCGCGCACAAGGCCGAGCAGTGGGACCGGCAGTCGGCCCCCGACGCAGACCCGCTGCAACCCTCGGCGACGATCGCCTCGTTCCAGAAGCCGGCGGCGCCACGGCGCCGACGCAAGCCCGGGCGCAAGGCGGGTCATCCCGGGGCTTGCCGGCCGGTATCGGAGACCATCGATGCGCAGGTGGAACACCAGCTCGAGACCTGTCCTGACTGCGGACACCCGGTCGGGCCCGCCGTCCGCTCCCACACCCGCCTCATCGAGGATCTGGAACCGGGAACCGTCAAGACCTGTGCGCACACCGCCCACGGCCACTGGTGCGGCCATTGCCGCAAGATCGTCACGCCCACGGTCACCGCCGCGCTGCCGCGCGCGACGCTCGGCCTGAACCTCGTCATCTACAGCGCCTGGCTGCATTACCGTCTCGGCATCAGCGTGGGCAACTTGGTCACCATTCTCCAGCAGCTGTTCGGGCTGCGCGTCAGTGCCGGCGGACTCACCCAGTCCTGGATCCGGCTCGGCCAGACACTGGCGCCTTATGGGGTGCAGCTGGAACAGGCGATCCGCCAGGCCGGTGTTCTGCACGCCGACGAAACCGGCTGGCGGGTCAACGGCACCACCCACTGGCTCTGGGCCTTCTGCACCGAAGACCTGGCCTACTTCCGGATCGAACGCCGGCGTAATGCCGAGGTGGTGTATGCCGTTCTGGGCGAAATCTTCGACGGCCTGCTCGTGTGCGACTTCTACGCTGCCTACAACGCGGTCGAGACCTGGGCCAAACAACGCTGCCTGTTCCACTTGTTCGCCGAACTGCGCCGGGTCGATCAACGCAATACCTCGATTCCCTGGCGCGACACCCGGCGCCGCATCCAACGCCTGTTCCAGGATGCGATCCGGCTGAAGCTGCGCCGCCCCGAACTGGAACCGAGCGTCTACCAACGCCGCAAACGACGCCTGCACCAACGCCTCGACGAACTGATCGCCACCTCGTTCCAGGATAAAGATGCCATGCGCTTGGTCAAACGCCTGGGCAACTTCCGCGGCGAACTGCTGACCTTCCTGGATCATGATGACCTGCCGCCCACCAACAACCGCGGCGAGCAAGAGATGCGCAAGCCCGTGCTGACCCGCAAGGTCTGCCAGCAGAACCGCTCCGAAGCGGGTGCCGAAACGCACGCCCTGCTGCTGTCCCTGTTCCGCACCGGCGAACTGCAAGGACACGAGCCGCTTGCCTTCGTGCGCCGTCTGACCGAGGCTGCCATCGCTGGGAAACCCCTCGAACTCGTCCGGCCCGCACCGGCCGCCCAGGCCGCCTGAGACACCCCACCCCTCGGCGCATCCGGCGCCAACCGTTTCAGGCAGCTAAAGTCATACGGGACTTGTACATCGCCTATTTCGATCCCAAGCAGAAACTACTTTACATCCACTCTTCGCGCAAGGGTAACGCAACCGAAGGACTCGCAAAGGCCATTTCGCATGAGCCTATCCTGATTCACGGCGAAGAGGTGTTCAAGTCCTTTGGTGGACTCAAACGCCTAATCCTTCACAGCGTCGGATTGTCGAGCCGGAGCAAGAACGTCCGTTACCAGATGTTCGCAGGCCTCGACGTGCGCAATGCGATCGACCCCGTCCTCCAACAGGACAAAATGAAGTCAAATGTCACCGGCGTCGGCTACGAGGAGGGCAGGCGGCGGACGGTCGGGTGCTCACGCAAGGGAAAAATCTGGTCGATGTCGTCCGGTTCGCTCGCGCACTGGCGGAGCTGGTGTGATGAAATCCGCGTCAAGCTGACGAACGCCGACGCGCAGCCGAACGACTTTCTCAAATACACCCTCGTACCCTCGGCGGTGAACGAGCTGCCGGATGTCCCCGCCCTATTGGTGGACTGGCCGGACCAGCTATTCGAGTCATCAAATTTCCGGTTCGAGGTTGCGACGCAGGGCGGCGGTTCGCACGATTTTCACGATTGCCAGCTCGACCTGCTTGAGTGGGATGCGGGAAACAGATTCAGGTTTGCGCTGCGAGCCGGAGAGGACGTGGAGAGCGTTCTCGAATTGGCCATTCAAGTTCCAGCGGAAGGCGAGAGCACGTATGTCGTCAATCGCATTGGCGGGACTGCCGTGGAAGTTCAGGCAGCCGGCCAGCGCTGGGACGTTGCGGCCTTCTTCAATGCGAATCCGCCGCTCGTGAGGCTGTCGGACGGATCACAGCTTGCGGGCAACATCCTGCTCAAACCGCGGGAGGATTTGGCGGACACCTATGACCGCGACCTGATCCAAACACTCGGTTGGGATGGGATCGACCTTACAGCAGAAAGCCGATGGAAGGACGGCCAGCTTCGCGGCAATTCCATCCAGCAGCGTTTTATAGAGCACCTGGAAGCGGGTCTCGCCACCTTCATCATCGATGATGACGACACCGGCGAGAGTGCGGACATCGTGGCAATTGAAGAAACTGCCGACACGATCAGGGTTTATCTCTGGCACTGCAAGTACGCGGGAGGCGCCGACGTGGGCCGGCGCGCCGGCGACCTTTACGAAGTGTGCGGTCAGGCGCAGAAGTCCGTGAAGTGGACATGGAACCTCAACACGCTCGTTAAGCACCTGGTCAAAAGAGAGACGGAGCACCGGCGAGGCAGGCCGACCCGGTTCATACGCGGCACGGCAGGTGAGCTGGTCACCTTGCGCAAGGGCGCGCGGCGCAAGTTCGTTACCTTCAGGGTGGGCATTGTTCAGCCGGGCCTGTCCCGCCGCGTCGCTCCAGCCGAACATCTTGCGATCATAGGCGCGACCAACAGCTTCATTCAGACGGTGACAGATCATCCGCTTCTGGTTTGCGGAAGCACCTGAGCTGCGGCATCGCGACTAAAATCCGTACTTTTCCTTTCGTAGCTGGAACGCTCGTTCACCGCCTTCCATGATCCGCTTTATAGCCTCGCGGACATGCGGCACGTCGATGGCGCCCTCGCCAGCGATTTTGCCGAGCGACTGGTCGCCGGCTTTGCGGTAGTCGCACCACACCACCAGTTCGGCATCGTCGTTCACCACGAGGTTCGCGTTATGGCTTGCAAAGCGATCTGGCGAAGGATAGGAAATCCAACCGCCTTCGCCGCAAGATCCCTTCGCCCCGGGGCATGTCAAGTCGCAACGAAGCCCCGTCGGAGCCGCGTCGGCAGCCTATGCAGCCGAAATCGGCCCACCAAGGGGTGGCGAGACGGTTTTTCCGGTGGGCGATGGGTTGGGTTGTAGAAAGCTGGCAACGGCGGGGCCGGCAGCCCAGGGGGGCTGCTTTACCAGGACACCCGCTGGTCGTGCTCGTACTCCGGCACGGGCTGGGCGTAGGGATCGCCAGCGGAACCTGCCTCGGCAACGATGGCATGCTCCGTAGCGTCCTCGTACCACTCCGGCGGTGCCCGCGCCCCGACGGTAAGGGGCTGCGCATTCCGGCGAAGGTGACCGCCGATTCCGCTGATCGTGACCGGCTTGCCCATCGGTAACCCGCTGGAGCGGGTTTTTTACTTGGAGCGGTCACGATCCGTCAACGGGGCGGTGCGCTTGCGCATGGATTCCCCGGTGAGGGCGATGCGGTGCGCACCGTGCAGGAGCCGGTCGAGGATGGCGTCGGCGAGGGTCGCTTCGCCGATGTACTCGTGCCAGTGCTCGGTGGGCAGTTGACTGGCGATCAGGGTCGCCCGGCGGCCGTGGCGGTCTTCGATCACCTCCATCAGATCCTGGCGCTGCGAGGCGGTCATTTTCTGCATGCCCCAGTCGTCGAGTAATGTGGAGCTAAACATTACTCGACTTATGTGCAGCGGTTAGTAATGTGGAGTCCCGCAGCCAGTCTCTGGTGTGACGCGGGCTTTAGCCTCGGCGACTCCACATAAGATCGTCACAACCTCCTCAGCCATCCGATCAGGTCGACTTGGGTCCGAGCCCCGCTTGCGGCGGGAGGAGCCAACGCTTCCGGAAAGACCTGGGCAAGCGCGTGGCGCTTCAAGTCCAGATCGGCGCGTGCGTACTTCATCGTTGTGTTGAGTGTGGAATGTCCAAGCCATTGGCTGATCGTCGCGAAGTCGACGCCCGCCTTGAGCAAGTAAATCGCCGTGGTATGGCGGAGCGAGTGCGGGTGGATCCGCTTTTCCTTCAAGGTGTTTGCGGTGGCCGTACTGGCCGCGACGTACTTGTTGAGCAGATAGCGGACGCCGAAACGTGTGAGCTTGCCACCGCGCCGGTTCGTGAACAGCGGTCCATCAGTCGTTTCACCTCTCGCTGGGTGCTGCGCCAGCGCTTGCATCAGAGTCGCTGTAGAGGCCCAGATGGGGCAGATGCGCACCTTGCCGCCTTTGCCGTGCAGTCGGACTTGGTATGGTGGCTCAGTTCGAACATCGCTCAGCTTGATGTCGAGCACCTCCTGGACGCGGGCTCCGGTATTGAGCATCAGTGCGAACAGTGCGTAGTCGCGCTGCCCCGTCTCGGTAGAACGGTCAATTTGCGCAAGGACCGCTTCAGTCTCCGCCGATTCCAGATACTCGATCGGCGCGTTCCTGGCGCCTCGTTTAAACGGTAGCCCCAGCACGCGCTGCATCTCAGCGAGATGCTCGGGCGACTCGGTCGCGAGGAAGCGAGCAAAAGTGTGCAGCGCGGCCAGCCGGGTATTGCGCGTGGCGATGCTGTTGTGGCGTTCGATCTCGAGGCTCATCAGGAACTGCGCCACGTGTTCAGCAGTGAAGACATCGAGATCGAGATCCTCAAGGTGACGGCCACAGTGCGCGGACACGAACCGCAGAAACAGGATTAAGGCGTCGCGATAGCTGCGAAGGGTGTGCACACTCATGCCACGCAGCGTTGGCAGATACTCGCGGAAGAACTTCTCGACGCATAAGCCGAGCTGGTTGGGGCGGATGCGCTTCATGATGTCCCTCCGCTGATCAGATGACCGAAGTGAGCCTCGAAGCGATCGCTGGCGGCCGCGGCGATATCCGGCATCCACTTCAGGTAGTAGGCTGTCGAGACAATCGACACATGCCCCATGTATATCGCGAGCTTCGGCAAGTTGGACTGCACGTCGGCGCCCTGCCGATACCAGCGCAGCAGCGCGCCCACGGCGAAGCTGTGGCGAAAGTCGTGAACCCGTGGCTGACGCCCGTCCGGACTCTGGACATTGGCGGACCGGATCAACAGGTGCAGGCCGCGGCTCAGGCCGGTGCCGGTATAGGGGCGCAGGCCACCTTTGCAGTTGCAGAGCAGCGGCGAATCGGGCGACGTACTTAACGGTGGCACCAGCCGCTGGCGCAGATAAACGCGAAGCTCGCGCCAAGCGTCGGGCGACAGCGGCACGAAGCGGGACTTGTGGAATTTCGACTCGCGAATCCGCAGTACGCCCGCTTTCGGATCGGCATCGGCCACGGTCAGGCGCAGCAACTCTCCCCGGCGTAAGCCAGCGCTATAGAGCAGAACGACAGCCAGCCGCAAGACCGCAGGTAGAAGCGGCGAGCCCGGCGTCGGCTGTTGGTGCTCAGCAATGGCGAGCATCTCGGCCACGGCATCCGGGCCAAAGATCACCGGTGCGCAGTGCGGGCACGGCGGCGGGAAGAGATGGATGTCCGGTACGAAGCAGTTCGGCTCGGTGCGTTGCCGATAGAGGCAGAAATTGCGCACCTCACGCTGGCGGTTCCGCCGGACGTTAGCGGTCAGCCCAGCGAACGACTTGCACCACGCGTTGAACAAGTTCTGATCAATATCCGCGGCCCCGCGGTCGTGCATCAACTGGAGCAGCGATACGAGCACTCGCTCTACACCGAGATAGCTACGCCCGAGCGCGCGCTTCCACTGCAAATAGCGGTCGACGATGGGGTCGAGGGGGGTGCCGGGACGCGGGGGTGCATTCATGCCCGGCTCCTGATCCTAGCGGTCGCCAGTGATGGTAGCGGCAGCCCCACCTCGCGCAGCGCCTTGGTCTGTAGCCTCAGATAGACGCAGGTGCTCTCCAGGGTATGGTGGCCGAGCAGGTCACCAATCGCCTTGATGCCGACACCATGTTCGAGCAATCGCATCGCAAAGGCATGACGCAGGCTGTAGGACGAACTGCCCTGTAGGGGCAATCCGCTCTGCCTCGCGCGCTTTTCATAGACGTCGCACAACGCCGTGTGCTTGATCGGACCGGCGGGCGAGCGTCCACGCAGGAAGAGTTGCGGGAGAGCGCTGCCCGGTCGTCCACACCGGAGATAGCGCTTCAGGACGCGAAGCGCTTGGTCGGACAGTGGCAGCACAAGCACCGCGTGGGTCTTGCACTGCTCGACGTGCAGCGTTTTGTTCGCCCAATCGATCGCGGTCAGCGTCAAGGCCACGACCTCGGACGGGCGTAGCCCGTAATACGCCATCAAATAGAGCATCGCGTGGTCGCGGCAGCCGAGCGGATCGGAGCGGTCAATCGAGTGCAGCAACTTCCGAACGAGATGCCAAGCCAACGCGCGCGGCGGCAACTCGTCTCGATAGCAACGCGGCGTATCGATGATGTCGAGGCGCGCGCGCAGTTCGCCCCGGTCATGACAGAACCGGAGGAAGGCACGCAACCGGGCGATCGTGTGCTGGAGAGACTGACGCTTGACCCGCTGCCCGGCGGCGGCGACAAACTGTTGGACCGTCTGCGCGGACAGTTCTTGGAGTGAAGCGTCGGCCGGCACGGCCTCGGCAAGAAAGGTTGCAGCGCTCGCCAAGTGCTGACTGGCCGTGCTGGCAGCTAACCCGCGCGTCTCCAGCAGATGATGCCGGTACGCATCAAGAAGGGGCGCAAACCGGTTGCAATCGGGCTCGACGATCAGCCGGCCACGGGCAGCGAGGAAGCGTTCGAATGCGCGCCGAGTTCCGGAAAACAGGGGTTGCTGGCGGCTCGCCGCAAACATCGTGGTGAGTTCGGCGATCGAGAACACGGCATCGGGCGTGACCGATCCGCGGCCTTCGAGGACCTGCTTCAACCTGCGGACATGGTCATGCGCCGGATCGTGCGCGTAGCCGGTGGACACCAGCCATTCGGCAAAGCCTGCGAGCCAGTCGGCGACTGGCGATTCGAGATAGCGCCGGTGATACTTGGGGAAGAGTGAGGTAAGCATGGTGGCCTCCACGTTCATTGGGGTGGAAGACCACGGTACGCCTCGGTCACCGAATTAATGTTGAGTGCCGATACGGCGATACGTTGCCACTCGCGGCGTGTACTGGCTACTCCACATAACTGGCCGCTGCACATAAGTCGAGGATCAGCAGCTCGGTCTTGAGCAGTTGCTGCATCACGCGCGGGTAGGAACCGTCGCCGTGGGCGATGCGCAGTTGCTCGAACAGCGCCGGCAGGCGCAGGTAGCGCACCGAGAGCCCCTGCCGGCAGGCCTGATTGCCGAAGGCGCAGGCGAGCCAGGTCTTGCCGCAGCCGGTGGGACCGGTCAGGCAGAGGTTGTGGGCCTGACGCACCCAATCGAGTTGCGCCAGTGCCGCGACCCGCGGTTTCTCCAGCCCGCGCGGGTGGCGATAGTCGATGTCCTCGATGCAGGCGTGGACCCGCAGCCGGGCCGCCTTGAGCAGGCGGTCCAGGCGGCGGTTCTCCCGGTGCAGGATCTCCCGCTCCAAGAGCAGGGCGAGGCGTTCTTCGAAGGCCAGCTCCTGGGTGACTGGCTGTTCCCGTTGCTGGCGCAGGGCGTCGATCATGCCGGTGAGGTTGAGCTGGCGCAGTTGGTCGAGGGTCTGTTGTGCGAGCATGGCGAGTCTCCTCAGTGGTAGTAACCGGCGCCGCGGACGTTGGCGTGCAACGGCAGTTCACGTTGCCCATCGCGGTCCGTGTCGAGCGGCTGCTGGTCGAGACCGTTCTTGAGGATCGAGGCGATGCTCTGGTAGCTCACGGTGCGCACCGCGAGCGCCCGCTGGCAGGCCTTCTCGAGGCGCTGACGGCTGTACCGGCGACCGAGGTTCAGCAACCCCAGGCAGGCGCGGTAGCCGTGTTCGGGATGCGGCCGGCCTTCCAGCTGGCGGGTGATGACCTCGGCCGTGCACGGGCCGATGTCCTGGGCCCAGCGCAGGAACCGGCCGGGTGACCAGTCGCGGTGCGCCTGGTGCGACTTGGGCATGTGCTCGAGGCAGGTGGAGAAGCGGCCCTGGCCGGTACGGGGGTGCGTGGCGACCCGCTGGCCCTTGTGCAGGACCTCGACCGTGGTGGCGGTCAGGCGCAGCTCCAGCACCTGACCCACCAGGGCGTGGGGCACGCTGTAGAAGCGCCGATCGACCTCGACATGGTAGTCGATCCCGGGCTTGGCCTTGCGCCACTCGGCGTACACGTACTCGGTGGTCGGCAAGGGCTTGAGGGCGGGACGATCGAGCTGCTCGAACAGGTCCTTGCGGCTCTCGCTGCGCCGCTGGAAGGGACGCTCGTTGAGTGCCGGCAGCAACGCGGCGATCGCACGGTTCACCTCGGCCAGCGCGAAGAAGGTGTGATGGCGCAGACGCGCCAGGATCCAGCGCTCGACCACCTGCACGCCGACCTCGGCCTTCGCCTTGTCCTTGGGCTTGTACGGCCGTGCCGACAGCACCGCGGTGCCGTAGTGCGCGGCCATCTCCGCGTAGGTGGCGTTGATCCCGGGCTCGTAGCGGCAGGCCTGGGTGACCGCGGCACGCAGGTTATCCGGGACGAGCAGTTGCGGCACCCCGCCGAAGAAGCGCAGCGCGCGCTGGTGTGCGGCGATCCAGTCCGGCAGCGACTGGCTCCAGGTGGCCTCGGCGTAGGTGTAGCTCGAAGCCCCGAGCACTGCGACGAAGACCTGTGCCTGGCGTATCTCGCCGGTGGCGCGGTCGATCACCTCGACCGTGGGCCCGGCGTAATCGATGAACAGCTTCTCGCCCGCCCGGTGATGCTGGCGCATGCTGCGCTTCTGCGCCGCTCGCCACTGGTGGTAACGATGGCAGAACTGGCTGTAGCGGTAGGCCCGCTCGCCGTGCACGGCGGCATACTCGCTCCACAGCAACTGCAAGGTGACGCCCTTGCGCTTGAGCGCCTGATGGAGGCCGAAGTGGTCGGGCTCGGCGAAGGCCGCGGGCTTGGCCACGGGCGGGAACAGCAGCCCCTCCAGCCGGGCCTCGTCCAGGTCGGCGGGCAGGGGCCAGGTCAGCCCGTGGGCGGCGGCCAAACTCACGTACTTGCTGACCGCACCCTTGGAGATCCCGCAGGCCTGGCCGATCTGGGCGTGGCTGAGCCCGCCGGCGTGTTTCAGACGCAATACCTCGGTGATTTTCTTCATTGGAATCCTCGCTGCCGGCACCGCTCACCCCCTGGTTCAGAAAAGGACGCGGTTATGCCGGGAAAAGTGAAAGAATTCCAGCGAGTTGAATGAGATTCCGGGGGAACGTGACCGCCGTTCCGGGAACGTGACCGCGAATTCCGGGCAAAAGCCCGGAATCGGTCACGTTCCAACGGAATCACTGGTCACGTTGCCCCGGAATGGCCGGTCACGTTCCGGCGGAATGAGCGGTCACGTTGGTCCGGAATACGCAGGGGCGGGGTGGCGGGTTCGCCGATGTGCTCCAGGATGGCCCGAACGTCCACCGCCTCGGTGACGAAGCCGATAATCCGGATCTCGGCCCCGCACCGCGGGCAGGTCAGCGGGAACGCCTCGTAGATGCGCGCCAGCAGCATCGCCCAAAGGTAGCGGGCGGGAGACCGCCGGATCGTCTCGGGCGGATCCTTCGCTGCGGTTTTCACCGCCCGGTGGGGTGCCAGCACGGGCGCCATGGCCGCGGGCGCGAAAGAGGTGACGGCGGGGCGAAGCGGTGAGTTTGGGGCGAGTACGCCGTAGTACCGATGGCGATGCTGCCGGGGCGGTGGAACCCCGACTGATCATTTCCAGCGGCGAGAGGAGGACGGGAGCAGTAGCGCGGCAGACGTTCCAAGCCGTGTCGATCGTCAGCCTCGATGCACACGCTCGCGTCCAGCGAGAACCCGCCGCCGTGTGGTACTCGATCGCATTCAGAAAAATGCGCGGGGCACTGTCGACCACGACGACGGATGGGCAGCGTCGGCTTCACACTCCAAAGGGGGTACTGATCTGTTGCCGGCGACTGTCTGGAAAGGGTCGGGATGAGACAACCCGTCGGCGGCAACACGATGCTGTTTCGTTACCTGACGGGCACCTCGTGGCTGCGGCTCAGGGCTGAAGGCGGTGTGACTGATCGAATTTGCCGGCCCAAGAAAGGGTGCCGCCCGTGCTTGGGCAACCACCTGCCTGATCCAGTCGAGGATCCCGGCCTCGTTCGCGCGGATGTCGTCGGGTGAGATCAGCTGACTGATGCAGGGCGACGCCCCTGCACCCGTTTGCCGCTAGGCGGCCTTGCCGTGGCGCGCACGCCAGAGATCGTAGTCGAGCTGCATTCCCGCCCAGACTTCGGCGCGTCCGCCACGTTCCACACCCAGCCAGCGTTCGATGCGCAAGGCCATCTCGGGCGAAATGCCCGCGTGACCGTGCAGCACACGGGACAGCGCCGCCCGCGTGACACCCAATTCCCGGGCCGCAGCCGTCACCGACAGGTTCAGCGTCGGCAATACGTCATCGCGCAGGATCTCTCCGGGATGCGGCGGATTGTGCATCGTCATCGTGACTCTCCTCAGTGATAATCCTGATAATCGACCAGGATCGCATCACCGTTTTCGAACTTGAAGGTCAGCCGCCAGTTACCGCTGACCGAAACGGACCAATGCTGCGACAAGCTGCCCTTCAGCGGGTGCAAAGACCAGCCTGGCAGATTCATGTCCGGCGGGCCGCTGGCCCGGTTCAGGACAGCTAGTTGGCGCGACAGCTTTGCAGCATGCCCATTCTGGATGCCGGCCTTGGAGCCGGTCTCGAAGAATCGCTGAAGACCCTTGTGCCGAAAGCTCTTGATCACCCCGATGATCGTATAGCAATGCTATACATCGTGCAAGGGGCCGCCCGCTCCTACCCTGGTTCCTGAGCGCGGCCTCACTGCTGCCGATGCATGTGAAGCGCCACGAACGAACGCGGGAATCAATCAGGCAACCATCTAGCGTTTTCCGGAGGCAAGCCATCGTGAACCAGGCCGTGCTGGAGCGGCCGCTCGCGTGGCCACTCCAGCCGCTCACGACGGGCGCCTGTGAGACTGCTCCGGGTCGACTCCAGTCAGTCTGGTAGCGGAATGAATTCCTCCTCGTCACCCGGCACCAAGGGATAGCGTCCTGCGCGCCAATCGGCTCTCGCCTGCTCGATGCGTTCCTTCCGGCTCGAGACGAAGTTCCAGTCGATGAACCGTTCTCCCACTGATTCGCCGCCGATCAGGGCAATGCGCGCGTCGGTATCGGCTTCGACGACAACGCTCCAGGCTGGGTACAGGACCGCCATCGAGTGCTCGGGAAGGATCCTGCGACCGAGGCGCAGTGCACCGCTGACCACATACAGCGCGCGCTCGGAGGTCTTGGGCAGGGTCAGGCACTGGCCCGCCTTCAGGCGTGCTTCCACGTAGAGGGTGTCGGCAAAGGTTCTTACCGGCGAGATCACGCCGTAGGCGGAGCCCATCATCACGCGGAGCGGCACGCCATCAACCGTGCACATGGGAATGTCGGAACTCGGGTAGTGGTGGAAGGCTGGCTCGATCTCCTCGTCTGCCTCGGGCAACGCGAGCCACAGCTGCAGGCCGTGCAGCCGGTGCGCGGTGCCGGTGACCTCCGGCCGTTCGCGCTCGGAATGCACGATACCGCGCCCGGCGACCATGAGGTTGATGTCGCCAGGTACGATCGGCTGCACGCTGCCGAGCGAATCGCGGTGCAGAATCTCGCCTTCGAACAGGTAGGTCACCGTGGCGAGGTTGATGTGCGGGTGAGGGCGTACCGTGATGCCCTGTCCTGGCGGGAAGTCGGCCGGCCCCATGTGATCGAAAAAGATCCAGGGGCCGACCATCGTGCGTTTCGCGGTAGGCAGCAGCCTGCGCACCGAGAATCCGCCCAGATCCTTTTCACGTGCTTGCAGCAGCATCTCCACTGCCTCTTCGCCACGTGCCGATTCGCGGCCGTGCTCGCCCTGCCGATCCGTGTCGCGCATCGTCATGTCGGCCTCCATGGTGGTGGAGGGGCTTGCTGCCCCTGCGTGTTGGCACTCCTGCCTGCCCTGTGATCATAGCCGAGCCACCTGGAGTGAATCCCTCCGCAGCCTCCTGCAACTCTCTGTGGTTCATTGCGGGTTGGAACCGTCAACCTGGAAGGTCATCAGTGCGCCCAACTGGACGGGTCGCGGGGAAGCCGCCCGTCCGGGTCGTTCACGGTGACCGAGTTGCCATCCGTAGTCGGCCCGGCACCTTGCCCGGTGGGCCGCCCCCTGCCGAGAACTCCGGGTCGGTTCACCACCCGAGATGGCGCAGGTGGATGCCTTCCCAGTCGATCGCGTCACCCGGCATCAACGTGACCGGCGCAAGGGCGACAGACCCGGCGTCGACAGGCTCGAGGAACAGGCGCACGCTGCCTTCCGGCGAGAGTTCAAGCAGGTAGATCCTCAGCCCGGCCGCCGACAACTCCCCGACCTGCCAAGGCCACAGTGCGACGCGGTTACGTCGGGGCCCCCACTGCCCGTCCCGCCAGAGAATCTCCACGGGCGCCGCCACCGGCTCCGGTTCCGGCGGGTGCCGGTCCAGGTCGTCCGAAACCCACAGGCGCACCGTTCCATCGGGCACAGGGAGCCGTTCACGCGCGTCGAACCACGCGGTCACGGCAGCCTGCGGCACGTCCAGCTCGTGACCCGCCAGCTCCAGCCGAAACTCACTGATCGCCGGGAAGACCCGGCCGAGTTCCCGTATCAGGATGTTGGCCCCGTTCCAGTCACGTTCCGTGGAACGAACCTCCGCGGCGGTGACCGGGCTCGGACTCTCGACACAGCGCCCGATCCAGATCCGATCGCCCAGCGTCCGGCCGCACAGCTCCCCGGTTCGGATGTGCGGCGGCAGACTGTGCAGGAGGCCGTCCAGGTCCATCTGGTCGGGAAGCGGGCTCAGCCCGGCGGCATCGTAGTCGATCTTCAGTGCCTGCGCGCCACGTTCCGCACCGGCCTGCGGCCAGTCCATGGATGCCAGGATCTGGTCATCCCGATGGACCTCCAGGTATACGCGGTCGACGTTGACGCGCTCGACCAGGCGATCGGCACCTCCCGGCTGCATACGCCCAGCGTCCCCGGCCAGAGCGCGAAGCGGCGCGAGCTCGCGGTGGTTGCCACCCGACCCGTGCTCGGGCCAGGCAACGAACAGGGAGAGCACGCTGCCGTCGTGCTCGAAATGCATGCTCGCGCCATCGGGCAGCGTGCGGCTCGCGAGTTCCTCGACCGCTTGGGGAAGTCCGGCGCGCTCGGCCTGCAACGCGCGTTGTTCCTGCAATACGCCCTGGATGGGCAGACCGGCAAGGCTGGCGAGGGCCGCCACCGCAACTCGAGCAAGGAAGCGTCCGCGCCCCTGTGCCAGCCAGTGTTCACCCGGGTGCCGGTAGAGCACGGCAAAGGCCACAGCCGGCAGCCACCATCCCAGACTGATGATGATCCCAAAGCCGATACTGTCCCAACCGGAGACACCAATCGCGGCGCGGAACCAGTACACGACGCTCAGGAACACCGCTACCAGCGCAACTGCCACGAGATCGCCGAAGGATCGATCCAAGGTGGCGAGCGGCACTCGGGCGAAAACGAGGTTGGTGGCCGCGGCAAGACCGATCACACCCAGAAACACCGCCAGCAGACCCTCGCGCAGGATGGCTGATGGCACCAGGGCCGCAAGCGTCGCAAACACGAGGATGAGAACAATCGGATAGAGCCAGGTCGAACCGTGGCTGCCCCGGAGCCTGGCAGAATCTGGATTCATCGCCTTCACGCTGCCCATCCCGTTCGCGCACGCAGCGAGACCATAGCCCGGTCGACGAGCCACGGGAAGGCGGTGAACGACCGAACGGGCCGGACCACCGTGACAGCTCGCTCGGCTCCCGCTACAGTCACGGTCAATTTCGTGCCCAGGCGGCCTCCGGTACCACACGCTTGGTCGCGGATCCCGCGGTTTCCGAAGGAGTCATGATGGCCATTCCCCTGCTCCCGAGCACTTCCCGCGTCCTGAACATCCTCGCTGCTGTGGTGCTTCTGTTCGCTGGCACCACCGCGCAAGGCGGCGAGGCCACCTACGCCGATCCGGCCGGGCACTTCACCCTTGCCCATCCCGACGATTGGAAGGTCGCCGGCAGCCCGGGAGAGGTGGAGCTTTACGGAGACCGGATCGCCTCCTCCATGCGATTCATTGTCCACCCGCTTGAGGGCTTGCCAACGCACGATCCCGACACACTGATCGAACTGATGCTGGAAGGCATGTTGACGACGTATCGCGATGTGGAACGCACCGGCCCCAAGACGGCCACCCTCGCGGGGCAGACGATGACGCTGATTCAGTTCCAGGGTATGTCCACCCGGCCGATCACAGTCGCGCGGGAGGGCGCGCTGTACCTCACCACCACCGGGACGCACCTCGTCGCCGCCGACTACAGCATTCCGCAAGCGGCGGCCGCCGAGATCCTGCCCCAGGTCGAGGCCGTACTGGAAAGCTTCACGCTGGCCGACGGAAATCCCGGCCTGTAACCGGCTGGAACCCCATCACGGCCGCACGCTCGGCCCCGTTGACGGACCGCGACCGCTCCAAGCAAAAAACCCGCTCCAGCGGGTTACCGATGTGCACGCCGGTCAGGATCAACGGAATCGGCGGTCACCTTCGCCGGAATGCGCAACAGTGCCGTTCCGCCGAGGGTGTCGGGTTCCAGGTGGTGACCCTGTGAGCGGCCAATCCCGCGTCATGTTAACGCTCATGGCCTCGGGCCACCCCTGACCATGAAAGGCCATCGACCCGAGGCTTGGTCTCCGGGGCGCATCGGCGTTTGGGTAAGCCGCCACGCTGGAATCGACCGCGTGGGAGCGAGCCTCGCTCGCGAAATGGCGTTGGGTGGGTCGCCAGCGCACGGCGCGCCTGCGGCGCGTTCGCGTGCAAGGCACGCTCCCACAGGGGGCGCGGGCATGGGCGCGACTTTCACCGCCCATGCAGATCTACGCGGAGATGATGCCGATGCTCCAGTCCGGAACGTTCGACGTCGCCCATCTCGATCCGTGGCTGCGCGGGTATGCGTTGGCCGAGGGGTGATGCAACGCCGTAACAGCGGCATCAGCGGATGTAGGCTGCGGTCGCGTAACGGCGCATCATCCGGTGACTGTTGAAGTCATAGGCATTCTTCGCGATGGCCCCCTGCATCACGCGAATCCATCCCTGCCTGTCGCCATGGAACTGCGGCAGCACGTCATCGCGCAATGCGTCGTACAGGGTCTGTCCGTCGTCGTGGTTCGCCTCTACAGAGGTCCGCGAACTCACTGCCCAGCCGGTCACGCCCTCGATACAACCCTCCGTCCACCAGCCGTCGAGCACGCTGAGATTCGGCACACCGTTCAGGGCCGCCTTCATGCCGCTGGTACCCGATGCCTCCAGCAGGCGAGGCGGGGGGGGGGGGGGGGCAGCGAGACATCGATTCACGAGGTCAGGGGTGCCCGAGGCGCATGTCGTGGTTCGGCAGGAACACCTTGCGGATCGCCGGGAACTGCGTGGCGTTCATCATGCGGTCCTCGGGATAAGGGCTCTGCCGCGGTATCCGGGCGGTGCGCCTTGGCGGCCATGGGGCTCGCGGCCGCCGTTCGGCTAATCCGTGGCTGCGGTCACGCGGGTCGGATCGACTTCAGACGCGGGCTCCGAGACCGGCTCCCGGCGACAGTACAGAACGGTGGAGTACCCCAGAACATTGGCGCGCGCGGACCAGACGACCTGCAGGCCGGTCCGGCGCAGAAAGTCTTCCCGGTCCAGTTCGGCGCTGTAATTCACCAGCCGGTGCAGCGGCCGCAGCGCCACCTCGGCCCAGCGGATCAACCTCGATTCCGTTCGGAAGTGATTCACAATCACGACAGCTCCGCCCGGACGGCAGACCCTGACCATCTCCGCGACGACCCGTTCCGGTTCCGGCGTCACCGACACAACGTACATCGCGACAACCGAATCGAAGCTGGCATCCGCAAGTTCCAGCTTCCGCGCGTCCATCACGCGCAGTTCCGGTCGGGGCTCGAGAAGGCTCCGAGCCGCCCGACGCCGCGCCTTGTCGAGCATTTGGGGTGCGATGTCGATCCCGACCACCTCCACCCCCCGTGGATACGCGGAGAGTGACAGGCCCGTACCAATGCCGACTTCCAGCACCCGGTGGCCCGGATTCAGGCCCATGCCCCGGATCGCCGCTCGTCGCCCCGGCTCCAGGACCTTTCCGTAGAACGCATCATAGAGGGGCGCGAATGCCCGGTAGGCTCGGCTCACCTGGTCGCTGGATTGCATCGGCGCTCCTCTGTGTACGGTTGGCCGGGCTGCTGATGAGCTCGCGGTGGCCGGGCTGCGCGCCTGGGCTCCGCCCGGCACCGCGTACATCGTTCCGCGCACGCCTGCTATTGCGCTACCAAGCGGCCTTCGACAGACCGGGTCACCGGGGACGCATTCTCGAACTCGTCCATCGGGGCGTCGAGCATCAGGGTGTCCTCGCAGAAGTTGCCGGCCCGCGCGCAGGCTTCGGCAAAGGACTCGTAGAAATCACCGCCGCGGGCCAGGAGGTCGTTGGTCACGATCCGGTACGTTTCGCCGAGCGACAGCAGAGTACCGGCCACATCGACGGACGTGACCACCCCACCCGTACGAAGCGCATCGGGGCAGGGCGCAGGCGGCAGGACCGGCGGGTCGGGCTGGATGTCCGCGACGCTCGCATTGCAGTAACGAACGGTCATTCCGGCAACCTGGGGCCAGGCGCCCGTCGAACGGATTGGGTTCTCGTCTGGGTCGCAGGCCCAGGTGAGCCCGCTGCCCCGGGCCCTTCGCGCGACGCGGCCGATCCGCTACGCCTTCTCTGCGCCCTTGACGACCGCCTCCATCTCGCTCAGCTCGATGTGGCGCACGTCGCGGCCTTTCACGAAGTAGATCGTGTATTCGCACATATTCCGGGCATGGTCGCCGGCACGCTCGAGCGCACGCGACGCGTAGGTCAGATCCAGGATCCGCGTGATGTTGCGCGGATCTTCCATCATGTAGGTCGCGTTCTGGCGCAAAATCGCCTCGTGGTCATGATCGATCGCGAAGTCCTGGCGCACCACTTCCAGCGCCGCGCTCGCATCCATCCGCGCGAAGGCATCGAGCGCGTCGTGCAGCATCGTCACCACGCGCTTCCCCATCGTGTCGATATCCCGGAAAAGCTGCTTGCGCGGCCGGTCGCTGTCGGCCTGCCGGATCGCCATACGCGCGATCGCCTCGGCCAGATCGCCGATGCGCTCGAGGTCGGTGATGGTCTTGATCACCGCGACCACCAGCCGAAGATCCATTGCCGCCGGCTGGCGCCGGGCGAGGATTTCGACGCAGCGCTCGTCGATGCTGACTTCGAAGCTGTTGACCCGCGAGTCGTTCTCGGCAACCTCCTGCGCGACCTGGGTGTCGCCATCGATGAAGGCTTGCAGCGCGTTGCCGAGCTGGGTTTCGACCAGTCCGCCCATCGCGAGCACGCGGTTCACGACCTCCTCGAGTTCGGCGTCGTACCGATGCGAGTAATGACCGCCGATGCGCTTGTTGTCCATCCCCACCTCCCGTTGTCGTCAGTATAAACGCCAAAAACGTACGCCCGCGGCCCGAGCGACCGGTAGACCCGTAGGGCGGAAGCACGCAGCGTCATCCGCCACACGGCGTTCGCAGTGCCCAGGCGCCAGCGGCGCCGGATGCGGATGACGGCCTTCGGCCTCTTCCACCCTACGCCCCTGCGCAGCGCCCCCGGTCGCCGGTCAGCCGTAGCGACCGGTGATGTAGTCCTCGGTCGCCTTCTGGCTCGGGTTCGTGAACAGATGCATGGTGTCCGCGTACTCGATCAGTTCGCCCAGGTACATGTAGGCGGTGTAGTCGGAGACGCGCGCCGCCTGCTGCATGTTGTGGGTCACGATCATGATCGTGTACTGCTGCTTCAGTTCCTCGACCAGTTCCTCGATCTTGGCGGTCGAGATCGGGTCCAACGCCGAGGTCGGCTCGTCGAGCAGGATCACCTCGGGCTCGATCGCGATCGCCCGCGCAATCACCAGTCGCTGCTGCTGGCCACCGGACAGGCCGAACGCGTTGCCCTGCAGCCGGTCCTTCACCTCGTCCCAAAGGCCCACGGCCTTGATCGAGCGCTCGACGACTTCGTCCAGCACCCGCTTGTTCTTCACACCCTGCAGACGCAGACCGTAGGCGACGTTTTCGTAGATCGTTTTCGGGAACGGGTTTGGCTTCTGGAACACCATGCCGACGCGTCGGCGCAGCTCCGCGACGTCCGCGCCCCGGCGGTAGATGTTCTCGCCGTGCAGGTTGATTGCGCCCTCGATTCGGCAGCTATCGACCAGATCGTTCATGCGATTGAAACAGCGCAGCAAGGTCGACTTGCCGCAACCCGAGGGTCCGATGAACGCGGTGACCCGTTTCGCCGGGATCTGCATCGTGATCTGTTTCAGCGCCTGGCTGTCGCCGTAATACAGGTCCAGGTTTTCAACCGTGACCGCGATTTCCTCGTCGGCCAGCGAACGAACCTTGCGGGTCGTACCTTCGAACAGGCCGGAGGCCATGCTGGTCGCGGCGGGGCTTCTCTGGCTCATTTGATTCTCCATCAACATAACGATATCTCTTGCGGGAGCGGAAAACCCGACCTTCAGTCGCTTTCCGCGCGGTATTTCTCGCGCAGGTGGTTTCGAATCGTGATCGCCGTCAGGTTCAGAACCAGGATCAGCAGTACCAGGATCAGCGCGGTCGCATACACAAGCTGCTCGGCGGCTTCGGCGTGCGGGCTCTGGAAGCCGACATCGTAGATGTGGAAGCCGAGGTGCATGATCTTGCGCTCCAGGTGGATGAACGGGAAGTTCCCGTCGATCGGCAGCGTCGGCGCGAGTTTCACCACGCCGACCAGCATCAGCGGCGCGACCTCGCCTGCGGCTCGCGCAATGGCCAGGATCAGCCCGGTCATCATCGCCGGAGTCGCGAGCGGTACCACGACTTTCCAAAGCGTTTCACCCTTGGTCGCGCCCAGCGCCAGCGAGCCTTCGCGGATCGTCGACGGGATGCGCGCAAGCCCTTCCTCGGTCGACACGATCACCACGGGCAAGGTCAGCAGCGCAAGCGTCAGCGACGCCCAGAACAGGCCTGGCGTGCCGAAGGTCGGCGACGGCAACGCCTCCGGATAGAACGTTCGGTCGATCGCCCCGCCCATGAAATACACGAAGAAGCCGAGGCCGAACACCCCGAACACGATCGACGGCACACCGGCCAGGTTGTACACCGATATGCGCACGGTCTTCAGCAGCGGACCCTGCTTCGCGTACTCGCGCAGGTAGATCGCGGCGAGAATTCCGAACGGCGTCACGATGATCGACATCACCAGCACCATCACCACGGTGCCGAAAATCGCCGGGAAGATGCCGCCTTCGGTGTTCGCCTCGCGCGGATAGCCAAAGATGAAGTCGAAGAAGTCCTGGACGTAGAACCAGACCTTCGCCGGGACCGACATGTTGTTCGGCTGCCAGGCCTTGACGACGTCGGCGACGCGGAGGGTGACTTCGCTACCGTCCGCCGCCCGCATCACGATGCTGTCTCGCGCGGCTTCGTCGTAGAGCTGGTTCAACCGTTTTTCGAGTTCCGCATACTGCACCTGCAAATCCTGCCGGCGCAGATCGAGTTCGGCCTGGTATTCGTCGGTCAGCGTGCCGCGAAGTTCCGCGCGCCGCTGGTCGAGTCGCACCCGCTCGATCTGGAAGTTGATGCGGCCGATCGCGCCGCGCTCGATGCTTCGAATCTCGCCCCAGAGGTCGCTGACCCGGCCGACCCGCTCCTGGAATTCGTCCCAGAGTGCGTCGCCGACCGCGACGGTGCTGCCGCGCTCGAGCAGGCGCAGGGGCACGCCGTAGAAGTCACCCCATTCGCGCCGTTCCAGAACCGCCATGTTCTTCGGGTAGCGCCATTCGCCCATGAAGTCGTCGACGAAATAGGCGAAGTCGCGGCCGGTCACGTCGCGATTGCCCAGCTTCAGCAAATGCCGGGTGACAACCAGCTGGTCCTCGGGGATCGGCACGCCAGCATCGCGCATCGCCGCACCGGTCAGCGTCTCGGAACGGCGCAGCTCGCCGACCACCACGACCGGATCGGTCCCCGGCAGCTCATAGGTGGTCTCGACGACCGGATGCGGCCAGAACGCGCCGAAGCCACGCACCAGGATCAGCGCGATCAGCCCGAACACCATCACCATGCTGATCGTGACCGCGCCACCGTTCAGCCAGATCCAAGGGGAGCCGCTTTTCCACCACTGTCTCATTTCGTCATCCTCGATCCGGATCTGGCTTTAGAGCGACGCATAGCGCTTGCGCAGCCGCTGGCGAACGATTTCGGCCGCGGTGTTCAGCAGGAAGGTGAAGACCAGCAGCACCAGCGCGGACAGGAACAGCACCCGGAAATGCGTGCTGCCCACCGCGGTCTCGGGCAACTCGACCGCGATGTTGGCCGCGAGTGTCCGCATGCCTTCGAACAGGTTGAAGTTGACCACCGGGCTGTTGCCCGAGGCCATCAACACGATCATCGTCTCGCCGACCGCGCGGCCGAACCCGATCATCACCGCGGAGAAGATCCCCGGGCTCGCGGTCAGCAGTACCACGCCGGTGACCGTCTGCCACGGGGTCGCACCCAGCGCCAGAGAGCCGTTGGTCAGGTGCCTGGGCACGTTGAAGACCGCGTCCTCGGCGATCGAGAAGATCGTCGGGATCACCGCGAAGCCCATCGCCATGCCGACGATCAACGCGTTGCGCTGGTCGTACGGGATCCCCACGTCGGTGAACCACTGGCGCATCGAGCCGTCGAAAAACGCGACCTCGATCCAGGGGCTGCTGGTGACCACGATCCAGCCGGTCAGGATCACCACGGGCACCAGCAGCGCCGCCTCCCAGCCCGACGGAACCAGACTCTTGACCCCCTGGGGCAACCGCGACCACACGAATCCGGCGATCAGAACGGCCAGAGGGAACAGGATCACTCCCGTGATCAGGATCGGCAGATTGTTTTCGATATAGGGAGCGAGCCAGATTCCGGCCAGGAAGCCGAGGATGACCGTCGGCAATGCCTCCATCAGTTCGATCGACGGTTTCACCACACGCCGGATCGCCGGGGCCATGAAGTAGGCAGTGTAGATCGCGCCCATGATCGCGAGCGGCGTCGCCAGCAGCATCGCGAACAGCGCCGCCTTCAGCGTGCCGACGGACAACGGCACGATGCTCAGCTTGGGTTCAAACGCGTCGTCGGCCGACGACGACTGCCAGATGAACTCGGGCTCGCCACGGCCCTCGTACCAGACCCGGCCCCAGAGCGCGCTCAGCGTCGTCTGCGGATGCGGATTGTCGATCGCCAGCACCCGCAGCACGTCGGAGTCTTCGGTTTTCACCAATGCCCGCCGGTTGTTGGGCCCCATCGCGAGACGCGCGACCGGAACATCCGACACCGACTTCATCGCCAGCGTGACGCTGGAGGTGGCGAAATGCAGGCCAACGCTGCCATCCTCGGCCCCGGTCAGGAATCCCTTGCGGATGGACTCGGGCTCGATGAAGGTGACTGGGGCATCGTGACCCCGGAAGCTGCGGATGAACGTCATGTGCGACTGGCCGGACTCTTCGTCCCGGACCAGGAACCACTGGCGCACGCTGCCGTCCGAGCCGCCAACGATCAGCGACCGCGAGCCGACCAGAAACTCGGAAGCGGTGACCCGGGCGCCGTCGCCTACCAGTTCGATTTCCTCGATCAGGACCGGATTGTTCCGATCGACGATATTGAAATTGAACAGGTGTCCCCGATCGTCGATCACGAACACGTTGCGCAACGTTTCCGGCAGCAGGATCTGCCGGACCGGGCGGCCGAGCGAAGGGAGGTCGTAGTCCGATCGGCGGATCTCGACCTCGCCGGTCATCATGTTGCGGCGCGTCGAAAACAGCGCCATCGCGATCTCGCCTTCCTCGGTGCCGCCGGCGACGATGTAGCCGCCGCGTCCTTCGACCACAGCGAGCGCCGAGTAGTCCTCGACCAGGCCCGCACCGATGCGGATCGGTTCGTCACCGAGTGGATACGACAGCTCCGGATGGATATGCCGAACGCCGCCCACGAAGGTCTGTGGATAGTCGACCTTCACCGGCAGAACGCCGCCGTCCGAATAACCGAACACGAACAGGCTGCGGCGGCTTTCGGCGCGATCGAACGCGGTGATCCGTTCGCCCTCGGGGGTGGGCACTTCGAGGCGCTCGAGCACTCCGCCGGTATTGGCGTCGAAGAAGGTAATCGTCCCCGACTTCGAAAAGCGCGCACCGATCTGCTCGTAGCGGTCGAGCGTCAGGTGCAATGTGGGTGCTGGGACCTCGTCGCCCGGCACCGTGTATTCGGTTTCGACTCCCACGCTCACGGGCTTGAGCAATGGGAACGTCTCGTAGAACAGATAGATGAAGATCAGTGCCAGCGCGAAGATGACGCCGAGTCCGCCGGCGCCGACTCCGTAGCGCGAGAATCCATCCCGAAACGCCCGAATCTTGCGCAGCTTCTGTCGGCGTTCCGCATCCGGAAGCAGAGAACCTTCCGGAAGAGCGGAGTCGTTGGTCACAGCAGACATGATCAACCTCTGGTGATTTACTGATACTCGGAGATAGCAATGGGCCCTGGCACCAGGGGTACCAAGGCCCATTGCGGGTTACCGGACTGTCCTCAATCGAGGTTGAATTCCGTCCGGAACCGTTCCGCGGCATTGGCCGACAGCGTCACGTAGCCGTCACGGTGCACGACGCCCTGGCCTTCCTTCGACAGCACGAGGCGGAAGAACTCGCGCTCGAGCGGATTCCAGCCGCTCTCCGGGTTCTGGTTGGCCGCGATGTACAGGAACCTCGCCAGCGGGTAGTCGCCGCTGGCGGCATTGTCGCCGCTGGCCTCGAAGCCGTTCAGCGGCACCACGCGCACGCCGGCGGTACGGTAGCCGATACCGGAATAGCCGATGCCACCCAGCGTCTGCTCGACGCCGCGCACCACCGCGGAGGAACCCGGCTGCTCGTTCACGGTTGCCTTGAAGTCGCCACCGCACAGCGCGTTCTCGCGGAAGAAGCCGTAGGTGCCGGAGACCGCGTTACGGCCGAAGATGGTGATGTCGCGGTTGGTCCAGCCACCGGTCAGACCGACGTCGCCCCAGGTGCTGATGTCACTGTCGTGACCACAGGCACGGGTCGCCGAGAAGATCGCGTCGACCTGTTCGACCGAAAGGTTCTCGACCGGGTTGTCCTTGTTCACGTACACCGCAATCATGTCCACCGCGACCGGAACCAGCGTCGGCGGGTAGCCGTGGCGGTCTTCGAACGCACGCATTTCGGAATCCCGCATCGGGCGGCTCATCGGACCGAAGTTCGAGGTCCCCTCGGTCAGCGCCGGCGGGGCGGTCGAGGTACCGGCACCCTGGATCTGAATGTTCACGTTCGGGTAATGGTTCGCGAATTCTTCGGCCCACAGGGTCATCAGGTTGTTCAGCGTATCGGAACCGACCGAGCTCAGGTTTCCGGAAATGCCGGACACGCGCTCGTAGCTCGGCAGGTTCTCGTCGACGTCGGCGGTCGCCACGGAAACGGAAACGCCCAGGGCAGCGACAACGCCCAGGACCAGGGATTTCTTCATCGTCATGATCAGGATTCCTCAGTTGGAATGGTCGTCACGAACTGGGCTGGCTGAGAGGCCGGTGCCTTCCATTCGCGGCCGGCAGTATGAAAGCGCTCGGTCACAACTATATGAATGCGAGATGACAACTTTGTGACGACGCCGGACCGGTGACGCTGCTATCGGGCGGCCAGGGGGAATTCGGGCGCACGCTGCACATCATGGATCTGCAGATCCAGGCGCCGGAATTCGTTCGCGCTTCCGGCACCCTCGATGACGCTGATACGGGCCGGGGTCAGCGCTCTTTCGATCCAGCGCCAATCGCCGAGCTCGACACACACGGTTGCACCCGTTTCCGGATCGTGGAGTCCGATGGCCCGCGGGCGTTGCATCGAGTCGAAGTCCAGCGTCACGCGGCTTCCCGTTTCGGGCAACACCCCCTCCCATGCCGAGCCCTCCTCGATGACCTGCCACTGCACGCCGCGGTCGACGAACCAGCACCAGGGCGCAAGCGCACGTTCGCCAAGCGCCTGTGCCCGAAGCGCAAGCGGGGACGGACCGCACCCGGGGCACTCGATCCGGAACAGCCCCAGCCACCAGTAGCTGCTGGAGATTCCTCTACCGTCGACCCGATGGATCTCGACGATCCAGCCGAACCGTCGCAGGCCGACCCGCCGGATCTGCGCCCAGCCGCCGCAGGGAAGAAGGAAGCTCTCGGCCGACACCGGCCGGTCGCGATCGTCGCTGTCGTAGCGCAGGCGCCCGGACGCATGTATCACCAAGGGGCCGAGCCCAACACCCCGACCCACCAGCGCGGTGACCAACCGGCGGGGCAGTTCTCCACGAACATCTCCGAACCGGGCCTGCATGCCGTGGCGCACCTGTTCCTGCGCGAAGTCCGCCACCGCCGACAGATAGTCCGCCTCGACCTGCAAGCGAATTCGCCGTGCGCGCAACCAGAGCAGCGTCAACGCCAACACGACGCCGACGGCCAACCCAAGCAGCCACGGCACAACCATCCACAGAGCGCTTGCGAAACCGGTCACGAGCCCGCCGACTGGTTCCGCGTCAGCGCAGGCCGGGAACCGGGCGTTCCCATTCCTCGAGCTCACGCGGTGGATCGGGCATCACGATGGCGAGCAGCTCCAGCTCGAAGACCAGCGTTTCCTCCGGGCCGATCCGGCCACCCCCGGCGCGCCCGTAGGCGAGTTCCGGCGGCACCACCAGCCGCAGCCGTGTCCCCACCGGGATCGACACCAGCGCTTCGCGCCAACCGGCAATGGTGCGCTCGATCGGCACAGTGGCCGGCTCGTTGCGGCGCCACGAGTTCTCGAACTCGCGGCCATCCAGGTGCCAGCCACGGTAATGCACCCGCACCCAGTCGTCCTCGTCCGGCACCGCACCCTGCCCTTCCCGCAGTACCTCGACCTGAAGCCCGTTGTCCCAGACGACCACTCCAGGCCGCCGCACGTTCTCGGAGCGGTAGGCCAATCCCTCCTCGGCGTTCATTTCCGCAAGCAGGATGCGCTCTTCGATCTGTTCCGGGGTCAGCCCGCAGGAGCGGGCACCCAGAAACACGAACACCAGTGCCAGCAGGCTGATCAGGATGACCTTGAGCATCGGATCACCGCCTTGCGACCGCCCAGTCGACTGCGCGCTGCCGCGCCTCGCGCAGCGCTTCAGGGGTGAGCTGTTCCTCGAGCACGAGACGGATCCGGTTGCCGAGGTCGTCGCCGTCCGCCGCGGACAGACTGGCCCACTTGGTTGCGCTGACGGGGTCGGCCTCGACGCCCCGCCCCTCGGTGTACATCAGCGCGAGCCAGGCCTGCATCCTGGGGTGCCCCTGCTCGGCGCCAATCCGGGTGTATCGAGCCGCCGCTTCATCCTCGACCGGGTGGTCGCCGATTCCCTCGATATAAAGCCGGGCCAGAAAATACGCGGCGAGCACCTGACCCTGCCGCAGCGCATCTTCGAGCAGTTCCCGTGCCTCGAACACCCGCTCGGGTGCGCGACCACCCTGCGCATCGGCGATCAGCACCGAGGCCCAGGCAATCTGTGCCGGGGCGTAGCCGGCGTCGATCGCGCTCCGAAACCACCTCTCGGCCTGGACGCGGTCGCGGTCCACACCCTGGCCGCCGAGGTACATCCAGCCGAGCTTCACCGCGAACTCCAGCGCCCCGGCCTTTGCGGCGCGAGCGTACCATTCCGCGGCGCGTTCGCCGTCCTGCGGCACCCCCTTGCCCTCCTCGTGCATCCAGCCGAGGGTGCTCATCGCGGTGGGAGAACCGGCCTCGGCCGCTTCGGTTAAAGCCTCGCGCGCCGCATCCCAGTCCGGCGGATCGAGCGCAAGGTAGGCATGGGCCCGCGTCTCGGCAGCGTCCGGTTCGGCAGCCGATGCCGCAGAATGCAGCGCCCCAACGCCGAGAGCGGCGATCAGCCCCGGCAAGAAAAGCCGCCGAATACTCCGGCGGGTCCAGTCGATCAAGTTACGGCACATCGATCATTCTTCCATTCAAGAAAACGAACCTGCAGGGCACGAAAACGCAGCGGCATCCACCACGCAGCGTCGGCACCGCCCCGGTATTGCCGATGGTGGATCACGGCCTTCGGCCTCTTCCACCCTACCCCGGGGCGCGAGTGCAATGGGCATCCGGTCATGGTCCGGCGCCGGCATGCTCACGCTCGGCAAGGGACTGGCGCAGCAACTTCGCCGGGAACACGCAGGTGAACCGGCTGCCCTGGCCCGGCGTGCTGCGGATGCGCAACTGGGCCTCGTGCCGCATCAATACGTGCTTCACGATCGCGAGTCCGAGACCGGTGCCGCCGCGACTTTTCGAGCGACCGTTGTCGACGCGATAGAAACGCTCGGTCAGACGATCGATGTGCCGCAGCTCGATGCCGATCCCGGTGTCCTCGACCTCGAGGTATCCGGCCTGATTATCGGATGACCAGCGCAGCGAGATCCGACCGCCCTCCGGCGTGTAATGGACGGCGTTGAACAGCAGGTTTGCGAAGGCGCTCCGGAGTTCCTTTTCGTTGCCCAACAACAGCAGCCCGGGCGTGGCCTCCAGTTCCAGCTGGTGCTGGCGCGCGCCCGAGAGTACACGCGCCTCGTCGATCAGGCCCGGCAACAGCGCCGGAACATCCACCCAGCGTCCGTTGCGGGGTGCGCCTCCGGTTTCGAGCCGAGCCAGCAAGAGCAGATCGTCGACCAGGTGCTTCATCCGTTCGGCCTGCTCCTGCAACAGGCGCACCGACCGGCCAAGCTCCGGGTTGCCACCGACCTCCTCGTCGAGCGTCTCAGCCACCCCGTAGACTACCGACAACGGCGTGCGCAGCTCATGTGAAACATTGGCGACGAAGTCGCTGCGCATGGTTTCGAGCCTCTTCATCGCCGTGGTGTCCCGCGCCAGCAGCAGATAGCGCTTCCTTGCGTAGGGGATCAGCCGGATTTCCAGCCAGATCCGTGCATCGGCTGGCGATGGCAGCGAGAGGCTGTGCGCTTCGTGCACGTGCTGCGCCAGAAACGACACGAACTCCGGGTGGCGCACGATGTTGGTGATCCGCCGCCCCTCGTCGCGCGGCCATTGCAACCCCAGCAGGTCCAGTGCGGCCTGGTTGCACCACTCGATGGCATAATCGCCTCGCAGCACCACGGTCGCGTCCGGCATCGCCCTGATCGAGTCGCGATAGTTGCGGACCAGATTGCGCCGGCGCTTGTCCCGCTCCCGGCTGCGGCGGCGCATTCGGTACAGTCCGTCGAAGATTTCCCCCCACAGCCCCAGCGACCGGGGCGGATCCAGCTTCCGGGTCAGGCGCAGCCAGCGCTCCAGGCGCCGCAGGTTATGGAAGTTCCAGGCCAGTGCCGCAAGCGCACCGAGCAGAAACACCAGCAGCCATTGCGCGGTCCACCATCCGATCAGAAGCAGACCCAGCAGTGCCAGCGCCGAGCGGGCCAGCCACAGGGGCCACGGATTTCGGGGGATCATCGCTGGCCGAATGCCGGTTGCACCGGGCGATTACCCGAGCACACAGGAACGACGCCCGCGCAATGCGCCGGGACGCGGTTCAGGGCTGCCTGGAAAAGCGATATCCGGCACCGCGGATCGTTTGTACCAGGGCATCATGACCGGAACCCGACAATGCAATCCGCAGGCGACGGATATGTACATCGACCGTGCGCTCCTCGACGTAGACGTTGGTACCCCATACGTTATCGAGCAATTGCCCGCGCGTGAACACTCGATCCTGGTGCGTCATGAAAAAATGCAGCAGGCGGTACTCGGTCGGGCCGACTTCCACGTTCGCGCCATGGGCGGTCACGCGGTGGCTCACGGGATCCAGTCGCAGCCCGTCGACCTCCACCGGCTCGTCGCTGCTGGTCGGGGTGGTTCGGCGGAGTACCGCCCGTATGCGCGCGATCAGCTCCCGCGGGGAGAACGGCTTGGTCACGTAATCGTCGGCACCGACTTCGAGACCCTTGACACGATCCTCTTCCTCTCCGCGCGCGGTGAGCATGATGATCGGGATGTTCCGGGTGTGCGGAGCACTCTTGAGCGACCTTGCCCACTCGACCCCGCTGACATCGGGCAGCATCCAGTCGAGCAGGATCAGATCCGGCAACTGCTGCAGCAGTGCCGCGCGCGCCTCGCGCACGTCGGCCGCCTCGATCACGTTGAATCCTGCCTTCTGCAGCGGGACGGCGAGTACCTCCCTGACCGCCGCGTCGTCCTCCACCAGGAGGATGTCGAGTGCCATGATCGTCTTCCGGTCTGTAACGTACCGGCATTAGATAACAGGTACGTTACACAAATTTTACAACGAGCACCCGACCGACTGCGCGCGGCTATCGCCGCACCATCGCCTGCGACACGATCTGCGCGTCGGACACGCTGGGCCTGCTGATCGTGTTCCCGGGGATCGCGCCGCGGCTTCCCGACGCAATCGGCTGGTAGCCAGTACAGGCGCGAACGCAAGCCGCTCGGGCAGCCGCGGCCCCGTGGTCACCAATAGCGATGTGGGCCGCGGCTGGGCAATTCCGTATCGCAGCCGGCCGTTCATGCAGTCGTGGCACCAAAGCTGCTAGCGTGACCGGGTGTGCAACCGGAGGCATCGCATTGCCGTACAACGAACAGAGCATTACCTCGGTCCGGCGCTGGTCGCCCAAGACCTTCAGCTTCACCACCACGCGCCCCGAGGGATTCCATTTCGAGAACGGCCAGTTCGTGACGCTGGGCCTGCGGCGCGAAGGCAGGCTGATCCCGCGTGCCTACTCGATCGTGTCCGATCCGCGCGAGCCGGACCTCGAGTTCCTGAGCATCCACGTGCCGGACGGCCAACTGACCAGCCAGCTCGCCGAGCTGGAGGTCGGAGACAGTGTCTGGATCAACAGCAAGGTCACCGGCTCGCTGACGCTCGATCACGTGCTGCCCGGCCGCAACCTCTACCTGCTGGCCACCGGGACTGGAATCGCACCGTTCATTTCCCTGATACGGGGCGATCAGGTCTTCGAGCATTTCGAACGGGTGATTCTGGTGCATAGCGTGCGTACCGCGCCGGAGCTCAGTTACCGACAGGAGATCGAACACCGGGCCGGCGACCGGCTGCGCTATGTGCCCACAGTGACCCGAGAGGCGCACGCGAACAACCGGCGCGGTGCCGAACTCTTTCGCAACGGCGAATTGTTCCGGATGCTGGATCTGCCGCCCGCAGACCCGGACCAGGACCGGGTGATGCTCTGCGGCAACCCGGACATGAACCGCGAGATGACCGATTTCCTGAAGGCGGCAGGCTGGACGATGACCAACTACAAGGGCGTCGGCAACTTCACCGTGGAACAGGCCTTCGTCGGAACCCGGGCCGGCGACTGAGGGCAGGCGCGCGTCTCAGCAGGCCCGGACCAGGCCGAAGAACTGCCGGTCCGCGGTGAGGATGTGCCGCAATACCAGATCCTGTGCCAGGAATTCGACCAGCGTCGCCACCGAAACCGGGCCGTTCCGAACCGCCGCCTCGACCTCGCGCGCCCGGCGCAGCAGTGCCTGATGCGCCTTGCTGTGCCCTTGCAGGCCCGGGAACCCGCAGTCCTCCAGAATCCGCTCCTCGTGCCCGAAATGCCGCTCGACCTCGCGGACCAGGGTTGACACGGCGTCGGCCAGCCGATCCGGCTCGGAGCGGGACGACAGCGCCTCTGCCAGTACCCGGTTCGCCAGTTCGAACAGCCGGCGATGTTCCGCATCGATCACCGGATGGCCCGAGGCGTAGTCGCTCTCCCAGACCAGTTCCACGAGCGATCGGGTTCGGGCGGATCCAGCAGCTGGATCCGCTGCCGGACGCAGCGGGTCGACGACCACCCGGTCGCGTCCCTCGGCTTTCGCGCGGTACATCGCCCGGTCGCAGCGGTCAAACCATTCATCGCTCGAGCCCTCGGGCAGATACTCGGCAACGCCGAGGCTGACCGTGACCGCACCCACCACCGGAAAGGGTTGAGCAGCAACGACCTGGCGCAGGCGCTCGGCCAGGACCGCGGCGCCAACAGCGTCGGTTTCGGGCGCCAGCACCACGAACTCCTCGCCGCCCCAGCGATAGAGCCCATCCGTGAGCCGAAGCACGTTCTGCACCCGGCCGACCAGTTTCTTCAGCACCTCGTCGCCCACCGAGTGGCCGAATCCGTCGTTGATCCGCTTGAAATGATCCACATCGAGCAGGATCTGGGAGAGGGGCTGACGATACCGCGCAGCACGCGCCGTCTCGGATTCGACCGTTCGTTCGAGGTGCATCCGGTTCCAGGCGCCGGTCAGACGATCTTTCGTGCTCAGGCGTTCCAGCTCCCGCAGCCGTTCCTGCAGGATCTCGACGGCCCGATCCCCGTTCTCGAGGATCAGCATCAGGCGATCGCCCAGCGGCAGCACGAACGCACCGACCCTTTCGCCGTCGCCATTCGTGTTTGGCAAGGTCACGTTGGACGGCGCGTCGCGCGCGGCCAGCCCCGCGATCACCTCCGGGGTCAGCGCCTCGGTATCCATCTCGGCCGAGAACCGCCGGTTGACCAGATCCACCGAACCGGCACGATGTACCACGGCCACGGCCAACGGCAGGTCCATCAGGGTATCGATGGTGCTGTGATCCTCCAGCCAAGTGCTGACGGACATCGCGAACATCCTCCGATCGGTGGATCCAAGGCGACGGCCCATCCTCCATTCTCCATTTCAGCGCCGTTCGAGGGACAGCATAACGACCCTGCGCACGTGATCCGCACCTTGGGCACAGGCTACACCTTAACGCAAGAAGGCCCGCACTGCTCGGGGGTACACGGCGCGGCCCGTTCTCGCGAAAGTCTCTGGCGAGCGGAGCCGTTCGCGCCACCCGACAATGATGCGCGGGGCACCATGACAGAATTGCCGCAGGTTGTGCCGACTCAGGAGGCACAACAACCCACGCCGCCAGCACCCTCGCCACGCGGCAGCCGGCGCTGCAGCGCCGGCCCGAACGCAAACAGCAGCGTCGCGAACAGCAGCAGCCAGGGCACGATCCCCCGGAACGCCGCGTCGGTCGTGGCCAGCAGCAGAACGGCCCCCGCGGCCCCGCCCCCGGTTGCGAGCAGTAACACCGCGCGCAGCGACAGGCCCGCCGGCGCGCGGATCAGGTTGCGGTCGCTCCAGGCACTGGCGATGTACCCCGGAAGCAGCGCGGCGGTTCCGGTGGCATTCGCGGGCACCGGCGGCACGCCGACGAACACCAGCGCCGACAACGTGATAAAGCTCCCGCCTCCCGCGAGGGCATTGATGCTTCCCGCAAAGAACGCGGCCACCGTGACCAGCAGCAGCGGGCCCCACTCCAGCGCCATGTCCTCACCTGCCCGGATTCGGGCCCGGCACCACCCGCTGGCAGCAATCCGGGACCGGCACCGGGTGCGGGCTCAGGACGGCAGATCCCGCGACTTCACTCCGTCCACCGGCCGGTCGCTGACCTCGGCGCGGTAGAACCACTCGTTGCCCGGAAGCGCTCTAGGGTTCGGAAACACGATGAAAGCATCGGCCGGCGAGCGGACCACCTCGCCATCCGCGCGAACGCCGATGGCCTCGCCCGCACAGACCCGGTCGAAACTCTGCCAGGGACGTGCGAATCGGTCGTCCGGATGGTCCCGGTCGATGACCTCGACCAGACGCAGAATCTCGAGGTCGGCACGGGGCGGCGGCGGGGGCAGATCCAGCATCTCAAGGTGCGCCAGCGCCGCCAGGATCGCGCGATAACCCACCTCCGGGGCCTCCGGATCGTCATGCTGGCCACATTCCAGTGTCACCCCGTACCCCCCGTGGCCGCGCATGTACTCGGTGGTCCCGATTCCGTAACTCGGATCGGTGCTGAGCATTTGGGCGCGCAGGCTGGCATTCGGATTGCGCATCCGCCGCGCGACACCCCGCGCATAGGTATCGAGCCAACCCTCGACGACCCGTCGCGGCCCCAGGCGCCGCACCAGCGCCTCCTCTGCCGCGGCCTGGCGGAACGGCTCGAGGCCGGACGCGTTGTCCTGCGGACCGAGCATCACGAAGGGTTCACCCGGAGTGTGGAACGAGTGCAGATCCAGCAGCACGTCGTGCCGGGCGAGCAGCGGCGCAAGCCGGTTCGCAACGCGATCTTCGAAGTCTTGCGGGTCTGTGGTCACCCGGAAATTGCGGTTCAGGTTGCGCTCGCCCATGCGTTCCCCGCGCTGGTACGCGAGCGGATTTGCAACGGGGACCAGAGTCAGCGTGCCGCGCAGCAGCTGCCGTTCGACACGTTCCAGTTCACCGGCCAGACGCAGAATCGCACGGGGACCGCAGGTTTCGTTCCCGTGCACCGCTCCTAGCACGATCAGACGCGGCCCCTCGTGCAGACCCTCGTAGGCCATCGTTCGCAGCATGGTCGGCGGGGAAGTCGCGGGGTTCGATACCATCGGAACACTCCATCAGCAGTCGTGACGGCGGGCACCCGGCCCGCCTGCAGGCGTCATGATAGCGGCTCCTTCCCCCGCAGTGCCCGGGCAAGCCACTGCATACACTCGGCGACCGGCAACGGGCGGGCGAACAGGAATCCCTGGCCGGTACGGCAACCCCTTTGCAGCAGGAAATCACGCTGCGCCCGGGTCTCGACGCCTTCTGCCACCAGCTCCAGGTGCAGGTTGCGGGCCATCGCGATGATCGCAGAGGTGATCTCCTGATCGTCCGGATCGTCCGGCAGGCCGTCCACGAACGCGCGGTCGATCTTGACCACGTCCACCGGGAACCGCTTCAGCGCCGCAAGCGACGAGTAGCCGGTTCCGAAATCGTCGATCGCGACGCGAACGCCGAGATCTCGGAGCGCGACCAGCACCCCGGTTTCCGGCCCGCCGCCCTCCATCAACGTCGTCTCGGTGATCTCGAATTCCAGCTGCTCTGGCGGGAACCGGGTCTCGTCCAGGATCTCCCGGATCCGGCCGAACAGACCCTTGTGACCCCATTGGACCGCGGACAGGTTGACTGCCAGCCGCATCGCGGCCCCGCCGGCATCCAGCCAGCTGCGCCCCTGGCTGCAGGCCTCACGGAGCACCCAGTAGCCCAGCGGGATGATCAGACCGCTGTCCTCCGCGATCGGGATGAACTCGCCCGGTGGCACGATCCGCCCTTCCGCGCTGCGCCAGCGCACCAGCGCCTCGACCCCCACCGGGGTACCGGTCGCGAGTTCCACCTGGGGCTGGTAGTGGAGCAGCAGTTCGTCGCGCTCGATCGCACGGCGCAGCCGAGCCTCCATACTGAGCCGCAGATTCGCCGACCGGGTCAGCGCCTCGGTGTAGAACTGGTAGGTGTTGCGGCCCTGCGACTTCGCCTGGTACATCGCGGCATCGGCATGCTGGATCAGTTCGGTCACCGTGGCGCCATCGTCCGGAAACAGGCTGATGCCGATGCTGGCGCTGACGAACAGTTCGCGGTCGTTCTCCATCGCGAACGGCTCCTCCAGGAGTTTCAGCAATACATCGGCCAATTGTCCCGCGGCATCGGGATCACCCAGCTGCTCAAGGGTCAGGAGGAACTCGTCGCCGCCCAGCCGCGCCAACGTGTCCTGGTCCCGCAGGCGCCCCGAAAGCCGCTGGGCGACCTTGACCAGCAGGCGATCCCCCACCGGATGGCCCAAGCTGTCGTTGATGGTCTTGAAGCGATCGAGATCCAGAAACAGCACCGCCACCCGATCGCGGTTGCGGCGCGCCCGTGCAATCGCCTGCTCCAAGCGGATCTGGGCCATCAGGCGGTTCGGGAGATCGGTCAGCGGGTCGTGATGCGCCAGGTGCTCCAGTTGTTCTTCGGTCCGCTTGATCTCGCTGATGTCGGTAAACACGCCCGTGTAGTGGATGGGCCGGCCGTGCTCATCGAGGACGCGGCTGATACTCAGCCACTGCGGATAGACCTTGCCGTCGCGCCGCCGATTCCAGATCTCGCCGCGCCAGTGCCCCTCCGCCTGCACGGACTTCCACAGGGCCGCGAAGAACTCCGGGCCATGGCGCCCGGATTGCAGGAAACGAGGATTCCGGCCGACGACTTCCGCCTCGGGATACCCAGTGATCTGCGTGAACGCGGGGTTGACCGAGACGATTCGCGGCGACAGATCGGTGATCATCACGCCGTCCCGGGTGCTCTGGATCACGGCCGCGGCCCGACGCTGCCCCTCGGCGGCCCGCCGGCGTTCGATCGCGGCACCGATGCTTGCCGCCACGATCCGCAGAATGTGTTCCTCGACACGGCCCCAGGCCCGATTGCGGGTCACCGCGTCGAACCCCAGGAACCCCCAGAAACGCCCCTCGACCAGGATCGGAACGACCAGCATGCTCGAGATCTCCTGGGGCTCGAGCCACTGACGCTCGTTTGCGGGAAAATCGCGGACGTAGCCCTTGATCAACTCGCCCTTGCGCAGATGCTCGTACCAGCGCGGCAACGTCTTGACCAGATCGACGTTCTGCAACTCGGGGTTCTGCAGCTGGGGCGTCACGCCCTCGCGCACCCATTCGTGCCGCTGACTGCAGATTGGACGTTCCGGGCTGCAGGCGTCGTGCGATTCGAACACATACACCCGATCGGCTCCTGCAATCGATCCCAGCGCGGCCAGTGCCTCCTCGATGACCGCCGCGACATCCTCCTCGCGCAGCAGGTTCAGCGTCATCGCCGCGACGATCTGGAGCGCATGCTCACGTTCGCGCAGCGCCTGGGCGGAACGGCTCTTGTCCACCGCCAACCCGGCGATGCCGGCAAACTGGCCCAGCACCTGTTCCTCGCGGTCGGTCGGCCCGCGGCGTTCGCTGCCGAATGCGGCCAGCGCACCGATGACCTGCCCGTTGCCATCCTGGAACGGTATCGCCCAGCAGGTCCGGCAACCCGCTGCCAGCGCCGCCGAGACGATCGCCTGATCGATCGACGCGTCGTCCAGGTCATCGAAGTAGACCGGCTCGCCGCTGGCGACCGCCAGCGCGCAGGGCCCTGGCGTGCTTTCCGCCATGTGCACGACCAGCCCTTCGGGCAGGCTCGGGGCTGCACCGAAACGAAGTGTATCTTCATCGTCCGCGTCCCCCAGCAGGATCGCGGCCCGCAGCCCCGGATATACGGCCTCCAGCCGCGTGCAGATCGAGACCAGCAGATCCTCGAGGGCACCACCCGACACCAAGTCGCTGAAGACCTGCACCCGAGCCTGTTCCAGCAGACGGTCGGCGACTTGCGCGGTAACGTCCACCAGCACTCCCTGCAGCAGCATCGCTCCGCCTTCGGCATCCCGGATGAGCGAGGTCTGGTCGTCGATCCAGAGCCAGTGTCCGTCGCCGTGCTGCAGCCGGTATTCCTGTCGCCAGCGGTCCGGACCCTGCGCCAGATGCCGGGACACGGCCGCCGAGACCCGCGCACGATCCTCGGGATGGATCAGGTCGACATGGTTCAACCGACCCGTGGCCAGATGCAACGGGTCGTGGCCCCATGCCCGGATGTTGTCGCTGACGAAGGTCACCGGCCAGCCATCGGACGCCTGCCATTCCATACCGACCACCGGAGAACGATCAATGAGCTGGGCCAGCCGTCGGGCGTCACGGGTGACCTCGGCCTGACGGACCAGAACCTGCCGCACCAGCACGAACAGCAGCAACGCGGTCACCGCAACGAAGAACCCGCCCTTCAGACTCTGCAGGCGGCCGAGACGCACGGCATCACCGTTGGCCAGCAACAGCAGCAGGTGGTCGGAAAACAGGATCCAGAGCAGCGACACCAGCCCGTATATCCCTGCGACCAGAAGGGCCATCCGTAGTGCTCGCCGTTCATCACCGCGCTTCATTCTGCCCGCCATCCCTTCGGTCCATGCTGCCCCTTTCCCTCCGCGGACTACCCCGCCGGGCAACCGCATGCGCGGCACCCGCCGAGCAAGTACACTCCCACATCGACCCCGGAGACACGACCACGGAGTGTTACCCTGTTGGTCCGCTCCGGGCGATTCCTCCCAGGCGGAGCCAGACCCCTGACATGTTCAAGAATATCGGAAAACAGCCCCGAGGCACCCGTTTCCCCCGTGCCGAATTGCTGGCCGGGCTCAAGCGGAATGCCGATGGCCTGATCCCCGCCATCGCACAGCAGCACGACACCGGCGAAGTGCTGATGATGGCCTGGATGAACGACGAGGCCCTCGAGGAAACCCTTGCGACCGGGCGTGTGTGCTATTTCTCGCGCTCCCGCGGGCGCCTCTGGCGCAAAGGCGAGAGCTCGGGTCAAGTGCAGCACCTGAAAGCCCTGCACATCGACTGCGACGGCGACACACTGCTGCTGCGGGTGGACCAGACCGGGCCCGCCTGTCATACCGGGCGTTCCAGCTGCTTCTTCCTGCGAGTGGACGGCGACGAGGTCGTGATCACCGCGAACCCGCTGATCGACCCGGAGACCCTGTACGGCGGCACCGGGAAAACGCCGCCCGGGGCCACGTCCGGAGGGTCGAAATGACGAAGACCCTGTTCCTGCACAACACCCTGGGCGGAGCGCTCGAGCCCTTCGTTCCCGGCGACCCGGAACGGGTCACGATGTATGTCTGCGGGCCGACCGTATACAACTTCGTACACATCGGCAACGGCCGCCCGATCGTGGTGTTCGACGTGTTGTTCCGCGTGCTGCGGGCGCTGTACGGGGCGGATCACGTGCTCTACGCGCGCAACATCACCGATGTCGACGACAAGATCAACCAGGCCGCGGCCGAAAACCACGAGGACATCGGCGTGCTCACCGCGCGCTACGCGCACGCATTTCACGAGGACGTGGCCGGGCTGGGCGCCTTGCCACCGACGCTGGAGCCGCGCGCCACCAAGCATATCCCGCAGATGATCTCACTGATCGAGCGCCTGATCGCGCGCGGGCACGCCTACCTGGCGGACCACCATGCCCTGTACGCGGTGCATTCATACCCCGGGTACGGGCGCCTGTCCGGCCGCAGCCTCGACGACATGCGCGCCGGTGCCCGCGTCGAGGTGGCGGAATACAAGAAGGATCCCGCGGACTTCGTGCTCTGGAAACCGTCGAAGCCCGGCGAGCCCGCGTGGGAGAGCCCCTGGGGCCCAGGCCGGCCGGGCTGGCACCTGGAGTGCTCGGCGATGATCGAGACGCACTTGGGCGACACAATCGACATCCACGGCGGCGGGCATGACCTGGTGTTCCCTCACCACGAAAACGAGATCGCGCAGGGTTGCGGCGCCCATGGCGTCGAATACGCGCGTTTCTGGGTCCACAACGGGCACGTGACCGTCGACGGCGAGAAAATGTCCAAGTCGCTCGGCAACTTCCGTCTGCTGCGCGAACTGCTGGCGGCCTACCCCGGTGAAGTGCTGCGGCTGGCACTGCTCGCCCGACACTACCGGGCACCGCTGAACTTCTCCGAGCGCGGCCTGACCCAGGCGCGCAACGCGTTGAACAGCATGTACCGGGTGCTGCGCGACCATGCCGGCACCCCCGCCGCCGAGGCGGACGGACGCGAGTCACCGGTCTTCGAGGCCTTGCTCGACGACCTGAACACCCCTGAGGCCATCGCCGAACTGCACCGCATGGCCGACGCACTGGCCAGCGCGACGTCGCCGGACGAGGCCGCCCGGCGCAAGGGGGAACTCGTCGCTGCCGGTGAGACGCTGGGACTGCTGCAACAGGATCCCGGCGCCTGGTTTCACGCGGGAGCCGACACGGGTCCGGATGCCGAGTGGATCGAGCAGCGCATCGCTGAGCGGCAGGCCGCGCGCAAGGCACGCGATTTCGCACGCTCGGATGCGATCCGCGACGAGCTCGCAGCCGCCGGGGTCCAGCTGGAAGACACGGCGGAGGGCACGCGCTGGCAGCGCACGGAGGCGGTATCAGCCGAAGAATCATGAGCCGGCGCGGGCTGCGCCCCCCAAGCCCCGGCCGCTGGCTGACGTTGGCGGCGCTGCTGCTCGCGGCGGGCCCGGTGCAAACGCATCCGCATGCCTGGATCGACCTGCGGGTCAGCCTGCACTTCGAACCCCGGGGTGACCTGCGGGCGATGCGGCAGGAATGGATCCTGGACCCCACCTACAGCCACCTGCTGCTGCAGGACATGGAAGCCTCCCATCCAGGACTGGATCTGGACACCGCACTGGACGAGATCGGCACCCGCATGCTCGCGGATCTGCGCGACTACGACTACTTCACCGAGATGCGCCGCGCCGGTGATCGGCTGGCCATCCCCGATGCCCGCGAAGGGCGCCTGGAGTGGCGTCAGCGGCGCCTGCATCTTTCCTTCGAGCTGCCGCTGCAACAGCGGCGCCCGGATGCGGAGACGCCGCTCGAATACCGGGTCTACGATCCCGGTTACTGGATCGAAGTGCTGCACGACCCGGATGATGTGATCCATCTAGACGGCGGGCAGGGATGCACCACGCGGATGGATCCGCCGCGCCCCGAGCCCTGGCTGGTCGGCTATGCCGCGACGCTGGACCGCAAGCAGCGCACCCCGGTCGAGGATCTCGGCCGGGCATTCGCCGAACGCGTGCTGATCCTCTGCGACTCCTGACCACACGATCCGATCCACGGTAGCCCGATGCGACGCTGCAAACGCTCACCACTTTTCTCCGGCCATCCACTGCCCGCGTTGATCGGGGCAGCATGGCTGCTGCTGTTTGCGCTGCTTGCACCCATGCCGGCCGTGTCCAGCCCGTTCGCATCCGCTGCCCCGGAAGCGACCGAGCAGCAGGCCGGGGTCATGGAACGCGTATCCGGCTGGATCATCCAGACGCAGCGGAACCTGCACCGGCAGCTCACCGGGGTGCTGCACCAGCTGGACGAGGCGCCCACCGCGCGCACCGCCGGGGCGCTGATCCTGGCAAGTTTCCTCTACGGCATCTTCCATGCCGCCGGCCCCGGACATGGCAAGGCCGTGATCAGCACCTACCTGCTGACGCACCCGCACACGCTGATGCGGGGCATCGGGCTGTCGACCGCAGCCGCACTGATGCAGGGCGTCACAGCGATCGTCGTGGTGCTGATGCTGATCGGTGTGCTCGGCTGGCTCGCACGCGACGCGATGGGCCAGGTGCGCAGCCTGGAGCTCGCGAGTTTCCTGCTCGTGGCACTGCTCGGCCTTTGGCTGATCGCCCGCGCGCTGCGCGCGATCTGGCGCTTGCGGCGGGAGGCGCGGTCCGCTGGTGTCGGCCTGCCGGTCGGGGCTCCACGGGCGACTCCCGACAAGGACGACCCTTCCGCTCCACGGTTCGCGCGCATCGCCCCGGACGAGACCGGTCCTTCCTCAGCACCCCGGCTGGCTCCGGCCCCGGGCGGCCCGGGCCATGTCCATCACCCGGGTTGCGGCTGCGGCACACCGCACCACGTCGACCCGACCCAGCGCGGCCCCTGGTACGCGACGGTGTTCGCGGTCGGGATTCGCCCGTGCTCGGGAGCGGTGCTGGTAATGGCCGTGTCGTATCTGCTCGGCATCTGGGCCGCGGGGATCGCGGCGGTGCTGGCCATGTCGCTGGGCACCGCGATCACGGTATCGGTCCTCGCATTCCTTGCGGTCCAGGCCCGGGACTGGACCCGGCGCCTGCTGCGCCCCACCCCCCTCTCCGGACTGCGCTACGCTGGACCCGCGGTCGGCCTCGCCGGCGGCGCGGTGATCTTCTTCGTCGGCTGGACATTGTTCCAGGGCACGCTCGCGATCGAACCCGTGCGCCATCCGCTGGGACTCTGACCCGTCGGCTGGCAGCAGTGGCGTTCCTGTAGCACTATGGGCGCCTCCAGCCGCGAACGGCGGAGACACCCGGCACCCGACAGCGACCACAGGAGCACCATGACCACGACCGTGATCACGCCGGAGCGCGCGGGCAGCCTGGCGGGGCTGTTCCGGGAACGCGTCGAGGCCAGCCCGCACAAGGTGGCCTACCGGCAGTTCGACGCAGCCCGGGGCTCCTGGACGCGAAGCACCTGGGCCGAAATGGCGTGCGAAGTCGGGCGCTGGCAGATGGCCCTGAAACGCGAGGGACTGGAACCCGGCGACCGGGTGGCGATGATGCTGCGCAACTGTCGCGAATGGATCACGTTCGACCAGGCAGCGCTGGGGCTGGGCCTGGTCACGGTTCCGCTGTACACCGACGATCGTCCGGACAATGTCGCCTATATCGTCGAGCAGGCCGGGGTGAAGCTCCTGCTGCTGGAGGACAGGACGCAATGGCAACGGCTGCTGCCGGTGCGGGACCGGCTACAGACGGTCACCACAATCGTCTCGCTGCGCGGTTTCGATGACGACAGCGTCCCCGGGGACCCCCGCCTGACAGCCGCTGCCGACTGGCTGTTCGGACTCGAAGGTGACCTCGTCACGCGGCTGGAGGAACCGGACAGCCTCGCCACGATCGTCTATACCTCGGGAACCACCGGGCGCCCGAAGGGCGTGATGCTGTCCCACCGCGCGCTGCTGTTCAATGCGCACGCGGCTTCCCGGTGCGCGCCCCTGGGGGGCGAAGACGTCTTCCTCTCGTTCCTGCCGCTGTCACATACGTTGGAACGCACCGCGGGGTGTTTCCTGCCCATGGTCGTCGGCGCGGAGGTGGTGTTTGCGCGCTCGATCCCGCAGCTCGCCGAAGACCTGCGGGTCGTGCAGCCGACGGTGCTGGTGTCCGTGCCGCGCATCTACGAGAGCGTCTACGCGAAGATCCAGGCCGGCCTGAAGCAGAAATCGGCTCTGGCCCGGCTCCTGTTCCGAACCACGGTCGATGCCGGATGGGCGCGATTCGAACACATCCAGCAACGTGCCGGCTGGTCGCCCCGCCTGCTGCTTTGGCCGTTGCTCGGGCGCCTGGTCGCGCACAAGGTACTGGAACGCCTGGGCGGGCGCCTGGAGTACGCCGTCTGCGGCGGTGCGCCGCTGCCCCCGTCCATCGCTCGCTTCTTCATCGGACTGGGGCTGCCGGTGTACCACGGCTACGGACTCACCGAGGCCAGCCCGGTGGTCACGGTGAACCGTCCCGATGAAAACCTGCCCGCGTCGATCGGCAAGCCGCTGCCGGGCGTCGAGATCCGGATCGGCGAGCAGGACGAACTGCTCACCCGCAGTCCCAGCGTGATGCTCGGCTACTGGCGGGACGACGAGGCCACCGCAGCCACGATCGACCCCGACGGCTGGCTGCATACCGGCGACAAGGCGCGGATCGACGCACAGGGCTTCGTGTTCATTACCGGGCGCATCAAGGACATCATCGTGCTCGGCAACGGCGAAAAGGTGCCGCCCGCCGACATGGAAATGTCCATCCAGCTCGACCCGCTGTTCGACCAGGTACTGGTGATCGGCGAGGGGCGTGCGTTCCTGTCCGCGCTGGTGGTGCTCGATGCCGCCGCCTGGCGCGAGTACGCACGCGAGCTCGACGTGAACCCGGACGGTGACGACGACCTTCGCAGCCGTTTCGTCGAACGCAGTCTGCTGGCACGCGTGCAGGCACAGCTCAAGGACTTTCCCGGCTATGCGCGGATCCGGCGGCTGACGGCATTGCGCGAGCCCTGGACGATCGACGATGGCCTGCTGACCCCCACGCTGAAGATGAAGCGCGAACGCATTCTGGCCCGCCACCGGGACGACGTGGAGCGGATGTACGCGGACTACGCGGAAAGCTGATCTTCTGAAGCGCGCCAGAACCGAACGGGTGGTCCAGCGATTCAGCGTGCGAGTACCCGGTCGATGCGCGCCACGGCCTCGGCGAGGCGCTCCCGAGGCTGCGTGTACGCGACCCGGAGATGGTCGGCGCCGCTGCTTGGACTGAAGTCGGTTCCGGGCGTGAGCGCGACCGCGGCCTCCTGCAGCAGCCGGGCGCAGAGTGCATCGGAGTCGAGGCCATGGCCGGTGCTGTCGGCGTAGATGTAGAACGCGCCCCCGGGCCGCGCGCGCACCGGCAGCCCCAGCGACGGAAGGGTCGACAGCAGGAAGTCGCGGCGATCACCGAGTTCCCGCACCTGGGCCTGCAGCAACGCCTCGGTCTCGGGATCGAAGGCCGCGAGCGCCGCCTCCTGGGCGAGCGTCGACGGGGCCACGAACAGGTTCTGCGCCAGCCTGCGTACCGGCTCGGTCCAGGTCTCGGGAACGATCATCCAGCCCAGCCGCCAGCCGGTCATCGCGTAGTACTTGGAAAAGCTGTTCAGGATCAGCGCGTTCGGCGCAACTGCGAGCGCGGTCTGCGGCGGACCGTCGAATACCAGCCGGCTGTAGATTTCGTCGACGATCAGCACCCCGTCGCGGGCGCACACCGTTTCCGAGATCGCGGCGATCTCGGCAGCGGGCAGCAGGGTGCCGGTCGGGTTCGACGGTGATGCGAGCATCACCGCCCGGGTCTCCGCGCTCCAGGCCGCGGCGATATGTCCCGCGGTCGGCTGAAAGTCCTGTTCCGCAGTGACCGGGAGCAGCTCCGCGCGCGCACCCAGCGCATGCACGAACTGGCGGTTGCAGGCATAGCCCGGGTCAGGCAGCAGCACGCCGTCACCCGGGTCGGTTCCGGCCGCGAGCGCCAGCAAGATCGCCGCCGACGCACCCGCGGTCACTACCACCCGCTCGGGATCCAGGTCCAGCCCGAACCGGCGCCAGTAGTCGTCCGCGATCGCCCTGCGCAGCGCCGTAGTGCCGTGCGCAGCGGTGTACCTCGTGCGGCCGGCGGCGAGCGCCCGCTGCGCGGCGGCCACGATCGGTCCGGGCGTCGGGAAATCGGGTTCGCCCACCTCCAAGTGGATCACGTCGGCGCCCGCCGCCTCGCGCTCCTGCGCCTGCGACAGAATCTGCATCACCCGGAACGGTTCCAGCGCCTGTGCTCGCGCGGACAACGTCGTCATCGGTCGCCCTCAGCGCCGCTTCACGTGCCGAAGCAGCCGCTTGCGCTTGCGCTGCTGGCGTTCGGTCAGCACGTTCCTGCGCCCGGCAAACGGGTTCTTGCCGCTGCGGAACTCGAGGCGCAGCGGCGTGCCGACCAGCCCCAGGTGCGTGCGGAAGAAATTTTCGAGGAAACGCCTGTAGCTACCCGGAAGCGACTCGGTCTGGTTGCCGTGGATCACGATCACCGGCGGATTCTGGCCGCCCTGGTGCGCGTATCGCAGCTTGATGCGGTGGTGCCCCACCAGCGGCGGTGCATGCTCGGCCACCGCCGACTCGAGCAGACGCGAAAGCCGCGGCGTGGACAGCTCGGCGAACGCGCTGGCGTAGGCCTCGCGCACGTCTTCGAGCAGGTGGCCGACATTGGTGCCGTGCAGCGCCGAGACCAGCCGCATGCGCGCGAAGCGCAGAAAGCCCAGCTTGCGCTCGAGGTCGACGCGCACGCGTTCGCGCAGATCCGGTTCCAGCCCATCCCACTTGTTCACCGCCAGCACCAGCGCCCGGCCCGCATCCAGCACCATGCCCAGCAGGTGCGCATCCTGATCCGCGATCCCCGCCTGCGCGTCGAGCACCATGATCACCACGTGCGCCGCCTCGATCGCCTGCAGCGTCTTGACGACACTGAACTTCTCGACCGTGTCCTGCACGCGGGCCCGGCGCCGCACACCGGCGGTGTCGATCAGCGTGTAGTCCTGGCCGTCGCGCTCGAACGGAATGAAGATGCTGTCACGCGTGGTTCCCGCGATCGGCGTCGCGACAACCCGTACCTCGCCCAGCAGCCGGTTGATCAGCGTGGACTTGCCGACGTTCGGGCGGCCCACCAGCGCGACGCGGATCCCGGGCCAGCGGTCCAGCGCCTCGTCGGAACCGGGAACGGCGGCCCCGGCCACTTCTCCAGCGTCCGCAACCAGCGTGTCGCGCACGCGCTGCATCAGCCCAGCGACACCACGCCCGTGCGCGGCCGCAATCGGTACGATGGCACCCAGACCCAGAGCATGGAACTCCGCGGTCGCCGAGTCGATGTCGAGTCCGTCGGTCTTGTTCGCGACCAGGAGGGCGCGTGCGCCCTGAGCGCGGAGATCGCGGGCGATCGCCTCATCCTGTGCGGTCAGGCCCGCGCGCGCGTCGACCAACAGCAGCACCAGGTCGGCCTCGCCGACCGCCTGCCGCGTCTGCTGGGCCATCGCCGCGTCCATCGCGTCGTCGTCGCCCGAGAGTCCGCCGGTATCGACGACCATGTACGGGAAGCCGCCGACGCGGCCGATCCCGTACTGCCGATCACGCGTCAGGCCCGGGAGATCCGCGACCAACGCGTCCCGGGAACGGGTCAGCTGGTTGAACAGCGTGGACTTGCCTACATTGGGTCGCCCAACCAGGGCGATCACCGGTATCATCGCAAGGGTCCGGAGCGCCGGGTCGGACAGCCCGGCACCGGAAGCGATCTCAGTCATCGCCGACGCGCGCACGGACCGCACTGAGTTGGCCATTGGCGGCCAGCACGTACAGCACGCCGTCACGCAGCACCGGCCGGCTCACGATCGCCCCCGAACCTGGACGGGTGCGTGCCACGATGCCGCCGTCGCGGACGCTGAGCCAGTGCAGATAACCCTGGTAGTCGCCCACCACGGCTTGGTCTCCGACCACCACCGGCGCGGTCAGGCCGCGCAGACGCAGATCCCGCTGCTGCCAGAGATCGCCGCCGTTGCGCGGATCTAGGCCCCAGACGTGACTGTCGCTCGCCGTCATCACCAGGGTCTCGAGTTCGGGATCGATATCACCACCCTGATAGGACGAGAACTCCCGGGCCCAGATCAGGTCACCGCTGTCCAGCGCCACTGCGGCCAGCCGGCCCTGGTAGGTGGCAGCGAAGGCCACGCCCCGGTACAGCGGGATGTGGCCGTCGGCATCGATCAGGCGTTCCAAATCCGAACGCCCCGACGGTACCGCCAGCGTCGCCTCCCACAGCGCGTTCCCGCGCCCGGCCCCGAGCATCATCATGCGCCCGTTGTCGAAACTCGCGAGCACCCGCCCGGGCAACATCAGCGGCACCTGGGCACCACGCAGGCTCAGTGCGGGCGTCGTCCGCAGCACGGTCCACTGGGCGGAACCCGAGGCCGCATCCAGCGCATGCAGACGTCCATCGTTGGTACGCGCGACCACCAATCCGCCGGCCACCTCCGAGATCCCGAGCACCTCGCTCGAGAGTTCGGCACGCCAGATCTCATCGCCATTGTCGAGGTTCAGCGCGATCGCCTCGCCGTCCAGCGTGCCGACGACGGCGACGCCGCCGCCGACACCGACCCCGGACGAGATGCGCACATCGCGCAGCCGCGTCTCCCAGCGCGGGCTGCCCGAATCACGGTCCAGCGCGGTCACACGCCCCCTGGCATCGGCGGCCACCACCAGACGGTCGGTCACGCCCGGCTGCACCTGCCAAAGGTAGCGGTCACCACTGCCTCCGATCGAGCGCGACCATAGTGTTACCGGGTTACCCAGCGCCGCGAACTCCGGTAGCGGAGCGGGCGGTTCGGTCGTATCCCTGGACCACAGACCACAGGCCGCCAGAGACAGGACCAGCACGGCCGCCAGCGAAAGACGCAGCGCAACGGAGATCATGGCGTCGGGTTCCCCTTATGCGGACAGTTCATCGAGCTTCAGGCGGAGATATTCGGTATTGTGCCCTGCCGCGAGGGCCTCTTCGTAGAACTCCCGCGCACGCTCGGTTTGCCCGCGGGCCCGGGCAACGTCACCGTGGAGTTCGGCCCGCAGACCGGCGAACGGCTCGTCACGGATCTCGCCCAGCAGCGCCTCGGCCTCATCGAACCGTTCCCCAACCACCAGGTGCCGGACCAGGCGCAGAGTGACCACCTGCCGGTAGCCCTTGTCGCGGGCGGCCTCCCGTGCCTGTTCCAGGGCATGGATCGCGCGCTGGTCATCCTCCTGCCGTACCGCCAGATCGGCGATCAGCGACCACCCCATCGCGGCATACGGGGTACGGCGCCCCTTCTCCACCAGTTCCGTGGCCAGGGCGGAAGCCTGCGCATGCTGGCCGGCATTGACATGCGACAGCACCGCCATGTAGATCTCCGAAGCAACCTCGGCCTTGGAGGCCTGACGGTCGGTCCACCAGTTCCACCCGAACAGTCCGGCGATGCCGAGCACCAGCCCGCCGATCACGGCCGCACCGTTGTCCGACCACCATTTCTTGATGGCCTCCGCTTTTTCCTCGTCGGTGAGGTAACTCATCGTCTGTTTCCTCCGGAGTGATTCCGGTTCATCGGTCCAGCCGGGCCTGCATCAGGGCGGCCAGGTCGTCCTGGGACACGGTCAGTTGACCCGCCCCGGGATCGCGCAACGCCTTGACCACAGCGGTACCGGCAGCGATTTCGTCCGGTCCGAGGATCACCGCGTAGCGAGCGCCGGTCCTGTCCGCCTTCTTCATCTGCGCCTTGATGCTGCCGCCACCGCAGTTGAGCACCAGACGCAGCCGGGGCAGCGTATCTCGCAAGCGCTCGGCCAGCACCAGCGCCTGGATCCGGGCATCGTCGCCGGGTACCACAAGATAGATGTCGGGGCCTTCCGGCGCCGGCGCCGCGGACTGCCCGGTCAGCAGGCTGACCAAGCGTTCGAGGCCCATGGCCAACCCGATCGCCGGAGTAGCACGCCCGCCCAGCTGTTCGACCAGGCCGTCGTAGCGCCCTCCGGCACAGACAGTCCCCTGCGCACCAAGTTCGTCGGTGATCCACTCGAACACGGTATGGGTGTAGTAATCCAGGCCACGGACCAGCCGGGGGTTATGGGTGTACGCGATCCCCAGCGCATCCAGATGCGCACGCAGCCCCTCGAAGTGTGCACGCGAGTCGGCGTCGAGATCGTCCAGCAGCGTCGGCGCCTCGCGTGCGATTGCCGCGGTATCCGGATGCTTGCTGTCGAGCAGACGCAGCGGGTTCTCGTGCAGGCGCCGCAGCGCTTCCGGATCCAGACCGTCCCGGCGCGCCTCGAAATAGCCGATCAGGCGTTCCCGATACCGAAGCCGGCTCGCCGGCGTACCGAGTGTGTTGAGCTCGAGGCGCAGGTTCCGGAGACCGAGCGCTTTCCACAGCCGCGCGGTGAACGCCAGCATCTCGGCGTCCACGTCCGGCCCCTGCAACCCGAAGACCTCCATGCCTACCTGGTGGAACTGCCGGTAGCGCCCCTTCTGGGGCCGCTCGTGCCGGAACATCGGCCCCTGATACCAGAGACGCTGTACTTGGTTGTGCAGCAGGCCATGCTCGATGCCTGCGCGCACGCAGCCCGCGGTGCCCTCCGGCCTCAGGCTGAGCCGGTCGCCGTTGCGGTCCTCGAAGGTGTACATTTCCTTCTCGACGATATCGGTGACATCACCGATGGAACGCGCGAACAGTTCGGTGAACTCGACCGCCGGAAGGCGGATCTCCTGGTAGCCGTAGGCATCGAGCAGCGCACGGAGCCGCCCCTCGAGGTGCTGCCACACGTGGACGGTTTCGGGCAGGGTGTCGTGCATCCCCCGGATCGATTGGATCGCCTTCATGGTTGGCAGCTCCTACCACCCCCGGTACGGGTGCGGGCGACCATCATTCGACTTCCACGCTGAATCGGGCGGTGCGGTCGCCGCGCGTGTGCGGCGCCAGATCGAGGGGCGCGGCGTCGCGCACCAGGCGCACGCCCGGTGCGTTGCCCAGCACCACCCGCGCCGGCAGTTCCACGACCACGCGCTGCTCGTCGCCCGCATGGTAGATACCGCGAAGTTCGACGCGGTCGGATGCCGAACGGACTTCCACCCACGAGGTGTCCTCGAACATCAGGCTCAGAACGGCGCTCTCCGTGTCCGGCCGCGCCACAGCGGGTTCCAGCGCTTCTGTCACCGCCGTATCCGGTACGGGCACTTCCGGCGAAGGCGCGTCAGTCTCGACCCCGGGGGGCGTCGCGGGAGCCGGGTCGGTGCCCGCGGGCTCCGGTTGCCGTGGTGGCGCGACCGTTTGCGGCGCTGCCGGGGAGCGCGCGCCCGCCGGCGCGGGATCCTGAAGCGGCGGAGCGGTCTCCAACTCGGCAGACGGTGCAATCGGCCCCGAAAGCGGCTCCAGAACCAGGGGCTCGGTCACCGGGCCCGGGGGTCGTCCATCCTCTCCCCGGGTGACGCCGATGCCTTCGTCCGAGGGCACTGCCGGGGCAGGCGATACGCCGGCAAGGGGCTCGTGGTCGGGCGCCACCGGTTCAGGCGGCGCGGACGCGAACCGGGACGGAATCTCGCCAACCCAGGTCACGAGGCGGGCCAGCGGATTCGTTCGTTCCGGCTCGCCCTCGGTCCAGGCATAGATGCCGAGGCCGAATGCGGTCACAAGGATCGCAGCCACCATCGTGTACCAGACCGCCCCGCTGAGCCCCCAATGCCCGGAAGGGTTGCGCTGCACCGTGGGCCGTACCACCGGGTCGGCATATCCCATCCCCTCGTAAGCCCGGATCCAGCCCTCGGCGTCGGCCCCCAGTTCCCGTGCAACCGCACGCAGGTAGCCGCGCACATACGCCGGGGGAATCGAATCGAAGCGGTTGGCTTCCATCGCCTCGATGATGCGTCGTGACAGGCGGGTACGCATCGCAAGGGTCCCAACGTCCAGCCCGCGACGTTCGCGGGCGCCGCGCATGCCCGCGCCCGGACTGCCGGCAAGGGGGTCCTGATCTCCTGTCGGTGGCGTCGGCTGAGGCACGCGGGTATTCAACCCACCTACCGCCGGTATGCCCGCGTCGGATGCGTCGGGAGTCGGCACCCGGTCCCGCTTGCTCCGGTCTGCGGAAAGCCCGGTCACGACCGCTGCGGCATACTCGTCCTCGCTGCGCGGGTTGCCGCTGTGCAGCCGCGTGCCGGCGGACAGGTCGCCCGTGTCGTCGACGTCGTCGAGATGCCCGAACACTGGCTCCTTCTCCCTGCGTTCAACCACGGCCCGGTTCCTCGCGCAGGAGTCTTGCCGCCTCGTCGCTGTCCCGGAAGTCCCGCTTCAGGCGGTCGGCGCAGCGCCGCGCATCCTCGGCATTGCCCAGCTGCCTCTCGGACTGGTAACAGAGAAGCAGCGACTCCGGCGTCACGATCCCCTGGGCCTCGAGCCGGGACAGGAACGCCCGGGTCTGGAACGGCCGCCCGTCCTCGAAAGTCAACAGCGCCAGTTCGTACAGGGCATCCGGGAATTGCGGATCGATCCGGAGTGCTTCGCGCATGCGTTCTTCCGCTCGTTCGGTGTCGCCGGCACGCGCATGACATTTCCCTGCGTTCAGTAGCGCGACAGCGCGCGCGGAATACGACGGGTTGGCGGTCGCCCGTTCCAGCAATTCGAGGCCCTCGCGAACCTCGCCCTGGCGGCAGAGCAGATCGCCCAGGTTGGTCTGCACATAGGGGTCGCGGCGATCCAGCGACAACGCGCGCCGGTAATGTTCCTCGGCAGAGTCCAGCGCCCCCTGCCGTTCGCGCAGCGAGGCCATGCCCAGATGCGCCAGTGCGAGGTTGGGATTGAACTGCAGCGCGCGATCCAGCGAGCGCTGGGCCTGGGTCAGCTCGTTCTGACGTAGGTAACTGATCCCCAGCTCCGCGTTGATCTCTGCTGCCCGACGCTGGTCCACCGAGGCCTGCGGCTGCAGTCCCGCGCAGCCTGCGAGCAACCCAGCGGCCAGCAGCCAGGATCCGGTGGCGAATGCCCGGCCGCCCGACCGTAGCGCGTGCAGCCGGCTCATGCGCGGACACCCATCGGCTGCGGAAGATCCGCGTGGAGCCGGATCATGCGCGCTCCGCGTCCGCTGCGGTCGGCGACCTCGCCGACCAACTGCCCGCAGGCTGCATCGATGTCGTCGCCGCGCGTCCGGCGCACGATCGTCACGAAACCGGCATCGTCGAGCAGCTTCTCGAACACGCGCACCGCGTTCGACGACGGCCGAACGAACGGAGAACCAGGGAAAGGATTAAACGGGATCAGGTTGATTTTACAAGGAACATCCCTGAGCAGCGCCATCAACTCCCGCGCATGCCTGGGCTGATCGTTGATCCCAGCCAGCAGCACGTACTCAAAGGTCACCCGATGGTGCCGTGCCCCGTCACGGGTATAGCGCCGGCAGGCATTGAGCAGCTCGTGGATCGGATACTTGCGATTGATCGGTACCAGGCGGTTACGCAGGGCGTCGTTCGGCGCATGCAGGCTCACCGCCAGCGCCACGTCGGTGGCCGCACCCAGGCGATCCAGCGCCGGCACCAGGCCCGACGTGCTCACCGTGACCCGCCGCTTGCTGAGCCCGTAGGCGTTATCGTCCAGCATCAGGTCGATCGCGTCGACAACCGCATCGAGGTTCGCCAGCGGCTCCCCCATGCCCATGAACACCACGTTGGTAACCGCCCGCGAGCGGCCTTCCGGAACCGGAACACGCTGGTTGGCCAGCCACAGCTGCCCGATGATCTCGTGCGCGCTCAGGTTGCGGTTGAACCCCTGCTGCGCGGTCGAGCAGAACGTACAGTCGAGCGCACATCCGACCTGCGAAGAGATGCACAGCGTTCCGCGGTCGTCTTCCGGGATGTAGACGGTCTCGATAGCGTTCCCGTCCGCCAGACGCAGCACCCACTTCACCGTACCGTCATCCGAGCGCCGCTCCAGCGCGATCTCGGGCAGTTCGACAGCCGCCAGCAGACCAAGTTGCTCGCGCAGCGTCTTGGAAAGGTCGGTCATTGCGGCAAAGTCGGTGACGCCACGCTGGTGGATCCATTTGACCAGCTGGGTCGCACGAAACCCGCGCTCACCCCAGCTCTCGAACTGGCCGGCAAGGCGCTGGCGCGGCATTCCCAGCAAATTCAGTCGGTTGGCGGGCGATACTGACATGGCTTCTGTTCAGGCAGCGAGAGCGCTAGTGTAATGCACCGAAGGCTCGAGCGCATTCGCGGCCACCGGCAGACGGTGCTTGACCGCCAGACCCGCTGGCCGTATCCGACCGGACCCCGGGGTACATACCGCCATCAGGGACCCGGGGCCTCTTCCCGCTAGCGGGTGCGTGGACAAATGGCGCTGTCGTCGAAAAAGAAGGCGATCTCGGTCTTCGCGGTATCCGGGCCATCGGAGCCGTGGACTGCGTTCTCGTCGATGCTGGTCGCGAAGTCCGCCCGGATGGTTCCCGGGGCCGCTTCCTTCGGGTTGGTGGCGCCCATGATGTCACGATGCCGCCGAATCGCATCGTCACCTTCCAGCACCTGCACCATCACCGGACCCGAGATCATGAAATCCACCAGATCCCGGAAAAACGGGCGTTCCTGGTGCACCGCGTAGAAGCCCTCGGCCTGGTCGCGGCTCAGGTGCAGCATGCGCGCGGCCACGATCCGCAGCCCCCCCTTCTCGAACCGGCTGTAGATGTCGCCGATCACGTTCTTGGCGACCGCGTCGGGCTTGATGATGGACAGGGTACGCTCCTGGGCCACAGGTGATCTCCTCGATGGTGTTTGAAAACAAGAACCCGCCAGGCGGCGGGTCCATAACGCTGCAATCGCGGCGTAGTCTAGCGGCAGCCCGGACGCAGGGCAACGAACCGGACGCAGGCAGGCCCCGAACTCGCGCGAGGATGCGTTGGAACGGGTTATGACCGACGTTATCGGGACTTGGAGCCAGTGTCGGCCGAGGCCGCGATCGGAATGGCCGCCTGGCCATCGCCGGATTCCGGTACACGTTCGCGCGCCGCGCGCGCCTCCCGATACCGGTGCAGCACGTCGGCCAGCGAGCGCTCGCTCAGGAAGCTTTCGACCTGTTGGCTCAAGTCAGTCCACAGGTCATGCGTCAGGCACTGCGAGCGATGGGTACAGTTGGCCTGCCCTCCGCAACGGGTCACGTCCACCGGTTCGTCAACCGCCAGGATGATCTCGGCCACCGTGATCGCGTCGGACCGGCGACTCAGGCGATAGCCGCCACCGGGCCCCCGGCTGCTGCTCACCAGCCCCTTGCGCCGCAGGCGCGCGAAGAGCTGCTCGAGGTAGGAGAGCGACAGGTGCTGCCGCCTGGCCACGTCGGCAAGGGACACCGGCCGCTGCTCCGCATGCATCGCGACATCGAGCATTGCAGTCACGGCGTAACGTCCCTTCGTGGTCAGTTTCATCGCGGTCACGCACTCCGGTATCCAGGCAGAGAATGGTACCGAATGGAGTCGATCAGGTATTTCCCGAGGTCTTGCGTGGGGGAATTTCGCACTCCTCGGGTTCAAGCCCCTCGAGATCGCAGTTGGAAATCGGATGCAGTTCTTCATCGGCCCCGATGTCGATCCCCGCCTTTTTCAGCGCTTCACAGGCGCGTTCCATCCGCTCGTCGACCTCGTGCAGGTGATCCACGATCCGGTGAATCGCGTTGGCCACCGGGTCCGGCATGTCGCGGGTCAGACCGTAGGCATCGAAACCCATCCGGTCGGCCATCGCCTTGAACCGAGGATTCGGCTCCGGCCGTGGACCGAGCACCCGCGCGGGGATCCCGACGGCCGTTGCGTCGGCGGGCACGTCTCGCAGCACCACCGCGTTCGACCCGATCCGCGCCCGCGTCCCGATGTGGACCGGCCCCAGCACCTTCGCGCCGGCACCGATCACCACGCCATCGTCCAGCGTCGGGTGACGCTTGCCCTTGTCCCAACTGGTCCCGCCGAGGGTCACCTGGTGGTACAGCGTGCAGTCGTCGCCGATCTCGGCGGTCTCCCCGATCACCACACCCATACCGTGGTCGATGAAGAAGCGGCGCCCGATCCGTGCCCCGGGGTGAATCTCGATGCCGGTAATCAGGCGCCCGACGTTTGCCAGCACCCGGGCCAGCCAGCGGAGCTTCCAGCGCCAGAGTCCGTGGGCGAGACGATGCACCCAGACGGCATGAAGGCCGGGGTAAGCCGTGAACACTTCGAACGAGTTCCGCGCGGCCGGGTCGCGAGCGAATACACACTGGATGTCTTCACGTAGCCGCTGGAACATGGGGAGCGCCATCGCAATCGGGACAGGATTCTACGATATCACGACCCGGTTCGCGGGCGTCCTCCACCGCGTTCCGTGTGCGTCAGGATCCCGCGCAGGATGCGCACCTCGTTGGCCGTGAGACCGGCACGCTGATACAGATGCCGCAACCGGCGCATCAGGTGGCGCGGTTTCTCCGGATCGAGGAATTCGATCTGCACCAACACCCGCTGATAGTGCTCGAACAGGGCCTCCATTTCGGCCTGCGTCGCGTGGCGTTCCACGCCGCCGCCGGGCGCGCTGCCGGAATCTCCCACCAGCGCCGCGGTCCGGCAGGCGTACGCCAGCACCTGGACGGCGGCCGCAAGATTGAGCGAGCTGAAACCTGGGTCGGTGGGAATCTGCACAAGCGCGGTGCAGCGATCCAGTTCGGCGTTGGTCAGCCCGCTGCTTTCCCGGCCGAAGACGAGCGCCACGGATCCCCCGGATGCACGGGCGATCAGTTCCCGCGCCGCCGGCTCGGGATCGAACACCGGCACCGAATGGCCGCGCCGCCGGGCGCTGGTTCCGACCACCCAGACGCAATCGGCGACCGCATCCTCAAGCCGCGTCAGCACCCGGGCCCGCGCCAGCAGGTCGTCCGCGCCTGCCGCCAGTGCTGTCGCCTCGGCTGCGGGGAAACGCTGCGGATCCACCAGTACCAGATCCGACAACCCCATGGCCTTCATCGCCCGGGCCACGGAACCGATGTTACCCGGGTGCGATGTACCCACCAGCACCACACGGATGCGGCCGAGTTGATCCTCCATGGCGCCGTACACTCCCCCTGTTACGTGATCCGGAAGGGTTCATCGGGGCTACCGGCGCCGGGATGCCCCGCCCCGCGGCGGAGATCCGGATGACGGTCCCGGTGCGCGGCCGGCGGGACAGCGCATGGTCGCGGGAGCGGCGAGCGCCGAACGACGCGCGGCGCCACAGCCCAGAAATGGTACGCCGAGATGCGAACGCCACGGGCCGGCGGCGTCCTGACTGCTGCACCGGAACCGCTGCAGCGTCGCGAATCCCTGAATCGAACGCCCCCGCCCGGGACCGGAACGCCAGTTGGCCGCACTCAGTCGTCGGCCAGGGGCCGCGTCGGTCCATCGCCGGCACGGGGGCCACTGGCAGCAGCGGCCCCCAGCAGCGACTTCAGCGCCCGCGTGAAAGCCTGCGCGGCCTCCGGACCGTCGATCGCCACGACCTGGTCCTGGGCCCACTTGCGGTTGGTCGGGCCAAGCACATCGGTGACCCGGTCTCCGAGCACGCAGAGCATCGAAAACCCGGGGCCTTCCTGCTCGCTGTAGCTGCACTCGGCATAGAGGCCCGTGCGTTCGTTCAGCTTGTCGATGAACTGCTCCCGGTATTGCCCCGGCCCCTGGGCATCGCTGCGGTTCTCATCGACCAGCCCCGACAGCCGCAGCGCCATCGCCGTGATGAAGCGGCCGCGCTCGTCGTCGTCCAGCCGCTCGTAGGCCACGCGATCCGCCACCAGCACCAGGAAGGCGACGAACTCTTCGATGATGTCCAGCCGCTGGGCCCGCGACGTCGTCTCGAACCCCTCGTTTTCGAGGTTCAGCACGCCGTTGCAGGCGGCGCGCCACGCGTTCGACGCAGCCGCGGTCGCCAGATCCTCAAGACTGCGCTCGCGTCCGCCCTGCTTCCACCGCCCCCTCAGGCGCAGGCTCATGCGGCCTCCCGCAACCGGGCGTGGACCCCGTCCCAGAACTCGATTCGCGCCTCCAGCGCAGTGCCGGCCGCAGCTCGGGCCTCGGCGAGCCTGGTCGGGTCCCCGGCGCACAGCAGATCCAGCATCCGCAGCGACATCGGCCCGTGAAAGTCCTCGTCGAGGTGGATGTGCCGGTTGAGATAGAAATGGAACTGCGGGGCCGCGCCGGACCCGACCCCCATCTCGCGCAGGAAGCTGCGGAACATCCCCGGAATCACGTGTTCACGCCCGAGGGCCAGCGCGGCGGCCACCACGTGCGGCTTGCCACTGGCGATGAAGTCAAAGGTGGAACGCATGAAACGGGCCGCCGGTTCCGGTGCGATCCCCGCAGCCAGCGCTGCATCGATCCCCCGTTCCGAGGCCATCGCCACGAATCGCCGCGGGCGTTCGGGATCCGCACCAAGTTCCTCCATCGCTTCACAGTACAGTTCGAAGTGACTCATGTGGCGGTCCACGCCGCCGGGACCCGGCACCGCGTCGGACTCCTCTTCCAGCACGAGTTCGTTGATGAACCGGCGTACCGCGGCATCTCCGCTTGGCGTCCACGGCTGCCGCACTGGTGCCAGATGCCCTTGCAGGTACTTGATCAGGGACATGAAATCCCAGACCGAATAGACATGATGTTCCATGAAATGGCGCAGCGCATCGAGATCGCGCAGACCATAGACCGGATGCTCGTCGAGGCGCTTGCGCAGCGGCTCGAGAACCTTCGGGTCGAAACCGGTAGGCTGGGGCATGGGGATACCCTGGGCGGTGGGCATTGCGGGGCAAGACGGCAACGTGGAGGTGCCGGGAACACGGTGGATGCGGCCCGGTTGCATACCGTCCGCATCCATCCGGTCGGAACTCAGCGGTGCGAGCCCTTATCCTCGTGGGCAATATCCACCAGCTGCATCGCGATGTCGCGATAACGCTTGTGGTAGCCATGAAGGGGATGACCCTCGGGCGCAATGTAGTAGTCGACCGGATCGACACCGTTCTGGTGCTCGTATTCCATGAAACGCTTCTGCATTTCCAGCATTTCCTTGATCAGTGCCTGCTTATTGCTCATGGTTGCGTGTCTCCAAGGTGGTGGGGTGGCAGTCGCACAAACCCCGTGGCCAGCGCGACTCTAACACCGGCCGACGGGGCGCTTAACCTCCCTTAGGGGATAGGTCGCCGGCGCGGGGTTGCGTCAGTATCCGCCCTTGCGCCGGCTCTCGGGCAGGCCGGCGATACGGCCACCCTGCTTGCTGGGATCGAGCGGGAAGAGGTCATAGACGGTCTTGGCATCGACGCTCTTGTCGCTCCAGAGCTGCTGCATGGCCTTGACGATGGTCCGCGTGTTGGGCTGGTTTTCGCCATTGTTGACGTACTCGTCGCGAAGGTAGCGGATCAGGTCCCAGTGCCGCTGAGTCAGCGTGATGCCTTCCTTCGCGGCGATGGCTTCCGCAACCTTCTCGCTCCAGTCCGACAGTTCCTCGAGATACCCGTTCGCGTTCGTGGCGATGGTGTTGCCATCGACTTCCAGACTCATCTGGTCTTCCTCCCTTGACTTCGGTCATACAGGTTTCACGGTGGGTTCGGGATCCGTCCCCGGGAAACTCCCCCGGGCAGCCCCAGATCCCGGATACTGCTACTGCGTTGAAACCGCCGGACACGCATGCCGAGGCCCGGCGGAGCATGCCTCACAGATGACGGGCACCCCGGTTATCCCGCCCCGGGAACCGGCGCAATGTCCTTGTGCCCGATGAACAGGCCACAACCCAGCGCCTGATCGGATCCGACGCCGCTGCGCTGCAGTCGCAGCGACGACTGGGCGTCGAGTTCCGCGACCATCAGGCTGCGCGTGTGCAGCAATCCGCCCGGCACCCGCAGCACGTGACTCAGGCCACTCAGCAGCTTGGAAGCCGGCACGCCGATGCGCCCCAGTTCGGCCGCCATCTCGGCAAGGAACGCCGGCTCGTCCTGTTCCGGATCCGCAACGACGTGGCGGGCGAACACCACCGGCAAGGGTTCCAGCGGAATCACATTCATCGGCCCCACGCCGATCCCGAACCCCGACACCTCGAGCGTCCGGCCGATCAGCGTCGCGGCCTCGTCGACGCGCGCCACGGGCACGCGCAGCCGCAGCCGGGCCCGCCGGGACAGGTGCAGCAGGTCGCGCTCCGGATCCTGCGGACGCATCCACCCGTTGCCGGACTCCGCGCCGTGAATCAGATGCACGCCCGCGTGGTCCTCGGTGCCCAGCCAGGGCAGCAGCTCGAGCAGCGCCGAAGACAACGCATGCGCATGATCCAGAGGCAGGCGGGGGCAGTCGATCCGATACGCGACGTCGACGACGTCACGCAGCCCGGCGAGTTCGTCCCGCGGCGAATCGTCCCAGAACATCCCGGCTCCCATTCAGCCGCTCGCCGAGGTAAAGGCCGCCTCGATGCGCTCCTCCCAGTCCATCGGCGTGTCCGGGAACGGGGGCCGCACATCGGAACTCAGGAAGCGTTCCCCCTCGCGGGCACGCTCACGCACGAGTTCCAGCAGCTGTTCGAAGGATTCGAGATCCTGGTTCTGCATCAGCATCTCGCTCAGCCAAATCATCGCAATACCTCAGGTTTCCGCCACACGGTCCAGGAATCGGACACGGTAGACCAGTCGCTGCCGGCCGCCCTCCGCATCGTCCCGGAACCCCGTACGGTTGTGCAGCACATTATTACAAAGGAGTCCCTCGCCGGGTGCGAGCCGGCACCGGAACACCGGAACGTCTTCCGACTCGAGCATCTGCGTGATCCGAGCGGCCGCCTCCCGCGTCGTTGCGTCGTCGCGCCAGCGCACGTTCCGTCCGCGCGCGGTATAACGCATGTGCAGCGCCCCAGTCGCCGGATCCACGCTGAACACCGGACCGGTCCGCTCCGGACGCAGCACCTGCCCATCCTGGACATTGGCGGGAATCGTCAGTGCCTCGGGGTGCATCAGCGCCGCCAGGTACTCGGGATAGCGGTCGCGCAGCGCAATGTACAGCATCTCGTGGTCGACGAGTCCGTTCTCGCCACCTTCAGCCGCATCGCGTGCGCAGTGCAGCAGCATCGCGCGGATGGTCCGTGCCGACTCGTTGTAGTAGCCGTCGCAATGCCAGCTCAGCGGGCGATCGGTATAGGGGATGTAGTCGGCCTGGTGACCATTGCCGTCGCTGACCTGCAATTCGCTGACCCCGTCGTCGTCGGCACACAGGTGCTCGTCGACGCGCTCCAGCCCCAGCGCCCGCCCGAACGCACGCACCGACCCTCGGTCGGTGCCGGGCGCCCGGCACCGGTAGATCACCATGTTCGCCCGCTGGATCGCGTCGGTCAGCGCCGCGCGTTCCCCGGCGCTCGGGCGGGCGATGTCTTCCACGTCCACCGTCACCGCGCCCAGCGCTTGCGGAAAGCGGCGCAGCTTGTCGGCCCGCCAGCGTCGATAGGCTGCATCGTCACCGAGGTCAAAAGGCCTCCCGGCGGGCGCAGCGTGCTGGTGTTGAGGTGTGGCACTGGTCATCATTTGTTCGACGCGTTATGGTCTTCTGGCCGCACATCGAGCCGACCATCGGGCGCGGACCTCCCGAAAGCAGGACGCGGCCTGCGGTGGGCGCAGTGTAGTGCGCTGCAGGATCACCACAACTATCCTTCCGGGATAGAGGGCTTTCCGGCGGGCGGATGGCGCCCCGACCCCGCCGCCGACGCGGAATTGATGCGGGCCGGGCGACCCCGTCGCGACGCCTCGACACCGCGCCTCGGCATTCCCCGGGCCCCGTATATCTCGGGAGGGATAGAGCCCCCCCATTACCCTCCCCCATGAGTAGGATGTTTTCGCCGCTCGCTGGATCCTAGAGTAACCGACCGTGTGACGAGGGATCCTCGCCGCGGGATCGCCTCCGCAGTGGCAAAAGCGGCCAAGCCGAACCCTCGACGACGGGCTCGAACCGGCTAAACTATCGCAACGTGTCGACCCGAGTGACTCGAGCCGGCCCGCATCCAGAACCCGAACAAGGAGACCGCCATGGCGAACCAACATCATCCGACCCCCATGCTCGACGAGTTGGAAAACGGCCCCTGGCCGAGCTTCATCTCGGGAATCAAGCGCCTTCGTGACGAACATCCGGATGACCGGATCAAGAACGTGAGCAACGACCTGCTGGGTCAGCTCGAGCATTCCTACGAAACCCGCAAGGGCTACTGGAAGGGCGGCACGGTGTCGGTATTCGGCTACGGTTCCGGGATCATCCCGCGCTTCTCCGAGGTCGCCAAGTCGTTCCCCGAGTCGCGCGAGTTCCACACCGTGCGGGTACAGCCGCCGGCCGGCAACTTCTACACCACCGACATTCTGCGCCAGCTCGCCAACAGCTGGGAGAAGTTCGGGTCGGGCCTGGTGACCTTCCATGGCCAGACCGGCAACGCGATGTTCATCGGCGTGAACACCACGAACACCCAGTCCTTCTTTGACGAAATCAACGAATACGGCTTCGACCTCGGCGGCGCCGGCCCCTGCGTGCGTACCGGCATGTCCTGTGTTGGCGCGGCGCGCTGCGAGCAGTCCTGCGCGAACGAGCAGCGCATCCACCGCACGCTGCTGAACCGCTTCACCGACGACGTGCACCGCCCGTCGCTGCCGTACAAGTTCAAGTTCAAGGTGTCCGGCTGCCCGAACGACTGCGTGAACGCGATCGAGCGCTCCGACTTTGCGGTGATCGGCACCTGGCGCGACGACATCAAGATCGACCAGGAAGAGGTCAAGAACTTCGTCGCCGAGTACGGCCGCGACAAAGTCCACCTGGACGTGATCAACCGCTGTCCCAGCAAGTGCATGACGCTGAACGAGGACAACACCCTGTCCATCGACAATGGCAACTGCGTGCGCTGCATGCACTGCATCAACGTGATGACCAAGGCACTGTCCCCCGGGGACGACCAGGGCGTGACTATCCTCGTCGGCGGCAAGCGCACGCTGAAGATCGGCGACCTGATGGGTACCGTGATCGTGCCGTTCATGAAGCTCGAGACCGAAGAGGACTACCAGGGTCTGGTCGAACTCGCCGAGAACATCATCGACTTCTGGGCGGAGAACGGACTGGAACACGAGCGCTGCGGCGAGATGATCGAGCGCATCGGCCTGGTGAACTTCCTGAAGGGCATGGGCCTGGAGGCCGACCCGAACATGGTCAACCATCCGCGCCTGAGCTCCTACATCCGCATGGACGAGTACGACGAGGCTGCGGAGAACTACCTGCGCCACAAGATGGAACAGCGGCAGGCCGCCGCGGGTTGATCCCGCGGTTCTCCACCCTGACCGAACCCAACGCATTAGAGAGATAGCGGGAGTAATCGATGTCACAACCAGCCATGCGTCCGCCGATCGAATCCGGTTGCCCGGACGGTTTCCAGTACATGCATCCGGTGATGCGCCGCAACTTCGGCATGTGGAAGTACCACGAGCATCCCCGGCCCGGCGTCCTGCTTCACGTTTCCGACATGGGCGAGAAGATCTGGACCGTCAAGGCCGGAACCCAGCGCATCCTTGACGTGTTCACGCTGCGCAAGCTTTGCGATATCGGTGACCAGTACGCCGACGGCTACGTGCGCTTCACCATCCGCTCGAACCTCGAGTACATGGTCGCCGACGAGGCCAAGGTCGAGCCGCTGATCAACGCACTGGAAGATGCCGGGTTCGTCGTGGGCGGCACGCGCAACTCCGTATCGATGATCTCGCACACCCAGGGCTGGCTGCACTGCGACATCCCCGGCACCGACGCTTCCGGCGTGGTGAAGGCGATGATGGACGAACTGATCGACGAGTTCCGCAACTGCAACATGCCGAACCGCGTGCACATCACCACCTCGTGCTGCCAGATCAACTGCGGCGGCCAGGGCGACATCGCGATCAACGTCCAGCACACCAAGCCCCCGAAGATCAACCACGACCTGGTGGCCAACGTCTGCGAACGCCCGTCGGTCGTCGCCCGCTGCCCGGTCGCCGCAATCCGCCCGGCACTGGTGAACGGCAAGCCGTCGCTCGAAGTCGACGAGAAGAAGTGCATCTGCTGTGGCGCCTGCTACCCGCCCTGCCCCCCGATGCAGATCAACGATGCCGAGCACACCAAGTTCGCGATCTGGGTCGGCGGCAACCACTCCAACGCCCGCGGCAAGCCGACGTTCCAGAAGCTGGTCGCGTCCGGGATTCCGAACAACCCGCCGCGCTGGCCGGAGGCCACCGCGATCGTGAAGCGGATCCTGAAGGTGTACCAGGAAGACGGTCAGGACTGGGAGCGCATCAACGACTGGATCGAGCGCATCGGCTGGCCCGCGTTCTTCGAAAAGACCGGGCTGCCGTTCACCCGGTACCACATCGAGAACTGGCGCGGCGCGCGCAACAGCCTGAACGCGTCGACCCACATCCGGTTCTGATCCGGGCCGAATCCCCGACCCGGCAGAGGTTGAACCGGCGGCCCCCAGGGCCGCCGGTTCGTCAACAGGCTCAACAGGAATGCACCGAATGAAATACGGAATTCTGGTCAACGAGGGCCCGTATCAGCACCAGGCCTCGGACACCGCCTACCAGTTCGCGAAGGCCGCGCTCGACAAGGGCCACGAGGTCTTCCGCGTGTTCTTTTATCATGACGGCGTGAACAACGGCACCCGCTTCGGCGTGCCACCGCAAGATGACCGCAACATCACCACGCGTTGGACCGAAATGGCCGAACAGCATGGTGTCGACATGGTAATCTGCATCGCCGCCGCACAGCGCCGCGGTCTGCTCGATGAGGGCGAGGCCAAGCGTCAGGGCAAGGACGGTGACAACATCGCCCCCGGTTTTCGGATCTCCGGCCTCGGCCAGCTGATCGAGGCAGGGATCCAGTGCGACCGCCTGGTGGTGTTCGGCGACTGACACCGCAACGGGCCGACCCGCACCGGCCGGCTTCGTGCTGGTGCGCCCGCATCCGGGGAGCCGGCCACGCAACCATCATCATCGAAGGTAGAACGAAATGTCAGAACCTTGGGAAGAAGAAGGTCCAGGCACGATCAAGAAGTTCATGTACGTGAACCGCAAGGCACCGTACGGAACCATCTATGCGCTGGAATCGCTGGAAGTCGTGCTGATCGCAGCCGCCTTCGAACAGGACGTCAGCATGGTCTTCCTGGACGACGGCGTGTACCAGCTGAAGAAGGGGCAGGAAACGCAGGGAATCGGGATGAAGAACTTCTCGCCCACCTACCGCGCCCTGGAGGGCTACGACGTCGAGAAGCTCTACGTCGAAGCCGAGTCACTGGCCGAACGTGGACTCTCCGAGGATGACCTGCTGGTCCCGGTCGAGGTCATGGGGCGCGAGGCCCTGACCGAGCTGATGGAAGAGCAGGACGTCATTCTGAGTTTCTGAGGGAGTTGTCATGAGCATGCTGCACACCGTCAACAAATCGCCGTTCGAGCGCAATACCCTCGCGTCCTGCCTGGGTCACGCGAAAGCCGGTTCCGACATCCTGCTGATCGAGGACGGCGTCTACGCGTCCGTCCGGGGTACCTCCCACGAGGATATGGTCCGTAGTGCCGTAGGTCAGCACAATGTATTCGTCCTCGGGCCGGATCTGCTCGCCCGCGGCATGAACCCCGAACAGCTCATCGAGGGCATAGCGGTCGTGGACTACGGCGATTTCGTCGACCTGACCGCAAAGCACGACAAGGTTCAGGCTTGGCTCTGAGTCCGGACCGGTCCGCACATCCATCCGAAACGCAAGCAAACAGGAGTCTCTCATGCCAATCGAAGTCAACGGCAAGACCTACGAAACCGACGAAGAGGGCTACCTCGCCAACCTGAACGACTGGAACCCCGACCTGGCCACCGCGATGGCCAAGGCCGACGGTGCCGACCTCGACGAAAACCATTGGGAAGTCATCAACTTCCTGCGCGAGTACTACGAGGAATACCAGATTGCCCCGGCCGTCCGCGTGCTGACCAAGGCGATCGGCAAGAAGCTCGGGCCGGACAAGGGCAACAGCAAGTACCTGTACGAGTTGTTCCCGTACGGCCCCGCGAAGCAGGCCTGCAAATACGCCGGGCTGCCGAAGCCGACCGGCTGCGTCTGAACCATCTGCACGACCCCTCCGGGTGGGGTCCCACCCCACCCGGTTTTCCTGACCCGGAGGATTGCCCGTGTTTGTCACCGTGCTCTTTGCCCTGCTCTTCTATGCGGCCACGGCCATTTTTCTGGCCGGGATCGGCATGCGCATCGCACGTTATGCACGGACACCGGCACCGCTGAAGATTCCGACTACCCCGGCGCCGACGACCCGTGGCGGTGTCGTGCTGCGGATGGTGACTGAAGTCGTGCTTTTCAACAGCCTGTTCAAGGCCAACAAATGGATCTGGATCTTCGGCATCGTGTTTCATGTTGCGCTTGCACTGGTGCTGCTGCGCCACCTGCGCTACTTCCTCGATCCCGTGCCCGCCTGGGTCGTGATGATTCAGCCCTTCGGCAAGTATGCCGCGTTCGCGATGGTGCTCGGACTCGCGGGACTCTGGGCCCGACGGGTTTTCGTGGAACGCATTCGCTACATCTCCTCGCCGTCGGATCACCTGATGCTGGCGCTGCTGCTGGGCATCGGCCTGACCGGCCTCGCGATGACCTACCTCTGGCACGTCGACATCACCGCGGTGAAGCTGTTCTTCACCGGACTGATGCGGTTCGACTTCAACCCGCTCCCCGCGCACCCGATGCTGCTGCTGCATCTGCTGCTGGTCGCCGGGCTGATGATCATTTTTCCGTTCAGCAAGCTGCTGCACGCGCCGGGCGTATTCTTCAGCCCGACCCGCAACCAGGTCGACAATCCGCGCGAAAAGCGCCATCTCACGAACGTGAAATGGATGGTCCGGAGCGAAAAACCCGCGGCGAGCGCGGATCAATAACCCGAACGGCGCCCCTTAGACAGGAACCCGCACGATGGCCAATTTCGATACCCCGGAACTCACCGAAAGCGATACCGTGGAGATCCCCGCACTGAAAAGCGGGGTCATGTCCCACAGCAAGCCTTTCGTTTCGAAGGAACAGTTCCAGGAACCGCTCGGCTTCCCCGGCGAGCTGGTCGACAACTGGAAGGACGTGGCGGTCAACAAGCTCGGCGAGCTGCTGCAGACCAACCGCGCGCTCCAGGTGTTCATGGATTCCTGCGTGAAATGCGGCGCCTGCACCGACAAGTGCCACTACTTCCTTGGCACCTCCGATCCGCGCAACATGCCGGTCGCCCGCCAGGATCTGCTGCGCAGCGTCTACCGCCGCTACTTCACGCTCCCGGGGAAGTACTTCCCGAAGCTGGTCGGTGCGACCGACCTGACCGAGGACGTGCTCGACCAGTGGTACAGCTACTTCCACCAGTGCTCGGAGTGCCGCCGCTGCTCCGTCTATTGCCCCTACGGAATCGATACCGCCGAGATCACGATGGCCACCCGCGACATCATGAACGCGGTCGGCAAGGGCCAGAAATACAGCAACGAGATCATCGGCAAGGTCTTCAAGATCGGCAACAACCTTGGCCTGCCGCAGCCCGCGCTGGAAGACACCCTGCTCGGCCTCGAGGAGGACGTGAAGGATGACACCGGCATCGACGTGCGCTTCCCGCTCGACGAGAAGGGCGCCGAAGTCCTGGTGGTCACGCCGTCGGCCGACTTCTTCGCCGAGCCGCACATCGACGGTCTGATCGGGTATGCGAAGGTCTTCCACGCCGCCGGCATCTCCTGGACGTTGTCGTCGCACGCGTCCGAGGCCGCGAACTTCGGTCTGTTCATCGGCTCCGGCGAAAACATGAAACGCATCGCGATGCGCATCCGCGAGGCAGCGCTGGACCTCGGCGTGAAGCGCATCGTCTTCGGCGAGTGCGGCCACGCCTGGCGCGTGGCCTACAGCTACCTGAACACGCTCGCCGGTCCGTTCGACTTCCTGGATCCGCGCTACCCGGTGCCGCAGCACATCTGCGAGTTCACCTACGACCTCATCCAGCGCGGCGTGCTGACGCTGGACAAGAGCCGCAACGACCACCGCCGGGTGACTTTCCACGATTCCTGCAACGTCGCCCGTGCCTCCCGCATGGGCGACATGCCGGGCGGGCAGTTCATCATTCCGCGCGAGATCATCAAGGCCACCTGCAACCATTTCTACGACATGGCGCCCGACACCATCGGCGAAGGCACGTTCTGCTGCGGCGGCGGCGGGGGTCTGCTGACCGACGACCTGATGGAACTTCGGGTCAAGGGCGCACTGCCCCGCATGAATGCACTGAAAGACGTGGTCGACGAACACGAAGTCACGCACATGGCCGCGATCTGCGCAATCTGCAAGAGCCAGTTCAGCAAGGTGCTGCCCTATTATGGCTTCCAGATGGACCAGATCGTCAGCGTCCACCAGCTCGTCAGCGACGCCCTCGTTCTCGACGCCAAACAATAACCACGAACCGAAGCACAGTCGGGCCATGGCCCGATTCCACAGGAGACACGGCATGGCAACTTCAAGCGAAGACATGAAACTGACTTTCCGGAAGTTCCGCGACGGCGACCACGAGCGCCGCGACTGGAAGGAGGCCATTTTCGAGGGCGACCATTCCCACAAGTGCCCGGTCTACGTGCACCGCACTCCGCCCTGCCAGGGCTCCTGCCCGGCGGGCGAAGACATCCGTGGCTGGCTGCAGATCGTCCGCGGCATCGAGAAGCCCGCGGGCGACATGAGCTGGCAGGAATACGCGTTCCGCCGCGCGACCGACGCCAACCCGTTCCCGTCGGTGATGGGCCGGGTCTGCCCCGCCCCCTGCGAATCCGGCTGTAACCGCAACGAGGTCGAGGACTTCGTCGGCATCAACTCGGTCGAGCAGTACATCGGCGACACCGCGCTGGACGAAGGCTTCACCTACGATCCCGCGCCGGCGCTGTCGGGCAAAAAAGTCGCGATCATCGGCGGCGGCCCTGGCGGCATGTCGGCGGCCTACCACCTGCGCCGTCGAGGCCACGCGTCGACGATCTTCGACGACCACGAAGAGCTGGGCGGGATGATGATGTACGGAATCCCCGAGTATCGCGTTCCCCGCGACCGGCTGCGCGCGGAGATGAACCGCATTCTGGCGCTCGGCGACATCGACCTGCGTCTGAACACCCGTGTCGGTAAGGACGTCTCGATGGAAGACGTCGAGAAGGAATTCGATGCCGTCGTCTGGGCCGTCGGCTGCCAGACCGGACGCCCGCTGCCGGTTCCGGGTGCGAACGCGCCGAACTGCATCGCCGGCGTCCAGTTCCTGTCCGCGTTCAACACCGGCCGGCTGAAAGTGCTGCCCACCGACAAGATCGTCTGCGTGGGTGGCGGTGACACCTCGATCGACGTCGTGTCCGTGGCCCGCCGCCTCGGCAAGATCGAGACCGACAACCCGGTCGACAATCCGGAAGACGCGATCCACGGCTACGTCGCGCACGACTCCGCGACCGCCGCGGTGCGCACCGGCGCCGAGGTCACGCTGACCTCGTTGTTCGCGAAGGAGAAGATGACCGCAGCCGAGCACGAGGTGCAGGATGCGCTGCGCGAGGGCGTGACGATCCTCGACGGCGTGATCCCGGTCGAGGTCGTGCTGAACGACAAGGGCCGCGCGACCGGTCTGAAGATGGCCAAGTGCGAGTTCGAAGGCAACACGCCGAAGCCGATCGACGGCACCGAGTTCGTGCTCGAGGCGAACCTGATCATCTCGGCGATCGGCCAGGGCGGTGACCTGACCGGCCTCGAGGCACTCGACAACGGCCGGGGCTTCATCAACAGCGACAAGTTCTACCAGGTGCCGGGCAACGAAGGCCACTTCGTGATCGGCGACATCATCCGTCCGCACCTGCTGACCACCGCCATCGGCCATGGCCGCATCGCCGCGGACAGCATCGATCACTACCTGCGCCACGAGGAGCCGATCAAGCGCCCGCGCGTCGACGTGCACCACTTCAATCTGCTCGGCAAGCTGAAGGAGACCGGTCTGACGCCCGAGGACTACAGCGGCGAGCAGCTCCGCGGAACCTCCGACAGCCGGTTCGCGGTGCACAACTACGAGGACCGCTCGGCGCACGAGATCATCTCGCACGAGAAGCTGTTCAAGGGCCACTTCCCGTTCACCCCGCGCAACCGCCGCCAAGAGCACGGTCCGGACGCCAGCGAAGTCATCGGGCATTTCGAGGAGCGAATGAAATCGCTCAGCACGGAAGACGCGCAGGCCGAGGCCAAGCGCTGCATGAGCTGCGGCATGTGCTTCGAGTGTGACAACTGCGTGATCTACTGCCCGCAGACTGCGGTATACCGGGTGCCGAAGAAGGAGTCCGCAACCGGCCGCTATGTAGCGACCGACTATGCGAAGTGCATCGGCTGCCACATCTGCGCCGAGGTCTGCCCGACCGGCTACATCGACATGGCCATGGGTGAGTAACGTGCGGCGCAGATTCACCCCGTTTGGCCTTCCCCTGCCAGCCCTGGTGCTGGCAGGGCTGGCCCTGACGCTTGCCGCCTGCGGCAAGGTGGAAGTCCCGGCACCGGAACTGCTCGCGGAAGCCCGTGGCGATCAATGCGTTGAGGACACCGACGTGATGCGCCGGGATCACATGAAGATCCTGATGCACGAACGCGACGAGGCGAAACGCTTCGGCCGGCGCAACCCCGACCACAGCTTCGTCGGCTGCATCGACTGCCACGTGTCTCCGACCGCAAGCCGTGACGACCCTTCGACCCACTTCTGCCTGGCCTGTCACCAGTTCAACGCGGTGAAGATGGACTGTTTCCAGTGCCACACCGACCGGCCGTCGGACAGCGCGCCGATGCCGCGCCAGAGCGCGGACGCCGACGGCCTGCTCGAAGGCCATCTCGCGGCGCAGGATGCCGGCGGGCCACTGTCCGTCCAGGAGATATCGACACCATGAGCAACGAGAGCAGCGCGAAACTGTCGCGACGGCAGTTCATCACCGGCGCCGCCGCGGCGGTGGCCGGGCTGACCGTCGCCCCAGGCGTCTTCCTGCTGAAACCCGCGGACGCCGCCAGCCCCAATTCCGATAAGCCACGCTGGGGACTGCTGATCGACACCAGCAAGTGCGCCGACGGCTGCACCGCCTGCGTGCGCGCATGCCACGAGGAAAACGGCGTGCGCAGCCTCGGCCGGCCCAAGACCGATGCCCAGTGGATCCGCAAGGTGAACCTGACCGACCAGGCGTCGGGCCACGAGCACTCGCTGCCGGTGATGTGCCAGCACTGCGAGCACCCGCCCTGTGTCGATGTCTGCCCGACCAAGGCGTCGTTCATCCGGCCGGATGGTATCGTGCTGGTGGACAAGCACACCTGCATCGGCTGCCGGTACTGCATGATGGCCTGCCCCTACAAGGCCCGCTCGTTCATTCACGAGCCGCTGACCGATCAGAAGCCACACGCTCCGCGCGGCAAGGGCACGGTCGAGAGCTGCACGCTGTGCGTCCACAAGGTCGATCGCGGAGACGGGACGACCGCCTGCGCCGAGGCCTGCAACCGGGATGGACACGGCGCGATGGTGTTCGGCGACCTGAATGACCCGGACAGCGAGATCTCGCAGCGGCTGAAGCAGTACGGCAGCACCGCCATCCGAGCCGACCTGCGCCTGAACCCGGGCGTACGCTATCAGGGAATCTGAGACCGATGAGTCAGACCACAATCAAGACCCATTTCCGGGAGATCGAAGGGCGCAGCCCGCTGTACCTGGCGTTACTCGGCGGCCTGCTCGTGCTGGTCGGGCTCGGGCTCCTCGCCGCGTTCATGAAGGGGACGTACGGGCACCACATCACCGGCATGAACAACCAGGTGGTCTGGGGCCTGCCCCATATCTTCGCCATCCTGCTGATCGTGGCGGCGTCAGGGGCGCTCAACGCGGCCTCGTTCGCTTCGGTGTTCGGACGCGTCGTGTACAAGCCTCTGGCCCGCGTTTCCGCGTTGCTTGCGATGACGCTGCTGATCGGCGGCCTGGTGATCCTCGTGCTCGACCTCGGCCGGCCGGACCGGCTGATCGTCGCGATGACGCATTACAACTTCAAGTCGATCTTCGCCTGGAACATCTTCCTGTACACGGGCTTCCTCGCCATCGTCGCGGTCTACCTCTGGTTCATGATGGAGAAGCGCATGAACCGCTACGTGCCGGTCGCCGGCTATGCCGCGTTCCTCTGGCGGCTGATCCTGACCACCGGTACCGGCTCGATCTTCGGATTCCTGGTCGCGCGCGAGGCCTACGACGCCGCGATCCTCGCGCCGCTGTTCATCGCAATGTCGTTCTCGCTGGGCATGGCCGTGTTCATCCTGGTGACCCTGGCCAGCTTCCTGGGCACCGGCCGCCCGCTCGGTGACCTGGTCCTGCGCCGCATGAAGAACCTGCTTGGAATCTTCGTCGCTGGCGTACTGTACTTCGTGCTGGTCTATCACTTGACCAACCTGTACGCGACGCGGCTGCACGGCATCGAGGCCTTCGTGCTGCTGCACGGGGGCATCTACACCTTCCTGTTCTGGTTCGTGCAGATCCTGATCGGCAGCCTGATCCCGCTATTGCTGCTGTTCCACCCCGTGTGGAGCCAGTCGCGCAAGGTCATCGCCGCGGCGTCCGGCCTGGTGCTGGTCGGCGGCTTCGCCCAGCTGTACGTGATCGTGGTCGGAGGCCAGGCCTATCCGCTCGAGCTGTTCCCCGGCTACGACATGAGCAGCGCATTCTTCGACGGCGTGGTCGCCGGCTATACGCCGTCGCTGGTCGAGTGGATGCTGGGCATCGGCGGCACCGGATTCGCGTTCCTGCTGTTCGCGATCGCGCTGAAGTTCCTGCGCTTCCTGCCGACCAGCCTCGCCGACGACAAGGTCGATCCGCACGCTGCCGGCGTCTCGACCGCGACGCGGCCGGCGACCGCCGGGGCATGACCCCGGGCGGTGCGCCCGCGGCGAGCCGCTGAGCATGGCGCGAGTGCTGATCTCCGCCGCGCACAAGTCGTCCGGGAAGACCACGATCTCCACCGGCCTGTGCGCGGCGCTCGCCGCGCGCGGGCATCGGGTGCAGCCGTTCAAGAAGGGCCCCGACTACATCGATCCACTGTGGCTCGGCCGGGCCGCTGGCCGGGCCTGTGTCAATCTCGATTTCAACACCATGTCGCACCAGGAGATCCGCGAGGCCGTCGGCACCCGGACCGACCCGGACGATATCGCGCTGATCGAGGGCAACAAGGGGCTGTACGACGGGCTGGACCTCGAGGGCTCGAACAGCAATGCCGCGCTCGCCCGGCTGCTACAGGCTCCGGTGGTGCTGGTGATCGACAGCCGCGGCATGACCCGGGGCGTGGCTCCGTTGCTGCTCGGTTACCAGGCGTTCGAACGCGACATCCGCATCGCCGGCGTAATCCTGAACCGGGTCGGCGGTAGCCGCCACGGCTCCAAGCTGCGCGCGGTGATCGAGCACTACACCGACATCCCGGTGCTGGGCATGGTCTCCGCGAACGCGGACCTTCAGATCCTGGAACGTCACCTCGGTCTGATCCCGAGCAACGAGCACGCGACGGCCGACGCGCAGATCCAGCGCCTCGCACGGGCGATCGCAACCGAAGTCGACGTCGAGCGGATCGGCGCGCTGGGCCAAGAGGCTCCGCCTCTGCCCCGTGCACCCACCGCGGCCACCGGATCCAGCGGGGCGCGTGTCCGGATCGCGGTCGCCCGTGACGCGGCCTTCGGTTTCTACTACGCGACCGATCTCGAGGCACTCGAGCAGGCCGGCGCGGACCTACTGTTCTTCGACGCATTGCAGGACACGGCGCTGCCGCCGGCAGACGGCCTGTTCATCGGCGGCGGGTTTCCCGAGAGCCGCATGCGCGAACTCGAAGCCAACGCATCGATGCGGGAGTCCGTGCGCACCGCGATCGAATCCGGCCTGCCGGCCTACGTCGAGTGCGGCGGACTGATGTACCTGGCCCGGGGCATCACCTGGAACGGAGAACGCTGCGCGATGGCCGGCGTATTGCCCGGCGAGGTGGTGATGCATGCCCGGCCCCAGGGCCGCGGCTATGTGCGCCTGGAAGAGACCGGCCAACTGCCCTGGCCGCCCGCCGATGCGGCGCCCGGCGTCACCGGCGCCGCTCCGTTCGCGTTCGGCGCGCATGAGTTTCATTACTCGGCACTGGAACCGATGCCCTCCGATACCGTCTATGCCTACCGGGTACTGCGGGGGCACGGGGTCGACGGCAGCCACGACGGCATCGTGTACCGCAACCTGCTGGCCAGCTACAGCCATCTGCGCCACAGTGCGCAGAATCCCTGGGCCGACCGTTTCGTCGCCTTCGTACGCGACGTGGCCGCGGGCCGACCGGGGCGAACCCACAACGGAACAAGGAGCAACGCATGATCACGATCACCCCTGCGGCTGCGAAGCAGATCAAGGAGTCGGCCCAGCAGAACGGCCTTGAGGGGGCCTCGCTGCGCCTCGCGGCGAAACGCACCCCGGACGGCGGCATCGATTACGGCATGGGCTTCGAGGAACACGAGAAGGACAGCGATCTGACGTTCAAGAGCAGTGGCGTGAACCTGGTGATCGAACCGGGCAGTGTCGAACTACTGAAAAATGCCGTGCTCGATTACGTCGAGATGGAACCCGGGGAGCACCGCTTCATCTTCATGAACCCGAACGATCCGAATTACAGTCCGCCGGACGGACTCAACGCCCCGCCGCTGAAGGACTGACGTCTGCCGCGGGACGCGGTCCCGCGATTCACCCCCGGCACGGTGCACCAGCCGGCGCCGGGGTTGGCCGCCGCCACCGACCGCGGAACGCGCTCGGGAGCCGTCAGACCTCCGCCCACATCCGCATCAGGTTCGCGCGGATCCGGCCGGTCCGGCGCGTCAGTTCGCCCTCGGGGTCGCTTTCGCGGAGAGCGTCCTCCACCTGCTGGAGATCGAACAACAGCCGCCGGCGTTCCGGCTCGCGCACCATCGATTCAGCCCAGGCCACCGCGACCAGCCGCTCGCCGTGGGTGACCGCTGCCACCCGGTGCAAGCTCGATGACGGGTAGATCACCGCATCGCCAGCCCCCAGTTTCACCTGCCGCTCGCCGAACTCGGTTTCGATCACGAGTTCGCCGCCGCCATAGGCGTGCGCCTCGTTCAGGAATACCGTTACCGAGACATCGGAGCGGTAGCGGCCGCCCTCCGGCCCCATTACCGGATCGTCCACATGCGGGCCGTAGCTCATGCCCGGTCGATAGCGCGCGAAGAACGCTCCGGACAGGCGCCGGGGCTGCGCCGCCGCCTGGAACTGCGGGTGGTGGTACAGCGGGAGCAACACCCACTGGTTCAGCTGCGCGATGCGCTGGTCTTCCGGATCGGCCTCCTGGTTCTGCTTCACACGGCGCGCGTCGCCGCCCGCCGAGACCCGACCGTCGACGAACGGCATGTCCGCCAGCAGGGTCCGCACGCGCTCGAGTTGTCCGGCATCGAGAACCTTGGACAGGGTGATCAGCATCGTCGCTCTCCGCGGTGGTGCCGAGGACATGCCGCCCGGCGCTGCAAAATGCGGCTCAGGTCCGAACCCGCAGGTCCGGCTGCAACGCCTCCAGCTGGTCGTCCTCGACCGGCCAGGTGTTCGGGGCCTCGTCCAGTAAGCGGCGCGCGACGGCCAGCCAGTGTTCGCGTGCCGGGCCCACTTGAGCCTTCAGCACCGCCAGCGGCGCACCGTCCACCCAGCGGTCGTAGGCGGCGCGCAGCTGCGGGAACAGCAGCGCGCGCATACCCGTCAGATTGGCGAAGTAGAAGTGAATGGCGCCATCCGTCCCGTCGTCCAGCAGCGCCGGGAGTGTGGTCAGGCAGTCGGCCAAGTGGTCCCGCACTGCCCGGGCTACGACTTCGCCCCGGCTGCCCGCGACCTCCAGCACGCGTTGCTGCCAGCCCGGCCCCAGCCGCTGCCCCGCGAGCACCTCGCCGACCTCGTGCCAGACAGCCGACTCGACCTCGCTGTCGGTCATTCGCTCCAGCGTTTCGGGCTCCGCCGCGTCGTAGCCGTAGGCGCGAAGCGCACGCGCCAGCGGATCGTCCGCCGGCGCCCCGCGCATCTGCCAGGCCTCGACCGTCTCGAACAGTAACCGGCGCACCGACTCGCGGCGCACGAAAATCAGATCCCCGCGCGACATCGCCGGAGGCGCCGCCAGATCACGCGCGGTTTCCTCGCCGACCACGTAGACCCGGTAGCCGTCGAAATCCTCGCGCCGCAGCAGCGCGCCCAGGAAGAACAGCGGACGCGCCCCGCGCCCATAGCCCGCCCCGTACACCAGCCCGTGCGGATCCAGGCGGCGGTTCACCGCATCCTGATCGAACGGGTCGTGGCGTGCCGCACCGAGCGGCAGAGCCCCTGGGGAAAGCCCTTCCAGCTGTTCCCAGCCCTGCTCGCGGCGGCTTACCCAGTCGCCCACCTCTTGGTGATTCAGCGCGGCCGAGAACGGCAGGCGCCGCTCCCAGCGGTAGAACTCGCGCATCTTCAGCAGGTACGTGCACAGGGAATAGTTCCCCGCATGCTGGGCGTCGGCGATGTCGCAGTTGCGCTGCACCGCCGCGCGCAGTTCGCTCAGCCCTTCCCCGGAAAGCACGGATTCGAAAGTCGGTTGGGTCATCGGTGACTACGCCCCTGCTGTTGGGCCCCGGTCTGCGCGCACGTGCCCATACCCCGCTTGCCTGCTGCGGCTGCCAGTGCACGCGCCCGGCGGCGTTGCGGCACCCGGAAACGCCCTGCGCAGGCCCCGCCAGGCACGCGGGCTCCTGTGCACCCCGCGCCCCGCTGCACAGAGGTTCAGGGTCGTCCCGCCACGGCAGGGGGTATGGTCACAAGTGCTGGACGTATTCTGACCGATGGCCCGGAGCATGAAAACCCACCCCTGCCGCCAGTGCGTGTTCCACCCGACACCGTCTTCCGTCGTCCTGGTCACCGTCGTCCTGGTCACCGGAAGCCGGCGGGCGATCCGTGTGGGTTTCGCGAAGATTCTGCGGAAACTCGCTAGAATCCCGGCCCATGAACGCCCATCCTGCTGCGGCGGCCCGCATCCAGGCGCGCGTGCGCTGCATCACTTTCGATCTGGACGACACCCTCTGGCCGGTGATGCCTGCGATCCACCGCGCCGAGGCGCGCTTCTACGAATGGCTGCAGGGACACGCCCCGCAGGTCTGTGAATGCTATACGCCGCAGGCACTGATCGACGCGCGCAGCCGTTTCATGCAGGCCGCACCGGCATCGGAGCGCCACGACCTGACCCGGCTGCGCAAGCGCTGGCTGCGCGCCCTCGCGCTGGAGACCGGCAGCAGCCCCGCACGCCTGGAATCGGAAGGCTTCGAGGTCTTCTGGGAGGCCCGCAACGAAGTCGACCCTGACCCCGAAGCCGCGTCGGTGCTGGAAACGCTGTCCCGCCATTTCCGGATCGGTGCCGTCAGCAACGGCAACGCGGACGTGTTCCGCACCTCGCTCGGACCGTACTTCGATTTCGCCTTGCCGGCGGCCGAGGCCGGTACTGCCAAGCCGGACCCTGCGATCTTCCGCGCGGCCGCCCGCCGCGCGGGGGTCCGCCCCGAATCCATGCTGCACATCGGCGACGACGCCGTCTGCGACGTCCTGGGTGCGCGCAACGCCGGACTGCATGCGGGCTGGTTCAACCCCGGCACCGAACCCTGGGCGCACCGCGAGGCCCGGCCGGACATCACCTTCGGCCGGCTGGGCCAGATACCGGTCCGGCTCGGATTGATCAGGCCTGCGCCGTTGCGGCCATAAGCCGCTCCAGCCGGTCGACGTCCTCCGGGGTGTCCACCCCGGCGGGCACCGGCGCATCGACGATCCCGACCTGGATCCAGGCGCCGATGGCCAGCGCGCGCAGTTGCTCGAGCTGTTCGATCCGCTCCAGCGCCGCGGGCGGCTGCTCGGTCAGCTGCCGGAGGAAGCCGACCCGGTAGGCATAGAGCCCCAGGTGCCTGCGCGCCTGCGTCAGGTCGGGGCTGTGCCCGGCGTGCGCGGCCTCGCGGTCCCAGGGAATCGGCGCCCGCGAAAAGTACAGCGCCCGACCGGCGGCATCGGTCACCAGCTTCACCTGGTTCGGATCGCGCAGATCGTCGGCGCTGCGGATCGGAACCCCGAGGGTCGCCATGTCGGCGCCGGGATGACGCGCGAGCAATGCCGCGAGTTCGTCCAGAAGCGTGCCCGGTGTCAGCGGCTCATCGCCCTGCAGGTTGACCACGCAGGTCTCATCGGGCCAGCGCTGCTGTGCCGCGACCGCCGCGATCCGGTCGGTTCCGGAGGGTAGTTCCGCCGGCGTCCAGCAGGCCTCCGCACCACTGGCACGGGCCACGTCCAGCACACGGGCGTCGTCGCTGGCGACGATGACGCGCTGCGCGCGGCTCTCGCGCGCACGCGCGACGACATGGGCGATCAGCGGACGCCCAGCGATCGCGACCAGCGGCTTTCCGGGCAGCCGGCTGGACGCCATCCGGGCGGGAATCACGACGATGAAGGGCTCGGCGCTCATGCCGCTCCCGGAGCCAGCGCCGTGCCCGCCGCCCTTGCGTTCACCCGTGGCCGGCATCACTTCCCGCGCCAGCGCTTCTTCTCTTCTTCAGACAGTACGCGGGCTTCCTCCTCGAGCATCACCGGGATGTCGTCCCGAATCGGATAGGCCAGTCCAGCCGCCACCGAGATCAACTCGTTCGCTTCGCGGTCGTAGTGGAGCGGTCCCTTCGTGACCGGGCAGACGAGAATTTCGAGCAAACGCTTGTCCATCGTGATTACCCCAGGTATTTCAGCCGTATCATGGATTCCAGGCGCCTCAAGAGCGCCGGTTCGAAGGCGGGATCGGGCCGCGCCGACACCGGCCAGTACCAGTGGCGCTCATCGGCAAACTCCCGGCATTTTACGGCATCCTTCTCCGTCATCAGTACCGGGTGCTGGTCATCGAAGTCGATGTCCCGAGCGTGAAAGCGGTGGTGGTCGGGGAACGGGTGCCGGATCACGTCAACGCCCGCGGCCTCCAGCGCGGTGAAAAAGCGCTCGGGATCGGCGATGCCCGCCACCGCGTGGGCCGGCCGGCCGGCAAACTCGCGCTGCGGACGCTGGACGCCATGCCGGCCCACGCTCGATACCGTGCCCGGCGTTTCCAGGCGCATCGCGTACTCGCCGCCCTGCGGGCTGCCGCCGGTGACTACGACGAAATCGGCACACGCGACCGCGGACCCGGGTTCGCGCAGCGGCCCTGCAGGCAGACACAGGCCATTCCCCAGGCGGCGTTTGCCATCCAGCATCAGGATGCTGATATCACGCGGAAGCCGGTGGTGCTGCAGGCCGTCGTCCGAGATCACTACGTCCACTCCCTGCGCCGCGAGTGCACGCGCGGCACGCACCCGGTCCCGGTCGACCCAGACGGGCACGCCGGTGCGGCGGGCCAGCAGAATCGGCTCGTCACCGACCGCCGACGGGTCCGCACCAGGGTGCACCGGGAGACTCGCGTGCGCGTTGCGGCGACCATAGCCGCGGCTGACGATGCCCGGCCAATAGCCGGCCCGCTTGAGACTCTGCGCCAGCCAGGCGGTCATCGGCGTCTTGCCGCTGCCTCCCACGGTCAGGTTGCCGACGACGATCACCGCCTTCAGCGGCAGCACCACGTGGCGCTGGGTGTCCTCGAGCCGGCTGCGCCGCCAGCCCGCGAGCCCGGCATACAACAGCGACAGCGGAAACATCGCGGCCGCGAACGGTCCGCGATGACTCCACTGGCGCCACAGCCACTGCTCTACCATACCCAGACCCGGTCCATCAGTGCCGCCAGGTTGCGATCGACCTGGCGCCGCTCCGTCCAGAAGCGGCGCCGCGCCGCATCGCCGAGGCCGCGCCTGCGTTGTGTGTCGCCACGCAGTGTCTGCCAGTGGGCGAGCACGCGCTCCGGCTGCACGAGCGCCGACACCGGCAGATCCGCGATCGGCGACGAGACACCCATGCTGACCGCGGAACCCGCGGCCAGGGCCTGCCACAGCGCGCCACGCGACGCGCCCGCAAGGTGGATTCCATCGGCGGCACTCGCCGCAGCGGCCCACCAACGCCGGTCGTCCAGATGCACTACCGTCCCGCCAGGCAGCGGCCGCCGATCCCAGCTGCTCGCTGCCAGCGTAGCCGTAGCCGGGGCGCCGCCGTCTTCCAGGCTGACCAGCAGGATGTCGTCGGCCAGCGGGGCGGCGCGCCAGTGGGCCCACCAGGCGTCCCAGCCGGCGCTGTCGCCATGCCACCACCAGAGTCGGCGCGTGCCCCCGCCCGCGAGCGTGCGCAACACTACGTCGGCCCGGGCCTCGGCGAACCGGGCCTGCGGATCCGCCGCCGGCAGCAGGTCCTGCACCGCCCCGGATCCCTGCCAGACACGGTATTCCGTGGCGGACAGTGGCCACGCCGCGGTTACCCTCGTCCGCGCCGGGCCGGTGCCGATTGCGGCCACCGGCGCCGACAACCGCTGCAGCAGCGTTTCCGGAGGTGCCGATTCCGCCAGCAGGACGCCCGCGGGCCGGAACCGGGCCAGGACGCGGCGCACCACCCGCGGCCGGTCACTGGGCCCGTAGCCGAGACCGACCCGAGGCCAGGACCGCAAGAGGGCGCGCAACAGATCGGGATCATCGCGTTCGAAGGTCAGCACGATGCGAACGTCACGGCGCCGGTCGCGCACCGCCCCCAGCAGTTCCACCCCCAGTTGCAGTGCCTCCCGGCTGGCCCCTGCCTTGATCCAGATCAGTCGACCGCGTCCCTCCGGCGGGCTCAGAAAGCCCAGCCGGGCGCGCGCCCGGCGCCGGTCGCCGGCCCGGTGATCGCGCCATGCCGCGCGCCACACCGGCCAGAACCGGGTCCCGTATCCGGGATCCGCCACGACCACCGACTCTACCCCGCCTCGGCTTCGCGGAACTGGAGCCGGTACAGGTGCGTGTAGATGCCGTCGCGGGCAAGCAGATCCGCATGCTGCCCCTGTTCGACGATGCGTCCCGCATCGAGCACCAGGATGCGATCGGCGTGTTCGATCGTCGACAGGCGGTGGGCGATGATCAGCGTCGTTCGGGTATGCATCAGATTGGCCAGGGCCGCCTGCACTTTGCGCTCGGACTCGTTGTCCAGCGCCGAAGTCGCCTCGTCCAGGATCAGCAGCGGCGCGTCCCGCAGCAGGGCCCGAGCGATGGCCAGCCGCTGCCGCTGGCCACCGGACAGCAGTACCCCGTTCTCGCCGATTTCGGTATCGAACCCGTCCGGCAGCTGCTCGATGAAGTCCAGCGCATGCGCCGCCGCCGCAGCCTCGCGGATCTCGTCCAGGGTCGTTCCGACGCGACCGTAGGCGATGTTGTTCGCGACCGTGTCCGCGAACAGCGTGACATGCTGGCCCACGTAAGCGATCTGGCGGCGCAGATCGCGCAGGCGCAGATCGGAGAGATCGTGGCCGTCCAGGAAAATCCGCCCCCGGGTCGGCTGGAAGAACCGCGGCAGCAGGTTGACCAGCGTCGTCTTGCCGCTGCCGGAGCGTCCGACCAGCGCCACATTCTCGCCGGGCTCGATCGCCAGGTCGATGTCCTTCAGCACGTCCGGGCCACCGGGCTCGTACCGGAAGCTCACCTGCTCGAAGCGCAGCGCCCCGCGGGCACGCTCCATCGGGGTATGTCCGGTATCGCGCTCCGGCACCTCGTCGAGCACGGCGAAGATGTTCTGGCCAGCCGCGATGCCCCGCTGCAGGGTCGCGTTGATCGTGCTCAGACGCCGGATCGGGGTCAGCAGCAGCAGCATCGCGGTCAGGAACGAAACGAAGGTTCCGGCCGTGACCTCGTCCCCGAGGGTGTCGGAAGTCGCCATCCAGATGATAAAGGCCAGCACCAGTGCAACGATGAACTGGATGATCGGCACATACGCTGCCTTGACGCCCTCCATGCGCATGTGCAGCCGGCGGTTGCCTTCGTTGATCCCCTCGAAACGTTCGCGTTCGAAGGGTTCGCCGCCGAAGATCCGAACGACCCGATGGCCCTCGATCACTTCCTGGGTCACGTGGGTCACGTCGCTCATGTTGCCCTGGATACGGTGCGACAGGCGCCGGAACTGCCTCGTGACCACGTTCACCAGCAGCACGACCGCCGGCACGATCACCAGGACGGTCATCGTCAGCGCCGCACTGAGGTAGAGCATCCAGGCGAGCAGCACCAGAATCGTCAGGCTGTCCTTCACCAGCACGCTGAAGCCATCGGTCGCGGCACTGGCCACCTGTTCCACATTGTAGGTAAGGCGGGAAATCAGCTCGCCGCTGGACTGGTGCTGGAAGCGCTGCACCGGCATCACCAGCAGACGCTCGAACAGTTCCGTGCGCAGGCGTTTCACGACTTGGCGGCCGACGTAGCGCATCGAGTAGGTCGCACCGAACTCGGCGACGCCGCGGACCGCAAACAGGCCGATCAGCAGCAGCGGGATCCAGCGCGAGAGCTGGCTCTCGTCGGCACCAAAGGACTCGTCCATCAGCGGCTTCATCAACGCGGCGAACCCCGCCTCGGTCGCCGCCATGATCACCATCGTGACCGTGGCGGTAATCAGCAACGGCCAGTACTGGAACGCGTAGGACAGCAGGCGCCTGTAGACGCGCCACCCCGTGTCGTAACCTGCCCGCTCCCGGTCAGTCATCATCCGCAACCCGGCCGATGGTCGCGATCGAGACCGCAGTGATCCCGAGACGGCCGACCACATCCAGCGCGGTAACCACCGACTGATGGCTGGCATGCGCATCGGCCCGGATCAGCACCGGATCCCCGGCCCGGTCGCGCAGCACCTGCTCCAGCATCCGTTCGAGCGTCTCCGGACGGCGGTTCACGAGTTCCTGCCCATCGACGTAATACTCCCCGGTCGCATCGATCAGTATATCGATCCAGGCACGCTCCGCGAGCGCCGGCTCGCGGTCGGCCGACGGCAGCTGCAGCTGGATGTCGGCGTGTCGGTCGAAGGTGGTCGAAACCATGAAGAAGATCAACAGCAGGAACACCACGTCGATCAGCGGTGTCAGGTTGATCCCCGCCTCGTCGTCCCTGCGCCGCCGGAAATTCACGCACCGACCCCGACCGAGGCGCTGCGCTCGCCGTGGATCACCTCGACCAGTTTCACGGCCTCCATTTCCATCTCCAGTACGAGTTCATCGACCCGCCCGCGGAAATAGCGATGAAAGATCAGCGTCGGGATCGCAACGCCGATGCCCGTCGCAGTGGTCACCAGGGCCTGCGAGATGCCCCCGGCCAGATCCCGGGGGCTGCCGACCCCGACGTCGGTAATCACGGTGAAGACCTCGATCATGCCCACCACCGTGCCCAGCAGACCCAGCAGCGGCGTGATCATCGCGATCGTGCCCAACGTATTCAGGAACCGCTCGAGTTCGTGCGCCACGCGCCGGCCGGTTTCCTCGATGGTTTCCTTCATCACCTCGCGCGAATGGTTCTGCGCGGCCAAGCCGGCCGCGAGCACCTGACCCAGCGGCGAGCGGGCACGCAGGCGCTGTAGCTGGATCTCCCCGCCGGGGCCGCTGCCCCGAATCTGTTCCCAGACCGTCAGCAGCAGGCCACGCGGCACCACCCGGGCACGGCGCAGCGACCACAGGCGCTCGAGCACGATGGCCAGCGCGATTACCGAACAAAGCAGGATCGGCACCATCAGCCAGCCACCTGCCTTCACGATCTCCAGCATTCGGATCTCCCAAGAACACGCACAGGACACCGACGCCGGTGCCCCGATCCATCACCGACCCGGCACGCAGGCCGTAGACCCCTGCATGCAACGGTACCGGAACCCGTCCCGGCGCCGGGCGATGGTGCGTTGCAGAGTCAACTGCGGTGCCGTCGCGGCACCCGGGCGCAGCGCGCAGACGCCATGCTCTGGCGTCCGGAGTGCTGATGATACCCACTGCCCCGATCCCACGAAACTCGACACCGGGATCACTCACGGGTGAACAGCGCCATCGACTCGACGTGCGCGGTATGCGGGAACATGTCCATGATCCCCGCGGCCTCGAGGCGGTAACCGAAATGCTGCACCAGTTCGCCCGCGTCGCGGGCCAGCGTCGCCGGGTTGCAGGACACGTAGACGAGCCGCGGGATCGCGCGCGGCCCCAGCGCCTGCACGACCGCCGCGGCGCCGGCACGCGGCGGATCCAGCAGCACCCGGTCGAACGACTCCTGCAGCCAGGCCGCATCGGCCAGCGCCGGGTCATCAAGGTTGGCGCGCCGATAGCGGGTGTTGCCGATTCCCTGCGTCTCGGCATTGGCACGCGCCCGGTCGAGCATCGCCGCATCCCCTTCCACGCCCAGCACCTCGTGCGCCCGGAGCGCCAGCGGCAGCGTGAAATTGCCCAACCCGCAAAACAGGTCCAGCACGCGCGACTGCGGTGTCAATGCGAGCAGATCGATCGCCCGGCGCACCATGTCCCGGTTGATTCCGGCGTGCACCTGGATGAAATCCAGCGGCTGGAAATCCACGTGCAGCCCGAGTTCCGGGTGGGTGTAGCGCAGCGCTGCGTCAGGGCCGGCGTGAAAGTGCACGGTACCGGGTCCGCCGGGCTGCAGGTACAGTTGTACGCCCTCGGCATCGGCAAACGTGGCCAACCGATCCCGATCCTGTGCCGACAGTGGCTGCAGATGGCGGAACACCAGTACGGTGGTGCCGACGTCATCCACCGCGGCCTCGATCTGGGGAATCCGCTCGCGGGCATCGAGTCCGTCGATGAACTCCCGCAACTTCTCGATCCGCCCTCCGAGCGCCGGGTGCAGCACCGGGCAGTCGCGCATGTCGGCCAGGTAGCGCCCGCCCCGTTCGCGGAAGCCGACCAGGGTTCCGCCCTTTTTCGCGACATACTTGACCCCCAGCCGGGCGGTGCGCCGGTAGCCGAGATCGGCCCCGGTCAGCGGTTCCAGCCGGCGCTCGGGCTGCACATGGCCGATCCGCGCCAGCGCCTCGAACAGGCTGCGTTCCTTCAGGCGCCGCTGCAGCGCGATGTCGGCATGCATCAGCCGGCAGCCGCCGCAGATCCCGAACCAGGTGCAGCTTGGCTCGACGCGCTCGGGCGCGGGTTCGAGGACCGCTTCCAGGCGCGCGATGTCGAAGTTGCGCTTGCGCCCGGTCTGCACCGCGCGCACCCGCTCGCCGGGCAGCGCACCGTCGACGAAACAGGCCTTGCCCCCGCGCCGGCCGACACCCTGCCCGTCCAGGGTCAGATCCTCGATCACCAGTTCAAAGGGATTGTGGTCGATCTTCATGTACTTCAGGAAACGGGGGATGCGCCGTCCCAGGCAGCGAGAAAAGCATCGAGGTTCGGGCGTCCGGCCGTGGCGAGGTAGTCGCGCAGCTGCGCTTCCCGGCGCCCGTGCATCTCGGAGCTGAGCCCGCCGCGCATCCGTTCGAAGCGCAGGTAGACCAGGTAAGTGTTCAGTACGTCATGTTCCACGTAGTCGTGGATGCACTCGCGGTCGCCGTCGCGCCAGGCAGGCCAGACCTGGCTGCCGTCCATCCCCAGCTTGCCGGGAAAGCCCAGCAGCGACGCGATCATGTCCAGCCCTGCGCAGGCACGGGCCTGGTAGGCGGCGAGCACGTCCATCAGATCGACATGGCGCCAGTGGAAACGGTTCAGGTAGTTGTTGTACCGGAAGCTGCGATCGTCGTCGCCCTGGTCCCAGTAGCGCGGCGCCTGCACGCCGTGCAGCAATGCCCGATAGTGCAGCACCGGCAGGTCGAAGCCGCCGCCGTTCCAGCTGACCAGCGTCGGCGTGCGCTTCTCGATCACGTCGAAGAACTGGCGCAGCACCTCCGCCTCGTCCTCGGTATCGCGCCCGAAGGCCGAAAGTTTCATCTGGTCGCCGCCCTGATACAGCACTCCGATCGACACGACCCGGTGCAGCGGGTGGGCCAGGAACTCCGAGCCGGTCTTGATCCGGCGCAGCGCGAACAGGGCCTCGGCCACCTCGGCGTCCGACAGACCGTCGAAATCGTGCAGCCGCCGGCCTCCCTCGATGTCGGGAACCGTCTCGAGGTCGAAGACCAGCACTGGCCCGCTCATGCGGGGAACACTCCGGTCGAGATGTAGCGGTCGCCCCGGTCGCAGACGATCGCCACCACGGTGCCACCCTCGACCTCCGCGGCCACGCGCAATGCCGCGGCGACCGCGCCGCCCGACGAAACGCCGGAGAAGATCCCCTCGTCGGCCGCCAGGCGGCGCATCGTGGTCTCGGCATCGTGCTGGCTCACATCCAGCGTACGATCGACCCGCGCGGGCTCGAAGATCGAGGGGAGATATTCCTTCGGCCAGCGCCGGATTCCCGGGATCGAGGATCCTTCGGTCGGCTGCACACCGACGACCTGCACCGCGGGGTTCCGCTCCTTCAGGTAGCGCGAGGTGCCCATGATCGTGCCGGTGGTGCCCATCGAGGACACGAAATGCGTGACTTCGCCACGGGTGTCGCGCCAGATCTCGGGGCCGGTGCCATGGTAATGGGCGTCCGGGTTGTCGGGGTTCGCGAACTGGTCCAGCACGCGGCCACGGCCTTCGCGCGCCATTTGCTGGGCCAGGTCGCGGGCGCCCTCCATGCCCTGCTCACGACTGACCAGCACGATCTCGGCGCCAAAGGCTTTCATCGCGGCACGCCGTTCGGCGGACATGTGCTCGGGCATGATCAGGAGCATCCGGTAGCCCTTGATCGCGGCCACCATCGCCAGCGCGATCCCGGTGTTGCCGCTGGTCGCCTCGATCAGCGTGTCGCCCGGGTGGATCTCGCCGCGTTCCTCGGCCCCCAGGATCATGTTCAGCGCCGGACGGTCCTTCACCGAGCCCGCCGGGTTGTTGCCCTCGAGCTTCACCAGCACTGTGGACGGAAGGCCCGCTGCAAGGCGCTGCAGGCGCACCAGTGGCGTATTGCCGACGAACTGTTCCAGCGTCGGATAGGAATGGGGGCTCGAATGCGTCATGGTGCGACAGTATACCGGCATCGACGCCGACGCGAGGCGTGCGCCTACGACGTGGACTCGGCGTCCGTTCCGCCTTCCACGACCACGAAGGCCTGGGCGTATTCGTGCTCGTCGCTGATGCTGAGATGAATACGGGTCACGCCCAGGCGCGCCGCGGTGCGCGCGGCCGCACCCGTCAGTTCGAACTCCGGCCGCCCCCTCGCATCGTGCGCGACGCGCACCTCGTGCAACGCCATGTCGCGGCCGATCCCACAGCCCAGGGCCTTGGCCAGGGCCTCCTTCGCGGCAAACCGGCGGGCGACAAACGCCTCCGGACGCATCACGGGCAGCTCCGCCTGCTCCTGCGGATGCAGCACCCGCTGCAGCAGCCGCGCCCGGTGGCGCTGCAGCATCGAACCGAGGCGTTCCACCCGGACCACGTCGGTCCCGACCCCAAGGATCATCGCAGCGGATGCCCGGACACGTCAGTTCCCACTGCGGCGCGCGGCATCCATGATGCTGCGCATGTGACTCACCGCCTCCGGAAGGCCCGTGAACAGCGCGCGCGCGATGATCGAATGGCCGATATTCAGCTCGTGAAACAGCCGATGGGCGGCAATCGGCCGCACGTTGTCGTAGTCCAACCCGTGCCCCGCGTTGATCACCAGTCCCATCTCGTAGCCGGCGCGCGCCGCATCGAACAGGTCGTGCAGCAGCCGTTCGCGATCGTCCGCGGTCGTGGCGTTGGCGTAGGCGCCGGTGTGCAGCTCGACCACCGGCGCACCGATCGCGACCGCAGCCTCGAGCTGGCGGATATCCGGCTCGACGAACAGGGATACCTCGATTCCAGCGGCGGTCAGCGGCTGCACGAACGGGCGGAGCCGCTCGCGCTGGCCGTGTGCGTCCAGACCACCCTCGGTGGTGAGCTCCTCGCGCCGTTCCGGCACGATGCAGCAGGCCTCGGGCCGCAGCTTAAGCGCAATGGCCTGCATCCCCCCGGTCGCCGCCATCTCCAGGTTCAGCGGCCGCAGCAGCCGCGGCTTGATCCCGAACACGTCGTCGTCCTGGATATGGCGCCGGTCCTCGCGCAGGTGCAGCGTGATGGAATCGGCTCCACTGGCCTCGGCGAGACGCACCGCGTGCATAAGATCCGGATAGCGTGTCCGGCGCGCCTGGCGAATGGTGGCGATGTGGTCGAGGTTGACCCCGAGCCGGAGGTGGCCGGGATCGCTGGCGGTGGCGGAACGCATGGGGCAGTCTTCCTGTGAACGTGAAAGATACAGCCACGGAAGAACACGGACATCAGGAAAAATGAAGGGTATTCAACGTCATTTCGGTGTGTTTCCGTGTTCATCCGTGGCCCGAGGTCATCCCTCGGGGTGGCTCGCGCCCCAGGGTATGACAGTTAGAGCAGACGGCGGGTGTGGATCTCCCGGCCGTCCAGGTGTGCATCGATCAGGCGGCGCATGAAATCACGCGCCGCGCGCTGGGCATTATCGGGGACGCCGGCACCGCTGGCGAGCGCGAGCAGTACCGCGCCCGGCACCGCACCGGGGCTGTTCCAGGGCAGCGGACCGCTCAGCCCCTGCTCGGGCCGGTAGGCGTAGTGCGCGGCCGGATTCACACCCTCCGACGCGAGGTGCTCGAGTCCCGAATCCACCAGGCACAGCAGCGACCACTCCGCAACGCGTAACGGATGCTCCGGTCGATCGGCGGTCAGCAGGCCGCCATAGGCCTTCTCCAGTACGGCCACGATCCCGCCTTCCCCAGCATCCCGGGGAATCAGTCGGAGCACCAGTTCGTTCAGGTACAGTGCGCAGACCAGCGCGCGCCCGGCCAGCGGGAACACCCGCCGCTCTTCGCCCACCGCCAGGTTCGGCAGTTCGCCGCGCCCGCGCCACGCCACGTCCAGCAGCACGAACGGCCGCAGGCTTCCGGTACGGCCGCGCGCCAGCACGGTGACCCGCCCGGCGCTGGCAGTAATCAGTTCCAGGACGCGGCTGTTCTCCCGAAACGGGCGGGCGTGCAGCACGAAGCCCGGCACCAGTTCCCTTTGCCCGCCGGTCACCGCGTTTCGTCGATGCCCAGTTCGCGCAGCGCGCGTTCACTCTGCGGCCAGCCAGCCTCGACGCGCACGGTCAGGCGCAGCATGATCTTGCGTCCGAGCAGCGCCTCCAGTTGCTCACGGGCGGCCTGCCCGACCCGTTTCAGCATGTGGCCACCCTTGCCGATCACGATCCCCTTCTGGCTGTCGCGTTCGACCAGGATCAGCGCATCGATGTGGGTAATTCCAGGGCGGTCCTCCCAGCCTTCCACCCGCACCGCGACCGCGTAGGGAACCTCCTGCCCGAGGCGTTCGAGCAGGGCCTCGCGGATCATCTCCTCGGCACGGAAACGCTCAGAGCGATCGCTGAGCTGATCCGGGTCATAGAGGAACGGCCCGGGCGGCAGATGCCGGCGCAACTCGTCGACCAGCCCCTGCAGGTTCTGACCGGTCCGTCCGGAAAGCGGCACCACGCCGAGGTAATCGTACTCCAGCGCCCGTACATCGATGAACGGCAGCAGCGCGGACTTATCGGCGACGCGGTCGACCTTGTTCACCACCAGCAGCGCGGGCCGGCCCGAGGCCTGCAGCAACCTCAGTACGTGCTCGTCGCCAGCGTCGAAGCGCAGCGCTTCGACGATGAAGCAGACGACATCTGCCTCTCCCAGTGCCTGCACCGCGGTCCGGGTGAGCAGCTGGTTCATCCGCTTCCGGGGCTCGACATCGATGCCCGGCGTATCCATCAGGACCATCTGGTCGGCACCCTGCGTCACGATCCCGAGGATCCGATGACGCGTCGTGTGCGGCTTGCGCGTGATCGCGGCCAGCTTCTCCCCGACCATGCGGTTCATCAGGGTGGTCTTGCCAACGTTCGGTCGCCCGACCAGGGCCACCAGCCCGCAGCGTGTAGCGTTCGTTTCCCGATCCGTCATCGCAGCGGTTCCCGCCGCAGCCGGTCCAGCGCCGCCTCGGCCGCCGCCTGCTCGGCCCGGCGTCGGCCGGAACCGGCGCCGCGCTGTCCCCAAGACTGGCTCGGCAGCCAGACCTCGACCACGAACTGGCGCCGGTGATCCGGACCGGACACCTCCAGCACCCGGTATTCGGGCAGGGCCTCGCCACGCCCCTGCAGCCACTCCTGCAGGCGGGTCTTCGGATCCTTCAGGGACTCGGCGCTCGGCAGGTGGGCCAGCCGCTCGGCATAGAGCCGCAGCACGAACGCGCGGGCTGCCTCGAAGCCCGCGGCATGGTAGGTGGCACCGATCAGCGCCTCGAGCGTGTCGGCGAGGATCGATTCGCGGCGCTGGCCGCCACTTTTGCGCTCCCCTTGCCCGAGCGTCAGCGCCCCCTCCAGACCGGCACCGCGCGCGAGTTCCGCGAGCGCTGTCCGGTTGACCAGCGCCGCGCGCAGGCGTGTCAGGTCCCCTTCCGGGGCGTCGGGCAGGCGTTCGTACAAGGCATCGGCGATCACCAGACCCAACACCGCGTCGCCGAGGAACTCCATGCGCTCGTTGTGACGACTACCGGCGCTGCGGTGGGTCAACGCCTGCTCCAGGGCGTCACCCGCACGCAGCGCCTCTGGAAGCAGGCTGCGAAAATCGCCCGCACCGATCGCTGCTGCAGGGCGCGCGTGTGATCGAGACTCAGCCCGGGACAGTGGCATTGGCAACGCCGTGTGCACGCAGGGTCATGGTCAGGGCGCGAGGGTTTCGCGGCGGTTGAAATTGGCCACCAGATCGAGGTTGCCGAAAAACGGCCGGCGCACCTCGTAGGACAACAACATGTAGCGCCCGCCGCCATCCTCCTCGAACGTGAAGTTTTCGCGCTCCACGTTGTCGTAGATCGAATTGATCGTGAAGCGCCGCTCGATTTCGTTCCAGATCTGGTGTGGAGTGCGCTCCGCGGCACCCGGTGTCTTCGCGACGTCGATCACGATGCTGCGCACCGTCCAGTACTGCATGTAGTCCTTGCCCATGGTCAGAACGAAAGTCCCGATCAGCAGGGCAAACAGCAGAAGCGCAATCACCGTCAGCACACCGGCGCCCTGCATCTGTCGTCTGCTTGTCATCATTGCGGCCGCCCCCGCCGTCTCGAGTCAACGAATCCGATTGCCGATCCGGGAAAAGTCCCAGTGCCCGCCATTGTAATCCCAGTTCAGCCAGATGAAGAGCGCGCGGCCGACCAGCAGATCCTCGGACACGAAGCCCCACATCCGGCTGTCGTTGCTGTTGTCGCGGTTGTCGCCCACCATGAAGTAATGCCCTTCGGGAACCCGCACCGAGCCACTGAGCCCCGGGCTGCCCTCCCACATCAGGATCTCGTGCGGGGTGTCACCAAGGTGTTCGCGGTAGCGCAGTGCGCCGGTCATCATGCTTCCCGAACCTACGCCGGTATATGTGCCGAGCCGCTCGGTTTCCTGCGGCTCGCCGTTCACGTAGAGCGTGCGATCGCGGAACTCGATCACATCGCCCGGCACGCCGATCACCCGCTTGATGTAGTCCTCGGCGGGATTGCGCGGGTACTTGAACACCGCGACATCACCCCGTTCGGGCTTCCCGCTGTCCAGGATCACGCTGCGGGTGACGGGCAGGCGCACGCCGTAGGAGAACTTGTTCACCAGGATGAAATCGCCGACCAGCAGCGTCGGCATCATCGACCCCGACGGGATCCGGAACGGCTCCGCGACGAAGGAGCGCAGCACCAGCACGATCAGCAATACAGGAAAGAACGAGCGCGAGTAGTCGACGTACCACGGCATGCTCCTGCGCCGGTCGACGCTGCCCAGCCGCCGGAGCACGGCCCAGCCCAGCCAGATCAGCCCCGTCACCAGCGTGCCCAGCACCAAAATCAGCTCCAGGCTGAACGTCATAGCATAACCCTGTTGTGGTGAACGAACCCGCTGTCCCAGGGAACCCGCGCTGCCCAGTGGATCACCCCTGCTTCTCCCCGGTCGACAGCACGGCCAGGAAGGCCTCCTGCGGCACATCGACGCGGCCGATCTGCTTCATGCGGCGTTTGCCCGCCTTCTGCTTCTCCAGCAGCTTGCGCTTGCGGCTGACATCGCCGCCGTAGCACTTCGCAAGGACATTCTTGCGCAGCGCCTTCACCGTCGAACGGGCGATCACCTTGGAACCGATCGCCGCCTGGATCGCGACCTCGAACATCTGGCGTGGGATGATGCCACACATGCGCTCGGTCAGTTCGCGACCGCGCGTCTGGGCCTGGTCGCGGTGCAGGATCACCGATAGGGCATCGACCCGCTCGCCGTTGATCAGAATGTCGACCCGGACCAGTGGTGCCGCCTGGAAACGCAGGGGCTGATAGTCAAAGGAGGCATACCCCTTGGTGGAGGACTTGAGGCGATCGAAGAAGTCCAGCACCACCTCGGACATCGGCATCTCGTAGGCGAGTGCAACCTGCCGCCCGAGGTACTGCATCTTCGTCTGGACGCCCCGCTTCTCCTGGCAGAGCGTCATCACCGCGCCGACGAATTCCTGCGGCACCAGGATGTTGGCCAGGATCACCGGTTCACGGATCTCCGCCACCTCGTTGGCAGGCGGAAGTTCCGACGGATTGTGCACCGGCACCACTTCGCCGTCGGTCTTCTCGACCTCGTAGACCACCGTGGGCGCGGTAGTGATGAGATCCAGGTTGTACTCGCGCTCCAATCGCTCCTGCACGATCTCCATGTGCAGCATCCCGAGGAAACCGCAGCGGAATCCGAATCCCAGCGCCTGCGAGGTCTCCGGCTCGAACTGCAGGGAGGCGTCGTTCAGGCGCAGCTTGTCCAGGGCGTCGCGCAGGTCGTTGAAGGCCTCGGCGCTGATAGGGAACAGCCCGGCGAAGACGCGCGGCTGCACCTCCTGGAAACCCGGCAGCGGGGTGGTGGCCGGGTTCTGCGCGTCGGTGAAGGTGTCGCCGACCTTTGCCCCGGTGATGTCCTTGATGCTCGCGATCACATAACCGACATCGCCGACGTCGAGGAACGGCCGGTCCACCGGCTTCGGGGTGAACACGCCGACCCGGTCCACTTCGTAGGCACGTCCGACCGACATCGCGATGATCCGGCGCTTTGCGTGCAGCTGGCCGACCTTGACCCGTACCAGCGCCACCACGCCGAGGTAGTTGTCGTACCAGGAGTCGATGACCAGCGCCTGCAGCGGAGCGTCCGCACGGCCTTCCGGCGGCGGGATCCGACGCACCAGTTCCTCCAACAGTTCCGGCACGCCTGCCCCGGTCTTCGCAGAGACCTGGATCGCGTTCGCCGCCTCAATACCGATCACGTCCTCGATCTCAGTCGCGACCCGGTCGGGCTCCGCGGCCGGCAGATCGATCTTGTTCAGTACCGGCACGACCTCCAGGCCCTGGTCGATCGCGGTGTAACAGTTGGCGACGCTCTGTGCCTCGACACCCTGGGACGCATCGACCACCAGCAGCGCACCCTCGCAGGCGGCGAGCGAGCGTGAGACTTCGTAGGAGAAGTCGACATGCCCAGGTGTGTCGATGAAGTTCAGCTGGTAGCGCTGGCCATCAGCCGCGTCGTAGAACAGCGACACGCTCTGGGCCTTGATGGTGATGCCGCGCTCGCGCTCGAGATCCATCGAATCCAGCACCTGCTCGGCCATTTCACGCTCGGTCAGCCCGCCGCAGACCTGGATGAGTCGGTCCGCGAGCGTCGACTTGCCATGGTCGATATGCGCGATGATGGAAAAGTTGCGTGTCAGTCGGGTCTCAGTCATGCCGGGTCAGCTCGTCGATCAGTGCGGACGTATCGAGGTAGTGGCAGCAGAGGATCTCACCGTCCACCGCCAGCACCGGGACCTTCGCATTGAAACGGGCCACCAGGCGTGGATCTTCATCGATGTCGATACGCTCAAGCGCGAAAGTATACCGGCTTTCGAGCACGGAAAGCTCTGCGTGCATCTGCTCGCAGAGTCCGCAGCCTTCCCGGAAGTACAGCGTCAGGCGCGGGACCTGCTGGCAACCGGTCCCGCCGGAATCGGGCATGGTCAGCCGCCCGCGGGCCCGGGCTGCCGCCGGCGGGTTCCGGCAGCGCCCCGGTACGGCCCGGCGATCACGGGTTGGGAATGCGCAAGGCGATGAACACCGGGTTGCCGTCGCGGTGGATCAGCACGGCAACCGAGCGGCCCGGCTCTGCCGCGTTCGCCTTTTCCTCGAGATCTTCCGGCGAACTCACCGCCTCCCCCGCGAACTGCGCGATTACGTCGCCGGCGGCGATCCCGGCGGCGCGCGCCGGGTTGCCGGTGACCCCGCGCACCCGGACCCCGGTCTCGCCCAGACCTAGCGCCGAGCGCTCTTCGGCACCCAGCGGCTCGATCTGCATGCCGAGCAGGGTCTGAGGTTCGGTGGCACGCGGCGGCATCCCTCGACCGGCCGCAACCTCCTCGGGCAACGCATCGATCGTGACCTCGATCACGATCTCCTCACTGCCGCGCCGCACGTCGACCTCGACCTCGGAATCGACCGGGGTACGCCCAACGATCGGCGGCAGAGCACTCGAGCGCGGCACGTCGATGCCGTTGAAACGCAGGATCACGTCACCGGTCCGGAATCCCGCCCGCTCGGCGGGGCTGTTCGGCTGCACCTGTGCGACCAGGGCACCCGTGGGGCGCGACATGCCGAAGGAATCGGCAAGTTCGCGCGTCACCTCCTGGATCAGCACCCCCAGCCAGCCGCGAGTCACCGTGCCGGTCTCGCGCAGCTGCTCCGCGACTTCGACCGCCATCTCGATCGGAATCGCGAACGAGAGCCCCATGAACCCGCCAGTGCGGCTGTAGATCTGGGAATTGATGCCGACGACCTCGCCATCCAGATTGAACAGCGGCCCCCCCGAGTTTCCAGGGTTGATCGCGACGTCGGTCTGGATGAACGGCACGTAGTTGTCCGAGGGCAGGCTGCGCCCCTTCGCACTGACGATGCCGGCCGTCACCGAGTGATCAAAACCGAAGGGCGAGCCGATCGCAAGCACCCACTCGCCGACCCGGAGCCGTTCAGAGGAACCGAGTTTCAGCGTGGGAAGGTCATCGGCGTCGATCTTCAATACCGCCACGTCACTCTGGGGATCGGAGCCCACGAGTTCCGCCGTGAATACGCGCCGGTCCGACAGCCGGACCACGATCTCCGAGGCCCCTTCGACCACGTGATGGTTGGTCAGAATGTAACCGTCCGCCGTGTAGATGAACCCGGAGCCCAGCGATGCGCGCTCACGTTCGAAGGGCTGCGGCATACCCCGTTCGCCGAAAAACCGTTCGAGCAGGTCGCCAAAGGGCATGCCTTCGGGGAGCTCGGGCATCTCTCTGCCTCCCTCGGCGGACGCGCGCTCCCGTGTAGAGGAAATGTTCACGACTGCCGGACTGTATTCCTCGGCCAGCGGCACGAAGTCCGGGAGCTGGCCCGCGGCTACCGGGGCCGAGAACGCGATCAGCACAACCGCAAGTACAAACCAACGATAGATTTTCATATTCACCTTCAGGGTCCGTTGAGTACCAGTCTAGAGGGCGGGCAGTGGCCCGAGTTCCCGAACCCGGGAAACTGCCGCGTGCAGTGGTCGCAGGACGGCGGCATCGCCGCCGTGCCGGACGACGCCCACGTATCCCTCGCTGTACGACGACCGGTCGGCCGTCACTTCCCGCCCGGAACCTGCGTCCGGACGGACTCCACCCCCAGCAAAATCGGTTCGAGTCGCCGGCCCTGGCCGCGCAACCAACGCCGCACACCGACAAGCCCCGCCGCGAATCCCGCCGCGCCCGCGAGCACGAGCCAGCCTTCCGCAATTGCCGGCACGGCCCAGCCTGCAGCCACCGGGACAGCGATCAGCCCGAGCAGCGGCAGCAGGTACATTGCGAAGGCACTCGAAACGAGGGCACGGTCCTCGACCCCCAAAATCACCCGATCACCGCTGTGCAGGCCGTGCTGATGATTGGGCAGCCGCAACTCCAGCGCCCGACGCCCGAGCACCTCAGCCAGCACACCATTGCCGCACCCGCTGCGCGCCGAGCAGGAGCCGCAGGTCGATTGGCGCTGCATGCGGACGGTGGCCCACTGTGCGTCGGCCGCCAGGACCACACCCCGCTCCTCGATCCAGGCCGTCATCGGCAGAACGATCAGGGCCCCGGCCCCGCACCATCGTCACCCAGGTAGCGTGCAGACCCGGCGATCCATTCCACCGTCTGCCTCGGCACCTCGCCCACCACCGTCAACTGGTGTCCAGCCAGCGGCCTGGCCACGGCGTGCGTCGCCCCGGAGCGCGTCGCGCCCTCGAAGGTTTCCGACACCTCGCCGGACACGTCGACATAGACCGACACGGTTGCCAGACCGTCACTCAGCACAAAGTGCAGCGACGGCGGCGCATTTGGGCCGAAAGAGCGCTCGGTCGCGATCACCGGCGCAAACCCCGGCGGAAGGTCCTCGAACAACCACTTCTCGTGGGCCGCCTCCTGCAGCGCATCCTCGGACGGAACACGTACATCGATATGCCGCGCATCGCATCCCCGCGCCTGCAGGGCGTCCTCGAACACCACGTCGAGGAACTCCAACTCGGTGAAGACCATCCGCTCCAGCAACTGTCCGCTGGCGTCGATCAGTTCGCTCAGTAGCGGCAACCCGGTTTCGCGATGCAGGCAGTACTTGTGACTGTAGCGCAACTCGTCCCGGGCCTTCGCATGCAGCAGGTAACAGGGGAAGCCGGCGATGCGGTCGAACCCCGGCGATTTCAGGTGATAGCGGTCATTCGCCCGGACCAGCGCCCCCGCGATTGCAGGGGGCCATTGCGGCGCTCCTTCACCCGCACCCTCACCCTCGGCGCGAGCGCCTTTCAGGACGCTCAGCCGGTCTACCGACCGGACCACCTCGCGGGCGGAACCGGTCAAGGTTTGGAGACGTTCCCGGTAACCGCCCTCTTCGGCCGCATGCACCACCCGGACGGTATCGATCCGGTCACCCCGCTGGAACACGAAAGTCCCTTCGTAGCTCTGCAGGTGCAGGCTTTCGGTCATGCGCTCCAGCCAGCGGACCGGATCGCCCTCGTCACCGACGGAGGCAGCCGGCAGGACCAGAAGAAGCATGACCGGGAGGTTGCGTACCCAGCCCCACATCCGCCGCTACTCGCCGTCCACTGAGTTACGAACCCGGGCGAACGCCGAGGATCCCGGAGCCACCAACTCGGCATGATTCTCGAGGTAGCGCGCGAAGCGCGGATCCGGCGCCACACCGCCCTCATTCTCCGCGGCCAGCGCTTCCGGCTCGGCATCTTCGGTAGTTGCGACCGGTGTATTCTCACCTCCGCCCACGACCATCTGCAGGCCCAGCAAGGTCACCATCGCTACCGCTGCCGCGACACCGGCGCCCGCAACCGGCCTGACCCAGCGTGCACGCGAGTTGCCGCCGGCTGCCACACGGATCGGTGCCTCGTCGGCGAGCTCGTCGCGGATACGATCGACGAAATCCACCGGCGCCACCTGGCGCAGGCCTCCGCGCAGACCATCCCCGATCAAGTGGTAGCGCGCCCAGGTTCCACGATCCCCGTCCGACTTCAACAGCTCACCCACCAGCCGGCGGGTTTCGAACGCATCGGTCTCGTTGTCCACCAGCGCGGAAAGACGCTCGGCTTTGCTCACTTGCTTGTTCATCATCGCTCGCTCAATCGTTTAGCAGCGGACGCAGGGTCCGGTCGATGGCTTCTCTGGCTCGAAAGATGCGCGAACGGACGGTCCCGATCGGACATCCCATGGTCTGGGCGATCTCCTCGTAGCTCAGCCCTTCCAGTTCGCGCAGCGTAATCGCGGTTCGCAGGTCGTCCGGCAAACGCTCGATGGTGCGTTGCACCGCTGCCTGTATTTCCTCTGACAACAACTCCCCTTCAGGGGTTGCACTGTCCTTGAGCGCCGAATTGCCACCGATCTGCTCAGCGTCCTGGGCGTCCACCTCCGCTTCAGGCCGCCGCCTTCCCTGGGCCACGAGGTAGTTCTTCGCGGTGTTGATCGCGATCCGGTACAACCAGGTGTAGAAGGCGCTCTCGCCCCGAAAATTCGCCAGCCCCCGGTAGGCCTTGATGAAGGCCTCCTGCGACACGTCGAGTGCCGCCGCATGGTCGTGCACGTAGCGCCCGACCAGATTGATGATCTTGTGCTGGTACTTGAGGACCAGGATGTCGAATGCTGCCTTCTCGCCACTCTGAACGCGCTTGACCAGGGCCTCGTCGGAAGCCTTCTCGCTCATGCGGAGACTCCCGCCCGGAGCCCGGACTCCGGTAATCTTGGCTGCATGGACCCTGTAACCATGGTGAAGTTCGTCTTGATTGCCCCAAGCGTCGCGGCACGCGGTCGGCTGCCGGCAAAACAACGCCGGAACGTTACCTGAGCCATGGCCGCAACACAAATGGATCCGCCGGTCGAGCGCTTCGACGTGCTGATCATCGGAAGCGGCGCCTCGGGCCTGACCGCGGCACTCCATCTCGCACCGTTCCGGCGCGTGGCCGTGCTCAGCAAGGGGCCTGTGGACGAGGGCAGCACCCGCTACGCGCAAGGGGGCATCTCGGCGGTGCTGGACAAGGCCGACTCCTTCGATGCCCACATGGCCGACACCCTCGACGCCGGCGCCGGCCTGTGCGAGATCGATGCCGTGCGCCGCACCGTGGCCGCCGGTCCCGAGGCGATCCAGTGGCTGCTCGGACTCGGCGTGCCGTTCACCCGCGAGGCCCACGAGGGGCGCAGCCGCCTGCACTTGACCCGCGAGGGCGGGCACAGTGCGCGACGGGTCGCCCACGCGGCCGACGCCACCGGCCAGGCGATCGAGGACACCCTGGTACACACCCTCCGGGAGCGTCCCCGGATCGACGTGTTCGAGCGGCACATGGCGGTGGACCTGATCGTGCACCGCGCCGGCGGCAGCCCCCGGGTCATCGGCGCCTATGTGCAGGATGGCACCACGCGGCAGGTGCAGACCGTGTTGGCACCGGTCGTGATCCTCGCCACCGGCGGCGCCAGCAAGGTCTACCTGTACAGCTCCAACCCCGACGGCGCGACCGGGGACGGAATCGCGATGGCCTGGCGCGCCGGCTGCCGGGTTGCGAACATGGAATTCATGCAGTTCCATCCCACCTGCCTGTTCCACCCCAGGGCCAAATCCTTCCTGATCTCGGAAGCCGTGCGCGGCGAGGGCGGGCACTTGCTCCTGCCCGGCGGCGAACGGTTCATGGAACGCTTCGACCGGCGTGCGGAACTGGCGCCGCGCGACATCGTCGCCCGCGCGATCGACCACGAGATGAAGCGCCTCGGCATCGACTGCGTGTACCTGGACATCAGCCACCGTCCACCGGAATTCGTGCGCGAGCACTTCCCGACCATTCACCAGCGCTGCCTGGAATACGGCTTCGACATGACGACCGAACCGCTGCCGGTGGTGCCGGCCGCGCATTACACCTGCGGCGGGGTGATGGTGAACCGGCACGGACAGACCGACCTCCCGGGGCTCTATGCCGCGGGCGAAGTCTCCTACACCGGGCTGCACGGCGCCAACCGGATGGCGAGCAATTCACTGCTGGAATGCCTGGTCTATGCGCGGGCCGCGGCCGACCACATCCTGTCCGTTCCGGATCCGCTGCGGCCGGAGTCCCTGCCGCAGCCGCCGAACTGGGACGAATCGCGGGTCACCGATTCCGACGAAGAGGTCGTGGTGTCCCACGACTGGGACGAACTCCGCCGGCTGATGTGGGACTACGTCGGGATCGTCCGCAGCCTGGACCGACTGCTGCGTGCGCAGCGGCGCATCCGGGTCCTGATGGAAGAGGTACACGAATACTACAGCCACTACCGCATCACGCCCGACCTGATCGAACTGCGAAACCTCGTGCTGGTCGCCGACATCATCGTGAAGAGCGCGCTGGAACGACGGGAAAGCCGCGGGCTGCATTACGTCCGCAATTATCCGGAGCGCGATCCGGCACTCGACGGCAAACCCACGGTGCAGACGCCGCCATCATCGGCGGCGCACCATCCGGCCTGATCCTCAAGATGCGGCACAACGCACCCGGCGGCACGCAACGCGCTTCTTCGATTCAGTCCCTCGCGAGCCAAGGAACCCGGGCTCACACTGACTCACCGAAAGGATCGCGGGATCGCGATCCACACACGGCCCGATGCGCTGGCGGGCAAGGGCAACAAATCCGCCCGCTCACCCCGCCGGGCGAATGTCACTGCAGTGAACCCGTCTATCTACTCCGCCTCGGGCCGGCCAGCCGGCAACCGGATGAAGTGCTCGCGGTAATGACGCAGTTCGGCGATCGAGTCCCGGATGTCCTGCAGTGCCTGGTGCGTGGCCTCTTTGTTCGAAGATGCGAGCACCTGCGGCGCCCAGCGCCGGGCGAGTTCCTTCAGCGTACTCACGTCCAGATTGCGGTAATGGAAGTACCTCTCGAGATCAGGCATACACCGGGCCAGGAAACGGCGGTCCTGGCAGATCGAGTTGCCGCACATCGGCGACGCATTGCGCGGCACCCATTGCTTCACAAACTCCAGCGTCGCATGCTCGGCGCCGAGCTCATCGGTCATGCTGTCGCGCACGCGTTGCATCAGTCCGGAGGCCCCGTGCGTTCTGCGGTTCCAGTCGTCCATACGCACCAGCACCGCTTCCTGCTGGCGCACCGCGATCACCGGTCCCTCGGCGAGCACGTTCAGATCCTTGTCGGTGACGATCGTCGCAACCTCGAGAATCAGGTCCGAATGGGGATCCAAACCGGTCATCTCGAGGTCTATCCAGATCAGGTTATCGGCATTCTGGCCCATGCGCTCTCCCTCGAATCGTTCGCCAGTCTATCATTCAGTGCCGGATCCGGGATCGGGTCCGGCACGCCCACTGCAAAGGAGAAGGTCCTATGCGTTATCTTGGAACCGCACTCGGTACACTGTTCGTCGCGACCACCTTCGCCGCGCCGTCCCAGGCCAGCGACGTCGGGCTAGGCGAGAAGCTGCACCAGGAGAACTGCGTGTCGTGCCATGTCAGCATGGTTGGCGGCGACGGATCGGAGCTATATACCCGCCACACCCGCGGCGTGGAGTCGTTCGATTCGCTGGTCACACAGGTGAACCGCTGCAACGTGAACCTCGGGACCGGCTGGTTCGACGACGAGGTCGAGGCCGTCGCGCACTATCTCAACGAGAACTACTACCAGTTCTGAGCGCCGGGAGGGCCTGTAATGAGCGACCTGAAGAACCGGCATTGCGAGCCCCCGGAACGATTCCCGGGGCCGATGAGTCCGGCCGACCGCGATGCGATGCTGAAACAGCTCCACCCCGAATGGAATCTGGATAGCGACCAGGGACCGATCTCACGGCGGCTGCGTTTCGGCAATTTTCACGAAACGGTTGGCTTCGTGAACGCGGTCGCGTGGATCGCGAACCGCGAGGACCACCATCCCGATCTCGAGGTCTCCTATAACCAGTGCGTGGTTCGGTTCACGACCCACGCGGTGAACGGGCTGACACTGAACGACTTCGTCTGCGCCGCACGCATCGATGCGCTGCTCGAGTAGACCGAGTGCCGGTCGCCCCGGGAGTGGGCCTCGTGCGGCGCGGTCGCTGGCACGATGGCGCGGCTACCCGGCCCGGGGAGCATTGAAGCCTTCCCCGGGCCGGGCACCGCTCGGGTGATGTGCATGGCTACGCGACAGCCCGGAAAGCACGCGGCCTCAACTACCGCTCCGCTGCGGGTGATCGCACGCTATGGCAGCGAAGTGGACGTGCTCGATACCCGGCAACGGGTGCAGCAGCGTGCACGACTGCGGCGCAAGACCGACGATGTGGTCTGCGGTGACCGCGTCTTCCTCGAGGCCACGGAAGCCGCAGTTGCGCGGCGTGCGGACCGTCACAACCAGTTGACCCGCCGCGACGTTTCGAACCGGCCCAGGACCATCGCAGCGAACATCGACCGGGTGTGGATCGTGATCGCGCCGCGCCCCGAGGTGCCGTCGTTCCTGGTCGACCGGTTTCTGGCCGGCATCGTCAACCTCCCGGCACAGCCAGGAATCCTGGTGAACAAGTGGGACCGCGCCGACCTGCAACGCCCGGCGGCCTTCGACGCGTTGCTCGAGAACTACCGCTGCCTGAACCTGGACCTGCTGCGCGTCAGCGCACACACCGGGTACGGGCTCGATCGGCTCCGCACAGCCGCTCGCGGCCACAGCAACATCCTGGTCGGGCAGTCGGGAGTTGGCAAGTCCTCGCTGATCCAGGCGTTGCTGCCGCGCGAGGAACTGCGGATCGGAAATCTGGGGCATTCGGGAGAGGGCCGGCACACGACCACCACTGCACGCTGGTACGAGGCCGAGGGAGGGGCATGGATCGACTCCCCCGGAGTCCGCGACTTCACCCCGGAAATCAGCAGCACCGCGGAGCTGGTGCGGGGTTTTCCCGACCTGGCCGCTTTCGCGGAACGCTGCCGGTTCCGGGATTGCACCCACCGGGCCGAACCGGGCTGCGCGGTCACGGTGGCCGTCGCGGACGGCGGCCTGCCCGCACACCGGCTGGAGGCCTGGCACGAGTTGTTGCAGGAGATCGGCGCGGGCGGGCGCCTTATGCCGGGGAATCGCGGCGCACGCCGTTGACCCCACCGGAGCGCGGCCGCGTCAGAAATTCAGCCCCATCTCGAAGCCGACCACCGACTGGCTGCTACCCGCGCCGCCACGGAAACCGAGGCCGTCGCTCAACCAGTCGTCCGACGACGAACTCAAGCCGTAGTCGTCGTAGAACACGCTCAGCGACATTTCGGTCTGGTTGCTGAAACGCAGTCGGCTGTCCAGGCTCACGTAACCCGCGCCGCGACCGGAGTCGCCGCGGTGGCCGTACAGCGGGCTGGCCGCGTCGCCTTCGCCGAGCAGTGGATAGCGCACACCGACGCGAACGCGGCTGCGCAGGCTACCGGATTCATAGGTCGGGCCGGTGCTGAAATCAGTGACCATGAACGAACTGCGATCACCGAGCCCCTGCTCGAGGTCGAACGGCTGATCCCAGGTCGGTGCGTACATGCCCAGGCCCAGATCGACACCGTATCCGAACCCGCTGCCACCGAACCGGTGCCGATAGCCGCCGCTGGTCTCCAGCGACCGCTCGGCAAGGCCGGGCGCCGCCGCGGACGGCAATCGTGTGGAACGCACTTCCAGGTTCAGCGCAGAGCCCTGCTGCACGTCGTTCCGGAACCCGGGACGCAGCCGGTCCGCCGAGGTAAACGCATCGAGATTCGTACGGGCGTCGGCGCCAGGGGTGTAACCGAGCGAATACAGCGAGCGGGAGTCGGCATGCACGGCGCCCGAGGCCAGCACGAACGGCAACACGCCGAGCACCAGCCGAAGCGCGAAACGGGTTGTTCGATGGCATGCGTTCATCTGTCGTGTTCTCCCTGCAGGACGAACGTCACTCCGGAGCGCCCTGCACCTCAAGTATAACCCCTTTTTGGTCAGCCCGGGGGCCAGGACAGCCGCCGCCCCCCCAGGACATGCAAGTGTATATGGTAGACCGTCTGGCCTCCGTCCGGGTTGCAGTTCGTCACCGTCCGGTATCCCGATTCGGCGAAACCCAGGATTCTGGCGACCTCCGCCCCCGCCAGCATCAGGTCGCCGAGGATCGCGCGGTCCGACTCCGAAGCGTCGTTCAGAGTCGCGATGTGGCGGCGCGGGATCACCAGCGCATGCCCGGGCGCCTGCGGATTCAGATCGTGGAACGCGAGCACCGTGTCGGTTTTCAGGATGATCCGCGCGGGGATCTCGCCGGCCACGATACGGCAGAATACACAATCGCTCACGCGTCACCTTTGCAGTTGGGACGTCCCAGGGACCCGGTTTTATATCAATATTCGCGCCGGCCCGACAAGGCATGGGCGAGCGTGCCGGCGTCCAGGTACTCCAGTTCGCCCCCGGCCGGCACGCCCTGCGCGATCCGCGTGGCTCGCACGCCGTGACGTGCAGCCATCTCGGCGAGGTAGTGCGCGGTCACCTCGCCTTCCACCGAGGCATTCGTGGCCAGGATGAGCTCGCGCACGGGTTCATCGTGCAGCCGCTGCTCCAGCCGGTCCAGCCCCAGTTCCGAAGGGCCGATGCCGTCGAGCGGCGAAAGGCGCCCCAGCAGCACATGAAACACCCCGCGGAAATCGGTAGCCGCCTCGATGGCCAGCACGTCGCCCGGGGTTTCGACCACACAGATCACACCCGGGTCGCGCGAGGGGTCGAGGCAGCGCGCACAGGTATCGGCAGCCGTCAGCGTGCGACAGCGGGAACAGTGTCCGACCGTGTCCGCAGCCACCTCCAGCGCTCGGGACAGCCGGCGAGCTCCCGCTCGATCGCGTTCCAGCAGATGCAGCGCCATCCGCCGCGCCGACTTGTTGCCGACACCCGGCAAGCAGCGCAGTGCCGCGATCAGTTCCTCGAGGGCGGGCTCGGTCGTCATCGCTGCACGAGCAGCACCAGCGGCCCGGGAAGCGGGGTCAGAACGGCAATTTCATGCCGGCGGGCAGACCCATCCCGGCCGTCAGCCCGGCCATGCGTTCCTGCGCCGCCGCCTCGGCCTTGTGCACGGCGTCGTTCACCGCTGCTGCCACCAGGTCTTCGATCATGTCACGATCATCGTCGAACAGGCTGGGGTCAATGGTCACCCGGCGCACTTCGTACTTGCCGGTCATCACGACCCGGACGAGACCGCCACCGGCCTGACCGTCGATCTCCATATTCGCAAGCTCAGCCTGCACCTTCTGCATGTCTTCCTGCATCTTCTGGGCCTGTTTCATCAGGCCGCCCAAACCACCTTTCATCATTTCCTGCTGCTCCTGCTCAACGGCATGTCGAAGCCTGTTTCATGGAAATCGCGCGACACCGAGCCGCCGCGTGCCGCCATCCTACGACGCCGGCGGGGCGCCCGCGTCGGGGCGGTCTTCCTCTTCCGCCACGACCACCCGGGTCACCTCCGCGCCGAAGGTTTCCTGCAACGTCTGAATCACCGGGTCGGCACGGAGTTCCGCCTCGGCCCTAGCGTGACGGTCGGCCGCGTCCGCCGCAAGCCTGGCCGCCGGGGTACTGCCCGACGGTGCCGCCTGCTCACGGAGCTCCAGGCTGACCTGGTACCCGAGCACCCGGCCCAGCGCCTCTGCTACCCGTGCACGGGTTCGCGCCGTTCCCAGCATGCGGTGGGCAGGCTGAACGGCAATCACCACCCGTTCGGATCCGCATTCGAGCAGGTCGGCATGCAGCGCCAGTTCGCGTGCCGGTCCGGCGGGAAGCGAACCGGCGAAGGCATGCCAGTCCAGCCCTGCCGCGACGCTCGAACCCGGGTCAGGCGCCGTTCGCTGTGCCTCGGGTGCAGGCCCCTGCTGCGTGATCGCATGCGAATTCCCGGCCTTCGAAGCCGGTGCAGCGGCGGTCTCACGGGCGACCCGCTCGCGCACACCGCTTTCGGACCCGCCCGCGCGGGGGGGCGCCCCGGGCGCCCCGGCGACGGGTGTGACCGGCGTTGGCGATCGCGCCGGCGTACCGGTCGCGGCGCGCGCCGCCCCCCGCTCCGGCGCCGCCCCGAACGCGGGCGCCGCCCGACCGGCGCGGCGCGTGCCGGAATTCCCCGCACTGTCGCCCACTTGACTGTCGCCCCCTTGCACGTCCGGCGCAGGCCGGAAGGCCAGCATGCGCAACAGCGTCATCTCCGCCCCAATCCTGGCGTCCGGCGCGTACGGCAGATCACGCGCCCCGTGGAGCAGGATCTGGTAGGCAAGCTGGATGTCCTCGGGCGCCTCGCGTGCCGCGGCCTGCTGCGCCCAGCGCGACGCAGGGTCGTCCGGCGTGCCGGCAGCAGCCGCGCCCGGTTCCTGCAGCAGCACCTGCTGCACCGCCACGCCATGCACCAGCGCCGCGAGTTCCTCGAGCAGCCGCGCCCAGTCCGGGGCCAGTGCATCGAGCTCCCGCAGCAACCCGAGCATGCGTGCCCCCTGCACCGCCCAGACCACGTCGAGGAGTTCGGTCAGTCGCGACCTCGGCAACAGGCCGATCATGTCGCAGACCTCGGACTCGCCCAGCTCGTCGCCGGAGTACGCAATCGCCTGGTCGGTGAGGCTCAGCGCATCGCGCATGCTCCCCTCGGCGGCTTCTGCCAGCCGCAGCAACGCACCCGGTGCCGCGGCCACGCCCTCCGACGCCAGAACGCGTTCCAGGTGCTCCGCGATCAGCGCCGCCGGCATCGGCTTCAAGTTGAACTGAAGACAGCGGGAGAGCACGGTCACCGGCAGCTTCTGGGGGTCCGTGGTCGCCAGCAGGAAGATGACGTGCGGCGGAGGTTCCTCGAGCGTTTTCAATAGTGCGTTGAAGCTCTTTTCGGAGAGCATGTGCACTTCGTCAACGAGGTACACCTTGTAACGCCCCGATACCGGCGCGTACGACACGTTGTCCAGCAGTTCCCGCGTGTCGTCGACCCGGGTGCGCGACGCCGCGTCGACCTCAATCAGGTCCAGATGCCGCCCCTCGGCAATCTCCACGCAGGGCCGGCACTGGCCGCAGGGCGTCGCAGTAACGCCCGTCTCGCAGTTGAGGCATCGGGCCAGGATGCGCGCAATGGTGGTCTTGCCGACCCCCCGGGTACCGGAAAAGAGGTAGGCGTGGTGGATGCGTCCGCTGCTCAGCGCATTCACCAGCGCCCGCACCACATGCGGCTGGCCCACCAGGTTCTCAAACCGGCTGGGGCGCCATTTTCGGGCCAGCACCTGATGACTCATCTTGTTTCCGGAACCCCCGGCCTGCGCGGCTGAACGTGCGCGAAAGGGCGGCGGCCCGCACCCGCCACACCCCGGCGCCCGAGTCGGCTGCTACCGTTGCTCCCTTCCGGGCCTGGCGGGGTTCACAGCCTATCGTCGCGGGGGGACCGACACGGACCACCATAACGCATGTGCCCGCAAGAGCGGGCGAACCCGAGAGCTTCCCGGTTTCGCGCGTTCCCGTCAAATGCCACCAGCACTGAAACCGGACATCCCGCCCCAGCGCAGGGCACCACACTTGCCCCGGAGTGTTAGTTCACGACTATCTTACCGTTCTTTTTATTTGATTGGAGGTATCGCCATGCAGCCCGTAGTCTGAGCCTCGTTCCAGCCACGGCTGGACCCGAAAGATTTCGAACCCATACCGTTCATTCGATTGAGGAGACATCACCATGACGCTGCAAGCACGCGAAGGTCAGCGCGTACCCGAAGTCACATTCCGCTGCCGCAAGGACAACGAGTGGAACGACATCCGCTCCGCAGACATCTTCAAAGGCCGCAACGTCGTCGTGTTCGCGCTGCCGGGCGCTTTCACGCCCACGTGTTCCTCGGCCCACGTTCCCCGCTACAACGAGCTGGCGCCGGTCCTGAAGGCGCAGGGCATCGACGAGATCGTCTGCATCTCGGTGAACGACGGCTTCGTGATGGAGGCCTGGCAGGCGGATCAGTGCGCCGAACGCATCACCTTCATTGCCGACGGCAACGGCGAGTTCACCGACGCGATGGGCATGCTGGTGGACAAGTCCGACCTCGGCTTCGGCAAGCGCTCCTGGCGCTACTCGATGCTGGTGCGCGACGGCGTGATCGAGAAGCAGTTCATCGAACCCGACGAACCAGGCGACCCGTTCGTGGTCTCCGATGCGGATACCATGCTCGAGTACCTGGCGCCGAATGCTGCCCGGCCCAAGGACGTGGTGCTGTTCACCAAACCGGGCTGCCCGTACTGCAAGGCCGCGAAGGACGACCTGCAGCAGGCCAGCATGGATTTCGAAGAGATCGTGCTCGGCCGCGACGCCAGCCTGCGCAGCTTGCGGGCCGCAACCGGCGCGATGACCGTGCCTCAGGTCTTCGTGAACGGCGAGCGCATCGGTGGCTCGGAAGAGCTGAAGGTCTGGCTGGACCGCGCGCGCATCCGCCCCGCGGCCTGAGCCGAAGCGCGCCGGGACCCGCGTTTCCGGCGCGCCATCCCGGCCTTTGGGCCGCCCGAGCGCCACTCCGGTAAAATGCCGGCGAACCATTGACACAGGTGCCCCGCGACCCGGGGCACGCTCATTCGCGAAGTCCAACGGGAGCCCACATGGAACAGTACGACATCATCGTGATCGGCGGAGGCAGCGGTGGTCTCGCGGTCGCCGAGCGGGCCGCCGGCCACGGCGCCCGCGTCGTGGTCTTCGACCCGAAGCCCCTCGGCGGCACCTGCGTGAACGAGGGCTGCGTGCCCAAGAAGCTGACCTGGTACGCCGCCCACCACATCAGCCACGCCCGCCACGCTTCGGAATTCGGCGTGGATCTGCAATCCTCGGGCCTCCGCTACCCGGATCTGGTCCAGCGCCGGCACGCGTTCCTGCGCATGCTGAACGACTACTGGTCCGGCTACCTGGAGCGCCTCGGCGTGGACTACGTGCCGGAACGGGCACAGCTGCTGGACGAGCGCACGGTCAGTGCCGGCGGCAAGGAGTACCGCGGCGAGCGTGTGGTGATCGCCACCGGCGGCGAACCCATCGTTCCGCGCATGCCCGGACATGAGCTGGGTGCGACTTCGGATGATTTCTTCCAGTGGGAGGATCTCCCCAGGTCCATCGCGATCATCGGTGCCGGCTACATCGGGCTGGAGATGGCCGGCATGCTCCGCGCGTTCGGCGCGGAGGTGACCGTGATCGCGATGGAGGACCGGGTGCTGGAAATGTTCGACCCGATGGTCAGTCACGTGCTCGAACGGCATCTGGAGGAACAAGGCATCGAACGCCGTCTGGGGGCCACGGTGAAGGGTCTCGCGGGCGAAACCGGCGCCGTCCGCGTGCAGATCGCCGACGGCAGCGAAGCCGGCCCGTTCGAACGGGTGCTCTGGGCGGTCGGGCGCTCGCCAAGGACCCGCGACATCGGGCTGGAGTCGGTCGGCGTGGAACTGCGTCCGAACGGGACCGTGCCGGTGGGCGAGTGGCAGGAGACGAACGTCCCCGGCGTGTTCGCGCTCGGTGACATCATCGGCAAGGGGCCGCTGACCCCGGTCGCGATCGCCGCCGGCCGGCGGCTCGCGGACCACTGGTTCGCGCCGGAACGCGACCCGGTCCCGGTCGACTACAGTCAGATTCCCACGGTGACTTTCACCCACCCGCCAACCGGTGCAGTAGGCATGACCGAACCGCAGGCGGTCGCCCGGTACGGCGACCAGGTGCACGTGTACGAGACCGAGTTCGGTGGCCTCGCGCGGGCCTTCGCCGAGGGTGACATCGCGCCGATCTCGATGAAGCTGGTCTGTGCCGGCGACGACGAGCGGGTGGTCGGCATCCACATGGTCGGCGACGCAGTCGACGAGATGCTGCAGGGCTTTGCGGTCGCGGTGCGCATGGGCGCGACCAAGCGCGACTTCGACCTAACCATCCCGATCCACCCAACCAGCGCCGAGGAACTCGTCACGCTGAAGGTGTCCCGCCCCGGCCAGAGCGACCCGGTCGCGAACGCCGCCTGACGGCCTCGAACCCGTACCGGCCGAGAGAGGGTCCGTTATGGGCCTGCGGGGTCGCGCTTTCCCGGGCAACGCTTCACGGCGCCTGATCCCACAAAAGGGGACCGTGCACGGTCCCCGCTGCGTGACGGCAGATGACGAGGTTCGACATCGCGGCACTGGAACGGGCCTATGCTGGAGCCCGGCAGAACGCCGGCCAGGGCGGCGGCACACCGACGCTCCGGTGCGGAGCGTCCCGTCAGGGACGGGCGAACAGGCTGTCGTCTTCGCTCGCGTCGGCACGGCTGGTAGCGTGCTCCGAAGTACCGTCCGAATCGCTCGCCACCAGGCGGACGACCAGCGCAGCGATGGCAACTGCCGCAACAACACCGATGAGGGTAAAATTGTCGAAGTACATGATGACTTCTCCTGTAAGGGTTCCGCTTCGCTATCGAGGCAGGCCGCTTCTCCGGCGATCGGCAGCCGCGCCAGGGGCGGCGCGCCACCCGATTCGGGCCGAAGGCATCCTGCACAGGCTCCACCATACGGGTGCCCTGTTGCATAAGAATGTCCTGTTGTTCTGACTTTGTAACAGTGTGTTTCACCCGCAGCGCCGCGGCCGAAAGATGCGCACAATAGGCCCATGGAGACGACAACCCCCGCCCGCATCCTCGTAGTCGACGACGACCCGGGTCTGCGCGACCTGCTCCGGCGCTACCTGGAGGAGCAGGGCTACGAAGTGGTGGCCGTGCGCGACGGCGTCGAGATGGATCGTGCGCTGGCAGACGCGGCCTTCGACCTGCTGATCCTCGATGTGATGCTGCCGGGCGAGGACGGCCTGTCGCTGTTGCGCCGCACGGTGAGCCGTCAGGCGCTGCCGGTGATCATGGTTTCCGCGCGCGGCGAGGATGTCGACCGCATCGTCGGTCTCGAGGTCGGGGCCGACGACTACATCGCCAAGCCGTTCAACCCGCGGGAGTTGCTTGCCCGGGTGCGCGCCGTGCTGCGGCGGCACTCGGCCGCAACCGAGGACGAGGCCAGCGGGGAGCCGGAAGGAATATACCGCTTCGGACCCTTCGAGATGCACGTCGCCTCGCAGCGCCTGCTGCGCAACGGCGAAGAGGTACCCCTGACCACGGGCGAGTTCACCCTGCTGCGGGTACTGACCGAACACCCCCAGCGCGTGCTGGACCGCAACACCCTGCTGGACCTGATCAAGGGCTACGAGCACCAGCCGTTCGACCGCAGCATCGATGTTCGGGTCGCCCGGCTGCGACGCAAGATCGAGGACGACGCCAGCCATCCGCGCTACATCCGCACCGTCTGGGGGCGCGGCTACCTGTTCGCCCCCGATGGCAACGAGGTTTCCGAATGAGGTGGCTGCAGGCCGTCTCGCCCAGCTCGATCTTCGTGCGCACCACCGGCATCCTGCTGGTCGCCTTCCTCACCTTTGCGGTGCTGATCCTGGGTACCGTCGCGCACTTCACCATCCTGCCTCTCGCACGAAGCGCGGGCGACGACCTGGCAGCGCTGATGCTGCTGTCGGCGCGTAGCTGGGCGGAGATCCCTCCCCCGGCCCGACGTGAATTCAACGACCGCCTGCTCCGCAATCACGGCCTGCGCATCACGGACCTCAGGGAAACCCTGCCGCCGGCAGACAAGCTGCCCGCCCCCTACCTCGCGTTCGTGCAGGAATCCCTGTCGCGCCGGGTCGGCTTCGACGTGCCGCTGCGTCCGCAGCAGCGCGATGGCGAGCGATGGTACTGGGCCGACCTGTCCATCGGCGGCCAGAACCTGCGCATCGGGCTTGCCCACGACCGCATCGTGACCCGGCGCCTGGAAGGCGTGCTGACGGTCGCGGTCATCACCGTGCTGCTGGTGTTGATCACCTCCATATTCATGGCTGGCGGCACCACCCGGCGCATACGCCGCCTGTCGGCCGCGGTTGCCGATGTCAGCCAGGGACAGCTGCCCGAACCCCTGCCCGAGAAGGGGCCACGCGAGGTCCGGATGCTGGCCCGGAACTTCAACACCATGGCACACGAGGTACGCGAACTGCTCGCGAACCGGACCACCCTGCTGGCCGGCGTATCCCACGACCTGCGCACGCCGCTCACGCGCATGCGACTGTCGCTGGAGATGCTGCGGGAAATACACGACCCGAAGCTGATCGATGGCATTTGCGACGATCTCGAGGCGATGGACCGGATCATTCGGCAGACACTGGCGCTGAGCCGGGATCTGGAGACTCGGGAGGAACAGACCGTCGACCTGGTCGCGCTGCTGGAACAGATCATCGCCGATGCCTGCCGCAGCGAAGGCGACATCAGCTGGAGCAGCGCACCCGCGTCCTGCAGCCGGCATCTGAACCCGGTGGCACTGCAGCGGGTGCTCGCCAACCTGGTCGAGAACGCGGTCCGCTACGGCGAAGGACAGCCGGTCGAGGTGGCGCTCGAGTGCGCGCCGACAGTCGTCATCCGCGTGCTCGACCGGGGCCCCGGTATTCCCGGCGACCAGCTCGAGGCGGTGTTCCGCCCGTTCCATCGGCTGGAGGCCTCGCGCAGCGCCCAGACGGGAGGCAGTGGCCTCGGTCTCGCGATCACGCGCCAGCTGGCCAAGGCCAACGGCTGGGACGTCTCGCTGCATCCCCGCGAGGGCGGAGGCACCGAGGCCCGTGTGGTGCTGCCGAACACACGCAGGTGACGCAGTCGCCGCCGCTGATGCTGAGTTCACGACCCTCGGGATCGTTCGCCGGCAGCGCCCGCGTACGGTCCGCCAACAGGTCGATCAGCGGCTCCCCGAGCAGGAAGACCCAGGGTTGCGTGTTGTGGCTCGACGGGGCAAGCACCGCCTGCCCTACCAGCGCGACGGCATCCTTGTCCCAGGGGGTCAACTCCGCCATCTTCAGCCCTCCGCCTGCCCGTATCCCGTTACCGTAAAACGATAACCCGATTCGAACCGATGTTCCGCAGCGTGCTCATCCGCGCGCAAGCGCGACGCGAAGACCTGCGCCAAATGCAGCAGCATGATCGCCCGGTGCGCGATATGCAGTGTTCCAGAGAACAAGTACCCTTTCGGAACGCCCGTTCCACAGCCGATCACTGCAATAGCATGGATATTGCTTAGAGCCGAACGCTGGCCAGGTGTAGCCACGGCGCGCCCCGGGCACGGTGGCCGTACCACCCCGAGCGCTGGCGGCGCCCCCATCGCCGACGCGAACGCCCCAAACAGCGCGCCGTGGACACCTGCCGGCACCTGCATCCACCATGACCGAGGAGAATTCACCGATGCATCTCCGATCAGGATCACCCGGACTGCTGTACAGCCTCGTGCTGGTGCTGGCAACGATGGGCAGCCCTGCCGTCACTGCCCATCATACTCCCGGCCACCACGGGTCCGCGCACGCGGACTGCGACTGCCCGCCTGGAATCGAGCTCGACGCGCCGGCGTGGGTGCGGCTCACGCCCCCGGGCGTGCCCAATAGCGCCGCCTACATGACGCTGCGCAACACGACCGACGCCGATATCCGGATCCTGGCAGGAGAATCCCCCGCCGCCCGCGTCACCGAACTGCACGACCATGTGCAGGATGCCGAGGGCGTGATGCGCATGCGCCAGGTGGATGCCATCACCATCGCCGCGCAGGACCGGATCGAACTCCGCCCCGGCGGGCTGCACGTGATGCTGATCGATCTCGTTCAACCGCTCTCCGGTGGCGACACGATCCCGATCACGCTCTACATCGAAGCACACGAGGATCTGCACCTGGAAGCGGTCGTGCAGTCTGGCGGCCCATCGGACCACGGTCACCATCACGGACACTCGGACCGCGGACCCGAGCCAGCACACGGCCATCGCCACCATGCACCCGAGTGAAACGCTGATTGCTTCATGATCGCATCGAATCACACCTCCGGCCGCCAGCGCCGTGCAGACAGGACATGACGATCGATGAACCGTTGATCGGCAGGCTTTTGCTCGATGACCCGCTGCGCCCGCCTGTGGCCCACCCTGCTGCTGTTCGAAATCGGCTCCCGCCGGATTTGTCCCGCAAGCGGGGGATTTCGTCCGCGCTGCGCGCTCTTTTCACGCAGACTGTCATGGCGCGGGCAGCCACCCCCCGATGATGAAAGAGGCGTAGGGCGGAAGAGGCCGAAGGCCGTCATCCGCCAGCCGGCGTTGGGGATGCTGCGGGCGCCTGGGCACTGCGAACGCCGTGTGGCGGATGACGCTGCGCTCTTCCGCCCTACGGGTCGCCAGGGACACGAGACAGGCCGGGACTTTCACGCTAACTGTCATGCCCTCGGCCGCGAGGCACCCCGAAGGATGAAACTACGATTATAAATCAGAGACATACGATTCTAGGGCGGCGTATTTTCACGCTAACTCTCATGCCCTCGGCCGCGAGGCACCCCGAAGGATGAAACTACGATTATAAATCCGAGACATACGATTCTCGGGCGGCTTGATTTTCCCGCTAACCGGCGCCCCCCGGGGCCGGGTACCGATCATGAGCGTCCGGATGCCGCGAGAGGCGGTGGAGCAGTGCAAACAGCACTGGGATCACGACCAGGGTCAGTAATGTGGCCGCCAGTATCCCGCCGATGATCACCGTGGCAATGGGGGAAAAACGTTCAGCCCCAACCGCCATTTCCAGCGCCAGCAGCAACATCCCGGCGACCGTGGACAGGGCGGTCATCATGATCGGCCGCATGCGGGTTTCCACCGCCTCCGTGACCGCCGCGTGAACGTCCGCGCCTTCGGCCAGCCGGCGCCGGGCCAGGTCGAGCAGGATGATGCTGTTGTTCACGACAATGCCGATCAGCAGGATGATCCCGAGCAGCGCGGGCATGGAGACGTACTTCCCGGCGATCAGCAGCGCGGCGACCACGCCGATGAACTGCAACGGAATGGCGCTCATGATGATGACGGGCTGCGCGAAGCTGCGGAACTGCACGACCAGCAGCAGGTACACGGCCATCGCGGCCAGCAGCAGTGCCCGCATCATGTGGTCACGGGCATCGTCGAAGTCCGCCTGCTCGCCGGCCAGGATCGCCGGGTAGCCATCCGGGGCGGCGAACGTGTCCAGGCGCTGCTGCACGTCGGCCACGACCTCGGACAGCGGACGCCCCAGGTGGAAGCCGAGGATGTCCAGCGTTCGCTGGCCGTTTTCCCGCGTGACGATGCGCGGACCGAGGGTATGTCCAAGGCTTGCGACTTCACTCAGTGCGACGGGCCCCTCGCGGGTGGGCAGCAGGATGCCCTCCAAGTCTTCCGGGTAGCGGCGGTCGGGGGCCTGGTAACGCACGACCACGTCCAGATCCCGCTTCGGTGGCTGGCGGAAGCGTGTGGCCACGGTCCCGTCCATGGCCTGGTGAACCGTTCGGGCGATCGCGGTACCGGTGAGGCCGAGTTCGGCCGCGCGGTCATGGTCGACCCGGACCCGCACCTCGGGAGTATCGAGAGCCCAGTCCTTGTACAGATCGGTGATTCCCGGGATGCCCGATAGATGGCCCAGCAGTTCGCTGGCTGTGTGGTCCAGGGCCGGGGCCTGCTCGCCGCTGATCCGGGCGATGATCGGGGCGGCGGTTGACGAACGCGCGGTGCCACCGAGTTCGCGGGGCACGGCGAGGGTGACTCCCGGCGTGGCTTCGAGACGCTGGCGCACGTCGTCCATGATTTCCCACTGCGTAAGGGAACGTTGCGTCCGCGGCACCAGCGTCACCGTGATCTCGGCCTGGTTGACCCCCATGGTGCCGCGGTCGCCCATCGATCGGGCGCCGGCTTCGTGCCCGAACTGGCTGCTGACAGCGGTCACGTACTCCTGCTTCGCCAGGTACCGCTCGACGGGCACGAGGCTTTCCAGGGTGGTCTCCAGCCGAGTACCCGGCGCCATATCGACCAGGACCTGGAAACTGCCCGAGTCGAAACGCGGCAGCATTTCGCTCCCGGTCATGCGGAGCATGCCCAGGCTGAGGGCCAGCAGCATGACTGCCACCACCAGCGTCGCCAGCGGGCGCTGCAACGCTAATACCAGCACGTCCAGATAGAGGTTGCGTACGCCGCGCGCCGGCGCCTCCAGGGGCTCCCTCCAGCGCGGGGTGGCGGCCGAGGTGGCGGGCCGAAGCCAGTAGGTGGCGAGCAGCGGGATCAGCGTGACCGCCATTACGAACGACGCGCTCAGGGCGAACGCCAGGGTCAGCGCAAGCGGCCGGAACAACTCGCCGACAAAGCCGCCCATGAACGTGAGAGGCAGCAGTACGCCGAGGGTGGTCAGCGTGCCGCCCAGCTTGGCGGCGAAGACCTCGCCGACCCCCTCGATGGCCGCCTGGCGCGGAGGCTGGCCCTCGTCGTCCAGGTGACGGTGGATGTTCTCGAGGATCACGATGCCATCATCGACCAGCAGACCGATGGCCAGGATCAGCGCCGACATGGTGACCATGTTCAGATCGAGGCCGGCCAGTTGCATCAGGCCGAAGGTCGCCAGGAACGCCGCCGGAATGGAGAGAGCGATGATCCCGGCCTGACGCAGATCGGCGAGAAACACCAGGACGATCATCATCGTCAGGGCGATGGCGATGATCACGGTCTGCGTCATGTCGGCGATGACCTTCTCGGTGAACACCGAATCATCGTCGGCGACGACGATGTCCAGCTCGGGCGCGGCGTCGCGCAAGGGTTCCAGTGCCTCGCGCACCCGCGCGGCCACCTCCACCGTGTTGGCATCGTCCCGGCGCAGCACCTGCACGGCGATGGCCGCCCGGCCGTCATGGCGGTAGGCCGAGCGGGGCTCGCCGGGTTCCAGACGGACGCGGGCGACGTCGTCCAGGCGCACGCGGGCATCGCCGTCCGCGGCCAGGATGATCCCGCGTGCATCGGCCTCGCGTCGCAATGGCGCATCGAACCGCACCACGCTCTCGAGTTCACCGATGCGGACACGACCGCCCGGCGCCATCAGATTCCAGTCGTCGAGGGCCTCCAGTACCTGGACCATGTCGATCCCGAGGGCCTCGGTGCGCTCGGGATCGAGGGCGACATGCAGTTCCCTCTTGTGCCCACCGACCACATCGACCGCGGCGACGCCGGGGATCCATTCGAGCCTTCCCCGGATCGCGTTGTCGGCCTGCTCGCGGATCTCGTCGAGCGCCAGGGTGTCGCTGGTCAGGGCGATGGTGATGATCGGCTTGTCGGCCGTGGAGAACTCCAGGATCTGTGGTTCTTCGATGGTGGCGGGCAGGTCCGGGCGCAAGCGGCCGACGGCGTTCTGGACGTCCACTGCGGCGAGGGCACTGGTGATGCCGTAGTCGAATTCCACCCGTGCCACGGACAGTCCGGTCTGACTGGAGGAACTGATCCGGCTCACGCCATCGAGGCTGGCAAACTCTTCCTCCAGCAGGCGTGTAAGCTCGCGGTCGACATCCAGGGCCGCCATGCCGGGGTATTCGGTGATGACCGTGACGGTCGGCGGGTCGGTGTCGGGAAAGAGCTGAACGGACAAATCGAAGCGCGCCTGCAGGCCCAGGATCAGGATGGCGGCAAGCAGCACCAGCACTGTATGCCGGTTCCGGAGGAGCACCTCGACCCAGGCCATCAGCGGGTGCCGTTCACGTCCCGTACGGGCAGACCATCCCGGATCCGGCGGTCCGGGGTCACGATGATGCGATCACCCGGGTCGATGCCCTCGCTGATCGCTCGCTCACCGTTCGGCAATGACCGCGTAACGACCTCCCTGCGGTAGGCGTGTCCGTCCTCGAGCCGATAGACCCAGTGGATTCCAGCGTCGCTCCAGACGGCATGGGCAGGCACCCTGGTGGCCTCGTCCAAGTGCTCCAGGATAACCCGTGCCTGTACGGCCATGCCGGGACGGGCCGCCTCGGGCGCCTCGGGCAGCCGCGTTTCAAAGCTGCCGCTACGCCGGCCGGCTGCCAATGTGGGATGCACCCGGTCCAGCCGGGTCGTCACGACATGGTCCAGAGCGGGAATGGTCAGCTCCACGGCCAGGCCGGGTTTCAACAGCACGGTCTCCCGCTCCGGCACGCGCAGGACCGCATGAAGGCCATCGAGGCCTACCAGGTCGATCAGCGGCTGGCCCGATACGGCCAAATCGCCCGGGCGCACATGGGTATGGCGGACCTGCGCGGCGATCGGGGCCCGCTCCGTGGCGTATTCCAGACGTTTGCGGGCCAGTTCCAGCGCCGACCGGTTCTCGCGGATCTGGGCCTCCAATGTGGCGACTCGCTGGTGAGCGTCATCGAGCTCGCTTTCCGGAGTCAGGTTCCGGGCAAAAAGGTCCTGCTGACGTTCGAGGTTGCGCTGCGCGGTTGCGCGTTCCCCACCGAGGCGCTGGTCGGTAGCCTGTCGTTGCTGGACCTCAAAATGCATCTCGTCGGCATCCATCCGCACCAGAAGTTCATCCGCCTCGACCCGATCCCCGGGGGTCCATGGACTTTCCAGCACCTGCGCCGTGATCCGTGCCGAGATGGTCGCCTCGTAGTGCGTCTCGATGCTGCCGCGATACGCAGGGCTGTAGAGCGTGACCGCCGCCGGTTGGGCGAGAATCGTCGCAACGGCCGGGGATGGCGTAGCGCGCGCGGCGTCGGGGGAAAACCGTTCTGAAAGCCGGTTCGCCGCGCTCCAGGCAGTCACCGCGACGACCCCGGCCAGTGCGACCAAGCCGACGGTGCGCCGGAGGCCGCCGCGGTTGGATGGGATCTGCAGCCCGTTCATGTCGTGCTCAGCGATCCGGTACATCTTCCGAAGACAACGTACCGACCACGTCTTCCCGGAATGCACTGTGACAGGCGATGCAGGCAGCCACCAGCCTGCCGTGGTAGCGGATGGTCATCTCCAGATCCCGATCGCTCGCTGCGTCAGCAAGGTTCTCGGCGGCTTCGTGTACCTGCTGATCCAGAGAGCGGAATTCATCGATATGCGGTTCGACCGCCGCCAGGATGCGCCGCCGCTCATCCGGCGAGGGCCGCGGATGGTCGACGATGGCGTCGGCAGCATCCACAATGGTGGCGAAGTCCTCGACAAACAGCGCCGACTGGACCCGGTTCATTTCTATTGCGAGGCCTTGCATGACGGTCCTGAAACTCTCCCCCGATGCGGTACTGGCCAGGGACAAGGTGAGGATCCCAACCGCAAGGGCGGCTCTGCTTGTACTACGGATGTACGCCAAAGGCATTTCGAGACTCTCCCGTTGGTTGACGTGAAAAGATCCACTGTTCGCATCTCGGCGACCCGCAGGGCGGACGAAAAGCGTCACCCACCATTCGGCGCTCGCGGCGACCCGGCACCGGCGGATGACAGACCGCGGCCGGGATGGGTAGAAGGAACGATCACCGTGATAGGCGACCGACTTTGATCTTTCCGAGTGGCGTATATCGTCACCATCGTTAACCGAACGAATGTTGGTGTGGACCAGGTGCTGAAGGAGACCTGGTCGGTTGTGCCAACAGAGCGGGTTCCAGGAGTCGCCAAAGCACCTCGCCCTGCTGGTCGAGCGGGAACTCGAAGTCGGAGAGCGACCAGCGCATCACCAATCCCTGAATCATCGCCACAATCAGGCGGGCGGTTTCGGCGGCCTCCAGGTCCTGACGAAAGCATCCCTGGCCGGTGCCTTCCTGAAGCAGCGTTTCCAGCCGAGAGGTGTAGCGATCCATGATGCTCCGTACCACGACCTTCAACTCGGGGTCTTCGAGATGCAAACGCTCGGAGAAAATGAGACGTGGTAGCCCCTTGCGGCGGCTGATGAATCGCAGCTGGCGGGTCAGCAGCTTGCGCAGCCGGGTATCCGCGGGGCCGCGTCCGGACAGTATCGGTGTGAGTACATCCAGCAGCTTGCGCCCGATGGAATCCAGCGCCGCGCGGAAAATGGCGTCCCGAGTCGGAAAATGCCGAAAGATCGTGGGTTGTGCGATCCCGACCCGATCGGCGATCGCCTGGGTGGAGACATTGCTGGCGCCGCGTTCTGCAGCCAGAGCCAGCAGAGCCTGGACGATCTCCTCGCGCCTCTCTTCGGTGGGTTTACGCGCCATGAAAGTGAGTACTCGCTAGCTTATTGACGGGCAATCATTGCACCTTCTGTCGCGAGTGAGCAAGTGGACGGCGCCCCCTCGTGCACCGAACCGACGATGTCTCCGACGATCGCGCCGAGCATGGATCACCTCCGTTCGTTCAGGGCCACGCCGCTTGAGGCTGCCCAGCGCAAACGCCACCGACCCGCCGTGCTGCGATCCCGTAGCAAACGATCTGTCACGCCTTCCGGCATCGCGTGCAACCGCGGGGCAACTGTTGGCGCCGCATAATTCCGCTGCGGATCCGACCGTCACCCGCGATTCACCGGGATAGCGGACTCAGAAGGGAATGTCATCGCCGGGTCGTTTCACGACCGGTTCCCCATCGATTTCCTGTGGTTCATGCACGTTCAGCGCGTCTTGCGCTCGGGTTCGAGGTTTCACGACCGGTTCCGTGTCGTTGTCCACTGGTTCCGGTTCCATGTACTCCCACATCTCGTTTTGATGCAACCAGATCGGATCGGCATTGCGGCAGATGAATTCGTCCGGGTCCAACCCGTCGATGCTCGGAGGACGGCGCACCCGCTTCTGCTTGCCTGCCACGAAGATCGTCATGAACTCCGCCTTGCATCGCGCGCGTGCCGCCTTCTGCGCGTGCGTGCGTTTCCGCTTGTTCTTCGCCATGTTCCCTCGACTTTCGACTCAACGCCTTCGGCATGCCAACGCCGCGCCTCGGATACGCGCCCGTCCGTCGATTCCGTCCACCGGTGCGTATCGGAGAACGGGTCTCGACGCACTCCCGAAGTCGACCCGTTGCGGCTCTGATCCAAACGATCATCCCGTTCGGAGAGATTTCACTGCGCGTGACAGCGCTGCGACGCAGGAAGCGTATCGTCCGACTCACTCCCGCCAGTACCGCGGGTCATCGAGCGCATTGGCACAGCGCACCGTTCCCTTCACCGCTCCCAGGATCCCCGGACGGAGCGCCAGGACCATCCAGGCCCCGGCGTTCTTCGCCGCGATCGGATACGGGGCATCGAAGCCCCGAACGCCCGCCTCGGCAAACCCGAATCGCGAATAGTAATCCGGATACCCCAGCACGAACACGAGGTCCACCCCCGCCTCGACGAGCCACTTGAGGCCCTCTGTAACCAACCGCCCGCCGATTCCCCGGGACTGGAAATCCGGACGCACCGCGAGCGGAGCCAGGATCACCGCGGAATGCGCCTGCTCGCCCGTTTCGACCCGCGCGCCGCTGAACAGGATATGCCCGACAACCCGGTCACCCGTGGTCGCCACCAGCGACAAAACCGGCTGTGCGCTCGGATCCGCCAACAGCTCCGCGATCAGTTGTACGATCTCCGGACCATCGGTCGGACCGAAGGCTTCCATGACCACATCCGCAATCAACTTGCGGTCAGATTCCCCCATCGTGCGCACGCAAACCGGCATCGCTTGCTCCTGCCTGCGCTTGCCTTGCGCGACATTGTTGATGAGCATCATCCTGATCTTCACGAAGGTAACCGTCCACTCCAGGACGGGTTCCTCGTCATTCTGAGTGAAATCCGGCCAGGGGCTGAGCCATGCTCGGGACGGGATTCCGGACAGGAGCGACGGCCCGGCGGCAACGCCGCCCGGCGAACCGGTAACACCAGGGCAGCGCTGCTCCGCTGCGAGCGAGGTCCAGGCCGTTGCTTAAACTCGTCCACTTACTGTCTCCTGATTATCACGGAAGCTCCGCAAGCTGGACTGGGCCATCTTCGAAACCAGCGTCATCGCGAGGAGCGAAGCCTTTAGCCGCGAGCGCAGCGTGGCGGGACGTGGCGATCCAGAGGGCGATGGTCCCCCCTGCGCCGCCTGGATTACTCGCTGCGCTCGCCCTTCGGGCCAGCCTGCGGCTGTTCAATGCGCTATGCGCATTAGTGCCGCGCTTCGCTCGCAATGACGACCGACGCGGAGAGGTATCGCACTGGCTGAGGAGGTTTCGTGATAATCAGGTACTGTCTTGACACTGGGGTCCACTTCAGTAGTTGTAGCCCACCGCGTCGTGCACAAACTCCCAGGCATGGGGCTGCTTCGCGGTCGTCGTCAGATGCTTCGCACGCCGCGCCAAGGTCTCGTCGTCGGTCAGGATCATCCCGCCGCCGCCGGTGGTGATCACCTTGTTGCCGTTGAAGCTCAGCGTACTGAGCCGGCCGAAAATACCCGTGTGCCGCCCATCGACCCAACTCCCCAGCGACTCCGCCGCATCCTCGACCACCGGAATCGCGTAGCCTTCGCACAGCGCCACGATCTCGGCGATCCGGCACGGAAACCCGAAGGTATGCATCGGCACGCAGGCCGCGATCCGCGCCCCGGTGCGGCGGTTCACGCAGCGGCCGTGGCGCAACTCGGTCTCCTGTTCCAGAAAGCGGCGCAGCGCATCCGGGCTCAGCCCAAGCGTGTCCCGGTCGACGTCCACGAACACCGGCCGGGCACCCAGGTAGCGGACCGCGTTGCAGGTGGCCACGAAAGTCAGGGCCTGAGTCAGCACCTCCTCGCCGGGTGTCACGCCCGCGAGTTCCAGCGCCACATGCAACGCCGCGGTGCCGTTCACGGTGGCGACCGCAAATCCGGCGCCGGTGAATGCCGCGACCCGCTGCTCGAACTCATCCACCCGGCGCCCCACCGACGAAACAAATTTCGAATCAACAACATCCACGAGAAACTGCCGCTCCGGCCCGTCGAACACCGGTCGGTGCAAGGGTAAGCCTGACCCGCGCCCGAGTTCAGCTCAAGTTGGCTGCAGATCCGTGTTCAGTGGGGGTAATAGTCGCCGCAGTGACGGCCCCCACCGTCATCGCGAGGGCCTGTCATTGCGAGGCCGAAGGCCGTGGCAAAGCCCCGCGGCGACCCAACCGCCGCATCGCGCCCCTCCGGGGCCCGCAGTGACGCACGCCCAACCGTCATCGCGAGGGCCTGTCATTGCGAGGCCGAAGGCCGTGGCAAAGCCCCGCGGCGACCCAACCGCCGCATGGACTGCCGCGCTCCTCCGGAGCTCGCAGTGACGCACGCCCAACCGTCATCGCGAGGGCCAAAGGCCCGTGGCGATCCAGGCGCCGTATGGACTGCCACGCCCCTGCGGGGCTGACACCACCATTCAAAGGATGTCGGCGTACAGGTCTCGCCAGTCCGGATTCAGTGCCTCGATGAGTCGCAGTTTCCGTTTCCGGTTCCCCGCCTTGAGTTGCTTCTCGCGGGAGATCGCGGATTCCATCGTCTCGTGTACCTCGAACCAAGCCAGCCGGTGCAGAGAATATTGTTTCGTGAAACCTTCAACGACCCCGGACTTGTGCTGCCAGACCCGCTGTACCAGGTTGCTGGTAACCCCAACGTACAGCGTGCCGTTTCGGCGGTTCGTCATCATGTAAACGCATGGCTGCTTCATACCGACCCTCCTTGGCCCATTGCTGCAATTGGACTGCCACGTCGCCCTGCGGGCTCCTCGCAGTGACGGCCCCACCTCCACCGTCATCGCGAGGGCCAAAGGCCCGTGGCGATCCAGCCGCCGCGTGGACTGCCGCGCCCCTGCGGGGCTCGCAGTGACGGAGGCGGTGCGGGGCTCGCATGACGGTCACAAAGCCTCCACCGTCATCGCGAGGGCCAAAGGCCCGTGGCGATCCAGCCGCCGCGTGGACTGCCGCGCCCCTGCGGGGCTCGCAGTGACGGAGGCGGTGCGGGGCTCGCATGACGACCACAAAGCCCCCACCGTCATCGCGAGGGCCAAAGGCCCGTGGCGATCCAGCCGCCGCGTGGACTGCCGCGCCCCTGCGGGGCTCGCAGTGACGGAGGGGGGGTTGCGGGGCTCGCAGTGACAGAGGGAGTGCGGCCTCCTCGCAGTGGCGGCCCTACCACCCCTAACCCTACCCCACCCCAACAATCTCCCGATCAGGATCCGGCTCGCGGATGCGCGCCACCTGCGCTTTGCGGCACACCCCAATGCGTTTCTCCGCGAGTTGACGACGGATGGAGGCTCCACGTCAGCTTCACCCTGCGCGCTGCGGACACCCTGATCCGCGTGATTTCCGTCCGAGACATGCATCGCAAAGAGAGAGCTGTCCATGACCAAACATCCGAAAGCCAGACCTGAGTTTCAAACGGAGGCAGACGAACGCGCATTCTGGGAGAGCCACGATTCCAGCGAATACGTTGACTGGGATGCGGCACAAAACGTCAGCCTCCCGAATCTCAAGCCCTCGACCAAGACCATTTCCCTGCGCCTGCCCATCGCCTTGCTCGAGAGGATCAAGATCGAGGCGAATCGGCGGGACATGCCCTATCAGTCCCTGATCAAAGCATCGCTCGCGGAGGATGTTCAGAAACGATGATCGCCCGGGGGTCAGATCTTTCCGGTTGCCCCAAACGTAGCGACGCCGAAAAACTCCGCTGACGTCAGGAGTGCCTGATCGAGGGTCAGCAAGGGGGCTTCGCTGGCCTCGGCGCATGCCAGATGCAGGGCGTCCATCGTCCTCAGGCTGGTCCGACGCGTGAGCAGCCAGTGCAGGGCTCGCTCGAACACGCCTGAGTCCAGCGCCACGAGGCGATAACGCCCCTCGCGAACGTCTTCGTGAAACGCCGACTCGATCCGGTTGGCCTGAGCCTCGCCCAATTCATCCATGCGGACCCAGCGGGCCAGTGCCGAAGCAAACTCCACACGCACCAGGTCACTAATGACGGGCGGCTGGCGCTGCGCAAGCAAGAGCCGCTCGATGGTGTCGCTGGCGGGTTCGCTGCGGTAAAACGGCAAGACTGCGCTGGTGTCCGCGTAGAACATCAGTAGCGTTCGCTATCCCGCAGTGCGCGGACCGTATCGACGGCGGCCTCCCGCATGGCCGGCAGGCTCTGCCGCAAGTCCGCACGGGAACGAAATGCCGGGGGATCCCCCGCGGGCCGCACCACGCGCGCGACGGGCCGCCCCCGACGCAGGATGCCGACCTCCTCGCCCCGCTCCACGGCTTTCAGGATGCTGGAAAGCTGTTCGCGCGCCTCGCGGACGCTGACTTCTTTCATGTTGCCCCCAGGACCCAATGTGTACTCATCATGTGTACACAAAAACCTTCTTCAAGGCAAGCCAAGAGGATCCTGCTCGCCGGTGAGCCCATTCGCGTGAGCGTGCGACCACAAAGCCCCCACCGTCATCGCGAGGGCCAAAGGCCCGTGGCGATCCAGGCGCCGTATGGACTGCCGCGCCCCTGCGGGGCTCGCAGTGACGGAGGCGGGGCTCGCATGACGGTCACAAAGCCCCCACCGTCATCGCGAGGGCCAAAGGCCCGTGGCGATCCAGGCGCCGTATGGACTGCCGCGCCCCTGCGGGGCTCGCAGTGACGGAGGCGGTGCGGGGCTCGCATGACGGTCACAAAGCCCCCACCGTCATCGCGAGGGCCAAAGGCCCGTGGCGATCCAGGCGCCGTATGGACTGCCGCGCCCCTGCGGGGCTCGCAGTGACGGAGGCGGTGCGGGGCTCGCATGACGGCCATAAAGCCCCCACCGTCATCGCGAGAGGCAAAGCCCCGTGGCGATCCAACCGCCGTGTGGACTGCCACGCCCCTCCGGGGCTCGCAGTGACGACCACAAAGCCCCCACCGTCATCGCGAGGGGCAAAGCCCCCTGGCGATCCACACGGCCCTCCTTGGCCTGTTTCAATTGGACTGCCACGCCGTCATCGAACGCGCCGCAGGCGCGACAACCGCACGGGTCTCCACCAACGCCCATTCGCGTGCTGGGCACACCCCTACATTCCATGGGAGCGGCCTCAGGCGAACCGTCCGCCGTCAGATCGCCACCTTCCACTCCCGTAACCGGCAGACGGTCTGTGTCAGCGCCTGCTTGAGCAGCGTGTCCAGGTAATCGTCAACCGTCTTGGGAGGGTTCTTCAGCGATCAGCGATGGTTGGCAGCCGCCTCGCACACTCGGGCGCCGTGCAGATCCAGTAGATCAAAGATGAAATCGTCGGGATGCCGGGCGTCCAGGTTGTAACGCTTGAGCTGATCCGGCGGGAAATCCTTCAGGTTGAAGGTCACGATCAGACTGGCGCCGCTGTGAATGGCGGCGGCCACCACATGCCGGTCATCGGCGTCCGGCAACTCGACCGATGGAATCAAATGCTCGAAGCCCGTGACCACGCTGTCGCGGACGTGGGCGTTCATCAGCGACCGCGTCCGCTCCAGGTCTTCCGCCTTCAGGTCCGGCCGTTGCTTCAGAACGTTACGCGTCCACTCGTCGTGGATCCTGTCCGTCCAGCGCGCCCGGTACAGATCGGTCAGTGCCAAGCGCATCAGCAGGTCGCGCAACGGTGCCGGGTAGAGCACGCACGCGTCGTAGATGACGGTGAAGTGCGAACTCATTCATTCGTACCCCATCTTGAGCGCCTGGGCCTGCTCGGCCAGTGCATCGAGGGCCTTGCTGCGCTCAGCGTCGATCCGCTCCTTGTACGCGATCACATCCTGGTAGCGGACGCGCCGGTGCGTTCCGATCTTGTGGAACGGGATCTCGCCGCGCTCCAGTAACTGCACGAGGAAGGGCCGCGAGACGTTGAGCACGTCCGCAGCTTCCTGCGTCGTGAGCTCGGCGTGGATCGGGATGATGCTGACCGCGTTGCCCTCACCGATTTCGGTCAGGACGTCGACGAGCAGCCGCAGCGTCGACACCGGGACGCGGACTGGATGCGACGCGCCCTTGTCGTCAAGGATCTCGATCTGCTGGGTTTCCGCGCGTGTCTGCAGGAAGGCGGACAACGCCCGGCCGCTCTCACGGGCGATGGCAACTTCTTCAGCCGTCGGCAACGAATGGGAGGGAGAACGTGTGGTCATGACAGCCTCCAGGGGTTTCAAACAGCATCATGGGAGGAATCATGACCGAAATAAACCAAATATCCGCAATATTCGAAAGCGGCTTGGGCTTGGTGGGCAGGGAACCCACCGGACATTCGTCTACACCCAGTTGCGTGCAAGGCACGCGACAACATCTACCGCCCCTGGTGATCCCACTCCAGCGCCCGCAGTCCCAGGTACTCGTACACCGCGCGCTCGGTCTTGCGCAGTGCCTGCGCCGAAGGCACCGAGTACCGAAGCCGCTGCGCCCCGTCGCGGCCAGTCCAGTAGTGCGTGGGCGATACACTGGGTGAAAGCCCCACCCGCGCGAGCAGTGACGGTCATCAAGCCCCTACCGTCATCGCGAGGCTCTGTCATCGCCCAAAATGGCCTCCGCCCCTTGGGGACCGTCAACGGCATCCGCCGGACCGGCTCTGCTGATCGTCCTTGTCGACATCGAATTTCATCACCCAGACTGCAGCGCGCTCCGAACCGTTGTCAGCAGGCCATCAATCTCGCTGGCAAGAAAATCCAGGAATTTGGGTTTTGCAAGGGTTCGCTCCTGCACTTCAACCGGCAGAAAGCGGTTCATTTCCTGGGCAAAGGCAGCGCTGCGGACGATGGCAGGCAGTCTGGCGCGCAGGTCGTCCAGCCTGTCGCGGTAGTCGGTGATGCGGTAGTCCTCGATCTTGTGTGCGACCCACCCCGGATTGACCGCCGCCCCCTGCTGCTTGAGCCAGCGCAAATCCCAGATATCCCGATGGCGCACGTAGCGCTGACTATTGACCAGCGACACCAGCTTGTCGGCCATGATCTCATCCAGCGATTCGGCCAACACCAGCGTATCGCCGTAGCCGTCGGGCAGAAAGTCATAGTTGAGGCGGAGGCTGCGCGGCTGTCGAGAATAGGCCTCGACATTGGCGATTTCGAGCTTGATCCGCTGCCGCGGAATATCAGGTCGTGTGGGTGCGGTGACGATCGCGATCTGCCAGGTGTCGACGTGAATGCCGCGGTAGCCCGGATCATCGACGAGCTCGGCCGGCTCGCGCACGATCACCTCAAGGCCATAGCGCTGGCCGATGTAGGTTTCCAGTGCGGCCCTGATCCCGTCGACCCGCGCGCGCGAAAAGTCGCGTCCGCCGGCAAAGTCCAGATCCTCGCTGAAACGGGGTGAACCGTAGCAGAGACGAAGCGCCGTCCCGCCCTGAAACGTCAACTCATCGAGCAGCCCGTCGCGGTCGAGCCCGAACAGGATGTCGTAGTGCAGCAGTTCCTTTTCGATCACCGGGCGCATGTGGCCACGACCCGACTGCGCCATCGCCCGAGCGGTCAGCGCGGAGAAATCGACCCGTTCAGTCATCGGCCAGGGCCCGCGCATCGACCAGATGGGTGTTGCGGCCCACCCGCTTCAGATCACGCCAGGCCGCTTGCGGTGTGGCCATGCGCAGCGGCCGGCCCACCAGGCGCGTATTTTCCAGAATATCGGCCGGCGACCGCTTGGTATGAGTGAATTCAATGGTGCCCCAGGGCGTTCGATACACGCCCGATCGGCCCGTCGTCATGGCCGTCAGGCGATCGACCGGAATCTGTGAAATCGCCCCATACTCCGACAGCGCCGATTCCAGGCTGGTGTAACTGTAGTGGCCCCGGCGCAGTGCCACAGCAATGCGTTCGATCACATCCGAACCCGGCTCGCCCGTCAGTACATACACATACACACCGCGGCACGCCCGCGCCAGCACACCCTCGTCCACCAACCTCCCGAGCGCAGCCAGCAGGGTCCGCCGCTGGTCCGCAGGAAATAGCTTGGCCAGATCACCCACGGTAAACACGATGCGCCCAGCCCGGGCCCACTCGGCCAATGTCTTGATCGCAACAGACTGCTCTATGGCTCCAAGTATACAGAAACACCATCAAAACACTGCTTTTCCGTAAACCTGAATCCTGAAGCCGGGATCTGTAACCCGACGGAAAAGAAATCTGTTCCGGTTTGTGGCAGCTCCAGCGCGTTGCGCCCCTCGAAACCATCCGGCAATACATGGAGCAACAACAGCAGACGCCACACGAACCGCTCCAATGGAGGAGGATGGCTGAGCACGGTCATGGCTGCTGATGGGATTTGCGGCTGGAATGATCAGGCAGCGTGAGGTTAGAGGGGGGATCCCCCTCGGGGAGCTTGAACAAACGCGCCCTTCGGGGGAGTCTCTGGTTACCACGCCAAGAGACGCTCACAGTGTGCCACGTTCCGTTGTCCGATCCCCAGTTTTTCCGCTTTCTGACCTACATCGATGAGACCGTGGCGGCTGAGGTCCAGGCGGCGGGGTGTCCGTACTGTGGCGGTGCCTTGCATCAGGCGAACTATCCGCGCAAGCCGCGTGGCTGTCCGGGTGCGTTCCGCGTGGAGTATTCGACCCGGCTGAGTTTTTGCTGTCATCAGTGTCGGCGCCGGACCACCTCGAGGTCGGTGCGGTTCCTGGGGCGGCGGGTGTGGTTGGGCTGGGTGGTGGTGTTGGGGTCGACCCGGGTGGGCGAGCGGACCCCGGCGGCATCCGCACTGTGTGAAGCGTTGTCGATTCCCTGGCGGACTCTGGCGCGGTGGCGCCGGTGGTGGCGCGAAGGCTTTGCGCAGAGTGCGGTGTGGCAGGTGCTGGGTGCGCGGTTCCTGCCGCCGGTGGCGGTGGTACGGTTGCCGGCCGGTCTTCTGGAGCGCATCCCGGGCCAGGGGCAGGCACCGTTGCTTGCGTTACTGACGTGGCTCTGGCCGCTCACGGTCACGGCTCCCGAGGGGCGCTGAGTTTCCGCAGAGGATGTCAATAGGCAGAGCCGAGCGTAACAAATAGCCTCCTCAGGAGGGTGGTACCGCCGGTACCGCCGACACTGGGAGAAGGCTTTTGACCACAGGCAACGATCCACGCCACCGCGATCGCTGGGCGCGGCTGCGCTTCTCGATCATTGGTCCTTTGTTCGCGGCGCCACCCCAGCCGGGTGCGTTGCAAGCGGCGCTGGCAGCACTGGCCGAACGCGACTGGCGGCATCCGGTCACCGGAGGCCCTGTGCGCTTCGGCGTGTCGACGCTAGAGCGCTGGTACTACGCGGCCCGCGCGGCCACCGATCCGGTGGCCGCCTTGCGCAACCGGCGCCGGCCCAAGGGCCACTTCATGGCCCTGACGCCGGTAGTGATCGAGACCCTGGTGCAGCAGTACCGGGAGCATCCCGGCTGGACCGCGCAGTTGCACTTCGACAACCTGTGTGCGGCCTTCGCCGGCTGCACGGAGGGGATGCCCTCGTACGCCACGGTGCGGCGGTACCTGAAGGCGCACGGGATGCACCGTCAGGCGCGTCCGCGCCGGGATACTGAAGGGGCCGAGCGGGCCCGTGACCGGTTCGAACGGCTCGAGGTACGCAGCTACGAGCTGGAGCATGTCGCGGCCCTGTGGCATCTGGACTTCCATCACGGCTCGCGCAAGGTGCTGACCCGGGACGGAACCTGGGCCAAGCCGTATCTGCTCGGCATCCTGGACGATCGCTCGCGCCTGATCTGCCATCTCCAGTGGTACCTGGACGAGAGCGCCCAGGGTCTGGTGCACGGCCTGTCGCAGGCGTTCATGAAGCGCGGCCTGCCGCGGGCCTTGATGACCGACAATGGCGCTGCGATGCTGGCCGAGGAAACCGTCGCCGGACTGCAACGCCTGGGCGTGCTGCACCAGACCACGCTACCGTATTCTCCGCATCAAAACGGTAAGCAGGAGTCCCTCTGGGGACGTATCGAAGGCCGTCTGCTGCCGATGCTGGAAGGGCACACGCCACTCACCCTGGAGGTGCTGAACCAGGCCACGCAGGCCTGGGCCGAGCAGGAGTACCACCGCACTCACCACAGTGAACTCGGCACCACCCCGCTGCAACGCTATCTGGCCGGACCCAACGTACGCCGGGACTGCCCGCCGGTCGCGGCCCTGGCCGACGCCTTCCGCATCGAGGTCACCCGCCGCCAGCGGCGCTCCGACGGCACCGTCTCGCTGGACGGGCAGCGCTTCGAAATCCCCGCCCGCTACCAGCACCTCGACCGGGTGCACCTGCGTTACGCGCGCTGGGATCGCAGTCGCGTCGATCTGGTCGATCCGCACACCGGCACCCTCCTGTGCCCGGTGCTGCCGCTCGACAAGTCCGCCCACGCCCACGGCCAACGCCGCACCCGACCCCCTGCCACGCCCCCGCTGGATCCGCTGCCGCCCTCGGGCATGGCGCCATTGTTACGCCAGCTGCTCGCCGACTACGCCGCCACCGGTCTGCCGCCAGCCTATCTGCCGATCCCCGAGGAGGACGACGCATGAACCCGAAATTACTCGCCCTCTACGGGCTGAAGTGGAACCCGTTCGCCACCGAAATCCCGATCGAGGCACTCTATGTGCCAGCACGGGTCGAGGACTTCTACTGGCGCATCGAGCAGGGACTGATCCGGGAAGGTGGCTTCGCCATGGTCCACGGCGACCCCGGCACCGGCAAAAGCGCCGTCCTGCGCCTGATCGCGGAACGCCTGGCACGGCTGCCCGACCTCACCGTCGCCGCGATCCATCACCCGCAGAGCCATCTCGCCGACTTCTACCGCGAGATGGGTGATCTCTTCGGCGTGCCCCTGCGCCCGCACAACCGCTGGGGTGGCTTCAAGGCTCTGCGCGAGAACTGGTTCGCCCACCTGGACACCACGCGCCGGCGCGCCGTGCTCCTGATCGACGAAGCCCAGGAAATGAGCCCCGCGGTCCTGTCCGAACTGCGCCTGATGGCCAGCGCCCGGTTCGACTCCCAGACCCTCCTGTGCGTGGTCCTCGCCGGCGACGCCCGCCTGCCCGAAAAGCTGCGCCGCGAGGAACTCATCCCGCTCGGCTCGCGCATCCGCACCCGCCTGGTCACCGAAGCCGCCAGCCGCGACGAACTCCAAGCCTGCCTGCAACACCTGCTCGACACCGCCGGCAACGCCAGCCTCATGACCCCCGCGCTCCAGCACACCCTCTGTGACCACGCCGTCGGCAACTACCGGATGCTCACCACCCTGGCCGCCGAACTGCTCGCCGTCGCCGCCCAACGCGACCTGCCGCAGCTCGACGAAAAACTCTACCTCGACGTCTTCGCCCCCAACGAAAAACCCATCCCGCGCCGCGCCGCCGCACGCCGCTGAAACCCTCTGGAGACCCTCATGCGCTCATCCTCCTCTCCCCAATCGCTGCCCTGGCCCGAACTCAGCGACGCCTCCGTCGTCGCGTTGCAGGCCCTGTTCAGCGACTTCCTGGTCTTGTTCGAATCCCACTACCTCGGGCAGATCCATCGCTACCACGACGAACGCTCGCAGGAAAACCTCGACCCAACTGAGTTTCCTGTCCGACGATCCCATCCCACACGAAGACCCGGACAGCCCGCCGTTCTGAAGCTCTCCCAAGCCCTGCGCTCGAGACGCCGCCGAACCCCCTCCCGGGGTTCGGCGGCTTAGTGCTGAGCAGACCCCTCAACGAACGTGATCAGCGCAACATCAAATCAGGTGATCACACTCAGATGGCGACACGGGATTTCAGGGTGGCGAACATGGATCAGAATCCGGTCGGATCGAAGAATCAGGTACAAAAAAGGCCGGCGGCATGTATGCAATGCATCGCTGCCGTCGGCCCCTGTGTTTTCGCCAAGTGGGCTGCCACGCCAGTTTGCCGCGGGCCTTCGGCCTCGCAGTGACGGAGGCGGTACGAGGCTCGAAGTGACGGCCATAAAGCCCCCACCGTCATCGCGAGGGCCAAAGGCCCGTGGCGATCCAGCCGCCGCATGGACTGCCACGCCCCTCCGGGGCTCGCAGTGACGGAGGCGGTACGAGGCTCGCAGTGACGGCCATAAAGCCCCCACCGTCATCGCGGGGGCCGAAGGCCCGTGGCGATCCAGCCGCCGCATGGACTGCCACGCCCCTCCGGGGCTCGCAGTGACGGAGGTGGTGCGGGGCTCGCAGTGACGGGGGTGGTGCGGGGCTCGCAGTGACAGGCCCTGCCCCCCACCGTCATCGCGAGGGGCGAAGCCCCGCGGCGATCCAAATGCCGCATGGACTGCCGCGCCCCTGCGGGGCTCGCAGTGACGGAGGAAGCGCGGGGCTCGCAGTGACCGGGGACCCCTGCAGGAGCGACGCCGGTCCCAAACCCGCCGCAGGCGCGCCCAACGCCGGTGCCTCTGACCCTGAACTTCAAGCTGTGAGCCCGGCCCTTTATTCCTCCTCGAGGCGCCTCGCCATTCGAGTCTGCCAACCCGGCCCGGTAGCCTTCCAGCGCGCGAGCACATCCGCCGGAAGGCGAATGGCCCTAGACCTGAGCCACCGGGGCGTCAAGCAATACGGGTCCCAGGCGCGCTCCCACCAGACCCAATCCCCCGGACACTCGTCGAACTCCTCTGGCAGGACGCTTCTCTCGCCCTTCTGCAGGAACGTGGCGCCACGAGAGGTGTGCGCGGAAAGCCGCGGCGCTTTCGCGTGCAAGGCACGCCTACACGGCCAGCCCAGCCCCCATCAACCGTCATCGCGGGGGGTTCCGAACCGGGGGCCTGACCTCTGCCCGGGCGATTCAGGCTGCTTCCAGTTCGAAATCGACGTGCACGGCATCGTAAGGGAACAGGATCCGCCCCTCCTCGGTTCGATCCAGAACACCCGCATCGAGGAGCGCATGCACGTCTCCGTGCACGCCCTTCACATCCCGGTCTAGCTCACGAGACAGCGCGCGGATTGTCATCGGGCCACGCCCCGTCATGGCCTTGAGCAACTCCCAGCGCTTGCGGGTCAACGTCTGCCAAAGCATTTCCGGCGATGCAAAGGAGATCACGGCACCCTGCGGTTCCCCACGAAAGGCCGCCAGCGTCCGGTTGGTCACGGCCTCGCGGGACGAGACCGTCAGCGTTACCTTGTTCAGCATCGCGCCCTCCACCGATCGACATCGGACCAGAAATCGTTCAGCAACTGCGCTGGGTCACGGAAGGAATAAGCAACCTCGTTCGGCCCAAGGTGCCGGTGGTCTCCCTTCCCGGCCTCGTTGTCGTAGCGCAAGACGCACTGCCCGGCGACCACGTAGGCGAGGCTGTACTTGTACACATGAGCGGAACCGCGTACCGGAGAGGGAACGCGCCAGACGCGTAGCTCCGCGAAGGAATCCTGGCTGATCTGGTGGCGCTCATGGAGCAGCAATTCCGCAGGCATGTTGTAAAATGCTCCAACATTCGACTTCCGTTGTCAATCACACCAACGCCCAGCAGTCCCACTCCCTCAAACCCGCATCCTCCCGGCATCGGGAGGGCCCACCCCACCTCCGTCATCGCGAGGCGGCGTGTGGACTGCCGCGCCAGTTTGCCGCGGCCTTCGGCCTCGCAATGACAGGGGCTCGCAGTGACGGACCCTTTCACCCCCACCCGTCATCGCGAGGCGGCGCGTGGGCTGCCGCGCCAGTTTGCCGCGGCCTTCGGCCTCGCAATGACAGGGGCTCGCAGTGACGGACCCTTTCACCCCCACCGTCATCGCGAGGGCCGAAGGCCCGTGGCGATCCAACCGGCGCATGGACTGCCGCGCCCCTCCGGGGCTCGCAGTGACGGACCCTTTCACCCCCCACCGTCATCGCGAGGGCTGTCATCGCGAGGGGCGAAGCCCCGCGGCGATCCAGCGGCGCATGGACTGCCACGTCGCTACGCTCCTCGCAGTGACGAACGACCCGGCCTCGTCGCAGTGGCGGGATACACCCCCACCCCCTCAAACCCTCACCCCCAACACCCGCTCGATCGCCACGCGCACGTCCACCCCTCCTCCCGCATATACCGCCGTGCTTCGGCCACCTTGGCGTCGACCAGGTAGCGGTACCAGAAGCCCTGCAGGAAATGGAACGCAAACCCGGCGCGGCCGTCCAGGAAGCCCAGGCGCAGGACATAGGGGTACAGGAAATACGCCAATGCCCGGAACCCGCCCGGCAGGCGCGCGTACACCCGCTCCTTCAGTCAGCGCTTCAGCCCGGCATGGGAACCCCCGCGCAGGCGCGCCACCGAATCGTGCGGCATGAAGCCGTATTCCAGGTTCAGCAGATCCACCGCCTCGCGGCTGGCGTAGCGGTTGTGCTTGTCCGTCCACCCGATGAGCGAATTCAGGTTGTCGTCGATCAACTCGCCGCGGAAGTCCGCCGTGGGCCCGGCCACCTTGATGTGCTCGTCCATCCAGCGGTTCTCGCACTCGCCTCGGCCGTAGCGGAACAGCCGCAGCAGCCGCACCGGGAACAGCGCTTCCTGAGAGAGTTCCTCGGCCTCAGCGACAACCGGGGGGCTTCTTCCGCAGGGCTCGGATCAGCTTTCGGCCTCGCGCATGTTTGTCGAATGAAAGAACATCCATCGCTCCGATCACCGATTACCCGTTCAAATGGTTTCGCCGCGACAACCCGCCGAGGCCCAAGCGAGCTCAAAGCTGCCCGTGCTGCCGGCGAGTCGCAAGACCAGACAGCGGTTTGAAACCGAGCGCCCGAACTCCGGGTGCCAGAACCCGGACTCCAGTTCAACCTCGCCCCCCGTCAGTCGCCAGCGAGCGCAGTGGCCCGTTGGGCTGCGCTCGAAGTGCCCGCCATCAGCGAGGATCTGCTCGCGCAGCTCTCTGGCAAGCAAGCGCTGCCCCAATGCCAGCCAATGTTCGGCTTCCGCCCCACGAAAAAAGGCCCTGGTAAAAACCAGGGCCTTGGCATTGGCGAACAGATGGTTTCCGAGCAGATGATGCTCCAGGCGACGGCGTAACCATCGGGCCTGTACCGCGAGACTGTGCCGGAAGCCGGCACTCTCCCGCAGCAGGACGGGATGACCATCCGCTCGCTTCCGAGCAGCCGGCGGATCCTCCGGAGGCCGCCCAACCAGCGCCGAATCGGCTTCCCCTGGAGGCGCACCCTGGCGCAACGCCCACTTCACCCAATTCACGATCCGCAACGAGGTCGGATACGGCTCCCAGCCATTGCCCTGCCCGGGGGGATTTTCGGCGATCCAACGCGGAATCAACGCGCGATGCCAGCCGGCGCGGGCGTCCGCATCCACGGCATTCAGGTCATCGAAATAGTGCAGGTTGTAAAGCCAGAGCTTGTCACGCCGCGGGTCGTTCCAGCCGCGTGGAGCCATCCACCGGTTGCCCGAATTCGACATGGCCCAGTACCTCAACACGGACGAAGACGTGGCGGAGTACCTGAGTCAGGTGCTCGAAGACGGGGAACCCGGCGTGCTTGCCGCCGCGCTTGGACATATCGCCAAGGCACGAGGCATGACCGAAATCGCCCGCGCTTCCGGCGTCAAGCGCGAAGCGCTATACCGGGCGCTGCGCCCCGGCGCTCACCCGCGTCTGGACACCGTGCAGCGGGTCTGCCGAGCTTTGGGAGTGGCCCTCACGGCGAAAGTAATCGCCCCCCACCCCAATTGCGCCGACACGGACCGAGGTCCGCGCTGACGACCGTCGCAGCCTCCCCACAGGGCCCGGGGACCTCCTTCACCGACACGGCGCACCTTGGTCAACTCGATCGGCAGGGTAATGCCGAGTTGCTGCGTGCTGCGCATGGGAGTTCCGCACACGACGCAGCAGGATTAAATCCTCCTCGGTTCCCCAATCGCCTGGCAACCGCATTCCAACGCTCCTGCATCTTGGCTCTACGGCGATCCGCCGCCGGCGTGATCAGCCTGCCGTGCTGGCGGCCATCAGGTTCCGCTCGAGTTCGGGCGGCGGTGCCGGGAGGTCGAACACGCGCCAGACGATCGGGCTCCGGGGGAAGAGCACTACCCAGGCGGTCACCGCGATCACCAGGAAATAGTTGCGCAGCGTCTGGTGGTCGATGTACCAGCGTTCGACCGCCCCCTTGTACGGCGCGATCACGTCATCGTAGAAGCGCACCGGGTCATCGACCAGACCCAGGATCGATTCCTCGTCGCGGAACACGATCGAGCCGATGCCCGAAAGCCCCGGGCGTACGCGGATCAACTGCATCTGCACCTCGGGCGCAAAGGCGTCGAAGCAGCGTCGTTCCTGCGGGCGCGGGCCCACGATGCTCATGTCGCCCTTGAGAATGTTGAACAACTGCGGCAACTCGTTGATTTTCGTCTTGCGCAGGAACCGCCCGACCGGGAGGATGCGCGGGTCGTCCTTCACCGTGACCGTGCCGGTGCCCATGTTCGGGCTGTCCTTCAGCATGGTCGCGAACTTCAGCAGGCCGAAGGGTTCACCGTCCTTGCCAATGCGTTGCTGCCGGAAAAAGATCTCGCCCTCGCCAGTCAGGCGCAACGCGAGCATGATCGGCAGCAGCACCGGCAAGAGCACCAGCACGGCGAGCCCAGAAAACACGATATCGACGAATCTTTGCATCGGATCTGCTCCTTGAACGAATGCCCCACATACTGCCACGGAACTGCTTCAAGCCCTCACCTGATTATCAGGGAAGCTCCGCAAATTGGAACGGGCCGTCATCGAAACCACCGTCATCGCGAGGCGCGAAGCCTTTAGCCGCGAGCGCAGCGTGGCGGGACGTGGCGATCCAAACGGCATTAGTCCTCCCCGCGCCGCCTGGATTACTCGCTGCGCTCGCCCTTCGGGCCAGCCTTCGGCTGTTCAATGCGCTGCGCGCATTAGTGCCGCGCTACGCTCGCAATGACGACCGATGCCGCACGGCGTCGCACTCGCTGCGGAGGTTTCGTGATAATCAGGAGCCCTCATGGCGCGGGCTGCCTCTGCGAAACGAAAACGCGAGCCACGGAAGGCACGGACAGACACAGAAAAAAGGCTTGATTTGTTTCATATTCCGTGATTTCCGTGATTTCCGTGTCCTTCCGTGGCTGTCATTTCACGTTAACTTCCATGGCCTATGTGGCCACCCCCGGTGATGAAAGAGGCGTAGGGCGGAAAAGGCCGAAGGCCGTCATCCGCCATCCGGCGCCGGGGTTGCCGCGGGCGCCGGGGAGGCGCGAACGCCGAGCGGCGGATGACGCTGCGCTCTTCCGCCCTACGGGTCGCCCGGGACACGAGACAGGCCGTGACTTTCACGCTAACTGTCATGCCCTCGGCCGCGAGGCACCCCGAAGGATGAAACTACGATTATAAATCAGAGACATACGATTCTAGGGCGGCGTATTTTCACGCTAACTTCCATGGCCAGCGGCCACCCCCCGATAATGAAAGACGCGTAGGGCGGAAGAGGCCGAAGGCCGTCATCCGCCATCCGGCGCCGGAGTTGCCGCAGGCGCCGGGGAGGCGCGAACGCCGAGCGGCGGATGACGCTGCGCTCTTCCGCCCTACGGCTCGCCCGGGACACGAGACAGGCCGTGACTTTCACGCTAACTGTCATGCCGCTCTGCCACCCCCGCCCATGAAAGTCTCCCTGCCACGGATACACACGGATAGGGCTTCAATCAACAAACATCCGTGTTCATCCGTGTCAATCCGTGGCTGTCATTTCACGCTAACTGTCATGCCGCCGGGCGCGCGGCACCCCCGATGATGAAAGATAATGGGCGTGCTGTCGCGTCGGGCTGAGGTCGCGATAATTCTTGATGGCGCCGACCGCGCACGCTAACTCGACCCGCCGTCCTTCACTCGTACCCCGGATTGCCTGGCATGGCCTGGAAGGGTCATGGACAGCGCACGCTAAAAAGAGCCGTCGAGTCCCGACAGGCCGTTGAAGGACGGCGCCCTTGGCGACAGCACATCGTGAAGGATAGTGCGTTTGCCCGAGGAGGTCAGCATGGACATTACCCCGATTCACCGGCGCGTTGTCGGTCTGGATGTGCACCAGAGCAAGATCACGGCCTGTGCGCTGATCGAGCAGCCCGATGGCAGTGTGGCGGTGGAGCACCGGGAATTCGGGGGTTTCAAGCGCGATCGGCGGGCGTTGGCCGAGTGGGTTCGCGGGTTTGACCCCGAGGTCGTGGTGATGGAGAGCACTGGGATCTACTGGAAGAGCCCCTATGCGGCCCTTGAGCGTGTGGGCGTCATGGCCTGGGTGGTCAATGCCCGTCACGCCCGAAACGTGCCTGGCCGCAAGACCGACCTCTCCGATGCCCAGTGGCTGGCCACGCTGGCCCGTGCCGGTCTGCTGCGGGCTTCGTTCATTCCTCCGGCCGAGATCCGCCATCTGCGCCTGATCGCCCGGCAGCGCCAGAAGCTGGTCGGGATGCTGGCCGCGGAGAAGAACCGGCTGCACAAGGTGCTGACCGATGCCGGGATTCGCCTGAACGTGCTGGTCTCCGACGTACACGGCGCGTCGGCACGGGCCATGATCAAGGCCCTGCTCGCCGATGCCCCCATGCACGCAATCCTCGACCTCGCCGGCCGCCTGCGGGCTTCCCGCGAAGAACTGTTCGAAGCCCTGCAACCGGAGGAACTGAGCACCAGGCACCGCTTCGTGCTCAACGAGGTTCTGGCGCACATCGAGTACCTCGAGGCCATGATCGCCCGCTTCGAACAGGAACTGCTTGCGGGTCTGGCCCCCTGGGAGCCGCAGGTGTGCCTGCTGGAAACCGTGCCCGGCATCGACCGCATTGGCGCCGCCATGCTGCTCGTCGAAATCGGTACCGACATGGCGAGCTTCGGCAGCGCCGAACGCCTCGCGTCCTGGGTCGGCATCTGCCCCGGCAACCACGAGAGCGCCGGCAAACGCAAAAGCGGACGCACGCGCAAGGGCAACGCCTGGGTCCGTCGCCTGCTGTGCGAGTTCGCGCAAGCCGCCTCCCGCACCCGCTGTGCGCTCAAGGACAAGTTTTCGGCCTTGTCCATCCGCAAGGGACCACAAGCGCTCCATCGTGGCCCTGGCGCACAAGCTCCTGCGCATCGTCTACGCCATGCTCAATCATGCGGCCCCCTACCAGGATCGCACCGTCGATTACGAGGCTCTCGTCGTGCAGCGCAACGCGCCGCGCTGGCTGAAGATGCTGGAAAAGCACGGCTATCTCACCGCCACCTGAGCCGCCACACAGGCTCTTCGAGTCCCGCAAGCAGGCATTTGCGCACCGGCATGCGTCACGCCAGAATCTCGCTCGCCCCAACGTCAGGTTCTTTCACGCTAATCGAGCCGGCGCTCCGCAAGCGACCGGCCCCACTCCGTGCACCCACGCTGGGCCGGCTTGGGGACGGGGCGCTGCGTCTTTCCCCGCGATTCATGCAATCCAGCGGCAGGCGTCCAACGATCCTGTGCCGCGCGGTTGGAATGCGCCGGCTACATGCGCGAATCGAGGTACTTGCCGGTTTCCTTGTGCGCGAAACCGGGGATCATCTCGTGGAACAGAGCCACCAGATCGAGCTTGTCCCACACACCGCCCGCCTTCAACTCGGCGATGCGGGCAACGAACCGCTCCAGCCGGGCGGGATCGAACACCGGCTCGTTGCGGATCACGCCGATGCTTTCGAAACGCTCCATGTCCAACACCTCATTATCGGTAAAGAACTCCTCGAAGTCCTTCTCCCCGGTGGTATCGCTGTCGAAGAAGTAGCAGGGCCAGCGTTTGGCCGCGATCAGCTCGTCCGCCCGCACCCGCGCCTCGTCCTCGGTCGCGCAGACATGTGCCTCGAAACCCAGCGCCGCGAGGTAGCGCACCGCGATCTCCGAAAACGTGATCAGGTGCAGCTTCTCCGAGAGCTTCGGGAAAAAGATGTCGCGGTTCTCACCGAGCAGGCAGGACATCAGGCACAGTTCGCCGGACTCCCGCGGGGTCACGAAGTAGCGGCGCACATCGCGCGGTGCCGAGATCGGCTGGCGCTTCGCAAAGCGCTGGTTGAAGCCGTGCAGCAGGCTGCCGTCGGAGAACGCGACGTTGGCGAAGCGCGCGGTCGAAATCGGCAACTCCAGGCTCGCGCGCATCAGGAACATCTCCATGATGCGCTTGCTCGCGCCCATCATGTTCACCGGGTTCGCGGCCTTGTCGGTGGACACGCAGAAGTACTTCCGGCTGCCCTGCGCGCGCGCGAACTCCAGCGTGCGGTTCGTGTTCAGGATGTTCACGTCGACCATGCGCATCAGCGTGAACGGGTCCTTCTCGCTGCGCACATGCTTCAGCGCGGAGAGGTTCAGGATGTAATCGTAGCCGCCGCTCCAGCGCATCAGCGCATCGAATTCCACCGAGCCGCAGTCGATCGCGAAGGTGCGGAAATCGCCGTCGATGTAGCCCAGCGTACTGCGGATATCGCGCACCAGCTCGACCATATTGTTTTCGCTGATGTCGACCACGTGCAGCACCTTCGGCCGGCGCCGGAAGATTTCCCGCGCTACCGCCTGGCCGATGGAACCGGCACCGCCGATCACCAGGAACCGCCCGCCCTGCACGCGCTCGGAGAGCTCGGCCTCGAAACGGCTCACGTCGGCATCGAACAGCGGCTCGGAACGGCCGATCAGATCAAGAACGTTCATGGACAGGTCTCCCCATAGTCGTGGCCTACCAAAGCCAAGAAGTAGTTACAGCGGGCTCGCGGCCGGCGATCGCCTAAGAAACGTTGAATAATAGTCTTCGTGATTGCGAACGAGCCTTCAGCCGCGAGCGCAGCGTGGCGGGAAGCGCGGCACTAACTGCCATAACCCGTGTGGCCACCCCCGATGATGAAAGAGGCGTAGGGCGGAAAAGGCCGAAGGCCGTCATCCGCCAGCGGGCGCCCGGATTGCCGCAGGCGCCGGGGAGGCGCGAACGCTGTGTGGCGGATGACGCTGCGCTTTTCCGCCCTACGGGTCGCCCGGGACACGAGACAGGCCGTGACTTTCACGTTAACGCGCGTGGCGCATTGAACAGCGGAAGACTGTGCAGGGTGAGCGCAGCGAATAATCCAGGCAAAGCTCGCCAGATCAGCACCTTATGGATCGCCGCGTCGCTTCGCTCCTCGCGATGACGGATTCTTCATCGCTTCCCTAGCTTTCATGGCCAGCGGCCACCCTGCAACATGAAAAGGCGAGCCACGGAAAGCACGGACAAACACGAAAAAAGGGTTTGATTTGTTTCATATTCCGTGATTTCCGTGTCCTTCGGTGGCTGTCATTTCACGTTATGGAAATACTGAGCAGTCCTCCATCGGGAGGAGCGAAGCCTTCAGCCGCAAGCGCGGCGTGGCAACTACATCGGCTTCATCGCCCCATCCGGCACGCTGGACGGCAGGTTGACCACCCGCTCCTCCAGCCAGCGCGAGTTCTCCAGGCCGTCGGTCTGGCAGTCATCGAACATTGCGAGCCGGTTCATCAGGCGCCAGACCGGCCGCGACATCACCCCGGCAGCGTTCGTATATTCGAGCAAAGCATCCCGCTCTTCGCGCGCACCGAGCACCAGCGCATTCAGCCAGAAGTTCGCACGTGTCCCTTCGCGCTCACGGACCCACTCTAGCCCGTGCTCCGCCGCAAAGGCGGCATAGCGCCGGGCCACCGCACGCTTCGCCTCCAGCATCTCTTCCAGCCGCTCCATCTGCGCGCAACCGAGCGCGGCGTTCAGGTTCGGCATGCGGTAGTTGTAGCCCACCGCGTCGTGCACGAACTCCCAGGCATGGGGCTGCTTCGCGGTCGTCGTCAGATGCTTCGCGCGCCGCGCGAGGGTCTCGTCGTCGGTGAGGATCATCCCGCCGCCGCCGGTCGTGATCACCTTGTTGCCGTTGAAGCTCAGCGTACCGAGCCGGCCGAAGATACCCGTGTGCCGTCCATCGGCCCAGCTACCCAGCGACTCCGCCGCATCCTCGACCACAGGAATCGCGTAGCTTTCGCACAGCGCCACGATCTCGGCGATCCGGCACGGAAACCCGAAGGTATGCATCGGCACGCAGGCCGCGATCCGCGCCCCGGTGCGGCGGTTCACGCAGCGGCCGTGGCGCAACTCGGTCTCCTGTTCCAGAAAGCGGCGCAGCGCATCCGGACTCAGCCCAAGCGTGTCCCGGTCGACGTCCACGAACACCGGCCGAGCACCCAGGTAGCGGACCGCGTTGCAGGTGGCCACGAAAGTCAGGGCCTGGGTCAGCACCTCGTCGCCGGGTTTCACGCCCGCGAGTTCCAGCGCCACATGCAACGCTGCAGTACCGTTCACGGTGGCGACCGCGAATCCGGCCCCGGTGAATGCCGCGACCCGCTGCTCGAACTCGTCCACCCGGCGCCCCACCGACGAAACAAAGTTCGAATCGACAACATCCACGAGAAACTGCCGCTCCGGCCCGTCGAACACCGGCCGGTGCAGCGGAATCGCACCCGCGCCGTAGATGGCACGGACTTCCGCCAGCAACGCGGGAAAAACGGGGTTCAGGTCATCCACGAAACCACCCTGTCGCAGGACGAAATGCCGAAGAAACACATGGCCCGATTCCAGGCCGAAACAACGCCGGGCATCCTCTCGCACGCAAGCTCCGCTGTTCAACACCAACCGAGCCCCCCGACGACGAAATACGGCGAAGGCCGGAAAACGCCATGCGCCATCCGGCGCTGAGGGTACCGGGACGCCTGGGCCACCGCCAACCCCCGCAGTGGTGTGCCTGCTCCCCAAGCGCCTTCCTGGGTTAACTTCCATGGCCTATGTGGCCACCCCCGATGATGAAAGAGGCGCAGGGCGGAAAAGGCCGAAGGCCGTCATCCGCCAGCTGGCACACCGTCATCGCGAGGGCCGAAGGCCCGTGGCGATCCAGCGGCGCATGGACTGCCACGCCCCTCCGGGCTCGCAGTGACGGAGGCGGTTCGGGGCTCGCAGTGGACGGGCCCTACCCCCACCGTCATCGCGAGGGCCGAAGGCCCGTGGCGATCCAGCGGCGCATGGACTGCCACGCCCCTCCGAGGCTCGCAGTGACGGAGGCGGTTCGGGGCTCGCAGTGGACGGGCCCTACCCCCACCGTCATCGCGAGGGCCGAAGGCCCGTGGCGATCCAGCGGCGCATGGACTGCCACGCCCCTCCGGGGCTCGCAGTGACCGAGGCGGTTCGGGGCTCGCAGTGGACGGGCCCTACCCCCACCGTCATCGCGAGGGCCGAAGGCCCGTGGCGATCCAGCGGCGCATGGACTGCCACGCCCCTCCGGGGCTCGCAGTGACCGAGGCGGTTCGGGGCTCGCAGTGGACGGGCCCTACCCCCACCGTCATCGCGAGGGCCGAAGGCCCGTGGCGATCCAGCGGCGCAGGGACTGCCACGTCGGCTTGCGCCCCCGTAGGAGCGATCCCCGCCCGCGAACGCCCGCGATGCGAGCGCAGCTCCCGGAACACCGGGGCCTAGCGCGTCGGATCATGAACCTCAAGGCTGGTTGGCAAAGGACACCGATGTTAAGATGACGCAACATCAACGCATCACGCCATCGCGAGTGAAGTGATGAGAACGACGATCGACATCGAAGATGACGTCCTCGAGGCCGCCAAGGAAATCGCGCAACGAGAGCGCACCTCGGCGGGCCGAGTGGTTTCGCGCCTGCTACGTGCCGCACTGACGCAACCGGCCACACCGCAGGGCGAGCCTTCCACCCGAGGCGTCGGCGGCTTCCGTCCCTTCGCCTCTCCATCGGCCCGCATCGTCACCAACGAGAGGGTCGAGCAGTTACGGGACGAAGAAGGGGTCTGATGCGCGCGCTTCTGGATATCAACGTCGTCATCGCGCTCCTCGACGCCGCCCACACCCTGCATCGATCCGCCACAAACTGGCTGGCACAGGAAATACAACACGGCTGGGCATCCTGCCCGATCACGGAAAACGGCGTGGTGCGGATCATGTCGCAACCGACGTACCCCAACACCCAGCCCCTACAGCAGGTGGCCCTACGGGTTCGCGAAGCCCAGCAAAACTCAGATCACCGATTCTGGCCAGACGACATCAGCCTCACGGCAAGCGATCTTCTGAACTGGCCACAACTCCTCGGCCACCGACAGATCACCGACGCGTACCTGCTGGCCATCGCAGCGCGCAACAACGGGCGCCTCGTTACGTTCGACCAGCGGATCCGATACGACGCGGTGAAGGGTGCCGAGCAGCGACACCTGCACGTCATCCGCACTTGACGGAAGGCCTGCCGAAGTGCGCGAGCAAGCGAACTCGCGAATGCCCGCAAAGCAGACGCCCAGCAGCCGCATGGACTGCCGCGCCCCTGCAGGGCTCGCAGTGACGGGCCCTACCCCCCACCGTCATCGCGAGGGCCGAAGGCCCGTGGCGATCCAGCCGGCGCGCGGACTGCCGCGCCCCTGCGGGGCTCGCAGTGACGGCCCCCAGTCCCCAGCCGTCATCGCGAGGGCCGAAGGCCCGTGGCGATCCAGCCGGCGCGTGGACTGCCGCGCCCCTGCGGGGCTGACACCACCATTCAAAGGATGTCGGCGTACAGGTCTCGCCAGTCCGGATTCAGCGCCTCGATGAGCCGCAGTTTCCGTTTCCGGTTCCCGGCCTTGAGTTGCTTCTCGCGGGAGATGGCGGATTCCATCGTCTCGTGTACCTCGAACCAAGCCAGCCGGTGCAGAGAATATTGTTTCGTGAAACCTTCAACGACCCCGGACTTGTGCTGCCAGACCCGCTGTACCAGGTTGCTGGTAACCCCAACGTACAGCGTGCCGTTTCGGCGGTTCGTCATCATGTACACGCATGGCTGCTTCATACCGGCCCTCCTTGGCCCATTGCTGCAATTGGACTGCCGCGCCCCTGCGGGGCATGCAGTGACGGCCCCCAACCCCCACCCGTCATCGCGAGGGCCGAAGGCCCGTGGCGATCCAGCCGGCGCATGGACTGCCACGCCAGTTTGCCGCAGCCTTCGGCCTCGCAATGACAGGGGCTCGCAGTGACGGGCCCTACCCCCCACCGTCATCGCGAGGGCCAAAGACCCGTGGCGATCCAACCGGCGCGTGGACTGCCGCGCCCCTGCGGGGCTCGCAGTGACGGCACCAACCCCCACCGTCATCGCGAGGGCCGAAGGCCCGTGGCGATCCAGCCGGCGTGTGGACTGCCACGCCAGTTTGCCGCGGCCTTCGGCCTCGCAATGACAGGGGCTCGCAGTGACGGTCATCAAGCCCCTACCGTCATCGCGAGGCTCTGTCATCGCCCAAAATGGCCTCCGCCCCTTGGGGACCGTCAACGGCATCCGCAGGACCGGCTCTGCTGATCGTCCTTGTCGACATCGAATTTCATCACCCAGACTGCAGCGCGCTCCGAACTGTTGTCAGCAGACCATCGATCTCGCTGGCAAGAAAATCCAGGAATTTGGGTTTTGCGAGGGTTCGCTGCTGCACGTCAACCGGCAGAAAGCGGTTCATTTCCTGGGCAAAGGCAGCGCTGCGGACGATGGCAGGCAATCTGGCGCGCAGGTCGTCCAGCCTGTCGCGGTAGTCGGTAATGCGGTAGTCCTCGATCTTGTTTGCGACCCACCCCGGATTGACCGCCGCCCCCTGCTGCTTGAGCCAGCGCAAATCCCAGATATCCCGATGGCGCACGTAGCGCTGATCATTGACCAGCGACACCAGTTTGTCGGCCATGATCTCATCCAGCGATTCGGTCAACACCAGCGTATCGCCGTAGCCATCGGGCAGAAAGTCATCGTTGAGACGGAGGCTGCGCGGCTGTCGAGAATAGGCCTCGACATTGGCGATTTCGAGCTTGATCCGCTGCCGCGGAATATCAGGCCGTGTGGGTGCGGTGATGATCGCGATCTGCCAGGTGTCGACATGAATGCCGCGGTGGCCCGGATCATCGACGAGCTCGGCCGGCTCACGCACGATCACCTCGAGGCCATAGCGCTGGCCGATGTAGGCTTCCAGTGCGGCCCTAATGCCGTCGACCCGCGCGCGCGAAAAGTCTCGCCCGCCAGCAAAGTCCAGACCCTCGCTGAAACGGGGTGAGCCGTAGCAGAGACGAAGCGCCGTCCCGCCCTGAAACGTCAACTCATCGAGCAGCCCGTCGCGGTCGAGCCCGAACAGGATGTCGTAGTGCAGCAGTTCCTTTTCGATCACCGGGCGCATGTGGCCACGACCCGACTGCGCCATTGCCCGAGCCGTCAGCGCGGAGAAATCGACCCGCTCAGTCATCGGCCAGGGCCCGCGCATCGACCAGATGGGTGTTGCGGCCCACCCGCTTCAGATCACGCCAGGCCGCTTGCGGTGTGGCCATGCGTAGCGGCCGGCCCACCAGGCGCGTATTTTCCAGAATATCGGCCGGTGACCGCTTGGTATGGGTGAATTCATCGAAGAGCAGCGGACACCACCCTGAAGACCCAACGGCGCCTACAGCGTCCGCGCGATCCTTCCCCACCCTGATCGGCGGGGCTTGCCACGCACCGGGTCATCCATGGTTGGTCAGAAAATCGTCGGGGGTGAGCCCGATATCCTTGATGATCTGCCGCAGCAACGGTGTGGAGATGTGCCGGCCGGCGTGGAATGGCACCGTTGTCGCTCTTCCATCCGGATGCCTGAAGTGCTTATGCGAACCTCTTTGGCGAACCTCGACGAAACCGAGTCGCAAAAGGATTGCAACGACTTCGCGAGGTTTAAGAACGGGAAGGTTGCCCACCGCTCAGGCAACTGCGATCTGTTGAACTCCGACGAACTCGGATTCCAACTGCGGCTCGCCGTCCTCCAGCAGCATCTCGATGACTTCCTTAAGGTTGCTTTGTAACTCGTCCAACGTTTCCGCCTGACTGTGCGCACCAGGGAATCCGGGAATGAAGCCCACGTAATACCCGGTCTGCGGGCAGCGTTCGACGACTGCAGAGTACTGTCTCATGATCAAGCCTCCAGGTTTTGGACGGGCGACGACCGTCCCCAGTGCCCTGACAGGTATGTGTACGCATAGTATCAAACAGGTCGACGGTGCGCCGCCGAATGGCCGCCGGGTCGGGCCCCGTCTTGAACCCCGTCGGCGCCGGAATCGGTTCCAGTCCCACCCGCTCGAAATGCCGCACCGCGCGCCGCCCGTGCGAGGCCAACGTGACCAGCGCGAAGCGCGCCTCCGTGCCCAGGAATGTGGCGCGGGATGCACGTGGATGGCGAGAAGGTCCGCGCTCGCGGACAGCTCCTTTTTCAGGATCCCTCTCATCGTTGCCATTCGCCCCGGATCGCGTTGGCCGACGCGAGGCCGTTCAGCTACAATAAGGAATCCTTACTTTGATGGTTCTGCCGCAGGGCCGCGATGCTTGCCAAGAAAACCTCCAAGAACCAGTTGACGCTGCCGAAGGCGATCCTGAAAGCCGTGGGCGATGCCACCTATTTCGACGTGTCGGCTGAAGATGGACGCATTGTGCTGACCCCGGTGCGCCCGCAGGACGCGGACGCCGTGCGCAAGAAACTCGAAGCTCTCGGGATCACGGAAGACGACGCGCGAGATGCCATCCAATGGGCAAGAGGTCGCTGACCGGACCGCCGCGGGCCGTACTCGACACCAACTGCGTCGTATCGGCCCTGCTGTTCTCGCGCGGACGTCTCGCTTGGTTGCGACGGGCCTGGCAGTCCGGACGGGTCGTTCCGCTGGTCAGCCGTGGCACGGCCGTGGAACTGATTCGCGTGCTGGCCTACCCCAAGTTCAAGCTGGACCCTGGCGAACGCGAGGCGCTGCTCGCCGATTACCTTCCGTATGCCGAAACCTTCACTACGGGTGATGAACCTTCGCCCCCCGGTCTCCGTGACCCGGCGGACGCGATGTTCATTGCTTTGGCGCGACAGGCGGAGGCCGACGTGCTGGTCAGCGGCGACCAAGACATCCTTGCCCTGCGGGAAGCGCTTTCGGTCCCCGTGATGGAGCCCGCGCGGTTTCAGACCTGGTTGGAGTCAAGGTGAGTACCAGTGTCGTCTGGGTACCGGAACACGACAATTGACCCGGTGCGCGGCAAGCCCCGTGGTTCAGGGCGGGCCTTGCCGCGCATCGGGTCAGCGCCCCCGATGATCCCACTCCAGCGCCCGCAGTCCCAGGTACTCGTACACCGCGCGTTCCGTCTTGCGCAGTGCGTCCGACGACGGCACCCAGTACCCCAGCCGGTGCGGCCCGTCGCGCCCCGTCCGGTAATGCGTCGGCGAGGCAATCGGTGAAAGCCCCAGCCGCTCGAAATGCCGCACCGAGCGTGGCATGTGCGAGGCCGACGTCACCAGCAGAAACCGCGCCTCGGTCCCCAGCAGCTCCCGCACCGCGTACGCCTCCTGCGCGGTATCGGTGGGCGTGTCCAGCACCACGATGCGTTCGGCCGGCACCCCGAGTGCCTGCGCGGCCGCGGCATAGCCCTGCGCCACCGGCGCCTCGTCGGCACGGCGGCTACCGCCACTGACGACCAGTTTCGCCTCCGGCGGTGCCTCAAGCAGGCGCAGCCCCTCCATCAGGCGCACCGACGAACTGGTGCTTAGCCGGATCGAGGCAGGAGCATCGAAATCAGGCTCCCACCCGGCACCGAGCACCACCACCGCAGTCACGTCCCCGTGATCGCGCGGATCCCACACCGGCGGATAGGCGCCCTCCAACGGCGCCAACAGGCGGTTCGCGACCGGGGCCCAGGACGACAGGAAGATCAGCAACAGGCCCAGCACCAGCAGCAGACGCCCGAGCACGCGCCGGCCCCGCCACAGCGCCAGCGCGGCCAACAGCACGAGCAGCGTCGCCAGCGCCAACGGCGCCGCGAAGGCGCCGACGAGGGGTTTGAGGGTGTCGAGCATGCGTCAGCGCACAGAAACGTTATCGCGAGGGCCTGTCATTGCAAGGCCGAAGGCCGTGGCAAAGGCCCGCGGCGATCCAGCCGCCGCGTGGACTGCCACGCCCCTGCGGGGCTCGCAGTGACGGCCCCCAACCCCCACCGTCATCGCGAGGGGCGAAGCCCCGTGGCGATCCAGCCGGCGCGCCTCACGCACCGCTCGTTCCGCCGAGGCGGTCACTACCAGCACGGTTTGCCCGGCCGCAGCCCGCTCGCGCATCAGCGCCCCTGCCCCTCCTGGCGGCGCACGAAGCCCTTCATCGCCCGCCCCAGCACCGACCGCCCCATATGCGCGAGCGACGACCCGAAGCTGGCCGGTGCCAGCATCACCAGGTGCTTCACCGGCGACGCGTCCACTGCGAAGTACCGGCTCAGCCAGTCGCGCACGATCAGCGCGCTGGTCAAATGCACGACCACGCCGCAGGCGTAGGGCATGCGCGGCACGCTCCCCACCCGAGCCCCCAGGCGGGACGATGTTCATCACGCCCCCGGCTCATCCATGAGGGACACGCAGTCCTGAATGGGCATGAAGAGCTGGAGTCCAGCTTTTTCGATCCTGACAAAGCCGAACCGCTCGTAAAAAACGGCCGCGTGCTGATCCTTCGCATCCACTACCAGCCCACCAATCGCGGTAAATCCCCGGGAGATGGTCGCGGCATCCTCAATGGCGGCAAGCAGCGCGAGTTCACCGAAGCCACGCCCCCGAACGCTTAGATCCGAAGCGAGCCGCGCCATCCGCAGGAAGGGCACCGGGTGAGGATCGTTCCTCCAGGCCGGCACCCCTGGCGGCGGTGCAATCTCGCAGGGAGCCGTAGAGTAGTATGCAAGGATGCGCTCGGGGCGATCGACATCGACCAACACCGTGGTCCGCACGAGATGGCGCTCGTCCTGTCGCCGGGCCGTATTCCGAATGAACGTATTGAGCTCCTCGACCCCGCAGTCAAAGCCCGCGCGGTGGTGATTTCTGCTCAGCTGCTCCTTCCGGATCCGTGGCATGAGCCTCTTCCTTGTAACGTCGCGCTGCCTGCCGCAGGCGGGGCAAGGGACGTGCAGGCTGATCCAGCGCCACCATCATGTTCTCGAAGGCCTCGCGGCTCGTGTGGATCCGCGTGGCCCGCTCGGTAACCTCGCGGGCTCGCTCCAGCGCCGCATCCAGCAGGAACTGGGAAACGGTCGAACCCTGCCACTCTGCCGCCTCCTGGATGATTCGATGAATCTCGGCATTGGCGCGGGCGACCAACCGCTTTTCCTGCTCTCTCCCCGTTGCCGCTGTCATTGCGACACCCCTCTCGTTGCCAAGCCTCCGTGTAGCTGGCGCCAGAATGGCACACACGAAAAAAATGTCAACCGCTCAAACGCATCACTTCGCGCTGCTGAGGAATCAGGAAAAAAAGGGCCGGCGGCATATACGCAACGCATCGATGCCGCTGGCCCCTGTGGACCGATCCCTATGCTATTCTGGGTGCCTGTGTGCACAGGACAGAAGATCATGAAGAACATCACGCTGTCCGCCGATGAAAGGTTGATCGAGAAGGCCAGGGCCGAGGCGGCCCGCCGGGGCAAGAGTCTGAACCAGTTGATTCGCGACTACCTCGAGGAACTTGCCGGTCAGCGCGCGCCGAGCCAAGAATTCGAACGTCTGCGCGAATTGAGCAAGCTATCGCAGGGCCGGCGCGGAGACTGGCGCTTCAACCGTGACGAAGTGCATGAGCGCTCGTAGCTTTTTCGATACCAACCTGCTGGTTTACACCGACGACCTGGATGCGCCGGAAAAGCAGGATCGCGCCTTGTCGCTGTGGCAGGAGCATAGAAGCCCGGGGCGTGCGGTGATCTCGATCCAGGTGCTGCAGGAGTATTTCTGGGCCGCAACCCGCAAGCTGGGTGTCGACCCCGGTATTGCGACCGAAAAGCTGATGTTGTTTGCTCGCGCCGATGTGATGACGCCTCGGACCAATGACGTGGTATCGGCGGCGCGGTTGTCTATCGAACATCAGCTTTCGTTCTGGGATGGGATGATCGTTCAGATGGCGATCCAGGCCGATTGTGCCGTCCTGTTTTCCGAAGACATGCAGGCAGGGCGCCGGTTTGCCGGCGTAGAGATCGTCAACCCCTTCGTGGCTGAACCAGGCAAGCACTGACACAGCCCATGGGGTCACCCATGGGGTCAGATTTCGCCACCAGCACGTGGTAGTGGTGGCCCATCAGGCAGTACGCCGAAAGCACTTGGTTGAACCGCTGCACCGCTTGCGCCAGGTCTCGACGAACCGCCGATGATCCGCTTCATCAAGGTAGATCCGGCCTCGCCAGTTACCACTGGCGGTCACGTGATCCAGCGTCCATGGATACTCCGCACGTAACGGTCGAGCCACCCTCGCCCCCCCTGTGTCCATCCCTGGAAAGCCCACTATGCATCGACGAGGCATAAGGCAAGGTCTGAACCCCGTTGCGCAGACCCGTGATCGTCCCAGGCCCGGTCCAGCGCCGCCTGCAGGTCGTCGAAGCGCAGATCGTCGCTCATCGACAGGTAATCGCCGAGCGAAATCGAGCGAACGTCGCCGCCCGCCACCGCCCCGACCCGCGCCAAATGCCGCGCCAGGTGGGTAAACGAAGCGCTGGTGTCCGACCAGCCGTGAAGAAGAATCAAAGGCATGAGAAAAGCAAGGGGTCAGACCCCGGTTTGAAGCTGCATTCGCGTGCAAGGCTCGCTCCTACAGGGGCGTGGGGTGGTGTTGTAGGAGCGTGCCTTGCACGCGAATGCCCGCACAGCGGCCGCACCACCCGCCTACAACCCGCGCCGGTGATCCCACTCCAGCGCCCACAGGCCCAGGGTCTCGTACACCGCGCGTTCCGTCTTGCGCAGCGCATCCGACGACGGCACCCATTACCTCAGCCGGTGCGGCCCATCGCGCCCCGTCAGGTAATGCGTGGGCGAGGCAATCGGCGCCAATCCCACCCGCTCGAAATGCCGCACCGCGCGCGGCATGTACGAGGCCGATGTCACCAGTACGAAGCGCGCCTCCGTGCCCAGGAATTCGCGCACCGCGTACGCCTCCTGCGCGGTATCGGTGGGCGTGTCCAGCACCGCGAGGCGCTCGGCCGGCACCCCGAGTGCCTGCGCGGCCTGTGCGTAGCCCTGCGCCACGGGCGCCGTGACGACCCGGCGGCTTCACCCCGAGGACCCGATTCCCGTAACCATGCACAACCCGCGTCGCTTCGCTCCGATACCCGGGTGGCCGGCATCCCCGGAACGAGTGGCCGGCTTCACGTGGAATCCACGGCCCGCTAGACGCGGAATGGGTGGCCAGCTTCACGAAGCCAATCCCAACGCCCTCGCCGCTTTGCACGATTGCCCCGAATGCCTGCTCAAGGCAATGCCTTCAGGCGCTGGTAGAGAAGCGCTTGCGGCGTACTGACTTGCAGCGCCTCGATGCAGCGCGCAAGACGCTGCGGATCGTCGAGCAACCGCGCCCGTGCCTTTTTCAGCGATTGCAACACGGCCGCGCCGTATGCGTCTTCGGCCTTCTGCACCGCAGCGCTCCAGGTTTTCGGTGTCGGCTGCAGCATCGCCAGATCCAGGATGTCACGGCTCATCACACCGTCATCGGCCCAGCGGTCCACGTTGGCGAGCAACTTGGTGGCCACGAGATCCACCTGCGCCAGCGTAGCAATGCCAACAATCTGATCCTCGGGGCCGGGACGATCCAAGGTCATGCGCGCCTCGAACACAATCTCGAACTTGATCGAACCGGTCTTCAGTGGCAACGCAGCGCGAATCCCATACTGATCCGCACGCACCTCTGGCAGCGCCGCGAGCGGGCCTCGCCCCAGCCCAAAGAACCGCGCCAAGGTATCGCGGTCTTGCAGCACCCTACGCCTGCCCTTTACCCACAAGTTGCGCAGACCAGTCGATACGGGGCGGTGTCATTCGATTTCATCTCGTAAAGCGTAGGCAAAGGACATGGTGGTGAGTTTGGCGTAGCCGTGCCACATCAGTTGGTGGCCAGGCGGCGGATCGTGATTGCGGTTGGTGTACCCACCGAGGATGGCGACTTCGCGGACCGCTTCCTGGAGACGGGTGGGGCGGGGCCGGCGCCGGGACTGGGCGTAGTCGCCGAGCACCCGCAGTTCGACGTCCGAGAACAGCAGTTCCGGCGGCAACGCCGGGGCCTCGCGGCCCAGCAGGGTCATCAGCATCACGCGCCAGGCGATGACCAGCCGGATCGCGATGGCGCGTTCCAGGCGCTCGACGCTGTGATGGCCGAGTTCGTCGATCTTGCAACCCGATTTCAGCACCCGGTGCCAGTCCTCGATGCGCCAGCGCAGGCGGTACCAGCGCAAGATTTCGGCGGCCTGTTCGGCCGAGGCGACGGCCAGCGTGGTCAGGACGAACCATTCGAGTGGCTTTTCCCCTTTCGGCGGATCCCGTTCCAGCGCATGCACCACGGTCAGTTCGAGGGTCACGGGCTGATCGGCACCGGCGGGTGTGCCACGGAGCGTGATCGGGGTGTAGCGCAGTTCCAGTTCCGCGGTCCGTGCCGCTCGGCCCAGGCGCTCGGGGCGCTTGCTGGTCTTGGTGCGCAGGCTCTGGCCATCGACCGGGAGTTCGACCGAGCCGCGGCTCGCCGTCGCCCGGGCGACCTCGAACAGGCGCCGCCCGTCGGCAAGCCGGCGGTTGTGCTGGGCGCGGATCACCAGCTCCACCGCGGGGTGACGCTGCTGCTCGACATAGAGCTCGAACGCATCGGCCTCCCGGTCGGCGACACTGATCACCCGGGTATTGGGGAGGGTCGCCGCCAGTGCCGCTGCATCGCGCAGACCGGCGATCCAGCGGAAGCTCTTTTTCTCTTCCTGCGCCGGTTCCGCGTCGCCCCGCGGCTGCGGCGCCTCGAACTGCGCTTGCAGCACGCCCAGCGGCAGCCCGTCGGCGTTGACCGCCAGCGTCGAGTGCAGATGCAGCCCCAGACTCTCGGCACCGGTTTGGTTGCGGCCGATGACCCCGACGCCGCGCGTCTGCGGGCGGGTGGTGAAGTTCAGATCGGTGCCATCCTGCAGGCACAGCACCGTTGCCTGCGCCTGCATCCGGCGCTGCGTGCACGCCCGATGCGGCGCCAGGATATGCTCCGGCGTCACGTCGGAGTCCTCCGGCTGGTCGATCAGCCGGTAGTAGCCCTTCACCGCCGCCCAGTCGTCGCGGGCCACCGCGGTGAACGCGCGCAGCGGATCCTCGCCCTGGCGCCGGGCGCTGTCCACCAGTCGTTTCGTCAATCGCTTGTCCCCCAGGGGCGCACCCCCGAACTCGTGTTCAGCCCACTGCTGCGCATCCAGACCCTCGGCGGGTTCCAGCGGCGTGTCGCCTCGTGCCGGTGCCGGACCGACGCCCAACCGTGCGCGCCAGTCGGGTTCGAGTTCATAGACATAGATCGCCTTGCGTGTCTCTTCCGCGGCGTGGCCGCGATCCTGGCGACCCCGGCCACAGGTCTCGCCCACAAAACGCCAGTTCGACGCCCGCAGGCTGACCCCGGTGTGCGGAGGCTCGATGAAGGTCTCCACCAGCCAGGGACGATACCCATGGCAGGCCTCGAAGTCAGCCCCCAGCCGCCGAAACGCCCGACCCAGTGTCCACGAGGCGAGGTTCCGACAGGAAACGCCCGGACGCAGCAGGAACCGATTCAAGCCAACAACACGATGCCGATGGCGTTCCCGCAGCGCCGGATCCCAGCCGATCCAGGCATCGCGGGCGGCCAGCTGTAGTGCCGACGCCGCGAACCCCAGCGCCCCCAGCCAGCCCTGTGCCGAACCCACCAGATAGCGCACCTGCGCGCCCACCAGCGGCCCCATCCCGCGCGGGTGCTCACGCGCCATCAGCTCATTCCAGAGCGCCCGGTGTTCGGCGGTGTCCACCCGTACCAGCTCCAGGCCCTCCAGCTCGGTGACCTCGCGGCCCACGCCTTGCGGTGCCGGCACCGCCTCCCCCAGACGCCGGCCCTGGCCCCCGCGCCCCGGGGTGCTGCGCGCAGGCGGCAGCGTGATCCGGCCTGCACGCTCCAGCGCCCGCAGCGCCTTCAAACAGCCCGCCCGCTGCACGCGCCCACGCGCATCGAGAAAACCCAACGTGGCACAGACCCGGTCCGCAAGCCCCGTGCGGTGCAACTCCGGCGCTTCCCGGATCAGCGCCTGCACCCGAGCCAGGTTCGCCGGCGCGCTCAACGTGCGCTTGATCTGGCTCTGCTCCCACATGCCCGGCACGGTACCCGGCCGGCAGGCGTTTGTCCAGCACTAGATGTGGGTATAGGGCAGCCCTACGCAACGCGCGGTAGCGCGTGACGTCCGACACCATGAAGTCCATAACGACGGATTCGCGATACTCATCGCGCTGCAAGACAATCGCCGTGCCGCCGCCAAAGTAACACTCGTGTTCGCGCAGCAAGGCTGCATCCAGCGCCAGCAGCACTTCGTGAACACGCTGGTGATGCGGTCGGGCGAACATGATCAGGCAAACAGCGTGCGCAGGTTGTCGATCAAGGCTTTTTCCCGCGGAGTCAACGCGGCCACGTTCAGATGCCGCTCATTCCGCGCATAGACATCGAACGCCTCGCGCGGCGTCAGCACCGTCTTCTCACCCATCGGCCAGGCAAGCGCCGCAAGCTGCGGGTACTCTGCCAAGGCGATTGCCAGCGGGATCGTATCGCTCGCCGCAGCCTCGGTTTCCGGCTTGTCCAAACCGACACCAAAGCGCAGCCCCAATACCGCGAGCGCGTTGAACCAAGCCGCGATGGTGACCGTCAACTCGCCGCGCTCCATGCGATACCAGGTATCGCGGGACATCCCGGCCGCAGCCGCCGCATTCTGCACCGTCACACCCAAAGCCTTGCGGCGCTGGCGCAACACCTGCGCCAGTTCACGGGCATGACGCTGCAGCGCTTCGGTCGTCAAATGCGGGATGCTAGCCGGCATATCGGCCCCAACATGTCGCCCATTTCAGTCAACGTAACGTTTTTGAGTGAAATGAGCAACATTTCGTCCAGTTCCCCCTGCGGGAGCGAGCCTGCTCGCGAACGCGCCGCAGGCGCGCCAAACGCCGGCGCTCAACGGGCCGGGCTCTCGCACGCCGGGGGTTTCTGCCAAGATGGTCGTGCTCAGCCTATTCCCTGAGGCCTCTCGATCTGGCGCACGCCCGGCTTGGGTAAACTGTCCCCGGAATTGATCAGGGTGTCAGCAACTCGAAGGCATCGCTTCGCGCGGCCTTTTTGTCGAAGGTCACAATGCAGTCACAGCCGTTCCGCAGCGCACTTTTCGCGATCAGGAGATCAGGCAAATCCAGCGGGTCGTTCCCAGCCGTCTGCAGCATCGCCTGCACGGCTTCGCGCTGTTCGAATTCGAGAACAGGTAATAACAACAAATCGCTGAATACCTCTATGAGCTCGTTGCGCCCTACCTGGTAGGCGGACTCCAGTACCCAGATGCTCTCCAGCACGACGAGGAGCGGCACAAAATAGGTCGCGCGTTGCCGCTCAGCGCCCGAGAAAAGCTGCCGCACCTGTTCAGCTTGTGGCGGGTCATCATTCACCAGAAAGCGCACCAAAATGTTGGTGTCGATCGCTTTCATGTCGCGCTTTTTTTCATCTGCTGATGGATCGCAACGTCCATCTCCGCCGGGGTCAACGCCGGCTGTCCCGGCTTTCTGAGCCGCCCGAAGACCTCATCGACCCGACGCGTCACAGGCCTGAGGAGGACATCGCCAGCCTCGGTCAGACTGAAGTCGAGCTTGTCGCCTGCGTGCAGCAGCAGTTGCTCCCGGATTTCCTTGGGGATGGTGATCTGCCCTTTGCTGGTGAGAGTGGCTGTAGTCATTGCGATCACCTTACTTATTTCGTCTTCCTTACATGAGGGTAAGGCAATCGCGCTTACGAATCAACGATGGCACTCTCGTGGATGCCATTCGAGCCGAGTCCGAGGGCGAGTTCGGTCGCGGTCGTTTCGAACCGTTCGACGTAGGCCCTGCACTGCCCGATACCCCACTCACGCTGCGTGTAGCCGATGATCTCCTGAAGATCGGCCTGAGCGCTCCGCGTGAGCACGTACGCGCGATTCACCCGCTGGATTCGGAATGCAGGGTTTTCTCGGCGATCTCGCTGATGGTGCCTTGTGCATACTCGCCACGATGGGCCTCGGCGACGCGCTCAGCCAGTAGCGCCCTGAGTTCCTCCGCTGCCTGGTCTTCGCTCCCCGGCGGGAACAGTCGCTCCAGGGTGAACTGCTTGATGCTCTTGCCGGCCAAGGCCGCCATGGCTTTCAGGGCCTGGTGCTGTTGCTCCGTGATATCGATCGTTAGTCGACTCATGCAGTTTCCTCGGGGAATTCGCGACCACCCGAGCAGTATCCCACATCTGTGGTTTTGTGGGAATGTGGGCACCGCGTGCCACCCCAGTTGCGATCTCCCTCGGCATGCCCGTCCCACCCCCGTCGGAGCGAGCCTGCTCGCGAACGCGCCGCAAACGCGCCCAACGCTCGGGCCTCAACCAACGTCCCTTCGCGTGCGAGGCACGCTCCTACAAGGTCAAACCCGTGCTTGAAGCGCCGCCTTGCAGCGGACGGACTCAACGAGCCCTGTCACAAGCGCGCCAGCTTTGCCCGAAAGTCCGAGACGATACCGTGGTGGATGAACATGGGGTTGGACACATGAATGCGGTCCACGATCTCCAACGCCACCGGTTTGGCCAATTGCCCCGCGTCCACGAGTTCGAGAAGGAGCGTCAATCCCCACTTGGTATCCACGCCCGCCGCACGACAGGCCTTGTGCAACGGCTTCTCGTTGGTCACGCAAACCAGTTCCAGGCGCTTTGCGGCCAACAGGCACACATGATCCGCGAACGACAGCGGCCCCCTTGCCTCGCCAGCCGCCAAGAGGATATCAAGCGGCTCATCGAAGACCTGCAAACCATGCCGCTCGCAGTCCGCGACCGAAAGTTGCCGCACCTCGGCCAGCACCGAAGCCGGTACAACCACCCTCTCGATGCGCAACCCATACATCCCCAGAACGGAGAGGTCGGACTGCACGTAGTCGATCAGGACGTTGGCATCCGTGATGATTGGCCTGTGCGTCCCTGCTGGGCCGGTTCAGGCCACCCAGGATGCCGTCCGCTCGCGCATGTCCTCCAGGGGAAGCCCAAGAATCTCTGCGGCTCTGGAGAGCGAAATGGTTCCGCTCTCCAGAGCGCGCCGCACCAGTCGCGCCATCCGGTCTTCCTTGAAGTCACACACATCCATGCCGGACGGTTCCCGGCCCACCGGCCGTTCGCCGTATACAGAGTGGTACACCTCTGCGTCGATTCCCCCCGGCTCATCGTGCTTGAGCAGCGTGTGCCCGCTCCGCCGTTTGTATTCCAGATTGAATCGAGCCCAGACCCCGGCGCGCTCCCCCGCCGGCAACGCCCCCGCGACACGGTAGAGCACGGTGCGCCAGCTCACCCGGAAGATGCGCTTGATTTTCAGCACACGTTCCACCAGAGCAAGACCCGCGGTTTCCTCCCACTCGCGGCGGAAGGCGCCGTCCGGCATCAGGAAATGCGAGGCAAATTGATTCGCCTGCGCCTCCTCCGCGTTGTCTTCCGCAACCTGGTGGACGTCGTAGGCGCCCAAATGCATCAGAAGATGCCCGAGTTCGTGGGCCGCGCTGAAGATCCAGGTCTCGACCGGCAACCGCTCCCAGGTATTGACTACCACGGCAGGGCCGCCCACCTCCTGAGCACCCACCGAGAGACCCATGAAGGCATCGTTGGGGACCGCCACCGACCAGACCTTGACCCCGCGTGCCTCCAGCAGTCCGCAGATATCGTGCACCGGCTCACGCTCATCCAACGCGAACGCGGCACGCACCTCCCGGGCGAACTCCGGGATCGCCCCGGGTCGAGGGCCGCTCGACTGCGGCAGCAGCTCTTCCAGCGAGTGTGGAACCACCTCACCGATGAGCGCCTCAAGATCGGCGAAGTCGCGCAACCATATCGCCACATCCGCCAGTAGCTGTTCGCGGCTCTTCAACCGCTTGAAGGAACGGAAACGCACCCTCTCCAAACCCCGAACGGGAACCATCAGCTCCCGCAAAGGGACATCCAACGCCCGTGCGATCTGTTTCAGAGACTCCGGGCGAGGTTCTCCCACCCGGGCACGCTCGAGCTTGCGGTAACCGCTCAACGAGAAACCCGCCATGTCTGCCAGCTCGGCCTGGGTCCAGCCGCGATCCTTGCGCAGGCGACGCAGGTTGATACTGATGTGCTCGGTATTCATCACGCCCTCTCTTAGTGACGATTCTAGCACACATTGTGTTTTTCATTACCCGACTTCAACTCGGCGACCCCCCGCTGTAGGAGCGCGCCTCGCGCGCGAACGCGCCGCAAGCGCGACCACCGCACGGGCCTAAACCAACGCCCATTCGCGTGCGAGGCACGCTCCCACAAAACCACCCGAGCCCCCTGTAGGAGCTTGCCTGCAAGCGAACGCCCGCACAGCGGGCGCACCACCCCCCTACACCCCCCCCGGTGATCCCACTCCAGCGCCCGTAGTCCCAGGGTCTCGTACACCGCACGTTCCGTCTTGCGCAGTGCATCCGAGGACGGCACCCAGTACGAGAGCCGCACCGGCCGACCGCGCCCCGTCAGGTAATGCGTCGGCGAGGCAATCGGCGCCAATCCACCCGCTCGAAATGCCGCACCGCGCGCCGCATGTGCGAGGCCGACGTCACCAGCACGAAGTGCGCCTCCGTGCCCAGGAATTCGCGCACCGCGTACGCCTCCTGCGCGGTGTCCGTGGGCGTGTCCAGCACCACGATGCGTGCGGGATCCACGCCGAGTGCCTGCGCGGCCGCGGCATAGCCCTGCGCCACCGGCGCCTCGTCGGCACGGCGGCTGCCGCCACTGACCACCAGCTTCGCCTCCGGGAGCCCCTCGAGCAGCCGCAGCCCCTCCATCAAGCGGTGCACCGAACTGTCGTTGAGCCGCGTGCCCGCGGGCCAGTCCGCGTCCGGCTCCCAGCCGGCGCCCAGCACGACCACCGCCACGATGTCGCCCAGCGCTGCCACGTCCAGCACCGGGGCGTACGCCTGCTCCAAGGGCTCCGGCAGCCGATCGGCGACCGGGCTCCAGGCCGCGAGGAAAAGCAGCAGGAACCCGGCGAAGCCCGTGACGAAGCCGGTTCGGCGCCAACCACGAAGGGCCATCCACACCCCGAGCAGCACCAGCAGCAGGACGACCGGGAGCGGCATCAGGAGGGTCGCGACGAGGGATTTCAGGGTGGCGAACATGGATCAGAGTCCGGTCAGATTGAAGAATCAGGTACAAAAAAACGACCGGCGGCATGTATGCAACGCATCGATGGCGCCGGCCCCTGATTTTTCTTCAAGTGGACTGCCACGCCCCTTTGGGGCTCGCGGTGCCGGAGGGAGTGCAGGCTCCTCGCAATGACGGGTCTGCCACCCCAAACCCTACCGCACCCGAACAATCTCCCCCTGCGGGTCCCGCTCGCGGATGCGCGCCACCTGCGCCTCCCCGCACACCCAAACCCGCTTCTCCGCGAGTTTCAGCATCGGGAGATCGCTCACCCCGGAATGTAGCCCTTCTTGTCCTCCCGGATCACCCGGCCGGTGGCGTCCCCCAGTCCCAGATAGTTGTCGAAGACAAAAGGGGATCGCGGCGCCATGCGGCCGGTGGCTCGAAAAGCGGAGGCGCACCGCGGACCAAAGCGCCGGAAGGTGTTCTACTGGTGTTCCGTCGCTGAGCAAGCGGATTCAATGACGGCATCCGAAAGGAAATAGCCGGCACGCCGCAGATCAAGCAGGATAGAGCGAACATCGTTGAGAAGACCACGCCGATGGGCTTCAACAAGAAGGCCGGCGGTCCCCTTGACCGGCAGGCCGTATACTTCGTGGGCGATCCTGCGTCCCCGCCTCTCGTCGATGATCGCGAGGCAAGGCGAAAGGCTGCGGGTGAGCGTGATGACTGCAGCTTCTCCGGGGTCGAGTTCGGCAACAAGCAACGGATCTGACTCCGGAGCCGCACGCACATGGGATCTCCAGCGAGCATCGATCAGCACATCTGCTCCAGGCAGTCCCAAGCCTGCAACGGCAACCTCATGGAACACGATTTCCGGAATCCAGAATTCGGAAAACAGAGCGGGCAACAGATCCAATCGGCCGGCCAAGGATAATCCAACCAAAGGTCCAGCATTAACTACGGCACGCTCGGGCAGCATCAGCTAAACTCTTTGGTAAGCTCATCACCCTGTAAATCAACTACGGGCACGCCGGCGCGACTGGCTGCCAGGAGGAACTCGACCCTGCGCATATCGCACAGCCGCCCCGCTTTTCCCGAAGAAATACGGCCCTGCTCAAAAAGCTTGAGGGCGAGCAAGAAACGCGCTTCCTCAGCAAAATGGGCAGGCAACTCGGCAGGCGAGGGTAAGCCATCTACAGGCAACTCTATGGTCAGCGTCTTGTTCACCTTGACCTCCTGTGACTGGTGCGGCCGGATCAATTAGTGCTACGTGACCCTGGCCGTTCGGCTACGGATCGATTTGAGATCCACGCGGGCCAGCAATTGAAGACGAGTTGTGCTATCCGCAGGATCTGGCTCTTGCAGCGACCCTTCGAGAACCGGTCCTTGACCGAGTCAGCGACATTGCTCGCCTGTAAGCCCACTATGCGAACGATACACCTGTCGAGTAACCGGTGCCGGAAAATCGGGTGTTGGGTCGTTGGGGGGCATCGAAGACGATGATCTAAGGTCGTCCGCGAGAGTGGCTGAACGGCTCAGGCCGCCTTCCGCTCGAACAGCGCCCGCGCGGTGCTCATGCCGCGCAGAAACGCGATGTTGCGGGTCACGCAGTGCGCGCTCAGGTGTCCAGGTGTGCCGATGGCGGTACTGAACTGCTGCAGCATCCGCCCCGCAGTGGCGATGAACGAGCCGGGATCGATGTTCAACCGCTCCAGAATCTGCGGGGTTTCGCCCGGAATGTAGCCCTTCTTGTCCTCGCGGATCACTTGGCCGGTGGCGTCGACGAGTTCCAGATAGTCGTCGAAGGCAAAGGGGATCGCGGCCGCCATGCGGCCGGTGGCATCGAAGGGCATCAGCGGTGCGCGGGGCAGGGTGCTCAGCTGGGATTCCAGCGGCTGGGTGGGGAGCGGCTCCATCGTGGGCGCCAACGACTGGGCTGGGGCCCCGGTCCGTACGGCCACAGCCGTTTCGCTCGTTTCGAGTACCCGCGAAAGGCCAGCGATCCCCGGCGGAGCCGCTACGGTTTTCTGCTGGCCGTCGGACTCCTGGGTCGAATCGTAGGTGCTCAGAACATCCGTCGCCGAGGCCGTCGGTTCGTTGTCATCGGCGCGCAGCTTTCGCAGCCGCTCGGCAATCGAGGTGAACGCGGAATCCTCGGGAACCGTGGCCATGCGTGCCCGAATCGGGTTGAGATCGACATACGCCATCGCGGTGAGCACCGCGGCTTCATCGAGCAGGGCATGGCTCTTGAACCGCCCCTCCCAGAACCGCCCGGTCACCTGGTCCTCGGCATTGGCCATTCGAGCAATGGACTGGTTCAGCACCCGCATGAACCAGGAGAGGTCCGCCAGCCGAGAACGGTAGGTTTCCGCCCAACCGTGCACCGCGTCCAGTTGCGCAGGGCACAGGCCACCCTCCCCGTTCCGCACGTAGTGCTGCACCAACTCCGGCCCGACGTACAGCCGCGTCCAGCGCCGTAGCACCTCGTCCTGCGACCACGCCTGCGCCCGTTCCGCGTCCACGCGCAAGACCAAATGCGCGTGATTCGACATCACCGCATAAGCGGCAACATCAATCGCAAAGACACCGGCCAACTGCTCCAGGCGCTCGACGATCCAGCCCCGCCGATGCTCGTAATTGCGCCCGGTAACGGCGTCTTCACCGCACAGAAACGCCCGCCGTACGCAGCGGGAGATCACGTGGTACCAAGGGGTGGCGTCCAGAGAGACCAGAGCAGAGCGGGGATAAGGCATGGTGGAACTCCGTGGGAGAGTGGCCCGTCGGCCTCGTTGATGAGTCGGAAGCATAGCAGCGGAGGGTGGAAAATTAATGTGACTGTCCAATTTAGGCCCGTAGCTCCCGCAATTAATGTGACTGTCCAATTTTGTCATTGTCAACGCTCACCGGCCGACCGCGCCCCGTCAGCACGTGCGTCGGCGATGCAATCGGCGCGAGCCCCACCCGCTCGAAATGCTGCACCGAGCGTGGCATGTGCGAAGCCGACGTCACCAGCACGAAGCGCGCCTCCGTGCCCAGGAATTCGCGCAGCGCATACGCCTCCCGCGCGGTATCGGTGGGCGTGTCCAGCACCACGATGCGTGCGGGATCCACGCCGAGTGCCTGCGCGGCCGCGGCATCGCCCGGTTCCCGATCGTTCGGAATCCCGGATCTCAAGTCCTCGGAGCGCCGGCACGCCATGCTTCGGCCAGGGTTTTCAGGTGTGCGGCGTCGCCTTCGAGATCCTCGAAGGCGAAGGGGTTCAGGAACTGTCGGCCCCGGAGCAACGTCCGATCGACCGCACCGAGATCGGCGTCGTCACAGGTGCCGCTCCAGTGTTCGACGATCGCCCTCACCTGCCGGCCGACCAGATCGATCGCCTCGTCGCGCGAAAGCAGAAAATGCCGGGCCGCGTGCAGGCAGGCGGAGATCCGGCTCAGGCGTTCCGCTCCCGTGATGAGCATCGCCTGCGAGGCCTCGTTGCCGGTACGATTCTGCGGACAGAGGTCGAACGCCGGCGTCAGGCGCAGCGACTGGCCGTCCCAGAATGCGGCGTGATTGCGCGCATGGTCGTCGGTATTGCCGCACAGGATATTGAACACGAGCCGGCCGAAGAGCTCCCGGAGGGTGGCGGAGGCGTCGGCAAAACGATGGCGCACGCGTTCCGCGAGGTCCTCGTAGCTCGCGTAGCGCGCCATCATCTCGTCGAGTTCCAGCAGCGTGAGTGCCGACACCATCAGCCTGCGCTGCCATCCGTCCGACGCAAGCACACGGTCGAAGCGCTCGATGAGCAGCACGTCCTTGTTCAGCGAGCGGTCCAGCGCCACCGTCGCCACGTTCAGCCCGGCCCGAGCGGCCAACCGCATCGCGACGAACTCCGCCTTCACCACCGGAAAGAGGTCGCTCGCGGAGGAAAACTTGGCGATGTACTTTTTCCCTTCACCCGCGATCTGGGCCTTTGGCCGGGCGCCACCAAGCGACGTACCGTGCTGCAACGCCTGAGCCAGTTCCTCGCTGAGCGGCAGTCCGTGCTCGACGCGCTCAGCGGCTTCCTGCAGTTGTTCGAGCGACGCCGGATCTGCTTCCCTGGGTACGTATTCCGTGGGCGAGTGCTGGAAATCCAGCGCTCCCGCGCGGTCGGAGCCGGATTCCAGGAGATACGTGAGTTCGTCGAGCTGGCCCGTATCGGCACTCGCCCCCCGGGCCCCAAGCATCCGGTTCACGATCACCCGGCGACCCCAGGCATCCGGAGACGCGTCCCGGATGCAACCCGGCATGCTCAACCCGGAACGCAAGGGAAGCACCCCGGGCCGCAGCGGCAATTCCGGTTCGTAGAGCGCAATCGCGTCATCCCGCGCGAGATAGCGCTGGCCATAATGGAACAGGAGCCGGCTCCCCTCCGCGGTGAGCCTACCGGCCACCACCGGTTCGACTGCGCCGGGCAGCCACACCCAGACGAAGACTTCCGTGTGCGATCCTTCAGAACGCATCGTCCACCGGCTTTCCCGATTTGCGCACGGCCGCGGGCAACAGGGCGAGCTTCTCATCGGCGCGGGCGGTGTGCCGGGTAAGCGATTCCCGGTCCGCTTCGAACAGGACCACGCCGACCAGGGCGGCGACCTCGAAGACCAGGCCGATGGCGACCGTCAGTTCCGCCTTCTCGATCTTCTGAAGCGTTGCCCGCGAGATGCCCGCGCGGTCGGCCAGTTCCTGCTCAGTCCATCGGCGTTCCAGGCGGCCGAGCCGAATCCTGCGCCCGAGCAACGTCGCCGCCTCGCGCGCATACCGGGAAAAGGTTCGCTCCTTTCGGCCCATCACGTTACGCCCCGATTGCCTATTTAAATCGTCACGAAAGATCTTGATGCCTATTTTAGCAGTCATCTCGTGAATGCGCCCACCCGCTGCGTCTTGCGCGGGTTGCCGGCCGAGGGCAGCCAGTACCCCAGCGTCCGCACCCGCGCGCTCCCCGTCTTGAATCCTGTCGGCGCCGGGATGGGCTGCAAGCCGGCCCGCTCGAAGTGCCGCACCGCGTGCCGCATGCGCGAGGCGGACGTCACCAGAAAGAAACGCTCGCCGTCGGCCAGCGCGTCCCGCACCGCATACGCCTCCTGTGCCGTATCCGTGGGCGTGTCCAGTACCACGATGCGCGCGGCGGGCAGCCCGAGTGCCTGGGCATCCGCGGCTTAACCCCACGGTGCCATCCCCAACTCCCCGGCACGGCGGCTACCGCCACTGACGACCAGTTGCCCCTCCGGCAGTGCCTCAAGCAGGCGCAGCCCCTCCATCAGCCGGTGCACCGAGCTATCGCTCAAGCGCGTGCCCGCGGGCCAGTCCGCCTCCGGCTCCCAGCCCGCGCCCAGCACCACGACCGCCGCGATGTCGGGAAGCGCTGCCACATCCAGCACCGGGACGTACGCCTGCCCCGCTATCCTTCCGCCCCGAACGGCGGGCCTTGCCGCGCACCGGGTCAGAGGCACTGCCGTTCAACTCGTCGCAGAGGGCTGTGCTAACGTATTGAAGATCAATTCCTGGCACGTGACCCGCGCAGATCGTGCGCCGGTCCGCCACGAGGCTTCCAAATGGACACTTCCCCGGAACGCTTGCTCGAAAAGCTGAAAAACCTGCCCCCGCAGCGTCTCTCCGAAGTCGAGGACTTCGTGGACTTCCTGAAGGGACGCGATGAACGTGCGCGGGCCGCGGCCAGCCGCCGCCTCGGCGAGGCCATGGCCCGGCTCGACGCCTTGAGTCTTCCACCGTTGACTGCCGACGAGGTACAAGCCGAAATACAGGCCGCGCGCGCCGAACGCCGCGGCGCCCGCCGTGCGGATCGTCGCTGATACCAACACGGTGGTGTCGGGCCTGCTCTGGCAAGGGGCGCCACGACGTCTGATCGACGCCTGCCGGGGGCAGACGCTAACACTCGTCACCAGCCCGGTGCTGCTGGCAGAATTGGCCGAAGTGCTTGCGCGTGACAAGTTCGCTGTTCGCATCCTGCGCGCCGGATTATCAGCCAGAGCCTTGGTGGACGATTACGCCGACATCGTGCATGTGATCACGCCCGATGCCCTCCCGGAGGCCGCCTCACGCGATCCCGACGACGATGAAGTGCTCGCCTGTGCCATTGCCGCGCACGTCGACGCCATTGTGTCCGGCGACGCCGACCTACTCACGCTGGAAAGCTTCCACGGCATTCCGATTCTCTCGGCCCGGCAAGCCGTGCAGAAGTTCGAGCCCGGCAAATAAGCACAGCAGACATCCTCGCGAAGGCCCAGAGCCCACTGGACAGCGCGCGACCGCGGCCGGAATCCGCTCCTACCACCCACGCCCTGCGTCCGCCCCCCGTAGGAGCGAGGCTGCCCGCGAACGCGCCGCAGACGCGACCACCGCACGGGCCTCAACCACGCCCATTCGCGTGCAAGGCACGCTCTTACAATACCACCCGAGCCCCCTGTAGGAGCTTGCCTGCAAGCGAACGCCCGCAAAGCGGGCGCACCACCCTCCTACAACCCGCGCCGGTGATCCCACTCCAGCGCCCGCAGTCCCAGGTACTCGTACACCGCGCGTTCCGTCTTGCGCAGCGCATCCGACGACGGCACCCAGTACGAGAGCCGCGCCGGCCGACCGCGCCCGGTCAGCACGTGCGTCGGCGAGGCAATCGGGCCCAATCCCACGCGCTCGAAATGCCGCACCGAGCGCGGCATGTGCGAGGCCGACGTCACCAGCAGAAACCGCGCCTCGCTCCCCAGCAGATCCCGCACCGCATACGCCTCCTGTGCCGTATCCGTGGGCGTGTCCAGCACCACGATGCGCTCGGCCGGCACCCCGAGTGCCTGCGCCACCTGCGCGTAACCCTGCGCCACCGGCTTGACGCCCGTACGGCGGCTGCCGCCACTGACCACCAGCGTGAGGTCCGGGAGTGGCATCAGGAGGATTGCGACGAGGGATTTCAGGGTGGCGAACAGGTGACCTGCCCGGCAATTGCGCGCCCGCTACACCCGCGAAACCGGCCTGGAGCCCGAGGCCGATTGCGCGGCATCCGCCGGACCGGTTCTGCTGATCGTCCTTGTCGACATCGCATTTCATCGCCCAGACTGTAGCGCGCTCCGAACCGTTGTCAGCAGACCATCAATCTCGCTGGCAAGAAAATCCAGGAACTTGGGTTTTGCAAGGGTTCGTTGCTGCACGTCAACCGGCAGAAAGCGGTTCATTTCCTGGGCAAAGGCAGCGCTACGGACGATGGCAGGCAGTCTGGCGCGCAGGTCGTCCAGCCGGTCGCGGTAGTCGGTGATGCGGTAGTCCTCGATCTTGCTTGCGACCCACCCCGGATTGACCGCCGCCCCCTGCTGCTTGAGCCAGCGCAAATCCCAGATATCCCGATGGCGCACGTAGCGCTGATTATTGACCAGCGACACCAGCTTGTCGGCCATGATCTCATCCAGCGATTCGGCCAACACCAGCGTATCGCCGTAGCCATCGGGCAGAAAGTCATAGTTGAGACGGAGGCTGCGCGGCTGTCGAGAATAGGCCTCGACATTGGCGATTTCGAGCTTGATCCGCTGCCGCGGAACGTCAGGCCGTGTGGGTGCGGTGACGATCGCGATCTGCCAGGTGTCGACGTGAATGCCGCGGCAGCCCGGATCATCGACGAGCTCGGCCGGCTCGCGCACGATCACCTCGAGGCCATAGCGCTGGCCGATGTAGGTTTCCAGTGCGGCCCTGATCCCGTCGACCCGCGCGCGCGAAAAGTCGCGTCCGCCGGCAAAGTCCAGAGCCTCGCTGAAACGGGGTGAGCCGTAGCACAGACGAAGCGCCGTCCCGCCCTGAAACGTCAACTCATCGAGCAGCCCGTCGCGGTCGAGCCCGAACAGGATGTCGTAGTGCAGCAGTTCCTTTTCGATCACCGGGCGCATGTGGCCACGACCCGACTGCGCCATCGCCCGAGCGGTCAGCGCGGCGAAATCGACCCGGTCAGTCATCGGCCAGGGCCCGCTCATCGACCAGATGGGTGTTGCGGCCCACCCGCTTGAGATCACGCCAGGCCGCTTGCGGTGTGGCCATGCGTAGCGGCCGGCCCACCCGGCGTGTGTTTTCCAGAATATCGGCCGGCGACCGCTTGGTATGAGTGAATTCAATGGTGCCCCAGGGCGTTCGATACACGCCCGATCGGCCCGTCGTCATGGCCGTCAGGCGATCGACCGGAATCTGTGAAATCGCCCCATACTCCGACAGCGCCGATTCCAGGCTGGTGTAACTGTAGTGGCCACGGCGCAGGGCCACAGCAATGCGTTCGATCACATCGGAACCCGGATCGCCCGTCAGTACATACACATACACACCGCGGCACGCCCGCGCCAGCACGCCCTCGTCTACCAACCTCCCGAGCGCAGCCAGCAGGGTCCGCCGCTGATCCGCAGGAAACAGCTTGGCCAGATCCCCCACGGTAAACACGACGCGCCCAGCCCGGGCCCACTCGGCCAATGTCTTGATCGCAACAGACTGCTCCATGGCCCACAAGTATACAGAAACACCATTAGAACACTGCTTTTCCGTAAACCTGAATCCTGAAACCGGGACCCGCAACCCGATGGGAAAGACCTCTGTTCCGGTTTGTGGCAGCTCCAGCGCGTTGCGTCCCTCGAAACCATCCGGCAATACATCGAGCAACAACAGCAGACGCCACACGAACCGCTCCAGTGGAGGAGGATGGCGACAAAGAATTTCAGGGCGGCGGACAGGCACCCCCGTGCGGTGAGGGCGAGGGGCGCGCGACCGTTCGGCAGGCACGGCTTCCGCGGGGCTTGCACAAACGCCCATTGCGGTAGCCGACCCGCCGCCCGTCGACGAAGCGGGGGACAGACGCGTGACCGGGCGGCGGCCAACGCCGACACGCGGGACGCGCGCCTACCGTCCCCGGTGATCGAGTTCCAGCGCCAGCAGTCCCAGGGTCTCGTGCACCGCGCGCTCGGTCTTGCGCAGGTTGCCGGCCGACGGCAACCAGTACGCCAGCGTCCGCACCCGCTCGCTCCCCGTCTTGAATCCCGTGGGCGCTGGAATCGGTTCAAGTCCCGCGCGCTCGAAGTGGCGCACCGCCCGCCGCATGTGCGAGGCCGACGTCACCAGGAAGAAGCGCTCGCCGTCCGCGAGCACCGCCCGCGCCGCGTACGCCTCCTGCGCGGTGTCCGTGGGCGTGTCCAGCATCACGATGCGCGCGGGATCCACGCCGAGTGCCTGCGCCGCCTGCGCGTAACCCAGCGCCACCGGCAGGCGCGTCGCGTCCCGGCTCGCGCCGCTCACCAGCAGTCGTGCGTCCGGCAGGGCCTCGAGCAGGCGCAAGCCTTCCAGCAGGCGCACCGACGAACTCGTGTTCAACCGCATCGAGGCCGGCGCCGCCAGGTCCGGGTCCCACCCCGCGCCGAGCACCACCACCGCCGTGACGTTCCCGTGATCCCGGGGATCCGACACCGGGGGATAGGCACCCTCCAACGGCGCCAGCAGCCGGTTCGCAACCGGAGCCCAGGACGCCAGGAAGACCAGCAGCAGGCCCAGCACCAGCAGCAGACGCCCGAGCCCACGCCGGCCGAGCGACCACACGAGCGCGGCGAATAGTACGAGCAGGGTCGCCAGCGCCAGGGGTGCGGCGAGGGCGCCGACGAGGGATTTGAAGAGGTCGAGCATGAGGTTAGACGAAGATCAATCGCTGGAAACGCGCGACGACCGAATGTTGTAACTCGGGGCCTATCGATTCGCGCTCTTGCAAGTGCGTGATTACGGCGCCGGCGTTCGCCAGCGCCTCGAGCACGGATCACTGAATGCCCTCCCCGAGGAAGAACGGAAGCATCAAGAACCGGCACGCGACGACACGTACAATCTGCCGGGCATTCTTCGGCAGATCCGGCCATGCCCAACCCAGCGCGTGTTCGTGTTTCAGGCGAGGCTGACCGGGCACGGCTTCCAACGCCCCGCCTTGCCATACGCGCCCAGCTCTCGCAGAATCCAACGCGGAGGCTTTGTTGGCGGCAGCGCCGGCACTGCCTTTTTCGTTCCCCGCCTGCTGAATTCAACGCACCACGCGCATAGTGCCGCGCTTCGATCGCAATGACAGGGCCTTTTGTTCAGTACTTCCCTAGCCGTCTGCGCCCCCCGAGAACAGCGGGATTTGAAGCGGTGGCAGTCGCGCTTTGCCGATCAGGTCGAAGACATGCTGACGCCAGAACGGCCACACGTTGTGCACTGCATTCAGATTGCTGAAGGCATGCAGGGCTTCATCGGACACGTCGGTGACAAGCTCGTAGATCACCATGTACTCGGCTTCCACACCAAAATAGATCGTGGGTTCGTCCTTGCTGTCATCGTCCACGACCCGTTCTCCGAGCGAAACCACGACCTGTAGCCTTTTCCCGGCAGCTTCCTCGCTTCCAAATGCCGTGACGCGATAACTCACGCCGCGCTTATGCTGTTGAACAGCAGCCAATTCTTCCGCTTCGGGAAACGGCTCCCCATGAACAAAGTGGGATTCATACAGCACGATGTCATGCAGGCGAAGGCCTGCGACGGCCTGCTGAAGCAGAGTGGAATCCGCCGTGCTCACGCCGCGCGGTCCTTGGTCCACTTGGCCAGGCTCACGACGACGAATCCGTCGCCACGCTGTGCCTGTCCGTGCCGCGCCGGACCCTGCAGACGAACGGGATCCCCACCCACGTATTCACCGTGCTTGGGCGCCACGGATCCAAGGGACTCTGCTGGCGGTGAGGCCAACTCTTGCAGCAAAGCAGGATAGCGTCCCACCAGTCGCAACAGGCGATCCATCGCAACGCTCTGGATAACTTCCCCGCGCTCGTACTTGGAGAACGCGTTCGCGCCACCACCAAAGAGCGCGGACGCATCACGTTGCCTAAGCCCCAAATGCTCGCGCAAGCGCCGGATCTGTTCCCCGGTGAGAAGCCCATCCGCTTCACGACGCGCATCGGAGATCCGCGTGTGGTTGCGACGAATCTGATCCTCAAACACTGGATCCGCTCCGCACTCCGGACACAGATAGCCCTCCAGATCGTCCACCACCAGGCTCTTGCCCTGATGCTGGAACGTGTCGCTGTAGCGGTGCGGCTGCAGCGCCCCGCTTTCGCATACGGGGCAAATCGAAGAGGTTTCAGTCATTAGCGTTCTCTGTGAAAGGAGGCCAATACGACCACCAGGCAATTCGGTCCGAGCTTCAGCTTCACGTAGAGTTCGTCAACGGCATCCGCAGGACCGGCATAGCGCACATGGTAGACATCAAACCAGGGTCCAGAAGGCTCGTACTGCTCGGAGCGATGGAAGTGACACGCGTTCAACGAGGCGAGGCATCGATGCACATCCTCCGGTCGATAAGCCAGATTTTCCACATCGCGTTGCACCCTGCTCCCCGCGTAGCGAACGCGACCCGTCTTGGCGAGTTCGATCACGCGCGAAAGCGCATAGCTCGGTGTATCCCGGCATGCGCTCGCGAATCGCTCGTTACTCACCATTATGGTTACCGGCTACGGAACGTCAAGTGGTTTGGGAAAAAACAGGGAAACAGCCAGGTCCGCCTTGTTGACTCCGGCCTCTTCAATTTCCTGCCAGAGTGCCTCTGGTCACCCGGGTAATGAGACGTTCCTGGGCGACCAGCCGGGCGTTCTCCGGGCTTTCGACGGCCCAACGGTCCAGAAAATCTGGTCATGCCCGCTGCTCCTCGATCGTTCGCCAGTTCTGGATCACGCCCCCCTGCGGGGGCTCGCAGTGACGGCCACACCGTCATCGCGGGGGCCGAAGGCCCGCGGCGATCCAACCGCCGCATGGACTGCCACGTAGGCCACACCCCCGTAGGAGCGAGCCTGCTCGCGAACGCGCCGCAGGCGCGCCCAACGTCGGGGCCGCACCCAATACCCATTCGCGTGCGAGGCACGCTCCTACACGCCGGCCCCAACCACCCCAAACCCTACCCCACCCGAACAATCTCCCCCTGCGGATCCCGCTCGCGGATGCGCGCCACCTGCGCCGCCGCGGCATAGCCCTGCGCCACCGGCGCCTCGTCGGCACGGCGGCTGCCGCCACTGACCACCAGCGTCGCGTCCGGCAGGGCCTCGAGCAGGCGCCGCCCCTCCATCAGGCGGTGCACCGACTTGTCGTTGAGCCGCGTGCCAGCAGGCCCAAAGTCTCGTGAATCGCCCGCTCCGTCTTGCGCAGGTTGCCGGCTGACGGCACCCAGTACGACAGCGTCCGCACCCGCTCGCTCCCCGTCTTGAATCCCGTCGGCGCCTGAATCAGCGCAAGCCCCGCGCGCTCGAAGTCGTGAACCGTCTGAAGGGCGTAGCCAGCCGCCTGCTGCGCAAGGAACGGCCCGACCTGGAGCCGCGGTATGGGCAAGGCACGCTCTGGTCGCCGTCCTATTTCGCCGGGAGCGGTGACGGTGCGCCCATTGCGATCATCCGCCAGTACATCGAACAGCAGCGGACACCACCCTGAAGACCCAAGGGCGGCTACGCCGTCCGCGCGATCCTTCCCCGCCCTGAACGGCGGGGCTTGCCGCGCATCGGGTCAAGGTCTTCCCAGGGAAGTCCAGGGCATGACCGCGACGCCGCGTTGGTCGCGTTCCTCTTCCCCGGCGTACACCAACAGGGGCGATGACCCTTCCGCGCCTGCCAACGCGCACCAACGTTCCAGCCCTCGGAACGCATCACGGCTGAGGGTCGCCCCCGACTTGATCTCCACCGGCTGCAATATGCCGGCCCGATCGATGACCAAGTCCACCTCCCGCCCGGCCCGATCCCGCCAGAAAGCGAGGTTGGACGGCAATCCCTGGTTCCAGCACGCCTTCAGAAACTCGCCGACCACAGCCGTCTCGAATAGCGCGCCTCGCAGGGGGTGCGTGGCCAGTTGGCTGGCATTCTCGATGCCTAGCAGCCAGCAGGCAAGGCCCGTATCCAGCATGTACAGCTTCGGGGTCTTGACCAACCGCTTGTTGAAATTGCGATGGTGCGGCGGCAAACGATGGATGACGTAGCTGGCCTCCAGCACCGACAGCCACTCACGAATCGTGTTGTGACTGACGCCAACCTCTTCGCCCAGCGCCGACTGGTTCAACAACTGACCCGTGCGACCCGCCACCAGCCGCAGAAAGCGCTGGAACACGGCAAGATCGCGCACCTCGATGAGCTGGCGCACGTCACGCTCAAGATAGGTCTGCACGTAGCTCCCGTACCAGAGACGCGGATCCACGGGCCGGTCATGAACCGGTGGGTAGGCACCCTCCCACAACCAGTCATTCACGCTGGCCGGTTCCCGCCCCGCTGCCTGCAGCTCGCCCAAAGCGAATGGCAACAGCGCCAGCATGCCCACACGGCCCGCCAGGCTCTGGGACACGGCGCAGAGCATCCCGAACTGCTGCGATCCGGTCAGGATCCACTCGCCCAGCCGCCCGGACGCATCGACCCGTGTCTGGAGATAGGAAAACAGCTCCGGACAGCGCTGCACCTCATCGAGGGTCGCGCCCCCGGGGTACTGCTCCAGAAAACCGCGAGGATCATCGGTCGCAAACTCGCGACGATCCGGATCCTCCAGCGACACATACGGGCGATCGGCAAACACCGCACGCACCAGGGTGCTCTTGCCCGACTGACGTGGCCCCGTGACCGCGACCACCGGGAAACTGGCGGCCAACTGTTGGACGGTTACGGCGGCGTCTCTCTTGATCATGTGCAGATTGTAAGTTCGGATTACAATCGGCACAAATCAGAAGCCGAGGCATTCCCCGCACCCTTTGGGAGCGAGCCCGCTCGTGAACGCGCGCAGCGGACGGCTTCCGCAGGGCTTGCACCAACGCCCGTTGCGGTAGCCGACCCGCCGCCCGTCGACGAAGCGGGCGACGAACGCCTGACCGGGCGGCGGCCACCGCCACCCGGGATGCGGCCAACGCCGACACCCGTGGCGCGCGCCTACCGCCCCAGGTGATCGAGTTCCAGCGCGAGCAGGCCCAGCGTCTCCTGAACGGCCCGCTCGGTCTTGCGCAGGTTCCCGGCCGACGGCAACCAGTACGCCAGCGTGCGCACCCGCTCGCTCCCCGTCTTGAATCCCGTGGGCGCCGGAATCGGCGCAAGCCCCGCCCGCTCGAAGTGCCGCACCGCGTACGCCCCCCTGCGCGGTGTCGCCCAGGGTGTCCAGCACCACGATGCGTGCGGGATCCACACCGAGTGCCTGCGCGGCCGCGGCATCGCCCGGTTCCCGATCGTTCGGAATCCCGGATCTCAAGTCCTCGGAGCGCCGGCACGCCATGCTTCGGCCAGGGTTTTCAGGTGTGCGGCGTCGCCTTCGAGATCCTCGAAGGCGAAGGGGTTCAGGAACTGTCGGCCCCGGAGCAACGTCCGATCGACCGCACCGAGATCGGCGTCGTCACAGGTGCCGCTCCAGTGTTCGACGATCGCCCTCACCTGCCGGCCGACCAGATCGATCGCCTCGTCGCGCGAAAGCAGAAAATGCCGGGCCGCGTGCAGGCAGGCGGAGATCCGGCTCAGGCGTTCCGCTCCCGTGATGAGCATCGCCTGCGAGGCCTCGTTGCCGGTACGATTCTGCGGACAGAGGTCGAACGCAGGCGTCAGGCGCAGCGACTGGCCGTCCCAGAATGCGGCGTGATTGCGCGCATGGTCGTCGGTATTGCCGCACAGGATATTGAACACGAGCCGGCCGAAGAGCTCCCGGAGGGTGGCGGAGGCGTCGGCAAAACGATGGCGCACGCGTTCCGCGAGGTCCTCGTAGCTCGCGTAGCGCGCCATCATCTCGTCGAGTTCCAGCAGCGTGAGTGCCGACACCATCAGCCTGCGCTGCCATCCGTCCGACGCAAGCACACGGTCGAAGCGCTCGATGAGCAGCACGTCCTTGTTCAGCGAGCGGTCCAGCGCCACCGTCGCCACGTTCAGCCCGGCCCGAGCGGCCAACCGCATCGCGACGAACTCCGCCTTCACCACCGGAAAGAGGTCGCTCGCGGAGGAAAACTTGGCGATGTACTTTTTCCCTTCACCCGCGATCTGGGCCTTTGGCCGGGCGCCACCAAGCGACGTACCGTGCTGCAACGCCTGAGCCAGTTCCTCGCTGAGCGGCAGTCCGTGCTCGACGCGCTCAGCGGCTTCCTGCAGTTGTTCGAGCGACGCCGGATCTGCTTCCCTGGGTACGTATTCCGTGGGCGAGTGCTGGAAATCCAGCGCTCCCGCGCGGTCGGAGCCGGATTCCAGGAGATACGTGAGTTCGTCGAGCTGGCCCGTATCGGCACTCGCCCCACGGACCCCGAGCATCCGGTTCACGATCACCCGGCGACCCCAGGCATCCGGAGACGCGTCCCGGATGCAACCCGGCATGCTCAACCCGGAACGCAAGGGAAGCACCCCGGGCCGCAGCGGCAATTCCGGTTCGTAGAGCGCAATCGCGTCATCCCGAGCGAGATAGCGCTGGCCGTAATGGAACAGGAGCCGGCTCCCCTCCGCGGTGAGTTTACCGGCCACCACCGGTTCGACTGCGCCGGGCAGCCACACCCAGACGAAGGCTTCCTTAAGCAGACTTTCAGAACGCATCGTCCACCGGCTTTCCCGATTTGCGCACGGCCGCGGGCAACAGGGCGAGCTTCTCATCGGCGCGGGCGGTGTGCCGGGCAAGCGATTCCCGGTCCGCTTCGAACAGGACCACGCCGACCAGGGCGGCGACCTCGAAGACCAGGCCGATGGCGACCGTCAGTTCCGCCTTCTCGATCTTCTGAAGCGTTGCCCGCGAGATGCCCGCGCGGTCGGCCAGTTCCTGCTCAGTCCATCGGCGTTCCAGGCGGCCGAGCCGAATCCTGTGCCCGAGCAACGTCGCCGCCTCGCGCGCATACCGGGAAAAGGTTCGCTCCTTTCGGCTCATCACGTTACGCCCCGATTGCCTATTTAACTAGTCACGAAAGATCTTGTTGCCTATTTTAGCAGTCATTTCGTGAAGGCGCCCACCCGCTGCGTCTTGCGCAGGTTGCCGGCCGAGGGCAGCCAGTACCCCAGCGTGCGCACCCGCTCGCTGCCGGTCTTGAATCCCGTGGGGGCCGGAATCGGCGTGAGTCCCGCGCGCTCGAAGTGGCGCACAGCGCGCCGCCAGTGCGAGGCCGACGTCACCAGGACGAAGTGCGCCTCGGTCCCCAGCAGATCCCGCACCGCGTACGCCTCTTGCGCGGTATCGACCGGGGTGTCCAACACCCCGCTGCGCGTGGCGGGCACCCCGAGTGCCTGCTTCAGGGTGGCGAGCATGGATCAGAATCCGGTCGGATCGAGGAATCAGGTACAAAGAAAGGGCCGGCGGCATGTATGCAACGCATCGATGCCGCCGGCCCCTGTGGGCCGATCCCTATGCTATTCTGTGTGCCTGTGTGCACAGGATAAAAGATCATGAAGAACATCACATTGTCGGCCGAAGAAAGGTTGATCGAGAGGGCAAGGGCCGAGGCGGCCCGCCGTGGCAAGAGTCTGAACCAGTTGATTCGCGAATACCTCGAGGAACTTGCCGGGCAGCACGAACCGAGCCAAGAGTTCGAACGTCTGCGCGAATTGAGCCGGTTATCGCAGGGCCGGCGCGGCGACTGGCGCTTCAACCGTAACGAAGTGCATGAGCGCTCGTAGCTTTTTCGATACCAACCTACTGGTCTACACCGACGACCTGGATGCGCCGGAAAAGCAGGATCGCGCCTTGTCGCTGTGGCAGGAGCATAGAAGCCAGGGGCGTGCGGTGATCTCGATCCAGGTGCTGCAGGAGTATTTCTGGGCCGCAACCCGCAAGCTGGGTGTCGACCCCGGTATTGCGACCGAAAAGCTGATGTTGTTTGCTCGCGCCGATGTGATGACGCCTCGGACCGATGACGTGGTATCGGCGGCGCGGTTGTCTATCGAACACCAGCTTTCTTTCTGGGACGCGATGATCGTGCAGATGGCGATCCAGGCCGATTGTGCCGTCCTGTTCTCCGAAGACATGCAGGCAGGGCGTCGGTTTGCCGGCGTAGAGATCGTCAACCCCTTCGTGGCTGGGCCAGGTAAGCCCTGACCCTGCTCGCAAACGCTACTCGGGCTTGCAATCGGAAAAGGTAGCGACGCCGAAGAATTCCGCGGACGCCAGGAGTGCCTGATCGAGGGTCAGCAAGGGCGCTTCGCTGGCCTCGGCGCAGGCCAGATGCAGGGCGTCCAGCGTCCTCAGGCGGGTATGACGCGTGAGCAGCCAGTGCATAGCTCGCGCAAACACGCCGGGGTCCAGCGCCACGAGGCGATAACGCCCCTCGCGAACGTCTTCGTGAAACGCCGACTCGATCCGGTTGGCCTGGGCTTCGTCCAGTTCCTCCATGCGGACCCACCGGGCCAGTGCCGAAGCAAACTCCACACGCACCAGGTCACTAATGACGGGTGGCTGGCGCTGCACGAGCAAGAGCTGCTCGATGGTGTCGCTGGCGGGTTCGCTGCGGTAAAACGGCAGGACCGCGCTGGTGTCCGCGTAGAACATCAGTAGCGTTCGCTATCCCGCAGTGTGCGGACCGTATCGACGGCCGTCTCCCGCATGGCCGGCAGGCTCTGCCGCAAGTCCGCACGGGAACGAAACCTCGGGGGATCGCCCAGAGGACGCACCACGCGCGCGACGGGCCGACCCCGACGCAGGATGCTGACCTCCTCGCCCCGCTCCACGGCTTTCAGGATGCGGGAAAGCTGTTCGCGCGCGTCGCGGACGCTGACTTCTTTCATGTGGCCCCCGGACCCAATGTGTACGCATCATGTGTACACAAAAACCCTCGTCAAGGCAAGCCAAGAGGATCCTGCTCGCCGGTGACGTGCCTGCCCGCGCTGGTTTATGGACAGGAAGCAGGCGCGGCTGAGGTGAGTGCGCAACCTAAGCCCGTTCGCGTGCAAGGCACACTCTTACACGGCCAGCCCCCCTTACCCGTCATCGCGAGGGCCAAAGGCCCGTGGCGCTCCAGCGACGCATGGCCCGAGGCGCGCGGCATGAAACCGCCCGAAAAAGGCGATTTCGGCGCTCGACGCTATGGGGCGGCTCGAATCCGCGCGTGAGCGGTTTCCACAAAAAGGCTGGCTTGCTCGACGAGAACCTTCGCTTGTTCCAGACTGACCTTATCGCCGGTGTAATCGGCAATCTGCCGAGTTTCATGGGCCCGGTTCAGGGATCTTCCCATCTCCACCGGAAGAGTTCCTCCCTTCACGAGATGCAGACTGAAAGCCGAGATCAGGCCACTATGGGTCTTGGCGAGCGCTGGATCGATATCTGGAACAAGCTCGATCAAGGCCGCCTTGGCCGCGTCGAACATAGCGAAATAGGCGCGATTGCACGCTCCGTCGATGTCGCCGGAACCCAGCAGCAATCTGGCGGACTCCAACGCGCGGACCGCTTTGCTCATCAGCGCTTCCGGTGTCATATCCGCACCCCTTCACGGCTGATGTTCCGCAACAGAGCCGGGTTCATGAATGCCTCCGGATGCCTCCATTCCTCTTCCCAGATCGGCAACGGCTGGATCAGAACCCCCGTGTCCAGCAGCACGTCATAAGCCACGTCCGCCATAGCCAGCTTGGTGTCGAGGAAGGGGCCTTTCGCCCCATGGAGAACAACCGCGACATCGGCATCACTGTCCTGGCGGTGCTCATGTCGGGCACGGCTCCCGTAGACCACCGCCCAAGCCACATCAAAACGACCCGCCAACCGATCCACGAAGGCACGTACGGCGTGGTCGGTCACGGGGTCGAGCTCAGTTGGTTTCATGACTCGGGCCACGCTCCATCATAAGGGCACCAAAACCAGCCGTACGCAGGGCCTGCTGAATCAGGGCCGTCTAACCGATCCGACGTCGCCCGGAGATCTGCAAAAAAAACCAGCGACGCCCGGAAACCTTTATCCTGTAGCTGTCGCAACTCCATCTGCCGGCGATAAAACGCCCAATCCGCACGCATGCCCACAAACCCATTAAGGTAAGCATCCTTACCTTACGCTACTACGCACCCACATAGCAGGCAAACACAACAGCTTACGATTACCCTCTCCCGCGAAAACCACCCCCTGCAGGAGCTTGCCTGCAAGCGAACGCCCGCGCAGCGGGCGCACCACCCCCCTACAACCCGCGCCGGTGATCGAGCTCCAGCGCCCGCAGCCCCAGGTACTCGTACACCGCACGCTCGGTCTTGCGCAGCGCATCCGAGGACGGCACCCAGTACGAGAGCCGCACCGGCCGACCGCGCCCGGTCAGGTAGTGCGTCGGCGATGCAATGGGTGAAAGCCCCGCGCGCTCGAAATGCCGCACCGAGCGCGGCATGTGCGAGGCCGACGTCACCCGGAAGAAGCGCTCGCCGTCCGCCAGTACATCGAAGAGCAGCGGACGCCACACTAGAAAACCCAGGACGGCTTCGCCGTCCGCGCGATCCTTCCCCACCCTGATCGGCGGGGCTTGCCGCGCACCGGGTCATCCATGGTTGGTCAGAAAATCGTCGGGGGTGAGCCCGATATCCTTGATGATCTGCCGCAGCAACGGTGTGGAGATGTCCCGGCCGGCGTGGAATGGCACCGTTGTCGCTCTTCCATCCGGATGCCTGAATTGCTTATGCGAACCTCTTTGGCGAACCTCGACGAAACCGAGCCGCAAAAGGATTGCAACGACTTCGCGAGGTTTAAGAACGGGAAGATTGCCCACCGCTCAGGCAACTGCGATCTGTTGAACTCCCACGAACTCGGATTCCAACTGCGGCTCGCCGTCCTCCAGCAGCATCTCGATGACTTCCTTAAGGTTGCTTTGTAACTCGTCCAACGTTTCCGCCTGACTGTGCGCACCAGGGAATCCGGGAATGAAGCCCACGTAATACCCGGTCAGCGGGCAGCGTTCGACGACTGCAGAGTACTGTCTCATGATCAAGCCTCCAGGTTTTGGACGGGCGACGACAGTCCCCAGTGCCCTGACAGGAGTGTGGATGCATAGTATCAAACAGGTCGACGGTGCGCCGCCGAATGGCCGCCGGGTCGGGCCCCGTCTTGAATCCCGTCGGCGCCGGAATCGGTTCAAGCCCCGCGCGCTCGAAATGCCGCACCGCGCGCCGCAGGTGCGAGGCCGACGTCACCCGGAAGAAGCGCTCGCCGTCCAAGAGCACCGCCTGCACCGCGTACGCCTCCTGCGCGGTATCGACCGGGGTATCCAGCACCACGATGCGCGCGGGATCCACGCCCAGCGCCTGCGCCGCCTGCGCGTAGCCGAGCGCCACCGGCAGACGACCGGCATCCCGGCTCGCGCCGCTGACCCGCAAGCGTGCCTCTGGCAGCGCCTCGAGGGAGCGGTCGGCGTCCCGCCGCCGGAACCGGGCGAGCCGCTTACCTGGCCCCTGGCGCCGAGTCGGACCGGGGTCGCACGGGATCGACTTCAGGCTGACCGGATGGCGTCCCGGGGGCAAGAGATGGCCCGCGGGTCTTGAAGTCGATCCCCTGTCGGGTAAAGGTGAGCCGGCCGACCACCCCTTCTTCCTGCGCCAAGTCGCGGATGACCGCGGCGACCTCATCGCTGGCCGTCACGATGGCGCGCTCCCATCCGCGATCGCGAATCGCCGAGCAAAGGGCCGCGCCGATTTGCCGGGCGCTCGCGGCCTGCGGCGGCGCGATCACCATCTGGCCGTCGTGCTGCTCCTGCAACAGCGCTTCGTACCGGGTCTCGATCGGCGTGCGCAGCGCCTGCAGGAAATCGAAGTCCAGGTAGGGGCCGCCCGCATACGCCACCCTCGGCCAGGCCTGTTCCGCGTCTTCGAGCGCCTGCTTCACCCGCTGCAGCCGCTCCAGTTCCCGCGTCTGGTCCTCCAGGTCCCTTGCGGCCTTCGCGGCCTTGTCCTCGGCCAGCTTCTGTTTCGCGCGGGCGTTCTTCATGGCCTTGGAGATGGCGGCGACCGTATACAACGGGCGCATTTCGGTCTGGGGAAAGCCCATCGACCGGCCGGTGACGACCTCGACTTCCTGGGGCGCCGGCAGCTCCACGTCAGCCATCGCCTTTTCGAGCGCATCCAACTCGGCCCGTTTCGCTGCGACCTGGGCGCGTACGGCCTCCAGTTCACGTGGCAGATCCCGGTGCAATTCGCGCACGCTGCGATGAATGGTCTTCGAGTAGTCCTCGCCGTCCTGGATTCGCTCCGCGAGGTACTTGCCGCGGGTAATCCCGAGGTCGGCGTAGGCCGTGGCGACGGTATCCTGAAGACCTGAACACGTACCCTTGGTCAGCTTGGTCGAGAGCGGCTTGCCGTCGTGGCCGTAGCCATCCAGAACAAAGTGTGCGTGCAGAACCGCTTCATCGCGGTGCACGACCAGACCGACGAGCGTCGTGCCCAGCGCGGCGGCGACCGCCTCGGCCGCCTTCTTGAACCGCCGATCCTGATCTTCCTTGGCCAGGGATTCGATTTCGGGCTGCGCTTTCGCGGAAAAACCCAGGAGGCCCTTGAGCGCGACGATGCCATCTTTCCGGATGCTGCGCGCCTTCCGCCTCAGGTCGGTCCGTGACTGCCGGCGCGTCAGGCACTTCGAGGCCATCGTGCGGGCATTGGGCGCCTTGATCAGATAGGAGTTGTCCTTGCTGCGGAGCGGGTCCACATAATCGGGCATCTCGCCGGATCGGAGATCGTGCGCGCGCTGGCCGCCATGTGCCGAACGGGTCGCGGTTTCCAACCGGATCGAGACATACTTCGACATAATCGAGGCCCTCGGGTGGGGGTCCAGAGGGCGCACCCCTCGGCTGAGAGACCTTGGCGAGCGCCCAAGATTGACCTTAACGTCTAGTAAATTAGATGTTAAGGTCTATACCTTCCAAGAGCAAGCCTGCCGCACAGCGCACCGCTGCGCACGCAACCCACGGCGCCTACAGCGTCCGCGCCATCCTTCCCCGCACGTGAACGGCGGGGCTTGTCGCGCATCGGGTCAGCGGTCCCGGTGATCCCACTCCAGCGCCCACAGCCCGAGCATCTCGTACACCGCGCGCTCGGTCTTACGCAGGTTTCCGGCCGACGGCAACCAGTACCTCAGCCGGTCCGGGCCATCGCGCCCCGTCAGGTAATGCGACGGCGAGGCAATCGGTGCGAGCCCCGCCCGCTCGAAATGCCGCACCGCGCGCCGCATGTGCGAGGCCGACGTCACCAGAAAGAAGCGCTCGCCGTTCGCGAGCACCGCCCGCACCGCGTACGCCTCCTGCGCGGTATCGACCGGGGTGTCCAGCACCACGATGCGCGCGGGATCCACGCCAAGTGCCTGCGCCGCCTGTGCATAGCCCAGCGCCACCGGCAGGCGCGTCGCGTCCCGGCTCGCGCCGCTCACCAGCAGGCGCGCCTCTGGCAGGGCCTCGAGCAGGCGCAGGCCTTCCACTAGGCGGTGCACCGCACTGTCGTTGAGCCGCACCGAGGCCGGCGCCTCCAGCTCCGGATCCCACCCCGCCCCGAGCACCACCACCGCGGTGGCGTCCCCGTGATCGCGCGGATCCGACACCGGGGGATAGGCCCCCTCCAGCGGCGCCAGCAGCCGGTTCGCGACCGGGGCCCAGGACGACAGGAAGACCAGCAGCAGGCCCAGCACCAGCAGCAGGCGCCCGAGCCCGCGCCGGCCGAGCGACCACAGGAGCGCGGCCAGCAGGACGAGGAGCGTCGCCAGCGCCAGGGGTGCTGCGAGGGCGCCGACGAGGGGTTTGAGGGTGTCGAGCATCAGGTTAGTTGAAGATCAATCGCTGGAAACGCGCGACGACCGAATGTTGTAACTCGGGGCCTATCGATTCGCGCTCTTGCAAGTGCGTGATTACGGCGCCGGCATTCGCCAGCGCCTCGAGCACGGATCGCTGAATGCCCTCCCCGAGGACGAACGGAAGCATCAAGAACCGGCACGCGACGACACCTACAATCCGCCGGGCGTTCTTCGGCAGGTCCGGCCATGCCCAACCCAGCGCGTGTTCGTGTTTCAGGCGAGGCTGACCGGGCACGGCTTCCAACGCCCCGCCTTGCCATACGCGCCGCGCCCAGCTCTCGCAGAATCCAACGCGGAGGCTTTGTTGGCGGCAGCGCCGGCACTGCCTTTTTTTTGTTGCCCGCCTGCTGAATTAAATGAGCCACGCGCATTAGTGACCCGCTTCGCTCGCAATGACAGGGCCTTTTGTTCAGCACTTCCCTAGTCGTCTGCGCCCCCCGAGAACAGCGGGATTTGAAGCGGTGGCAGTCGCGCTTTGCCGATCAGGTCGAAGACATGCTGACGCCAGAACGGCCACACGTTATGCACTGCATTCAGATTGCTGAAGGCATGCAGGGCTTCATCGGATACGTCGGCGACAAGCTCGTAGATCACCATGTACTCGGCTTCCACGCCAAAATAGATGGTGGGTTCGTCCTTGCTGGCATCGTCCACGACCCGTTCTCCGAGTGCGACCACGACCTGAAGCCTTTTTCCGGCGGTTTCCTCGCTCCCCAATGCCGTGACGCGATAGCTCACGCCGCGCTTATGCTGTTGAACAGCCGCCAATTCTTCCGCTTCCGGAAACGGCTCTCCATGAAAGAAGTGGGATTCATACAGCACGATGTCATTCAGGCGAAGGCCTGCGATGGCCTGCTGAAGCAGAGTGGAATCTGCCGTGCTCACGCCGCGCGATCCTGGGTCCACTCGGCAAGGCTCACGACCACAAATCCGTCGGAACGCTGTAAACGCCCATGCCGCGCCGGATCCTGCAGACGAACCGGATCCCCACCCACGTATTCACCGCGCTTGGGCGCCACGGATCCAAACGACTCTGCTGGCGGTGAGGCCAACTCTTGCAGCAAAGCAGGATAGCGGCCAACCAATCGCAAAAGCCGATCCATCGCAACGCTCTGGATAACTTCCCCGCGTTCGTACTTGGAAAACGCGTTCGCGCCTCCCCCGAAGAGCGCAGACGCATCACGTTGCCTCAGCCCTAAATGCTCGCGCAAGCGCCGGATCTGTGTCCCGGTGAGCAGCCCATCCGCTTCACGACGCGCATCGGAGATCCGCGTGTGGTTGCGACGAATCTGATCCTCAAACACTGGATCCGCTCCGCACTCCGCACACAGGTAGCCCTCCAGATCGTCCACCACCAGATTCTTGCCCTGATGCTGGAACGTATCACTATAGCGGTGCGGCTGTAGCGCCCCGCTTTCGCATACGGGGCAAATCAAATAGGTTTCGGTCATTAGCGTTCTCTGTGAAAGGAGGCCAATACGACCACCAGGCAATTCGGTCCAAGCTTCAGCTTCACGTAGAGTTCGTCCACGGCATCCGCAGGACCGGCATAGCGCACATGGTAGACATCAAACCAGGGTCCGGACGCCTCGTACTGCTCGGAGCGATGGAAGTGACACTCGTTCAACGAGGCAAGGCATCGGTGCACGTCCTCCGGTCGGTAGCCCAGATTCTCCACATCCCGCTGCACTGTTTTGCTCTGGTACTGGATGCGGCCTGCATTGGCAAGCTCGATTACACGAGATAATGCATAACTTGGTGCATCCCGGCGCGCGCTCGCGAATCGATCGTTTCTCACCATTATGGTTACCGGCTACGGAACGTCAAGTGGTTTGGGAAAAAACAGGGAAACAGCCAGGTCCGCCTTGTTGACTCCGGCCTCTTCAATTTCCTGCCAGAGTGCCTCGGTCACCCGGGTAATGAGACGTTCCTGGGCGACCAGCCGGGCGTTCTCCGGGCTTTCGACGGCCCAACGGTCCAGAAAATCTGGTCATGCCCGCTGCTCCTCGATTGTTCGCCAGTTCTGGATCACGCCCCCCTCCGGGGCTCGCAGTGACGGAGGGAGTACAGGCTCCTCGCAGTCGGTGACGGGCCCATAACCCCAAACCCTACCCCTCCCGAACAATCTCCCCCTGCGGATCCCGCTCGCGGATACGCGCCACCTGCGCTTCACGGCACACCCAAACGCGCTTCTCCGCGAGTTCCAGCATCGGGAGGTCGCTCACCGCATCCGCCCAGGCCTCCACGAAGCGCGGCGGGGCCGGCTTCGTGTCGGCCCAGGCACGAATCTGCGGCACTTTCGCGGCCCCGTAGCAGCCCGCACCGTCGACCACTCCGGTGAAGCGCCCGTGGCGTGCCGCGAAGCGCGTGCCCAGCACCGTCACCGGGAAATCCCGCAGCGCTTCGCGCACTGCGGGTTCTGCCGAGGCGGTCACCACCAGCACGGTGTGCCCGGCCGCGGCGCGCTCGTGCATCAGTGCCGCGAGCTCGGGCCGAATCAGCGGCAGCACGTCGTGGCGGTAGCGCCGCAGACTCGGCCGCACCTGTTCGTCGGACAACCCCCGCAGCAGTCCACCCACGCAGCGGTCCTTGGCGTGCTGCATCGATTCTTCAGCCCCACCCACCGCTAGGCGCAACAGTGGTCCCAGCACCGAGAAGACCCGCCACGGCCGCGCCCGGAGAAGTGCGAACACCAACACCCGCAACGTCAGGTCGCTCGATTCAGAACCGTGCAGGGCGACCCAGGGGAACTTGCGGATTCAATCGCCTGCGGGAGGAACCCCGCGAGCACCGCGATGAGACCGTTGCGGTGTGAGCGTCTCACCCCATAGCCGTGCTAGATATTCCCGGAAACGCCGACTCCCCCACCAACTCCCCCTCCTCGCGTTCCAGAAACGCCAACACCCGTTCCGGGTCTGCCGTGTCGGTCGGAAGGTTCAGGATGGCAGCGGCCGCCTTTCGGGCGACCGGAAAATGGTCGGCGTCCAGCCCCCAGGGGGAGAGATCGCCCTCCACGGGGTGCAGCATCGAACAGAACCAATCGCCGAGCTGGACCTTCGCGTGTTCCGCCCGCTCTAGGAAGGCCGCGCGGTCCCGCACGAACACCGGAAACTTCAGGAAGCCGTGGTCGGGAAGAACCTCATCCGGGTAGTTGAAATAGCCGCGCGCGCACATCCATTCGTTGTACCGCAGCCCGTTCTCGCGGCGTCTAGCGGAAAGCGCGTCAAGCTTGGCAAGGGCTCTCAGGCCCACCGCCGCCTGCACCGCCGCCGCTCCTCGGAAATAGGCCTCCGGCATCTCGGTCGACGACACCTCGCCCCCGGTGGAGGAGCCGAGCACGAGTCCGCGGCGACTCAACGCACGGTATGCCCGCAGCGCCGGCCAGTAGGTCGTATCGTTCACGAGTGCGCTCTTCACCCGCACGAGAAGACCCAGCATCGCCGCCTGCCGCCGGCCCGGGCGAATCAGTTCCCTGTTCACGGCTTCAAGCCGCTCCCGCAAAACAGGGTCCTTGACCACTGCGAATCCCCCGAGCCCGGTCGAGAACGGTTTGTTCCACTGCGTCGAATAGAAGGCCGCGTCGCTCCAGGTCCCGTTGGGCCGCCCCCCGAATGTCCCGCCGAAGCCGTGCGTGCAGTCTTCGATCGTGCGGATTCCCCGCTCCCGCGCGAATGCCGCGATCCGGTCCACCTCCGTCGATAAGCCGAAGGTATTCTGCACAAGGATCACCTTGGTTTGTTCCGTGACCGCCGCCTCGATCGCCTCGAGGCTTGGATTCAGCGTTTTCGCGTCGATGTCGACGTATCTCGCCGTTGCACCGGCATAGAGCACCGCATTGGGCACCACGACGCAGGTGAAGGCTGGCATCACCACCTCGTCGCCCTCTCCCACCTGCATGGCCTTAAGCAGGGCGTAGAGGGCCACCCTGCCTTTCCAATAAAGGAATACACTCTCTGGGCCCGAATCCAAACGCCGCGCCACGGCTGCTCTAAATTGAACCTCTGAGCTCATTACACTACCCCATGCTCCAGATCTCAGCACTCCGTTTTACGGCTGAGATCTTGGCATACGTTCGTTTCCCAAATCATTTTCCTAAACGCTACTCGTCCGCCGCCTTCCCGTCAAAGTCTCAATCGCCTTCTGCCCGTCGCTTACCATCTTGCCGATTTCCGGCATGCCGTCGTAGACATTTCTTTCCACGGATATCTGAGACCTACTCGGATCGATGATCGACCGCGCGAACGACAGAATCTGCCCCTTTTCCTCCGCCAAGATGAACTCTAGAATCCTCTCGAGTTCCGCCTCGGGAGATGTTACAAACTCCTCGAACGACACATTTATGTAATCGACGCCTTCCTGCAATCGTCCCAACGCATCACAACTGTGCCGGACGCACTTAGCCCATTGCCTAGTGGCCACGTATTCGATCCCGTGTTCCGCTAGGTCACGGTCGATCCCCTTGTATCGAACTCCCCAGGAACCCGCATGCTTTTCGCCAAAGACATACTTCCTGGCGTAACTCTTCAGGTAACGCGTCAAGTAGGGCCAACCGTAGAGATAAGGGAACTCCCGAAGCTTTCTCGTCAACTCACTTCGGCTTTGCAGTTCAGACGACGTGGGCGGAGCCTCCCAACAGCGACGTGTACTCGACACCGCGGAATAGCCTCCCCTGTACAAATGTATGATCTTGCAGCCCGGGAAGACGCTTCTAACCACCGGGACCCGCAAACTATTCGACACCGTCTTTTCGACGATTCTTTTTGCGCGATCCCGCGCTCTAGCCCTATCAAAGAATTGCCGAATATATGCGACCTGCTTATCTGACAAGTCCTCCGGAACAAGCTCATCGTGATCGATACCCAAGTTACCGATCTTCCAAATGTAGTTGGCGTCGTATGGACACCCCCCAAACTCATTGGATGAACTCAGAATGCGACGTAGTAGCTTCGTACCCGAACGGGCTGCCGAGATAATGATTACGGGGGCACTCTTGGAGTTCTCGTCATGCACCATAAGATTCTTCAAATTGAATTAGAATTATCGTTGCCGCGCAACGAACGCACGGCAAAACAGGTCAATTACCTTGGTCGACGTCCTTCCCGAGCAACTTCTCGATCAGTCTTAGATATTCGGAAACTGCGTGCTGACGCCCATATTTCTGTCGATTTAATTCCAATGCCCGTTGCCCTTCGTTAGCCGCCAGAGTCGGATGATCGTAGTAGCGCCTGAGCACTGATGTCAGACTATCCGGACTGTTCAGCGGCACCACCGACCCAATCCTTTCCTCCTCAATCATCCGTGCGATTTCGCCCGTCGACTCGCCCTGATAAAGGATCGGGCGTCCTGCGCCAAGCGCCCCGTACGCCTTCGATGGCACGACCAACCCTTCGAATCCTGCGCGAAGCGAAAGGAAGTGCACATCGCCAAGGCTCAGGCTCTCGGCCAAACGCTCGGTAGGCTGGAACGGCAGAAGCCGGATATTCTTTAGATCGAACCGCTCCTGCCACCCGACCACTTCTCTGCGCCTCGGTCCATCGCCAATGAACACGAACACGAGATCCGGCAGTTCCCACAGCCTACGCGCCGTTTCGAGAATATCGTCCAGAAAATGCGAGACGCCCATGTTCCCGGAATAGAGGACCACGAACTTTCCCTCGAGTCCCAGCTCTTTTCGCAGGGCATTCCGCTCGTGCTCTACTGGCTGCACCTCTGCATCATTGACCCAGTTGGGTACAAGATGAAGGCGCTCCGAAGCGATGCCGTGCTGCTCCATACGCTCCCGCATACACCGTCCAATCACGATCACCGCGTCGGCACGCCGCAGAACACTCCGGGAAACATACGTAAGGAACCGAGTGGCTAACCCACCTGCTTTCAACAAACCATCGCGAACCGCAACGTCAGGGTATACGTCCATCACCAGGCAGCAATACGGCTGGCGCCGGAGCCAACGAAGCACGAGCCCCCAGAGAGAAAACAGCGGCGGCTGGGTCAGAAAGAAGTTCAACCGCGCCCGCGGACCAAACAAGGAAGATCCGGCAGCGCCGATCACGTAGGTCAACATCGCCCAGAGCTTTTGCGATCTCCCCAGTACGACACCGCGGCCCGCGCGAATACGCCGGATCCCCACACGGTCCGAACCGAGGCTTTCCTCGAGTGGCTTCCTTCCGGCCCGGTATTCCCGACTTGAAAGCACCACTTCCGCGTCCAGGCCTCGCGCAGACAGCAAGGGAATCAAGTCCCTGTAAAACGGCGAGACCGGCTCATAGGTATTAAAGAAGCGCACATCGGTCATTTGCACTCGCCCAATCGTCTTTGTCGGGGGACCGAGACTGAGAAATCACCCAAGGGCACCCGACTTGAAAAATTGGGTTCACTGTTACGCAAAATCATATCAGTAATATTTAGAAAGCGTTGATTTAATCATTGCGTGGGAATCGGCCAGAATGGAATCGTCGCTACCGACACCATCTGCGGATTCGTTCCAGCAGCGGCTCGACTTCGACCTGCCAGTTGTGACGGGCGATGAAACCCTCACGGCCTCGCTGACCCATAGCGCGGGCCTCCTGCGGGTTTCGATTTAGATACAGGATCGCCTCGGCGATCGCTTCGGGATCTTCGCAGTCCACCAGCAGGCCGCAGCGCTCGTGCTCGACGATCGGGCGGATCTCCCGCGCGTAGTCGGGCACGATCACCGGCAACCCTGCGGCCATGTACTCGAAGAGCCGATTCGGCAGGCTGGCGATGCCCCATTGCCGGTTGTAGGCAATGATGCCCGCGTCGCAAGCGCGCAGAATGCTCGGCATCTCGCTGTGGGGCACTCGGGCACGCAGGTTCATCATTGCGGAAGTGCGTGTCTGCTCGATGAGAGCGTGGTAGTCCTCGCGGGTCCACTCGGCTGCCCGAGGATTGTCGAACGCGTCGAACAACTCCAGTCGCAGATCGGGAGTTTGGCCGGCCGCAAGGCCCATCGCTCGGATCACCGCCGGGGTGCCATGAGCGACCGTCGAAAGCCCGTGAATGAGCGTGAATCGTTTGCGGAACGGTGGGCAGACTTCGGCCGGTTCACCCGCGGCGAAGTGGGCCGAAGCGCAATTCCGCAGGACCAAGGTCTCGTGGGCGGCGGACGCGTAAGGTGCGAGCACTTCGTCGCTGACACCGACCACTAAGTCGCAGCGGGCGCAGGTATGCAGAATCTGTTGCCGCACCAACGCGCCCGCCGGCAACAGCAGCGGTCGGGGCACCCATCGGCTAAGCATTTCGCGGTGGTAGACTTCATGGATATCGAACACCGCCTTCGCGCCGCTCCTACGCGCAAGCCGCACGGCAGCGGCAGCTGAGTCCGGCTCAACAGCGAAGTAGACGTCCACATCCGGCACGGTCGCCGCTAGTAGCCTCGCGCGGCGCGCGTGCGACAGACGACCGAGGCGCCCTCTGCCGCGCGGATAGTACTGGAAATCGACGCCATAGTCCTCGCCCGAGCGCGGCCGATAGGGACCGACCCACGTCACTCGAAAACCCGCCTCACGGAAGCTGCGGGCCTCCTTGTGCGTAACGCGTTTGTCGTCCGGTACATGTTCACAACAGACGATACAGACGTGGGGTGTTCGTGCCATATGGTTATTCTTTCCCTTCTAGCAGGAGGTCGACAATGCGCCGGGCCGCATCGCCGCAGCCGTAAAGCTCCGGGCGGGGTCGGTGGCGAGTCTCGCTCGTGCATTCAATGGCTTCGGCGATCCGTTCCGGATGCGCGTCGACGAGAGTGTTCCACCCGGCCGAGACCGTCTCGACCCATTCGGTCTCGGTCCGAAGGGTGATGCACGGCACGCCGTAGAAGTACGCCTCCTTCTGGATCCCGCCGGAATCGGTGAGTATGGCCCGCGCGTGGGCCTCAAGGTCCAACATCTCTAGATAGCCCACAGGCTCGATCAAATGGACACCAGGGTCGGGCTTCACACCGAACTCCGCCATCCGCGCCCGCGTGCGGGGGTGCAGCGGCAAAACAACCGGCGCCTCGCGGGCGGCAAGGGCCAGCCCGGCAAAGATACCCCGGAGGCGACTTGGGTCGTCGGTGTTTTCGGCGCGGTGACAGGTGGACAGGAAGTAGCCCCCAACCTCAAGCCCGAACCGCGCCCGAAGGCTGCGGGAGGCAGCCCGATCGCGGTAGAACAGTGCCACGTCATACATCACGTCGCCTACGAGATGTACGCCCTCGCGAATACCCTCTTGGCTGAGGTTGTCCACGGCCGCAGTCGTCGGGCAGAACAGTCGGTCCGACAAGTGATCCACCAGAACACGGTTGATTTCTTCGGGCATCCGGCGATTGAAGCTCCGCAGGCCGGCCTCGACGTGGGCGACCGGGCGGTGCAGTTTTGCGGCCGCCAAGCCGGCGGCGAGCGTGGAGTTCGTGTCGCCGTAGGTTAGCACCCAGTCGGGGCGGTGTTGTTCTATAAGAGGCTCGAGCTGCTCAAGCATCGCGCCGGTCATCCGGCCGTGCCCGCCGCCGCCAATTCCGAGGTTTATGTCTGCCCGGGGGATATCCAACTGTTCGAAAAAAAGTTCCGACATGTTCTGGTCGTAGTGCTGCCCGGTATGCACGAGCACGTGCCGGACCCGCTTTTCGGCGATCGCCGGCTCCAGCGCCCGGGCTACGGCCGCCGCCTTAATGAACTGCGGGCGAGCGCCCACGACTGTCAGAATACAGGTAGGCTTCGGGTTCATGCGGCCGCTTTACGAATGAACTGAAAGATATGAAACATGAGCAACCTCGTTCGAGATTTTGGTATACACAACTCGCATCGGCGTGATCCGCGCGAGATCACCGATGCGACGAAGTTTCTTTGCGCGAAAGTCTCGCCACACCCCGCAGCATCAGAAACTACAAGAGCCACGAAAAAATGAAAAAGACGACAAGAGCGATTGCCACGACCGCAATGACATTGGCACTTCTGGCACCGCCATACACCAGCGGCGCCCAAGAGCCCAGTGGGTTCACTAACCACGGAGTTGCAGCGGAAGTATCCCAATCCCGCGGCATTACCGCCACGGTAGATGGTGAAGGCCGCAGGATAGTCCTTGTCTGGCTGATGGACCACACTGGCACCCGGAGTAAGCTGATCATCGACGCGGAAACCGGAAAAACGCAGCAACTGGGTTTCGAGCGGCCGGTTCATGACTCACCGTTCTCTGTCCTCCACTCCACCCGGAACCGCTGGTACTCCCAGTTTGCCAACCGCTTCTACGAATTTGATCCCGAGACACGGAGCTTCAGTTTCATTGGCGAGACCCCGGAACCAAGCAGTCCCGGCGCCATGTCCATGCACGAGGATAAAGACGGCATCATCTGGGCAGGTCTTTTTCCCAACGCCAATCTCCTTAGCTTCGATCCAGCTACCCAAGAGTTGCTTGATCATGGGCGGATGAACGACGAGGCCTGGCCTCAGTACATGCGGTCAATGGCGATCGACGAGGCCGGCTGGGTCTATGTCGGTATCGGTACCACGCTTGGCCAGGTGGCAGGCTATAACCCCGCGACTAGAGAAGACCGGCGTTTCATCCCTGAGCAAGCAAGACAGCACGGCCGCGGGGAAGTGTTCTTGGGCGTAGACGGCAAGGTGTACGCCTCCGCACCTGGCTGGGGTTGGCACGTCTTGTACAACGGTGAGGCCACACCGGTGAGCAGCATGTCCGTAGCTCGTGCGCCCATGCGCACCGGCCACCAAGGCTCCATCTTCAGAGAATTCCCCGACGGCAGCAGGATCAGTAAGATCGATCTCGCCGACCGTATCCTGGTAATTGAGGAAACCGACGGCAAGAAACGCAGAGTACAGTTCGACTACAAGTCGGGCGGAGCGCTCGTCTACACGCTGACGAAGGGACCTGACGGCGCCATCTATGGGTCTACGGGCCATCCATTGCGCGTATTCCGCCACGAACCAACGACAGGGGCCATTTCACATTTTCCACTGCTAAGCGGCCACCTCAACCAGATGATCACTGTCGGGGACCTGATCTACGGTGCCGACTACTCCAGAGGCTATCTACTCCAGTACGACCCTAGCCGGGAGTGGAGCCCGGGGGCAGATGACGGCTCGAATCCGATCACCTTAGGTTCTGCAGCGCCGCACATCATCCGCCCCCACATCCTTCTAGCGCATCCGGATGAACGCCACGTCATCATGGGCGGCACCCCCGCCTACGGCCAAACCGGCGGCGGCCTATACATCTATGACACCGAGAAAAGGAAAGGTGTTCTGCTGTCCCATAAGGAACTCCTGGAGGACTTAAGCACCTTTTCAATGGTTGCTCTGCCCAGTGGCGACCTCGTAGGCGGAACCACCACTGCGCCTGGAACCGGCGGGGAGCGACGAGCCACCGAGGCTGAGCTTTACGTCTTTGATTGGAACAACCGAGAAGTGGTTTGGCGCCGACCCATCCTGCCTGGGGTCCAGAGCATCAACGACCTTGTCTTGGGCCCAGATGAATTGGTATACGGCATTGCGGCCGAATCGACGCTTTTCGTCTTTGATCCGCAAGCACGTCAGGTGATCCACACACAGTCCCTAGCCAAGTACGGCCCTCAAGCAGGCTCACAGGCAGCGCGCATCATGGCATTAGCACCAGACGGTCGGATCTACATACTCTTCCGACAGGCCATTGTCGCACTCACCCCCTCCACCCGTGTGCATCAAAAGCTGGCCGACAGCCCTGTTGCGATCAATGCCGGGTTTGTCTTTCGTGACAACAGCATTTACTTCACCAGTGCATCACACACTTGGAGCTATCAACTTCCATGAGCAGAGACTTAGACTCTCACTCTTCAACGTCAACCGAGCTGGACTAACCCTTGACTAATCATCGCGATCACCTTCCTACAATAGCCCTGTGCCGCTGGACGATCCCCTTTATATAAAATTCCCCCTTTGCCCGCCATCAGAACCCCCATTTTCCGCAACCCATGGAGATTTTCTGCGCCTCATTAGCAGAAGAAGCAATAACGCTAATCCAATTCCATGCGAAAACATGGAGCTAAACAGGTCGTCACTTATCAGTAGTGCTTGTGTTGGGACGGCGAGCACCGCAACGCTCATCCACAAGGGCATCCCGTTATGTTGGAAACTATCAAAAACCCTAAACAACAACCCGACTAGAACCCCATATAACACCATGCCACCAAAACCGCCGTGCATGTACCCTGTACTCAAGAAGGAGTTATTTGCAAACGCTCCGCTTCCGCCGAACTCCCCAATTAGACGTCCCGGAGCATCGGCATATGGATAATTCAAAAACAGCTCCAACACGCTATTGGACCAAAAAACCTTTGGATTATTCGAAAAGAATTCAAAATATAGAAATGTATTATTTGCGGGAATAAAAAATAGTCGATGAACAAACACAGACGCAGGCATTATCTGGTCGAACGCAAGAAAAACAACAAGTGACGATACTACGATTATTAACAAGGCGAGAGGTATTATGCTGAGCGCCGGACGGCTCCGCACCCAAACCCAAACAGACAAAATGATAAACGGAAAGAACAGAACAGCTTTATGACTTGATATACCAAACCACAAGACATGAAGCGCTACAACAGCCGCCGCAACCCACCACCATTTTTGCCAAAGCGCAAACGCAAGTAGGGCAGGCCCAAGTACCTTAGTTGCCCAAAGTATAAAGTACTGAAACCCGTGCGTGTAAAGCTGGTCCCGCACATCCGAGCGAAACTCGTACACAAGAGAAAAATCCAGGTTAAAATAAGCTAACCCGCCATTCACGATCATCCACGCAGTGGTTATCAAAGAGCCAAGTACGGTTATTGCAAGTACCAGATCTCTTCCAGAAGAAAAGTAAGGCATCCGTATGGCTCTTCCGCGGCGGAATATTAAGATGAGTAGGATTGTGACAAAAACGGTATACACCGGCCAACGAGGATGATTCGCTAACCCATAGAGCGACAGGAGAGGAATAATCGATAAACAAATGAGAGACACGATCATATAATCTGATGGACGGGTAAGCCTATTTGGAGAGAAACGGACTAAGGCAAAAAGAAGCACCCAGGATTCCAGAATCTTAGGAGCGCTGGGATCCCAACGGAAGCCAAGCGGCCAATAAGTTTCGCTGACGAACACAAAATAGCTGTACCCAAGAGATATTTTAAGAAGACTAATAAATGCGAGCAACGCAAAAGGTGAAAAGAGACTCGCTTGGAACTTAGCGGTGTATCGCATTCTTCCACCTGTCGTCGTCGGTTGGCGGCTAACAAGCACGATGTTGTTGCTAAGGGCCAAAAAAAGAAACAATTAAAAGTTTTCCGGAGAAAGCCGCCTTAATCAAAAATTGCTTCATACTTAAATACACCTCTTGAGAAACAAATCGCTCCGCATACGTAAAATCATGTGGTTACCGGGGCTGGGGTCAGTTCGAACCCGAACGCTTTGGCGCGACGCTTGAGTGCGGCGACGGTGCGCTGGCGCTGCTGTTCCTCGTAGTGTTCGCGGCCGCGATCCACGTAGTCCTCGCCCCGCGTGAGCATGAAGTACACCATGCGGGCCAGTTTGTGGGCGACCGCGGTGTTGGCCCTGGGCTTGTCCATCCGGGAGCACAGCCGACGGTAGAACGCGCCCAATGCCGAGTCGCTGCGGGCAAGCGCCATGGCGGCCATCTTCAACGCCTGGCGGGCCCGGTTGGCGGAGCGCTTCGTTCTGGAGGCAAGGACCTTGCCGCCGCTGATTTTGGTCCCCGGACTCAGCCCGAGCCAAGAACAGAAGTGTTTGACGTTGGCGAAATGGCTGAGGTCGGTGCCGATCTCCGACAACAGGTTCAGGACGTGGGTGATCCCCAAGCCATCGATCCGGGTCAGATCGACGCCGGCCCAGTTGGCCAGGGCTTGGCGCAAGTCAAACGTGGGGCTGTTCTTGCTCCGGGTCTTGGTCGTCTTCGGGAGCTTCTTGTCATGGCGTTGCAGGGGCTGCAGCAAGGCTTCCAGCGTGGTGTCGCATTCCTGGACCCGTCGCGCCAAATCGTCGTAGATCGCCAGCGCCTGTTGCAGCAGGAAGAGGTGCTCTTCGCGCCAGGTGCCGGTCAAGGCGCGTTGGATATCCTTGGCGCTGGCCTTCAGGCGCCGGGTGTGGTGGCGCGCAAGGACGGCTGGGTCCCGTTCGCCGGCGACGATGTCGCGCAGGATCGCTTGGCCAGTGACGCCCATGACGTCGGTGAGCACCTCCGTCAACTGGATGTTCATTTGCACCAGGGCCTTTTGCATCCGCTGCACCCAGCGCGCTTGCTCCCTAAGCAGGACATCGCGCTGGCGCACGATCGTGCGGATCACACGGACATCAGCCTCCGGTCGGAAGGCGGCGCGCAACAGGCCCAGACTCATCAGCTTCTGCAGCCACTGGCAGTCTTGGACATCACTCTTGCGCCCGGGTACGTACTTCATCTGTCGGGCATCCACCAGCCAGACGGCCAATCCACGCTGCTCCAGCACGTCATAGAGCGGAATCCAATAGACCCCGGTGGACTCCAGCGCGACCGTGTCCACCCCGCATTGCTGCAGCCAATCGGCCAGCGCATGCAGATCGTCGGTCATGGTGCCGAACTCCCGCACTGGCTCGTCGGCAGTATGCCGTGGTACCGCGACCCAGTGACTCGATGCCCCGACATCGATTCCCGCCGCGTTGGGAAACACCACCTCTGTTTGCCGCTTGCGCATCGCCATCCCCTGCTACACGGTTGTGGGTGAGTGGCGGTGCCATGGGAAACGTCGATTTCGACTCGATCTCTTGAACGGGATGCACATCGCTGCGCTCGCCACTGTCGCCGACGAATCCCGGACCATGCTGATTTGCGGGCTCGCACAAGCTCGCACCAATGGAAGTTCGGTCATCTCGGCACCGCCGCTCACTTTATACCGCAGCCCCGTTTCTCCATGAACGCCTGCCCCGGCAAGGGCCGGGGTTGGGAAGCTGATTAGCACGAAAGCTCCGCACGCCGTAATTCACGTTCCGGACGCCGGCGGCAGTTCACCACCGCAATGAGCAAGCGCTGCGGGAGCGTGGCCAGATCGAAGCGCCGGTTGAACCGGTAGGCAAACGCGGCCAGATAGCGGGCCGCATACTTGGAGAAGGCGAAGGCGTGGTAGGTCCCGCTCAGACTGGTCTTCAGATTGCCGAGTACGGTGTTGATCCACCGAAACTCCGGCAGGTCCTTCGGCTTGCGGCCGCCGACCACGGTGGGCTGGTGCGCGCAGTCCGCCATGCTGACCGCGTTGAAGCACGCCAGGCCGTCGGAATACACCGTGCAGCCGGGCGCCAGGTGTTGGCGCGACCAGTCCCACAGGGCTCGGAAGGTAAAGCCCGGAACCGGGGTCAGCTTCACTCGCAACGGGTGTTCGTCTTCGGTCAGCGACACTGCGGCCACGAACGGGACCTTGTTCTCCGACCCCCGGCCGGCCTTGCCGCCGCTACGTTCCCCGCCCAGGTAGGCATCGTCGATCTGCACCGCACCGTGCAATCGGTAGCGCTCTTCCCGCTCGCCCATCGCGGTCATCAGCTTGTGGTGGATGCGCCAGGCGGTCGGGTAACTGACCCCGAGTTGGCGCTTCAGGGCCAGTGCCGAGAGCCCGGTCTTGGCCTGGCTCAGCAGGTAGATGGCGAGAAACCACGTGGTCAGCGGCAGCTTGGTCGCCTCCATCACCGTACCGGCCGTCAGCGTGGTCTAGTGCCGGCAGGCCTTGCACTGAAACCGCTTCGCCCGGTCGTCCTGAATCACGCCGTGCGCGGCACTGCCGCAGCGCGGGCAGCGAAAGCCTTCCGGCCAGCGGGTCTGCTCCAGCGCTGCTGCGCACTGTCCCTCGGTGCCGTACTGGGCGATGAACTCCGGCATCGACATTCCCGGCTGAAACTGAATCCGATTCTGGGCCATGGTGCTCCTCTCCGATTACGCCCCCTTGGGCGGTGCCCTGTTCCGTGGGATGAAGGTGATGAGCCTCCATGAAGCCAGCTTTCAGCCATCGCCGCAGACGACGCGGATCGGTTGGGGTGTTGTTCAGCATCCAGTCGTGACTCAACTGGTCGAAACATGCCCGAATATCCCCTTCCAGAATCCACTGGGCGCTGTTCTTTTTCGCCAAGGCGTTGAAACAGCGGGCCATGGCATCCTGTGGGCTCCGCGCCCGTCGAAAGCCATACGAGCAGGGATCGGCCAAGGTCTCCGAGACGGGATCCAGCGCCAGCAGGTCCAGTGCCTGTTCGCACCGGTCTGCCTGGGTCGGAATCCCGAGCGCCCTGCGCTTGCCATTCTTCTTGGGGATGTAGATCCGTCGCAACGGTTGTGGCCTATAGTCTTTGCGGTTCAACTCTTGAGCCTGTTGCCACTTCGCGGCCGGGGTTTTCAGGACAGTGCCATCGACCCCCGCCGTGTTTCTCCCTCGGTTGGAAGTCACCCGCCGCACAGCCAAAAGCTTGGCGGCAAGCGATTTCCGCAGCAGACGTTGTGGACACCGCACGCGATGCCATCGGCCTGCTTGCACGGCCTTCACGATCCGGGCTTGAAGCCGGCTGACGCGTTGTTGCGCCGAAGTCCAATCGATGCTGGACCACTGCACTCCCGCGCCCGAGGGGCCTTCAATGACGCCAACAGCGTTCATCGTCCAAGAAACCTCGTCGGCAAAGCCTTTCTATGCCGTTCTCGTGATTCAAGACCCGCCGGAAGTGGGCACCCTCTCGGGTGGGGCAAAGCTCGAACCCCTATCCGCACGATTACCGTGCGGCATTCGCTTGCTCCGGCATCCCATACCTCGATCCGCGTCACCCGGCCTCGCAGCCAGGCTTCCGCTTCCCTGCGGGTGAATAGAGGCTTACCACGTTCCACGCATTCACCCATCCAGGAGGGCGCAGGTCCCGATTCTCCGCCGGCAGTCCGTGGTCTGCGTGGGGATACAGCACGACGCCCCAACATCGGTTCACATGCGTTGACCATGCCCTCCAACCCTAGCTTCTGGCCACGTTGCGGCTGGTAGCCGCCGGTTCCGCTCGCGCGATCCCGGCCCACCCGAAGGTGGAGACTACATTGTCCCGGACGCTTCGCACCCCGGCGTTGCCACCGGCGCACGGTCTGGTAGGGTACTGGTGGCAGAGCACCAGGTCGTCCCTGACAAATGAATGCGCGACCTCGTGTCGCACATGCTGAAAGAAGTTCAGGTGGCGCGAGGTCTTTTCCTGGAAGTCGTGTGCCGCGCACTGCGCCCCACACACCGGGCAGGCGTACTTCCGCCCACGATCACTGCGCACTGTCAGGTGCAGCTCATGCGGCTGCTTGTCGACATCGAAGCGCCGATCCACCAGTTGCCAGGGCGCTTGGATACCCATCCCGAAGAGCAGAATCTCGTTGCCGTCCAACGTTCTTCCTCACACCTGTTACCGTGCGTAAACTGGCTCAGGCCCGCAGGAGAATTCCACTCGGACCATCGAAGAGCCGTTCTTCCCCGATTCCCCCGGATAATCCAATCCAGCGGGTTGTTGGCGCGGATGCGGATTCATTGATTGTCCGGGAGGCCGTAGGTCAGCGTTTCCTTCGACTTACCAAGCTGCGCGACCAAGGCAGAAATATCTGCCCGCAATTCCTGCAGACGTTAACATGAGAGCGGCAAACCAAAACGCCGTCGGTAACGCAGTCCATTGTACAATTATTAATGGGCTCACAAGCACAAGTGATAAGGCACCCGATTTTATTGAGGGCGAATAGAGATCATGCCAAGCGTTGCCGGAGATTCTTATTTCCCACGCGAGAACAGCTAGATAGTTTACCGTGCTGGCAAGTGAAAACAGTATCACTGCAGCCATCAAGTCGCCTAACCAAGCCCCAACGAGCAAGGCTCCCAACCTTGAAATCAAGAGCGCTCCTTGGAAAAACACCTCATGCATCTGCTTTTCTAGAATTGGAAACAGCAAGCTAAGGGGTGACGTAATGAACTGCAGATAAATCCACGGTGCCATCCAGCGTGCAAACTCTCCCGCAATCCTCCAGTCAGCCCCAAACGCTATACCGAATAGCTCCGGGCCCGCGACCACAAGTAAAACCATTGGCGGCATGGCGATGTGAGCCAGTTTTCCGTGAATACTCGCAACGAGAACACCCAAGGTGCCCTTCCGTCTGGCATCGGCCCCTTGGGAAAAGAAAACATCTCCAATTGCCTTGCCAATAAGGGAGCTGGGCATTGCCAATACCCGGTGCGCCAACATGTAGAGGCCGGCGGCCGTTGCGCTAAACAAGAACGCAAAGAGCAGCAGCGGCAATTGGGCGCTGGCGGTATTGAACATGGCACCCCAGGTCGAATAGATGGGGAACCGGCGGTAACGCCGTGCGGCCGAGCAGATGTTTGTTAGTCGCACCTGGCGGAAAGCTGCCCATTTACGGCGTACTGCGAGGGAGGCGAGGGTGGTGGCGCCCGCCGCATGTCCTGTGATCTGGCCCAGCAACAACGCAAGCGGACCTAGTGTAAAGGCGCCCAGTTGAACACCCACGGTACTCAAGGCCTGGGTTAGCTTCGTGCGCGCGATTTTTGTAAACGCCTTGACGCGGATGGCCCAATAGCTGAACACCTGGTACATGCCCATTAAGGCCAGCCCGACCGGCAGGAGCCACATATACGGCTCGAGCGCGGGGACGTTGAGCAACATTGCAACCGAGCTGCCCCAGAACCAAACGATCAGCGCACTGAGTGCTGTCATGCTAGCGATCACTAGGAGACTGAGTACGGCAATGCTGGCGGCTTCTTCGTCGCTTTCTGGGAGTGGGATAGCGAGCTGGTAGCGCAGGCTGGCAATCACGGCGACGATTCCAAGAAGCGCCGCGTAGACGGCCAACAGCCCAAAGTCCTCAGGGGTATATAGTCGCGTGAGGATGGGCGATGCCGCGACCACGATGATCTGCCCCGCGGCTGTACCCCCAGCAAGCACCGACACACTGCGCGCAAAACGGTTCTTCGGCAGCAGGCGGCGGATTTGGTTCTTTGCTCTGGCGATCACGGAGTGAGGGTTAGCCACGGATGGACACGGATTCGAAGAGGATTGAAAGGCGTTTTAGCCACGGATGGACACGGATAAACACGGATGTTTTTTGATTTAAACCTTATCCGTGTTTATCCGTGTCCATCCGTGGCTTGGTTTAGCCGTTTGGATCCGTGGCCGGGGGCGTTAGTGCGTGGACGATGCGGTTTTGGTCTGCTGGGGTAAGCAGGGGGTGCATCGGCAGGCTGATGACTTGTTTGGCGATCTGCTGGGCGACGGGGGTGCAGTCGGGGCAGCAGAGGTGGGCGTAGGCCGGTTGTTCGTTCAGGGGCACTGGGTAGTGGACGGCGGTGGGGATACCGGCCTGGTTCAGGTTCGCCTGTAGGGCCTCGCGGTCATCGGCGAGGATCGTGTACTGGGCAAAGACCGACGTACGGTCTTCCAGCGGCCAGGGCAGGACACGAAAGGTTTCGCGCAAAGACGCCAAGGCGCTAAGAGGGTTTTGTTCATCGGCCGCTTCTTGGCGTCTTGGCGTCTTTGCGCGAACGTCTTCTTCCGCCGCGAGCAATTGGTGGTATTTCCGCGCCACAGCCTGGCGTTGGGTGATTTCTTCGTCGAAACGGTCGAGTTTGGCGAGGACGATGGCGCATTGGAGGGTGTCCATGCGGCCGCCGACGCCGATGCGGGTGTGGACGTAGCGTTGGCTTTGGCCATGGACGCGGATTTCGCGGCAGGCCTGGGCGATGCGGTCGTCGCTGGTGAAGATCGCGCCGCCGTCGCCGTAGCAGCCGAGGGGCTTGCTCGGGAAAAAGCTGGTGCAGCCGATGGTGGACAGGTGGCAAGACTTGCGGCCCTGGTAGGTCGCGCCGAAGCTCTGCGCGGCGTCCTCGATCACCGGGATGTTGCCGTGGCGCGCGGCGATGGCGTTGATGGCGTCCATGTCGGCCGGCTGGCCGTAGAGGCTCACGGGCATGATCGCCTTGGTGCGCTCGGTGATCTTCGCCTCAATCAGGCGCGCATCAATATTGCAGGTGTCGGGCTCGATGTCGACGAACACCGGGGTGGCGCCGAGCAGCACGATCATCTCGCCGGTGGCGACGAAGGTGAACGGCGTGGTGATCACCTCGTCACCCGGTTTGATCCCCAGCGCCATCAGGCTGATCAGCAGCGCCTCGGTGCCGCTCGCGACGGTGATGCAGTGCTTTGCGCCGGTGTAGGCGGCGAGGCGCTGTTCCAGTTCGCGGACTTCGGGACCGAGGATGTACTGGCCGTGGTGCAACACGCGGTGGATGTTGCGCTCGAGCTCGGGGCGGATGATCTGCTGTTGGGCGGCGAGATCGATGAAGGCCAGTTTGGGCTTGGGCGGCTCCATCTCACAATAGGCCAAGGGACTGATGGTCTTGTCCGGGTAGCCGTCCAGCAGATCGCCATCGCGCGTGAGCAGCCGGATCGATCCGGCGGGGAAGCGATCCAGCGCATTCAGGAGCTGTGCGTCTTCCGGGTCGCGGGCGTCGAAAACAGGGCCCTCGCCGGCAAGGGCGGCCAGCCAGTGCTTGTCGTTGGCAAAGTCGCTGAGCAGTTGCCGGGTCTTTTTCAGCACCGCTTTGTTGGGTAGCGTGCTGCCCGCCTCGACGTTCTCGTGCTTAAGGTGATGATAGAGATTGTATTCCAGCGTTTGCGTGGATCCACAGTACAGCCAGAGGCGTGCGTTACGCGCTTTGGCCGCCTCCATGGCGAGCGCACTGGCCAGCGCATGGGGTTGGCGCTGCGTGCAGATATCGAGCGCGACATTGACGTCGATCAGCAAATCCATGGTTAACGCGAGCCCTTGATTTCATCGCGCAGAGCGAAGGCCGCGATACGTTCCAACTGCTTTTCGGTCAAATCGGGCAATGTTTCATCTGCCGGGACGGGGGCATTCTTGATCGCTTCCATGCGCGCAAGCATCGCCTTGGCGCGCTCGACGACGTCCGCGGGGAGGTTCAGGAGGTCCAGGTCGGACGGCTGAACCTCCTCCACCTCGTGGTCCGGCACGGTGACCAGCAGCCGGACGCGCGCGTGCTTGAGCCGCAGTGGCTGGACGAACTCCAGCTTGCCGTTCTCGTAGATGGCTTCAACTTCCATGAGCGGCTCCTGTTCGCCGTAGCTGCCCATCGCTGAGCGTGTACTGGCTGCCCGTGTGCGGGCAATGGTAGGTCCCGGTTCCCTCGATAGACAACGGTATTTGCTCGCCGTATTCGCTCATCCAGCCGATCTGGCGGGCGGGTACGCCGACCATCAGCGCGTAGGGCTTCACGTCCTTGTTCACGACAGCGCCGGCGCCGATGAAGGCGTATTCGCCGATGGTGGTGCCGCAGACGATGGTGCAGTTGGCGCCGAGGGTGGCGCCGCGCTTCACGTGGGTGGGGCGGTATTCATGCTTGCGCGAGATCGCCGAGCGCGGATTGTAGACGTTGGTGAAGACCATGCTCGGGCCGCAGAAGACGTCGTCTTCCAGGGTCACGTCGTCGTAGACCGAGACGTTGTTCTGGATCTTCACGTTGTTGCCGATGACCACGCGGTTGCCGACGAAGACGTTCTGGCCGAGGGAGCAGTTCTGGCCGATACCGGCGCCGGCGCAGACGTGGGTCCAGTGCCAGATGCGGGTGCCTTGGCCGATCTGGGCGCCTTCGTCGACGATGGCGGTGGAATGAATTTGATTAGCCACGGATGAACACGGATGAACGCGGATAGGGATTTGGGGTTAGAGGATCATGCGCTTGATTTGGACTTTGGGTTGGCCGAAGTTGACGAGCAGACCGAGGGGTTTTCGAGTCGCGCGCAGGTAGTTGAGGAGTTGCGCTTCGTGTTCGGGCCTCAGGGCGCTGACGGCTTTCAGTTCCAGGAGCACGTGGTTTTCGATCAGCATGTCGGCCTGGTAGTCGCCGACGATCTGCCGCTTGTAGAAGACCCGGATCGGCACCTGGGTGCTGACCGCCAGGCCGGTGCTGCGAAGCTCGATCGCAAGGGCATTCTCGTAGACCTTCTCCAGAAAACCGGAGCCCAGCGTGTTCGCAACCGCGAAGATGCTCGCACGAATGCGATACGTCAGATCTTCTGCAACCAGTTTCTCGTCCATGAGAATGCCCCTCATCATCCATGATGCCTTCCCAAATCCTACCCAATCCGGGTTTATCCGTGTCCATCCGTGGCTAATACTCGAGCGGCAGGGAGACGGTGCGGCCGTCGCGGGCGGAGAGGTAGGCGGCGATGAGGACTTCGAGGGATTTGAGGCCTTCGCGGCCGTCGGTTTCGGGTTCGGCTTCGCCGCGGAGTACGTCGACCACGTTCTTGTAGTAGAGCGGGTGGCCGAAGCCGTAGACCGAGGTGGTCTCGTAGTTCGCGGCCTTGATGTCGGCATCGTAGTCGCGCGGTTCGGCGAAGTCCCAGATCTGGATGTCGTTGACGGCCACCCCGCCGATGCGTGCGGTGCCCTGCTCGCCCAAGATGGTGATGCTGCCTTCGAGGTTTTTCGGGTAGGTGAGCATGGTGACGCTCATCGAGCCGAGGGCGCCGTTGCGCCAGCGGACGTTGAGGACGCCGGTGTCTTCGACTTCGATGTCGCGGGTGGTGCTGACCATCGCCTGCACCTTGTCGATCGGGCCGATCAGCCAGTCGAGGAGATCGACGTAGTGGCTGGCCTGGTTCATGAACGCGCCACCGTCGAACTCCCAGGTGCCGCGCCACTTGGCCTGGTCGTAGTAGCTTTGCGGACGGCTCCAGAAGACGTTCAGGTGCACCATGTGGATGCGGCCGAAGCGCTTTTCAGCGACTGCGCGTTTCAGGAGTTGCAGGGTGGCGTTGCGACGGTTCTGTTTCACCACGAACAAATGCACCCCGGCCTCGTCGCAGGCCTTGACCATGCGCACGCCGTCCTGCCAGCGGGTGGCCATCGGCTTTTCCGTCATCACGTGCACGCCGTGGCGTGCGGCGGTGATGGTCTGCTCCGGGTGCAGGCCGCTGGGGCTGCAGAGAGAGATGACGTCCGGCTCGGCGGTGCTGAGGAGTTCCGGCAGGCTCCTGAACCCGGGAACCTTGTACGCGTTTTCGTGTTGTTCGAGCGTGGGCCCGTGGGTGTCACAGACGCCGACGAGTTCCATGTTTTCGGCGTGGCGCTCGATGGCCCCGAAGTGGTTCTTCGAGATGCGGCCGCAGCCGACGACGGCGATGCGGATCTTTCGGTCCTTGATGGGTTCGTTCATTGGCCTGTGATTTGGTTGGCGTGGGGGGCTGGCTTACGTGTGGATTGGATTAGCCACGGATGGACACGGATGAACACGGATGAACACGGATTTTCTATAAATTTAATTCTATCCGTGTTCATCCGTGTTCATCCGTGGCTCAACGTGTTTGTCCGTGTCCATCCGTGGCTCAAAACGCCTGTGGCTCTTGAGATCAGAGGCGCCAGGCGGTGATGCCGGCGGCGGCGAGTGCGTGGCGGTCGTAGAGGCTTTTGACGTCGGCGAGGACGGGGCTTTCGCCGCGTAGGTGCGCTCGGACGGTGTCGGCGTCGCGTTCGGCGTAGACGTCGTGGCCGACGGCGACGACGAGGGCATCCACGGGGGTTTCCGGGGTGACCGCGCCCAGGGTCACTTGGGGGTATTCCTGCGCGACTTCTTCCGGGTCTGCGTAGGGGTCTTCGGCGATCACGCGCACGCCGTAGTCCTGCAGTTCGCGGATGATGTCGATCACGCGGCTGTTGCGCAGGTCGGGGCAGTTTTCCTTGAACGTGAGGCCGAGCACGCCGACGGTGGCTTTGGTCACGTCGCAGCCGTTCTGGATCATCTTCTTGAGGGTGCTGCGCGCGACGTAGCGGCCCATGTTGTCGTTGATGCGCCGTCCCGAGAGGATGACCTGCGGGATGTAGCCGATCTTCTCGGCCTTGTGCGTGAGGTAGTACGGATCGACGCCGATGCAGTGGCCGCCGACCAGGCCGGGCCGGAACGGCAGGAAGTTCCACTTGGTGCCGGCGGCACGCAGGACGGCGTCGGTGTCGATGCCGAGACGCGCGAACAGCACCGAGAGTTCGTTCATCAGTGCGATGTTGAGGTCGCGCTGGGTGTTCTCGATGACTTTGGCAGCCTCGGCGACGCGGATGCTCTCGGCCTTGTGGGTGCCGGCGGTGATGATCTCGCGGTAGAGCGCATCGATGGTCTCGGCGATCTCCGGGGTGGAGCCGGCGGTGACCTTCTGGATGGTGGAGACGCGGTGTTCCTTGTCGCCGGGGTTGATGCGCTCGGGGGAGTAGCCGACGTGGAAGCCATTTTCGTGGATTGCCACGTCGGCCTGACGGCCTCCTCGCAATGACGGGGCATCAGCGTCATCGCGAGGGCCTGTCATTGCGAGGCCAGAGGCCGTGGCTAAGGCCGGCGGCGATCCAGGCGGCGGTTGGACTGCCGCGTCGGCTGCCGCCCACGTCGCTTCGCTCCTCGCTGCTGAAGGCTTCGTTTCTCGCGATGACGGTGAGGGCTGGGCTGCGGTGATGTACTTCAGGCCCGATTCGCGTTCCAGGATTGGCACGCAGTCTTCCTCGGTGCAGCCCGGGTAGACGGTGGATTCGTAGATCACGATGTCACCGGGTTTCAGGACCTGGCCCACGGTTTTCGAGGCGCTCAGCAGCGGACGCAGGTCGGGGCGCTTTTCCTCGGTGATGGGCGTGGGCACGGTGACGATGTAGGTCGTGCAGGCCGCGATGTCCTGGGGGTCCGTGGTGAAGCGCAACCGCCCCGATGCCATCGTCTGCCGGAGTTCGTCGTCCGCCACTTCCAGCATCGCGTCATGGCCGCCCTGCAGGGCCGCAATGCGTGCGGCGTTGATGTCGAAGCCGATGACGTCGCGGCGCTTGGCGAATTCCACCGCAAGCGGCAAGCCGACATAGCCGAGGCCGATGATGGCGAGGGTCATGGGGAGTGGGCCTTTGTTGGCAGGGCTTTTTTAGCCACGGATGGGCACGGATGGACGCGGATTTTCTTATGCGCGAATGTCGGGCGGATTCGTTTTCCCGCCGGCAGCGCGAGGACCGGAGCTCCTTGACCATCCAGGCGGCGTGTGGACTGCCACGTCGGCTTTGCCACGGCCTTCGGCCTCGCAATCCCAGGCTCCTCGCAGTGACGATTGCATCTGCATGGTCATTGCGAGGGCCGGAGGCCCGTGGCAATCCAGGCGGCGGTTGGACTGCCACGTCGCCCTGTGGGCTCCTCGCAGTGACGGTGGGGGGTGGCTGCGGCTCTTTCGCGGTGACGATGGCGCCCAACGTCATGGCTGCGGTACGTGGCCGGTTATGGCCGGCCCTCTTCCTGCAGTTCCTGGCGCAGTTGTTCGATCTCGCGTTCGATGGCCTCGTACTCGGCCTGCTTGCGGGCGAGGAAGGCGCGGGTGACGCGCAGTTTCTCGGCGATGCCGCTCGGCGTGAGCGTGTAGAGGTAGGCGCGCTTGCGGTGGCTCTTGCGGAAGTTCTCGGCCTTCACCAGCCCCTTGTCGATCAGCGCGCGCAGGCAGTAGTTCGTTGCGCCCAGGCTGATGCCGAGCGCTTCGGCAAGCTCGCGCTGGGTGAGCTCGGGGTTCTCTGCCAGCAGGCGCATGACCTTCAGGCGGGTTTCTTCGGGGAAGGGTTTCAAAGGTTCGGGTTGGGTGAAAGAACCCGCGGCGCGCGTCCGGGGTGACCTGTAGGGCGGAATAGCGCAGCGTCATCCGCCGTACGGCGTTCGTAGCGCCCCTGCGCGCCCGCGGCAACCCCGGCGTGGGAATGGCGGATGACGGCCTTCGGCCTTTTCCGCCCTACGCCTACGCTTCTTTCATCATCGGGGGTGGCCACACGGGTCATGGCAGTTAGCGTGAAAGTCACGGCCTGTCTCGTGTCCCGGGCGATACGTAGGGCGGAAAAGCGCAGCGTCATCCGCCGTACGGCGTTCGCAGTGCCCAGGCGACCGCGGCAATCCTGCGCCAGCTGGCGGATGACGGCCTTCGGCCTTTTCCGCCCTACGCCTACGCCTCTTTCATCATCGGGGGTGGCCGCTGGCCATGACCGTTAGGTTGTGGCTTCGGACACGCTACCGCCATCCCCGGGTGCCTTTGGCGGCCATCCGAGCCTCGGTTCGCGCCGCTGCACGCGCGGTAGTTCGCCCCCCCGCGCCGACTCCAAACGGTTGGGAGCGCGGTGGTAATGGGTTCCAGACGGATCCGTTCAATCCGTGAACCGCTGGGGAAAGTACCGGGTTCGGTGGGCAGTTGCAATGGTGAAGAGCGAATTCTTCTGTGTTTCTTGCCGAATGCGCAGGCGAAAGCATAGATCGCACGGTCTATTGGCTTCGACTCACAGCGGGTTACCCTTCCCAGGAAAATGCACGCTGTGGCGTGCCTCGCAGGCGAGTTGGCGTCGAACCTTGCACCCATCTCAGCCGCGCCTACGGCGCGTTCGCGAGCGGGGCTCGCTCCTACAGGGTCCGGTATTCGAGCGGGACGAGGCGGCTGGGTACACCCGCGGTCGCGGCGATCCGCTCATTGCCGCGGATAGCGCTGCTCGATCGTCTTCAAAACAGTAGCGGTTGCACGGAGGAGTTCGGCAAAAAGCTGCTCGTCTACGTCCAGCATGCCTTCATATTCCGCGAGGTTGCGTTGGTGGTGGCATTTGTCGAGTACGCGCCAGATCTCCGGGCCAAGGCCGAGGGTGTACGGCAATACCTGGAACACGATGTAGCGATGCTGCGCGCGGAAGCCCAACTGCCGCAGCGCCGCCAGGCACAAGGCGTGGGCGGCGTTGTAGGCGAGGTCAAAGCGGCTCTCGATGGCATTCTGCGTGTTTTGCGCATCCTTGAGGCGAACCTTGCCGGAACGGAGCAGTCCGTCAAATTCGGCCTGATCGGGCGCTTCCTGGCGCAGCGGCTTGCCGGGGCGCAGAGGTTTTCAAGTGCCGAGGTCATGTTGGCTTCCGATGAGCCAGATCTTGGGTTGTTCCAGCAGGCGCATCAGAAAGCTGTTGCGTTGCTCCAGGCGACGCTGGAATTCGTCCGGCGTGTAGAGGGTCGGATTGATGCGCCGCCCCAGCAGTTGCTCCACCGACTCGAGAATGCCCATGAGTTGGCCATACGTCACTTCGCTGCTGATGACCAACAGGTCGACATCGCTGCCAGCGTGTTCACTCTGCTTGGCCACCGACCCATAAATGAACGCCGCGTGGATATCGTCCGAGAGACGGTTCAGGCGCTCGCGGATGGGCTCGGCAAGACCAAAGGTTTTTAGGGCGATACTGCACAGTTCAACAAAAATCGGTGACTCGGGGTTGGCCTGATAGTGTTTCTGATTGCCCTGCCAGCGCACGGTCACGAGGCCGCTCGTTTCCAGGCGCTTGAGTTCCCGCTGTACGGCGCCGGAACCCGAGGCTGTCAGCTTGATCAGTTCCTTGGCGTAAAAACTGCGTTCGGGCCGGCCAAACAGAAACCCCAACACCCGCTGCTGGGTCTCGGTGAACAGGGCGGACCCGAAATGGCTGGTACGCACGGCTTCAGCCGAGGGCATGCTTTGCGGTGGAATGGAACCCATATTGGGTACTTTAGTGCCTGTTATGGGTACGATCAAGTCCAGCCTTCGCCTTCTTCCGCTTCGGTAAAGAAAAACCGGGGTCTGACCCCTGCGCGCGCGGGTGCGTTACGCGGCACATGTGACTTGGACTGCTTGGCCGTTGGCTTCGGCCCAGGTTTCGATTTCGGTTTTCAGGGCTTCCCGGGCGTCGCGTTCGCCGTGGATCAGGCGGATTTCCTTCGGCGCTTGCGGGATGCCCTGGATGAAGGCGAGCAGGTCGTTCTGGGCCGCGTGGGCGGAGTAGCCGCCGATCGTGTGGATGCGGGCGCGGATGTCGATGCGTTCGCCGTCGAGCTGCACCCAGCCGCCGCGCGGGCCGTGGCGCTGGATGGCGCGGCCGGGGGTGCCTTCGGCCTGGTAGCCGACGAACAGTACGTCGTGGCGTTCGTCACCGAGCATGCGCTTGAGGTAGTTCACCACCCTGCCCCCGGCGGCCATGCCGCTCGCCGCGATGACGACCGCGGGGCGGCCGGTGCGCGCGAGGTAGTCGACGGTCTGCAGGTGTTCTTCGTGGCTGTCCACGGTGTAGAGGTTCTCGAAGGCCAGCGGGTGGCGGCCGTGGTCCAGGCGGTCGTGGGCCTCGAGGTCCCAATAGGGCTTTAGGTCGCGGTAGGCCTCGGTGAAGCGGGCGGCGAGCGGTGAGTCGACGATGATTTCGAGGTCCTGCCAGTGCGGGTCGGTGGCCTGGTGGATGAGGTCTTCGAGTTCGTACAGCAGTTCCTGAGTGCGGCCGATGCTGAACGCCGGGATGACGACGGTGCCGTTGTTTTCCAGCGCGTGGTCGATCGCGGCCTTCAGGCGCGCCTGGCGGGTGCTGCGATCTTCGTGCACACGGTCGCCGTAGGTGCTTTCGAGGACGAGGATGTCCGCGCGCTCCGGCGGGTTGGGGGCCGGGAGCAGCGGGCTGTTCGGGGCCCCGAGGTCGCCCGAGAAGACGATGCGGGTGGTGGCCTCCTCTGCCTCGTCATCGCGAGGGCCGGAAGACACCTCCTCACCGTCATCGCGAGGGCCGGACGACACCGCCCCACCGTCATCGCGAGGGCCTGTCATTGCGAGGCCGGAGGCCGTGGCAAAGGCCCGTGGCGATCCAGGCGGCGGTTGGACTGCCGCGTCGGCTTCGCCTCCTCGCAGTGACGATGGGGGTTGGGCTGCGGCTCCTCGCAGTGACGAGGGGGGTTGGACTCCTCGCAGGGACGAGGCAAGGGCGTCATCGCGAGGAGAGGAGCGACGTGGCGATCCAGGCGGCGCATGGACTGCCGCGTCGGCTTCGCCTCCTCGCAGTGACGATGGGGGTTGGGCTGCGGCTCCTCGCAGTGACGAGGGGGGTTGGGCTCCTCGCAGGGACGAGGCAAGGGCGTCATCGCGAGGAGAGGAGCGACGTGGCGATCCAGGCGGCGGTTGGACTGCCGCGTCGGCTTCGCCTCCTCGCAGTGACGGGGTAAGGGCGGCTCCTCGCAGTGACGGGGAGGCGGCAGGATTCTGGATGTCCACTTCCACGTAGGCGGAGCCGAGGATGTGGCCGGCGCGTTGGAGGCGGATGCGGACGTGGTGGCGTGCGTCATCGATGAGGGTGTGCCAGGTCTGGTATTCGAGCGGGACAAGGCGGCTGTGCACTTCCTCGAGGAAGCGCTCGATGAGCGTGCGGTCACGCGTGAAACCGACTTTCAGGGCGTCTTCGATCACCAACGGCAGCAGCCGGGCCGAGGGAGCGGAGCAGAGAATCGAGCCCCGATAGCCAGCGGCGAGCAGGTACGGCAGGCGACCGACGTGGTCGATGTGCACGTGGGTGACGATCAGCGCCAGCACGTCGTGCACGGGGAAGGTGACGCGGTGTTGTTCGAGGTTGTCGGCGCTTTCGGCGTCCTGGCCCTGGAACAGGCCGCAATCGACGAGCAGCGCGCGATCCGGCGCCAGCTGCAAGCGGTGGCAGCTGCCGGTGACGCCCTGTGCGCCGCCGTGGTGGGTGAGGGTTGGGTAGGTCATGTATGCGTCGGATAGAAGGGCCGCGCCTGGGGCGCGTTCGCGAGCGAGTCCCCTACCGTGCCGGGGATGACGCATCGCTTGCTCGCCTTGGCTATTCGTGGTGATTCATCACGGTGTAGCCGCTATTGCGCACCAGATCGTCGCGCTGGGCGATGGCGAGGTCTTCGCGAACCATTTCGGCGACGAGTTCCTGGAAGGTGATCCGGGGTGTCCAGCCGAGTTTTTCGCGCGCCTTGGTGGGGTCGCCGAGAAGGGTTTCGACTTCGGTGGGGCGGAAGTAGCGGGGGTCTACGGCGATGATGGCACGTTCGCCGTCATTGCGAGGGCCGGAGGCCCGTGGCAATCCAGGCGGCGGTTGGACTGCCTCGTCGGCTTCGCCTCCTCGCAGTGACGAGGGGGTGTGGACTGCCGCATTGCCCTGTGGGCTGCTCGCAGTGACGGTTGTGGGCCTATTAGGCCAGTAGCCTTTTTCGTTGAGGCCCTGCCCTTCCCAGCGGATTTCCATGCCGAGTTCGGCGGCCGCGGCATTTACGAAGTCGCGGACGCTGTATTGCTGACCCGTCGCAATCACGAAATCCTCGGGGCGCTCCTGCTGGAGCATCAGCCACTGCATCTCGACGTAGTCCTTGGCGTGACCCCAGTCGCGCTTGGCGTCGAGGTTGCCGAGGTAGAGGGTGTCTTGCAGGCCGAGCTTGATGCGCGCGAGCGCGCGGGTGATCTTGCGGGTGACGAAGGTCTCGCCGCGGATCGGCGACTCGTGGTTGAACAGGATCCCGTTGCAGGCGTAGAGGCCGTAGGCCTCGCGGTAGTTGACCGTGATCCAGTAGGCGTAGAGCTTGGCCACCGCGTACGGCGAGCGCGGGTAGAACGGTGTGGTCTCCTTCTGCGGGATTTCCTGCACCTTGCCGAACAGTTCCGAGGTGCTGGCCTGGTAGAAGCGGGTCTTCTTTTCGAGGCCGAGGATGCGGATGGCCTCGAGCACGCGCAGCGCGCCGAGGGCATCGGAGTTCGCGGTGTATTCGGGTTCCTCGAAGCTCACCGCCACGTGGCTCTGCGCGGCGAGGTTGTAGATCTCGTCGGGCTGCGTTTTCTGGATGATGTGGATCAGGGAGGTCGCGTCGGTCATGTCCCCGTGGTGGAGGACGAAGCGCCGGTCCGGATCGTGCGGATCCTGGTACAGGTGATCGATGCGGTCGGTGTTGAACAGGCTCGTGCGGCGTTTGATGCCGTGGACGGTGTAGCCCTTGGCGAGGAGGAATTCGGCGAGGTAGGCGCCGTCCTGGCCGGTGATGCCGGTGATGAGTGCGGTTTTGGTCACTGACAGTTACCTGGGGTGAAGGGATTTTGGGCCACGGAAGACACGGAAGGGTTTGGGCCACGGAAGACACGGAAAGCACGGAAGAGGGGTAGCCACGGAAGACACGGAATGCACGGAAGGGTTAAAACCTAGAACAATTCCGTGTCTTCCGTGTTTTCCGTGGCTAATCCTTCTCAGGATTTGCGTTGGGCTTCACGAAGGTCGCGGGCGGCGTGGCAAACCACGCAACACAGGCAGTTAGCGCTCTGCCGGCCGGCGAATCAGGCTCTCGGCAGGGATGCCCAGCGTGTTATGCAGGCGCCAGATCATGGCCAGCGTCAGCGGCCGCTTGCGACTCAGCACTTCGTACACGCGGTTACGTTTCCCAATCATTGGCTCCAGATCCTTGGGGCTGAGGCCCTGCTGCTCCATGCGAAACAGGATGGCTTCAACAGGGTCCGGCAGGTCCATTGGGAACGTGCGTGCTTCATAGGCTTCCACGAGGGTCGAAAGCACGTCCAGCCGGTCGCCTTCCGGCGTGCCCAGCGCAGGATCGGATTCCATGAGCACGGCAATCTCCCGCAAGGCTTCGCGGTAGGCTGGCTCGTCGCGAATCGGTTTGATTTCCATGCTCCTGACCTTCAGTTGATGTCTACAGTGGCGGCATCCACCGCATCGTATTGCGCATGGGTGCCAATGAATTTGACGTACACGATCCCGACCCGGTAGGCGACGGCCACGATCAGGCGGTAGTCATTGCCCTTGATGTTGAACACCACGCGGCTGTTGCCGACAAAACTCGCGCTACGGTAGTGCGCCTTGATGTCTGCCGGCGTTTGCCAGGACGCTTTTCTGGCCTCGTCGTACCAGGCTTTCAGCGGCTGCTCTGCCTGGGGGTGCTGCCGCCAGAAAGCCTGTAGCGTTCTATGGGCAATGACCCGCATGTCTCATGCTAGTCCCAATTTGGGACCTTTGCAACGCAGCGTGCCCTCGGGTGTTGTGGATGGGCGCACCTGCGGCCCGTTCGCGGGCGGGGCCAGCACCTAGAAGGCGTTCTCGGTGAACCATTGGTAGGCGTCGTTCAGACCGTCTTCGAGCGCGATGCGCGGCTGCCAGCCCAGCGAGCGGATCAGGCTGGTGTCAAGGAGTTTCCGGGGCATGCCGTCGGGCTTGCTGCTATCGAAGGTCAGACGACCCTCGTAGCCGGTCACGCGCGCAATGGTCTCGGCCAGTTCGCGGATGCTGCAGTCCTGCCCGGTGCCGATGTTGATGTGGCTCTGCATCGGGTGTACCGCACCCCAGTAGGTATCTTCGGGCAGGTTCATCACGTGCAGGCAGGCCGCGGCCATGTCGTCGACGTGCAGGAATTCGCGCTTCGGGGTGCCGGTGCCCCAGATCACCACTGCCTTCGCGTTCTGCTGCTTGGCTTCGTGGAAACGGCGCAGCAGCGCGGGCACCACGTGGCTGTTCTCGGGGTGGTAGTTGTCGTTTGGCCCGTAGAGGTTCGTGGGCATCACGCTGCGGTAGTCGCGGCCGTACTGGCGGCGGTAGCTCTCGCAGAGCTTGATGCCGGCGATCTTGGCGATCGCGTAGGGCTCGTTGGTCGGTTCCAGCGTGCCGGTCAGCAGCGCGTCCTCGCGCATCGGCTGTTCGGCATGGCGCGGGTAGATGCAGGAGGAGCCGAGGAACAGGAGTTTCGGCACCCCGTGCCGGTGCGCCGCGTGAATGACGTTGGTCGCGATCGCGAGGTTGTCGTGGATGAACTCGGCCGGGTAGGTGTTGTTCGCGTGGATGCCGCCGACCTTGGCCGCGGCGAGATAGACCTGCTGCGGCTGTTCTTCGGCGAAGAAGTCGCGGACTTCCGACGCATTCAGGAGATCGACCTCGGAGCGGGTGCGGGTCAGGATCCGCGCCGGGTCGTGCCCGCGTGCAGTGAGGGCGCGGACGATGGCGGAGCCCACCATGCCGCGGTGGCCTGCTATGAAGATTTTGGGCATCTGTGGGGTGTGGGTATTGGGTAGTGGGGACTGGGGAGTGGGGTGAGGTCAGCGCGCGGGGCGGAGGCCAACCCCGCTGTCATCGCAGTGACGGTTGCATCTGCATGGTCATTGCGAGGGTTGGCGGCCCGTGGCGATCCAGGCGGCGGTTGGACTGCCGCGTCGGCTTCGCCTCCTCGCAGTGACGAGGGGGGCTGCCGCGTCGGCCTGTGGGCTCCTCGCAGTGACGGTTGCATCTGCATGGTCATTGCGAGGGCCGGAGGCCCGTGGCAATCCAGACGGCGTGTGGACTGCCGCGCCGGCTTCGCCTCCTCGCAGTGACGATGGGGGGCTGCCGCGTCGGCCTGTGGGCTCCTCGCAGTGACGGTTGCATCTGCATGGTCATTGCGAGGGCCGGAGGCCCGTGGCAATCCAGACGGCGTGTGGACTGCCGCGTCGGCTTCGCCCCCTCGCAGTGACGAGGGGGGCTGCCGCGTCGCCCTGTGGGCTCCTCGCAGTGACGGTGGGGGTGGCTGCGGCTCTTTCGCGGTGACGATGGCGTCTAACGTCATGGCTGCGGTACGGGGCCGGTCATGGCCGGCCCTCTTCCTGCAGTTCCTGGCGCAGCTGTTCGATCTTGCGTTCGATGGCCTCGTATTCGGCCTGCTTGCGGGCGAGGAAGGCGCGGGTGACGCGCAACTTCTCGGCGATACCGCTCGGCGTGAGCGTGTACAGGTAGGCGCGCTTGCGGTGACTCTTGCGGAAGTTCTCGGCCTTCACCAGCCCCTTGTCGATCAGCGCGCGCAGGCAGTAGTTCGTTGCGCCCAGGCTGATGCCGAGCGCTTCCGCAAGCTCGCGCTGGGTGAGCTCGGGGTTCTCCGCCAGCAGGCGCATGACCTTCAGGCGGGTTTCTTCGGGGAAGGGTTTCAAAGGTTCGGGTTGGGTGAAAGAACCCGCGGCGCGCGTCCGGGGTGACCTGTAGGGCGGAAAAGCGCAGCGTCATCCGCCGTACGGCGTTCGCAGTGCCCAGGCGACCGCGGCAATCCTGCGCCAGCTGGCGGATGACGGCCTTCGGCCTTTTCCGCCCTACGCCTACGCCTCTTTCATCATCGGGGCTGGCCGCTGGCCATGACCGTTAGCGTGAAAGTCCCGGCCTGTCGCGTGTCCCGGGCGACCCGTAGGGCGGAATAGCGCAGCGTCATCCGCCGTACGGCGTTCGCAGTGCCCAGGCGCCCGCGGCAATCCTGCGCCAGCTGGCGGATGACGGCCTTCGGCCTTTTCCGCCCTACGCCTACGCCTCTTTCATCATCGGGGGTGGCCGCTGGCCATGACCGTTAGGTTGTGGCTTCGGACACGCTACCGCCATCCCCGGGTGCCTTTGGCGGCCATCCGAGCCTCGGTTCGCGCCGCTGCACGCGCGGTAGTTCGCCCCCCGCGCCGACTCCAAACGGTTGGGAGCGCGGTGGTAATGGGTTCCAGACGGATCCGTTCAATCCGTGAACCGCTGGGGACGGTACCGGGTTCGGTGGGCAGTTGCAATGGTGAAGAGCGAATTCTTCTGTGTTTCTTGCCGAATGCGCAGGCGAAAGCATAGATCGCACGGTCTATTGGCTCACTCACAGCGGGTTACCCTTCCCAGGAAAATGCACGCTGTGGCGTGCCTCGCAGGCGAGTTGGCGTCGAACCTTGTACCCATCTCAGCCGCGCCTGCGGCGCGTTCGCGTGCGAGGCCCGCTCCTACAGGGTCCGGGAGCCCGCCTTGCAGGAGCGTGCCTGCACGCGAATCGGCCGTCAGCGCGCCGCTTGGTCAGGCATACATCAGGCGTCCTTTGGGTTCTGGAATGGGGCGCCCCAGACGCTGCGCGGTGTCGATCCAGTCTTCGATCACCCGCTGAGCGTTGGCAATGGCCTCCTCGTAGCTCGACCCGTCGGCCATGCAACCGGGAAGTTCCGGGACTTCGACCACGAACGCCTGCTCCTCTTCACTCCAGTACACGATGAGCTCGTACTTAATCGACATCGCTCTCTCCAAGCCGATATTTCACCCGTATGCCCCGGACTTGTCTGACCTGATATGGCTTGGCCTTGTTCGCCTTGGGTTGCAGGTTGAGGATTTCCTAGGGAAACATTGAACAAAGGGCCCTGTCATTGCGAGCGAAGCGCGGCAATCCAAGCGGAACCCACGAAATCAGTGCCTTATGGATCGCCACGTCGCTTCGCTCCTCGCGATGACGAGTTCTTCAGCGTTTCCCTAGATGTCCGCGCGCGTGAAGATATGGTGGCTACCTCTCACCCGTTGTTCAAACCCGAGCCGAACCAGAAGCTGGCACAAGGCAGCGAAATCCACATTGGCGTCGGCGGTCCCCGCGAGGATGACCGCCTTGAGCTTAGAGTATCTTCCCATTCTCCATCCCTGGTTCCGGTGTCGAGTAGAGGACAGGGTTCGGGGTTTCCCTTCCCGCGCGAATTACCCCTGCGGGAGCGTGCCTGCGCGCGCATCGGCGTTCGGAGCTTCGAACCGGGGGCTTCGAGCCGGGGTCTGACCCCTTGCGCTGGACCCCTTGCGCCGAGATCACAGGCCGTTTACGCGCAGTTCCGCCCGCTTGCCCAGTATGTGTAGCGCGTGTTCAAGCGCCGGGACCTTGGTGCTGTGCCTCGGATCCAGCATGCGTCGGGCTTCCTTTTCGTTCACGCCGAGCCGACGGGCCAGTTCGCTCTTGCTGACGCCCTGCTCGCGCATGGCGAGATACAAGGCCGCCTTCATCGCGGTGCCGATGGGTACGGCCACCAGGAGTTCTCCACGCCTCGGGCGGCTCGCCGTCGGGATGGCCGTGCCGTCCTGGATACGCATTTCGATCGCGGCCTGCAAGGCACCTTCCGCCTCTTCCAGTGCCTGAGCGCGGTTCTCGGCCTGGGTGATGGCTTCGGGCAGGTCCCGGCAGGCCATCACGAAGCCGCCGTCCGGATCGTCGATCAAGGCGATTGGATAAACGAAGGCATGCATGACGCTGTCTCACTTGTGGGAGCGTGCCTTGCACGCCAATCGGCGTTGGGCGGTGCACCGGGCTCAGCCGCGCCTGCGGCGCGTTCGCGAGCGGGGCTCGCTCCTACACGAGGGCATCGGCGCTATGGCAATTGCTCCGGCTTGTGATGCTTCAGCCAATCCTGCAAGGCCGCGTCCATGCGCCCTTGCCAGCCGGAACCCGTGGCACGGAAACGTTGCACAACCTGTTCGGAGAGACGAACCGCTACGCGATCCTTGCCCGTATCGGGCTCGGGGCGGACGGCACGAAGCCGGGCTTCGTCCCACTCGTCATCGCTCAGGACAGGGTTGTCGGGATCGTCCGCAGCGGCTGCCGTAATGGCCGCATCCTCCTCGGGTGTGGGCAGGATCACCCTTCGGCCCGATTTAGTTTTCAGATGCATAACGTTTTACCTCACGCCGATTGGCCTTGCGCAGGCTGATGATACGGCGTCTTGCCCCTCGTTCTACATAGACTACCGAGTAGAGCCGGTCGTTCATCAGAGCAAGTCCCGCCATACGCGGTTCACCGTAGTGCTTCCGCCGGTCTTCCCAAGCGAGAAGCGTATCCCACGCGAGTCTCGAGGCCTCTGCGAGCGACACGCCGTGCTTGGCGAGATTGCGCGCGTCCTTGTCGTGGTCGTATTCCAGTTCCATGGAAATCCAGCGCAAACCGGCTCAGGTCGGCATCACCGAACCCGATAGGCGCGTGCCTCGCATGCGAATCGGCTTTGGATCCGGCACCCACCCCACCCGTGCCTATGGCACGTTAGCGAGCGGGTCTCTCTTCAGCACGGTTGGATGCGTCTGGCGCCGGCCGGGCTCGTGTTTCCCGTTCAAAGCCGCCAGACCGTGACCCCGGCCTCGGCCAGCGCATGCCGGTCGTAGAGGCTCTTGACGTCGGCGAGCACGGGTTTCTCGCCGCGCAGCAGGGTGCGCAGGGTCTGGGCGTCGCGCTCGGCGTAGACGTCGTGGCCGACGGCGACGACGAGGGCGTCGACCGGGTGTTCGGCGTCGATGCGCCCGAGTTCGACGCCCGGGTATTCGTGGGCGACTTCTTCCGGATGCGCGTAGGGATCTTCGGCGACCACACGGACGCCGTAGTCCTGCAGTTCGCGGATGATGTCGATCACGCGGCTGTTGCGCAGGTCGGGGCAGTTCTCCTTGAACGTGAGGCCGAGCACGCCAACGGTCGCCTGGGTGACGTCCGTGCCGTTCTGGATCATCTTCTTCAGGGTCGTGCGCGCGACGTAGCGGCCCATGTTGTCGTTGATGCGCCGGCCCGAGAGGATGACCTGCGGGATGTAGCCCACGCGTTCCGCCTTCTCGGTGAGGTAGTACGGATCGACGCCGATGCAGTGGCCGCCGACCAGGCCGGGCCGGAACGGCAGGAAGTTCCACTTGGTGCCGGCGGCACGCAGGACGGCGTCGGTATCGATGCCGAGACGCGCGAACAGCACGGAGAGTTCGTTCATCAGCGCGATGTTCAGGTCGCGCTGGGTGTTCTCGATGACTTTGGCAGCCTCGGCGACGCGGATGCTCTCGGCCTTGTGGGTGCCGGCGGTGATGATCTCGCGGTAGAGCGCATCGATGGTCTCGGCGATTTCCGGGGTGGAGCCGGCGGTGACCTTCTTGATCGTCGAAACGCGGTGTTCCTTGTCGCCGGGGTTGATGCGTTCCGGGGAGTAGCCGACGTAGAAGCCTTCGTTGCAGCGCAGGCCGGATTCGCGCTCCAGGACCGGCACGCAGTCTTCCTCGGTGCAGCCGGGGTAGACGGTGGATTCGTAAATCACGATGTCGCCGGGTTTCAGGAGTGGGCCCACGGTTTTCGACGCGCTTAGCAGCGGGCGCAGGTCGGGGCGCTTCTCCTCGGTGATGGGCGTCGGCACGGTGACGATGTAGATCGTGCAGGCGGCGATGTCTTGGGGATTCGTGGTGAAGCGCAACCGCCCCGATGCCATCGTCTGCCGGAGTTCGTCGTCCGCCACTTCCAGCGTCGCGTCATGGCCGCCCTGCAGGGCCGCGATGCGCGCGGCGTTGATGTCGAAGCCGATGACGTCGCGGCGCTTCGCGAATTCCACCGCGAGGGGGAGGCCGACGTAGCCGAGGCCGATGATGGCGAGCGGGGATTCCGGGCTCAGGGGCATGGGCAGCATTCCCTATCGGGCTGAAATGGACGGGCGGAATCGCGTGGATGGGGACGGAATTCCATTCGGGTCTCTGGGACACCCTCCGCTCGCGGGCCGCGGGCTCGCAATTGAATGGCGCCCCGCATGCCCCTGGCGCGCCTACCCCAACGCTCAAGCACCGGTCTCCTCCCGCAACTCCCGCCGCAGCGTTTCGATCTCCTGTTCGATCGCCCGGTACTTCGCCTGCTTCAGCGCCAGGAAGGCGCGAGTCACGCGCAGCTTCTCGGCGAGGCCCGCCGGGGTGAGCAGGTAGAGGTACGCGCGCTTGCGGTGGCTCTTGCGGAAGTTCTCGGCCTTCACCCAGCCCTGGTCGATCAGCGCGCGCAGAACGTAGTTCGTCGCCCCCAGGCTGATGCCGAGCTCATCCGCCAGCTCGCGCTGGGTGAGTTCGGGGTTCTCCGCGAGCAGGCGCAGGGCCTGCAGGCGGGTTTCTTCCGGGAGGGTTTTCAGGGGTTCGGGCTGGGTTGTGGCTTCGGGCACGCTACCGCCATTCCCGTGCGCGTTTTGCTGCGCCGGGGCGGGCCTGTGGCGGCACCCTCCGGAAGGGATGAGGAGTGGTGACCGGTTGGCATTGGCCAAACGGGATATAGGCCGTTGGTTAAGACTTGTGAATGTTCGTTCAAGTGGTGAACCGAAGTCAATGCCCGGTCGCCCCGGTGGGAGGGTGCCCGCGGGGGAAGCGGCGCTGGATGTGGGACCCTGCCCGATGCGCGCCAGCGAGCGCGTTCGCGGGCCGGGCTCGCTACTGTTGGGGCGCGAGGCTCGAGTTGCGAAACAACGTCAGTTGACCTTTTCACCCGCCAGCTTGGCACTAGCCAATCGATTCAGACTGATGCCCTGCTCGGCCGCCGCCATGGCAAGCTGCCGGTGCAGCTCGGGCGGAATGCGAACCCGGAATTCGCCGCTGTACTTGCGCTCCGCAAGCGGCTCGGGAACAGGCTCATTACTCGCCCGCAGATCGTCGATGACGTCATGCACCAGCGTGCGGATGCCGCTCAGCGCCGCTTCCGGCGTGTCTGCGAGCCAAGTGAGGGATGGAAACTCGATGCAGAGTCCAACATGCTCCTGATCTTCAACGGACCAGGTCACGCGGTAGGTGTAGTGATCAGCGCTCATCGCCGTTCTCCAGCTTCTCGATTGCCTGCAGCACCTGCCGGACCTGATACGGCTTCGCCTGCCCGCCCGCATTCTGGATGTTGACCCGTGGATCGCCAGGCCAAGGCGTCTTAAATACCAGGTGGCTCGTGCCGCTTTGCCGCGGTACCCCGAAATACGCTTCACAAACCTTCTTCAGGTCGACAAAGCGAATGTTCTTCGGCTCCTCGCGCATCCGCGCCAGGATTTTTTCTACCGACGCCATAGTTAGAATGGTTCCATTATTGGTACCACGATGTCAAGGTTCGGGCGATGCACCTTCGCGCATCGGGTCAGCGCAGACCGTACTTGTCGAGCAGGTTGTACAGCCTGGGCCGGGAGCCCGCCCTGTACCGTGGGCAAATGGTCAAGTTCCACGAAGACTTCACCGTCGCCAGCATCAAGCTTTGGGACGGCCGCGAGTGGCTGTGGCACGACATCCCGGTCCGGAGCGTCCGCAACCGGCACCGACTGGGTACGATCCAGTCCCCGATGCTGGTCGTGAACCGGCATTGCCACCTGTCGGTGCCGGTGGCAATAGAGCCCGAATCCCTGCCCGATGCCGATCGCGTGTGTGCGATCGATATCGGGATCAACACGCTGGCCACGGCCAGCATCGTGACCTCGGACGGCACTGTCGTGGCCCGGAAGTTCTTTCATCCGGCCGCGGACATAGACCGTCGCAATCAACGCGGCACCCGGATTCGCGGCAAGGCACGCAAGACCGCCAAGCTGTCGAAAGGGTTTTGCCGCGGGCTCTACCGCAAGGCCGGGCAGTTGCCGGAGGACAGAAGCTCCCCCGGTAAACCGAGAATACCGGTCACCCTCTCAACGCTCTGGCAGCGAGAGAGTGAAGCCCCTTATCCATGCGCAGCATAATGAGGGGAGTATTCACGTGATGGCCATGCAGACGATATCCCCGAGCGAATCCGTTGGGTGGATGACGAGCACCGGGCGTCTTTTCGCAGCGCTGAAGTCGGTAAAGGGAACGGCACCAAGACCACGTCACCGGCTAGTTGGCCAAACTATCCCAGTCTCGCGCAGGGCCGCAAGCGGTAGGCATCGCTGCGGTGGCTCCCTGTGGGAGCGTGTCTGCGCGCGAATCGGCGTTCAACGAACTCCCAGCGTGAGGCGCGCCTGCGGCGCGACGGCGGGCGGGGCTCGCTCCCACACGAGGGCTTCGGCGCTACGGCAATTGCTCCGGGTTGTGATGCTTCAGCCAATCTTGCAAGGCTGCATCCATGCGTCGTTGCCAGCCGGAACCCGTGGCACGAAAACGTTGAACCACCGATGCGGAGAGACGAACCGCTACGCGTTCCTTGCCCGTATCGGGCTCGGGGCGGACGGCACGGAGGCGGGCTTCATCCCATTCGGCGTCGCTCAGGACAGGGTTATCGGGATCGTCTGCAGCGGCTGCCGTAATGGCTGCATCCTCCTCGGGTGTGGGCAGGATCACCCTTCGGCCCGACTTAGTTTTCAGATGCATAGCGGTTTACCTCTCGCCGATTGGCCTTGCGCAGGCTGATGATACGGCGTCTTGCTCCTCGTTCTACATCGACTACCGTGTAGAGCCGGTCGTTCATCAGAGCAAGTCCCGCCATCCGCGGTTCACCGTAGTGCTTGCGCCGGTCTTCCCAAGCGAGAAGCGTATCCCACTCGAGTCTCGAAGCCTCTGCGAGGGACACGCCGTGCTTGGCGAGATTGCGCACATCCTTGTCGTGGTCGTATTCCAGTTCCATGGAAATCCAGTGCAAACGGGCTCAGGTCGGCATCGCCGATGCCTCGGTGGGAGCGTGCCTCGCACGCGAATCGGTGCTGGATGCCGCACCCACCTCAGCCGCGCCTGCGGCGCGTTCGCGGGCGGGGCCCGCTCCTACAGGTTCACCCACCGTCATCGCGACGGCCTGTCATTGCGAGCCCCGAGGCCCTGGCGATAGACCGCATTGCGGTGAGCCACACGCACCACCAGCACCCGAAACCGTTCATCCTCTATCGATGCAATGATTCGGTACGGACCCACGCGGTAGCGCCAGTATTCGCCCAATTCCCCAGTCAGCGACTTGCCCAGACGCCGCGGGTCGTCCAATGGCGCGATACGCTCGTTCAGGTATTTCAGAATCCGGCGTGCCGATGGCTTGTCCAATGCACGCAGGTCTTTCTCCACGCGGCGATCAAATTCAATCGTCCAGCTCAAGCCGGCGCCTCATTTCGTCCATGGAGACTGTCTCGCCGCTTCCTTTGCGGTGATCGATCAGGCGCTGTTCAGCCAGGTAAATGTCTTCCAGATCGTCCAGATGCTGCAGGATCGCCTCGCGGGCGTAGTAGCTTTTGCTTCGTCCTGTGGCTTTGGCGAGGGCCGCCAGGCGTTCTTCCACATCCTCGGGAAGCCGTAATGCGAGCATCGGATGTCCTCCAATCAATGGCTATACAAGTATAGCGAAAGCCCAGACGCCGTGCGCGTGGCGGTGCTCCTGTAGGAACGTGCCTCGCACGCGAATCGGCGCTTTATGCCGACTCGCGATGCTCGGGTTCGACGGAGAGCCGCATGCCCACCGTCTTCAGCACAGCCACGAGCGTCTTCAGGGTCGGGTTGCCCCTGGGTGACAACGCCCGGTAGAGCGATTCACGGCTGATGCCTGCCTCGGCGGCCACAGCAACCCAGCCCACCGTAGGCTTCGGCAACGGTGCGCAATGCCAGCAGGCCGGCCGCGCGATCTTCGGGATCATCGAGAGACGCCATCGCGGCCTTCCGGTAGGCCACGGCGAGCTCGGGATCCGCACGCAATTCCCGAACTTCGGCTTCGTGGTGGGATACGGCGGCTTTTTTCAGAGTGAATCTGGCCACTGCTGTGCACCATGAAGAATGCGGAGAATGAGCACCGAACCCGTACGCACCTGATAGGCGACGATAAACGGTGTTCCCTGAACGACCAGTTCCCGCGTGCCCTCCACCCGTCCGGAGCGCCCGATTTCCGGAAACTCTTTCAGGAGGTTCAGCTGCTTACTCAGGGCTCCGTCTACAGCCAACGCAGCTGACGGACTATCCAGTGCGATGTATTCGAAGATCTGCTCGCGGTCTTGCACCGCGTGCGTCGTCCACACCAACCTCACCGGTTGGCCTTCTCCATCACGGCATCCCGTTTCGCCGCAAACCGTGCCTCAACCTCTTCATGTTGGAGATGCGGAGCCCTATCATCGAGCGCTGCCAGCACCTTGGCACGAAACCATGCATCGTACGCCTCGGGCTTCACCGCCAGTTCGAGCGGGAGCGCACCTTCGTTGGCAATCCGCGTCAGCAGCATGCGGACCGCATCCGAAACCGTCAGCCCGAGCCCCTCGAGTACCGCCGAAGCGCGATCCTTCACATCCGGATCGACCCGCGTTTGCACCAGAGCATTATTGGCCGCCATCACTGATCTCCAAGATTGCAGTCAGGACCCAATTGTAATTCATTTGAATGACGACCGCACGGCGCATTGGCTTACAGGCACGCTACGAGGGCCCTAGGCTTCCCCACCCGTCACCGCGTGGCAGTGCTCCTGTGGAGCGTGCCTTCACGCGATGCGGCGTCCTGTTCGGCCAAGACGCCCGCCCCGCCGCTCACGTGCCGGTCTCTTCCCGCAACTCCCGCCGCAACGCCTCGATCTCCTGTTCGATCGCCCGGTACTCCGCCTGCTTCAACGCGAGGAAGGCGCGGGTCACGCGCAGCTTCTCGGCAAGCCCCGCCGGGGTGAGCAAGTAGGCGTAGGCGCGCTTGCGGTGGCTCTTGCGGAGGTTCTCGGCCTTGATCCATCCCTTGTCGATCAGCGCGCGCAGAACGCAGTTCGTCGCCCCCAGGCTGATGCCCAGGACATCGGCCAGCTCGCGCTGGGTGAGCTCCGGGTTCTCCGCGAGCAGGCACAGAACCTGCAGGCGGGTCTCTTCGGGGAGGGCTTTCAGGGCTTCGGATTGGCTTTTGGCTTCGGGCACGCTACCGCCCTGCCCGTGCGCACTTTGAAGCGCCGGGGCGAGCCTGTGGCGGCATCCTCCGGAAGATATGAGGAGTGGCGAAGGGTGGGTATAGGCCCAGCGGGATATAGGTCGTTCGTTAAGACTTGTGAATGGTCGTTCAGGTGGGGAACGACATTGACATCCAACCCCTAGGTGGCAGAGTTGCACCCAGCCGCCGCGCGGGCCGCGGCGCTGGATCGCGGGGCCGCGTGGGATGGGGACGGAATTGAATACCGTCCCCGGAGCTTGCAGCGGAGGTTAACGGTCTACCCGTTGGCGTCCGACCACCCGCGTGCTCGCATGTCCGCGAGGATGTTTTCCACCACGGCGCTCAGGGTCGGTGCAAATTCATGGCCCGCCTGAAGCGCGTCAGCCAGGATCACCGCGTCCTCGATGTATTCATGCACCATTTGATTGCGCAGCTTGCGCATGGTCAGCCAGCCATCGGTGGAAGGGATCAAGCGAAGCTTTTCCGCCCGATCGAGATTGTCGATCGCCGCCCCAAGGCGTTCGCCCACCGCTTCGAGGTATAGAGGAAGCAACTTGTCGCCCAGCGTATCCTGAAGACGCCCGAACCGGCTCACAAACGCTTCGACACGCTCTGCTTCATCGATGTTGTCCGCCAATGTGCTTGCACGCGCTGGCGTGAAAGGCTTGCTGAAAACGCGTTGGTCGGTCGTCAGGAGATGCCGCCGCTCGCGCTGAACGACGCGACTCAAAAACTGAAGGCGATTTAGCTGTTCGGGGTCGATGTTCAAAGAAGTTGTCCCTTCTCCTGGGCAACCCGATGGACCGTGTGTCGGCGGAGGTTCGGAGCGGAGAGGACGACATCGACGGAACGCCCATCCAATCGGCGGCTGAGCATGGCCGAGAGCCGCGCCGAAACCAGCGCGGGGCGTTCTACCGGCCAATCGAACTCGACGAGCACATCCACATCGCCGCCGCGCCCCGTATCGTCCAGGCGTGAACCAAACACGCGAACGCGTGTGTCGGACCCGCATTCGCGGCGGACCACTTCACGGATCGTTTGCCTGTGTTCCGGACTGAGACGCATGAGGTGGATTGTAGCAGGAGCTTCGCGGCTTCACGGGCGGCGCGTTCGCGAGCAGGGCTCGCTTCTACAAGGTCCGGCCCGTCGCCACGCCTGCAGATGCCATCCGGCGGTGTCACGCAGCCCAGGGGTTCACGACCGGAGTCGGCAAATCTTCAAAATGCTTCGCGTTCCGCGTGGCGAGCGTAGCGCCACGGGCGATGGCAATGCCGGCAATGAAGGTGTCGCGCAGTTCCGCGGGACGACCGCGGGCCTTGCGGTCGGCCGCCAGGCTTGCGGCCCGCTCTGCCGCGCGCACGTCGAAAACCGCGATACGGTTGGGCAGGTCGAGTTGCACGAGCTCGTCGAGACGTTGGGCGCAGGCCGCGCATTTCGCGCCCTGCCTGCGGGTTGCAGTCGATCCAGATCACATCCGGACGCGCGGGAACCCCGTCCTTCTTTTTGGCTACCACGGTTCAGCGCCGACTGCCGTGGTGTCCATCACCTCGCCGCCGTGCCGCGCCGGATCAAAGCGCTCCAGGCGCTGCTCCAGCGTGAGTGTCTGGTCTTCCAGCGGCGTAATGATGACGCGGCCGTTTTCCACTTCGATCCGTACTGGCTGGTCGGCATGCAGATGCGCCGCACGTGCCACGCCAACGGGAAGCCTCACACCGAGGCTGTTGCCCCAGCGTTTGATGTCGAGAACGGCACTGACCATGGGTGCTTCTCCGGGGAATGTCTAAACGATGTCCAGACATGACATCGGGCGGCCGTTACAGGGCAAGCCGAATCCGTGTGGGCGTTGTTGGGAGACCGGGGCCCGTGGCGATCCGCGGGCACTCCCGCGAAGCGGAAATCACGCCCCGCTTACGCGCAGTTCCACCCGCTTGCCCAATAGGTGTAGCGCGTGTTCAAGCGCTGGGACCTTGGTGCTGTGCCTCGGATCCAGCATGCGTCGGGCTTCCTTTTCATTTACGCCAAGTCGACGGGCCAGCTCGCTCTTGCTGACGCCCTGCTCGCGCATGGCGAGATACAAGGCCGCCTTCATTGCGGTGCCGATGGGTACGGCCACCAGGTGTTCTCCACGCCTCGCGCGGCTCGCCGTCGGGATGTCGGTACCGTCCTGGATACGCATTTCGATCGCGGCCTGCAAGGCACCTTCCGCCTCTTCCAGTGCCTGCGCGCGGTTCTCGCCCTGGGTGATGACCTCAGGCAGGTCCCGACAGGCCACCACGAAGCCGCCGTCCGGATCGTCGATCAAGCCGATGGGATAAACGAAGCTATGCATGACGCTGTCTCAGATGTCCTCTTCCTTCAGCCCGAGTTGCTTGAGCATCGCGTGCAGCGTTCCGGTCTTGAGTTCATCCCTGGGGTTGCGGAGAACGGTTCGTCGGTCGCCGAGCTTCAGCACACCATGAGAGCCTTTGCCGAGATTCGGATGCCACTCGAATGCGAGTCCTCGGTGTTTGGCGAGCTTACGGATTCGCTTCAGGAATTCGCTACCTTTCATTGCGAGTATCGGACATTTTTGTCCGTTGTTCAACCTGGGGTCGCGCCCGCGGCGCGTTCGCGAGCAGGGCTCGCTCCTACAACGTCCGTGTGGCCCGCCTTGTCTGGGTGCCCCCCCCTGTGGGAGCGTGCCATGCACGCGAATCGGCGCTTTATGCCGACTCGCGATGCTCGGGTTCGACGGAAAGCCGCATGCCCACCGTTTTCAACACAGCCACGAGCGTTTTCAGGGTCGGGTTGCCCCTGGGTGACAACGCCCGGTAGAGCGATTCGCGGCTGATGCCTGCCTCGGCGGCCACAGCACCCAGCCCACCGTAGGCTTCGGCAACGGTGCGCAATGCAAGAAGGCCTGCAGCGCGATCTTCGGGATCATCGAGAGAAGCCATCGCGGCCTTCAGGTAGGCCACGGCGAGCTCGGGATCCGCACGCAATTCCCGAACTTCGGCTTCGTGATGGGATACGGCGGCTTTCTTCATTTCTGCCTCGCTTTCCAGTCCTCGAGATAGCTCTGCGCCTTGGCGATATCCCGTTGTTGGCTGGATTTGTCTCCCCCGCATAGCAGGAGGATCCATGTTGCGCCCTGTTGGGACAGGTAGATGCGGTATCCGGCACCAAACTGCAACCGGAGCTCGCTGACGCCGCCACCGATGGGCTTTACATCGCCGGGGTTTCCAGCCGCGAGTCGCTGAAGACGAACACGGATTCTGGCCTGGGTGACCTTGTCCGTAACCCCATTGAGCCATTCGGTGAACGGCTCGGATCCATCCGACCGTTGGTAACGGAATAGCTGCATGGTACTCCGTTTGTAGCTTTCAGGCTACAGATTCGTCGTGGACCCCAAACGCCATACCCGCGCCTGCGGCGCGTTCGCGGGCAGGGCCCGCTCCTACAAGGTCCGGGTGCCCGCCCTGTAGGAGCGTGCCTGCACGCGAATTGGCCAGCAGCCCGCCGGTTGGTCAGGCATACATCAGGCGCCCTTTGGGTTCTGGAATGCGGCGCCCCAGACGCTGCGCGGTGTCGATCCAGTCTTCGATCACCCGCTGAGCGTTGGCAACGGCCTCCTCGTAGCTCGACCCATCGGCCATGCACCCGGGAAGTTCAGGTACTTCGACCACGAACGCCTGGTCCTCTTCAACCCAGTACACGATGAGCTCGTACTTAATCGGCATCGCTCTCTCCAAGCCGATATTTCACCAGCATGCCCCGGACCTGTCTGACCTGATACGGCTTGGCCTTGTTCGCCTCCAGAAGCTGGCACAAGGGAGCGAAATCCACATTGGCGTCGGCGGTCCCCGCGAGGATGACCGCCTTGAGCTTCGAGTATCTTCCCATTCTCCATCCTTGGTTCCGGTGTCGAGCAGAGGGCACGCTTCGGGGTTTGCCTTCCCGCGCGAAATGCACCCGCGGGAGCGTGCCTGCGCGCGAATCGGCGTTCAACGAACTCCCAGCGTGAGGCGCGCCTGCGGCGCGACGGCGGGCGGGGCTCGCTCCTGCACGAGGACATCGGCGCTACGGCAATTGCTCCGGGTTGTGATGCTTCAGCCAATCTTGCAAGGCTGCATCCATGCGTCGTTGCCACCCGGAACCCGTGGCACGAAAACGTTGAACCACCGGTTCGGAGAAACGCACCGCTACGCGTTCCTTGCCCGTATCGGGCTCGGGGCGGACGGCACGGAGCCGGGCTTCGTCCCATTCGTCATCGCTCAGGACCTGGTTATCGGGATCGTCCGCAGCGGCTGCCGTAAGGACTGCATCCTCCTCAGGTGTGGGCAGGATCACCCTTCGGCCCGATCTAGTTTTCAGATGCATAGCGGTTCACCTCTCGGCGATTGGCCTTGCGCAGACTGATGATACGGCGTCTCGCTCCTCGTTCTACATGGACTACCGAGTAGAGCCGGTCGTTCATCAGAGCAAGTCCCGCCATCCGCGGTTCACCGTAGTGCTTGCGCCGGTCTTCCCAAGCAAGAAGCGTATCCGACTCGAGTCTCGAGGCCTCTGCGAGGGACACGCCGTGCTTGGCGAGATTGCGCACGTCCTTGTCGTGGTCGTATTCCAGTTCCATGGAAATCCAGAGCAAACGGGCTCAGGTCGGCATCACCGATGCCTCGGTGGGAGCGTGCCTCGCACGCGAATCGGTGCTGGATGCCGCACCCACCTCAGCCGCGCCTGCGGCGCGTTCGCGGGCGGGGCCCGCTCCTACAGGTTCACCCACCGTCATCGCGACGGCCTGTCATTGCGAGCCCCGAGGCCCTGGCGATAGACCTCATTGCGGTGAGCCACACGCACCACCAGCACCCGAAACCGTTGATCCTCTATCGATGCGATGATTCGGTACGGGCCCACGCGGTAGCGCCAGTATTCGCCCAATTCCCCGGTGAGCGACTTGCCCAGACGCCGTGGGTCGTCCAATGGCGCGATACGCTCGTTCAGGTATTTCAGAATCCGGCGTGCCGATGGCTTGTCCAATGCACGCAGGTCTTTCTCGACGCGGCGATCAAATTCAATCGTCCAACTCAAGCCGGCGCCTCATTTCATCCATGGAGACTGTCTCGGCGCTTCCTTTGCGGTGATCGATCAGGCGCTGCTCAGCCAGGTAAATGTCTTCCAGATCGTCCAGATGCTGCAGGATCGCCTCGCGGGCGTAGTAGCTCTTGCTTCGACCTGTGGCCTTGGCGAGGGCCGCCAGGCGTTCTTCCACATCCTCGGGAAGCCTTAATGCGAGCATGGGATGACCTCCAATCAATTGCTATACAAGTATAGCGAAAGCCCGGACGCCGTGCGCGTCGCAATGCCCCTGTAGGGGTGTGCCTGCACGCGAATCGGCGTTCGGGGCTTCGAATCGGGGGGCTTCGAATCGGGGTCAGACCCCTTTGTAGGGCTTTTCTAGCCACGGATGGGCACGGATGTGAGTAGAGCTTGAAAACCGGAGGTCAAGGGCGTTTTTGGCCACGGAAGACACGGACGACACTGAAGGGTTTGGGCCACGGAAGACACGGAAGACACGGAAGGGTTTGGGCCACGGAAGGCACGGAAGGCACGGAAATTTTGAGGTTTCCATATTCAGTGATTCGTGAGGCAATCATTCTGCCGGTAGGACGTGCAGCCGGAAGGCCTCCTTGCCGCGGATCTCCAGAACCCGGTTGACCAGGTCGCCTGCGCATTCCGCCTGAACGAACGCGATCGCGTCGCGCAGACGTTCCCACTGTTCCAGTCGGTTCAGGCCCGCTTCGCGCAGCACGATGACGCCGGGGTGCAGTTCCGCCGATGCAGCCAAATGGATGAAGTCGCCGACGTTGATGGTGACCACGATCAGATCATTGCGGTAGGCATATTCCCAGACCATCTGATCCGACTTTCCCTGCAGCCCCACGTGGCCCACCGCCTGCGCCGGAATGCCCAGGTCGTTCGCCCATATGGCCAAACGCGGCGAGAGGTTTCCGTCAATGAGCAGCTTCACCCGGCCGACGCCCGACCTGCAGCTCCTTTGCGGGCCGGCCGGGTGTGTTCCCCATCCGGGCCTCGATCGCGGCGTAGTTCAATGCCGCTCGGTCGATACCGGGGTAGTCCTCGGCAATCTCTGGCAGCGGAACCCCACGCCGTATCATCGCCACCACCTGGGCCACGGGCACGCGGGTCCCCTTGAACACGGGCTGTCCGGAACAGACGTCGGGGCGAGTTTCGATCTGCGCGCGGCCAAGCACGTAGTCGCGCCACTCGGTGTGGAGATGGGTTGCGATCCGGGAGAGGTCGATCACGATCGGTGTATCCCCGTTGTGCCGTAGCTGCTGCCCGAAACGGCGCCAACGCCCCCGTTGCCCATCGCGGCCCATGATCACGGCATAGAGTTCCTGACGATCTTCCGGCTTCAAGGACACACCGCTTTCCTCCAGGGAGGCCTTCAAGCGGAAATAGAGGAGATCGCGGAAGTGGAACGCGAGCCGGCGCCCTGATTGCGCGGGTCGCTTTCGCCCGAGCACCCGGGTGAACTCCTGGCGCATGAGCTTCGGATTCTGTCGCAGCACCGCGGCCGCGACGCGGGTATCGATCTCGATGGACATGGCCTCCACTATCCTGGCTTCAGCGTGAGGCTTAATTTTAGCAGATGCGGGTATCGTTCACGCGGTGGTTGATTTGCCAGCGCACGACACGCCGGCGACGCGTTGGCGAGCAGGCACGCTCCTACAGGGCGTGTTGGGTGAACCATTGGTAGGCGTCTTTCAGGCCGTCTTCGAGCGCGATGCGCGCCTCCCAGCCCAGCGAGCGGATCAGGCTGATGTCGAGCAGCTTGCGTGGCATGCCGTCGGGCTTGGTGGCGGCGAGGTAGACCTGCTGTGGCTGTTCTTCGGCAAAGAAGTCGCGCACTTCCGCCGCGCTCAGGAGATCGAGCTCGGAGCGGGTGCGGGTCAGGATCCGCGCCGGGTCGCGGCCACGCTGATGCCGAGCGCCGCCGCCAGCTCGCGCTGGGTGAGCTCGGGGTTCTCCGCCAGCAGGCGCAGGACGTGCAGGCGGGTTTCTTCGATGAGGGTTTTCAGGGGTTCGAGGTCGGTGGTGGTGTCAGCGCTGCGCTCGGCCCCCTCCCCGACTTTCGCCCGGATGCGGTGGAGGGGGGTTGCGGCGTGCGCAGGGGCTGGGGCGTGATCGGGCACGCTACCGCCCTGCCCGTGCGTCGCCCGGTGTGCGGGTGCCTGCGGAGGAAGCGGTGCTGGATGTGGGACCCACCTCACCCGCGCCTGCGGCGCGTTCGCGGGCAGGGCCCGCTCCTACAGGGTCCGGGTGGCCCGCCGTGTCTGGGTGGCCCCCTGTAGGAGCGTGCCTAGCACGCGAATCGGCGCTGGTCTCCGCACCCACCTCACCCGCGCCTGCGGCGCGTTCGCGGTGACCACCGCTCAGAACCGTCTCACCGCGAGTCCCATGGAGGAAGCGGCTTCGGCCATCACGGTATCGGCGGTCGCGAGCGTCGCGATCCCCATCTGGTTGACCAGAGCGAGGTGCAAGGCATCGAGTGTCCGCAGCGGATGTTCCGGATAGCGGTTGATCAAATTCACGGCCTCATCAAAGCAGGCGTCGGTCACCGGGTGCTCCTGCAGCCAGCCGCGGGCGATGTCCTCCAGGAACGCGGCATACAGCACGGATTGGAGTTCAGCGTTGAGTTCGTCCATGCGCCGGCGCCGACTCAGCAGCGAACGCATTTCGGTACGGGTGAGCCTGCTGATGATGGCCACATCGATTCCCTGCAGGTAACCGACAAAGGCGTCGGAGCCCGGTTCGTTGAGATACCACTTCGCGAGTGCGCTGGTATCGAGGTAGACGCGGTCGTCAGCGCTCATCGCGCTCGGCGCGGATCAGCTCGGCCGACGGCGTCGTCAGCCGCGGGGTACGGGCGCGCAGGTCGGCGTGGTTGGGACGCCGACGCGTCCCGGCAATGGGCAGGATGCGTGCGATCGCGCGGCCGCGGCGACGCACGATGATCTCGCCCGCCTCGTCCACCAGTTTGTCGAGCTGACCGATGGCGGCGCGCATTTCCCGAATATTGAGCTCTTTCATCGGACACCTGCTGGATGTGCTGCATTATTCTGGATCGTAGCACATTGGAAGCCGCGACCGAATCCAAACGTACCTGATATGCGACGATAAACGGTGTTCCCCGAACGACAAGTTCCCGCGTGCCCTCCACCCGTCCGGAGCGCCCGATTTCCGGAAACTCTTTCAGGAGGTTCAGCTGCTTACTCAGGGCTCCGTCTACAGCCAACGCAGCTGACGGACTATCCAGTGCGATGTATTCGAAGATCTGCTCGCGGTCTTGCACCGCGTGCGTCGTCCACACCAACCTCACCGGTCGGCCTTCTCCATCACGGCATCCCGTTTCGCCGCAAACCGTGCCTCAACCTCTTCGTGTTCGAGATGCGGACCCCCATCATCGAGCGCTTCCAGCACCTTGGCACGAAACCATGCATCGTACGCCCCGGGCTTCACGGCCAGTTCGAGCGGCAGCGCACCTTCGTTGGCAATCCGCGTCAGCAGCATACGGACCGCATCCGAAACCGTCAGCCCGAGCCCCTCGAGTACCGCCGAAGCGCGGTCCTTCACATCCGGGTCGACCCGCGTTTGCACCAGAGCATTGTTGCCTGCCATCACTGATCTCCACGAATGCAGTCGGGACCCAATTGTAATGCATTTGAATGACGCTCGCAGGGCGCATTGGCACCAAGGTCTGGGTTTTCCTTCCCCGCCGTTCAGGACGGGGAGGATGTCGATCGTGGTTTCGACATCGCAGGATCCGGCAGGTCCATCGGGAACGTGCGTGCTTCATAGGCTTCCACGAGGGTGGCAAGCACATCCAGCCGGTCGCCTTCCGGCGTGCCCAGCGCAGGATCGGTTTCCATCAGCACGGTAATCTCCTGCAAGGCTTCGCGGTAGGCTGGCTCGTCGCGAATCGGTTTGATTTCCATGCTCACCGGCATCCCATCCTACCCTCCCCGTTTGCCGTCCAATCAGACGACTACGACGCGAGTATGGCCGGCCTTGCGAGCGTGGGACGGCTTGCGCACGACAATTTCCACGTCTCGCCCCAGACGATTCAGGCAGTCGATCATCTTGCTTTCGCTGATGCCTCGAAATTGGCCCCGCAGCATGCCCGAGAGTTTCGGCTGGGTGATGCCCAACAGCTCAGCGGCCTGCATTTGCGTGAGATGGCGATGCTTGATGATTTCGCCAATTTTCGCAGCCAGCATGGCTTTCACCTGCATTTCCTCGGCATTCGGAAAGCCAAGGTCGTGGTAGATGTTGGTTGCGCCCTTTTCGATCTGTGTCATTTCGTGCACCCTGCTGCGTGCTCTTGCGCTGCTTTCAATCGCTCTCGAATCAGGTCCATGTCCTGCTTTGGCGTTTGTACGAAGCCGTTCCTGGCGCCGTGGGGGAGCGTGCACACTGGCGAGCGTTCAAGGACCGTTCGCGGGCGGGGCCAGCACCTATAGGGCTTTCTCGGTGAACCACCGGTAGGCGTCGTTCAGGCCGTCTTCGAGCGCGATGCGCGGCTCCCAGCCCAGCGAGCGGATCAGGCTGATGTCGAGCAGCTTGCGCGGCATGCCGTCGGGCTTGCTGCTGTCGAAGGTCAGGCGGCCTTCGTAGCCGGTCACGCGGGCGATGGTCTCGGCGAGTTCGCGGATGCTGCAGTCCTGCCCGGTGCCGATGTTGATGTGGCTCTGCATCGGTTGCACCGCACCCCAGTAGGTCTCTTCGGGCAGGTCCATCACGTGCAGGCAGGCCGCGGCCATGTCATCGACGTGCAGAAACTCGCGCTTCGGCGCGCCGGTGCCCCAGATGACCACCTCGGACGCGTTCTGCTCCTTGGCCTCGTGAAAGCGGCGCAGCAGTGCGGGCACCACGTGGCTGTTCTCGGGGTGGTAGTTGTCGTTTGGCCCGTAGAGGTTCGTGGGCATCACGCTGCGGTAATCGCGGCCGTACTGGCGGCGGTAGCTCTCGCAGAGCTTGATGCCGGCGATCTTGGCGATGGCGTAGGGCTCGTTGGTCGGCTCCAGGGGCCCGGTGAGCAGCGCGTCCTCGCGCATCGGCTGTTCGGCATGACGCGGGTAGATGCAGGAGGAGCCGAGGAACAGGAGCTTCGGCACGTCGTGCCGGTGCGCCGCGTGAATGACGTTCGTCGCGATGACCAGGTTGTCGTGGATGAACTCGGCCGGATAGGTGTGGTTCGCGTGGATGCCGCCGACCTTCGCCGCGGCGAGGTAGACCTGCTGCGGCTGTTCTTCGGCAAAGAAGTCGCGCACTTCCGCGGCGCTCAGGAGATCGACCTCGGAGCGCGTGCGGGTCAGGATTCGCGCCGGGTCATGCCCGCGTGCGATCAGCGCGCGGACGATGGCGGAACCGACCATGCCGTTGTGGCCGGCGACGAAGATTTTGGTCATGTTTTGCAGAGGTTCTCGAAGGCGGGCGGGTGCCGGCCGTGGTGCAGGCGTTCGCGGACCTCGGGGTCCCAGTAACGCTTCAGGTGGCGGTAGGCCTCGGCTGAAGGCCGCGTTCCTCGCAGTCGCGGAGTATTAGCGTCATCGCGAGGGCAACAGGCCCTGGCCGGGGGATGTTTTTCTGGGAGCGCGCCCTCTACGCGAGTGGTGCCATCAGCGCACCGCTTGGTCAGGCGTACATCAGGCGTCCTTTGGGTTCTGGAATGGGGCGCCCCAGACGCTGCGCGGTGTCGATCCAGTCTTCGATCACCCGCTGAGCGTTGGCAATGGCCTCCTCGTAGCTCGATCCGTCGGCCATGCAACCGGGAAGTTCCGGGACTTCGACCACGAACGCCTGGTCTTCTTCACTCCAGTACACGATCCAGTACACGATGAGCTCGTACTTAATCGACATCGTTCTCTCCAAGCCGATATTTCACCAGTATGCCCCGGACCTGTCTAACCCGGTGCGCGGCAAGCCCCGCCGTTCAGGGCGGGGAAGGATCGCGCCGACGGCGTAGCCGTCCTGCGTCTTCAGGGTGGTGTCCGCTGCTGTTCGATGTACTGGCGAATGATCGCAGTGGGCGCACCGCCACTGCTCCCGGCCAAGTAGGACGGCGACCACAGCGTGCCTTTCCAGTAGCGGGGCGCGATGATCCATCTACGCTTTGCTTCAATGATCCAGCCAGTCCTCATGACCGTGCCGAATCCGAAGGATGTAAATATCGTGATCTCGTATGGTGTAAAGCACAATGTGCGAGCCCACCGGGTGAACACGAATCAAGGCGCTCAGTTCTTGCCGCACCGGGGCCGCTTGGGGATTCTCTGCAAGAAACTCGAACGCCTGAGAAAGCCTTTGGTGATAGCGTTGGGCCTGGTCAAGCCCGAACGATGTGGCGCCTTCCAGGTAGATCTGAATCAGGTCCTCTTCCGCTGAACGACTGAGGGTAAAAAAACTCACTTCGGTGCGGCGATTCTGGACAGCGCCTCGGCTTCGATTTCATCCATGGTCCGCTGGCCCTCACCAGTGGCGAGCGCCTCGTCCACCATAGCCTGGATCTGGGCGATTTTGGCGGAACGTTCCTGATCGCGCCGTATCAGGTCACGGACATAATCACTCGCGTTACTGTATCGACCTGAGCGAGAACGCTGATCAACCCAGGCTTTCATCGCATCGGGTAGGGAAACATTCATCGTTGCCATAACACCACCTCCGTGCCTAATTATGGCAATCTTTGTCAATAGTTGTCAAGGATGCGTCTACACACCCATACGCGAGAACCGAAGGCTCCCTACCGTCATCGCGAGGGCTGGAGGCTTCCATCACGGTTGCGGAGGCACGGCCTCGATGGCCAACCCAAGGTCCGCTGCCGCAGCCAGCAAGGTGTTGTCGGCACTGCATACGATGGCGCCAACTCGGGCCGCGATGGACAGATGCAGGACATCCCCGGCGCGCAAACCGGACGCGTAATCCTCCATCCAGACCGCCGCGCGTTCGAAGTCGGCCGCGCTAGGGGGCTCGACCTGCAGTCGGGCCGCCACAAAATGACGGCAGTGGGCGATGCCTTCTCGGTGTAGGCGCGCATCCATGTCCCCGCGGCGCGCCATGATGCCGACAGCACTCACGAATTCGGTGAGCGACCAGTGACTGATCAGGATCTCTCCGGTCCCTGCGTGCTCCAGCCAGGCCAGCGCCGCCTCGCTACCTGAATCGCGATAGATCAGGGAAAGCAGCAGACACGTATCGGCATAGCGCATCGGTCAGTAGCGGGCGTCATCCCGCAATTCGCGCACCCGGGCCACCGCCGTCTCCTGCGCTGGTTTTTGCCTCGCCAGAAAGGTTCGGAGCTCGCTCAGGATGGCCGTTTGATCCTGCGCCGAAAAATCCCGCTCGGGAACGACACGGGCAACGCGCTTGCCCCGCCGCGTAATGATGATTTCCTCCCCAGCCTGGACCTGATCGAGCACGGACGAGAGGTGAGTCTTTGCCTCAGCGAGCGACAGGGTACGCATGACAGGCTTCCTTTGATGACCAATTAGTCATTCCATTCTAGCATACGGAGATTCGCCCGACCGACGCCTGACCTGCGGATCCTTGGCGGGACGGCCGGGTGCGTTCCCCATCCGGGCCTCTATCGCGGCGTAGTTCAATGCCGCTCGGTACCGCGCTGTAGGAGCGTGCCTCGCACGCGAATCGGCTTTCGGGGGTTCGAACCGGGGTCGGGGGCTTCGAACCGGGGGGCTTCGAACCAGGGTCAGACGCCCTTTATAAGGGAAAACCGGGGTCTGGCCCCTTGCGCTGGACCCCTTGCGCCGAGATCACAGGCCGTTTACGCGCAGTTCCGCCCGCTTGCCCAGTATGTGTAGCGCGTGTTCAAGCGCTGGGACCTTGGTGCTGTGCCTCGGATCCAGCATGCGTCGGGCTTCCTTTTCGTTCACGCCGAGCCGACGGGCCAGTTCGCTCTTGCTGACGCCCTGCTCGCGCATGGCGAGATACAAGGCCGCCTTCATCGCGGTGCCGATGGGTACGGCCACCAGGAGTTCTCCACGCCTCGGGCGGCTCGCCGTCGGGATGGCCGTGCCGTCCTGGATACGCATTTCGATCGCGGCCTGCAAGGCACCTTCCGCCTCTTCCAGTGCCTGCGCGCGGTTCTCGGCCTGGGTGATGGCTTCGGGCAGGTCCCGGCAGGCCACCACGAAGCCGCCGTCCGGATCGTCGATCAAGGCGATTGGATAAACGAAGCTATGCATGACGCTGTCTCAGATGTCCTCTTCCTTCAGCCCGAGTTGCTTGAGCATCGCGTGCAGGGTTCCGGTCTTGAGTTCGTCGCTGGGGTTGCGCAGGACGGTTCGTCGGTCGCCGAACTTCAGCACACCATGAGAGCCTTTGCCCAGATTCGGATGCCACTCGAATGCGAGTCCTCGGTGCTTGGCGAGCTTACGGATTCGTTTTAGGAATTCGCTACCTTTCATCGCCGAGTATCGGACATTTTTGTCCGTAGTTCAAACTGGGGGCGCGCCTGCGGCGCGTTCGCGGGCGGGGCCCGCTCCTACAAGGTCCGGGGGGCCCGCGTTGTCCGGGTGGCCCCCTGTAGGCGAGCCTGCTCGCGAGAAGCGGCGCTTTAGGCCGACTCGCGACGTTCAGGTTCGACGGAGAGCCGCATGCCCACCGTCTACAGCCAGTGCAGCGGATGGACTGTCCAGTGCGATGTAGTCGAAGATCTCCTCGCGGTCTTGCACCGCAAGGCTCGTCCACACCAACCTCACCGGTGCGCTTTCTCCACCAGGGCAGTCCGTTTCGCAGCAAACCGCGCCTCCACCTCATCGTGTTCAATTTGCGGTGCCAGATCATTGAGCGCCTCCAGCACCTTGGCACGAAACCATGCATCGTACGCCTCGGGTTTCACCGCCAGTTCGAGCGGCAATGCCCCTTCGTTGGCAATACGCGTCAGCAGCATTCGGACCGCATCCGAAACCGTCAGCCCGAGCCCCTCGAGAACCGCCGACGCGCGATCCTTCAAATCCGGGTCGACCCGGGTTTGCACCAGAGCATTGTTGGCCGCCATCACTGATCTCCACGAACGCCGTCGGAACCCGATTGTAAGTCATTTGAATTACGGTCGCAGCGCACGTTCGCGTGCAGGCTCGCTCCTGCGGGGACCAAGGCTGGGTTGGTGTTGCTGCTGGATCACGCTCACGATGCGGCCGGCGGCGCGGCCGTCGCCGTAGGGGTTGTGGGCGCGGGACATCGCGGCGTAGGCCTGCGGGTCGTCGAGCAGGCGCGTGGCTTCGCGCACGATCCGTTCCTCGTCGGTGCCGACCAGGCGCACGGTGCCGGCTTCGACGGCCTCCGGGCGCTCGGTGGTCTCGCGCATCACCAGCACCGGCTTGCCGAGCGAGGGGGCTTCCTCCTGCACGCCGCCGGAGTCGGTGATGATGAGGTCGGCGCGGTCCATCAGTGCGACGAACGGGAGGTAGTCCAGCGGTTCGATCAGGTGGACGTTGTCGCGCTGGCCGAGTGCTTCACGCACCGGGCCGAGGACGTTGGGGTTCAGGTGCACCGGGTAGACGATCTGCACGTCGCTGCGCTCGGCGAGGCGGCCGAGGGCGCGGCAGATGCGCCGGAAGCCGTCGCCGAAGTTCTCGCGCCGGTGGCCGGTCACGACGACGGTGCGCCGGGCGGGGTCGAGAAAGCCGAACCGCGCTTGCAACTCCGGGTTGGCGCGGACTTTGTCGACCAAGGTGAGCAGGGTGTCGATGACGGTGTTGCCGGTGACGTGGATCCGTTCCTCCCCTACCCCTTCGCGCTGCAGGTTGTCGCGCGCGCGGGGCCCGGTCCTACAGGGCTGGCCCTGGCTGGGGGAGGTCCGTGTTAGGGGCGTGCCTCGCACGCGAATCGGCGCTAGCCGATGCCCAGCTTCGCGTGCGAGCCAAGTCGCACGAGCTGAAGGGTATCCGGGTCAGGTTTACGGTAGATCAGAACAAGGTCGGGCTTGATGTGGCAGTCCCGATGGTCATTCCAATCACCTGCGAGAGCATGGTCGCGATGGTGCTCGGGTAATGGAAGATCCCGGGCCAGGATTTCAATGATCTTCGTGAAGTCGGTTTGCAGGGATTGCCGGTGTCTTCCTTTGGCTTAGCGCTTGAGGTCGCGCTTGAAGCTCGAGGTTTGTTTAATCGTCCGCATCCAGGACCGCTTGCAGCTGCTCGATCGTCACGATCTCGGCCTTCCCCTCGCGCGCGGCGCGCATGGCGGCGATGGTTTCCTCGTTCGGGATCAGCGGCTCAAAGGGCAAGGCGTGCTCTCTGGCGATCCGGGTCATCATGATGCGGAAGGCATCGGAAACCGTCAGCCCCATGGCTTCGAGGACGGCCGCCGCCTCGTTCTTGACCTCTTCGCTGATACGCGCACGTACGACGGTGTTCATGGTCAGGGCCCTCTCAGAATTTGCGCTGGGCTACAACAGCGTAGCCCAATTCGACCAAACAACCACCCCGGCATCCGCCTCGCCATCACGAAGGCCCTGCCCTATCGCACCCGCGCCTGCGGCGCGTTCGCGGTGACCACCGCTCAGAACCGTCTCACCACAAGGCCCATGGAGGAAGCGGCTTCAGCCATCACCGTATCGGCAGTCGCGAGCGTCGCGATCCCCATCTGGTTGACCAGAGCGAGGCGCAAGGCATCGAGTGTCCGCAGCGGATGTTCCGGATAGCGGTTGATCAGATTCACGGCCTCGTCGAAGCAGGCGTCGGTCACCGGGTGCTCCTGCAGCCAGCCACGGGCGACATCCTCCAGGAACGCGGCATACAGCACGGATTCGAGCTCAGCGTTGAGTTCACCCATGCGCCGGTGCCGACTCAGCAGCGAACGCATCTCGGTGCGGGTGAGCCTGCTGATGATGGCCACATCGATTCCCTGCAGGTAATCGACAAAGGCGTCGGACCCCGGTTCGTTGAGGTACCACTTCGCGAGCGCGCTGGTATCGAGGTAGACACGGTCGTCAGCGCTCATCGCGCTCGGCACGGATCAACTCGGCCGACGGCGTCGGCAGCCGCGGGGTACGTGCGCGCAGGTCGGCGTGATTGGGACGCCGACGCGTCCCGGCAACGGGCAGGATGCGTGCGATCGCGCGGCCGCGGCGATTCACGATGATCTCGCCCGCCTCGTTCACCAGCTTGTCGAGCTGACCGATGGCAGCGCGCATTTCCCGAACATTGAGCTCTTTCATCGGACACCTCTTGGTATGTGCTGCATTATTTTGGATCGTAGCACATTAAAAGCCGCGAACGCGTTGATTCTTTGGTGGATGTGGACGGACTTGCATCGCGATCCTGGGACGGCGCTCTTGCTCCGGGGACGGTTTGCTCAATTTCCGGCGCGCAATGCCGCACCGGACGCAGCCGCGCCTGCGGCGCGTTCGCGGGCAGGGCCCGCTCCTACCGGGTTGGCCCTGGCGCGGGTATGCCCTTGTGGGAGCGTGCCTTGCACGCGAATCGGCGCTGGGTGGTGCTACCGGGCTTGGGCGCGCCTGCGGCGCGTTCGCGAGCGGGGCTCGCTCCTACAGGGTCACCCACCGTTATCGCGACGACCTGTCATCGCGAGCCCCGAGGCCCTGGCGATAGACCTCATTGCGGTGAGCCACACGCACCACCAGCACCCGAAGCCGTTCATCTTCTATCGATGCAATGATTCGGTACGGACCCAGGCGGTAGCGCCAGTATTCGCCCAATTCCCCGGTCAGCGACTTGCCCAGACGCCGCGGGTCGTCCAATGGCGCGATACGCTCGTTCAGGTATTCCAGAATCCGGCGTGCTGATGGCTTGTCCAATGCACGCAGGTCTTTCTCGACGCGGCGATCAAATTCAATCGTCCAACTCAAGCCGGCGCCTCATTTCATCCATGGACACTGTCTCGCCGCTTCCTTTGCGGTGATCGATCAGGCGCTGTTCAGCCAGGTAAATGTCTTCCAGATCGTCCAGATGCTGCAGGATCGCCTCGCGGGCGTAGTAGCTTTTGCTTCTACCGGTGGCCTTGGCGAGGGCAGCCAGGCGTTCTTCCACATCATCAGGAAGCCGTAATGCGAGCATGGGATGATCTCCAATCAATGGCTATACAAGTATAGCGAAAGCCCAGGCACTGTGCACGTGGCAATGCCCTAGGAGCGTGCCGTGCACGCGAAGCGGCGCTGGACGGTGCACCCACCTCACCCGCGCCTTCGGCGCGTTCGCGAGCAGGGCTCGCTCCTACAGGGTGGGCACCGGCGTTGGGGTTGCCCCTCGCGGGGGGCATCGGGGGGCATGCCCTTGTGGGAGCGTGCCTGCACGCGAATCGGCGTTGGGTGTCGGATCGAACTCAGGCGCGCCTGCGGCGCGTTCGCGGGCGACGTGGCAAACCACGCAAGACAGGCCGTTAGTGCTCCGCCGGCCGGCGAATCAGGCTCTCGGCAGGAATGCCCAGGGTGGTATGCAGGCGCCAGATCATGGCCAGGGTCAGCGGCCGCTTGCGACTCAGCACTTCGTACACGCGGTTGCGTTTCCCAATCATTGGCTCAAGATCCTTGGGGCTGAGGCCCTGCTGCTCCATCCGAAACAGGATGGCTTCAACAGGGTCCGGCAGGTCCATCGGGAACGTGCGTGCTTCATAGGCTTCCACGAGGGTGGAAAGCACATCCAGCCGGTCGCCTTCCGGCGTGCCCAGCGCAGGATCGGTTTCCATCAGCACGGCAATCTCCCGCAAGGCTTCGCGGTAGGCTTGCTCGTCGCGAATCGGTTTGATTTCCATGCTCCTGGCCTTCAGTTGATGTCTACAGTGGCGGCATCCACCGAATCGTATTGCGCATGGGTGCCAATGAATTCCTGATTATCACGGAAGCTCCGCAAGCTGGACTGGGCCATCTTCGAAACCAGCGTCATCGCGAGGAGCGAAGCCTTTAGCCGCGAGCGCAGCGTGGCGGGACGTGGCGATCCAGAGGGCGATGGCCGCCCCCCGCCGCGCCGCCTGGATTACTCGCTGCGCTCACCCTGCGGGCCAGCCTACGGCTGTTCAATGCGCTACGCGCGTTAGTGCCGCGCTTCGCTCGCAATGACGACCGACGCGGAGAGGTATCGCACTGGCTGAGGAGGTTTCGTGATAATCAGGTAACGTCTTACCTCACGCCGATTGGCCTTGCGCAGGCTGATGATACGGCGTCTTGCCCCTCGTTCTACATAGACTACCGAGTAGAGCCGGTCGTTCATCAGAGCAAGTCCCGCCATACGCGGTTCACCGTAGTGCTTCCGCCGGTCTTCCCAAGCGAGAAGCGTATCCCACGCGAGTCTCGAGGCCTCTGCGAGCGACACGCCGTGCTTGGCGAGATTGCGCGCGTCCTTGTCGTGGTCGTATTCCAGTTCCATGGAAAACCGTTGAAAACCGCTTCAGTTCGACATCGCCGACCGCCGCAGGAGCGGGCCTTGCACGCGAAGTGGCGTTCGGGGTTTCGAACCGGGGTCTGAGTCCTGTGCGGGGGTGCATTACGTGGCGAACGTGACCTCGACTGTGTGGCCGGTGGATTGGGCCCAGGTTTCGATTTCGGCTTTCAGGGCTTCCCGGGCGTCGCGTTCGCCGTGGATCAGGCGGATTTCCTTTGGCGCTTGCGGGATGCCCTGGATGAAGGCGAGCAGGTCGCTCTGGTCCGCGTGGGCGGAGTAGCCGCCGATGGTGTGTATGCGGGCGCGGATGTCGATGCGTTCGCCGTCGAGCTGCACCCAGCCGCCGCGCGGGCCGTGGCGCTGGATCGCGCGGCCGGGGGTGCCTTCGGCCTGGTAGCCGACGAACAGCACATCGTGGCGTTCGTCGCCGAGCATGCGCTTGAGGTAGTTCACAACCCTGCCCCCAGCGGCCATGCCGCTCGCCGCGATGACGACCGCGGGGCGGCCGGTGCGGGCGAGGTAGTCGACGGTCTGCAGGTGTTCTTCGTGGCTGTCGACGGTGTAGAGGTTCTCGAAGGCCAGCGGGTGGCGGCCGTGGTCCAGGCGTTCGCGGGCCTCGAGGTCCCAATAGGGTTTCAGGTCGCGGTAGGCCTCGGTGAAGCGGGCGGCGAGCGGGGAATCGACGATGATTTCGAGGTCCTGCCAGTGCGGGTCGGTGGCCTGGTGGATGAGGTCTTCGAGTTCGTAGAGCAGTTCCTGGGTGCGGCCGATGCTGAAGGCCGGGATGACGACGGTGCCGTTGTTTTCCAGCGCGTGGTCGATCGCGGCCTTCAGGCGCGCCTGGCGGGTGCCGCGGTCTTCGTGCACGCGGTCGCCGAAGGTGCTTTCGAGGATGAGGATGTCGGCACGCTCGGGCGGGTTGGGGGCCGGGAGCAGCGGGCTGTTCGGGGCCCCGAGGTCGCCGGAGAAGACGATGCGGGTGGTGGTGGGTGGGGTGGCGGCGTCGTGGGGGCCATCCCCAGCCGTCATCGCGAGCGGCGAAGGCGCGTGGCGATCCAGGCGCTGTATGGACTGCCGCGCCCCTTCGGGGCTCGCAGTGACGGGATGGGTGACACCGTCATCGCGAGAGCCTGTCATTGCCAGGCCGGAGGCCGTGGCAAAGGCCCGTGGCGATCCAGGCGGCGGTTGGACTGCCGCGTCGCCCTGTGGGCTCCTCGGCAGTGACGGTTGCATCTGCATGGTCATTGCGAGGGCCTGTCATTGCGAGGCCGGAGGCCGTGGCAAAGGCCCGTGGCAATCCAGACGGCGGTTGGACTGCCGCGTCGCCCTGTGGGCTCCTCGCAGTGACGGTTGCATCTGCATGGTCATTGCGAGGGCCTGTCATTGCGAGGCCGGAGGCCGTGGCAAAGGCCCGTGGCAATCCAGACGGCGGTTGGACTGCCGCGTCGCCCTGTGGGCTCCTCGCAGTGACGGTTGCATCTGCATGGTCATTGCGAGGGCCGGAGGCCCGTGGTGATGCAGGCGGCGCGGGGGGGACCATCGCCCTCTGGATCGCCACGTCCCGCCACGCTGCGCTCGCGGCTTAAGGCTTCGCTCCTCGCGATGACGCTGGTTTCGAAGATGGCCCAGTCCAGCTTGCGGAGCTTCCGTGATCATCAGGTTCTGCAATGGGCAAAACGACCGATTTCCGCTGCCCTTCGGCGTCGGTAATGAATTCAGGATGAAGAGCGGCAGCGCTCATGGTCGTCTCCGCAAATGACTCCCACCGGTGAACCTAGCTCAGTCTCGGGCATCGCCGCAAGCCAACGCATCCTCATCGCGGCTGGCGAGGCGCACTGACGATGCCCCTGTAGCAGCGTGCCTCGCATGCGAATCGGCGTTGGGTGGTGCTACGGGGCTTGGGCGCGCCGGCGACGCGTTGGCGGGCAGGCACGTTCCTACAGGGCGTTTTGGGTGAACCATTCGTAGGCACCCTTGAGCCCCGCCTCCAGCGGGATGCGCGGCTCCCAGCCCAGCGAGCGGATCAGGCTGATGTCGAGCAGCTTCCGCGGCATGCCGTCGGGCTTGCTGCTGTCAAAGGTCAGACGGCCCCGGAAGCCGGTCACGCGGGCGACGGTCTCGGCGAGTTCACGGATGCTGCAGTCGCCGCTATTGGATCGCGAAGGGTTTGTGAGACAGTTGGAGGCGCTTTACCGCACGGTGTGGCGTGAAGCACGTGGGCGCGCTCTACGAAAGTAGACTTCGCGGGTGAACCTCGAATCCGATGTCGCAGTCACAGGCCCCGCTGTGGGCTGGGCGGGTTCGGCGTTTGCAGGCTGGCCGGGAGCCGCGATGTTCCCATCAGCCAGGCGTCGATCTGCCGTGCGACATCGCGCCCCTCGCCGATGGCCCAGACCACGATCGACTGACCGCGGCTGGCGTCGCCGGCCACGAACACGCCCGGTATCGACGACATCTTCCGCTCGTCGGTTTCCAGCACGTTGCGCTGCGTGATCGTCAGGCGGGCGTCGTGCAACGGCGCGAGCTCCGGTCCCTCGAAGCCGATCGCGATCAGCACCAGGTCGGCCGGAATCCCGATCCCGCTCTCGCGCAGAATCTTCTCGGTCCGCCGGCCGTGGCGGTCGCGGTTCCAGTCGACCCGCTCGCATTCGATCCGATCGACGCGTCCGTCCCCGTCCGTATCGACGAAGGCGGCGACATTGAGGCTGAATGCTTCCTCCCCGCCTTCCTCGAGGGCATACGTCCTGCGATACGTCTGCGGCTGCTGCGGCCACGGGTTGTGCGCCGGCCGTTCCTCCGGCGGGCGGGGATTGATGCTCACCTGCAGTACCTTCCGCGCCCCCTGCCGATGCGCGGTGGCGACACAATCGGCACCGGTGTCGCCGCCTCCGAGCACCACCACCCGCCTGCCGCGGGCATCGTCGACGCCGTCTACCGGTCGCCCCGCCTGTCGCCGGTTCTCGGCGGTGAGGTACTCCATCCCGAACAGTATCCCGTCCAGGTCGCGCCCCGGCACCGCCACGTCGCGCGAGCGCAGCGCGCCAATCGCGAGACACACCGCGTCGAATCCCGCCTGCAGCTGCGCGAGCGGGACATCGACGCCGATGTTGACGCCGGTCCGGAAATCGATCCCCTCGTCGCGCAACTGCTGCACGCGGCGTTCGACCATGTGCTTGGCGAATTTGAAGTCGGGGATGCCGTAGACCATCAGGCCGCCGATCACGTCGTTGCGCTCGAATACCGTGACCCTGTGTCCGGCACGGTTGAGCTGCTGGGCGGCAGCGAGCCCCGCCGGCCCGCTGCCGACCACCGCCACCCGCTTTCCGGTGCGCTCGTTCGGCGGCCGCGGCACGATCCAGCCCTCCTCCCAGCCCCTGTCGACGATGGCCCGCTCGATGTCCTTGATGGTCACCGCGTCGTCGTTGCTGGCCAGCGTGCAGGCCGGTTCGCAGGGCGCCGGGCAGGTGTAGCCGGTGAACTCGGGGAAATTGTTGGTCGCATGCAGCCGCGCCAGCGCCTCCTCCCACAGACCCCGGTAGACGAGATCGTTCCACTCCGGGATCAGGTTCCCGATCGGGCAGCCGCCCATGCAGGTCGGCACGCCGCAGTCCATGCAGCGCTGTCCCTGGGTGCTCAGCTCGTTCTGATCCCATTCGAGGGCGTAGATCTGCCGGTAGTCGCGCGCGCGCGAACGCGCATCGCGGTAGCCGATCGTCCGCCGCGGGTGCCGCAAGAAACCATCGGGGTGATTTTCTGACATCACTCGAACCCTCAGGCAACGCGTGGTGGGAGACTCGCGCGGATATCCCGCCCAGTCGCGAGGTGCCGGGCCACAGCGTCCGCATAGGCTTCGGGTACCACCTTGGCGAAGATCTCGACCGACCGTTCCCAGTCTTCGAGGATCCGGGCCGCCAGGCGGCTGCGAGTGTAGCTGAAATGATTCTCCAGCAGCCGCCGCAGGAGTTCGCGGTCGCGTGCGTCACGCACCGGTTCGATCCGCCGGCCGTCCGGGTTCAGATGCCGTTCGGCAAGCCGTTCCCCGTCGAAGACATAGGCCTCGCCGCCGCTCATGCCGGCCCCGAAGTTCCGCCCGATCGGCCCGAGGATCACGGCCACCCCGCCGGTCATGTATTCGCAGCCATGGTCGCCCACCCCCTCGACGACGCTCAGTGCACCGGAGTTGCGCACGCAGAAGCGCTCGGCGCCGCGCCCGTTGAAATAAGCCTCGCCCCCGGTCGCGCCGAACAGCGCGACATTGCCCACGATCGTGTTCTCGGCGGCGGGATACCCGGCATCCGCCGGCGTACGCACGCTGATCACGCCACCCGAGAGCCCCTTGCCGGCGTAGTCGTTCAGGTCGCCCACGAGATGCAAGGCAATCCCACGGCACAGGAATGCCCCGAAACTCTGTCCCGCCGTTCCGGTACAGCGAACGTCGATCGTCCCGGCCGGCAGGCCCTGGGCGCCGTGGCGGCGGGTGACCTCGTAGCTCAGCAGCGTGCCGAAAGTCCGGTCACGGTTGCTCAGCTGGATATGAACCTTCACCGGACTGCCGTTTTCCAATGCCGGCCGCGCCTGTTCGATCACCTGGTGATCGATCTTCTGGTCCAGGCCGTGGTTCTGGGCGCGGGTTCTGCGCGGTGCATCGTCGGACGAAACGTGCCGCAGCAGTTCCGAGACATCGGGCTGGATGCCCTTGGGGTGCACGACCCGCTGCGCCCGCAGCCGGTCGACCCGGCCGATCATCTCGTCGATGCCGCGGAAACCGAGGGCCGCCAGGTTCTCGCGCACCTCGTCGGCGACGAAGCGCAGGTAGTTGACGACGTGCTCCGCGCGCCCCCGGAACCGCGCGCGCAGGCGCGGATCCTGCGTTGCGATCCCGACCGAGCAGGTGTTGCAGTGGCACTTGCGCAGCATGATGCAGCCGAGCGCCACCAGCGGCGCGGTGCCAAAGCCGTATTCCTCTGCGCCCAGCAGCGCCGCGATCACCACGTCGCGACCGGTCAGCAGCCCGCCATCCGCGCGCACGGTGATGCGCGAACGCAGCCGGTTGGCACGCAGCACCCGCTGGGTTTCCGCCACCCCGAACTCCCAGGGTGCCCCGGCGTGCTTGATCGAGGTCTTCATCGAGGCGCCGGTACCCCCGGAATCACCGCTGATCAGCACGGCGTCGGCGCGCGCCTTGGCCACCCCGGCGGCGATGGTGCCGACGTCGGCCTTCGAGACCAGCTTCACGTGGATTTCCGCAGCCGGATTCGCGCACTTCAGGTCGTGGATCAGCTGCTGCAAATCCTCGATCGAATAGATGTCGTGATGCGGGGGCGGCGAAATCAGGCCGACGCCGGGCACCGTAAAACGGACCCGTGCGATGCCCTCGTCGACTTTGCCGCCGGGCAGCTCGCCCCCCTCGCCGGGCTTGGAGCCCTGGGCCATCTTGATCTCGATCTGGCGGGCCCGGGCCAGGTAGTGGGCCGTGACCCCGAAGCGGCCGCTCGCGACCTGCTTCATCGAGCATTCGCGTTCGGTACCAAAGCGCTCCACCTGCTCGCCCCCCTCCCCAGTGCCCGATTTTCCGCCGATCCGGTTCATCGCGATCGCAAGCGTCTCGTGAACTTCCTGACTCAGCGCACCGAAAGACATCGAGCCGGTGGAGAAGCGTTTCATGATCGACTCGACCGGCTCGACCTCGTCGAGCGGGAGCGCGCAGGCGTCGTCGGCCACGAGTTCCAGCAGACCCCGGAGGTTGAGCAGCCCTCCCCCCTGCTGGTTGGCATGGCGGGCAAAGTCGCGGTAGGCCTCGGGATCGTTGCCACGTGCCGCCTGCTGCAGCTTGCCGATGGTATACGGGTTCCAGTGGTGGCGTTCGCCGTCGCGGCGCCAGTAGAGATGCCCGCCGGGATCCAGCGGCAGGTTGCCGATCACCGGGGTGCCGAACGCGATCCCGTGAGCCGCGAGTGTCTCCCGTTCCAGTTCCTCGATGCCGACCCCGGGAACATGGGCCGTCGTGCCGGTGAAGAACTCGTCGACGAACTCGTGATCCAGCCCCATCGACTCGAAGATCTGCGCGCCCTTGTAGCCCTGCAGCGTCGAGATCCCCATCTTCGACATCACCTTGCGGAGGCCACCCTCGACAGCCCTGCGATAGCGCTCGACCGCCTGGCCGATCTCGGTCTCGAGGTAGCCGCGTGCCCCCCCCCAGGTCGGCGATGCCCCGGTAGGCCAGCCACGGATGCACCGCATCCGCCCCGTAACCGATCAGCGTGCAGAAGTCGTGCACCGTGTGCGGCTCGCCCGCGTCCACCACGATCGCCGTACGGATTCTCAGGCCCTTGCGGATCAGATGGTGATGCAGTGCCGACACCGCCAGCAGGCTCGGGATTGCGACGCGGCCAGGTCCGACCGAACGATCGGTCAGCACCAGGATCCCGTAGCCGTCACCGAGCGCCCGCACCGCCTTGTGGCGCATCGCCCGGATCGCCGCGACCATGCCGTAGCCCTTCGCGTAGGCGATGTCGATCCGGCGGCTGTGCAGGCCATCGCGGTCGAGCCGCTCGATCGCGCGAAGCTGCGGGCTGCTGAGCACGGGCGACTCGAGGTAGAGCTGCCGGCAGTGGCCGGCAGTCTCCGCCAGCAGGTTCCCGCGCGGACCGATCGCGTCGCCGAGCGAGGTCACCAGCGCCTCGCGGATGTAGTCCAGCGGCGGATTGGAGACCTGCGCGAACTGCTGCAGGAAATAGTGGCTCAGCGGGCGTGGCCGCGCCGACAGCACGGCCGGTGGGGTATCGCTGCCCATGGCGCCGATCGGATCCGTGCCGGTGGACGCCATGGACTGTACGAGGACGCGCAGTGATTCCATCGTGTGCCCGAACGCGCGCTGGTATTCGTGCAGCGGGCGTTCCAGCGAACCAGACGGCAGGGGCTCATCGGAGGGGTCGACCCGGTCGGCCAGCATCACACGCCCGGTCTCGAGCCAGGCCTCGTAGGGGCGACCTGCAAGTTCGGCAAACACCTCCTCCTCGGGAACGATTCCACCGCGGGCGGGATCGAGCACGAACAGCGCACCGGGTTTCAGCCGTCCCCTCGCAAGAACATCGCGCGCGGGAACATCCAGCACTCCGGTCTCGCTGGCCATGACCAGCCGTCGATCACGGGTGATGCTGTACCGGCAGGGCCGCAGCCCGTTCCGGTCCAGCACGGCGGCGAGCCGCTGCCCGTCGGTGGCGACCACCAGCGCCGGCCCGTCCCAGGGCTCCATCAGCGCGCTGTGATACGCATAGAAGGCGCGCCGGCTCGGGTCCATGTACTGATCCTGTTGTTCCCAGGCCTCCGGGATCAGCATGCGCAGCGCGTGCGGCAGGCTGCGTCCGGAAACCGCGAGCAGTTCCAGCACGTTATCCAGTTGTGCGCTGTCGCTGAGTCCCTCCCCCGTAAGCGGCCTGATTTTCCCAATGTCGGCGCCGAAGCGCGGCGATGCGAGCGTCGCCTCGCGCGCCCGCATCCAGTTCTGGTTGCCGCGCAGCGTGTTGATCTCTCCGTTGTGCACGAGGTAACGATAGGGGTGCGCGAGATCCCAGGCCCCGAGGGTGTTGGTGGAAAAACGCGCGTGCACCAGGACCATTGCGGAGGTGACGCGCGAATCGGACAGGTCGGGGTAATAGGCGCTCAGCTGTGCACAGGTCAGCAGACCCTTGTATACGATCGTGGTCCGGGACAGCGAGCAGATATAGAAGACCTCCTCACCGTACCCGACCAGACCCCGGTACAGGGCCTCGTTCTCGATCTCGCGCCGCAGCACGTACAGCGCAACGTCCAGGTCCGGGGGTTGCAGCGTCTCCCCGGGCCGGACGAAGAACTGCTGCGAGACGGGTTCGCTTTCGAGCGCTGTCTTCCCCAGCCCGCGGTTGTCCGTCGGCACCGCACGCCATGCGACCAGGTCGAAGCCGCGCTCCCGGCAGCGGGCGGCGATCAGCGAACGGAGCGCGGCCCGCTGGTCCACGTCCCGGGGCATGAACACCTGCCCGACGCCGTAGCTGTCGGGATCCCCGAGGCCGGGAAACTCTTCCCGGAAGAACATATGCGGCTTCTGCAACAGCATGCCGGCCCCGTCGCCGGTGTTCTCCTCGGCCCCGCGCGCACCCCGATGGTCGAGGTTTTCGAGGCATTCGATACCGTCCCGCACCAGCCGATGGCTGCGGTGGCCATCGAGATCGGCGACCACACCCACGCCGCAGCTCGAGACACCGATCGAGCGCGGGCACCGCGCATGGCCCAGCGCCCCGGTCAGCGCCGGGCGACGCAACCCCTGGAACACTGTCATCTGCACACTCCGAACGGATCCGCCCGGGAACCGCAAGGGACCCTGCCTTCACTGTGCGCCCGGACCAGCCGCGAATCAATTGCGAATGTGCGCCGCGTTTCAGATGTGTGGGCGGAAAAGGCCGAAGGCCGTCATCCGCCGGCTGGCGCCCGGGACACCCCGACGCAGGGGGGCTCCGCCCTGTGCGGTGGGGCGGAGGACGCTGCGCTCGTCCGGCCTACGGGTGATGGGCGCCGCGTTTCAGGTTTCGTCGGGCTTCGGAGGTTCCGCAGGTGCCTCGCGCGCCTTGCGGGTCGCCGGTTTGCGGCTGGCGGTGCGTCGCGCGGGTTTCCGGGGTTCCGGCGATGTGGCTGCAGCCGGCGCTTCGGCAGCAGCGGGGCCCGCAGCCTGGCCGCCACCCGGCATCGCCTCGCGAACCTGCGAGAGGCTTTTGGAAACCTTGCCGGACACCTCACCTGCAGTCTTTTGCACTTTGCGCGAGATGCCGGTTGCCGACTGGCGCAGGTCGTCGCGAGCCTTTTCGTCACGAAACAGGTAGACCGCCAGACCGCCGACGACTGCGCCGGCCACGAAAGGAATCAGATGATATGCCATGAGGTTGTCCTCCGTTCAACTGCGTTGTGAGGGCACTGCGCGTGCACCGCTCGCTGGTTTGGACAGTGCCGGCACCGGATGCTCCCGTGCATCCAGCCCGCGCAAGGCCCTGACCAGCAATCCCACGGTCGTTCCATTGTGCAGCACGGCCGTTGCCACCGGGGACAGCCAGCCCAAAGCCGCGCCGATCATCACCCCGGTGTTGATGCCGATCGCGGCGCGGTAGTTCGTCGCGACCATGCCCATGGTGCGCTGGGCGATATCGACGGCGTCGAGCAACATGTCCAGCCGGTCCTCGAGCAGCACCACGTCCGCGGTCGCGCGTGCGAGCTCGGTGCCGCGGGACATCGCGATGCCCACGTCGGCAGCGGCCAGCGCCGGACCATCGTTCACCCCGTCGCCGACGAACGCGACCCGGCGGCCCTCGGCGCGCAGCTGTTCCAGCACCCGGGCCTTGTCCTCGGGGACCTGTTCCGCGAAGACTTCGTCGATCCCGAGCTCCCGGGCCAGCGCATCCGCCCGGCGGCGGTGATCGCCGGTGAGCATCACCAGGTGCTTCACGCCCAACCGGCGCAGCCCGGCGAGCACGGCCGCGGCGTCCTCGCGCAGCGTGTCGCGCAGGGCGATCAGGCCGATGGCCTCCTGCTCCGTACCGACGTACAGCAAGGTCTTGCCTTCCTCCTGGAGCGCGGCGATCGCCGCTTCGAAACCGTCGAAGCGTACACCATGGTGTTCCTCGAGAAAGTGCCGGCTGCCGATCAGGAGCCGGTCGCCGTTCACCGGGCAGGTCATCCCGTGGGCGACGAGGTAGTCGACCTCGCCGTGGTCGATGTGGTTGAGCTTCTCCTCGCGGGCCTTGCGCACGATCGCCTCGGCGATCGGATGGCTGGCGTGTTCCTCGATCGACGCGGTGACCGCGAGCAGCCGGGTCCGCGACCACCGCTCGGTGTTCAGCACGACCACGTCGCTGACCTCGAGGTCGCTGCGGGTCAGGGTCCCCGTCTTGTCGAACACGACGGTGTCGATCTCGGCGAGGTGTTCGATCGCCTCGCCCCCCTTGAGCAGGATGCCGGAGCGAGCCGCATGGTAAATACCCGAACGGAAGGCCAGCGGCGTGCCGAGCTTGAGGGCGCAGGAGTAATCGACCAGGAACACCGACGACAGGCGCCGCCCGTCGCCGGTCAGCCCATAGACCAGCGCGCCCGTGCCGAGGGTGATGTAGACCCGTCGGTCGGCCAGGCGCTCGGCCATGCGCTGGGTGTCGGAGGGCTTGTCCAGCGAGGCGTCGATGAAGCGCGCGATGCGCGCGGTGGTCGTCTCGTCGCCGACGTGCCGCGCCTCGATCCGCAGCCGCCCATCCTCGATCACGGTGCCCGCAATCACACGGTCCATCAACTCCTTGCGCACGGGTACGGGCTCGCCGGTGATGCTGGACTGGTTGACCAGCGCGGTCCCGTCCAGCACCAGCCCGTCGACCCCGATCTTCTCGCCGGGGCCAACCTCGACGCGTTCCCCGGTACGGATCTGGTCGTCGGGGATCTGCACCAGCACCCCGCCGCGCTCGACCCAGGCCAGCCCCGGCTCGGGGCGCAGCAGACGGCGCAGCATCCGGTCGGACTGGCGCTCGGTGCGTTTTTCGAGGTAACCGCCGAGTTCCATCAGAAAGTCGGTGGCGTTGGCGGTGAAATGCTCGCCGCGCCCAGCCGAGAGGCCGATCGCAACCGCGTCCAGAACCTCGATCTTCAGCCCGCGATGGATGAATGTGTCGACCCCGCGCAGCAGGGTCTTGCTGATGTTGACGAGGGTGACCAGCCGGCGCAGCGGTGGCGACAGGAACGGCAGCAGCACGAGCACGACGAGGCTCGCGATCATCGGCGCCAGTTCCGCCGGCTCGGTCGGCTCGGCCTCGCCGGCCGGAATGCGCAGGCTTGGCAGCGCTCGCAGCCGATCCCGGACGGCGCGGCGGGTGCCCGCCGCGCCGTCGTAATCGAACACCACGCAGCGCGCATGCCGGTTGATCCGTACCGCCTCCACCCCCGGTACCGACTCGAGCCAGGCCTCGAGCCAGGCGAAGTCGATGCGCGGATCACCGAGGCGGGCGAGCTGGAAGCGCAGACGCGTCGGTGTCCGGTGGACCAGCCGCGGATCCCCGCGCGTAGGCCGGGCGATCATGCCGAACCCCGGCGCAGCAGCCAGACCGCTCCGAAGCCGGCCGCCAGGCCGAGCAGCAGCGCTGAGGCCGCGCCTGTCGCCGCCGGCCCCGGAACAGGAAGCCCGGCCCGACCCGCACAGCGCTGGAAAGCCGGCAGGTGACGGTAGGCCGAAGCGTTGCGCAGACTGGCGAACACCGCGCGCACGTCCGGCTCGCCGACCTGTGCCAGCAGGTGGTCGTACAGGCTGTAGTTGCCGATCTCACCGGCCACGCCGGCGGCGCAGGCCGCCGCCAGCGTGGGCGGTGCTGCGACACGGCCGGCCCAACGGTCAGCCGGCGGCGCCACGCCGTAGCGCGGGAACAGCGGCAGCAGCGCGTCGATATGCCGCTGCTCGGCCGCGGCGATTTCGACGAACGGCGTGACCGGTCCGAAGGCATCGAGCACCGCCCGGTAGCTCGCCCGGGCGCGGTACTCGTCATCGAGGGCAAACGACAGGGCTTGGTCGGGCGTGAACGTCGTCGGTGCCCCGGGCTGCACGCCTCAGTCCTCTCGCTCTGCCTCGGAGGCGTGCAGCTCGGCCTCGGCGTCGCGGAAGCGCTCCTTCATCTCCTCGATTCCGCCCTGCAGCATGGACCAGGCCCTGACGGCCGTCCGGATCGCATTCTGCTGCACCGTCTCGTTGGTCAGCAGGTAGGCGGCCACGGCACCGACCAGCGCGCCCTTGATGAAGCGTGGGTTGCCGGGCAGCGCCGAAGTGGGTGGTGGTGAATTATGCGCAGGCGTTGGCGGTACCGGGGCATAGAACATCGGCGGCTGCTGGAACTGGGCCGCCCCCGGGAACGGTTGCCCCGCCCCCGTCGGCGGCCAGCCCGGCTGCACGCCCATCGGTACCTGCCAGTACGCGCCCGGCTGGCGGAAGTGCTCATTCATGGCTCGACTCCTGTTGCCGGGCGGTGAGCGCATACATCACCGCGGTGCCGGTGGCCAGGGTGGCGGCCGCCGCGAGCACGGGATTCCCGGCGAACATGCGCCCGACGGCCGATGCGGCCGCCGTCGCAACGCCCGCCTGCAGGCTCGTCTTCACGCTGCTGCCAAGCGCTTCCTGCCAGCCGATGCCCTGGTCACGCATGCGGTGCAGGTGGAGAGCAGCGGCGCCAGCGCCGCCGACCATCATGCCGGTCCGTGCCGCATCGAGCAGCCGGTTCAGTTCCTGCTGCGGCTGCAATGCCGCGGGATGCTGGGGGTAGGGCGACAGCACCTGCATCGGGTAGTGGTGGGTGGTCATCGGGCATTCTCCTCCGGGTCTGTTTCGGTGTCTTCGGCGGCGTCATCACGATCAGCGGAGCCTTCGCCACCGAGACCGGACTTGACCGCGGCGGTGGCCTTTGCCGCGCCGCCGGCCAGGGTCTCGCGCAGGTTCTCGTTGGTCAGCAGCAGCACGACGGCGGCACCGACCATCGCGCCCTTCCAGAAATCTCCGTCACCGAAGTTGAAAAGATCCTTGAGCATCCCGAGCCCGGCCTGGTCGGCGATGTTTCCCATCGCCGCCCCGAACCCCTGCGTGTCGGGGCCCGGTGCCGCGCTGGCCTGCCCGGGCCACGCCTGACCGCCTCCCGCCGCAGCCCAGGGGTATGCAGCAGCGCCGTACGGGCCGTATCCGTACGGAGGCGGGGCCATCGCGAAACCCGGCGGCGGATACCCTGGCCAGGGCGATGCCCCCGGCCAGCCCGACCCGTAGGGGTACGGCCAGGCACCGTGAAAACCGTGGGCAACGCCAGGCTCCGGGCCGCCGCCCGGGGCTGTACCCGTTCCCTCCGGCGCCGCCGCCGCGTTGCCCCCGGTGTTGCCCGCCTGGGCCGCACCTGGGTTCTGCCAACCGTGTTCGGGGTGATTCATGTGTGCTCCTCGTCAGATGAATGTTGGGGCCTCGCGTTCCGGAGGCTGCTGGCGAGCGATGCGGGATCCGGACCGAGCAGCGACTGCAGCCGCGCCCGCGCTGCTTCCGGATCCCCGTTCAGGAGCAGATCCCAGGTGTCGGGGGCGATCCGATCGGGGGAATATTCAACGACGACGGAGCCTGCGGCGGGGTTGACCCGCACCGCGCCGATCCCTTCGATCGCCCGCAGCGCCGGCTCGATCCGGCTGCGGTCCACCTGCCCCAGCCGGCGCGCCAGCGTGGGCGCAATCCGCAGCCGGATGCGGCCACGGAAATGATGCGCGATGCGTACATGTCCACGCAGCGCGAGCAGGATGTCGAGATCACCGGAACTCACCGCACCCATCCGGATGTGCGTCGTCGCCGGACGTAGTCAACCACCGGCGCGCGTGCCGGGGCTCGAGAAAAGAGACGGGGGTCTTGCCGCATGGCCAGCTACCTCGCGCAAACTTGTGGTATCGCGGTGACTGGCTGGCTTGCCGAAGTAATGGAGCGCGGAAGTTCTGTTCGGCTGGCTGGCTGGGCGCCCCGCAGGCGGCGCGCTTCACTGCAAGCATAGGAGAGGGCAGCCGGACTCCGCAAGCCGCGTTCGGCCCCCAGCACGGGCCGCGCCGCATGGAAGAATCCCGACGGCGGTTCACGACTTGACAACCAGATCCGTAATAGGAATCATTCTCACCTGTAGGTTCTGCGAATCAACCTCGCAGGTCGCAAGCCAGCCAGCGGAAACCTGATACCGAATGGTAGACGCGTCGCCAGCCGATCCTTTCAGAGAACCCGAGGAGAGCCCATGTGCTGCAACGACGTTCTGGCCACGCCCGTCCTCCGGGGCACGATGCCCCGCGGTCCCATACCCGTATGCGCGAGGCGACCGATTGCGGCCCCGCACCGAGGGAATCCGCAATGCCCGCAGCGCTTTGCAGACGGGAGGAGCCGATGATGGAGATTCAGCGAGCACTCACCCAGGGCGCAACCTGGGCGGTGGCCATCGGCCAGGTTCCGGCATTGCTCGAGCTGATCGACGAGCAGCAGATTCCAGTGGACATCTGCCTGACCCAGGGCACCGGCACGGTGTCGCTGCGCACCGAACCAGTCTACTGCCGGCGGTGCGCGCAGAGCCTGAAGCTCGAGGGCCCGGGCACCTCGGTCCAGATCGATCTCGATCGGCTGGCGGAGGCACGCGCGGTCAGCCGCGCGGCGGGCGCTCGGCGGCGGATCAGCCTGCAACTCGTGGCTGAGTCGGGAACGGCATTGCTGACGATCACGGGTCCCACGCCAGGAGAGGGTCACGCGGGGCAAGTCTGGCAACTGGTGATGGAATCCCTGCTCCCGGCCAACGTCGGGACGCGTCCGCCGCAGGCGTCCGTCGGCCCGACCCCGACTCCCGCCGAGAGCGTGCCGACGAGACAGCCGCCCTACCCGACCCGACGCGATGCCCGAACGCTGCCCACCGGGCACCAGGGACTCGCACCGGAGCACGTTGCAGCCGACTTCCGGGGCTGACTCTCATGGCACACGCGGCCACCCCTGAGGATGAAAGTGGCGTAGGGCGGAAGAGCGCAGCGTCATCCGCCCTGCGGGTCGCCAGGGACACGAGACAGGCCGTGACTTTCACGCTAGCCCGGCTTATGCGACTCGTCTCAAAGGCAGGGCCGACGACCAACGCTTGCGCCGCGGCCCGTCGGCCACCGGCGCGGACCCGAAGGACGACGCGGGCACCGCGACCCGGATCTGCCCCGTTCTCGCGGCACGGGTAAGGAGGAAGAAAATGATGTCTGGATTCGAATGGGTGGCGCTGGTCCTGGTGTCGACGGTTCTCGTCGCGCTCGCGCTGTTGACCGCGCTTTGGTTCGAGACGCAGCGGCTGGAAGATGCCTGGGCCCTGTCCCGGCTGGGTGAGCCCCTTGGATTGCGCTACCGGGTTCTCGGACGCGACTACCTGGCACACCCCGAGCCGTTCGTAGTGCACGAAAAGCCCGGTGCGGCCGCCGAGAACAGCGTGATCGAACGCAGCCTGGTGAGCACGCGTGCACAGGGATTGCCAGCCGTATTCGAGTACGTGACCTACCGCGATCCCATGCGGTTGCGTCGGTTCGGACCGCCCTTTCTGGTGCTCGCCGTGCGCGTTCCCGCCGGAATCCCTTCCTTCCGGTTGCGGCCCAAGGGACTGTTCGAGGCATTCCTGAACATTGCCCATCGCGATGTTCCACAGCGCTATCGCGTGCCACCGGGCTGGGTCATGCACATCGACGGACCGGAGGACGCGGGGTCGGAGCAGCCGCTGCCGGACCTGCGTCGGCTGGCCAAGTCGGGGCTCTGGATCCAGGTCTCCGGAAATGCCCTGTTCGCAGCCCGGCCGCTGAAGCCCTGGCAGGTGTCTTGCTTCACGCAGGAGGGAATCCATGCGCTGATCCGCCAGGGCCTGCCGGTCCTCCAAGCGCTCGATTCGCCTGATGCTCCGCAACTGGAAACCCTGGTGCCACCACGCACGCTGCACGCGCAGGCGACCGGAGGATAGCCCTCCGCGAGTCTCGGGCGCGGGCACCGCTTCCTTTCCGCTCCCATTCCACGGCCGACAGCGTCGCGCCGAACCCCTGCCAAGGGGGTTTGAATTAGATCTGCGAATGGTTATCATCCGCATTTCATGGCCATCCAGAATCTGCGGGTGGCTAATGCCCGCAAAGGGCAATCGTGATCGCCGCGGAATGCGGATCGGTTGCGAGACTTTCTTGGATTGCCACCCAGCCTTCCCCGGCAGTTGCCGGATCCGCCAGGTAGCACGTGTCCGTGATGTTTACGGTCAAGGCGGGTTGGGCTGCGGAGCCGCAGATCCCCCGCCTTGCGTGAGACCGCAACGGGTGTTGGGGAGATGCCATGCCTCGGTTCAAGTTTTCGACCCTCGCTATTCTGCTAGCCGGCGTCGGTGCGGCTGTGCCGAACGTACAGGCCGATCCTGCCGAGCACCCGCTGTCCGCGGGCGAACCCGCCCTTCTTCCTCAGATCGTGATCACGGGCACGCGAACCGAGCGCCTGCTCGAAGATGTCCCGGTCCGCACTCAGGTGATCGACCGCGCCACGCTGGAAAGGCGCCAGGCCCGCGATCTGGCCGATGCGCTGCGCCTGTTGCCCGGGGTCTACCTGCGCACCATCCACGGCAAGCAGGGACAGGAAATCTGGATGCAGGGGCTGGACGGCGACCGGGTGCTGATCCTGATCGACGGCATTCCCGCGATCGCTTCCACAGGGAGCACCGTGGACCTGACCCAGATCATGGTCGCCGACGTCGAGCGGATCGAGGTCGTGCGTGGGGCCACCTCAGCGCTCTACGGGTCTTCCGCGATGGGTGGTGTGATCAACGTGATCACCCGCCGCCCCGAAGCCACGGCTTATCGGCTGCAGGCCGAGGTCGGTGCATACGATCGGCGCGGCGACGGCGACGTACCACACGGCGCCCACCTGCTCGGCCGCTGGAGCCGCGGCGGCGAATACGTCTCCGCGGAGTTCACGGGCGACTGGCGTCGCAACGACGGCTTTTCCCTGCAGCCGGAGCGCTTCGCCCAGGACGTGCACGGCATCGAGCACCTCAACCTGTCGTCGCGGCTCGACTGGAACCTCGCGCCGCGCAGCCGGTTCAGCCTGCGTCCCACCTGGATGCAGGAGGACAAAACACAGCGCGTGTCCGTGTCCCTGCCCGGCGGAGCCGAAGGCCGCCGGGTGAAGGAGGAGACCGTGCGCCAGCCCGGGCTGGTGCTCGACCTCAATCGGGCGACCGATGACCGGAGTGACTGGCGAATGACGGCGTCGTGGTCGCGCTTCGAGAACCAGACGTCCGAACGTTCCGTCGCCGGCGACCCGCTCACGCGCCGAGACGCTGAGATCGTTTCCCGGCGTATCGAAGGCCAGTGGAATCACGAATGGAACCGGCGCCACTGGCTCACCCTGGGTGCTCTCGCCCGGGACGAGCGCCTGGATCAGACCAAGGACAACTGGGTGGGCGGGGTTGTGGTCGGCAGCGATGAAATCGAGCCCGGGGCGCGCCACCGCAACCAGGAGGTGTTTGCTCAGGACAACATCTTCTTCGGCGAGAAGAGCGAGATCCTGGCCGGACTGCGCTATCAGCATGACAGTGATTTCGGGGGCTTCCTCGCACCGAGTCTGAACCTCAAGCGGCAGGTCGATTCAGGGGGCGGGCGCCTGAATCTGCGTGCCGGGGTGGGGCGTGGCTATCGCGTACCCAACCTGAAGGAACGCTACTTCGAGTTCGACCAGAGCAGTCTGGGTTACAGGGTGGCCGGCAACCCGGACCTGCAGCCCGAAAGCTCGGTGAGTGTTCAGATCGGTGCCGAGTGGCTGCCGCTGAACAGCCGGGCCCCGCGCTGGGATGTGAACCTGTTCCATAACGACATACGCGACCTGATCACCACCGAGTTCAATACCGATCTGACCGAGCAGGAGGGTCTGCAGGTCTTCGACTACCGCAACCTGGCTCGGGCCCGGACCTGGGGCGTTGAAACCGGCCTTGCCTGGCAGATCAGCCGCGACCTGCGCTGGGACCTCGGATACACCTGGCTGCAGGCGGAAGACCAGGATACCGGCCGAACGCTTCCCCTGCGCCCTGCGCACCAGGTCAAAACCGAACTGATTCACCAACGCGGACGCCTGCAGCTATCCGCCGGCGCCGAGTACCAATCCAGCGAGTTCATCGACAGTGCCAACACGGACAAATCGCCGGCTTGGACCCGCGTGAATCTGCGCGGTGCATGGCGCCACGGGCCGGTCACCTGGCTCGCGGGCGTGGACAACGTGTTCGACCAGGTTCCGGCGGCCGGCGACGCCGCGGACTTCAGCCCGAAACCGGGCCGTTACGTTTACCTCGGCCTGCGTCTCGACGGCCCCTTCGGCTCCCAATGACCCCGATCCACAGGAGTGATTCCATGTCTAGCGCATCCCTTCGCCTGTTCGCTGCAACCGTTTCCGCCGTGTTCGCGACCGCCTGCGGTAGTGGCGGCTCCAGCGGCGAACCGTCCGGTTCATCCGACGGAGGCGACGCACCACCGCCGACGGACGTCAGATCCTTGCAGATCGACGCGACCAGCTCGGCCGAATACGTGCACCTGAACCTGCACACGGGACAGGCGGTGGAGGTCGCGGCGCAGTCCGAGGTTGCAACCGAGTGGCACATCGCGTTCCGCCGCTTCAACGTGATGCTGAATGGCGGTACCTCGGGGCCGGGCGACGTGGCCGGTGCACTGGTGGCAGCACAGGACGACTTCTACGACGATAACAACACTCCGATTACCAGCCGCTTCACCAATGCGACCGCCGACAGTGAGCGGCCGGTCCTGATGGCCGAGATCGCTGAACCCGGGGCAGACGACTGGATCCGGGACAGCGTGACCACCGTGCTGAGCGGCACCAGCGCAACCGACGGCGGCTGGTACCTCTACAACCCGGCCGATGGGACCATGCTCCCGAATCCGGACCGTGGCTGGCTGCTGCGCTCGGGCGAGGGCAACAGCTACGCCCGCATGCGCATGACGGAACTCACGTTCGACACGCGCTCGGGCCGGGGTGTCGAGCATTTCCGCTTCGAGTTCGACCTGCAGCCGGCGGGGGTTGGCCAGTTCACGGGCCAGGCGGCGTTCGAGGGGTTGATACCGCCAGGCGGCGGCGAGGTGTGCTTCGACTTCGATGCCGACCTGATCGTCGCTTGCTCGGGTACCGACTGGGACCTCAAGCTCGGCTTCCTCGGAAGATCCTTTTACCTGCGCAGCAATGGGGGTGTAAGCGGCGAAGGCAGCGGCGCCGCGTTCGGCCCGTTCGACTGGGCGCAACTGGCCACCTATACCAGCGCAACGATGGACCCGGGCGGCACGCCGCTGGCCGGCCTGTATGTGCCGGACAGCTCCAGCGGCGTCTTCAGCGAACACCCCTGGTACGCCTACAACCTGGCGGGACAACACCGGCTCTGGCCGAACTACCGAGTCTACCTGGTCGATACCGACCGTGGCGATGACGCTGCGCCGCGCTACGCGCTGCAAATCACCGGCTACTACAGCGACGCCGGTGTCTCCGGGCACCCCCGGATTCGCTATCGGCCGGTACCGGCAACGCAATGATCCCTACCCGCACGGACACGGCCAATGCCGACTGACCCGCCCCGATCCCGGCGCGGGTGACCCAACACGAAAAGGAGAGGAAGACCATGGACATGTTACGCATGGAATCGCAGGGCCGGCGCCTGCATCAGGCATGGCACCAGTTGCGTCAGGGCAATCCCCGTCTGCGGGCGCGCGACGGTGCGCGGCAGCTTGGTGTCAGCGAGGGAGAACTTGTAGCCAGCGGCTGCGGCACGACGGCGGTACGCTTGCAGCCAAGGTGGCAGCCGTTGCTGCACGCACTCGGCCGAGTCGGGCCCGTGATGGCGCTGACCCGAAACGAGCATGCGGTCCACGAGCGCCACGGACGCTACCGGAACATCCGGTTGTTCGGCAACATGGGGCTGGTGCTGGACGACAACGTTGACCTGCGTCTGTTTCTTGCGCATTGGCACCATGCCTTCGCGGTGACCGAAGCGACCGTGGACGGCCATCGCAAGAGCCTTCAGATCTTCGACAGCGACGGCACAGCGGTGCACAAGGTCTACCTCACCGCCCAGAGCGACGAGGCGGCCTATCGAAACGTCGTGGAGGAGTTCCGCAGTCCGGTTCAGACTCCGCTGTTGGCGGTCGTTCCGCGGCCAGTCGCACCAACGACGCGGCCAGAAGAGGCGATCGACGTGGCGGGTCTGCGCAGGCACTGGGATGCATTGCAGGACACGCACGACTTTCACGATTTGCTCCAGCAATTCGGCGTGACCCGCATCCAGGCCATGCGTTTGGCCGGCGAGGAACGCGCGCGCGAGGTCGCGCCGGACGCGCTCCGGCAGGTGTTCGAAAGCGCACGCGATGCGGCGTTGCCCATCATGGTCTTCGTCGGCAGCCCCGGAGTGGTCCAGATCCATACCGGTACGGTCTCGCGCCTGCACGAAGTCGGGGAGTGGTACAACGTGCTGGACCCCACGTTCAACCTGCACGTGCGCGAGCCTGCGATCGCCAGTGCCTGGATGGTGAAGAAGCCCACGGTGGATGGGCCGGTGCACTCGCTGGAGCTCTACGCGCAGGACGGTCAGCTCATTCTCCAGGTGTTCGGTGCGCGAAAGCCGGGTAAACCCGAGGACCTCGTCTGGCGTTCCCTGATCCGCTGCCTGCAACCGTTTCGGGAGCGGACATGAACGCGACCCGGCGCCGAGTTCTGCTGGGCGGTCTGCTCAGTCTCTGCGGCGTCGCCGCACCTGGCGCCCTGGCCACGGATCGATCTGCACGTTTAATCAGCGTTGGCGGATCGGTCACCGAGACCGTTTTTGCAGTCGGTGCGGCCGAGCAACTCGTCGGGGTCGATACCAGCAGCATCTTTCCGGACGCCACGCGCGCGTTGCCACAGGTCGGCTACCAGCGGGTGCTGTCGGCCGAGGGCATTCTGTCACTGGCACCGACGCTGCTGCTGGCCGACGAGCAGGCGGGTCCGGCTCAGGTCATCGCACAGATCCGGGCGGCGGGACTGCCAGTCGACATCGTGCCTTCAGCCGGCTCGCCCAAGGAGATCGCCCGGCGAATCCTGGCCATCGGTCGGTCCGTGGACCGTGCCGATGCGGCACAGCATCTTGCTGAACGCGTCGCTCACCGGTTGCACGGGGTCGAGCGGTTGCTGATCCACCTTGAGGATCGGCCCAGGGTTCTGCTTCTGCTCGCGCACGGCCGCGGCTCGCCGCTGGCCGCGGGGCAAGACACGCAGGGCGAGGCGATGATTCGAATGGCCGGCGGGCACAACGCTTTGAACGGCTTTCGCGGCTACAAGCCGGTGTCGCCTGAGGCCATTGTGGCCGCCGCACCCGAGGTGGTCGTGTTGCCCGAGCAGTCGGTACAGGCGCTGGGTGGAATCGATACGGCCCTGGCGACTTCGGGCCTCGCGGCAACGCCGGCGGTTCGCCAGGGCCGCATCGTGGTCCTCGACATGCTCTATCTGCTCGGCATGGGGCCGCGTACCGGGGACGCGGTGACCGAACTGGCCCTGGCGTTCCACCCGATTCTGCGTGCGGAGCTGACTGCGTGAGCGCGCAAGTCTCCACCGAGCCCGTGATGGCATCGGCACTGCGAGGAGACCGGTCCCGGCGGGCACGCTGGACCCTGCTCGGCCTTGCCGTGGGTTTGCTCGCGGTGGCAACCGTGTCGCTGGGTCAGGGCGCGGTTGCTGTCCCGCCGGACCGCATCGTCGGCATTCTCGCGAGCCGCATCGGGTTTGCCGACGCAACCCGCTTCAATCCCGTCGAGGTCCACGTGATCCTGCATCTGCGCCTGCCCCGGGTGCTGCTGGCAATACTCGTGGGCAGCGCGCTGGCGGTCAGCGGAGCGGCGCTCCAGGGGCTGTTCCGCAACCCGCTGGCGGATCCCGGCTTGGTGGGCGTGTCGGCAGGAGCGGCGCTGGGTGCCGTCACGGTGATCGTGCTGGGCGCGACCTGGCTCCACGGCGTAACTGCTCTGCTAGGTATCTATACGCTGCCCGTCGCGGCCTTCCTCGGCGGACTCGCGGCCACCCTGCTGGTGTACCGGCTGGCGCAACAGGGGGGCTACACACCGGTCGCGACGCTGTTGCTGGCGGGCATCGCGATCAATGCGGTTGCGGGTGCCGGGACCGGGGTGTTGACCTATGTCGCGGACGATCAGCAGCTCCGTTCGCTGACCTTCTGGACCATGGGCAGCCTGGGCGGTGCGACCTGGTCGAACTTGGCCGCGGCGGCTCCACTGATTCTTCTGCCGATGCTGGCTCTGCCAGTACTCGCGATGGCCCTGAACGCGTTCCTGCTCGGCGAGTCGGTCGCCCGGCACCTCGGCATCCGGGTCGAACATATCAAGATCCTGGTCGTGACGCTGACCGCCATGGCGGTGGGTGCCGCCGTTGCGGTCTCCGGCATCATCGGCTTCGTCGGGTTGGTGGTTCCGCATCTCCTGCGCCTGCTGATTGGCCCGGATCACCGCTACCTGCTTCCGGGCAGCGCGCTGATGGGTGCGTTCCTGCTGCTGCTCGCCGATCTCCTGGCACGCAACGTAGTGGCGCCCGCGGAATTGCCGATCGGCCTGATCACCGCACTGGTGGGCGGGCCATTCTTCCTGGCGCTCCTGCTGCGCAGACGAGGGATGTACTCGTGATCGAGATACTGAACGCACATATCCGTCGGGGCGGCAAGGACCTGCTCGCCGGTGTGGACTTCCGGCTGGCTCCAGGCGAATTGGTCGCGATCGTCGGACCCAATGGGGCGGGCAAGACCACCCTGCTGCGCGTCCTGAGTTCGGAATGCTCTCCCGACATCGGCACGGCGCAACTCGACGGGGTAGCGCTCGACCGCTGGGCCCCACGGCTCCTCGCGCGTCGACGGGCGGTTCTACCGCAGGAGACCTCGCTCGATTTTCCGCTGTCGGCGCTGGAAGTCGCGCTGATGGGCCGGATGCCGCATGCGCGGAGCTCGCGCGACCGCCAGTTGGCATTGGCCGCTCTGCACCAGGCGGATGCCGCCCACCTGGCCCACCGGATCTACCCCACGCTTTCCGGTGGTGAGCGGCAGCGCGTGCAGCTCGCGCGCGTGCTCTGCCAGCTCCAGCACGATTCTGCTCAGGATCCGTGCTATCTGCTGCTCGACGAACCGACCGCCGCTCTCGATCTCGCGCACCAGTACGCGCTGCTGCGCACGGTGCGGCAGCTCGTGGCTACCGGGTTTGGCGGGCTGGCGATCCTGCACGATCTCAATCTCGCCGCGCAGTTTGCCGACCGGATCGTGGTGATGGCGGCGGGGCGTGTGGTTGCCGAAGGGAATCCCGGGACCGTGCTGGTTCCCGAACTCATCCGGCAGGTATACGCGGTCGACTGTGTCGTTGCTCGGCATCCCCGCCTCGCGGTGCCCCACGTGATTCCCCTTCCCGCAGTCAGCCTTGACCAAGATCAAATACGAATGGGTCGCGTTCTTTCTACGATGATGACTCACATTCCATTCGAGCAAGCAAGCTCCACGCCAGCCAGCTCTCTTGACCCGAGGGCAGGCTATGGCAAGGAAGACGGATAAGACATCGACCACCCCGCTCCGGAGAAACCCGGGGCCGCCCAGGAGCGGCACGCGGAACTCGTCCTTCACGTTCGCAGGCTGGGCGCGTCGGCCGGGTCACCGTCCAGGACCGGTGTTTGCGGTGCTGGCCGCTGCGATGCTCGGGCAGAGTGGTCCGAGTGCAGCTTCAGACGCGACGCTGTTGCCCGAGATCACCGTGACCGCTCGCGGGTACGAGGCGGACACGATCGCGACCCCCCAGTCGGTCGAGATCCTCGCGCCGGCCAACGCTCCTTCGGCCGCCGCGCCCGTCGGCGGTCTGTTTCGGGGTGAACCCGGCCTTGCGGTGCAGTCGGACGGTGCCTGGGGGCAGAACCCGGTTCTGCGTGGCCTGAAAAAAGAGAGCATCGTGATCCTCGTCGACGGCGTGCGGGTGAACTCGGCACAGCCGCAGGGAGCGATCGCTTCGTTCCTGGACCTCGGTCTGCTGGATCGGGTCGAAGTGGTCAAGGGACCGACATCCGTGCTCTACGGCAGCGGGGCGCTGGGCGGGGCCGTCAACCTGATCACCCCGGAGCCCGTATTCTCCGACGCGCCGGCGCAGTCGACCCGGTTCTCGGTGGGCGGATCGAGTGCCGATCAGGCCCTGTCGGGCGCCGCCCTGTACCGTTACTCGAGTCCGCACCATGGCCTCGTCATCGGCGGGGCGGCACGTGACGCAGACGACTACCGGAGCCCGGACGGGCGGGTGCCACGCACCGGCTACAGCTCCGATTCCCTGCTCGCCCGCTATGCCTTCGCCTGGTCAACCGAGACGACGCTCAAGCTGAACCTGCAGCGCCACGAGGACCGCGACGTCTGGTACCCGGGATCGGCGCGTACCGGGGGCCAGCCCGGAGGCGCGGGCATTCCACCGATGCTGGGCACCGTGACGCTGCGCTCGCCGCGGCAGACGCGCGAACTCGCGGAGATCGGATTGGACCACGAGGTGCTCGGAGGAACCCTGTCCGGCACGATCTACCGCCAGGAGGTCTATCGCCAGATCAGGGCCTGGTCGGATGTCCTGAACCGAGACTACGTGCGCAACGACGTGACCTTCGCGACCGACGGCGCCCGGTTGGGCTATCTGAGACCGGTCGGCGAGATCCACCTTTTGAACGTCGGCGCCGAGTTCTGGCGCATGACCGGAGACCCCGAGCGCTACATCGACCAGCCGCCCGCCTTCGAGCAGGACAACACGGTTCGGCGCAGCCCGTTTCGCAACGGCGAGATCGAGACGGCCGGTTTCTTCGTTCAGGACGAAATCCTGCTCGGTGCCACCACACTGGTCGCGGGGCTGCGTTTTGACCGCACGCGCGGGGACGCCGACCAGAAGGGCTTCGGCCCGGCGCCGCAGACCACCGGGCTCGGCAAGACCGACAACACGCTGTCCTGGTCTCTCGGGGCGATCCACGCGTTTTCCGACACGCTCAACCCCTACGTCAATCTGGGCAGCGCCTATCGCGCCGCCGACATGCGCGAGCGCTTCGAGGATTCCGCGCGCGGCGACGGCTTCTTCCATGTCGGCAACCCCCAGCTCGATCCCGAGCGATCTACCAGCCTGGAGATCGGCCTGAAGGGAACGTCCGGGGTTTTCGACTATCGGCTGGCGGCCTTCTACACCCGGATCGACGATTACATCGCGGGCCGGATCACGGGGGAGAATCATCCGGGCAGCGGCTTGCCGATCAAGCGCACCGAAAACCTGGACCGCGTGGTGATCCGGGGCCTGGAGGGGGCACTGGCCATGCCGGTCGGTGCATTCGTCGCCGATGCCACGTTCACCTGGCTGCGCGCCGACAACCGGCAGGACGACGAGCCGCTCGCGGAGACGCCGCCGCCGGAACTGCGCTTCGGGTTCGGCCAGCCGGCGGAGCGGGGGTTTTACTGGCGCGCCCAGACACGGCTGGTGGCCCGCCAGGACCGGGTGGCGACGAAATTCACCAACGGCGGCGAGGACGAGACCTCCGGCTTCGCGACGGCCGATCTGAACCTCGGCTGGAACTTCGGTTCCGCCGGCGCCCTGAAGCAGGCGAGCCTGGACCTCAACCTGACTAACCTCTTCGATCGCCGCTACCACGAACACCTCACGCAGGGCGTCTCCGGCCAGGAGATCCTCGCGCCGGGGCGGAGCATTGCGGCTCAATTCACCGGGAGATTCTGACATGCGGCACCTCGTGACTCTGTTGACCATCCTGTTCCTGGCATTTGGTTTTGCGGTTGTCCCTGCACAGGCCGAGCGCTTGCCTCGCCTGGTTCTCGCCGGGCCGCCGGCGGCGGTCTCGTTTCCGCTGATCCACATGGTCCGGTCGGGGGCGCTTGCCGATGTCGCGGACGAGGTGGAGTTCGTCGGTTGGCGCGATCCGGACCAGTTGCGCGTGATGGTGCTGGGGGATCGTGCGCAGGTGCTGGCGATGCCGACCAACGTCGCGGCCAACCTGTACAACCGAGGTTCTCGGTTGCAAATGCTGAATGTTTCGACGTGGGGCGTGCTCTGGCTGGTGTCGCGCGATGCCGAGCTACGCACTCTGGCCGACCTGCGCGGCCGCGAGATCGCCATTCCGTTTCGCGCCGACATGCCGGATATCGTGTTCAGCGTGCTGGCCGAAAACCAGGGCCTGGACCCAAAGCGGGATTTCCGTCTCCGCTACGTGGCGAGCCCGATGGACGCGATGCAGCTCCTGGTCATGCGCCGCGTCGACCACGCGCTGCTGGCCGAACCCGCCGTGTCGATGGCGCTGCGCAGAACGCAGTCCTTCCCGGTGCGGCTGATCGCGCCGGACCTGCACCGGAGCATCGACCTCCAGCAGGAGTGGGGACAGGTCTTCGACCGCGCGGATCGCATCCCTCAGGCGGGCATCGCGGTGATGGGCGCCGCGCTCGAGAACCCCGCGCTGGCCGAGCGGATCCGCAGCGCATACGAGCAGTCGCTGACCTGGTGCCGCGACCATCCGATCGCCTGTGGCGAAGAGGTCGCCGCGACGATGGATCTGCTGACCGCGGAGGCCGTCGCCGACGCGGTTGCCGCAAGCCGCATGGACGCGGTTCCCGCCGCGCAGGCCCGCGAGGAGGTCGAGTTCTTTTTCCAGCTGCTGCTCGACCATACACCGGCGCTGGTCGGCGGGCGTCTGCCCGATGACGGCTTCTACGGGATGCCGGGTCCGGGCCAGCCATGATGGCCCTGCAGCGCTGGCTGACCGGCATCCCGGCCTACCTGTGGAGCGGCTGGGGGGCGATCGCCAGCCTCCTGCTGTTCCTGGCTGCCTGGGAATGGGCCAGCGTGTTCTACGGGGAACTGATCCTGCCCGACCCGCGCGCCGCGTTTGCGCGCCTGGCCGAGTGGATCGCCGCCGGCACCGTTTGGCCGGAGCTCGCCACGACCGCCCGGCGCGCGTTGGCCGGGTATCTGCTGGCCGTGTTGGCAGGAAGCGTACTCGGCATGGCGGCCGGCATGTCGATGACTGCGTCGATGATGTCCCGGCCCATCATCACGGTGCTGATCGGCACCCCGCCGATCGCCTGGTTGGTGCTCGCGCTGTTGTGGTTCGGCGCCGGCGACGGCACTCCGATCTTCACGGTCTTCGTGGCCGCCTTTCCGATCACGTTCATCGGCGCGATGCAAGGTGCGCGGACGCTGGATGGCCAGCTCGGGGACATGGCCACGGTGTTCCGGGTGCCGCGCTGGATGCGTTTCACCGACGTGCATCTTCCGCACCTGGTGTCGTATCTGTTCCCGGCCTGGATCACCGCGCTGGGCATCTCGTGGAAAGTGGTGGTGATGGCCGAGCTGCTCGCGACCAGCGACGGGGTCGGTGCGGCGCTCGCGGTGAGCCGGTCGCACCTCGACACCACCGCGACGCTGGCCTGGATCGCCGCCATCGTCGGCCTGCTGCTGGCCGTCGAATACCTGCTGCTGGAACCCCTGAAGCGTGAAGTGGAACGCTGGAGAACGACCGCATGAGCCGCAATCCTCCCGCCCTGGCCCGCCTCGAAGTGAGAGGCCTCAGCCATGCCTTCGCGCTGACCACGGTGTTGCAGGACATTGATCTGCGCCTCGACGCCGGGCGGGTTCTCGCGCTGGTCGGCCCCTCCGGTTGCGGCAAGACGACGCTGCTGCATCTGTGCGCGGGCCTCGCCGTCGTGCAGGCGGGTCGCATCGACAACGGATTCCGGGTGCCTGCCTGCGTGTTTCAGCAACCGCGCCTGCTGCCGTGGAAAACCGCGCTGGACAACGTCGCGCTGGGGCTGAAGGCGACGGGCGTGCCCGGTGCGCAGCGTCGCGAGCAGGCTTCTTCGCTGGCGGCACGCATGGGCCTGGAAAGCGCGGATCTCGCGAAGTTTCCGCACCAGATGTCCGGCGGCATGCAGAGCCGGGTGGCCCTCGCGCGTGCACTGGTGCTGGAGCCGGACCCGCTGCTGCTCGACGAGCCGTTCTCCGCTCTCGATATTGGCCTGAAGCAGGAGCTCTACGGCCTGCTGCTGGACCACCTGGAGTCGCAGCGTGCCGGTGTCCTGATGATCACGCACGACCTGATGGAGGCGGTGCGCCTCTGCGACGAGATCCTGATGCTGGCCCCGAACCCCGGCCGGATCCTGCGCCGTTTCGAGGTGGAGCGGCCGTTGCGGGAACGCGACGACGAGTTCGTCTACCGGACCACGGCCCGGTTTCTTCAGGATCCGGCGGTTCGGTACGGTTTCGGCCTGGACGGCCCCCGCTCCAGCGCGGATCATCTCGCGGCTCCCGCCCGCCGGCTCGCTCCCGCGGGGGGGTGCTAACACCATGGACCTGGTGCCGCGCTCCCCGCTTTTCCTGTGCGGGTTCCGCCCGTTCTTTCTGCTGACCGCGCTGACGGCCGTCATTGCAACGGCGGCCTGGGGCGGCTTCCTGCTCGGGGGCATGCCGCTTCCGGCTGTGCCCGGCGGACCGATCGTCTGGCATGCACACGAGATGATTCTGGGTTTCGCGCTGGCCGCGCTCGTCGGTTTTCTGCTGACCGCCACACCCGAATTCAGCGGCACGGAGCCGGTGCGGCCCGGGGTGGTGGCGACGCTGGTTCTTCTGTGGTTGGGGGCGCGCCTGGGCTGGCTTTACGGCGGTGCGGTCGGTGCATGGGCCACGGCCGTGTTCGAGGTCGCGCTCCTCGCCGCGCTGCTGGCGATCGTCGCGCCGCGGGTGCTCGCTGATCCGGAGCGCCGCCACACCGCCTTCGCGTGGGCGGTTCTGGCGTTGCTGCTCGTCGTGATCGCTTTTCACTGGGAGGCACTGCACGGCCGATACCCGATGCGCTGGTTGCTGGTGGCCTCGGGGGTCCTGATGACGCTGATCGTGCTGGCGATGAGCCGGGTCTCGATGCGCATCGTCAACGACGAGATCGAGCGGGCCGGAATTTCCGGTACCGAGTACCTGGCTCGCCCGCCGCGCCGCAACCTCGCGATCCTGTGCATCGGGCTCTATACCGCGGCCGAGTTCGCCGCCCCGCTGCACCCGGTCTCGGGCTGGCTGGCGCTCGCGGCCGCCGCGGCGCTGCTCAACCTGACCAACGACTGGCACATCGGGCGCGCGCTCCGCCAGCCCTGGGTGTGGATGCTGTATTCCGTGTACTGGCTGATCGCGCTGGGCTTCGCCGCGATGGGCATCGCGATCCTGGGCGGGATGCCCGGCTGGCTGGGTGCCGGCCGGCACCTGTTGCTGGTCGGCGCGCTCGGTGTGGCGGTCTATCTGGTGATGAACATCGCCGGGCGTATCCATTCGGGTCTGCCGCTCGAGCGGGGTATCGTGCTGCCGCTCGCGGTGCTGATGCTGCTGACGGCGGCGGGGATGCGCGCTGCGATGGCGCTGGGCTGGCACTTCCAGATGACCCTGATCGCTTCCCTGCTGTGCTGGAGCCTGGTTTTCGGATGGTACCTGCTGCGCTTCGGACCCCTGTTCCTGCGCCCGCGGGAAGACGGCCAGGAAGGCTGCGCGGGCGTGGCGGCCGGGACTCCTGCGCAGATCGGGGAGCCCGCCCAACCCGCGGGCGAACTCCCCGCGCAGGCTGCTAGGGAATGACGGTCCGCGCGGTGTCCAGGTAGGCCCTGCCTTTTTCGACCGTCGACGCCGCATCGGCCGTCTCGGAGGCCACGTGCACCTCCTCGAGCAGGTCGGCCAGTGCGGCCAGTTCGTCGTTGATCTTCTCCAGCGCATTTTCCAGCGTGTAGGTGAGTTCGTGAACCGTGGCAAGGTCGCTCGCAGTCAGTTCGTCCTTGGCAACGATGGCCGCAAGCCGGTTGTTGTACTCGGAGAAGTTCTGCACCGCGTCTTCGAGGGTTTCCGCCGGAAGCCCGTTGAAGTGGTCGATGCGCTCTTCGGCGGTGGCACCACCAAGGCCCAGAAAGGCGCAAAGAAGCGCTGCGGGAAGGATCGGGTACTTCATATCGGGCACCTCCTGGGTGTCGCTGTAGAAATCACGCGTCGAGATCTTTGACGCTCACGAAAACAACCGGGCCGTGAAGCAACGCGCCTCCGTGACGGCCGGCGACCCGCCTCGGGCCAGGAGCGGCCCGGGCGGGTTCGCGACGAAGACCTGGCCGTTGCCGCCACTGCGTTCGGATCAGAAACGAACGCTGTAGCCGACTACGAACAGGTCCTGGCTGCCGCTTTGATCGGTGGATCCGTAGGTCAGGGAAATGTCGCCGAGGTCGGTCGACTTAGTGACGCCCAGATTCCAGAAGGTGTGGCTGTCCACATCGCTCGAGTCGGGATCGAAATAACCGATCTCGCCGTCGAGTCCGATGCTCGGCACGATCTCGTGTCCGGCTCCGACGCGCCAGATGATGTCGCCCCTAGCGTCGCTGTCGTCGGCATGGATGGTGTAGTCGAGTCCGGCATAGACGGGGCCGAAGCTCGCGTAGGCCTGGATCTCGCCGGAATCCTCGTCATCGAGCGAGGGGAAGTAGTAATACACGTAGGCGAGGTCGAAATCGAGCGCCCCGGCGTTGAGTTCATAACCGGTGTAGAGATTGACTTCCTGGCCGTCACCGCTACCCAGCGTCGACATCCAGGTGCCAAGATAGAATCCGGAGTCGTGGAAGTAGTCCACGCCACCCTGCACCACCGCGTTGTTGTCGGAACCGGACTCGCCGTCGTCGAGGTAGTCGCTGAACACGCCGACGTTGAATTCGAGCTCGGCCTGCGCGGTGCCGGCGAATCCGAGCGCGGCGATCAACAGGGTACCGCCGGCAGCGGCACGGGTGCATTTCGGGTTGATGAACGAGCGCATCCTGGGTGTTTCTCCTGTGGAAATTGTTTATGGGGGGTGATCAGACGCTGCTAGCGTGTGCGATCTCCGGTCGCGCCCCACCATTTCGAACCGGATCACGGTGAGATGAAAAACGAAAACCTGATTGCCACAAAAACGCTCAACCTGGGTACGTCCACTTCAGCACTGGTTCTGCGTTCGAGTAATCGGCCGTGTTCGCACCACCTGGCTTCGTCGTTGGCACCGTCAGCAAACCGGGTTCGGACACCCTTACCGGCTCGGCAGCAGGCTCACTTGCGCGGAAGCCACCTGACCTGCGTGCTGCAGCGCGACCTGCTCGAGGGCCCGCGCGAACGTGGACACGCCGGAGGAGCGCAGCAGCACACAGGGTTTCGCAGAGCGCTTGCAGAACTTCTTGGAACGGTTGTAGGCATCATGGCTGACGCAGTCGGTGGTGCAGATGACCGCGTCGGCTGAGGACAGCAGCGCGTTCAGGCGCTGGGGGTTGTCTTCGATTCCGCCGTCATGGTGCTCGAACTCACCATTGCAGCGTGCAACCAGCTCGCGGTAATACTCGATCACGTGACTGCGCCCGCCTACACAGAGAATCCGGCGGCCGCACAGGTTCGGGCAGCCCGATTCGCTCGAAGCCGTACAGCCGGAGCATTGGGCAGCCCCCGGAGCCAACTGTCGCTCCAGCGCCTCCCGCTGTGCGCGCTGGTCTTCGCATTCCTGTTCCCAGGCCCGCGCCCGCGCGTCGGCACGTTCGCAGGCCTCCTGCCACCTCCCGACCTCGTGCCGAAGCCTGCTCGCGCGTCGCTCGGCCGTTCGGGCTCGCTCGGCAATGGCGGTCATCCGTTCCTGGTGCCCCTGACCTCCGAGTCGTTCGAGACGCTCCCGCGCGTCGCTTTCCCGGGCCTGTGCCGCCCGATGCTGTTTGATGACCGCAGCGAGTTCGGCCTCCAGCGCGGTGATCCGCCGGTCGCGATGGTCGATCGCCTGGCGGTTCCGGCGTTGCAGGTCGTCGACGTCGTCCCGAAGCCGCTGGATCTCGATCCGTGCCTCCTGGTGCTTTTTCAGGTCCGCGCGCTGCCCCGCACCGACCTGGTGGGAAAGCATGTGCACGTCTTCGTAGGCACGGTCCACCAAAGTCGCATCGCAGCGGGGGTGACTGACCAGCGCCCAGAACCCTCCGGGCACCTCGCCAGCGCTGAGCGCCTGTGCCCAGAGCGCCTCGAGCTGTTCTCGCGATCGAGCCCGCGCGAAACGCCGCAGCAGGCCCTCGTGGGCCCGATCCAGGGCTTTCTGGGCGGCGAGCGACGAAGCATTGCGCTGCGCACATGCCCCGACGAAGTGGACATGGACTTCGTAGTCGCTCATCTGTTCGACAGCCAGGCTTCGTGCCCGGGCAAGGCGGCGCCAGGTGTCGATGTCGAGACAGGTGCCGATCACCGGGCAATGCAGATGTCGCTTCAGCTCCCAGAGCTTGCGCCTTTTCCAGACAGCACTCCGTACTGCCTTGGGCCGGGGAGCCTCAGCCGCTGCCTGTGGCAATTCCTGGCCGGGCGCTGGCTCCTCGTCCCAGGGGTTGCGCAGCAGCAACCCTGGAACCGAGCAATGTTCGTGATCGTTGCCGCCGCACATGTGTTTCCGGGCCCCCTACTTATTCAGTATCAGCTTTCCGTTGCGCGTCTTGCGCAAGGTGTAGGTCAATCCGAGGTGACGGATGTGCAGGGTTTCGTCGTCACCGAACAGTGTTTCGCTGTCGATCGATCGGGAGCTCGAGCGACCCGTGCGGGATTCATCCAGCGCGGTTTGCTGCCTGCCTTCATTTCGTGCCCTCGTCGGGTGCATCGGCGGTCTCCTTCAGATCCGGGCTTTCAGCAGCGAAGCGAGGGAGAAGCTGACGCCCTTGTTGACCAGCACGCCCAGGGCCATCTTCCCGATCTCGGCGGCGATCGGCCGCGGGGACGCCGCACGGAGCGGACGTTGGCCACCCGGAGCAGCCGTTGGCAGCGTCGCCTGCGGACATTCCCGGCGCAATGTGTCAAGCAGCGCCTCGCCCGAAACGATCCCGGTGTCGTAGTAGAGGGTGACGCTCCCGGCCTTCTCGTTCAGGCGCAGACTGCGGATCCCCGGGATCGCCCGCAGTCTCCGGAGCGCCTGGGAACGTTCGCGGGACTCACTGAGAAACAGCCGGGCCCGAATGCGCATGCGCCCGGGCACATGATGCAGGTATTCGTTCATGCAGAGCCTCCGATGACGTGGGGATCCCCGACGGACGACCGGTATTTCCGGTGTCGCCGCAGTCGATCGTTGACATCCTAATGCGAATCATTACGATTCGCAACAGCGAACACAGGGGTGACCCTCAGGAGGAGTGAATGATTGTCAGCACGGTCAACGGACGGGTGCGGGTCCGCGCGCGGGTGCTGCGTGCGAGCAAGGCCGCCGCCCGGATCGCCGCGGAGGTTGGGGCCCTGCCCGGTGTCGTCGATGCGCGTCCGAATGCGGGCGCAGGGTGCCTCACCGTGACCTTCGATACCGACACTCTCGATGTCCAGGTGCTGGAAGAACGGATCGAGGCGCTGTGCCAGGCCGCGGAGCGTGTGCCCCGCAACAGCAATGGCCGCGGCCTGTCCCGGACGCTCAACCGGGCCACCAAGTACGGCATGCTGGCAACGCTGACGACCTCGCTCGCCTACGGTTACCTGGGCCGCAAGAAGGCGCATATCGGTTTCGGCGCCGCCTTCCTCGCCTTTGCCGGGGTGCACCTGTTCAGATACCAGGGCAGCCTGTTCCGGTGACGTGAAAATGCGGCCACGGAAATCACGGAAGATATAACGGACCAAACCATTTCCTCTTGAGAAACAAACGGCCGACTTTTCGTGAAATCAGGGGGTTACGAGATCGCCAATGTGTCGCACCGCAGTCCCGTTTCTCCGAGAACGCCTGCCCCGGCTTGGACCGGGGTTGGGAAGCTGATTATCACGAACGCTCCGCTTGCGCGTGCCGGGCGAAAGCGCGCCCCCCGCAGGAGCCGTAGGTTGTGCCCCAGGCACAACATCGCGGGCGTTGGCGACGCCGCAGGGTCCGGATCCGTGGCGGGCCGGGTTGTTGTGCCTCCAGCATCGGCACCACCTACGGCACTGACGGGCTGCAGCGATGCGTAGCGCGGGCAGCCTGAAGAGATCCTCGTGTGCTGTCTCGGCGTCCACGGTGGCTGCGCTCGGCGGGGCCTGCGCATGGCCCACTAGCGACGCCCTCTTTCCGGGTCCTCGCAACGCCCCTCGGAAAGAGGGCAGCGGCGTTCGCTGGGGCAGCTCGCGCAGGCGGGTTTCCCGGGGCGCGGCCGGAGTTTGCGGTAGAGATAGATCACCGCGACGAGGACCACGGCACCGACCAGCAGCAGGTCGGTGAGGGATAGGCCCGAGGCCTGTGGAACCAGCGGATCGCTCATGCTTCAGGCACCTCCGGTGTCTTCCGCCAACCGTGGCGGTGGGGTGGACCGGCGGCGCGGCCATAGCCCGATGATCAGCAGCAGCGCGAGCGCGGTGGTCCAGAAGCTCGCCATCATCGTCAGCGCATCGAGCTGGTAGCGCACCCCGGTCGTGTATACGGCGCTGGCCAGCAGCAGGCCGAGCACAGTCGGGAAGATGATCGAGAACAGCATCCATCCGGTCGAGGCGGTCTGGATGCGGACCATGATCGCGGTGGCGAGGCAGGGCGGATAGATCGCGAAGAACACGATCAGCGACAGGGCGACCAGCGCCGCATGCTCGTGGCTCATCGCCGCGCCCATGCGTTGCTCCAGGGTCTGCGCGCCGCCCTCCTCCTGCTGGAACAGCACGCCGAGCGTTGCGACCGAGCTCTCACGGGCGGCGAAGGAGCTGAGCAGGGCGACGTTGATCTTCCAATCGAAGCCCGCAGCCTGGGTGACCGGTTCCAGCGCCCGGCCGACGCGACCGAGCAGGCTGTTGACGATGCGCGTCTCCTGCATCTCGAGCCGCAATGTGCGCCGTTCCTGGTCGAGCTGGCGCAGTGCCCGCTGGATGCCCCGTACGTCGCGATCGCCGCCGCCAGGCCGGATGTATGCGAACAGCTCCGGGTGTGCCGCCTCGGTCCGCGCGTCGAGTGCGGCAATGGCCTCGGGCGTCGACAGGTTCATGCGCCGCGCGCGATACGCCGAGGACAGATTGAGGGCGTCGAGCAGAATCCCAGGGTCCTGGAACCGTTCGGCGTGCGGGTTGCCGGCGATCGACGCGTGAAAGGTCTGCAGGGACACCTGCGCCCGTTGGTCGAACTGCGCGCGTTCGTCCTTCGACAGTCCGGGCAGGTTCAACAGCACGAAGATCACCACCGCGACGGCCAGTACGATGGTGCCGACCTTCTTGATGTAGAGCCAGGTGCGGTCGAACGCGGGCCGCAACACGCCGCGCACGGTCGGGAGGTGGTAGCGCGGCATCTCCATCACGAACGGGACGGTTTCCATGGGCCGCAGCACGCTCACAGTGAGCAGCCGTGCGACCAGCAACGCGACCATGACCGTGATGGTCGCGATGAAGAAGAGCATCAGGCCCTTGTGGTCGACGAAGAAGATACCGATCAGCAGCGTGTACAACGGCACCTTGGCCAGACAGTTCATGTAGGGCACGGTCAGGATGGTCGCGAGCCGGGCCCGCGGATCGGGGATCGCTCGAGTGGCCATCACTCCGGGAACGGCACAGCCGCCGGCGAAGACACCGCCGAGCACGAACGGCAGCGTGGACTGCCCGTGCAAGCCGAAGCGGTGCAGCACCCGGTCGAGGATGAACGCGATCCGGGCCATGTAGCCCGAGTCCTCGAGGATCGCGATCAGCGCGAACAGGATCAGGAAGATCGGCACGTAGTTGAGCAGCGTGTTCACGCTGTCGATGAGCCAAAGCGCCAGCGAACGGGTCAAAGGATCGTAGAGGAATCCCGCCGCGGGCAGCCATTCGGCGGCAAGGTTGCGCATGCCGGCGAGCAGCGGCCAGGTGTAGTGGGTCAGTTCGTAGCCCTGCACAATGGCCGTGTGGTAGATCGCGTAGACGGTCGCGAGCAGAAACACGGGCGCCAGCCAGCGGTTCAGGACCACGCGGTCGACGCGCTCGGACAGCGGGATGCGCCCCGGCTGCCCGCCAGGCATGCAGCCCGCCTCGATCTCCAGCGCATGACGATCCCGGGTACCGACGATGTGATCGGCGACGCTGATGCCCTGGCGCTGGGCGAAATCGGCGCGCTGACCCGTGGCCACCTCCAGCACGCGCTCGAGTTCTTCGCCGGACAGGTACTTTCCGATCAAAGATCGGGCGTCGCTTTCGCCCTCCAGCAGATGTAGCCCGAGCCAGCGGGTGCGCAGTCCGTCCGGCAGGGCTTCGAGGATCTTCGTGAGCGACGCCTCGAGCGGGCCGTAATCGGGCAGGCGAGTGGCGATGCGGACCCGGCCGTCGAGCATGTCGTCGAGGGCCTGGGTCAGGGGCTCGACCCCGCGTCCCCGCCGCCCGACGGTGCTGACCACCGGCACGCCCAGAGCGGCGGAAAGGCGCTCGGGGTTCACGGGCTGCCGGTTGCGCTCGGCAACGTCGCTCATGTTCAGCACAGCAATCAGTGGCAGCCCCATCTCCAGGAGCTGCAGCGTCAGCATCAGGCCGCGCCGCAGCTGGGTCGCGTCCAGGACATTGACCAGCGCCTGCGCTCCGTCCTGCAGCAGAAACTGGCTGACCACCCGCTCTTCCGGAGAGAACGCACTCAGGCCATAGGTTCCGGGAAGGTCGACCAGCTCGATCCGCCGTCCGTTACGATCGAGCCGGCCGGTCTTCTTCTCGACGGTGACCCCGGGGTAGTTGGCGATATGCTGGCGCAGGCCGGTCAGCGCGTTGAACAGCGTGGACTTGCCGCTGTTGGGCTGGCCGACGAGGCCGACGGTTACGGAGTGGGACGACGCGGTCTGGCTGAGCATGGATCGACTCGGGCTGGTTCGACTTGCAGAGCAACACTGCAACGGATGTCATTGCGCAGCGCACACGCAACCTTCCGACGCGGACGCCACACGACGTGGCGGAGCGATCGGCACGGCAGGAAAACGATGATTCGATCCGTCATCGCGGGGAACGGCCTTCCGCCGCGAGCGCAGCGTGGCGGGACGTGGCGATCCATAAGCCAATGATTTCGTTGGCACCGTTTGGATTGCCGCGCTTCACTCGCAATGACAGGGTCCTTTGTTCAGCGTTTCCTTGAGCATGCTGGATGGCTTCGCTGGGCTCGCAATGACGAAACCCAGGCCCTGCGTTTCTCGGAAAATTCCGCAGCGGACCGCCCCCGGCGCGCGGTCCGCCCGGCCAGCCTCGGGGCCGGGTCGGCCCCGGTGCGTTCGTCGGTCTGTTGGCCATCGCGGCGACGGTGGCGCCTCCGGGGGACGGAGAACGCTTACGGTTCAGGGACGACATGGACCTGTTCCGCTTCTGCCTGGCGGATGGCGATGAAGCTTTCGCCGTCCCCGACCCGGATCTCCAGGGGATCGCCGAGCGGGGCGCGCCGCACAAGCGATACCGGCATCCCGGGCAACAGGCCCATGTCGAGCAAGCGCTGCCGCACCGGGCCGCGCGCGGCCAGGCGCAGGATACGGCAGCGCGCTCCGGGAATGGCACGGTCCAGGCGGAGTGACGCTCCGCTTGCCCGGTGCCGGTGCCGAGTCGGCTCAACGGAGCTCATGTGCCTGCACCCAGATCACTGCCTCCTGGCTCAAAGGCTCGCCCTGGTGTTCGGTGACGGGGCCGACCTCGACGGCCGAGAAGCCCCAGTACCCGGCGTGCGGGAGGGCAAAATGGAAGATGCCATTGGCATCGGCATGGATCACGAAGGTCTCGAAGGCCGGCGACGGGAATGCCAGATGCCCCTCGGCGCGCAGGTTGTTTTCTTCCAGAATCACATCGTGGTTCATGAACTCGACCTCGATCTCGGCCCCGGGCACGGGTTCGCCATCCGAGAGAACCTGGCCGCTGAAGAGCATGCCGGTGTACAGCGCGTAGGGCTTGACCAGCGGCAGGATCTCGGCGGGCAGCCCGACCGGGTCGTTCCAGTCCGACGGTCCGCCGCCCCGGTTCACGATGGTCTTGGTGAACTGCTGAATGTATCCCTCGCCCGCCTCGTGATACGGCGCCGGGGTCAGCACGAACACGTAGTCGCCGACGCGCCGCACCGGGATCTCAGCCTCGAACGCGCGGCCCTGATTCTGAGCACCCTGCCAGGTGATGGGTTTGAGTTGCCCGAGCAGGTCGGTGCGTTCGCCCCGATGCACGACGAAGAAAGCCTCGGGATCGGCCATGTCCATCACTGCGCCGTTGCCGGCGGGGTGGGTGAACACCAGCCTGAACGGCAGCGTGGCCGGGTCGGCGTGGTTGAGCTGCGGCGTGTAGAGCAACTGGAAATGGGCCTGGGCGGTAACCGTGAGGGACAGCAACGCGACCATCATCGAGGCGCGGATCAAGCCAGACATGCGGGATCTCCTTGGTTCGGGCTTTCCGTGAACGTGAACATGGACATGGGCATGGACATGGGTCAGGGCAGGATGCGGCTGCTGGGGATCTCCAGACGGTGGCCCTCACCGGCGTCGAACACCGCGGTGTACTCGCCGTCCGGCTTGTCGAACTCGATCTCGCTCAGGTGATTCAGCTGCGACTCGAGAAGCACCGAGCCATCAGCACCGAGCACCCGGATGGCGACGCCGGCAGCCGATGAGCCATCGGAAAAACCGCCTTCGCATAGCACGGTGCCGTCGGAATTGTCGTAACAGGCAAACAACGGTGTATGCGCCAGCGCCGGAGCGCTGAAGATCAGCAGCGGGACAAATGCGGACACAAGGGGCTTCATGACAGGTCTCCCGAACTGGGGGTTGAATCGAACGTGGAGGGTGCAGCGTGGCTGCACAGGAGCCGACGAATGCGGTCGGTGCACGAAATCCCGCACCGACGCGACATCGCCCTGAAACCGGGAGAAGCCGCGCCGTAGGCACATGGGAGAGGCGGGAGAGACGGTCGCCTGGCCGACAACGGGGCTGTTTTCTGCGATCGGCACAGCCCGGGTCGCCCCCGCAGGTGGCGCGACGGGTACAGTGGACGGGTCAGCACGCGCGGGCATCTCTCGCTCCAGTCATGGATACGGGCTGCTTGGCTGGCTGGCTGGCCGTCAACGGCTGGCTGGCTACGAGGCCCCGGAAGCCGTCATCGGTCCCCGAAGGCTTTCGCGACAGGCGTCGCGACGATCGCATGAGGCACCGGGTGACGGGCTTTCACTCGGAGCCACCAATATCATCAATGATAATCATTCTGATTGGTGGATTCAAGAAAGGCCGAACCGGGCGACGCTAGCGGGCCATACGGCACGTTCGGTGCCTATGGAGCACAGCCGGGAGCGCCGGAGCAAGGCGCGCAGGCGGGCAAAGCGGCCAAGTGCAGGAATGGCAACCTATTTCAAACTTGCCCAACGCAGCGCCGGCGTGTCTGGCGAAGCGATCGGGTGAGGAACTCCCCGCATGGCCCACTAGCCGCGTGAGCCTCTGGCCGCAGATTGTGGTGCACACTGCGTGAGGATGGCGGATGACGGTCGTTGGCTTCGTTCGCCTGCGTTTCTTGCAGGGTCGGCGGTGGCTACCGTGATGGCAACAGGTGGCGCCGCGCTACGCTCGCAATGACGACCGACGCAGAATGGCGTCGCACTCGCTGCGGAGGTTTCGCGATAATCAGGACTTCTCTTGGCGGGCAATGTCGACATCGAGCTCCGCCGGCGGCCGATAGCGGCCCTGGTTGGCAAGACGCTCCTGGATTCGACATCGAGCACCCGGCGCTTCTGGATCTCAGACTGTGCAGTTCGAGAGAGAAATCACCAATTCCCGCGTGATCGAGGCGGCGCTTCACCACTTCCAGTGCAGCGAGCTTCTCGGCCACGAACAGCACCTTCGGCCCTGCGCGAGGGTCGCAGAGCGATCGGATCGGTGATCGTCTGCGACGTGCCTGTCCGGGCGGTCCCTTGATGACGAGATTCCGGCGGTCGATCGCGTCCACCAGCGCACGGTGCTGCGAACTGTCGGCATCGTCGATGATCCGGATGTTGCCGGAGCGCCCGTGGGTGAAGTCCAGCAACCGGTTGCGCCCGGTCAGGTCCAGGAGGCGGCGGCGCAGGTTCTCCAGCGAGGCGGTCGAAAAGGCGCTGGCGGATCGAGCGTTCATCACCGGTTCCGGACCAGGATCGCGGATCGGCAGGCCGGGCGGGAACAGCAGCCGGGAGTCGCGGGTCCGTTCTCGGCCGCCGAGTTCTTGGCCCGTACCCGTCGCGGGCCACGCTGCAGGCCGCGTACAGGCGGACTTCACCCGACATCGGTTCCGATCCGGGCATGGCAGGTCAACCGGCTACCAGTGAAGATCGTCCGGGACGGGGTAGTCCGCGTACTCGTCGTCGCCGGGTGCCCCGTCCGTGGCCCCGGACTCGGGTTGCACTACCGCGTTCGGATCCCGGAGCCGGATGCGGTGGGCGATCGCAGCGGGCACGAGAAGAAACGCCTGATCGACCGCCACCAGCGCCAGCCGGCCGTCCGACAGCTGGGCACGCAGGCCCGCATCGACCCACAGCGAACGGACCCTGTTCTCCCAGACGAAGTGGTAGCGCAGGTCCGCGTTCTCGGGCGGATCGATCCGGTGCTGCTCGGCCAGTTGCCGGATCTCGGCCTGCAGGGCACGCTGCGCCTGCTCCTGCTTGCGCTGCTCGTTCAGCTGCCGGTCTTTCTCCAGCTTCGCCACGCGCGCTGCCTCGATTGCGGCCGCCCGTTCGCGCTCTTCCTTGTCGGCCCGCTGCCGGCCCTGTTTCTGCTTCCGGCGCTTCTCCAGTTCGGCTTCTTTCGCCTGCTTCCTGCTGGCAACGCCGGCCTTCAGCAATTGATCCTTCAGTGAGCCCGCCATGCTCGGTTCCCGGGGTTCCGGTGGGTGGTGCAGGCGATGGTATCATGCACGCCCCGCGATGGCCGCGGCCGCACCGGATTTGCCCGGATCCGGAGCCGGGTCGGGGCCAGCGCCAAGGAGACTGCTCGTGAACGTCCAGCCATGAACGCCCACCGATGAAAATCTGGGTCGATGCCGACGCCTGCCCCGGCGTGATCAAGGAAATCCTGTTCCGGGCGGCCGAGCGTACCCGGGTACCGGTGACGCTGGTGGCGAACCAGCCGCTACGGGTGCCCCCTTCCCGGTTCGTGCGCGCGATCCAGGTTGGTTCGGGGTTCGACGTGGCCGACAACGAGATCGTGGCGCGGCTGGAGGCGGGCGACCTGGTAGTCACCGCAGACATCCCGCTGGCGGCCGAGGTCATCGAACGCGGCGGCCATGCGCTGAACCCTCGGGGCGAGATGTACGGCGCGGACACGATTCGCGCACGTCTCGGCATGCGCGACTTCATGGAGACGTTGCGCGCATCGGGCGTCGACACCGGCGGTCCGTCGGCGCTGCATCCGCGCGACCGGCAAGCCTTCGCCAACCAGCTGGACCGGTTCCTCCAGCGACAGCTCCGCGAGCGCGACCCGCCCGCTCCTGCACCCGGCGAACCCCGCTAGCATCCGATACTGGCGTCGCGCATCCCCGGTCGCCATTCCGGTCGACATCCATCAGGTTCCGGGCGGCACGAGAGCGCCTTCGAACAGGTAGACGGCAAAGCTCGGTAGCCAGTGTTCCGCCACGTAGTCGCCGGACAGCACGGCGGGGAGCGAGGCGACCGCGTGGCGCGCAGCCGCCCTGTGTGCGGCAGGCCGCCACGGATGATCCGCTGGAAGCGTGGCCCCGATCCTGCGCCAGCACCAGGCCCGGCTGAGGTTGAGGCCGTCGAGATGCACACCCTGAGGGTCACCCCGTTCTGTCACCACCACCGGTTCCTCGAGCGGATCGGGGACCGGGAGGAAGCCCTCCAGCCACTCGGGGAACCCGTCGCCCGGCACGATGCGCGCCATCAGGTCGGCCTCGACCAGCGCCGGCGACAGGAAGTCGGTGGCCGACGGTTCGATCCAGGCCGGATACCCGGCATCGGCCGCGTACCAGCGCCATGCCGCCGCCACCGCCGCTTCGGCCAGATCGACGTCGCCGCTGACATTCGCGGCATCCAGCAGCAGAGCGCAGGCGAACGCGCTGTTGCCGTGGGTGCCGGCGCGCTGCGGGTACCGTGTCCCGGCCAGCCAGTCGAGGCAGCGACCCCGCACCGTGTCGGTCAACGGCTGCAGCGCCGCGGCCCAGCGCCGCGGCGCTGCTTCCCCCCAGGCCTCGAGTTCGGCGGCCAGCGTCAGCAACCAGGCCCAGCCATAGGGGCGCTCGAAACTGCGGCGCTGGGGATGCTGGAAGTAAGCGGCCTCGATCCGCGCAGCGCCGACGTCGAACTGGCGGTCCAGCGTGTTCCGGACCGCGTCGGCCATACCGAGGCGCGGCGACCGGCGCAGCAGTCGCACGAGCATCCAGTGCTGGTGCACCGACGAGTGCCAGTCGAAGCAGCCGTAGAAGATCGGATGCAGCTGCGACGGCGCGCGGAGATCCTCTTCGCCGGTCAGAAGGTGTCCGGGATGGTTGGGATACTCGCGCCGGATGTTGGCCAATCCCGCGCGCGCATACGCCTCGGTGGTCGCGGCATCGAGCACGGGATCCACGGGTTCACGCCCACCGCGCCGGATACCGTGCGCTGACGACCCGGCCGCTACTCCCGGGCACCGGGGGCAGCCGGTGCCTGCGACGGTTCCGATTCGCTGACTTCCACCCGCAACTGCGCAAGCGATGCCCGGGCCTCGCCGCCGCTGATGTCCGGGATAATGGCCAGTTCCAGCAGCGTCACGTTCGGCACCCCGAGGACGATGTCCTCGGTTTCCGCGGTGGCGCCCTGGGGGCTGAAGTTCCATTGCTGACGCACCACCTCGACCATATTCTGGCCGCGATCCGGCGACCAGCGAAGCACCAACTGCTGCGTGCGCTCCAGCCTCGGCTCCTCGAAATGCAGCCAGATCCGCCGGATCGGCCGGGGTTCGTCGAACAGCAACCGGATCACCTGTGCCCCCGGCCCGGACGCGCGCCAGCCCCCCTCCCTGCCGGGTATCAGCGCATTTTCGATCGGGTGTTCGGGATCCTCGGAAGTCATCTCGACCTCGACCACCCGTTGCAGATCCAGCCAGTCGCTGCGTGCTCCCGCAGCCCGCTCCTGTGTTGCCGGGACGATCCGTTTGCGCATCTCACTGCCTCCCGCGTTCTGACGACGTTTCCAGCGCGGGGATCAGCCCCCGCACCGCTGTCATAACTGCCCCCCGAGCGACCGGAACCGCGCGCACCATGGCCGGCGACTGTGGTCGCGCACGAGGAGTACGACGATTTCCTAGAGTACCGCCGCTGCACCTTGAAGTGTTCGACGGCAGACGATCGGCCGGTACGCGCCCATCCCGCGGATCTCGGCTGCTGCGATCCGGCGGCTCAGGTGCAACCGGGAAGTCCGCCGCCGGCCGCGAGCCGCGATGCGCAGCTCTCCGCGCACGAGCAACTGCGCCAGTCTTGGCCGGTTTCCCGGTCAGCTTCGCCCCGGCAGACCGCATTCTCACAAACCCTGACGCCGCCCCCCCCTCAGCGCCCGGTGGCCTTGCTGGCCAGCAGACGCTGGTAGGCATCGGGGTCGCGCAACGCGCGCAGATCCAGAAAGCGCCCGCTTGGCTCCGCCCGCAGCGCCGTCAGACTCTCGAGCACCTGCTGCGCGGCAGCCTCCGAGTCCGGCATATCGGCCGTTCCGCGGGCCTCGCGCAGGCGCTCCAGGCCGGGAAACGCCCCGACATCGGCGTCCTCGCACAGATACTCCTGCATGGCCGTATCGACCAGGCCCGGAGCGAGGCTGTGCACTGGTGTATCCGGAAACTCGTGCGCGTAGAGCTGCACCAGCATGTTCAGCGCCGCCTTGGAGAGCGCGTAACCACTCCAGCCGTGACTCCCGAACACGGCCGCGCCAGACGAGATCGCCACGATCTGGCCGACCGGAATCTCGCGCCGGAGCAGTTCGTCCAGGATCGGCTTGTTGGCCCAGACGTTGACGTCCATCACGTGCTTGAGTTCGGCGAGGTCGGCATCCTGCATGCGCTGGATCTGGCCCAGGATCCCGGCATTGAGCACCACCAGGTCCAGGCGTTCGACACCTTCGAGCAGCCGGCCCAGCGCAGGTGCAATCCGGTCGTGCTCGGCGAGATCCACCCGCACGTCTCCCGCGACCGGCTCGGGACAGCCGCGCCGGCTCAACCCGTAGACCGCGGTACCCCCACGCTTCAGTACCCGTGTCAGTCCCAGGCCCAGACCACTGGAATTGCCCGTGATGAGTGCTGTCCGAATGGATTCGGAACCCGTTTCCTGCATGTCTTCCTTCCCGAGGGCTCGGTCGACCCCAGCTATTGCGCTGTAGCGCAGGGTCGCGGATCGGCTTCGTGCTGTAAAGGGTACCGCCACGCGGTTCGCGCACACGCGGTGCCCCACGGAACGCACCTGCAGCCGACATGCTTCAATGACGCCGACGCCCCGGATCCCCGCGCCCGCCCGTGCCTCTTTCTCACGCCGAACGTTTTGCCCGCCACACCGCGTTGCTGGCCCGGCGGCACGGCCTCGGTGTGCTTGCGCTGGAAAAGCGGCCCTCGCTGTGTGCGGAAGGCCAGAGACTGGCCGACCGTCAGGGGCTGCCGGTCACGCTGCAGCCGCAGGATGTCCTGGCCGCCGACACTTCGAGCTGGATCGGTGCAGGCGTCCAGGTGGCAGCGCTGCACGCCTGCGGGGATCTGCATCTCAGACTCATCGAACTCGCCGCCCGCAGCGGCTGCCGCCTCACCCTGGCCCCGTGCTGTTACCCGCGTACCGCGGCCACGCACTATCGCCCGCTGTCGCATCCGGGTCGCCGACGGCAGATGCTGTATCCGGCGCTGCGTGCAGCGAGCCAGCGGCGCGATCCCCGGCAACCGGTCGGTCCGGAACCGGTTCAGGTACCGCAGAAGGTCTGGTAGACGCGCTGGTCCGGTGGCGGCGGGCGACGGTACTCGGAATCGTCGTGGCGGGTATCGTAAGGGTCGGCCAACACCTCCAGCAGTCGGTGCACGGGTTCGAGGTCGCCGGAATGAACCACGGCCTCAAGGGCCTGTTCCACCCGGTGGTTGCGGGGAATCACCGCCGGGCTGGCGGCACGCATCCGGGCGATTGCATCGTCCGGATCACCGGGCTCGCGTGCCAGCCGTTCCTTCCAGCGCGCGTGCCAGGCCAGGAACTCCGGATCCTGAAACGCGCGATCGACCCGCGCGGGCGCATCGATCGCGGCCCGATCGGCGAGATCGCGGAACGTGTTCGTGTAGTCCGCGCCGCTGTGCTGCATCCACTCCAGCAGCGACTCAATCAGCGCCTGATCGCCGGGTTCCTCCCGCTCGAGCCCGAGTTTTGCGCGCATCGCGGCGCGCCAGTACCCGGTGAACAATGCCGGGAAGCGGCCGAGCGCTTCCTCGGCCCTGGCCACCGCCGCTTTCGGATCCGGATCGATCAGCGGCAGCAATGTCTCCGCAAACCGCGCGAGGTTCCACTGTGCGATCGGCGCCTGATTCCCGAAGGCATAGCGGCCCTGGCGGTCGATGGAACTGAATACGGTGGCCGGATCGTACTCGTCCATGAACGCACAGGGGCCGTAATCGATGGTCTCGCCGGACAGCGCCATGTTGTCGGTATTCATCACTCCGTGCACGAAACCCACCCGCATCCATTGCGCGATCAGTGCCGCCTGGCGATCCATCACCGCTTCCAGCAGGTCGAGATAGCGCGTCGGCCGGTCGAGCCGTTCGGGGTAGTGGCGCCGCAGCGTGTAGTCGGCAAGCGCACGCGTGAACGACGCACCGTCGGGCGCGACCGCATCGGCGTCGGTCCCCGTTCCCGCGCGGCCGGGAACGTCGAGACCGGCATCGAGTGCCGCCGCGTACTCGAAGGTTCCGACCCGGAGATGGCTGTCGGCCACCCGCGTCAGCACGGCCCCGGGCAGCGCGTCTTCCCGGAACACCCGCTCCCCGGTCGCGACTACGGCCAGGCTGCGGGTGGTCGGGACTACCCAGCCCGCGCATCGCCTCGCTGATCAGGTACTCGCGCAGCATCGGCCCCAGCGCCGCGCGCCCATCACCCCGGCGTGAGAAGGGCGTCGGCCCGGAACCCTTGAGCTGGATGTCGACGCGCCGTCCGTCCGGTGTGCGATGTTCGCCCAGCAGATGCGCGCGGCCGTCCCCGAGCAGGGTGAAGTGACCGAACTGGTGCCCCGCATAGGCCTGCGCGATAGGCTCGCTCGTGGCTTCGACCCGGTTGCCGCCGAGCATCAGGGCGCCGTCCGCCCCCGCCAGTGCATCCGCTTCCAGCCCCAGATCATCGGCCAGGGCGCGGTTCAGCAGCACCAGTTCAGGAGCGTTGACCGGCACGGGTTCGACCCGGGCGTAAAACGGTTCGGGCAGGCGGGCATAGCTGTGATCGAAGTTCCAGCGCATGGACCCGACTATTTCACAAACCCGTCCTTGCGTCCGTTTGTCGCCGCTCTGTGCGGGGAATTGGCGACTGCGCGTCTTCGCCGGCCCCGGGCAGTCCCGCCGTTCATGGATTATGCTCTGATGTAGCCAGCCTTTTGGCTACACCGGCCCGCGGCCACCCCTGCCGACTTCAATCAGCCCAAGGGCGTGCAACTGCGTCGGCACCAGCTGGAGAGGAAGCATGTCCGAGCAGTTCAGGGAGCAGCAAGAGCCCACAACCGCTATTTCCAGAGCGCAGATGATCGGTGCAGGCATCGTGTTGATCGGCTTCGCGCTGGCCTTTGCGGGCATGGGGCTGTTCATGATCAACATGGGCCGCGACATGAGCACGATGACCCGCGCCGTAACGCAGATGGGTGCCGATGTGTCCAGCATGAACGTGGACATGTCCTACATGGTCGGAGACATGGAGGTCATGGCGGAGAGCATCGTGGCAGGCCAGACCGGCATGTCCGGCGACCTCGCCCGGATCCGGACCGATGCCGAATTCATGGGGTCCGATCTGCGTTCCATGAATGCCGATGTCGACCGTATCACGCTGAGCATCCGGGGCATGGCCGGGGATGTGGGAGCCATGGACGGTACGGTCGGGCGGATGACCCACGCCGCCGGTACGATGAGCGGCACGATGGGACGCATCTCGACCGACATGCACCGCATGACCCGGCCGGAAGGTTTGATGCCGGGGATGCCGTTCCGGTGACCCGACGCATCGGCCGGACACACCATGTCGGTCCTCAGCTGCAACCCGCACCGGTTCCCGAATGCACTGCGCGCGCAGCCATCGGTACCGGGTAACGGGCAGCCTGGTTCACGAACCGTCCCCCGGCCCCGCCCGCGCCGCAGCATTCCCGGAACCTGCACGGATCGATACGCGGCGGAGCCCGATCCCAACGGCCCTGCCAACCCTGTACCGGTCCTGTTTCCGGCCGATGCACCCGCATGCCCCGGGATCCCGTGGAGTTCGGGGTGAAGCCCGTGCGTTCCCGGTACGTCACCACCACCCTGCCGGCGATCGTGTCGGTACTGCTCCTTTTCGCGCTGGTCGCAGCCGGCTGGCTGCACGCAGGCCTGTCCGATTTCGCCCGCCTCGAGCGCCTCGCTGCCCAGCGCTACGATGGCCAGGCCGTCCAGCGTGTCCAGGACTGGCGGGACACGCTGGTGCGCGCGGCTTCGCTCGACGAGCGCCGCCAGATCCATCGGATCAACGATTTTTTCAACCGAAACGTGCGTTACACGACGGACCAGGATCTCTGGGGAAAGAACGATTACTGGGCCACGCCGCTGGAAACCCTCGGCAAGGGCGGTGGCGACTGCGAGGACTACTCCATCGCCAAATACGTGAGCCTGCGCAAGCTGGGCATACCCGACTCGCGCCTGCGCCTGTTCTATGTCCATGCCCGGCTCGGCGCGCTGGCGAGCAACGCAACCGAGGTGCACATGGTGCTGGGCTATTATCCGTCCGAGGATGCCGAACCCCTGATCCTGGACAACCTGATCTCCGACATCCGTCCGGCCTCCCGGCGCGACGACCTGACGCCGGTGTTCAGCTTCAACAGCCAGGGACTGTGGCCGGACGGGGCCACGACCTCGGCCGGAGACTCCACCGCGCGCCTGTCGAACTGGCGTGGTGTGCTCGAGCGCATGCAGGCCGACGGAATCAACCTTTCCCGCCCGATCGCCTCGGACAGATAACCCACTCGGGCAGATAACTCAACGGTCGCGGATACCATGTCACTCAAAACACAGCTCTGGATTGCCGTCGCCCTCCTGATGTTGCTGTCCCTGCTGGTCAGCGTCGCGGTCAGCACGGTTTCGGCACGCAACTACCTGGCCCAGCAACTGCACGTGAAGAACGTGGACAACGCCGCATCGCTGGCGCTCTCACTCACGCAACTGCCGAAGGACGAAGCCACGGTGGAACTGGCGCTCGCAGCACAGTTCGATACCGGTCACTACCGGCTGATCCGCATCACGAACCCGCGCGGAGAGGTGATGCAGGAGCGGACCAACTTCGTGGATCCGGAGGGGGTTCCAGGCTGGTTCGTGCACCTGATGGCGTTCGATATCGAGCCCGGGGTCGCGCAGATCACCGATGGCTGGTCACAGTTCGGGGCGCTGACCGTCGAAAGCCAGACCAGCTACGCCTACGAATCGCTGTGGGATGGCACCCGGCAACTGGCGTTGATCTTTGCCGGTGGCGCGATCCTGATCGGGCTTCTCGGCACGCTGCTGCTGCGCCGCACGGTGCGTCCACTGGATGCCGTCGTCCACCAGGCCGAGGCGATCGGCAATCGGCGATTCATCACCGTGGCCGAACCGGCGACACTGGAATTCAGGCGCGTGGTCGTTGCGATGAACGCGCTGTCGGACCGTGTGCGGGCCATGCTCGAACAGGAGGCCCGGCGCCTCGAGCGATTCCAGCGCGACGCGCATATCGACAAGGTCACCGGGCTGCTCTGCCGCGACCCCTTCCTGCAGACGCTGGATACCACGTTGCAGGGCGACGACGAGAATGCGGCGGGCTCGCTGGCGCTGATCCGGATCAACGGGCTGGCAGACCTGAACGTGGCGTATGGCCGCAAGGCAATCGACGGTCTGCTGGCCGAGATGGGGGCCGCGCTCAACGCGATCGTCGGCCAGCAAAGCGGCTGGGGCGCCTCGCGCCTGAACGGCTCCGACTTCGCGGTGCTGGCACCGCGCTCCATGGAACCCCACCGGGTGGCCACCGATGTGCAACAGGCACTGCGCGAAGTTCTGGAACGTCACAGCATGGATACCGGAATCACGTTGCCCTGCGCCGCGACCGTGTTCACTCACGGGGCGACCGTCAGCGGCCTGCTGACCCGACTCGATGGTGCGCTCCAGGCCGCCGACCGACAGGGGGATTCGGCGATCAACGTCGCGCGCGCCGGAGACGCCGACACCACGCCGATCCACGAGCAGCTGGAGCGCTGGCGCAGTATCCTGGCCGACTCGTTTGCAGAACGCGCTTTCTCCCTCGCGACCTTCCCTGTGGTCGATCTGCAGGATCGGCTGATTCACCTGGAAGCTCCGGTACGCCTGCGCTGGGAGGGAGAGATGTTGGCCGCCGGGCATTTCCTGCCGTGGATCCACCGGCTGGAGATGTCGTCGGAACTGGACCGGCGGGTGGTCGACCTGGCGCTGAGCCTGATCGGGGAACAGGGCCGGCCGGTGGGGATCAATCTCTCGGTCGACGCGCTGATCGATCCGGACTTCCCGTCCTGGCTGGGCCACCGCTGCGCGGCAGCCCCCGACGCTGCCCGGCAGCTCTGGCTCGAATTGCCCGAAGCGATGGCCTTCCGCCACCTCGACGCCTTCGCACACCTATCCCGCGAGGCGAAGGCCTTCGGATGCAGGATGGGGATCGAGCATTTCGGCCACCAGGTCTCGGAGATCGGGCGCCTGCACGACATCGGCCTCGATTACCTGAAGGCCGATGGCTCGTTCGTCCGGAGCGTCGAGAAGAACCCCGCGAACCAGACTCTGCTGCGCACGCTGTGCACCATCGGCCATTCGATCGGAGTGATCGTGATCGCCGAGGGCGTACGCACCGAGGAGGAGCGTCAGGCGCTGGAGGCACTGGGCATCGACGGAGTCACCGGACCCGGGGTCGTGGACTACCGGTAGTACGCGAGGCGCGGGATCCGGTCCCGACCGTTGCGGTTCACCGGTTCGGCGCGGGGCGGAACACCGCGGCGTCGTCGTAGAACCCTGCGTCGGCATTGGACTCGTGCCAACCGGGGATTCCCAGCACCGGCAGGCGCAACAGCCGCCGGGGCGCCAGCAGGGGATCGCGCACGAAACCCGCCGCTGCCGCATCGAGCGTCCGAGTGTCGGCTCCCTCTCCTGGAACCGCGAGCGGCAGCGGCACCACCACGGCGGTGATGGCCTTGAACGGATGCACCAGCTTTTCGAACAGCGCATGCCCAAATGCCATGGGGAGGATCGCAGGCCCCCAGCGTGCACGTTCCCGCACCAGCAAGCGCGGCCAGTCATGCGCGGCCAGCGCCCCGAACACGCGTGGATCCGCGGCCGCGAGCAACAGCCCGCTCTCGTCGATCAGCGTTGCGGCATCGCGCACAGGCCCCCGCCGGCCGCGCACTCCCTCGCGTGCGATGACCTGGGCCTGCACTGCGTTGAGCGCCGCCTTCGTGAGCGGAAAGGTGAGCCAGACCAGTGCATTGAACACGTCGTGGAGGTCATCACGGGTAGGGACACGGCCCGTTTCCGCGATATGCGACTCGTACGGGCGCGCATTCCGACCGGCCCCGGCGTCGGCTGCCGCGACGAACCGTACCGGGCGCCCGGTGCTCGTACGCAAATCCCGCTCGCGGGCGGTCCGGTTCAACGCCGCACGCAGATCGTCGGCAGCCAGCAACGGAGCCAACGGCCGCAACGGCGCCAGCCATGGCCGGGACCAGTCGATCGTTTGCCTGTTTTCACTCACGCGGATGTCGAGTGCTGCACAGACGGTGACATCGCGGCATCGATGACCTCGAGCAGCCCTTCCATGCTCTCGGGATCCTCCAGCTCGCGGTCCGGCCGGAACACCAGCAGGGCCCCGCTGCGAACTTCCACATACACCCCGGGATGGCGCTGGACATAGCCGAGCAGCCGTTCTGCGGCCGGAAGCGAACGATCTTCGCGCGTATACACCCGGTACCCTTCAGGGTAGTCGATGTCGACCGGGGCATCGTGTTCCTGGTAATCGACCAGGTAGCGCTTCAGGTAATGCCCCGGTGCCAGCACCAGGTCCGGCAACGGCGTAACGCCCGACGGGGGCGTGATGATGGCCACGGTGTGGCGGTGCTCGACGTAGTGATCCGGAGCAGCAGTATGGCTGTAGTCGAACAGCCGGATATCGTGGCCCCGGTACTCGCCGGTGAGCACGTTGCGTTCCTGTTTCAGGTCGCCCCGCCGCAGATAGGTGAAGCCGTGCGCGTCCAGCACCGCGGAGGTGGCGGGGTCGAACTCCAGCCCATGGCTTCGAGCGAAAGCGGCCATCTGCTCCGCACGCGCCGACAGCCGCGCCTCGCGCCGGACCAGCGCGGCATCGTGCATGCGCGCGGACAGCGAGTGTTGCGTGAACTGGTAGTAGTGCTCCAGCCCCCGCAACTCGAACGGCCGCCCCTCGCGCAGCGCCTGCTCCTGTAGCTGGTGCAGGTATTCCATCGCGGTGTGGTCCACGATCCGCCCGGATTCGGTCACGATGACGGTCAGCGCGGCATCGGACGGCAGGTTCTGCAACAGCTTGTCGAACGGCAACAGGTTGAAACACACCAGCGAACCCAGCGAGATTTCGTAGTGAGGCCGGCCGTCGCGCTGGTCCGCGTGCACCTTGATGACCGGGTTCCGGAACAGGCTGGCCAGGTTGCGCCCGATCAACTCGAGGGACTGGACAAAGGCGAGCCGGCCGGTCAGCACCGCTCGGAACGAAGGTGTAAGCAGGTAGGCCAGCATCAGAATCTCGGCGGCCATGCCGATCAGGATGCCCCATAGCAGGTCCGTGAGCAGGATCGCGGCGATGGTCACCAGGAAGATCAGCATCTGGTCGCGTCCGATCGCGTAGGTCTTGCTGAACACCCGGTACTCGCACAAGCGCCAGCCCACGTAGATCAGGATCGCCGCGATCGCGGCCAGCGGGATCATCGAAATGAGGTCGGTGGCCAGCAGCAGGAACACGATCAGGAAAATCGCGTTGTAGAAGTTGGCCCAGAGCGTGCGCCCGCCCGCGTCGATGTTCACCCGGCTCTTCACGCCGCCCGGAATGATGGTAAGGCCACCTGCCAGACTCGAGGCGACGTTGGACACGCCCATCGCACGCAGTGTCACGTTCGGGTCGGACTTGCGCTGGTAGGGATCGATCTTGTCCACCGCAGCGATCGTCGCCAGCGATTCGATGCCGTCGATCAACGTCAGGGTGATCACCACGATCAGCATGCTGACCCACAGTTCGGGCCGATTGAACACCTCACCAAACGCTGGAACCGTGATCCCCCCTTCCAGCACGTTTTCCGGCATCACGATCAGGTACGGTTCCTCGAGCCCCAGCACCACCGCGAGCACCAGTCCCAGCATCGCGACGAACAGAGGCGGAGGAATGCGCCGCATCCAGACCCTGCGCGTCGCATTCAGAAAGAACATCAGGAACAGACATAGCGCGCCGATGAAGAACACCGTCGGTTCGATGCGCGTCAGCGTCTCAGGCAGCTTGGCGATGGAATCGAGCGTGGTAGGCGCGACCGGCGAGAGGTCACCGAGCAGCGGCGGGACTTGCTTCAGAATGATCATGATGCCGATCGCCGCGAGCATCGCCTCGACGACCGTTACCGGCAGGAAGATCGCGAAGCGTCCGGCGTTCACGAACGCGAGCAGAATCTGCACCAGTCCGGTCAGGCAGATGGCCACCAGCACCAGCGGATAACCGGCCGCGAGGTCGCCGCCCCCCAGCAGCAGCATCCCGGACAGCAGCGCGGGCGCGAGCCCCGCAGCGGGTCCGCTGATGGTCACGTAGGCCCCGCCCAGGAACGGAAACACGAGCCCGGCGATGATCGCCGACACCACACCCGCCACCGGCGGTGCCCCGGAGGCGATCGCGATCCCGAGCGACAGCGGCAACGATACCAGCGCCACCTGCAGACCCGCACCCAGGTCGTAGCGCCAGTGTTTCAGACCCTTGATTCCGTTACTGGGTTTTTCGTTCAAAGACGTTCCCCTCTGTCTGGATCCTTCGAACGATCCCCTGCCCGCCAACTCCCGTCGCTGCCTGACTCTGGCGCACGAAGCCGACCGCGGGAACCGCGGCGCCGGGATCCTTTCTGATTTGGCGCTGGACAGGGCCGGCACCGGCGGCCGCGCCATGCCCGGCTGAAACGCTAGGGCTTTTCGCACGACCGCGCAATGGTTTGCAGCGACCGCCCGCCCGTAACCCGGGAGCCCACCGGCACCCCGGATGCGTCGTCAGTCGTCCCACGCAGACGCCCATGGGGGAACCCGAGATTCGATATCCGCATGACCATCGCATGCCGCGCGTCCTCCCCAACCCTCCCCCGCAAGCGGGGAAGGCGATTCCCATCGTCGGGGGTGGCGCAAAGCCATGGCAGGGAACGTACCGCCGCGTGCCCACTCGCGAGGTTCGCTCCTGCACTTCGGGGCCTTCGTGTACGCCTGTCTCGCGGGCGAGCAACTCCGGGGTCCAGCCAGTTCAGCGGGCTGAACGAGGAAGCGTGATCATCAGGTCGATGGATGCGGAAGCGTGCTGCACCGACGGTTCTTCCGCGCGTCAGTTGCCTGTCCCGAACCAGAACGAATGGCTCTTGGCCAGAAACTCGTCGTAGCGCATGTAGTGAGACCCGTCGCAGGAGAACGTAACGCTGACCATGCCGTTGAACAGGTTGATCGACGACATGCGCAGGTAGAAGGTCTCGTCGGTCAGCCGCAACGACCGCAGGGCCAAGAGGATCGGACCGACGCACTGCTGGGGTATCGTGGCATCAGCCGGATAGGGTGTCTGCGGATACACCAGGCAGACGTCGGGGTCGCTCAGCGCCTCGTGGTCCAGCAGGCGATAGCGCAGAGGGTCATTCACCGTCCACACGGTCGCCTGGCTGCTTGAGAAGTGCACCTGGCACTGGAACACGCCGCGCTGGGTCAGCAGTTCGTCCAGGATCGACAGGGACTGGTCCAAGCTGCGGTCCAGCGGGCTTTCGACGCGGCTTTGCTGGAACACGCCCCCCCGAATCGCCGGGTCGCCCTTGAGCTGGCGCCAGTACGAGGGTTCCTCGTAGAGTTCGGCGGTCAGCGGCAGGTTGCGCAGATCGAAATCCGCGCCCAGGTACCCGACCACCCCCTGGCTCTCCGAGCGCACGACCTGCAGCGCGGTGATCGACGGCCGCCTTGCGTACAGACTGATGTAGGCATCCGAGAGCAGGAAACCCCAGCTGGGCACGGCCTCCTTCATATACGGGCGCGACGATCGGTCGCGCCCGAAATGTTCGGACACCAGCCCGGTGGCCGCGACGTTGTCGGAGATCTGTATCCCGTCGGTACCCAAACAGTAGAGAAAAGTGCGATGCGGGATGCTGCAGAAACCGTTTCGCAGCACCTCGTCGAGGCCCGCCCGATCTCCCCAGACCTGCACGCATTTCCCGGCCAGCTGCGCCAGCGGTTCGTGCAGGATCTGCGCAAGCCGCTCGCGCTGCAAGTAGATGCTGTCCTTCAGCGAAGGCTCCATCCCGCCATCCCCCTCCGGCATGTAGCCGTGCCCGCCCCCGGGCCTCTCGTGATCAGAAACGAACCGACGCGCGGAAGTTCCCGGCCCACCCGATCAACGTGAAAAAGCTGCCACGGAAGGACACGGACATCACGGAAAATGAAGGGCATGCAAAGTCTTTTTAACGTGAAAATCGCGCGCAGCGCGCACGAAATCCCCCTTTCCCGCAAACGGGACAAATCCGCCGGGAGCCGATTTCGAACAGCCGCAGGCTGGCCCGAACGGCGTAGGGCAGGATGCCCGGAGTGATGGGATGGGGAGAGGGATGGCGGGAAAGGCGGGGGCCGCGACCCTGCGGCTGTCTGATTCCCTTCCCTGGGACCCCGCAGCGTCATTATCCCCGGGGTACTGGCTCACCAGGTGAGCCAGTGCTCACCCGACGAAAAAAAATGTGCGTCCCGACACCACAGCCGAGGCGTTCAGGTCGTCGAGAACTGCAGGGCCGCCAGGCGCGCGTACAGCCCGTTCTCGTCCACCAGCTCGGCGTGCGACCCCTGGGCGACGATACGGCCGCGATCCATCACCACGATCCGGTCCGCTGCCTGTACGGTCGCGAGGCGGTGCGCGATCGTCACCGTCGTACGCCCGCGGCTGATGCGTTCCAGCGCCGCCTGCACCAGCCGCTCGCTCTCCGCATCCAGGGCGCTGGTCGCCTCATCGAGCAGCAGGATGGCCGGATCGCGCAGAATCGCCCGCGCCAGCGCAATGCGGGCGCGCTGCCCTCCCGATAACCGGACCCCGCGCTCGCCCAGCGGCGTGTCCAGGCCCTCAGGAAGCGCGGAAATGAATTCCATCGCATGGGCTGCCACGGCGGCATCCAGGATCGCCGATTCCGGCGCCTCCGGCGCCGCGTAGGCGATGTTGTCCCGGACGCTGGCGGCAAACAGCACCGGCTGCTGAGGCACCAGCGCGATGCGGCCGCGCAGCGCCGCGAGATGCACTCGGTGGACGTCCACGCCATCGACGCGCACGCAGCCGCCGTCGGGATCGTAGAAACGCAGCAACAACTGGAACACCGTGGACTTGCCGGCTCCCGAGGGCCCGACCAGCGCTATCGTGGCGCCGGCGGGAATCTCCAGATCGAAATTCTGCAGCGCCGGCGGTTGCGGGCGTGTCGGGTAGGCGAAGGACACGTTCTCGAACCGGATCGTGCCGCGCGCCGATTCGGGGAAATGCTGCGGATGCCGCGGCGAAGGCGGACCAGAACGAACCTGCAGGAGTTCCAGCAGCCGCTCGGCCGCGCCCGCCGCGCGCAGCAGTTCGCTCGCGACCTCGCTGAGGGCCGCGACCGATCCGGCCACCAGTACCGCGTAGAACAGAAACGCCGCCAGTTCGCCCGGTGTGATCAACCCGGCGAGCACCCGGTGTCCCCCGACCCAGAGCACGGCCGTGATCAGCACGAACATCAGCAGAATCACCGACGCGGCCAGCAGCGCTCCGACCGCGGCACGCCGGACGGCCACCCCGAAAGCCTGCTCCACGGCCTGGCCGTAGCGTGCGCGTTCGGCGGCTTCCTGGACATGCGACTGCACGGTCTGGATCGCGTACAGGCTCTCGTCCACCCGTCCCCCGACAGCCGCCACCTGATCCTGGGCCCGGCGCGACAGCGCGCGCACCCTGCGGCCAAGGAACCATACCGGCAGGGCCACCACTGGCAGACCCAGCAGCAGCCAGGCGGTTAGCACGGGGCTGGTGTGCAGCATCAAGAAAAGGCCGCCCGCGATCAACAGCAGGTTGCGCGCCGCGATCGCCAGGGTATGCCCGACCACCGACTGGATCAGCGTCGTATCGGCGGTGAGCCGTGAAATGACCTCGCCGGTCCGAGTACGCTCGAAGAACCCGGGGTCCAGTTCGATCACGTTGGCGAAAACCGCGCGGCGCAGGTCGGCCACCACGCGCTCCCCCAGCCAGGCGACCAAGTAGATGCGCGCGCCCGCGCCCGCCGCCATCACCGCCACCGCTCCCAGCAAGATCAGCAATGCCCGGTTCAGCGCGGCGGGATCCTGCTGGGTGAGGCCTGCGTCGATCAACAGCCGCAGCACCGCACCGAAGGCCAGAATGGCACCGGCACCGACCAGCAACGCCAGCACCCCGAGCGCCAGCGTGCGCAGGTAGGGCCGCAGAAACTGCGCCAGGGGCACCAGGACGCGCAAATCGCGGCCCGCCGGGCGAGGCGCCGCCAGATCGTTCCAGCCGGTCACGGCGTCCCCCGGTCCAGTGCACAGGTGCGCGGCCCCGTTGCCCGGCGGCAATCGGCAACCCGACCGGGTCGATCGACTCCGGCCCCAACCGGCATCACGATATATTCAACCTTCATGCAGCGGCTCCCGTTCTCCGCGTCCACGGTTCCCGGCATCGGCGGTGACTCCCAGAACCGACTTCGGGTTCAAACCCCCGCCCGGCGATCGAACACCGGCACATGCCCGGAATACCGGTCGCTGGCTCCAGCGGGACGATGCCCGCGCCAGCCTCTCGGCGCAGGGTCCCATGTTGCGGCAGCGCGCGCGAACAAGCAGGTGTACGGCCCGACCGTGGCACCCCGTGCAACCGGTGAGCACCTGCCCCACCTCGACCACGCGGGCGCCCTAGCGGAAGATCCCCGGTGCACCGACCGGGATGGGCGTGACAATCACCGGGAAATCGCTACCCTGACGGCGAACCCGCCCACGCAAGGAGACTCCCCTGCAACTGATGAAATCCGGACCGCTGCCGGTCCTGTCGGATCTGGAACTGATCGCCGAACGCCTCCCGGTGGCCGGAGCGCGCCTGCTGGAACTGGGTTGCGGCAGGGCCGAGACCACGCGCCGCATCGCCGAGCAGTTGCCGGTAGCGGAGATAATCGCCACCGAAGTCGATCGGGCTCAGCACGAGAAGAACCTCCGGATCAGCGACCTGCCCCGCGCCTCGTTCCGGCTGGGCGGAATCGAGGCGATCGCCGAAGCCGATGACTCGGTCGACGCGGTGATCATGCTGAAGTCGTTGCATCACGTTCCGCAACCAAGACTGCGCCAGGGCCTCGCGGAGATCCACCGCGTGCTGAGACCGGGCGGCATCGCCTATTTCTCGGAACCTGTTTATGCCGGTAAATTCAATGATATTTTAAAACTTTTTCATGATGAACGTGATGTTCGAATCGCGGCTTTCGAGGCAATGCAGACCGCCGTCGACGAAGGCCTGTTCATCCTGGAGGACGAGATCTTCTTCGATAGCATCAGCCGGTTCCAGGGGTTCGAGGAGTTCGAAGACCGCGTCCTCGGCGCGACCCACACCGAATTCGCGATCGACGAAGTGCTGTATGCGACCATCCGCGACCGGTTCATGCAGCACGCGGGCGAGGATGGCGTCGCCGAGTTCCGCAACCCGAACCGGGCCGACCTGCTGCGCAAGCCCTGAGCGGTCGTCGCGGCACGCGCTCTTTGTCGGCTCGTTCGAGCCCCCGGACGCTGCGCCCTTCCGCCCCACACGTCGCCGGGACGCGACTTTCACGCTAACTGTCATGCCCTCGGCCGCGAGGCACCCCGAAGGATGAAAATACGATTATGAATCAGAGAGATACGATTCCCGGGCAGCGTATTTTCACGCTAACTGTCATGCCCTCGGCCGCGAGGCACCCCGAAGGATGAAAATACGATTATAAATCAGAGACATACGATTCTAGGGCGGCGTATTTTCACGCTAACTGTCATGCCGCCGGGCGCGCGGCACCCCCGATGATGAAAGATAATGGGCGTGCTGTCGCGTCGGGCTGAGGTCGCGATAATTCTTGATGGCGCCTGACCGCGCACGCTAACTCGACCCGCTGCCCTTCACTCGTACCCCGGATTGCCTGGCATGGCCTGGAAGGGTCATGGACAGCGCACGCTAAAAAGAGCCGTCGAGTCCCGACAGGCCGTTGAAGGACGGCGCCCTTGGCGACAGCACATCGTGAAGGATAGTGCGTTTGCCCGAGGAGGTCAGCATGGACATTACCCCGATTCACCGGCGCGTTGTCGGTCTGGATGTGCACCAGAGCAAGATCACGGCCTGTGCGCTGATCGAGCAGCCCGATGGCAGTGTGGCGGTGGAGCACCGGGAGTTTGGTGGTTTCAAGCGCGATCGGCGGGCGTTGGCCGAGTGGGTTCGCGGGTTTGACCCCGAGGTCGTGGTGATGGAGAGCACTGGGATCTACTGGAAGAGCCCCTATGCGGCCCTTGAGCGTGTGGGCGTCATGGCCTGGGTGGTCAATGCCCGTCACGCCCGAAACGTGCCTGGCCGCAAGACCGACCTCTCCGATGCCCAGTGGCTGGCCACGCTGGCCCGTGCCGGTCTGCTGCGGGCTTCGTTCATTCCTCCGGCCGAGATCCGCCATCTGCGCCTGATCGCCCGGCAGCGCCAGAAGCTGGTCGGGATGCTGGCCGCGGAGAAGAACCGGCTGCACAAGGTGCTGACCGATGCCGGGATTCGCCTGAACGTGCTGGTCTCCGACGTACACGGCGCGTCGGCACGGGCCATGATCAAGGCCCTGCTCGCCGACTGCCCCCATGCACGCAATCCTCGACCTCGCCGGCCGCCTGCGGGCTTCCCGCGAAGAACTGTTCGAAGCCCTGCAACCGGAGGAACTGAGCACCAGGCACCGCTTCGTGCTCAACGAGGTTCTGGCGCACATCGAGTACCTCGAGGCCATGATCGCCCGCTTCGAACAGGAACTGCTTGCGGGTCTGGCCCCCTGGGAGCCGCAGGTGTGCCTGCTGGAAACCGTGCCCGGCATCGACCGCATTGGCGCCGCCATGCTGCTCGTCGAAATCGGTACCGACATGGCGAGCTTCGGCAGCGCCGAACGCCTCGCGTCCTGGGTCGGCATCTGCCCCGGCAACCACGAGAGCGCCGGCAAACGCAAAAGCGGACGCACGCGCAAGGGCAACGCCTGGGTCCGTCGCCTGCTGTGCGAGTTCGCGCAAGCCGCCTCCCGCACCCGCTGTGCGCTCAAGGACAAGTTTTCGGCCTTGTCCATCCGCAAGGGACACAAGCGCTCCATCGTGGCCCTGGCGCACAAGCTCCTGCGCATCGTCTACGCCATGCTCAATCATGCGGCCCCCTACCAGGATCGCACCGTCGATTACGAGGCTCTCGTCGTGCAGCGCAACGCGCCGCGCTGGCTGAAGATGCTGGAAAAGCACGGCTATCTCACCGCCACCTGAGCCGCCACACAGGCTCTTCGAGTCCCGCAAGCAGGCATTTGCGCACCGGCATGCGTCACGCCAGAATCTCGCTCGCCCCAACGTCAGGTTCTTTCACGCTAACGATCATCGCGATGCCCGCTCACGCCTTTCCCGGAGGCGGGAACGGGGAAGCACGCTCAAGGGCAGACCGCCGATGGCAGGAGTGACCCGGTTGTGACCCAGACCCCACGCAAGCAGACCATGGCCCGGCCGCCGCTCGGCCCCTCCACCTGGCCCGTGTGGCCGGTCGTTGGCGTACTCTGGCTGGCGACACGGCTGCCGTTCACTTGGCAGCATGCGCTCGGCCGCGGCATCGGGCGGCTGTTCCAGCGCCTGGGCCGGAGCCGCCGCGAGGTCACCCGGGTAAACCTGCGGCTCTGCTTCCCGGAGAAGACCGAGCAGGAACGCGAAACCCTGCTGCGCCGCCATTTCGAAGCCGCCGGCACCGGACTGCTGGAAACCGTATCGGGGTGGTGGGCACCGGCCCGGCGCTTCGACGGCCACTATACGCTGGAGGGCGTCGAGCACCTTGACCGCGCGCTGGAACGGGGTCACGGCGCGCTGCTCTTGAGCGCCCACTTCACGACGCTCGAGTTCTGCGCCAGGATCCTGTCGCTGCACCGGCCCTTTGCCGCGATGTACCGCCCCAACGAGCAGGCGGTGGTCGACTACCTGTTCAAGCGCAACCGAGAGCACCACACGCTGGGAGCGATCGAACGCAACGACATCAAGGGGCTGCTGCGCGCACTGAAGCGAAACACCCCGGTCTGGTATGCGCCGGACCAGAGCAGGAGCGGGCGCCAGACCGAGTTGATCCCGTTCTTCGGGATTCCCGCCTCCACCCAGACGGCCACCCACCGGATCGCACGCGTGAGCCGGGCGCCGGTCCTGCCCTTCTTCGGCAGCCGGCAGTCCGACGGCCGCTACCGGCTCACGATCCACCCGCCGCTCGCCGATTTCCCGTCGGATGACCCGATCGCCGATACCACTCGCATCAACCAGGTCATCGAGCGGGCCGTGCTGGAAGCCCCGGAGCAGTACTTCTGGAGCCACCGACGCTTCAAGGCGCGCAAGGGCCTGCCCGACCCCTACACCTGAACAGGTGCCGCGCAGGGCCGCCGCGGTCGAAATGCGGAAGGGTTCAAGGTCGGGCCGATCGGATTGCCGTATTCTGCAGGGTTCCCGGGATACGGCTGCAGTCTTCGGGCACCGCGTACCCGCGATGCGAATGGAGGAGCCGATGGCCCTGCCCGCCCTTTCCACCGTTCTACTGCCGGCACTGATCGCCACCGCCGCGGTGGCGGCAGGCGAACCCGACACCCGCACCATCCATGGCTGGGTGGAACGTATCCAGATCCTGCCGGAGGGCATTCCACTGAAGGCCAAGATGGACACCGGCGCCACGACGTCGTCGCTGAACGCGCTGAACAAGGAAAGGTTCGAGCGCGACGGCGAGCGCTGGATCGCATTCGACATCATCGACCCCGAAGATCCGGATGGCAAAGTCCGCATCGAACGCAGAATCACCCGCTTCGTGCGCATCATCCGCCACGACGGCGAGCACCAGCGCCGTCCGGTGGTATCGGTCGGCCTGTGCATGGGAACGCATTACCGCGAGGAAGAGATGAGCCTGATCGACCGCACGAAGCTGAACTACCAGGCGCTGGTCGGTCGCAATCACATGGAAGGCATCATCCTGGTCGACCCCGCCGAGACGTTCATTCAGCCCCCCCGCTGTGACACGGCCGAGGGGAACGAGGATCGTGATCCCGAGCGGGGCGCATGAGGCGCCTGCATCTCCCGCTGCTGATCCTGGTACTGCTCGGTCTCAGCCTGACGATCTTTTACCACAAGGCCTGGAACCTCGGCTTCCCGGTGCTTCCGGCGCAGACCACGGACAACTGGATCGTCGAGGCACGGGTGGCGTTCGAACCGACCGGCGGTGCCGTTACCGCGCGCGTGTTCCTGCCGCAGGATCCGCCGGGACTGGCACTGCTCGATGAGCATTTCGTGTCCCGCGGCTACGGGCTGACGACCGGCACGAACGGCGAGAACCGCGAGGCAGTCTGGACCACCCGAAGTCCCGCGGGGCGCCAGGTCCTCTATTACCGGGCCACCGTCTACCAGGTCGGGTCGTCGCTGCCCAACGATACCGACTACCCGGGCCCCGCGGCCCCGGTCGATCTGGAGGAACCGTTCCGGTCCGCGGCCCAGGCCGTGGTCGACCGGGTGCGCGGCCGATCCGCCGACATCACCAGCTTCGCCACGGTGCTGGTGCGCGACATGAACGTCTCGACCGACGAAAACATGGCGCTGTTCGTCTCGGCGGACGCCGGTGACCGCGAACGCGTACGCACCGCCATCGAGCTGCTGGCAGGCGCCCGGATCCCCGCGCGCATGGTCCACGGCCTGCAGCTTGCGGACCGCGCCCGGGATCTGCAGCCGCGCACCTGGCTCGAGGTGCACAACACGCGCGAATGGGTACCGATCAATCCCATGGACGGCAGCGTGGGCTACCCGAAGGATTTCCTCGTGTGGTGGTACGGCGATCACGAAGCGGTCGAACTGAACCGCGCCCGCAACCCGCAGATCAGCTTCGCGGTGACCCGCAACTTCCAGGACGCGGTGGACGCCGCGCAGCAGCGCGCGAAACTGATGAACTCGCGGCTGGTCGATTTCTCGCTGTTCGGCCTGCCGGTCCAGACCCAGAACATGTACCGCGTGCTGCTGATGGTCCCGGTCGGCGCGATGATCATCGTGCTGCTGCGCAACGTGGTCGGCGTGCAGACCTTCGGCACCTTCATGCCGGTGCTGATCGCACTGTCGTTCCGCGAAACCGAGCTGCTCGGCGGTGTGATCCTGTTCACCCTGATCGTATCGCTCGGCCTGGCAATCCGTTTCTATCTCGAACACCTGAAGCTCCTGCTCGTGCCCCGGCTGGCCGCGGTGGTCAGCATTGTGGTGATGCTGATGCTGGCGCTGAGCGTGCTCAGCCATCACCTGGGGATCGAGCACGGACTCGCGATCGCGCTGTTCCCGATGGTCATCCTCGCGATGACGATCGAGCGGATGTCCATCGTCTGGGAGGAACATGGCGCCGGCGATGCGATCCGACAGGGCATCGGCAGCCTGGTGGTCGCGGTGGCCGGTTACCTGCTGATGATCAACGTCTACATCGACCACCTGATCTTCGTGTTCCCCGAGCTGCTGCTGATCGTGCTCGCAGTCACCCTGCTGCTCGGGCGGTACACCGGGTACCGCCTCTCCGAACTGTTGCGCTTCCGTGCGCTGGCCCGCAAGGAGGCGACTTGATGCGATGGTTCGCGACACCGGGCGAGCTGCGCCGGCGTGGGGTGCTGGGCATGAACCGGCGCAACACCGAGATGATCGCAACGCTGAACCCGCGCAGCCATTACCCGCTGGTGGACGACAAGCTGCAGACCAAGGAACTGGCCCTCGGCGCGGGCATTGCGGTCCCGGAGCTGTACGGCGTGATCGAGACCCAACACGACATCCGGCGCCTGTCGGCCATCGTCGCCGGACGCGACGACTTCGTGATCAAGCCCGCCCACGGGAGCGGCGGCAACGGGATCCTGGTCATCACCGGGCGCATGGGTGAGCGTTTTCGCAAGGCATCGGGCATGCTGGTGGACCTGGACGAAGTCAAGCACCACGTGTCCAACATCCTCAGCGGCATGTATAGCCTCGGCGGCCAGCCCGACCGGGCGATGATCGAGTACCGGGTACGTTTTGACCCGCTGTTCGCTGAAGTCAGCTTCCAGGGCGTACCGGATATCCGCACCGTGGTGTACAAGGGCTACCCGGTGATGGCCATGGTGCGGCTGCCCACCCGCGCCTCCGACGGCAAGGCCAATCTGCACCAGGGCGCGGTCGGCGCGGGCATCGACATCGCCACGGGCGTCACCGGGCACGGCGTCTGGCACAACGAGATCGTTCACCGGCATCCCGACACCGGCGCGTCGCTCGCGGGCATTGCCGTTCCGGGCTGGAACCGGTTGCTGGAACTGGCTGCTGGATGCCGGGAACTCATCGGCATGGGCTACCTTGGGGTCGACGTCGTGCTCGACCGGCAGTTCGGCCCATTGATTCTGGAACTGAACGCCCGACCGGGCCTCGCGGTGCAAACGGCCAACAGCCTCGGCCTGCTGGATCGGATCCGGGCCGTCGACACCCACCCGGCGCGCGATGCCGCCGACGCGGCCGGACGCGCCGCGTTCGTCCGGCAGTTGCCGGAACCCTCCTGAGGCCTCGTGCAGCTCGGTCGCGCGCACGCGGGCATTGGCCCTGGTGCACCGGTGCCCGCTAAAATCCTGACCCCATGCAACGATCGCTCCTGTCTGCCGCCTTCGCCTCCGGTTGCCTGCTGGCCGCCCTGTGGGTTCCCACGGGCACGGCGCAGACCGGCCTCTGGCCCGGCTTGTCCGCGACTTGCCAGTTGCCAGTGACGTACCGGATCGGCGAGCTCGACCCGCGCTTCGGCGTGCCCGACGCCGAACTGCGCGACATCCTGGACGACGCGATGGCCCTTTGGCAGGCAGAAAGCGGCCGCACGCTGTTCAAGGCCGATCGCTCCGGCTCGCTCGCCATCCACCTGCAGTACGATAAGCGCCAGGATCGATGGGAAGCGCGACAACAGGCCGAGCAGGCGCTCGAGCACGCACGCCAACGCTACGAGGTCCTGCGCGAGGAGCATGACACGCTGCGCCAGGCCCTCGAGACACGACAGGCCGCGTACCGGCAGCAGATCCAGCGCTACGAGTTGCGCCTGGCGGCGCACAACACGCGCGTCCGGCAATGGAACCGGGGCGAGATCGCGCACAACGCGGCCCGCGCCCGCCAGCTCGACCAGGAAGCGCAGGCACTCGAACGGCAGCGCCAGGCGCTCGAGGAACAGGCGGCGGCGGCGGAGCGATCCAGGCTGCGTGTGAATCAGAGCGTGGAGGCGATACGCGTGGCGGTCGAAGATCTGAACCGGCAGGTGGCATACCTGAACGAACGCTTCGCCGCGGAGCCCGGCTACGACAAGGCGCGCTACACCCGGCGCCAGCGGGGCGGCGTGGTCACGCACAGCATCACCGTCTACCAGTTTCACGACCGGGACGACCTGCGCCAGGTGCTCGCACATGAACTCGGCCATGCGCTCGGGATCTCCCATGTCGAAGATCCGGGTGCCCTGATGTACTACCGTATCACCGACCAGAACCGCGGCCTCACGCGCCTGACCGCCGCAGACCACCGCGCCCTGCGCGACGCCTGCGGGGTCGCGCTCGGAGGACCGCCCTCCGCCGGCACGATCGCGAGCGCAGCCGGGCCGAACAGGGAATGATGCCGATGCATGTAATCGTGATTGGGGCCGGGGTCACCGGAACCGCCACCGCCTGGTATCTGCGGGCCGCCGGCATCGACGTCACCCTCGTCGACGCCGCCGACCTGCCGGCGCGGGGCGCAAGCGCCGCCAACGGCGGCATGCTCCACGCCAGCCATGCCGAACCTTGGAATGCTCCCGGGGTCAGTTGGGATCTGCTGCGCTACGTCGGCCGCGACAGCTCGCCGCTGCTGCTGCGCCCGCGTGCCCTGCCCGGCATTCTGCCCTGGGGCATCGAGTTCCTCTGGAACAGCCGCCGTTCCCGCTTCGAACGCAATACCCTGCACAACGCCCGCCTCGCCGAATATGCGCTGCGCCAACTGCGCGACCTGCAGCGTCAGCTCCAGCTGGACTTCCAGTTCGTCGAGTCGGGAATCCTGAAGATCTTCCAGGATCCGGAAAGTCTTCGCAGGAACCGCAGCGCCAGCCAGGCCATGGCCGATGCCGGGGTTCGCTTCGAGGACTGGGACTCCGAGCGCGTCGCGGCCGAAGAACCGGCACTCGCGCCGATTGCGCACCGCCTGTGCGGCGCGTTATATTTCCCGGACGATGCGATCGGCAATGCTGCGGCCTTCACCCGCGAGCTCGCCACCGCCGCGCAACACGCCGGCGTACGCTGGTGCCCGAACACGCGGGTCACCAGATGGCGGCTGTTCCGGGGGCACATCAACGGGGTGGAGACCTCGGCCGGTCCGATGGCAGCCGACGCCGTGGTGCTGGCCTCCGGTTTCGCCGCTCCCGAATTGCTTCGGCAGCTGGGCCTGCGCCTGCCGGTGGCCCCGGTGAAGGGCTACTCGCTGACCCTCGACCTTCCCGAGGTCTGGCGCCCCAGACTGCCAATCATCGACGACGCAAACAAGGTGGTGCTGACCCCACTCGGCGGCCAGCTGCGCCTCGCCGGAACCGCCGAGTTCACCGGCACGGACCTGCGCCTGAACCCCTCGCGCGTGGCGAACGTGCTCGCGCAATGCCGGCGCACCCTGCCCCGGCTACCCGAGTATTTCGATGCCGCGACGATGGAACCCTGGACCGGACTGCGGCCGATGAGCGCTCGCGGCACGCCGATCCTCGGGCCCACCCGGGTACCCGGCCTGTTCCTGAACACCGGCGCGGGCCACCTCGGCTGGACCTTCGCCTGTGGCTCCGCCTGTCTGCTGCGCGACAGCGTACTGGGCGTCGATCCAGCCCTGCCGCTGGATCCGTTCCTGCTGTAGAGGGCACCCGGGCTCGGGGTGGTGGGCACGCTGCGCTTGGCCCACTAGTCACCCGGGAACATCATCCGGATGCGGGCTCCGCCAAGCTCCGGCGCGTGCTCGATGCTCAACTCGCCGCCGTGGTCCCGCACCAGCGTGAGCACGATATGCAGACCGAGCCCCTGCCCGCCGACGCGTGTATCCCTGCGCGTCCCGCGCTGCAGCACCTGCTCGCGTTCCGCCTCCGGAATACCCGGACCGTCGTCGTCGACGCAAAGGACCAGGTTTTTCGCGCCGCAGCCCAGGGTGACTCGGACCCGGGAACGCGCGTGGCGCAGCGCATTGTCGAGCACGTTACCCAGCAGTTCGAACAATGCACCGGTGTCGATGCGCAGCGTGCACTCCGGCTGCAGCACCGTCTCCAGCACGACCCCGTGATGGTCGGCCACGCGCTGCAACGCGGCGCAGGTGCGCTCGATCACCGGGGCCAACACCAGCGGGGCCTGAAACGGCGACGGCCCCAGGCGCTGCGCCTGGTTCAGCTCGTGCTCGATCATCTCCTGCATGCGCTCGATCTGCAACCGCATGTCGCTGCGCTCACCCACCCCCCTGTCCACGGCCAAGCGCAACGCCGATAGCGGGGTTTTCAGGCTGTGCGCCAGGTCCGCGAGTGCGTTGCCCTGACGCTGCAGGCGCTCGCGTTCGAATTCGAGCAGGGCGTTGATGCTGTCGGTCAGCATCCCGATCTCGCGCGGGTAACGACCTTCCAGCCGTCGGTTTTCCCCCAGGCGCAACGCCTCGAGATCCGCCCGCACCCGGCGCAGCGGCCGTAGTCCCCACAGGCCCAGCGCCAGCGCCTGCGCCGCCATCAGCAGCGCGGTCAGCAGGGCCAGCGCACCCCATAGAGTGCGGCGGTAACGATCGATCTGGGCGATGTACGCCTCGCGGTCCTCGAGCACCTGGAACGTCAGCGGAAACGACTGCTCCGGCAATTCCCAGCGCACCGTCATTTCGTGCTGAAACATCTGCCGCTCGCGCCAGTCGCCGAGGGCCACCCCGAGCGCCGACGGCGAGCGCCAGAGTGTCTCGCCGTCCCGGTCGAGAATGCGCGCATAGAGCCCGCCCGCGGGCAACGACAGGCGGGCCTCGGGCAGCAGCTCGGGCAACCGCACTTCGTGCGGGCCGGACACCTCGACCACCCCCATCAACAGCAGCAGCTGCGCTTCCAGGCGCGTCATCACCGCGTCCTCGGCGTTCTCGCGAAAAGCCCGTTCGAGCAGCGTGGCGGTTATCAGGAAGAACACTGCGATCACGGCCACGGTCACCAGCGTGATGCGCAGCGTCAGGCTCAGGCCGGGCGCGCTCATGTGCCGGAACTGCGCGCCTCGGCCGGCTGCAGTGTGAATCGGTAGCCGCGCCCGCGCAGTGTCTCGATCACGCCCAGGCGCCCGTCCGGATCGAGCTTGCGCCGCAAGCGACCGATCAGCACCTCGATCACGTTGCTCTCGCGGTCGTCATCGTGTTCGTAGAGGTAGTCGGCGAGCATATCCTTGCTCAGCGGGCGCCCGGCCTGCCGCACCAGCTGCAAGAGCAGCCGATACTCGAAAGTGGTCAGGGTCACCGCCTCACCGTGCACCAGCACGGTATCGGTCGCTGTGTCGATGACCAGCGGACCGAAGTCCAGGCGTTCCTGGCCATCCTGCAGGCTACGCCGCACCAGGGCGCGCAACCGTGCCTGCAACTCCTCGACGTGAAACGGCTTGGTCAGGTAGTCGTCCGCCCCCGCCTCGAGGCCTTCCACCTTGTCCTGCCAGCGATCCCGGGCGGTCAGAACCAGGATCGGAAGACGGGCATTGACCGCCCGGGCCCGGCGGATCACTTCGAGGCCGTCGAGCCCCGGCAGGCCGAGATCGACGATCGCGATGTCGCAGGGGTACTCGGTCAGCTGGTATAGCCCGTCCTTTCCGTCTGCAGTCCGATCCACGCGCCAGCCGGCCGCACTCAAGGCATCGGCCAGGCGCTCCCGCAGCGAATCGTCGTCCTCGATCAGCACCACACGCAGATTCACGGCTGCGCCCCCTCGGCCCCGGGGATCTCGAAGGTACGCACCTGCTGATCCTGGGTCAGCAACCGGATCCGGTAGACCACGCGATCGTTGCTGCGCTCGGACCGGGCCGACAGGATACGTCCCCCGTGCGCACGCTCCACCTGCGCCACCGCCTCCTCCAGGCTGGCCGGAGCGTCACGCGCCAGACCGGTCGCCGGCAGCATGATCAGCAACAGCAGGGTCATCAGCACGACCGGCGCGGCCCGGCCGATGCGGCGGGCTTTCTCGATTGGATCCAGTTGCATGCTCCTATCTCCAGAGATCTCCCGCATCCCTCGACACACTCCCGGGCCGGCGATCGATCGCGGACTGCGGGTCTGCCTTTGCGAATGCAGCCCCGGGGGCTGCGTATTACACTAGAAGCCTAGCCTGAACCCCGTCTGAAAACGACCAGGGCAATGGCCGGCCGCCAGGGAGCGCTGATAGATTCGTCATCGCGAGGAGCGAAGCGACGTGGTGATCCATAAGGCAATGATTTCGTTGGCGCCGCTTGGATTGCCGCGCTTCGCTCGCAATGACAGGGCCCTTTGTTCAGCGTTTCCCTAGTACCGATCGGAGCATCCTGATTGCGGTGCGTTGCGAAAGAGCGCGGGGAAGCTTTCGCAACATCCTGCAAAGGGAGAGGTGTCCATGCTCAGCATCAACCTCGATACCGTGCTTTGGGTCGTGCGCGCAACCCGCGAGTTCCACGCGAAGGAAGAGGTTGTTTTCCCCGACGATTCGCCGGACGGCAACGACGGCGACTGGGCCATGCAGATTCTCGCCGACCACGGGAGCGACCTGACCCTGCAGGAACTCCGCATCGGGCTGCGCGGGCTCGAACCCGGACAGCAGGCCGAGCTGCTGGCGCTGAAATGGCTGGGTCGCGGCGATTACGGGTCCTCCGAATGGGAGGAGGCGAAACGGGAAGCGCTGGAAAACTGGTCGCCGGAGGTAATGGACCGCCTGATCGCGACCCCGTTGATCTCCGAGTACCTGCTCGAAGCACTGGATATCCTCGGAATCGAGCACGAGGAATGACGCGAGGCCGTCTGGCGCCCTATCGTAAGCGATGGGTGCCGGCTGGCCGAAAGCATGGGGGAAATCGCTGGAAATCAGTGGATTCAAAGTCTAGGCTACCTACTTGGGGTTAATTCAGCCTCAACGGGTTCCCGGTACCCGATCGCCCAGTAGCGATCCGGGTAAGCCCCACGGTCCTGCCGGAAACAGCCCGCTGCCGCCATGGAGAGCGGTCGCGGCGCCGGTGCCGGGATCCCGCACGCAAGAAGAAAAGCGGACAGCGATCAATCCGAAGTGCCACTCGAAACGATCCCAGTCCAGAACCTTAATCGGAGGAGCCCAGACTTTATGAAACGTTCCCGAATTCTCGCTGCGGGCCTCGCGGCGTCCCTGGCAACGGCGGCCTTCGTGCCTCAGGCCACGGCCGAGGTCACCCGGGGTGCATTGCTCACCACCTCCTGCTTTTCCTGTCACAGCATCGACGGCACCGGCAACATGCCCGGCCTGGTCGGTTACCCGCGCGACCTGATGATCTCGCAGATGCAGGCCTTCAAGGACGGCTCGCGTCCGGGCACGATCATGAACCGTCATGCGCGGGGCTACACGGACGAGGAAATCGTCCTGATGGCCGACTACTTCTCGACCATCGAATAACGCAGGGGGACAGCACAAATGGCAAACGTTACACGTCGTAATTTTCTCAAGGCCATCGGCATCGGCGGTGCCGCGGCAGCGACCGGGTTCGGCTGCGCGGCCAATGGCACAGTCGCCGATGCACGCAGCGCCCACGTGGTCGTCGTGGGCGGCGGCTCCGGTGGGGCCACTGCGGCCAAGTACCTGAAACGCTTCTCGCCCGAGATGCAGGTGACGCTGATCGAACCCAACGCCACCTATTACACCTGCTACGGCAGCAACTGGGTAATTGGCGGTCATGCCTTGATGGACGACATCAAGCACACCTACGGCGCCCTGAAGGACCGCCATGGTGTAAACGTGGTCCAGGACACCGTGACCGAGGTCGACCCGGCACGCCGGACCGTGCGGACCGCGGGCGGCGCGACGATGAACTACGACCGGCTGATCATGTCGCCGGGGATCGACTTTCGCTACGACGCGGTGCCGGGCATCACCGCGGCCGACGCCGAGCGCATCCCGCATGCCTGGAAGGCCGGCGAGCAGACCCGGTTGCTGCGCAGCCAGCTCGAAGCGATGCCCAACGGCGGCGTATTCGTGATGGTGGCCCCCGGCAACCCGTTTCGCTGCCCGCCAGGGCCGTACGAAAGGGCGTCGATGGTCGCACACTACTTCAAGCAGGCGAAGCCGCGTTCGAAGATCATCATCCTCGACAACAAGGAGAACTTCTCCAAGCAGGGGCTGTTCATGTCCGGCTGGGAGCAGCACTACGGCGAAATGATCGAGTGGGTGCCGAGTTCCCAGGGTGGACAGGTCGAGGAGATCGACGCTGCCAACCTGACCGCCATCTCCGACGCCGGTTTCACCCGGATCAAGGCCGACGTGCTGAACTACATCCCGCCGCAGAGTGCGGGTGCGATCGCCCAGCAGGCGGGGCTGGTCGGCGACACCTTCTGGTGCCCGGTGAATCAGCTGACCTTCGAGTCCAGCATCCACCCGGGAATCTACGTGATCGGCGATTCGAGCGTTGCCGGGGCGATGCCCAAGTCGGGGCATTCGGCGAACAACCAAGCAAAGGTGGCCGCGGCCGCGATCGTGCGCGAACTCTCCGGACAGGAGCCGCTGATGCCGTCGACGGCCAACACCTGCTACAGCCTGATCACGCCCGATCACGCGATCAGCGTCGCGGCCGTGTATGCGTACAAGGACGGCACGATTTCGGCGGTCGAAGGCGCGGGCGGTGTCAGCCCGGCCGACGCGCCGGCGTCGTTCCGCCAGCAGGAGGCCCTCTACACCAAGGGCTGGTACGACGGCATTACCGCCGACATCTGGGGCTAACACGGGCCCGACTGCCGATACGGCGCTCCGGGGCTTGCCCCGGAGCGCCGTTTGCGTTTCAGGTGTCCTGATTATCACGAACCTCCGCAGCGAGTGCGACGCCGTGCGGCATCGGTCGTCATTGCGAGCGTAGCGCGGCACCAATGCGCGCAGCGCATTGAACAGCCAAAGGCTGGCCCGCAGGGTGAGCGCAGCGAAGAATCCAGGCGGCATGGGGAAGACCATCTCCGCTTGGATCGCCACGTCCCGCCACGCTGCGCTCGCGGCTAAAGGCTTCGCTCCTCGCGATGACGGTGGTTTCGATGACGGCCCGTTCCAATTTGCGGAGCTTCCCTGATAATCAGGTCAGGCGTTGAGATCGGGGATCAGGCGACTGCGCAGGCGGGCGAGCGCGTCCTTCAGTAGCAATTTGCGCTTCTTCAACCGCCGCAATGCGAACAGATCGGGCGCGGCCGTCTGCTGCAGCGCCTGGATTGCGCTCTCCAGCGCCTGATGCTCGGCCTCGAGTTCCACGATCCGCGCGCGCAGTTCACCCTCGTCGTCGACCACGGAACCCCCTGCTGCATCCGGAACGGCTCGCGTATCATCTCAGAGCTCGGGCATGGCCGCCATCACGCACCCATGCGGCGGGGGCCCCGGCCCGCAGGCCCCACCGGCGCTGCCACTGCTGGCAGGCGCGCGAGCGGATGCCGGCGCAGACATCGCAACCGGAGCTGACATGGGCATCAGGAACAGGGCGTTGCCGATCGACACCCCGAGGGGGATCCGTCTGAGCGGTGTGGTGGTAGAACCCGAGGGCATCCCGGTGGGGCAGGTCTGCATCGCCCATTGCTTTGCCTGTTCCAAGGACTTCCCGGCCACGGTGCGGCTTGCGCGCGCCCTCGCCCAGGAGGGCATCGTCGTGCTGCGCTTCGATTTCATGGGCCTTGGCGAGGCACAGGGCCGCTTCGGGGACAGCAGCTTCGCGACCTACTGCGAAGACCTCGGCGCCGCACTGGACGCATTCGACACCTACACCGGCTTCCCCACCGACCTGCTGATCGGCCACAGCTTCGGCGGCGCGATGGCGCTTGCGCTGGCCGGGAATCGCGACGAATTGCAGGGGGTCGTGACCATCGCCGCACCGGCGGAACCGGGCCACGTGACCCGGCTGTTCGAAGCACGGGCGCGCGGGATCCGCGAGACCGGTTCGGCGGAGGTGGATATCGGCGGACGCACGATCATGATCGGCCGGGAATTCATGGACTCCGTCGAGGAGCAGCATCTCGACGATGCGCTGCCGGCGCTGGGGCGCCCGCTGCTGGTGCTGCATTCGCCGAAGGACAGCGTGGTCGGAATCGATCACGCGCGCCGGATCTTCGAGCGCGCGCGGCATCCCAAGAGTTTCGTCGCGCTGCACCGTGCGGATCACCTGCTGACGCGCCCGGAACATACCGCGTACGTCGCGCGGCTGATCCACGCCTGGGCCTACGACCTGCTACGCCCTCACCAGTAATTTTCCACCGTGACCTGGCCCGGCATGCCACGCCGGAGCCGCTGCAACCCGCGTGCACGCAGCACCGCCTGCGTGTCGCGCACCATATCGGGGCTGCCGCAGATCATCACCTGCGAGTGATCCGCACCGATTTCCAGGCCTGCAAGCGCCTCGAGCTGACCGTCGTCGAGCGCCGACGGGATCCGCGCCCGCAGCAGACCCGGCCTGTCCTCGCGACTGATCATCTGAACATAGCGGAACCGTTCCGGATCACGCAGCGTGAATCCCGCGATCGTCTCCTGGTACGCGAGTTCGTTCGCGTGGCGCACCGAATGCACGAGGCGGATCGAACCGAAGCGTTGCCAGGGCTCGTCGGTGCCGAGCATGGACAGGAACGGACCAAGCCCGGTGCCGGTCGCCAGCAACCACAGGTCGACCGCATCCGGTATCGCATCCAGCGTGAACAACCCGCTCGAGCGCGGCATCAACTCGACCGTATCCCCCGGCGCCAACTCGATCAGGCGGTTGCTCAGCGGTCCACCGGGTACCGTGATCAGATAGAACTCGAGCGGGCGGGTGCCGGGAGGATTCACGTATGAATAGGGACGCGCGACGAGTTCGCCGTCGACCATCAGGCGCAGGCGGTTGTACTGCCCCGCGCGGAACGGCTCCACCTCCGCGTCGACGCACAGGCTGAAGGTGCGGTCGGTCCACCGCGTCAGTTTCGTTACCTCTCCGACCACCCAGCCTGACATGGACTCACGCTCCGTACTCGCCGTCGACATCCGCCCGCGCCCGGATGGTGGTGACGGATCCCGTTACTCTCCCGGCGCGGCTCGGACCGGGAACCATGGCGGCGCGCCGCGGGGGTTTCAAGGCTCCCGCACCAATCACCGCGTTTTCGGACGGGCACGGGCCTGCGGTCGCGTCCGAACGTATAATTGCCGTCTCCTGGAAACAAACCATGACCGCGGAGCACCCATGGCACGTACACCCTCGCAGATGATCGACCTGGGCACCGAAGCCCCGAACTTCCGCCTGCCCGACGTCGTTTCCGGCAACACCATCGGTCTGGACGCCTTTCCGGATGCGAAGGGCTTCATGATCGCATTCATCTGCAACCATTGCCCGTTCGTACAGCTCATCCGCCACGAATTCGCGCGTTACGGCCGCGAATACTCGGACAAGGGCATCGCGGTGATCGCGATCAACTCCAACGACATCCAGGCCCACCCGGAAGACGGACCCGACGCGATGCGCGACGATGCACGCCGTTTCGGCTACACCTTCCCGTACTGCCTGGACGAAGCTCAGTCAGTCGCCAGGGCCTACCAGGCCGCCTGCACCCCGGACCTGTACCTGTTCGATGCCAACCGCAAGCTCGTCTACCGCGGCCAGTTCGACGACGCCCGCCCGGGCAGCGAGATCCCGGTCACCGGCAATGACCTGCGCGCGGCCACCGACGCACTGCTCGCCGGGCAGGCGGTTGCCACCGAACAGAAGGCGAGCCTCGGGTGCAACATCAAGTGGAAGCCGGGCAACGAGCCCGACTACTACGGCTGACACAGGGGGGGCTGGTGCGGACCCCCACCGGACCGCACGGGCCCACGGCTGCGGGTACGGGTCGGGACCATGCCACCGAGCAACATCCTCCGGGGCCCCGGGATCGCTTCCTGGACCTGCCCCTCGTGCCGCGAGGCCGTGCCGCGGCTGTTGCCGACCGGGCAGCGCAACCGCGTACGCCTGGACGAGCGGCGGATGTTCCTGCCCGACCCGCAGATCCGTGCCGCGCTCGCCCGGGTTCCGGGGCCACGCGCTGGCGAGATCTGCGTCGCCTGTTCCGAGGCCTACCAGGAACTGCTGGGCAGCCTGATCCGCCCGCCCTGGGAAGATGGCGATGCACGTGCAAGCCCGGGGCTGAACGATACCGGCATCATCGGGGCCCTGCTGCCGATCGCCGGGCGCGGCACCCGAGTGCTGATCTTCCACGTGGTCAGCGGCACCTTGGTCAACACCGAATGCGAGGATCTGCGCCAGCTGATCCCCGACCGCATCACCTATCCCGGAAGCCGCGGCGCGATCGCCCCCCTGGTCTGGACGTTGTACCAGCAACACCTGGCCGACCTGCACGCCGCGGCCGGGCCCGACAACCCGCCCGGCGGCCACCTTCCATGAACCCGGGTGCAGCCCGCCCGGCTCGACCCGGCGGCGGTACCGGGACACCAATGGCGCACGACGGCGGCGCGTGCAACGGAAATCTCTGTTGAAGACACTCGCGATCTACAACCTCAAGGGGGGCGTCGGCAAGACCGCCAGCGCCGTGAACCTCGCCTACCTTGCCGCGCAGTACGGCTGGAACACGCTGCTCTGGGATCTGGACCCCCAGGCCGCAGCCACCTGGTACCTAGGGCTGGAACCCGGCGTGCAGGACAGCGTGAAGAAACTCGCCCGCGGCAAGCGGGACTGGACCGACTCGGTACAGGCGACCGCCTGGCCGCGCCTGTCGTGCCTGCCGGCCGATTTCGACCACCGCCACCTCGACCAATACCTGCGCAAGGCCGAACACCCCGCGTTCCAGGTCCGCAAGCTGCTGAAGGACTTCCAGTCCGCATTCGATCTCGTCGTGCTGGACTGCCCGCCCAGCTTCTCCACCGTGACCGAGAACCTGTTCCACGCCGCCGACCTGATCGCGGTACCGATCATCCCTTCGCAGCTGTCGCTGCGCAGCTACGAGCAGATGGTCCGGTTTCTGGAGGGGGAGAAGATCCGGCGGGTGAAGCTCTATCCCTTTCTATCCATGGTCGACAACCGCCGCAAGCAGCACCGCGACGCCGGAATCGCACTGCGCGACGAAATCCCGAACCTGCTCGCCACGGCCGTGCCCTATGCCGCGGCAGTGGAAGCGATGGGACGCCACCGTGCCCCGCTGCCGGTGCACCAACCGCGGGCCCGGGCAACCGCCGCGTTCGAACAGTTGTGGCTGGAAATCGCCGAGAAGCTCCACCGCGAAGCCTGAACCCCCGGTGCCTGACCCTGGCTGCCCGGGACCGGATCGGGGCCGGGCTCAGTCGGCGGCGTCCATCCGCGCAAGCATGCGCATGCCACCGACGATGCAGTTCAGCGCCGAGGCCGCCGCGGCCTCGACGCCGGGCACGCCGGCCGCGGGCAACCGCCAGCGCCTCAGCTGGCAGGTCGCGGGCCGTTCCCTCGGGAAGGCCCGCGCGGCCGCATCGTCGACCGCGACCAGCAGATCCGCCCACTCCAGATCTGTAGCATCCAACCGGTGCATCGACGCGGCTGAACGCACCTCCAGCCACTGCGCCAGCACCGGCCGGCGCGCGAACCGCTCCACCAGCCGCGCCCGGCCATCGTCGGTGAGCGCAGCCACCAGCAGGCGCGCAGGGCGTTTGTACATCGTGGACTACTCGGAAGGGACGATGCTGAGTCTACGCGTCGCCGACGACGCGGCGGCGGTGAGCGGCGGCGAAATCGAGCATGCGCTGCGTCGCAGTGAGCGCCTTCACCCGCTCAGCGTCGTCGACGAAGATCTCGTGGGTGCAGTGCTCCAGCGTGTCGGCGAGGCTGCTCAGGTCGTTCATGGCCATCCACGGACAATGGGCGCAACTGTGGCAGGTGGCACTGTGCCCCCCGGTCGGGGCCTCGATCAGGCGCTTGCCCGGCGCCGCCTGCTGCATCTTGTAGAAGATGCGGTTGTCGGTTGCGACGATGAACTCCGACTCCGGGCGTTCGCGCACCGCGGCAATCAACTGGCTGGTGGAACCGACCACGTCGGCCTGCAGAATCACCTCGCGCGGCGATTCCGGGTGCACCAGCACCGCCGCGGCGGGATGCGCGTTGCACAGCTTCTCCAGTTCACGCGAGCGGAACTCGTCGTGCACCACACAGGAGCCATCCCACAGCACCATGTCGGCGCCGGTCTCGCGGCGAATATAGTCGCCCAGATGCCGGTCCGGTGCCCAGAGAATCTTCTTCCCCTGATCGCGCAGATGTTCCACCAGCGGCACCGCGATGCTGGAGGTCACCACGTAGTCGGCCAACGCCTTCACCGCAACTGAGGTATTCGAATAGACCACTACCGTGTGTTCGGGATACTGTTCGCGGAACTTCCGGAACGCATCCGCCGGGCAGCCGAGATCGAGCGAACACTCGGCCTCCAGGGTCGGCATCAGCACGCGTTTCTCGGGGCTGAGGATCTTGGCGGTCTCGCCCATGAAACGCACACCCGCAACCACCAGCGTGCTCGCCGAATGTTCCTTGCCGAAGCGCGCCATCTCGAGCGAGTCCGCGACGCAGCCGCCGGTTTCCTCGGCGATCTGCTGCAGCGAGGAATCGACATAGTAATGTGCCACCAGCGCCGCATCGCGCTCGTCCAGCAGGCGCTTGATGCGTGACACCAGCGCCGCGCGTTCCGCATCGCCCAGCCGCGGTCGGGCGGCGGTGATCACCGCGGTTCGCGGTACATCGTAGGTGGCTTCTGCCAGTACCATAGGGAACCTCTGAACACGCGAGCCGCCAACAACCGGCGTAGCGGAAACCTCCCTGGTCGCTGTACTTGGGCAACCGGGGTTGCGGTCACTATTACGGTTTCATGATACTACGACTCCTGCTCGCCGGCAGCGTTCCTGTCGCCAGCCCGGGAGATCCGCGGATAGAGAACGTTGAGGAACCCGCTGGGACAGAACCGGCGCTTGCCGCGGGTGTCCGATGCGCACGCAAGAATCCGCCCATCGTTTCCCGGAACATGCGCCGCGCCAGAACCCCGCGTGGACGCCGGAATCGATCGCGCCCAACCGGGCATAGCCAGGCACCCTTGAGGCGACCATGAACACTGCAGTCAAGAAACGCCGCCCCGTTTGGCGCTGGGTACTCGAGATCGCGATCGTCATCGGGCTCGTGCTGCTAGTGCGCGCCTGGATCGCGCGCGATCTGGCACAAGGACCCGCCCCGGCCTTTGAAGCGCAGTTGCTCGACGGTACACCGGTCAGCCTCGCCCACTTCGCAGACGAACCGATGCTGCTGCACTTCTGGGCCACCTGGTGCCCGATCTGCCGGCTGGAAGAGGGCGAGATCCTGCGCCTGAGCCGCAGCCATCCGGTGCTGACCGTCGCAATGCAGTCCGGCACCGAGGCCGAGGTGGAGGCCCACCTGACCGAGCGGGAAAGCGAACTGGCCGTGGTCAACGACCCCGCCGGCCAGCTGGCCCGGACCTACGGCGTGCGCGCGGTGCCCAGCACGTTCATCATCGATCGCAATGGCGAGATCGTCTTCCGCAAGCAGGGCTACGCGCCCCCGCTGGAACTGCGCTTCAGGCTGTGGCTCGCCCGGTGGCTATAGCCGCCAGCCGCTGCGACGGCCCCATCCATCATTCACAGCGTTGGTGCGCAGGCGGCACACCCTACCGGGTGCCGGTGCCCGAGCCGAGCTCGCGCAGCACCCGGAACCCGAGGTTGGTGTCCATTTCGGTTACATGCCGGCGCCGGCGGGAGGCACTGCGGCAGGCCACGGCCGGATCGAACCAGGAACCGCCCTTCACCACCACCCATTCCTCGTTGGGACCGCGGCGGTAGACCCCGTCACGCGGCAACCCCGAATGGCTGTCCCGCCAGGGCGACTGCGTGAACTCCTGCACGTTGCCGTGCATGTCGTGCAGCCCCCAGAGGTTCGGCGGGTAACTGCCGACATCCATCGGCCTGGGCAGCGGAATGCACAGCGGGATGTACCACTTGCGACGCTCACGCCGCTCGTCGTACGGAAACAGCGAGTTGAAGTGCACGTCCCGGCAACCCACCGAATCCCCAAAGGCGAACGCGGTGCGCGTGCCCGCGCGCGCCGCGAACTCCCACTCGGCCTCGGTGGGCAGGCGATAGCGCTGCCCGGTCTGACCGCTGAGCCATTCCAGGTAGGCCTCGACATCGGCGAGGCGCAGGTTGAACACCGGCTGTTGGTCACCCTTCGGCCAGATCGCCTCGCGGCGCGGCACCCAGCCCGTCGCCCGCTGGAAGGCCGCAAACTCCGCCTTCGTCACCGTATAGCGCCCCAGCGCGAACGGCCGCTCGATGAGCACGAACCGGCGTGGCGACTCGGTATCCCGGTGACCGTACTCGGAACCGTCCGAGCCCATCTCGAACTCACCCGCCGGAATGACCCGCAGCTCGGGAACGGGGATGCCGTCCCTGCCCCGGTCCTGAAAACCCACCGGAACCCCGGCGGCGGCCGCCGCCTGCTGCTGCAGATCGAGCAGATCCGGGGTATCCAGCCGATGCATCAATGCACTTGCCATCGAAAATCCTTGCTCGCTATTGCCGCGGGGTGCGCCACAGCGGACGCGGGCGTTCTCGCGTGCCCGATTCGACCCCGCATCCGCTTCGGAATTCAACCGTACCGGCGCTGCCCGGGGACGGACGCAGCCACAGGGGCAGCGCCTTCGGCGAGATACACCCGGTCGCGGCCCTCGCGCTTGGCCCGGTACAAGGCCGCATCCGCACGGCCGATGATTCCGGTCGCGCCCTCGCCAGGAAGCAGCTCCGCCACCCCGGCACTGATCGTGATCGCGATCCGGTCCCGGCCAAACACGGTGGGCTCCCTCTTGACCGCTTCACGAATGCCCTCGGCCACCGCCCGCGCCCGCTCGGCTGGGCAACGGTCGAGCAGGACCAGGAACTCCTCGCCGCCCCAGCGGCAGACCGTATCCTCCTCGCGCACGCAGCGGTGGATCAGCTCGACGAGCTGCCGGATCACGACGTCACCACCGGGATGGCCGAAGCTGTCGTTCACTTCCTTGAATAGATCGATGTCGAGCAGGATGACCGACACGGGCCGCGGGTCGCGCTGCAGCGTGGCAGCAATGTGCTCGAACACGATGTCGAAGACCTGGCGGTTCGCGGCCCCGCTGAGGCGGTCCGTGGTCGCCATCTGCTCCAGGCGCTGCTGATAACGGCTTAGAGTCAGGTACGCCCCGAACAGCACCAACGCGGTCACAGCCAGCGCCAGCAGGATGTTGATCAGCAGCGAGGTCTCGATCGTCCGGATCCCCCGCACCGTGTCCTGCTCGACCATCAAGTACCAGCCGAACTCGGGCACCAGCCGGCTGTTCGCATACACCAGGCGTCCATCGTGGCGCTCATAGGTGATCGAGGCACTGGGCGAGGTCAGCACCTGCAGGGCCCGCTGCCCGAGACCGCGCGCATCCTGGATGCGCCGGGCCCCGGAGTAATCGCTGCCGTGCAGCGTCACGTGGCCCTCGCGGTCCACGAAGTAGATCGTCCGGCCATAGCGGCGCTGGTACGCCTCGATCGTGCGCACCACCGCATCCACTCCAAGGCCAACCCCGGTTACGCCCAGCAGGCGACCCTCGTAATCCAGCACGCGGTAATTCACGAAGATACTCAGGCGGCTGCGATCGGCGGTGTCGGTATCCACGTTGATCTCGTACGGCGCCCGGGACTCGCGCACGCGGAAGTACCAGCTGTCGACGGGGTCCTCCGGGCTGACCTCCTTCAGCACCCCGCTGGGATGGTAATAGCGGAACGTCCGATCCGAGACGAAGAACGCGGTGATCGTGCGGTACTCGTCCATAATCTCTTGGAGATAGCGCAGCATGGGGGCCACCTCACCCTCCCCATCCAGCACCCAGTCGCGCACGAAGGTGTCGCGGGCCATCAGCGAGGAAATCAGCACCGGCGTGAGCAGATCCCGCTGGATCTCGGAGTAGATGTTGTCGCTGGTCAGCGGCAGCGTCTCTTCGGCAACCTGGCTGCTCAACGTCCGTGCCGCGGCGAAATAGCTGATCAGCGTCGTCGCGATGAAGCCGGCGAGCAGCATCAGCGTCAGCACCGTGATCAGATAGACCTTGTTCCCTGGCACCCTGCAACCCCAGCCGTCACCGACAGCGCCCGAAAAACCAAACGCGCATTATGCGGCGGGCAGCGGAGGACCGATAGGGCACGCCCCGAACACCCATCGCCGAAGCACCCAATTGAAGTGGCTGTCCGGGAGTTGGATTGGTGAATCCTTTCACCGAGGGGACGGGGGTGACGATACGGCGCGCGCGCAGCGCTGTGCAAGAAGGCGCGGGGGCATTCCCAAAACGTGCGTGCAAGCACAAATCACCGTGGTTATTCGCGGGCGAAATCACTGCGATTCAATGGCTTGACTTGGTCCGACCCCTGCATCCGCTTTTTTCAGCGCGTCCGTGCCCCGACCGCAAGTCAGTGCCCCGACTGCTCCACGAACAGCGCCTCCGGGGCAGGAATCTCCAGCGTGCGGCGCACCAGGGGACGTAGCTCATCGGCCGTGAGCCGCCGAAGTCGCGAGACCAAACCGGCATCCTGCAGGCCGAACCGCATCTCCAGAATGTTCACGATACTCGCCACCAGGCCCAGAGCCTCGCCCTCCTCGCGCCCTTCCTGGCGCCCTTGCTCGAACCCCTGCCACTTCCAGAGCCTCTCCGCGGGTGCAATGAACGGCATCGCCTTCTCCTCCTCAAACGCATGCAGCTCGCCCAGGAATTCCCTTTCCAGGGCCTCGGGCAGACGGATCATCCAGTCGATCACCCGGAACAGCTCCAGGATAACCGCCCGGTCGTAGCCGCGATCGTAGAGCAGCGGTACCGGCCGAAACTTCCACGCCTTGCGGTCCCTCGCGTCGCGGCTCGCCTTGGCCCGGATCTGCGCCATCACCACGACGGCGCAAATGTTCGAACTCTGTTCCAGCTCCGACCAGCGTCGCTGCCAATCCAGCAGCTTCACCGTCGGAAACCGGAACGCCACTTCGCAGCCCCAGCCCCCACGCTGATAACCCGTGGGCCGAACGCCGGCCCGGTCATCCGCAAGCACTGCAAGGCTGACGACGTCCACGCCATACCGGTCCAGCGGCCGGTAGTGATCAAGGAGCCGTACCCTCCCTGAACGCGCCAAATGCGCTAGATTCACGGGACGGACGCGCAGGCGCACGGCGCCCCAAGGGAAAGAACGGGCATGAAGCGATCGGAGACCACGGGGACCCGCGAGACGACACCGGCCATCGCCACGCAGGTGTTGCCGGACTTCTGCTCGGGCGAGACGGTGTTGCGGGTATTCATCGTCGTGATGCTGCTGGCGCTGATCGTGTTGCTGTTGCAGGGCGCAGAGCCGGACCCGATGGTCGCGCTCTACCCCATCGCGATGTTCATTACCTGGGTCGGTTTCAGCAGCCTGCTGGTGATCTGCCTGCTGCAGCGCTGGCTGCGGCGCCGGCCGCTCGTCTGGCAGGTCGTGATCCCAACCGCCGTCCCAGTGCTGAATACCGCGCTGGTGCACTTGGCTGCGGAACACATGCAGCTTGCCGACGCCGAGGCCCGCGTGCGCGTGATCGCAGCGGCAGCCTTGCTGAGCCTGATCGTGATGCGCCATTTCTACCTCGTCGCCGCCTGGAAGCAGGAAACGCGTCTGGTCGCGCAGGCACGCGAGCAGACGCTGCGCGCGCGCGTGCGCCCGCACTTCCTGTTCAACAGCATGAATACAATCGCCAGCCTTTGCCGCACGGACCCGGGGCGCGCGGAGCAGGTCACGCTGGACCTCGCCGACCTGTTCCGTGCGACCTTCGCAACCGGCGCCAGGCACACGCTGGGCGAGGAACTCGACCTCGTCCGCGCCTATCTCGCGATCGAACAAACCCGGTTCGGCGACCGCCTGCAACTCGACTGGAACGTGCCGGACGACCCGGCGCTGGACCACGTCCAGGTCCCGGCACTGATCCTGCAGCCACTTGCGGAAAACGCGATCCAGCACGGTGTCGCGCCGTCGCCCGAGGGCGGGCGGGTCGAAGTCCGCCTCGAACGGGCGCACGGCGGCTTCGTCGTCGAGTTCGCCAACGGGATCTCGCCGGAACATCGAGCCGGCACCGGAACCGCCACCGAGGAAGCGCGAGCCCGCCTGCGCCATTGCTTCGGCGACCGCGCGGCGCTCGAGGTCCGGCGCGAAGCCGGCCGCTTCCACGCGCGGATCACGTTGCCCGCCGACGCCAGCGCCGAAGGGTGCGGCGAGCCATGAGCCTGCGGATTCTGATCGCCGACGACGAAGCGCCCGCACGCGGGCGCCTGCGGGCCTTGGTCGAGGACCTCGGGCACGAGGTCTGCGCCGAGGCGGCCGACGGTACCAGCGCCACGCGCGAATTCCACCGGACCCGGCCCGACGCCGTGCTGCTCGACATCGAAATGCCGGGGACCGACGGCCTCGCCTTCGCACGCTGGATGGAACGCGACCACCCAGAGGTTCCGGTTGTGCTTGTCACCGCCCACCCCGAACACGCACTCGAGGCCTTCGATGCCTCGGTGCGCGATTACGTGCTGAAGCCGGTACGCAGTGAGCGCCTCGCACGGGCACTGGTTCGTGCAGCCGAACCCCTGCAGAACGGGCCACCCGAGCCGGCGCGGCTGCGCGTCACCACCGGCCGCAGGGAGGAACTCGTTCGCCTCGACGAGATCGACTGTTTCGTCGCCGCCGGCGGCTACGTACTCGCGCGCTCGGCACGGATCGAGGGATTCGTCGACGCGACCCTGCAGGATCTGGAGGAGCGATATCCGACCGAACTACTGCGCGTGCACCGCTCCTGCCTCGCCGTGTGCAGTGCGATCGCGGGGATCGAGACTCGCTCCTCAGCCGACCACCGGCTTTTGTTCCAGGACGGGCTGGAAGCCGTGCCGATCAGTCGCAGGCAGTTGGCCGAGGTGCGAAGCTTCATGGAACCGTTTTGAATTCTGGAGAAATGCGGTTCCCCGAACACACTAGGCCGGGGGAAAGTGCGAGGGCACATCCTTCCCCACACTTCCCCTTGTCTCTACGGATCAAAAGAAGTGTCAGGCGCACCTGGTGGTGGTGTACGGTGCGTACAGAACCTTGCACTTGGTGCGCTATCGCCAGCCGAACTCGTCGCCACCACAACGTAGCAACCCGTCTCGCCCCTAGCCGGCTGTGGAACAGACCAAGAGGTTGAGGTTGTCTGCGAGAAATGGGGTCCACTTGTGGACGGTGTACACACAGTCAGCCGATTATTCCCGGAAGTCACGCATTCGAATACCCGGTACATCGTAGCCCCTTGCACAGAGCTCCACACCAAAGACCGCAAGTTCCCGGTTCCAGACCAAGAAACACTAGGAGCGGCCGGCGGAGAATCCGGATCACCCGGATCACCCGGATCACCCGGATCACCCGGATCACCCGGATCACCCGGTCCCGCGGCAATTGTCAGGAAGTTCAGGCTAGTCAGGTCCTGCGGGTAATCGCGTGCGATGAGTCCTACATTGAAACCCTCCACCTCGGATTCGAACGTGACGTCGGTCGAAAAGGCATTGACCTCTTCGCTATCAGGATCGCCCCAAAACTGCCGCACAATGCAGGAGTATGCTGCACCCGAATCACCGAACGTTCCGTAGGCCGAGCAAATTCGCGCCCTGGTGGGAGCGACATAGGTGTTACTGTAACTGAACGGGTAGGCATCGTCTGCAATCAAGAACCCCCCCACGCGAGTCAACAACAACGGCTGTCCCAGGCTGTCCTGGCCACAATAGTCTCCCTGATAATACTTGTCACTGGTGCAGAAGAACGGTCCCGGGTTGAAGTTGAAGGCGTCGCCGTGGAAATCGATCGCCGCCAGATCCGCCAGTTCCAGCATCCGCTCCGAGCACTTGCCCTCGTTCTTGCCCATCACCAGGAACTGGTGCCCGCCGGGGACCAGGCCGCGGATCTGCTCGTCGTCCCAGCACGACATCCCGTCACTGCAGAAGGTTCCGATCACAGAGGCGTGCTTGTTCATCTCTGCCGGGGGAACCTCCTCGTGCTCCTCGCGGGGGTTCCACGGGCCACCGAGCACGCCGTGCGGCACCTCGCGGACTACGTTGCCATCTGCGTCGAGGAGCTCAGTCCGGCCGTTGTAGAACCGGGTCAAGCCTCTGAGAACGTCGGTCGGATCGTCGGGGTCCAGGACCAGCCCGGGATGCCCGACACACACCTTCTCCCCGTTGGCGTCGAAGAAGGTATCGGGCAGCACCGCGATGGCACGACGCCACTGGTCGGCCACGACGCAGGTGTACGTCAGGTAGCCCAACTCGGCGAAACCGCCATCCATGACCGCCGGCGAGGACGGCAGCGTCGGGCTGTGGGAACCGGGATAACCCAGCCGACACAGGGCGTTTCCCTCCGTAACCAACTGGAGTTGGCACCGCTCTTCGATGGGGTCGCCCCCCCCGGAACACCGCCGACCGGACAGGAAAATATTGCCGTTGATGGTGGCAAAGAGCTGACCCCGGCCGTGCGGCTGATCATCGGGAATCAGCCCAACATTGGGCTGGCTCTCATCCACGATCGCGATAAAGGTGTTTCCGTCGCCGTCATCGATCGTGATGATTCGGAAACCGGGATCTCCCCCAACGCCGGGTGCGTTGCCCATTTGCTGATCCACCTGGTCCTGCTCATCCGGCGTGAACTCGCGAATCTCACCGCGGCCGTCCGGGTCGAATTCATCGTCAACAGCGGTGTTGAGCGCGGCCAGCCGCATGTCGTTCTCTGCAAACAGTGTCGTCAGGAGGGCAAGCACCCCGGCAGAAGGTTCGGGTGCACACGCGACTCCTGGCCTTTCAACCCACACTCTGACGCGCTTCAACGGAGCGACACCCTCGGCCTCCACGAATACATCCTCGATGGCCCAGCACCGGCTTAGCGCCACATCAATCGGCGCTGAGGAGAACATACCGAAGGTCTCCACTATAACGGAATCGCCTCCGGTCCCTTCATCAAGGCTCGCATGATCAAAGTTCAATGCCCGCAAGGCTTCGACACGTTCCTCGGCAAAGCTCATCGCCGCGGTCGCCAGACGATTCTGGGCCGCGTTACCGACGACAGTCCCGTGGAACGCCATGATCGCGCCAAACGCCAGAAACAGCACAACGATCGCCATCAGAGCCTCGATAAGGGCGATCCCGACAACGCTATTCCGGGTTGTGAACCCCTCGTAGCTCCCATGATCCGACGCCTGTTCAAGACTCATTGTCATCGTGCCCCGTCTCACCATATTCATGACTAGCACCCTCGCCCGAAACGACTCAGTCCGCGGGAATCTCACGCCAGGCATCCGATGAGTAATAGATATCGATCCTTTCCACCAGTGCCGCTGCTTCCCCGGATTCCGCCGTCTTCAACGCACCTGGTGTAGCAAGCAGCTCGTTGTAAACGACCGCCGCTGTACCGGTTAGATCAATGTCCGATTCCGAGGCCAGTGCGCCGACGATCTTGCTGTTGCCGACACCGGTACTCCCTGCAACATACACGACGCCCCAGAGAACAGAGTTCCCGGTCATGTCCAGGTTACCTGTCACAGCTATCGTGACCGGTTTTTCCTCGTCGCCGAGGACATCGCCACCCTCCAGCGTAAGATCCCCATCCCACCAGATCACCTGATCGACGTTGTGGTCCGGAAGGCTGTAGTCCAGCGTTCCGTCGGGGTTCTTTTTGGGATATTGCGCAGATCCCGCCTTGAACGACTCCTTATCGACACCGAAGATGGACTCAAAGAAAACATCGGGATCGTTCGGAAGGGATGGGTTCTCGTATTTGTGCTGATCCTGAAGCCTAATCCACGGCACACCGGTCGAACCGCCATGGATGCTGCCACCGGCTTCGACATATACGAAGTCCTCAAGTCCAGCAAAAGGCTTTCCAGGAGGCACGATCTGCGAGCACTGCTTGAGCCCCGGGTGGGATTCCCCCTTGCGATTGCAGTGACCTGTTTCGGCGGTGCCTTCCCAATTCACGTCCTGCATGGCGATCATCGGCCGCGCCAACGCACTGACTGAGTCAGGGTCCGGCTCATCCGGTGGCACACTGAGCCATACGGGGCGAAATTCCGCTCGCGCCTCGAGCACGCGCACGGCGCTACCATCCGGGCTGCGGCCGATCGAGCGCACGACCGACGAGGTCAAGAGACCCAGTGTCGCACTTGGGCATTCCGCTGCCCCTCCAAAACGCAACTCAAACGTGGGCTGGTCAGTGATCCCCGTGGCGTCGTCGCCGGACGCCGTTCGCCGGACACACTGGTTCAGGTCTGCGAGCCCGCCATCGCTCATCATTCTTGCCAAGGCGAAATCGAGCCCAGCCTGAGCCGCATGCAAAGCCTGCTTCGACCTCAGATCAGTGGCCGTAACGCGGTTCTCTAGCGTCGTGGTAGTAGTCATGGTGTAGGTAAGCAGCGCCATCGCCAAAACGACCAGAAGGGTCACGACTAGAGTTACCGCCCCGCGCTGGCAGCGCAGTAACTGAAGCGTCGGTGTGTAATCGGCCATGGCAACCACTCCCGTCAGTCCAGCACCACGTGATTGTTACGGATGGCGACCGTGTTCTCGAGTTCGAGACGCTTCGGTTGCCCGCGGGTTTGCACAGCACCACCGAGCATCAATGTCACACTCAGACGTTCAACCCAAGAATCGAAGGGCGTTGCCTCGGTGCAGCGTGCCCGCCCGAAGGGAGTCGGGCTGCAAGCCGCATCCCCACTACCTGAGACGTCCGCACCTGGGGGATCGTCGAGGTCCATGCATAGGAACTGGCATTCCGCCCGAAAATCGTCGACCTCGAAACCGCCAACTGCGAGGTCCCCATAAATCGAGTGCCAGTTGTCGTCGGGCGCCCCATCTGAACAGATGGGTTGGACAGGTGCAGCCGTTTCCTCGCTGTAGTACATCTGAAAATCATTGCCGACCAGCCGGAAGCCACGCACGACCCAGCACTCCGGATCGTTGGCGTCGGGATCCCCACAGACGCCGGTAGCAATCTTCCACGGGCGTGGCGCCACCGTGAACGACACACAGCTTGCATCCACGGAAAACTGCACGGAGCCCGCGTCGGCTCGGCGCAAATCGTTGACCATAATCTGCATGGTCGAACGCAGGTCGTGGTTCAGGCGAGCGGCATCGAAAGTGTAAGCGGTTGTGCCCACAGAGATGCCCCAGGCCACCAGCACCGCCAGAATCACCAGCGCCCCGACGACAAGGCCCACCAGCAACTCGACCAGCGTGAACCCGCTGTCTCGAAACGAAATGCGCTCGCCAATAGTCATGGACAAAGCCTCATGGTCGTCACCGAGGGATCGCCGCCGGCGTCGGCCGGCGAGCAGGTGCCTGCCCGCCCTAGGCGATTCACAACCACATGTGCTTCGCGATCGCGTGCGGAGACGAATTCGATGGTTACGGTGGGACCCGCCGCGTCGACACGCACCCCCCGCATGGGCTCGAAACGCAGGGCGGCGGGAAAGTTCTGAAGGGTCACTCCCGGGAAATCATTGCCAGAGGCACGAATCAGTTCGAAGTCGGTTCCGGCGAGGTTTACCAAAGCCCCGAAGGGAATCTGGCAGGAATCGGGCTCGGAGGGGTCACTTTCGTAGCAGTCGCAACCCGCTGCAGCAGTCAGGCCAAAGCACCAAGTGGTCCCGGAATCATCGAAGACCATGCTGATCTCCCGATTCGATTCAATCGCAACCGCGCGAGCCTGCTGTACCTGCTTCATCAGGGTTTCCGCGGCATCGACGATACGACGGCGGTCTAGGACATCGACGAACGAAGGTGCTGCCAACGTGACCAGCACGACGAGAACGACGATGGTGATAATCAACTCGATCAGGGTGAAACCCGATTGCGAATTGCCGATCATTTGGTCCCCGCTCACGGCTCCCGGCCATTTGTTCCCGCTAATGGCTCAAGCGTAGCGCACGGGGCAAGGGGCAACGCTTGGGATACCCCCAGCGGTCGTTCTTGCAGCTCCAGCGGTGCGGGTTCCACGTCTTTGGTGCTAGTCTTCTAAGCAGAACCTGTCCCCGTGTTGACGGCTTGCCGTAGTGGATGGTTGCGACATGAACAAGCGAACCCCCGGTCCGGTCGGATTCACGCTGATCGAGTTGCTCATCGTTGTGGCCGTGGTGGGCGTTCTCGTGGCCATTGCCTACCCCGCATTTGAACGGCACATCGTGAAAACCAACCGAGGCGATGCCCACGCGGCGCTTCAGCAGATCCAGTTGCTGCAGGAACGCTACCGGGCGCGGGATCCGCAGGCGAGCTATGGTACGCTCGCGCAGGTTGAGGCACTGCTGGAGGTCGGAGGGCTCGCAACATCGCCCGAGGGCCGCTACACGATCGATGTCCCGGCGGCGGGCCGCGTTGGCTACACCGCAACCGCGACAGCAACGGGACAACAGCAGGACCGGGAACAGCGCGTGTTCGGGGCTCAGTGCCAAACGATCACACTGCAGGTCGATTTTGCCGGAGTGACCCGGACGCCTGAGCAGTGCTGGCGCTGAAACTGAACCGCCCCGCACAGGAACGGGGTCAGGTCTCGCATGCGAACATCGGGAGCGGTGCGCGAACCCCAGAACCCTGTGCCTGAACGCCAGCCACTGCCCCGGCAGCCTCTCCGCAGCCCGGGTTCCACGGAAGGCGTCCTCGCACGATGCACCCGCGCCCCACCCGCGTCTCCCGCGGCATGGATTGCCGCTTCGTCCGGGAGCCACACCAGGACCCGTCTCCAACGGGGGGCTCCACACCGCCGATCGGGTACGTCCACAGGCAAGAAACGTCGGGCACCCACTTGCGGATGACCGTAGCCTGACATCGCCTGCCCCGGTGCTAGCCTTGGTGTTCCGCCACGGACGGAGGGCTCAGGTGCATGACGCACGACCAGAACTTCAAGAACCTCATTCTCGACTATCCGCGCCAGGCCATCGCGCTGTTCGCCGCCAGCGAGGCGCAAGCCATCGACGCGGACGCGCGGGTTACGCCGGTCCGCCAGGAACAATTGCAGGAACGCCTCGGCGAGCGCTTCCGGGAACTGGACGTTCCGCTCCTCGTCCAGTGGCCAGACGGCCGGCGCGAAGCGGTCCTGTTCGTGATCGAGGAGGAAACCGAGCCGGCACGGTTTTCGGTGCATCGGCTCGCCCACTACTGCCTGGACCTTTCGGAACTGCTGGATACGCAGCGCGTCGTGCCGGTGTTGGTGTTCCTGCACGCGGGTGAATTCCCCGAGCGACTTGCGTTGGGGGCGACGCAGGCACCTTCTCGATTTCCGCTTCCTGGCGTACGCCTTGCCGCGCATTCCAGCCCGGCAGCACTTCGACAGCCCCAACTTGGTGGCCCGGCTGAACCTGCCCAACATGGCCTACGGTCCCGAGGACAAGGTAGACGTCTATGCCCACGCAGTACGGGGGCTGACCGACCTGGAACCGGACCCCGAGCGGCGGCTCAAATACCTGGATTTCATCGACATCTACGCGGCACTGGACGAGAATGAGCGTATCGTCTACCGCCAGCGGTACCCGGAGGAGGTGGCAGAGATGACGCGCTTCGCAGAACGGTTCATCCAGCAAGGCCTGGAACAAGGCCTGGAACAAGGCCTGGAACAAGGCATCGAACAAGGCATCGAACAAGGCCTCGAACAAGGCCTCGAACAGGGACTGGAGAAGGGCCGGCAGGAAGGCATTGGCCTGGGCGAGGCACGCGTACTGACGCGGCAACTGACGCTGAAGTTCGGCCCGCTGCCCGAGGCAGTACTCACGCGGGTGGAATCCGCCGACGCCGATACGTTGCTGCTATGGTCCGACCGGATACTGAGCGCAAAGACACTGGACGAAGTGTTGCAATAACAAGAGCGACCGACCCGATCCGCGCGCTCGGGCACTGCCCCCGCGCGCAACACATCCACGCCCAGGACCCCGGGACAGCCACTTTCTTGACATAAGGGGGGATTCTCGGATAGAGCCAGCCGGACGCCCCGAATCCGGCCCCCGCGCTTTCGGGCACGGCTGCCATTGAGGTACAATATGACCATCTACATGGTCATGAGAGCACCAAATGCCAGAGTCGACGATCAGTCTCGCCAACGCCAAGGCCCACTTGAGCGAGCTTGCCGAGCGGGCCGCTGCAGGTGAATCCATCCTGATCACCAAGCGGGGCAAGGCCGTGGTGCGCCTTTCCAGCGTCGCCGCACCGAAAAAGCCCATTGACGCAACCGCCCTCCGCGCCGTTACGGATGCCCAGCGCAACTTCACGGATGAGACCTTCCTCCGGCGTATGCGCGAGGACGCCCGCTACTGATGCGCTATTTGGACACCAGCATTCTGGTCGCAGCTCTCACCCGAGAGCCTCGCACCGAGGATATGCAGGATTGGCTGGCGCGACAGGACGCGGATTCGCTGCGCGTCAGTGATTGGGTACTGACCGAGTTCTCCGCCGCCCTGTCCATGAAGGTCCGCATGGCGATCCTAACACCCGGTGAAAGGGCGACCGTGCTTGGTGCATTTGCGGCGTTACGGGAATCATCTCTCTCGACGCTGCCGGTCTCATCCATGGACTACCGCACCGCTGCCCATTTCGCCGACGCCCATACCTCCGGGCTGCGCGCTGGCGACGCCCTTCACCTGGCAATTGCGTACAACCACGGCCTGAACCTTTGCTCTCTCGACAAGACGCTCGTGGCTGCAGCAGAACCCTTGGGCGTCAACGCCACCCTGTTGTAACGCCTGACCTTAATTCCTTAATTTGGACACTAGGCAAGAGGCAAAAGTAATTGGACACTCACTCCGACAAGGGCAAGAAGTAATTTACAAGTAATTGGACACTCACTCCGATGGACTCTCCCACCGCGCTCTGGCATCCTCTTCAGCACCATCAAAGCTCCCGCCCCGGAGACCCGTCATGCCCTACCCCCGCTCGTCCCTGGTCAGCCTGGAGGCTACTCCCTGGTACCACGTGATCTCCCGCTGCGTGCGCCGGGCGTTTCTGTGTGGCGAGGATCTGTCGACCGGGCGCAACTTCGAGCACCGGCGCGGCTGGATCGTGGCGCGCATGGAGCAGTTGGCCGGGGTGTTTGCGGTCGATGTAGCGGCGTATGCCGTGATGTCGAACCACTTCCATCAAGTCGTGCGCGTCGATGCGGAGCGGGCCCAGGGGTGGTCGGACGACGAGGTGCTTCGGCGCTGGACCAGGCTCTACACCGGCCCGGAACTGGTGCAGCAGTATTTGCGGGATGGCGGCGCGGGCTTGGTCGAGGCGCAGCTCGAGGCGGTGCAGGGTTGGGCCGCGACCTACCGTGCGCGACTGGGGGACCTGTCCTGGTACATGCGGGTGTTGAACGAATCGATCTCGCGGATGGCGAATGCCGAGGACGGAGTCACGGGCCGGTTCTGGGAGGGGCGGTTCAAGAGCCACGCGCTGCTTGATGAAGCCGCCGTGCTGACGGCGATGGCGCAGGAACGCAGGAACGGGGTCAGGTCTCGCATGCGAACATCGGGAGCGGTGCGCGAACCCCAGAACCCTGTGCCTGAACGCCAGCCACTGCCCCGGCAGCCTCTCCGCAGCCCGGGTTCCACGGAAGGCGTCCTCGCACGATGCACCCGCGCCCCACCCGCGTCTCCCGCGGCATGGATTGCCGCTTCGTCCGGGAGCCACACCAGGACCCGTCTCCAACGGGGGGCTCCACACCGCCGATCGGGTACGTCCACAGGCAAGAAACGTCGGGGCACCCACTTGCGGATGACCGTAGCCTGACATCGCCTGCCCCCGGTGCTAGCCTTGGTGTTCCGCCACGGACGGAGGGCTCAGGTGCATGACGCACGACCAGAACTTCAAGAACCTCATTCTCGACTATCCGCGCCAGGCCATCGCGCTGTTCGCCGCCAGCGAGGCGCGAGCCATCGACGCGGACGCGCGGGTTACGCCGGTCCGCCAGGAGCAGTTGCAGGAACGCCTCGGAGAGCGCTTCCGGGAACTCGACGTTCCGCTCCTCGTCGAGTGGCCGGACGGCCGGCGCGAAGCGATCCTGTTCGTGATCGAGGAGGAAACCGAGCCGGCACGGTTTTCCGTGCATCGGCTCGCCCACTACTGCCTGGACCTCTCGGAGTTGCTGGATACGCGGCGAGTCGTGCCGGTGGTGGTGTTCCTGCACGCCGGCGCATCCCCAGAACAGCTTGCGCTGGGCGGCGACGCAGGCACCTATCTCGACTTTCGCTTCCTGGCGTACGCCTTGCCGCGCATTCCAGCCCGGCAGCACTTCGACAGCCCCAACTTGGTGGCCCGGCTGAACCTGCCCAACATGGCCTACGGTCCCGAGGACAAGGTAGACGTCTATGCCCACGCAGTACGGGGGCTGACCGACCTGGAACCGGACCCCGAGCGGCGGCTCAAATACCTGGATTTCATCGACATCTACGCGGCACTGGACGAGAATGAGCGTATCGTCTACCGCCAGCGGTACCCGGAGGAGGTGGCAGAGATGACGCGCTTCGCAGAACGGTTCATCCAGCAAGGCCTGGAACAAGGCCTGGAACAAGGCATCGAACAAGGCCTCGAACAAGGCCTCGAACAGGGACTGGAGAAGGGCCGGCAGGAAGGCATTGGCCTGGGCGAGGCACGCGTACTGACGCGGCAACTGACGCTGAAGTTCGGCCCGCTGCCCGAGGCAGTACTCACGCGGGTGGAATCCGCCGACGCCGATACGTTGCTGCTATGGTCCGACCGGATACTGAGCGCAAAGACACTGGACGAAGTGTTGCAATAACAAGAGCGACCGACCCGATCCGCGCGCTCGGGCACTGCCCCCGCGCGCAACACATCCACGCCAAGGAAACGACCAGCTGCGGCAACTCCGGGACACCCACTTTCTGCAGCTATCCGCTCGCGCAGAACTGCCTGCGCACAAGAGATTGGGGTCAGGTCTCGCATGCGAACATCTGGAGCGGTGCGCGAACTCCCGAACACTGTGCCTGAACGCCAGCCACCGCCCCGGCAGCCTCTCCACAGCCCCGGTTCCGCGGAAGGCGTCCTCGCTCGATGCACCCGCGCTCCACTCCGAATTCTCGGAACACCCACTTCACGGACATTTCGGCGTACGCTCTCCGGGACAGCCGCACGTCCGACATTTCCGTCAACCGACCCAGACGAACGCAGATCTCGGGCCAAACTCCGGGATGGCAAGTCACCGAGCTGGCTTGCCCAACCCAGTCTGAAATCATATTATGGGCAATATGACGCGATGGCGGGTCGTACTGGATACGAATGTGTTTGTCGGCGCTTCGCGCAGTCGGCAAGGCGCGTCGTTCGCCCTGCTTCAGGCATTGCGGAGGCGGAAGTTCAGCGCGCTGGTGTCGGTCCCACTGATGTTGGAGTACGAGGCGGTGTTGTTGCGGCCAACCCAACTCGCCAAGAGCGGCCGGTCGGTGGAACAGACCGGTGTATTCCTGGATGCGTTGAGCCGGCTTGTTGAACCCGTGCATCTTCACTATCTCTGGCGCCCGCAATTGCGCGATGCGGCGGACGAGATGGTGTTGGAAACGGCGCTGAACGGGCGCGCCGATGCCTTGGTTACGTTAAACGGCGCCGATTTCGTGGCTGCCGGCCGCTTCGGGCTAACGGTTCTGACACCCGGCGAATTCCTTCGCAGGTTACAGGAGGAGGTCCTCTAATGGCTCAATACGCACTCCGGGTTCCCGAGTCCCTGTACCAGTACGCACGTAAGCTCGCGGAGGAAGAACAAGTTTCGATGAACCAGTTTTTCGTCACTGCCATTGCCGAGAAGGTTTCCGCGCTGAAGACCGAGGCCTATTTCCTCGAGCGACAGTCGCGGGGCGATCTCGCAGCCTTCGATGACTGGTTGTCCTCCAGCCCGGACGAGCCACCCATCGAGGGCGACGAACCGCCGAAATAGCGCCGCCCCCGGGCCCCAGGACGCATCCGAACCACTACGCCGAGCCGTGAAGGCTAAGGCACAGACACCAGGGATCCCATGTCAGCGTCTGATCCGCGAAGCGATCGAGCGTAGGAAGGTGGGGTCAGCCGGGAACGGGGTCAAGCCGGGAACGGGGTCAAGCCGGGAACGGGGTCACGGGAACGGGGTCAGGTCTCGCATGCGAACATCGGGAGCGGTGCGCGAACTCCCGAACACTGTGTCTGAACGCCGGCCACCGCCCCGGCAGCCTCTCCGCAGCCCCGGTTCCACGGAAGGCGCCCTCGCACGACGCGCCCGCGCTCCACTGCCGTCGCCCGCGACGCCACGCCCCGGTACCCCGTCGTCTCGCGCAGCCCGACGCGGGGATCTCTTCGGCATGGATTGCCGCTTCGCCCGGGAGCCATACAAAGACCCGTCTTCGACGGTGATCTCCACACCGCCGATCGGGTACGTCCACAGGCAAGAAACGTCGGGGCACCCACTTGCGGATGACCGTAGCCTGACATCGCCTGCCCCCGGTGCTAGCCTTGGTGTTCCGCCACGGACGGAGGGCTCAGGTGCATGACGCACGACCAGAACTTCAAGAACCTCATTCTCGACTATCCGCGCCAGGCCATCGCGCTGTTCGCCGCCAGCGAGGCGCGAGCCATCGACGCGGACGCGCGGGTTACGCCGGTCCGCCAGGAGCAGTTGCAGGAACGCCTCGGAGAGCGCTTCCGGGAACTCGACGTTCCGCTCCTCGTCGAGTGGCCGGACGGCCGGCGCGAAGCGATCCTGTTCGTGATCGAGGAGGAAACCGAGCCGGCACGGTTTTCCGTGCATCGGCTCGCCCACTACTGCCTGGACCTCTCGGAGTTGCTGGATACGCGGCGAGTCGTGCCGGTGGTGGTGTTCCTGCACGCCGGCGCATTCCCAGAACAGCTTGCGCTGGGCGGCGACGCAGGCACCTATCTCGACTTTCGCTTCCTGGCGTACGCCTTGCCGCGCATTCCAGCCCGGCAGCACTTCGACAGCCCCAACTTGGTGGCCCGGCTGAACCTGCCCAACATGGCCTACGGTCCCGAGGACAAGGTAGACGTCTATGCCCACGCAGTACGGGGGCTGACCGACCTGGAACCGGACCCCGAGCGGCGGCTCAAATACCTGGATTTCATCGACATCTACGCGGCACTGGACGAGAATGAGCGTATCGTCTACCGCCAGCGGTACCCGGAGGAGGTGGCAGAGATGACGCGCTTCGCAGAACGGTTCATCCAGCAAGGCCTGGAACAAGGCCTGGAACAAGGCCTGGAACAAGGCATCGAACAAGGCATCGAACAAGGCCTCGAACAAGGCCTCGAACAGGGACTGGAGAAGGGCCGGCAGGAAGGCATTGGCCTGGGCGAGGCACGCGTACTGACGCGGCAACTGACGCTGAAGTTCGGCCCGCTGCCCGAGGCAGTACTCACGCGGGTGGAATCCGCCGACGCCGATACGTTGCTGCTATGGTCCGACCGGATACTGAGCGCAAAGACACTGGACGAAGTGTTGCAATAACAAGAGCGACCGACCCGATCCGCGCGCTCGGGCACTGCCCCCGCGCGCAACACATCCACGCCAAGGAAACGACCAGCTGCGGCAACTCCGGGACACCCACTTTCTGCAGCTATCCGCTCGCGCAGAACTGCCTGCGCATGCCAGGCCCACGCGAAAGGCCCCCGGTGGTACCGCCAGCGACCGAGCTTGCCGTTTAACGTTAAACGGTATAGCCTCTCAGCATGATCAGGAGCTTCCGCTGCAAGGACACGCAGGCGCTGTTCGAGACAGGAAAGACCCGCCGATGGCCTTCTCTCAAGGCGGTGGCGGAACGCAAGCTTATACAACTACATGCGGCGGAAGCCCTCGCTGATCTCAAGGCACCCCCAGGCAACCGGCTGGAGGCGCTCGCAGGCGATCGAGAGGGCCAGCACAGCATTCGGATCAACGACCAGTGGCGAATCTGTTTCCGCTGGACGCCGGAAGGACCCGAGCATGTAGAAATCGTGGATTACCACTGAGGAGACAAATCGATGAGTACCAACGGCATGCGCCCTATCCATCCCGGCGAGATCCTCCGCGAGGAGTACCTGGCGCCCCTGGGCATGAGCGTGAATGCCTTGGCGGGCGCGCTGCACGTGCCGGCGACCCGCATGAATGACATCGTTCGCGAGCGCCGCGGCGTAACGGCGGACACCGCCCTGAGACTCGCACGCTATTTTGGTACCACTGAGCGCTACTGGCTGAACCTGCAAACCGAATACGAACTTCGCCTCGCGCAGATCCAGTCTGCCGCCCGCGTACGCCGCGAGGTCGAACCGCGCGCGGCTTAGCAAGTCGTCACGCAGCCCCGGGACACCCCACGCGGGGAACGGGGTCAGCGGGGAACGGGGTCAGGTCTCGCATGCGAACATCGGGCGCGGTGCGCGAACCCCAGAACACTGCGCCTGAACGCCAGCCACCGCCCCGGCAGCCTCTCCGCAGCCCCGATTCCACGGAAGGCGTCCCGGCACGACGCACCCGCTCTCCACTCCCGTCGCCCGCGACGCCACGCCCTGGTACCTCGTCGTCTCGCGCAGCCCGACGCGGGGACGCGGGGATCTCTTCGGCATGGATTGCCACTCCGCCCAGGAGCCATACAAAGACCCGTCTCCGACGGTGATCTCCATACCGCCGGTCGGGCACGTCCACAAGCAAGAAACGTCAGGGCACCCACTTGCCGGTGACCGCAGCCTGACATCGGCTGTTCCCGGTGCTAGCCTTCGCGATTCCCGCCACGGACGGAGGGCTCGGGTGCATGACGCACGACCAGAACTTCAAGAACCTCATTCTCGACTATCCGCGCGAGGCCATCGCGCTGTTCGCGGCCAGCGAGGCGCAAGCCATCGACGCGGACGCGCGGGTTACGCCGGTCCGCCAGGAACAATTGCAGGAACGCCTCGGCGAGCGCTTCCGGGAACTGGACGTTCCGCTCCTCGTCCAGTGGCCAGACGGCCGGCGCGAAGCGGTCCTGTTCGTGATCGAGGAGGAAACCGAGCCGGCACGGTTTTCGGTGCATCGGCTCGCCCACTACTGCCTGGACCTTTCGGAACTGCTGGATACGCAGCGCGTCGTGCCGGTGTTGGTGTTCCTGCACGCGGGTGAATTCCCCGAGCGACTTGCGTTGGGGGCGACGCAGGCACCTTCTCGATTTCCGCTTCCTGGCGTACGCCTTGCCGCGCATTCCAGCCCGGCAGCACTTCGACAGCCCCAACCTGGTGGCCCGGCTGAACCTGCCCAGCATGGCCTGTAAGCGCCACCCCGGGAGACGCACCGCCCCGGGGGGATCCATATGGACGCTTCCCTTGTTGCAAGGGCCGAACTGAACTCCTTGTGCGATCGCCACCCGCTCGTAATGCGTCGTGCAGGGAAGGGGTCAATTTGACCCAGCCCCTTGCAGCAAGACGGAGTGATGGCATATGCTGGAGCATATGCCCAGGTTCCGAAGGTGCCGAGATGGAAACCACCCGTCATGTCCGACTCTTCCGCAACGGCCGTAACCAAGCGGTCCGGATTCCGCGGGAGTTCGAACTGGACACAGACGAAGCCGTCATCTATCGGGAAGACGACCGCCTCGTGATCGAGCCCGTCCGGCGCAAGGGACTCCTTGCCACACTGGCCACACTGCACGATCTCGAAGAAGAGTTCCCCAATATTGATTCCGGGCTCGGCGCGCTGGACGACGTACGCCTGTGACGGACACGCCGCTTTTCCTACTGGACACCAACATCCTCTCCGATCTGGTTCGCCACCCTCAGGGAATCGTCAAACGCGGGATCGAGAGGGTCGGTGAACACGCGGTCTGCACCTCCATCATCGCTGCTGCCGAACTACGGTTCGGTGCAGCGAAGCGGGGATCCGTAGCGCTGACGGAGCAGGTGGAGAAGGTCCTTGGTGCCATGCGCGTAGAGCCGCTCGACCTACCCTCAGACCGCGAGTACGGGCGGCTCCGTCTGCAACTCGAGCAGACCGGACAGCCCATCGGCCCGAATGACCTCTTGATCGCGGCGCACGCCTTGGCACTCGGCGCCACGGTCGTCACCGACAACCAGCGAGAATTCCAGCGCGTGCCCGGACTGCGGGTGGAGAACTGGCTCCAGACGAATCGGCCAGCTGAGAAGTAACGGTCGGCCATCCCGAACGGCTACTTTGAACGCTCACTCGGATTAACTCCCCCACCCCGCTCCAAGGAACGGGGTCACAAGGAACGGGGTCAGGTCTCGCATGCGAACATCGGGAGCGGTGCGCGAACCCCAGAACCCTGTGCCTGAACGCCAGCCACCGCCCCGGCAGCCTCTCCTCAGCCCCGGTTCCACGGAAGGCGTGCTCGCACGATGCGCCCGCGCTCCACCGGGCGGGTGATCCGCGAGGACAAGCGGGGGTACATTCCTGGCGAGATGCCCCGGCTGCTGGATCGGCTGGCGATCGATCCGGAGCAGTTCATCGCCACCGCCGGCCGGACGCTGCGGCAGTTCGGCAGCGCCATCGGGACGCCGACGCACATCACCGATCTCTGCGTCGCCCGGCAGGCGCGCTATCTGCGCGGCATGCGAGCTGTGCATGCGCTGTTCAAGAGGCGGGCAGCCGTAGCGCCATAGGTCTCACCCATTCGGGTCTGGAGCCGACACCCGAGATGGACCGCGCCTGTTTCCAACATCGCTTCGCCCACCAGGGATCGAGGAATCCAGCGCCTGACGCACAGCGAGGACGTCAGAATCCTCATGCCAACCCGGCCGCGCAGCCCATCGCGATGCCCTTCTTCACTCAACCCCCATCTCAATGTTGCCCCCAGGTAAACACGGAGATACACTGGGTCATGCATCAACTCCGATACAGGAAAGCGGCGCTCAAGGCCCTCATGAAACTGCCGGCGGATGCACGACAGCGTATTCAGGAGGCGCTGAGACAACTGGTCGCAGACGTGGACACGGCCAGGCTTGATATCAAGGCGCTTCAAGGCAGAGACGGATTCAGGCTCAGGGTCGGCAAATGGCGGGTGATCTACCACAGGGACGACAACGCGATGATCATCCTGGTCGTTGATGCGGGTTCGAGAGGAGACATTTACAAATGAATGCCCAGGTACAGATCATCGAGCGGGACGGGCAGCCGGAGTATGCGGTGGTGCCCATCGAAACCTATCGCCGATTGCTGGCGCTGGCCGAGGACATGGAGGATATCCGAGCCTACGATCGCGCCATGGCGGAGATCAGCCGGGGCGAGGACGAGATATTGCCCGCCGAGGTAGCCGAACGATTCCTGAACGGCGCAACCCAGCCGTTGCGGATCTGGCGGGAGTATCGCGGCCTGACCCAACAAAAGCTTGCCGACGCCACCGGAGTCGGCAAGTCCTACATCTCGCAAATCGAAGCGGGAAAGAAGCAGCCCACTGTCGGGGTGTTGCAAGCATTGTCACGCGCACTGGCGGTGGACATGGAAGACCTGGTTTGAGGCATGCGGCGCCTCGGGCGAAGGCTCCCGGGAAGGCGCAACCAATCCGGGACATATATGGACGCCTCCCTTGTTGCAAGGGCCGAACGGAACTCCTTGTGCGATCGCCACCCGCGGGGAACGGGGTCACGGGGAACGGGGTCAGGTCTCGCATGCGAACATCCGGAACGGCAGGAGTCGGCGGCTCTGCTATTCCTCTTCTGGATGCGCGACGGGAGGGATGGGTGCGAGGAGAAACTGCACGACGAAGTCGTGTCCGCCGTTCTCGACCAGCTGCAACACCCGGTGCATGTCGAGATTCATGTAGTCATGGACGATTCGATTGCGAAGACCGACCACGCTGTTCCAGCGGACCAGTTCCTGCGGCGACAGCCCCAACAGGCGAGCCAGCACCGCAAAGCTGTCGTAGGCCGACACTGGAACGGGTTCCCCTGCGGCCTTGATCAGGTGCTTGGCCTTGCCTATGGCATTCTCGACCAGCACTTGCAGTGCATGAAGCACCCCATTCTGCTCCAGCCGACTCAGCGCCCCACCCGACCGCAGGCGCTCCCGCGCTTCGGCCAGCATCGCAGCCTGCTCGCGGGCGATATGCGCAGTTTCCTGCTGATAGAGCTCAAGCCGCATGTTCCGACTCCCAGGCCCAATCCTCCAGCTCGCGCCAGGTCCGCGTCAGAAAGTGGCTCCACGCCCGGGTGCCGTCGCCCTTGAGCAGACGACCCTCTTCCGCGACCACCGCCCGGATGGCCAGCCGTGCCGCAGCAAGATCGATGAGATCGATGCGCGCTGGAGCGACATCGAGGCCCTTCGCCAGCCGGTGACGTAGGCGTTCGGTCGCGGCAAGTGTCTCGGCAAATCCGAGGTACCGGGCCCACTGAATCGCGAAGTCCCAGTCGCTGGCAGGCGTCGCGGTCCCCCGCTGCCGGCTGCCGATCAGGATCGCCAGTTCCAGGTCAGGCTCGCTTTCGAACACGTCCCGGACGAGTTGCAGTTCCATGTCGCCAACCTACCGCGTGGAGGTCAGCCACACAACTGCGAGAAACGCGGGGGACGGGGTCACGGTCGCACGGGAAACGGGGTCAGGTTTCGCATGCGAACATCGGGCGCAGTGCGCAAGCTCCGGGACCCTGTGCCTGAACGCCGGTCACCGCCCCGATCGGCTGTACACAGCGCCGATTCCACGGAAGGAGTTCCGCATGACGCATGCCGCGCTCGACCCTAGTCTGCTTCAGGCTTCGCGGTGGCGCCCATACTGCTGGCGGCACGCTCCGTTAAACCGACTCTCAGACCTCGTCGGCGCCTTGCACAGCGCCTCGCGGGCACCCAGTTTCCCCCGTTCCGCCTCGCGATTCCGGTTGACCCAATAGACTAGATTTACTAGACTAACCGCCGCACAACTGTTGGAGTCTCGACGTGGAGACCGTGAATGTTCACGAGGCGAAGACCCATTTGTCGCGCCTTCTGGAGCGGGTGGCACACGGTGAGAGCATTGTCATTGCCCGAGCAGGACGGCCGATGGCAAGGCTGACTCCCATGGAACCTCCCGCGTTGGCCGCAGGCCGCCGGGTCGGGTTCCTTCTGGGCGAGATTCAGGTACCGGATGATTTCGATCGCATGGGGGAATCGGAGATCGCGACGCTGTTCAGTGGTAACAATGATCCTGCTGCTTGATACGCATCTTCTTCTGTGGGCAGCGGGTGAACCGGACCGCTTGCCCGCCATGGCCCGCGATCTCCTTCTGAATCCGGACAACGAGCCATGGTTCAGCGCGGTCAGCGTGTGGGAGACCACCATCAAGAGCAGCCTCGATCGGCCGGATTTCCGAGTGGACCCTGCGGTTCTGCGCCGTGGCCTGCTGGATCACGGCTACACAGAACTACCGATAACGGGGGCGCACGCCGTCGCGGTGGCTGGACTACCCGACCTGCACAAGGACCCGTTCGATCGCTTGCTGGTCGCTCAGGCCCAGGTCGAGGGAATTCTCCTGGTGACCCACGATCCGCTGGTCGCCCGCTACCCGGGTCCGATTCGCCGCGTGTAACCCAGCCGAATCCGGCAGGAAAAGGGGTCAGGTCTCGCATGCGAACGCCCGGAGCGGCAGGAGCAAGGGGTGGATTCGCCTCCCCCGGCTCACCGGAACCCGTGCCGTTTTCAAGCAACGACTGGGCCGGCTGTCTTGCCACCGGCGCCTATTGACCCATATAACGCCCACAGATAGACTAAGTCTTATGACTAAGTCATTCCGAGGGCGCCCATGAGCACCACGGTCAACGTACACGAAGCGAAAACACATCTGTCGCGCCTGTTGAAACGCGCTCATGACGGCGAGGAGATCATTCTGGCCAAGTCCGGCCGCCCTTATGCGCGCCTCGTTCCTTTGGAGTCCGCCCCGCCGCAGCGCCAGCCCGGGCGTGTCGAGGGCCGGGTCGAGGACGCCTTCTTCGATCCCTTGCCAGAAGATGAACTCGCCGCGTGGGAGAAGTAGTGCGAATCGTGCTCGATACTCATGCCCTGCTTTGGTGGTTCACGAACGACGCGCGGCTGTCCGCGAAGGCGCACGAGGTGATCGGGGACCTGGAGAATACCGTGGTCGTGAGTGCCGCCAGCGCATGGGAGATTGCCACCAAGCATCGCTTGGGCAAACTCGAAATCGGCAGCGAGGTTCTCCGGCGATTCGATGAACTGATCACGGCGGACGGCTTCATTCATCTGGCCGTCAACTACAGGCAAGCCATCCATGCCGGGGCTTATACGGTCGACCACCGCGACCCCTTCGACCGCATACTAGCCGCCCAGGCAGAACTGGAACAGGTCCCCCTGGTGACTGCCGATCCGGCAATGCGGGAATTTCCGATACGGTGCATCTGGTAGCAGACGATGGGGTGCCCGCCCAGAGTCTGGTCTTACTCGGGCACACCCCCATTCGGCGGCATGGGCTCGTGCGTTCCGGAACCATCCCGTACGATCCGCAGATACTGCGCCAAGCCGGGATCGAGCCGGAGGACTTTCTGCAGTAGTCGCCCTGAAACACGCAATTGCGGGCGCGCGGTGCACGCTCCTGGACGCCCCCTCTGCGCTTGAACGCCCTGGGCCGGCCCGGCAGCCTTTCCGTGAACGCGATTCCATGCAACAAGCGCTCAACCGCGTAGGGGTCACGCCGCCGTCCGGCACGATCCAGTTCCGCGTAGGCCTCGAGGTCGTCCGCAAATCGCCTCATCATGGTGAGTTTGCGGATCAGCACTTCGGCACGATCAACCATTGCCACGCACCGTACGCTCGTCCCCTCGCAGCCAGTCGGCATCGGCATAGAGAAAGAAGGCTCGGTCCTGCTCCTGCCAGAACCGTTGATCATGGTCCTGGTACAAACAGACACCGTCGCGGAGGGCCTCAAACCGTACCAGCGGGGCGGTGTCGGCGGTCAGGACCAACAGGCCCACGGGAACTGGATCAAACACCGCTTCCAGTTCCCTAAGCCAGCGGCCCTGCGCGAACAGATCCGGCACCGATACTGGTTTCACCGCCAAGTCGATGTCGCGCCCGTACCGCTGCCTTGCCGTCGAACCGAACAGCACGACGAGCTGCCAATCGTATCGGACCGCGAGATTCGCGACGGCTGCACCTTGCTCCGGGGTGATGGGCGCTGAGCCCCTGGATCCCGGCACCGGAAACGACATGAGCGAAGTCCTCATTCCGTTCAGGTTCGTAATCTACCCGATCCGCGATCTTGCAGCATCCCGAACCAGGAGAACAACGAAGGCAAACCCGGAATCTCGGGAAACCAGTCCCCGGAACCTCGACCAACCTGCGGGCACACAACCCCGGGCGCGCCTGCGGCGCGTTCGCGAGCAGGGCTCGCTCCTACGGGGTTTGCATCGGCGTGCGGGATCAGGCCATCGCGTTGCCCATCTCTGCGTACGCGCCGTCCCCATAGCGGGTCACCCGATTCCGGCCCGCCTTCTTGCTACGGTACATGGCCTGGTCGGCCAGAGCGATGAGTTCCTGCAGGTCGTGCGCGTGGTCGGGGTAGCTCGCGTAGCCGATGCTGACCGTGGCACGCACAGGCGTGCCCCCCACTTCGATGGCCATGCGCTCGATCGATTCGCGCAGCCGCTCGGCCGCCTCGCGCGCGGCCTGGGGCCCGGTGTTGGGGAGCAGCACGATAAACTCGTCGCCGCCGTAACGAGCGATCAGGTCGGAACGGCGCAGCACCCGATGCATGCTATCCACGATGCCGACGATCAGGCGATTGCCCGCCTCGTGCCCGTAGCGATCGTTGGTCTGCTTCAGGTTGTCCGCGTCGATCATCATCACGGTCAGTCCGGTGCGTTCCCGTTGCGCACGAATCAGTTCACGCTCGAACGCTATGTAGAACGCGCGCATGTTGGCAACAGCGGTCATGCCGTCGGTCTCCGAGAGTTCCCGGAGGATCCGGCGCGAGAAGTTCATATCGGCCGCGAGCATGGACGCCAGGTAAGCCACCAGCACGAACGGCCCGAGCTGCAACATCACATGGCCGAACATCTCGAAACCGAAGATCGCACGGCCCAGCAGCGCATGCGAGCTGTACAGGTAGAATGCGATGATGAGTGCCACCACCGCCAGGGTCATGGATCTCCCCAGCGTCAGTGCGGCGAATACGATCGGCAGCAGATACAGGTTCACCAACCCGGTTTGCTGTGCGCCGGCATGCCAGATGACGAATGCGATCAGCAACGTCATGGCCAGAGTCTCGACGACGAGCTTCCAGCGTGCCTCCGGGGTAAAGAGGTTCAGGTAACGAAAACCGATGATCATCAGCGCGAAGGCCGCGCTAGCCGCCGCGATCGGCAACACCTCGACCTCTACGCCTGGAATCACCAGGTAAACCAGGATCAGGACCAGCAGCAGCCAGAGCGTTTCCGCGAGGGTACGCTGGAAGCCCTTCAGTTCGATCTTCTCGGTATCGGGCACCCCGCGGGCGCGTGCATCCATCGCACCCCGGGATCCCTTCCCCACACCGTTTGTTTTCGTCACCGTGCTCGCCACTCCTTGCCTGACCCGACCACTGACCGCGAATTGCTCCGCGCCCTCCGCGACAGCGCATCGCGAATCCCGTGTCGTCGGCGCCCCCGCACCGAACCCCAGCGGGCGCAGCTGAGACGCGACTCCAAAGCCCTGGAGCCCTACTGTCGGCACGCCGCCGGGACGCGCATTTAACAACAGGAGGGAAATCTGGCCAACTTAACCACCTTCCACAGTCGGCAATTCGAGAACCGGGGGTCGCCGGTTTCGGCGGGGCGGGGGATCGGACGCCGGAGTCAGCCGATCCCGAAACGACCGGTCGCGCCGGCTCGAAGCGGGATCGCTGTGCCGTCGGCGCAACCCACGGGGCCTCGGTGGCGGGCTGTGGCTGTTTCGCGCCCGAGACGGATCGTTCCATGCTGGAACTGGCGGGCCGTGCGCCGCCATCCGCAGGGAGGTTCTGCACGCGGCCCGGAACCGGCGAACTAGCCTTGGTTCGCGCCCCGGGCCGGGTTGCGTTCCTGCCAGCAGCGCAGCGCTTCGTGGTAGTCCATGTGGCCGTAGAAGTCGCGCCACTCGTCCATGCAGGCGTCCAGAATCCGGCGCTCGGGGGTGCCGCGCGCGTGCTCGCGCAGCCGGTGCGAAAGTTCGTCCACGGTGCGCTGCGCATCCTGGACGCAGCGCTCGTATTCCCGGGCGTTTCCGGGCCACTCGTCCTCGCAGGTACCCCGGATGTGGACCATCGTCGCGTCCATCGCAACCGTGGTCGCGGGGGCGGCAAGTGCGGCGATGACGGCGGTTACCGCGAGGGCGAGACCGGTGATCTTCTGCATGTCGGACAGCTCCCATGACGCTGGTCGAAAGGCTCCCGCAGAATCCCCTGGCCATCCACCTTCCCGGTGGTGCCCGGCTGGCTCGGCATGCCTGCCGAAAGTTGGACCCGTGGGTTTCGCTACGGCGGCTTGCCGTGCCTGGCGGCACGAGCCACGCGGGACAAGCAAGCTTTACACCAACCGCGGGCGGTAGCGGTGTACAGCGGGGTTTCTGCATCGGGCCATGCGACTGGCCCGGCGTGCAGGAAGCGCCGCAAGCCATCGCCACCGGGACTCGCATACCCACGGAAATCGCGGCATTCCCGATAGTTCGTCTTTCCTGAAGGCAGACGCTACGGGTGGCTGGGCCACCCTGCGCGGACCGTGGCGGGGGCGTGGCGACAGGCGCCGCCCGGGTGGTTCGCCGGGCGCGCTCAGTCCTCGAGGACGTATACGGTGCCGCAGTACGGGCAGCGGATGCGGCCGTCGGCGGTTTCGTCGATCGGGAGAAACACGCGCGGGTGGGAGGCCCAGAGTGCGCTCTGCGGGGTCGGGCAGTGCAGCGGCAGCTGGTCGCGGCGCACCGACACGGTGCTCTCCGCGTTGGCCGGGGCGAAGCGGTCCTGCTGTTCGGCGGTGTGGGGGTTGGGCATAACGGTGCTCCCGGGTGCTGTGCCGGTGGCCGGCGGGTCGGTAGTGGCTCAGACGTACGTGAGCCAGCCTTCGTGCTTCGGTTGGCGCCCCTTGACCACGTCGAAGTACAGCGACTGCAGGCGCTGGGTGATCGGGCCGCGGGTGCCTTCGCCGATCGGCCGGTTGTCGACCTCGCGGATCGGGGTCACCTCGGCGGCGGTTCCGGTGAAGAAGGCCTCGTCGGCGATGTAGACCTCGTCGCGGGTGATGCGCTTCTCGACGATCTTCAGGCCTTCCTCGTCAGCGAGGGTGAAGATGGTCCGCCGTGTGATGCCGTCCAGCGCGGAGGTCAGATCCGGGGTGTAGATCACGCCGTCACGCACGATGAAGATGTTCTCGCCGCTGCCCTCGGCCACGTAGCCTTCGGTGTCGAGCAGCATCGCTTCGTCGTAGCCACAGGCAACCGCCTCCTGCAGCGCGAGCATGGAATTCATGTAGTTGCCGTTCGCCTTGGCCTTGCACAGCGTTACGTTCACGTGGTGGCGGCTGTACGACGAGGTGTGGATGCGGATGCCGCGGCTCATGTTCTCCTCGCCCAGGTAGCTGCCCCAGGTCCACGCGGCCACCATCACGTGCACCTCGAGGTTGTCGGCGCGCAGGCCCATGCCCTCGGAGCCGAAGAAACACATCGGGCGGATGTAGGCGGTCTCCAGCCCGTTCTCACGGACGGAGGCGATCTGGGCGGCGCTGAGTTCCTCGGGGCTGTAGGGGATCTTCATGCCCAGGATGCGCGCGGAATTGAACAGACGCCGGGTGTGGTCCTCCAGCCGGAAGATCGCGGTGCCGTGGGCGGCATCGTAGGCGCGCACGCCCTCGAACACACCCATGCCATAGTGCAGCGTGTGGGTCAGCACGTGAACCCGGGCATCGCGCCAGGGCACCATCTTCCCGTCCAACCAGATCACTCCGTCGCGATCCGCCATCGACATCGTCGGTCTCTCCTCAGTCAGTGTCTTCGGGCGCCGGCGCTCGGGCCGTCACGTCGCCGAACAGTTCGTCCCAGGTAGCCATCACCTGGCTGCGCAGCGCGCGCAGATCCGCCGGCGGGTCGACCACCCGGGTACCGGCCCCGGCCAGGGTCAGGCGGTGGATCCGGTTGCGCATGTCGCGGTAGGCGTCCGCCAGGGCGGTGCCCAATTCCGGGGTGATCACGCCCACTTTCCCAAGAACCTCCAGCGTCCGCACCTTGTCGGGCCAGGTGCAGACCTCGGGATGCTCGTGGGCATTGGCCAAAACCCAGTATTGAACCATGAACTCGATGTCAGTGATACCGCCGCGATCACGCTTGAGGTCGAACGCGTCCGGGTCGCGCGAGGCGTGCTCGGCCAGCATCTTCGAACGCATCTCCACCACCTCGGCACGGAGCGCGTCCCGATCGCGCGGGCGCGACAGGATCCGCCGACGTACTTCGGCAAAGCGTTCGCCCAGTTCGCGGTCGCCGGCCACACAGCGAGTGCGCACCAGCGCCTGGTGTTCCCAGGTCCAGGCCGAACCCTCCTGGTAACGGGCGAACGCGTCGAGGCTGCTGACCAGCAGGCCCGCAAGGCCGCTCGGCCGTAGCCGCGTGTCCACCTCGTACAGGCGGCCGGCCGGAGTGAACACGCCCAGCAGGTGCACGATCCGCGTGCCCAGGCGCCCGAAGAACTCGGTGTTGTCGATCACGCGTGGACCGGCGGTCTGGGCCGCATCGCCGTCGCTGTCGTGCAGGAACACCAGGTCGAGATCGGAGCCATACCCGAGTTCGAGCCCCCCCAACTTGCCGTAGCCGATGATCGCGAAGCGGGCACGACGGCGCCGGTCGCCGGTGCCGCACCAGGGCTCGCCGTGGCGCTGCACCATCAGGTTCCAGCTCAGTTCCAGCACCTTCGCCAGCAGGATCTCGGCCAGCCAGGTCAGGTGATCAGACACGCGCATCAGCGGCAGATAGCCCATGATGTCGGCGGCGGCGACACGCAGCGTCTGCACCTGTTTGTACTGGCGCAGCCGGTCCAGCACCTGCTCCTGGTCCTCCAGCGGGAACTGCGCAAGTTCCTCGTCGAGTTCCCATCGCAGGCCTTCGCGGTCGGGGGGGGCATACAGCGCCCGGGGATCGAGCAGTTCGTCGAGCAGTACCGGGTAGCGGGTCAGCTGGTCGCTGATCCAGGAACTGGCCTCGCACAGCTTTACCAGCTGCGACAGGGCGAGCGGGTTTTCCACCAGCAGCGACAGGTAGACCGACCGACGGGCAATGGTCTTCACCAGTTGCAGGGCGCGCGGGAGGACGGGGTCGGGTCGGTCCAGTTCCACGATCGCGCCCAGCAGCAGCGGCATCAGCCGATCCAGGCGCTGGCGGCCGGTCTCGCTCAGGCTGCGGGTGACCGGGCTCTGGCGCAGCGCCCGGATCGCCTCGAACGCGGCAGGCGGATCCGCGAAACCCATCCGGGCCAGCAGCGGCTCGGCCTCGGGCTGCTTGGTGTGCAATGACCAGATGCGGCTCAGGCTGCGCTGCCGGCCGGCACCGGGCATGTCGTCCAGGTTGTCCTCGTCGTCCCGCTGGGGCGCCGAGAAGACCTGCTCGAACTGGGCATGCACGCGGCGCTGCTCGCGCACCAGTGCCATCTCGAAGCTTGCCTCGTCCGGATAGCCCATCGCCAGCGCCAGCCGGGTGCGGTCGAAGGCCTGTGGTGGCAGGCGATGGGTCTGCTGGTCGTTCTGCATCTGCAGGCGGTTCTCGACCCGGCGCAGGAAACGGTAGGCATGCACAAGCTGGTCGACCGCGTGCCGCGGCAGCTGCTGCTGGCGAGCAAGCAGGTCGAGCACCCCGAGCAGATCGCGGCGCTGCAGGGCGCGGTCGCGCCCACCCCGGATCAGTTGAAAGACCTGGCCGATGAACTCGACCTCGCGGATACCGCCCTCGCCGTGCTTCACGTCCTCGATGCGCTCCTTGCGCACCGATTCCTCGTTGATCTTGCGCTTGAGTTCGCGCAGGTTGGCGAAGGCGCCGTAGTCGAGGTAGCGGCGGTAGATGAACGGCCTCAGCTTCTGCATCAGGCGTTCGCCGTCGGCGGGATCCCCGGCCATCACGCGCGCCTTGATCAGCGCGTAGCGCTCCCACTCGCGGCCGTGCGCCTGGTAGTAGTCCTCCATCGCGTCGAAGTGCATCACCAGCGGCCCGGAGCTGCCGAAGGGTCGCAGGCGCATGTCCACCCGGTAACAGAAACCCTCGGGGGTCACGTCGGCGAGCGCGGCGATCAATGCCCGACCCAGGCGCTGGAAGTATTCCTGGTTGTCGATCGTGCGTTCACCATCGGTGCTGCCGGGGCGGTGGTAGGCGAAGATCAGGTCGATGTCGGACGAGAAATTGAGTTCCCTGCCGCCGAGCTTGCCCATCCCGAGCACGATCAGCGACTGCGGCTCGCCTTCACGATCGCGCGGAATCCCGTACTTTTCCCGATGGCGCGCGTCCAGCCAACCGAGCGCGCCCTGTACCAGCACATCCGCCAGCCGGCTCAGGTCGTGCATCGCCTCGTCCAGGTCGGCCTGACCGAGCAGATCCCGCCAGGCGATGCGGATCAGTTCCCGGTGGCGCAGCTCGCGCAGGCAGGCCTTCAGTTCGCTCTCGTCGCCCGCCTGCTCCAGGCGCCCCGCAAGATCCGCGCCCAGGTCGCGGTCGGTACGGGCAGGCATGGATCCGTGCGCATCGAGCGCATCGAGCAGGTACTCTGGATGACGTTGCGTGATCTGGGTCACGTAGTCGCTGCACAGGAACACCATCGCTGCGCCGGGGATCGCAGGAGGGGGATCGGTCACCAGGGCCAGGAATTCAGCCAGCCGCTGCTGGGCGCGTTCGCGCGCGGCAGCGGGCAGGTTTTCCGGTGGTACCGGTGGCAAGGCGTGCATCGCCCAAGCCTACCAGCCGCCCCTGTCCACGGGAACCAACCGACCGTGCGTCCGCGGGCTCAGCGCCAGGGCATTGACAGCGACACCTCCACAAATGACAATCGTTCTTGTTCGTGTCTTGCGAACCAACCTCATTTCAGGAGTCACCACCATGTTTCGTCATCCGTTGAAACTCGTTGCCGCAGCGGTCCTGGGTACCGCACTGACCTTTCCCGCAACGGCAGACGCCGACGGCGAAGTCAACCTGTACTCTGCGCGCCAGGAGAACCTGATCAAGCCCCTGCTCGACGACTTCACCCGCGATACCGGCATCCAGGTGAATCTGCTGACCGGGCGTGCAGACGAACTGCTCCAGCGCCTGCGGCTCGAGGGCCGCAACTCCCCGGCCGACGTACTGATCACGGTCGACGCCGGCAACCTGCACCAGGCCAAGGAGGCTGGCGTGCTGTCCCCGATCGAGTCCGAGGTGCTCACCGAGAACGTACCGGAAAGCTACCGGGACATGGACGGGGAATGGTACGGACTGTCGCTGCGCGCCCGTCCGATCATGTACCACAAGGACAAGGTCGACCCGGCTGAACTCTCCACCTACGAGGATCTGGCCGATCCGCAGTGGCGCGGACGCATCTGTGTGCGTTCATCGTCGAACGTGTACAACCAGTCGCTGGTCGCCGCGATGATCGCGACCGAGGGTCCGGATGCCACGGGCGAGTGGGTGAACGGCCTGGTCGCCAACTTTGCGCGTCCACCGCAAGGCGGGGACCGTGACCAGATCCGTGCGGTCGCGGCCGGCGTCTGTGACCTCGCACTGGCCAACACCTACTACCTCGGCGCAATGCTGGCCGGCGACGACGCCACGCAACGCGACGCTGCCGAACAGATCGGCGTGTTCTTCCCGAACCAGGATGGCCGCGGCACGCATGTAAACGTCAGCGGCGCCGGCGTAACCACCCACGCACCCAACCGTGAGAATGGGATCCGCCTGGTCGAGTATCTGACCAGCGAAAACGCCCAGCAGTGGTACGCGGAGGCGAACCAGGAGTACCCGGTACGGGCGGACGTGCCCGCAAGCGACGTGCTGCGCAGTTTCGGCGAGTTCAAGGCCGACAGCGTGAACCTGTCCCTGCTCGGCGCCCACAACGCCGAAGCCGTGCGTATCATGGACCGCGCCCGCTGGCGCTGACCGCAACACCCCCGGCCCCTCTCCCGCAAGCGGGAGAGGGGAGCAAAGCCCCTCCCCCGATCACGGGGGAGGGGTTGGGGAGGGGGCCAGTGCACGGCCCCACCACAGTGCACTCACCCTCACCCCCGGCCCCTCTCCCGCAAGCGGGAGAGGGGAGCAAAGCCCCTCTCCACCCGCGGGGGGCACCCTGGATGTCGCACATAGGCAGCAACATCCCCCATCCTGATTATCACGGAAGCTCCGCAAGCTGGACTGGGCCATCTTCGAAACCAGCGTCATCGCGAGGAGCGAAGCCTTTAGCCGCGAGCGCAGCGTGGCGGGACGTGGCGATCCAGAGGGCGATGGTCCCCCCGCGCCGCCTGGATTACTCGCTGCGCTCGCCCTTCGGGCCAGCCTACGGCTGTTCAACTCGCTACGCGCGTTAGTGCCGCGCTTCGCTCGCAATGACGACCGACGCGGAGAGGTATCGCACTGGCTGAGGAGGTTTCGTGATAATCAGGTCCCCCATTGGGAGGGGCGACCGCTTCCGGATGCAATTCATAATGCGAACGTTTACTATTTGCGGTCATGAACGCGATCCTTCCCTCCCGCGCAGCCCATGAGCGGCGCTGGCCGCTGCTGCCGCGTCGGCCCAGCCTCTGGCAGCTGACCTCGGTCACGGTCGCACTGGTCCTCGCACTGCCGGTGCTCGTGATCTTCGGGCACGTGTTCCTGCCCTCCACCGACGTCTGGGTGCACCTGCGCGAGACCATGCTCGGCGAGTACGTGACCAACTCGCTGCTGCTGCTGTTCGGGGTCGGCGTCGGCGTGCTGGTGATCGGTATCCCGGTCGCCTGGCTGGTGAGCGTCTGCGAGTTTCCCGGCCGTCGGATCTTCCAGTGGGCGCTGATGCTGCCGCTGGCGATGCCGGCGTACATCATCGCCTACACCTATACCGGCATGCTGGACTTCACCGGGCCGGTGCAGGTGCTGATCCGCGACCTGACCGGGCTTGGCTACGGCCAGTACTGGTTCCCCGAGATCCGCTCGCTGACCGGTGCCATGCTAATGCTGACGCTGGTACTCTACCCCTACGTGTACCTGCTGACGCGCGCGGCGTTCCTGGAACAATCGGTCTGCGTGCTGGAGGTTTCGCGCACGCTCGGCAGCGGCCCCTACGCCGGATTCTTCCGGGTCGCGCTGCCGCTGGCGCGTCCGGCGGTGATCGCGGGCCTGACGCTTGCACTGATGGAAGTACTGGCGGACTACGGCACGGTGGCGTATTTCGGGATTCCGACCTTTACCACCGGCATCTTCCGCACTTGGTACGGTCTGGCCGACCCCGGCGCGGCCGCCCAACTCGCGGCGGTGCTGCTGAGCTTCGTGTTCGTGCTGATCCTGCTGGAGCGCTGGTCGCGAATGCGCGCACGTTTTCACCACACCAGTTCCCGCTACTCGACGCTGCCGCGCTACCAGCTGAGGGGCTGGAAAGCCGCCGCGGCGGTCACCGCCTGCCTGCTGCCGATTTTGCTGGGATTTCTGATTCCGGCAGCGCAGCTCTCGCTCTGGGCCGCGCGCACGACCGACCACTGGATGAACCCCGCGTTCGCGGAGCTGGTGTTCAATACCTTCTCGCTGGCGGCGATGGCCGCGGTGATCGCGGTCGCGCTGGCGCTGATCCTGGCGTATGCCCGGCGCATGCAGGGCGGCTTCATCACCGGGCTCGCGGTGCGGGTGGCGGGCATGGGCTATGCGGTGCCGGGCACGGTGATCGCGATCGGCGTGATGCTCCCGTTCGCCTGGTTCGACAACACCCTGGATGCCTTCATGCGCGAGCAGTTCGGGGTCTCGACCGGGCTGCTGCTGTCGGGCACGCTGGTGGCGCTGCTGTTCGCCTACGCGGTGCGCTTCCTCGCGGTGTCGCTGCAAACGGTGGAGGCCGGTCTGGGCAAGATCAAGCCGAGCATGGACGACGCCGCGCGCTCGCTGGGGATGCGCCCGCTGGCGACGCTGACCCGCGTTCACCTGCCGATCATGCGCGGCACGCTGCTGACCGCGTTGCTGCTGGTATTCGTCGACGTGCTGAAGGAACTGCCTGCGACGCTGATCCTGCGCCCGTTCGATTTCAACACGCTCGCGGTACGGGCCTTCGAACTCGCGGGCGACGAGCGCCTGGCGGAATCCTCCAGCGCCGCGCTGGCGATCGTGCTGGTGGGTCTGCTTCCGGTTATCCTGCTTAGCCTGACCATTGAACGATCCCGGCCGGGACAACGGCAGCGGGCGCGGCAGCGGACGGGAAGTCCGGGCAGCGAACCGCTGGCGGTCCCCGCGGGCGCACAGGCTGCATGACGAAAGAAAACAGGGATTCCGCCCACGCCGCAGAGGTAGTGCTGGACGACATCGACGTGGGCTACTCGGGCCAGCGGGTGGTGCACGCGATCTCGCTGGAATTGTCACGCGGGCAGATCGGCTGCCTGCTCGGCCCGTCCGGCTGCGGCAAGACGACGTTGCTGCGGGCGATCGCGGGCTTCGAGGGCGTGATGCGCGGCGAGATCCGCCTGAATGACGAGACCGTCAGCCGCCCAGGCTTCACGCTGGCGCCCGAGAAACGCAATGTCGGCATGGTGTTCCAGGACTTCGCACTGTTCCCACACCTAGACGTGACCGGCAACATCGCGTTCGGAATCCGCCGCTGGAGCCGGACAGACCGCGAGCACCGGGTAAAGGAACTGTTGCGGCTGATCGGCCTGTCGGGCTACGAGCACGCGTTCCCGCACGCACTCTCCGGCGGTCAGCAGCAGCGAATCGCGCTGGCCCGGGCGCTCGCGCCGCGCCCGCAACTGCTGCTGCTCGACGAACCCTTCTCGAGCATGGACGTGGAATTGCGCACCGACCTCGCGCGCGAGGTGCGCGCGATCCTGCGCGCCGAGGGAACCACCGGGATCCTGGTCACCCACGATCAGCACGAGGCCTTTGCGTTCGCCGACCGCATCGCGGTGCTGAACAACGGCCGGCTGTGCCAGTGGGACACCGCCTACCACCTCTACCACAAGCCGGCCGACCGCTTCGTGGCCGGGTTCGTCGGCGAAGGCACGATCATCCCGGGGCGGGTCTGTGCCGAGGACTGCGTGGAGACCGCACTGGGCCGGATTACCGGGGGCCTGTCGGATCGCTACGCGCAGGGCGCTGCAGTAGACGTGCTGGTACGCCCGGACGACATCACAGTCGACAACGAGGCCGGAACGGTCCCGGCAGAAGTGACCGCGAAAGCCTTTCGCGGCGCGGATTTTCTCTACACGCTGCGCCTGCAGGACGGCACCGAGGTCCTCTGCGTCGCGCCCAGCCACGACAACTTCATCGTGTCCGACCACGTGCGTGTGCGCCTGGACTTCTCGCACCTGGTGGCGTTCCCGCGCGGCGAAAGTGGCTGCACGCCGCATTGAGCCGCCCCCGGAAGAACCCTGCGGGCCGATGCGCTTGGGCATGCTTCTCGGACGCCAGCCGCTGGCCGAGGTCGGCTGGCGGGTCGATCCGGCACGAGCCTTGGTGAACGGCCGTCCGGCGACTGCAGCGGACGGTTCCTCGTGACGTGAGCATCAGCCCAGAGGGCAGGAGAGCGCGGTGTGATCCGCCGCACGGCGCTCGCGCCGCCCCGACGCCCAGGGCAACCCCGGCGCCGAATGGCGGATGACGGCCTTCGGCCTCTTCCGCCCTACGATTCTTTCGGGGTCGAGGGTGGTTGGCCTCCCGGGTTCACTTTTACCCCGCGCCCCTGCCGCCATCGATCCCGCTGCTGCCGTGACCGCCGGGGAATCCCGCACAAAACGCGGGGGCCGGGCCGACCGCGCCGGTCGTAGCGGCGCCCACGGTTATACTGAGGCTTCGCGTACCGACGGCCGTGGTGGACGGCGCCGACGGTCGAACCGGATTACAGGTTGGCCACCGGCGCAGGCCTCTCACGCCGCCCGCATTGCGCGATCGGCACCGGACCGTCGCACCGGAGATCCCGGTTCACCCACCGCAGCAGGAACTGGCATGACGGCTCTCCAATCGAATCGGCAACGCCCCTGCTGGCAGACCTCCCGGCCGGCATGGCTTCCCGCGGTGCTGCTGTCTCTGTCGCTGGGCTCCGGCGCCGCGGACGCGCAGGGCATACCGGAACTTCGGATCGACGGCGGCACCACCGAGCAGCGGGATAACATCCGCGCGTTCCTGCCGATGACCCGCTACAGCTGCGAGCTTCCCGAGTTCCGCGAACGCGGGGTCATCCGCGATGCGGGTGACCGGGTGCGCCAGGCACTGCGGGCGCTGGGTCACTACCAGCCGCAACTGGAACTGATCGTCGCCCGTACCGAGGAATGCTGGAACCTCGAGCTGCAGCTGGATCCCGGTCCGGTCGCCCGGATCGCGGCAGTCGACGTACAGGTCACCGGTGAGGGCGCGGAAGACCCAGCGTTCGTCGCCATCGCCACCGCGCCCGGGATCGCGGTCGGCGATCGGTTGCGTCACGACCACTACGATCGCCTGCGCTCCCGCCTGATCCGGGCCGCGGCCGACCGGGGCTACTTCGACGCCGAACTGACGACGAGCCAGTTGCGGGTGGATCCAGAGGCCAACGTGGCGCAAGTGGTCCTGCACATGGACAGCGGGCCCCGTTACCGCTTCGGGCCGATCACGCTCGAGCAGGACATCCTGCGTCCGGAGTTCGTCGAGCGTCTGTACCCGTTCGAGACCGGCGCGCCTTACAGCTCGGGGCAGCTGATCGCGCTGCAACGCAACCTGAGCGACAGCGGGTACTTCGAGTCGGTACGGGTCCGGCCACGCGTCGATGACGCGGTCGACCGCGAGGTGCCGATCACCGCCGAAGTCGGCACCCGCAAGCGCACGGCCTACGAGGCCCGGCTGGGCTTCTCCACCGATACCGGCCCGCGCCTGGGCCTGGCGATGGACCGTCGCTACGCCAACCGCCGGGGACATCGCTACCACGCGGAGCTCGAAGCCTCGACCAAGCGATCCGGGATCGGCTTCAATTACGACATCCCGCTACGGGATCCGCTACGGGAACACTTGAGCCTGTTCGCCACCTACCGTACCGAGGACACCGCCGGCACCCGATCCGACCGGGCCCAGATCGGCGCGAGCCGGGTGCGCCAGCACGCCTCCGGATGGCAGACCACCGAGGGCATCCGCTACGAGTATGAGGAATTCACCGTTGGCGGGGTCAGTGATACGACGCAGATGCTGTTGCCCTCCTACCGCGTGAACCGATCCGAGTCGGACGACCCGCTGTTTCCGCGCAACGGCTACCGCGTGGAACTGCTGGGCCAGGGCGCGCACGAGAGCCTCGCCTCCAGTATCAGCTTCCTGCAGGCACGGGGCAGCGCGAAATACATCCGGGGTCTAGGGGCGGGCCGGATGATCCTGCGGGGTGACGCGGGGCTGACCTACAGCGACGATGTGCAGGAGATGCCGAAATCGCTGCGCTTCTTTGCGGGCGGCGACACCAGCGTACGCGGCTTCGGATTCCAGAAACTGGGGCCGCAGGATGACGAAGGACGCATCATTGGCGGCCGCCACCTGCTGGTCGGCAGCGTCGAGTACGACCACCCGTTCGGCGACGGTCCCTGGGGCGGCGCGGTGTTCCTCGATGCCGGCAACGCCTTCGACAGCTTCGACGACTACGATCTGAAACTGGGCTTCGGCGCCGGAGTGCGCTGGCGCTCGCCGGTGGGGCCGATCCGGGTGGATCTGGCCCACGCCCCCGATTCCCCGGACAGTTTCCGGATCCACTTCACGATGGGACCGGATCTGTGATTCGGAGTCTGCGCCTGCTGTTCGGCCTGCTGGGCTGGGTACTGATCCTGGCCCTGCTCGCCGTCGCCGGCGCGGTGGCACTGATCGCCACCGAGGACGGCACTCGCTGGCTGTTTGCACAGGCCGAGCGCCATGCGCCGATGGAGTTCCGGGCCGCCCGCGTCGAGGGCACGCTGTTCCGCGGGCTGACGCTGGGCGACCTGGCCGTGGACGCGGCCGGAACCCGGGTTGAGTTGACTTCCGGGCGTATCGAACTCGACGCGCTGGCGCTGCTGCGACTGACCGTCCGTGTTCGCGACCTCGACCTCGCCGGCCTGGTGGTGGACCTGCCGGAGGCGGATCCCGAACGGCCGGAGCCCACTGCAACACCGGAACTCCCCGAATCCGTCGACCTCCCGGTGCGCGTGCAGGTCGACCGTTTCCGCCTGGCCGACGTCGAGCTGCGCCAGGAAGGCGCGACCCTGCTGGAGATCGATCGCCTCGCGCTGCGGCTGGACGCGGATGCCGACGGTCTGCAACTGGCCGATCTGGAACTGGCGCTGCCGGGCACCGAGGTCTGGCTGGACGCCGGGGTGCAGCCGGCGGGCGCCTGGCCGCTGTCTCTCGAGGGGCGCTGGCGGGTCGACCTGCCGGAAGCCGTTGCGCTGGGATTGCAGGCCGAGCGGGCCGAGGGCCGCCTGACGGTCGCCGGCGATCTGCGCGAACGCCTGCAGCTACGGCACAGCCTGCAGGCGGGGGCCGTGATGGAGACGGACCTGGTGGTGCAAGACCTGCTGGGCACGCCCCGGTTCGACCTGCAGAATCGTTGGGAGCCCTTCCACTACCGGCTGAATGCCGAAGCGGCGCAGGTCGAGGCCGGCGAACTCCGGCTACAAGGTCAACTCGACGCCTGGGACGCACGGCTCGCGACTGCCGTGCAATGGGGCGCACTGCCGGTAGCCACGCTGAACACCGCGATCGAAGGCTCGCTGCAGCACGCGGAAATCCTGGAACTCGCGGTCAGCAGTGTCGCGGGCCAGCTGGAGGCGCGCGGGCGGGTAGATTTTGCCGACGCGCTGGCCTGGACCCTGGACGCCGGGCTGCGCGACCTGGCGGGCGAAGCGCTGGGGCTTGACCTGGATGCCGATGTGGAGTCGCTGCAGCTGGCGACCTCGGGCCGCCTGCCGCGCGAAGGCGAGGCAGAACTGGAGCGCCTGCTGCAGACGATGTCGGCCACGGTGGAAATCCGCGAGCTGCTGGCGCAAGTCGACGGGCAGCCGCTGGCCGGCTCGGGCCGCGTGGCGGTCGCGCAGGGACAGGCCCGGATCGACGATCTGCTACTGCATCTGGGCACCGATGGCCGGATCCGGCTCGACGGAGACGCGACCCTGGGCGCGGAGATTCCGTTCCACCTGGCGCTGGCCGCCGACGCGCTCGATCTGGGGTTCCTGATGCCGGAGCGCGAACTGGCGCTGCCGCGCCTGCGGCTGCGGGCCGACGGGCGCTTCGCACCGGAGACCGGCGCGCTCGCTGCCACCGTGGCACTGGAGGACTTCGCGGCGCGCGTCGATGGCCAGCCGCTGTCGGCCACCGCCGATCTGGCACTCTCCGAGACCCGGGTGCGGATCCGCACGTTCGACCTCGCGCTGCCGGCGGACGGCCACCTGAACGTCCGCGGCCAGGTCGGCTTCGGGGCCGGGATCGAATGGGAGCTGCGGCTCGCGGGCCAGGGCATCGATCCGGGTGTGCTGTTCCCGGATCTGCCCGGCCGCCTGGCGCTGGACCTGAACAGTCGAGGCACGCTGCCACCGGACGGCGTCGTCGAGGCGACGGTGGAGCTGCGCGAACTGCGCGGCGAACTGCGTGACCAACCGGTGCAGGGGGTGGCGAACACGGGGATTGCGGGCACCCAGGTTCGGGTCGACGCGCTGGACCTGCGGGTCGGCGCGAACCGCCTGACGGCGAGCGGCGATCTCGGCGAAGTGCTGGCGTTGGAACTGGCCCTGAACGCCCCGGAACTCGACCGCCTGCTGCCCGCCCTGGGCGGGCGCATCGAACTCGATGCGCGGGTCTCGGGCACGCCCGAGAGCCCCCGTATCGCGGCCCGGGCCGAGGGCCATGCCCTGCGCTACGACGACCTCCAGCTGGAGCGCCTGGATCTTCAGCTCGACGCGGGGCTGGACCCCGAGGCTCCGGCGGAATTGTCACTGCGCCTCGCGGAACTCCGGGCCGGCGGACAGCGTGTCCGCGAACTGCAACTGGATGCCGACGGGCGGGCCTCCGACCACCGGCTGGAACTCGCGGTGGAGGCCGGCGACCTGGGCCGCTTGCAGCTGCACGCGGCCGGCGGCTACGACCTCCAACAGGCACTGTGGAACGGCCGGCTGGAGCAGCTGGATCTCGAGCAGGCTCAGGCCGGGCGGTGGGCGTTGCGACAGCCGGTGCCGGTCACCGCCGGACCGGCCCGGGCAAACCTGGGCGACCTGTGCCTGGTCCGCGCGAATGCAGACATCTGCCTGAGTGGCGACTGGACGGCCGCCGTTGGCGGCCAGGGCCGACTATCGCTTCAGGATCTCGATCTCGCCTGGCTGGAGCCGGTGCTGCCCCCGACGACGACGATCGAGGGACGGCTGAACGCGCGGCTGGAGGCCGCGGTGGATGCCGCCGCGACGCCGCGCGGCGAGCTGTCGGTGACGCCGACGGACGGGCAGATCCGCCTGACGCTGCCCGACGGCAGCGAGCAGATCATCCCCTACCGGGATGTGCGCCTGTCGGCACGGATCGATGACCAGGATCTGCGGGCGGACCTGGGCCTGTCGTTCCTGGAGGACGGCATCGCCAGAGCAGTCGTGCAGATGAGGCCCGAGGGCGACAGCCACCGGATCGACGGGGCGATTCAAGCGGGCCTGGAATCGCTGGAATGGATCGGGGCGTTCTCGCCAGAGATCCAGAACGTGCGGGGCCGGCTGCACGCCGATCTCGAACTCGGGGGCCGACTCGACGCACCGCTGGTGCAGGGCAGCCTGCGCATCGGCGACGCCGGGGTGCTGATCCCGGAGGCGGGTCTCGACCTCGAACTGCCGCAGTTTGTCGCCGAGGTCGTATCCGCGGAGGAGATGCGTCTGAGCGGCGAGCTGCGATCCGGCGGCGAGAGTCTGCAGCTCGAGGGCGAACTGGGATTCGCGGGACAGCGCCCGGAGGCGGAAATCCGGGTGGTCGGGGAGCGATTCCTGGCCGTGAACCGGCCCGACATCCGTGCCCGGGTCAGCCCGGACGTGACGCTGCGCTTCCGGCCGGAACGGCTGACGGTGCGCGGCGAGGTCCGAGTGCCCTGGGCACGGATCCTGCCACCCGACCTGCCACCAGGGTCGGTCGGCGTGTCGCGCGACGAGGTCGTGATCGGCGAGGAGGCCGAGCACACGGACGCGTTACCCATGGACATCCAGGTGCGTATCGTGCTCGGCGACGACGTGCGTTTCGACGGGTTCGGCCTGGTCGCCCGTTTCACCGGCGATCTGGACGTGGTCGACGTGCCGGGACGGCCGCTGCAGATGTTCGGCGACGTGCGCATTCCGGAGGGCAGTTACCAGGCCTACGGGCAGGACCTGACGGTGGAACGCGGACTGGTGATCTTTCAGGGTCCGCCGGAAACCCCGGCACTGGACATTCGCGCGGTACGTCGCGTGCCCGCGTACGACGTGGTCGTCGGGCTGGAGATCGGCGGTGTACCGGACGAACTGAGTTCGCGGGTCGTCTCGGAACCGCCGATGGACGATACCGAGGCGATGGCCTTCCTGCTGACCGGACGCCCGCTCTCGGGAGCTTCGCAGGCCGACGGCAACCTGATCGCCGGCGCCGCCGCGGCCTGGGGCCTGGAGCAGGGCGGGCTGATCACGCAGCGGCTCGGGAGCGAACTGGGGCTGGACGAGGTCGAGCTCGACACCGACGCCGGCCTGGACCAGAGCGCGCTGACGATCGGGAAATATCTGTCACCGAGGCTGCTGCTGCGCTACAGCATGGGGCTGTTCGACGATTCCTACAAGGTGATGCTGCGCTACGAGCTGACCCGCTCGCTGAGCGTCGAGACAACCTCCAGTGCGCTCGGACAGAGCGTCGACCTGATCTACCGCATCGAGCGCTGACCGTCTCCCGGGCTGGCGCGGCGTTCTGCCACCCGCACCCCAAACCCGGTGATGCATTTGGTGCAAAGTGCGGCAAATGCAGCAGACCTCCGGCCCGGCCCGGACGCCGATCGGCTTCACGCTCGGATCCCGTCCCTGGCACGAATGCTGCCTATGCATGGGCGAACCTGGTCCAGGAGAACCCGGCGGTGGCATCCGGCACCCCGCGACATCGACCGCGGTCCCGTCCCGGGGACCGTGCACTGATCGTCTTGCTGCTCGCGTCGCTGGCGCTGGCCGGTTCGCTGCTGCACGCGGCGCTGCCCCGGGCCGAAGCGCATACGCAGCACGCGCCAATGCTGGTGCGCGATCTCGGCCTGACCGGACTGGCGCTGTTCACCGAGGCGCGCTACACGCGCCACCTGGGGCTTGGCGACCGTCACGCGGCGTTCCGGGATCACCCGATGGCGCTGGAACATTTTCCGTCCGGATCGCTGCTACCGCCGCCGCGGCATCTCCATGACTGAGCGCGGCGGCGTTCTGGCGCGGCAGCGTTACCTGGCCGACTACACCGTAGCCGCGATGGCACGGCGCCGTGCGCGCAACCTGGGGCTGCTCGCCGTCTACGGCGGTATGGTCTTCGTGCTGGCGTCGGTACTGTTCTACACCAGCGCGCTGAAACACGAGGCGGGCCTGTTACTGGCCGAGGCACCGGAGATCGTGGTGCAGCGCATGATCGCCGGCCGCCACGACCTGATCCCCGGCGGGCACACGGCGGCGCTGACCGGGATCCGCGGAGTCCGGGAGGTGCAGCCGCGGCTCTGGGGCTACCACTACGACGCCGCGGTGCGCGCCAACTACACTCTGATGGTGCCGCCGGACCGCGATCTCGAGCCGGGCACCGCGGTGATCGGCCCGGCACTGGCACGCGCCCGCGGGGCCTCCGCCGGCGACATGCTGAGCTTCCGCGGCCACGACGGCGCACTGACGGCCTTCCGGATCGACGCGGTTCTGCCGCAGGCGTCCACGCTCGCCAGCGCCGACCTGCTGCTGGTCGCGGAGAAGGATTTCCGGCGCCTGTTCGGGATCCCCGAGGACCGGCATACCGACCTCGCGCTGCACGTCCCGAACCCACGCGAGGTCCAGACGGTCGCCGAGAAGGTGCTGGAAGCGCTTCCGGACAGCCGGCCGATCCTGCGCGACGAGATCCTGCGCACCTACGACGCGGTGTTCGACTGGCGCTCGGCACTCGTGCTGCTGCCGCTTTCCGGCGCCCTGCTCGCGTTCGCGATCCTGGCCTGGGAGAAGGCCTCGGGACTGTCGGCGGATGAACGCCGCGAGATCGGCATCCTGAAAGCCATCGGCTGGGAAACCAGCGACGTACTGCAGATGAAGCTCTGGGAGGGTGCGCTGATCTCGCTGCTGGCGTTCCTGCTCGGGACGACCGCGGCGTACTGGCACGTGTTCGGGCTGTCCGCACCGCTGCTGGCGCCGGTGATGCAGGGCTGGTCGGTGCTCTATCCGGACTTCCGGCTGACGCCGACGGTCAGTGCCACGCAGCTGCTGACGCTGTTCTTCCTGACTGTGTTCCCGTACCTGGTGGCCACGCTGGTACCCGTCTGGCGCGCGGCCGTCACCGATCCCGACGAGGTGATGCGGTGACCGCTCGGGTCGAACTGGCCGGGGTGCGCAAGGCGTTCAACGAAGACCGCTCGAACGCGTTCTGGGCGGTGGACGGGGTCGACCTGTCGCTGCCGGCCGGCGGAGTCACGGTAGTGGCGGGTCCGAGCGGCTCCGGGAAAACGACGTTACTGACCCTGATCGGCTGCCTCGCGCGGCCCACCGAGGGGCGCGTGCGCCTCGACGGCCGCGACATTTCCGGCCTGCCGGAGCCGTTTCGGGCGGCGTTGCGCCGCCGGACCTTCGGCTTCGTGTTCCAGCGCTTCAACCTGATTCGCGGCCTGCCGGTGCTGGAAAACGTGATGCTGCCCGCCTACCCGCTGGGCACCCCGCGCCGGCCCCTGCAGCGCCGCGCGCTGGAACTGCTCGAGCGGCTCGGACTGGAGCACCGTTCCGAGGCACACGTCGAGTCGCTGTCCGGGGGCGAGGCGCAGCGCACCGCCATCGCCCGCGCGCTGATCAACGACCCGCCGGTGCTGATCGCAGACGAACCCACCGCGAACCTGGACTCGGCGCTGTCGCGGGCCTTTCTGGAGATCGTCGCCGCGCTTCGCGACGAGGGGCGCACGCTATTGCTGAGCAGCCACGACCCATTGGTGCGCGAGGCGGCGATCGTGGATCGCGTGATCGAGCTGCGCGACGGCCGGGTGATCGCGGACCGCGCGCGCCGGGCGGAGCCGCGATGATGGTCCAGGCACCGATCCTGGCGCTGATACTGGCGGACGTGCTGACCCTGTTGCTGCTGGTGCCGGCGGCCGTGTTCGCGGCCGAGGTGCTGCGTCACTGGGATCTGTCCAGCGGGCACGCGCGGCAGCTGCGGCTGGAGAAGCGCACGTTCCTGATAGGCACCGCGCTGGGCCTGGTGTTCCTCGCGCAGCTGGCGGTGCTGCCGCTGTTCGTGCATACCGTCGACCGGATGGCGTTGCAGATCGTCGGCGCGATGTGCGCGGTGGGCACGCTGAACGCGAACGCCTGGGGTTTCCCCGCGCTGTGGCTGCGGATCCTGCTGTTCTTCCTCGCCGCCGCCTGGCTGGTGCTGCACCGGCTCGACGGGCGGGCACCGAGCTACCCGCTGACCCGGGCGAAGTACGCGCTGCTGCTGGCGATCGTGCCGCTCGCGGGGGCCGCCGCGGCGGTACAGCTCGCATTCTTCCTGCGCCTGGAACCGGACGTGATCACCTCCTGCTGTGGCAGTCTGTTCAGCCAGGGCGCGGAGTCGGTGACTGCGCACATGGCCGGGCTGCCCGCGCTGCCCGCGATGGTCGCGCTCTACGGGGTGCTCGGCCTGGTGCTCGCGACCGGCGTGGTCTATCTGCGCTGGCGGCGGGGCCTGGTGCTGTTCGGCGGACTCTCGGCGCTGGCCTTTCCGGTTGCGATCGCGGCCGTCGTCGCGTTCGTGTCGCTCTACGTCTACGAGCACCCGCTGCATCACTGTCCGTTCTGCCTGCTGAAGCGCGAATACGGCTACGTGGGCTACGCCCTGTACCTGCCGCTGTTCGGCGCGACCGCGCTGGGTCTCGGCCTGGGCCTGGCCGCAGCGCTGGCGCGCCGCGACGGCGTGCAGCAGGTGCTGGCGCAGGGTGCACCGCGGCTGGTGGTCACTGCTGGCGCGGGATTCGCGCTGTTCGCGGCGCTGACGGCGTGGCTGTCGTGGCAGTCGAACCTGATCCTGCTCGGGTACTGAGGGGGACGGATGCGCGCACGGATCCTGATCTGGCTGCTGCTCCCGGTGCTGGCCGCCGGCTGTGGCGGCGAACGGCCGACGATCGCGAACGGCGAGCCGGCGCCGGCGTTCGACCTCGAGCGGCTCGACGGCGGACGGGCGACATTCTCCGAGCAGCAGGGCCGCGTGGTGGCGCTGCGATTCTGGGCCGACTGGTGTCCGTTCTGCCGCCGGGAGATGCGCGAGCTGGAACCGGTGTACCAACAGCTGCGCGACCGGGGACTCGAGATCCTCGCGGTGAACGTAGGACAGAACCACGACCGGGCCGCGCGCTTCGCCGAGCGGGTCGGCTATTCGTACCCGACACTGCTCGACCCCGATTCCGCGGTCGCGCGCCGCTATGGCGTGGTCGCGATCCCGGTGACGTACTTCATCGACCGCGAGGGAATCGTCCGTGGCCGGATCCTGGGGGAGTCCGACGCCGCGACCTTCGAACGCATGGCGCTCCCGCTGCTCGAGACCGGCGCCGACCCGGCGCCGTCCCCGTCCACCGCCAGCCCTGTCCCGGCCGGAGCCCGTCGCTGATGCAACCCGAGTACACCTGGGGCATCGCGTTCCTGGCCGGACTGCTCGGCAGCGGCCACTGTGTGGGCATGTGCGGCGGACTGATCTCGGCGTTTTTCCTCAAGATGGGCCGGCATTCGCGCAACCCGGTGACCTACGCGGCTTACCACGGGGCGCGGGTATCGGTCTATGTCGCCGCTGGCGCCGCCGCCGGGGCCATCGGGCTGTTGATTTCCGCCGGCACGCTGGGCGCGGCCCAGGGCGTGCTGATGATCGTGGCGGGCGTGGTGGTGATCCTGCTCGGTCTGGATCTTCTCGGGATCGGACCCCTGCGGCGGTTCGGGTTCTCGGTATTGCCCCCGGCCCTGCTGAATCACGCGCTGCGTACCGCCGACAGGCGTGGCCCGCTGGCCGGCGCCTGGATCGGGGGCACGATCAACGGCTTCATGCCCTGCTCGCTGACCCTGGCAGTGGCGGTACAGGCGACCGCCGCCGGGGGGCCGCTGCCCGGGGCGGCCCTGATGCTCGCGTTCGGCCTCGGCACACTGCCCTCGATGCTGGCGCTGAGCGTCGTCGTCGGGCGGCTCGGCTGCAGGGCACGCGGCCGCTTGATGCAGGCGGCCGCGCTATGCGTGATCGTTCTCGGGGCCGGCACGCTGTACCAGGGCGTCAGTTATTTCCAGGTGATGCGGGGCCTGGTCGGGAGTTGAGAGGCTCACGGGACGACAGGGTGCCTGCTCGGATTAGCGGATCCGTACTCGGACACCTCTGTTGATGATACATGCGACGACGAAGACGAAGGAGACGATGAAATGAACAGGAGACACCTGCTGAAGGGAACGGTGCTGGCGGGGCTGGCGGCCACGTTCGGCAAGGCCGCAGCCGCGGAGGCGCCCCGCTGCGACGGCGACGGCACACCCCTGCAGTTCATGCCGAAGGCGCCGCCGGATCCGGATCCGCTGCGGGACGAACTCGAGAAATACCCGCGCTGCCCCTACTGCGGCATGGACCGGCGGCAGTGGCAGCACAGCCGGCACCTGGTCCACTACGACGACGACCGCGTCGACGGCACCTGTTCGCTGCACTGCACCGCGATCAGCCTGAGCCTGAACATCGACCGCGGGCCGAAGGCCATTTACGTGGCCGACTACGGCAGCGGCGAGGAGCTTCGGCCGCTCGTCAACGTGGACGCGGCACAGTACCTGATCGGCAGCTCCCTTCCCGGGACGATGACGGCCCGCAGCAAAATGGCCTTCGCGTCACGCGCCGCGGCCGAAACCGTGCAGCAGGACCAGGGCGGCGAGTTGGGTGACTTCGATGCAGCCCTGACCGCGGCCTACCTGGACATGGCCCGGGATACCGCGATGATCCGCCGCCGACGTGCGGAACGACGGGCGCGGATGCAGCAGCAACGGCCGCGCGACTAGCCGGCCGCGCCGCGCGGCATCCGGGATCCAGGCAACGACGGGGCAACCCGCAGCCGCGTCGGACCCCAACGGCGACGATGCGTCGACACAGGAGGTAACAAGATGAGCTACCAAAACCACCTCAGGATGTTCCTGGCGGTGATCCTGACGCTGGCCGCGGCGGTCGCTGTGGCCGACACCAAACCGGCCGGGTTCTCGGTGCCCGACCCCGAGGTTCGGGACACCTGTCCCGTCTGCGGGATGCTGGTCGCACGCTACCCCGCATGGATCGCGACGGTGCTGTACGACGACGGGCATAGCGACCATTTCGACGGAGCCAAGGATCTGTTCAAGTACCTGTTCGATCTGCTCCGCTATGCTCCCGGCCGGAGCGAGGAAGCGATCACGGCAATTGGAGTAACCGAGTACTACGGCCTGACCCGGATCGATGCCCGCTCGGCCTGGTACGTAATCGGATCGGATGTGCTGGGCCCGATGGGCCACGAGCTTGTGCCGCTGGCCACCGGGGCCGACGCCCGCGAATTCCTGGAGGACCACGAGGGCACCCAGATCCTGCGCTTCGACGAGGTCACCCCGGACTTGCTGCAGGACCTGGACGCCGGCCGGGTGCGGTAACCGGAGCCGCCGACCCCGTGCGCACAAGGCCGGGTCGCGGCGCCAGCGCGTCCGGCGTTTCAGCCCTCGATCGCGTGCTTCTTGAGGCGGTACAGCAGTGTATTGCGGCTGAGGCCGAGCAGGCGGGCGGCCCTGGCCTTGCAGCCGCGGGCGCGCTCCATCGCCTGCCGCAGCAGGTCGTGTTCCAGGGCCTCGAACTCGAGGCCTTCGACGGGCAATTCGACCAGCCCGGAAGGTGTTCCCCGACGATCCGCCGGCGCGGCCTGACCTGCCCGGAGACCGAGATTCTCCGGGCCCAGCAGCTGGCCGGGCAGCAACAGCACCAGCCGCTCGCACAGGTGCCTCAGTTCGCGCACGTTGCCGGGCCAGGAATGGCTGCGCAGCGCCTGGCGTGCGGCACGATTCAGGCGCGGAGCGGAGGCATCGTGCGCGCGCGCGAACTCCGCCAGAAAGTGGTCGGCGAGCAACAGCACATCGCTGCCACGCAGGCGCAGCGGCGGCAGTTCCAGCGGTACCACATGCAGCCGATAAAACAGGTCGCGGCGGAACAGACCCTGGTCCGCGGCATCGTGCAGGTCGCGGTGGGTGGCCGCGAGCACCCGCACGTTCGCGGTACGCGCGCGGGATTCTCCCAGCGCCTGGCGTTCGCCCCGCTCGAGGAAACGCAACAGCTTTGGCTGCAGCGGCAGTGGCAGATCCCCGATCTCGTCCAGGAACAGCGTGCCACCCTCGGCCGCGCCGACGAAACCCGGATGGTCGCGGTCGGCACCGGTAAACGCCCCGCGGCGGTGACCGAACAGTTCGGACTCGGCCAGTTCGGCCGGCAACGCCCCACAGTTCACCGCGACGAACGGCCCGTCGGCGCGGGGGCTGAAGCGGTGCAGCCTGCGGGCCAGTTCCTCCTTGCCAGTGCCGGACTCGCCGAGGATCAGGACCGGGCAGTCCGCCTTCGCGACCAGTTGCGCAGCCCGCAGCACTGCCTGCAGTTCCGGGGATTCACCGAGAATGGGGTTCGCCTGCATCGGACCGGGGACCTGGATCGAGCTTGTGCGCCGGATTGTACCAAGAACGCCCGCGTGGCCGAATAGCGCCGGATCCCGACCAGGCTCGCAGCGGCCCGGCGGGATCGCTGCGCGGGCGATTCGTGGCGCTTGGCCGGGTTTCCCCGGGGTCCGCGTCCAGGGGCACATCCGCCCGCGCGCCATCCGTTACATCCCGCGCTGGAACGGGTGGCTGAACGAGCGTGCCATTGCAGAACGAAGAAAGGCCCCGCAAGCGGGGCCTTCTCGCTCCCGCCGGCTCCGGGCCGGCGGGACACGCGCGCCGGTTGTCGTTAACGGACGCGCTTGCGAACGTCGGTGGTGATTTCCACGCGGCGGTTCAGTTCGCGACCCGCGCGGGTGGCGTTGTCCGCGGTCGGACGCGTTTCGCCGTAGCCGACCATGCGGATGGCATCCGGCCGAATGCCCTGGCCGACCAGGTAATCCACCACACTCTGGGCGCGGCGCTCGGACAGACCCTGGTTGTAGTCGGCCGGACCGATGGAGCAGGTATGCCCTTCCACCAGTACCGAGCTGTAGGTCGCGTCAGCGGAGGTCAGTTCGGTCGCGAAGCCGCGCAGCGTCTCACGTCCCTGCGGACGCAGAGTCGCGCTGTCGAAGTCGAACAGCGTCTCCGCGCTAAGCGTGGTCGTGGTGAACTCCGGTTCCGGTGCGGGCGGCGGCGGTTCCGGTGCCGGTGCCGGTGCTTCGGCCACGATGAACCCTGCGCAACCCTCGTGGCCGACCCTCTCGGGTGCCCAGGACGAGGCGCGGACACATTCGCCGGAACTGTCACGCACGGGCGTGCCGGACGCATCCACCACGTTCGCGCAACCCCCTGCTGCCGACACACTACCCACGGTGCCCATTGCGAGGGCGGCCACGGACAGCGCCAGGAAATTCTTCACCATCTTGCTTTGCATGTTGTCAGTCTCCTCAGATGAACCGGAATCACCCGGAAATGAATCCTTCAAGCTTGCTCTTTCCACGGGTCGAACCGTATGCGGGGCATCGAGCCCGGCGATGCTCCTGCAACACCTTGATAGTGGCACAAAGTCAGCGGATTTGCACCCCTTCGCGAAAAAAAACGTGTCCATAAGACAACGGATGTCACATATTTGAGACAGATGGTCGCCGCCGCACCGAAGCGGCACCACGTACGCCGGTGCCGGGATCCATGCGCTCCGCCCGCATAAAAGAACCTGATTATCACGAAACTTCCTCAGCCAGTGCGACTGCTCTGCGTCGGTCGTCATTGCGAGCGTAGCGCGGCACCAATGCGCGCAGCGCATTGAACAGCCGAAGGCTGGCCCACAGGGTCAGCGCAGCGAATAATCCAGGCGGCGCGGGGAGGACCATCGCCGTCTGGATCGCCACGTCCCGCCACGCTGCGCTCGCGGCTAAAGGCTTCGCTCCTCGCGATGACGCCGGTTTCGAAGATGGCCCGTTCCAGCTTGCTGGAGCTTCCGTGATCATCAGGAAAAAGAAAGACCCCGCCGAAGCGGGGTCTCGAGGGGGCTGCAGCGCCAGAGACAGGCCTACATCATGCCCATGCCGCCCATGCCGCCCATGCCACCCATGCCGCCCATGTCGTCCATGCCGGCACCGCCACCCTTCTCATCCTTCGGGAGTTCGGCGACCATCGCCTCGGTGGTGATGATCAGGCCGGCCACCGAGGCTGCGTTCTGCAGCGCGGTCCGGGTGACCTTGGTCGGATCAAGGATGCCCATTGCAATCAGGTCGCCATACTCGCCGGAAGCGGCGTTGTAGCCATAGTTCCCCTCCCCTTCGAGCACCTTGTTCAGGACCACGGAGGGTTCCTCGCCGCAGTTCATCACGATCTGGCGCAGCGGCTCCTCCATCGCACGACGCGCGATCGCGATGCCGATGTCCTGATCGTGGTTGGCTCCCTTGAGATCGCGCATCGCGCCCAGCGAGCGCAGCAGCGCGACACCGCCGCCCGGAACCACGCCTTCTTCCACCGCGGCGCGCGTCGCGTGCAGCGCGTCTTCGACGCGGGCCTTTTTCTCTTTCATCTCGACTTCGGTGGCCGCTCCGACCTTGATCACAGCCACGCCACCGGCGAGCTTCGCGACCCGCTCCTGCAGCTTTTCCTTGTCATAGTCCGAGGTCGCTTCCTCGATCTGGGCCCGGATCTGGTCGACCCGGGCCTTGATGTCCTCGGGGTTGCCCGCACCGTCGATGATCGTGGTGTTCTCCTTCGTGACCTGCACCTTCTTCGCACGCCCCAGATCCTCGATGCTGGCCTTCTCCAGCGACAGGCCGACCTCCTCGGAAATCACCTGGCCGCCAGTCAGCACCGCGATATCCTGCAGCATCGCCTTGCGGCGGTCTCCGAAGCCGGGAGCCTTGACTGCGGCGACCTTGACGATTCCACGCATGGTGTTCACGACCAGCGTCGCGAGCGCCTCGCCTTCGACGTCCTCGGCGACGATCAGCAGCGGTTTGCTGGCCTTCGCGACACCTTCTAGAACGGGCAACAGGTCGCGGATATTGGAGATTTTCTTGTCGTAGAGCAGCACGAAGCAGTCATCGAGCTCGGCGCTCATGCTCTGCTGGTTGTTGATGAAGTACGGCGACAAGTAGCCTCGGTCGAACTGCATCCCCTCGACCACGTCGAGCGCGTTCTCGAGCGAAGAACCTTCCTCGACCGTGATCACGCCCTCCTTACCGACCTTCTCCATCGCATCGGCGATGATCTGACCGATCGACTCGTCGGCGTTGGCGGAGATGGTGCCGACCTGGGCGATCGCCTTGCTGTCGGTGCAGGGCTTGGAGAGGTTCTTCAGTTCTTCGACCGCAGCGATCACGGCCTTGTCGATGCCGCGCTTCAGGTCCATCGGGTTCATGCCCGCAGTCACCGACTTCATGCCTTCGTGCACGATGGACTGGGCCAGCACGGTCGCGGTGGTGGTGCCGTCGCCGGCGACGTCGGAAGTCTGGGAGGAAACCTCCTTCACCATCTGCGCGCCCATGTTCTCGAACTTGTCCTCGAGTTCGATCTCCTTCGCGACCGACACGCCGTCCTTGGTGACGGTGGGGGCGCCGAAGGCCTTGTCGAGCACCACGTTGCGGCCCTTGGGACCCAGGGTGACCTTGACCGCGTTGGCGAGGATGTTGATACCGCGAACCATCCGGCCGCGGGCGTCATTGCCGAAACGAACTTCTTTTGCACTCATGTCTGAACTCTCTCCTGAACCGGTTGAATGGGTGACTCGGCGGGCGGCATCAGCCCTCAATCACCGCCATGATGTCGTCTTCGCGCATCACCAGGACGTCGTCGCCACCGACCTTCACTTCCGTTCCGGAGTACTTGCCGAAGAGGACCTTGTCGCCCGCCTTCACGTCCAGCGCGCGAACCTCGCCGTTCTCGAGGATCTTGCCCTTGCCGACGGCGATGACCTCGCCACGGATGGGCTTCTCGGCCGCCGAGTCGGGGATGACGATCCCGCCGGGGGTTGTGCGCTCTTCCTCCATACGCTTGACGATCACGCGATCATGCAAAGGCCGCAGATTCATGGTGCGAACTCCTTAGTTATGGGTCGTGTTGCAGGATAAACAGGGATTCGGCACAAACGCTGTTAGCAGCCGAGCCGAACGAGTGCCAATCATAGAAGCACACCGGCGCCTGTCAAGGGGGGGAGACTACCGGTCGCGGTGGTCGTCGAGCCGTTCGGTGTCGTCGTCCTGCCGGCGGCGGTACTCGCCCTCGATGGTATCGCCCGCATCGGGGCCGGCACGCCGCGCAGCCGCGACCCAGACCCCGCGCCGACCAAGCAGCCAGGTCGCGACCCTGGTACGCAACGGCGGCACCAGCAGCAGGAAACCCGCGGCATCGGAGAAGAATCCCGGCACGAGCAGCAGCACCGCGGCCAGCATCAGCAGCCAGCCCTCGAGCAGGTCGCGTGCGGGGAGTTCTCCGCGCTGCAGCATCCCCTGCATTCTCTGCCAGTGCGCGACCCCCTGAAGGCGGAAGATCCACAGGCCGATCACCGCGGTGATCACCACCAGCGCGACCGTGGACAGGGCACCGACGGCCCCGCCAACCCAGGCGAAACCGAAGATCTCGAGCAGAATCGCACCGAGGAACAGAAACAGCGGCAGCAGTGGGTGCACCATCGCGGACTCCATCAGGGGTGCTTCATTGCAACACCGATCACGTCGGGCTGTCGAGTTGGACGCCCACTGGCGCTATCATCGCTGCCCAATACCGGCCGGCAGCGGCAGCGCTCGGAATTTCCGGACGCCCACACCCGTCTCAACAGGCGCCCCTGCCGCCACAGACTCGATGGAGTGCCGTATGACCCGCATCATCACCGCCTTTTTCAGATTCGCACTGCTGGCGCTGCCCCTGGCGCCATTCGCGCTGCTCGCTGCGTCGGACCCGCGGGATCCCGGCGAGCACTTCTTCCAGCCGACCTTTGGCGATTTCCAGGAGGAGCTGGACGAAGCCCGGGCCGACGGCAAGAAAGCCGTTCTGATCTTCTTCGAGATGGACGACTGCCCGTTCTGCCATCGAATGAAGCAGCAGGTGCTGAACCAGCCGGAGGTGCAGGATTACTACCGCGAGCATTTCGCGATCTTCAGCGTCGATGTCGAGGGGGACATCGAGATCATCGATTTCCAGGGCAACACCCACCGTCAGGCGGACTTCGCGTTCCGGGAGAACCGTGTGCGTGCCACCCCGGTGTTTCAGTTCTACAACCTCGAGGGCGAGCCGATTGCCCGCTTCACTGGCGCGACGCGCGACACCCGCGAATTTCTCCAGTTGGGTGAATTCGTGGCCGAAGGCCACTACCGACAGATGAACTTCACGCGCTTCAAGCGCGAAGCCCGCTAGGAACCGCAATGCCGATACGGGATCTTCTTCGGCCTGCGCTGGCCGGCGCCCTGGTCGCGTTCAGCGCCATTGCGACCGCCGGCGCAGGCGAACCCGACCCGCTGCCCCAACCCCTGCGGCTGGAGGCGGCACTGGCGGCCATCGATGCCGAACACCCGACCCTGCTGCGCGCCCGCGCGCTGCGCGACCGCGCAGAGCAGGCGCTGGAGGGTGAACGCTCGCGCGGCGACCTGAAGATCGACGCGCACCTGGAGGCGCGCTGGATCGACCCCAACGACCACGCGCCCGACGACGGCCGCGACGATTCACGCGCACTAGTGACTGCGCGCAAGCTGCTGAGCGACTTCGGGCAGACCCGCGGCCGCGTGGCCGCTGGCGAACGCGAGGTGGACGCGCGCGTCGCCCACGAGGCGATCGCCCACGCCCGGCACCGGTTGAGGGTGATGGAGCGTTACTTCGACGTACTCCTGGCCGACCTGGCGTTTGCCCGCGATACCGAGGCCATGGCGTCGGCCTTCGTGACCCTGGAGCGCGCCCGCGACCGCAACGAGTTGGGGCAGGTTTCCGACATCGACCTGTTCGAGCTTGAGTCCGAATATCAAACCGCCCGCGGTCAGCGCCTGCGGGCCCTGCAGGCCCAGCGCCGCACCCGTGCCGCACTGGCCGAGACACTGAACCGGCCTGGCCAGGCCCCGGCCCAGGTGCTGGGTCCAATGTTGCCCCTGGTTCTCCCCGAACTCCCGGATCTGGACAGCCTGCTCGCCGCAGTGGATACACAGAGCCCGGAATTGGTGGCCCGCAGAACCGAGATCGAAGCCGCGCGGCACCGAGCCAACGCCGCGCGCGCGATGAACCGACCGCGCCTGAGCGCGGAGGTCCAGGCCGGCGCCTGGGCGCGGGAGTTCGGCGGCGACCGCAACCCGGTGGCGGCGAGCCTGATCCTGGAGATCCCCTTGTACCAGGGCCGCGAGCGCAGCGCAGCGCTGGGCCAGGCGACCGCGGAGCGGCACCTGGCCGAGGCCGACCTGGCCCATGCGATGATCGAGGCCCGCGACGCGACACGCGATCTCTTCTACGAGATCGAGGCGCTGCTGGTACAACGGGAAGAGGCGCTCGCACGGATGGACTACCGGGAACTCTACATCGACCGCGCCCGCGCACTCTACGACATGGAAGAAACCGCCGACCTCGGCGATTCGATGGTGCAGCAAAGCGCCGCCGCCCATTTCAACGCCGCCACCGAATATGCGCTGGCGCTGGCCTTCGAACGGCTTTCGCTGCTGCTCGGCGACCGTTCGCTGAGCCCGTTTCCACCCGATTCCTAGAGGGAGCCGTGACCGATGGGCAACTGCCGACCCTTACTTCTTGCCGCCGGCCTGCTGGGTGCCGGAATCGTCTCGGCGATCGCTTCGGCAGCCGCTGAGGAACTTCCGGCCCGGATCGACTGGGGCCAGCGTTATACCGTGTCGTCCCCGGTCGCCGGCGTGGTGCGCGAGATCGCCGTGCAGCCGGGTGATCGCGTCGAGGCGGCTCAACTGCTGTTCTCGCTGGACACGCGGCGTCTGCAAGCAGACGCCCGCGCAGCCGAAGCCGAGCGCGAGCGCCTGCGCCTGGAACTGGCCGAGGCCGACCGCGAGGTTGAACGCGCCGAGGAACTCTACGACCGCACGCTGATCGCGGTACGCGAGCTGGAACTGGCGCGAATCGAACGTTCGATGGCGGCGGCAAGCCTGGCGCGGACCGAGGCACAGCTGCAGAAAACCCGGGTCGACATCGGCGACAGCCGCATCGAAGCTCCGGCCGCAGGGCGAATCCTATCGGTGACGGTCACCATCGGTGAGGCGGTCAGCCCCGCCCTGGCACCGCCGGTGCTGGCGACCCTCGGCACCACCGATCCGATGCGCGCGGTCACCACGGTGGACGCCGACACCGCCGCCGGACTTGAGCCCGGACAGCCCGCCCGGATCGACATCGGCGGCGAACGGTTCTCCGGAACCGTGGGGGCCGTCGGCTGGGAGCCCGAGGACGTCGGCTTCGGCACGGGCTACCGGGTCGATGTCCACTTTTCGCCGCCGGACTCCCTGCGGCTGCGCGCGGGGCAGAGTGGCAAGGTCCGCATCGGGAACGCGGAATGACGATGCCGGACAGCCCCACAACCGCGCGCACCGACTGCCTGCTGGTGATCACCACCGTGGACGACCGCACACTGGCGGACGATCTTGCGCAGGAACTGGTGGAACAACGACTTGCCGCCTGCGTCCATATACTGGGCGCGGGTCGTTCGGTGTATCGCTGGCAGGAGGAGGTAGAGGACGCCGAGGAGCACACGCTGCTGATCAAGACGTCGGCGCCGAGCTATGACAGCCTGCAGGACTGGCTCGCGCAACGCCACCCGTACGAAACGCCCGAACTCATTGCCCTGCCGATTACGCAGGGGCTGCCCGACTATCTCGACTGGATTCGACAATGCACCCGATGACTTTCAGGCGCTGGTTCGCCGCCCTTCTACTTCTCTCCCTGGCGCTGGTCCCGGCCCTTGCGTCGGCACTGTTCGAGGACGACCTGCTGGATCCGGACGATGCCTTCGCGCTGCAGGCGGAGGCGATCGACGGCGACCTGCTGCGCCTGACCTGGACCATTGCCGACGGCTATTACATGTACCGGGAGCAGTTCCGGTTCACGCCCGAGAGTGAGGGGCTGGAGTTCGGCGGGGCGCGGATTCCGGACGGCACGGTGAAGGAAGACGAATTCTTCGGCCGCGTCGAGACCTACCGTGACCGGATCGAAATCGAGCTTCCGGTCGTGGCCGCCGCCAGCAAGGGCATCGAGCTGACCGCGCGTTCCCAGGGCTGCGCCGACATTGGCGTCTGCTATCCCCCGCATTTCCAGACGGTCAGCCTGAACCTGCCCGAGCTGCCCGCTGCCCAGCCGGCAGCCCCGGCCGGAAACGGCCGCAACGCGCTCGACGCACTCGCCCGGCTCTCCGGCGGCTTCAACGACGAGGACGAACTGCTCGAACCCGAGGTCGCGTTCGCCGCCAGCGCCCGGGCGATCAGCCAGAATGCCGTGGTGCTGCGGTTCGACATCGCCGAGGGCTATTACCTGTACCGCGACAAGCTCGGCTTCCGGATCGCCGAGGGCGAGGGCATCGAACTGGGTCCGGTGAATCCCCCGGACGGCACGCTGATCGTCGACGAATTCTTCGGCGAGACCGAGATCTACCGTGACTCGGTCGAGATCCTGGTGCCGGTGCTGCGCAGCGCCGACGATGTCGCTGAGATCGTGTTGGCGGTCGACTACCAGGGTTGCGCGGATCTCGGCGTCTGCTACCCGCCGCTGACCCAGGACGTGACCGTCGCGTTCGCCGCAGGCCTGGCGGACGAGGCGGAGGAACTGCCCGCGACCGGCACCGTGCCCCCTGCAGCGGACGATCCCGGGCCGGTCACCGAGCAGGACCGTATCGCCGCCCAGCTCGCCGATGGCCGCATCTGGCTGGTCGCGCTGGCGTTCTTCGGCTTCGGCCTGCTGCTGACCTTCACCCCCTGCGTGTTCCCGATGATCCCGATCCTGTCGAACATCATCATCGGGCAGAAGAACCTGACCACGCGCAAGGCCTTCTTCATCTCGCTCGCGTTCGTGCTGGCGATGGCCCTGACCTACACTCTTGCCGGGGTTTTTGCCGGTCTGGCCGGCGCGAACCTGCAGGCGGCATTCCAGAACCCGTGGATCATCGGCGGCTTCGTGCTCGTATTCATCGCACTCGCGCTGTCGATGTTCGGGTTCTACGAGCTACAGATGCCGTCGGGCGTCCAGAGCCGGTTGACGAACATCAGCAACCGCCAGCAGGGCGGCACGCTGGTCGGCGCGGCAATCATGGGCTTCCTGGCGGCTCTGATCGTCGGACCCTGCGTGACCGCACCGCTGGTCGGCGCGCTGCTCTACATCAGCCAGACCGGCGACGCCGTGCTGGGCGGCATCGCGCTGTTCGCGCTCAGCATGGGCATGGGTGCGCCGCTGCTCGCGATCGGCACCTCGGCCGGCAAGATCCTGCCGAAAGCCGGCCCGTGGATGGACACGGTGAAGGCCGTGTTCGGGGTCGGCCTGCTGGCGATGGGCGTCTGGCTGCTCGAGCGGGTGATTCCCGGCGAGGTCGCACTGCTGCTCTGGGCGACGCTGTTCATCGTGACGGCGATCTACATGGGAGCCCTGCAGACGTTGCCCGAAGGCGCCTCCGGCTGGCACAGCCTGTGGAAGGGCCTGGGCCTGGTGCTGCTGCTCTACGGCGTGATCCTGATGCTCGGCGCATTCACTGGCGGCAAGGACATGTTCCGCCCGCTGGCCGAGCTGCGGGCGCCCGCGGCGCTGGTCGGAACGAACGGCGCGCCGAGGGTGGCACAGATGGAATTCGGGGAGGTGGACAGTCTTGCCGACGTCGAACGCGAGGTGGCCGAGGCGGCCGGGCGCAATCAGCCGGTGTTCCTCGATTTCTACGCCGACTGGTGCGTGGACTGCGTGCGCATGGAACGCACCACGTTCCGGGATCCGCGCGTGATCCAGGCGATGAGCGAGGTGCATCTGCTGAAGGCCGATGTCACCGCCAACACCACCGAACACCGCGACCTGATGCGCGCGTTCAACCTGTTCGGCCCACCGGCGATGATCTTCTACGATCACGACGGTGAAGAACTCCGCCACCGGCGCGTGGTCGGCTATCTGAACGCGGAGCGTTTCCTGGCGCACGTCGAACAGAGCATCGGAGCACGCCCATGACGACCGACCGACCGCCGTTGCACCACCGCCGGGGCCACCCGCTGCTGGCGGCAGGCCTGGGCTGCATCGCGGCACTCGCGATAACGGCCTGTGGTAGCGCTAACGACAGCACCACAACCGCGAATGCGGGCGGCCACGCGGCGGCGCCGGCGGCCGCCGCGACCGGATCGCAGCGCGTCGACTTCACCCTGCCCGACCTGAACGGCGACGCCAGGCAATTCAGCGAATGGGACGGCGACCTGGTGGTGCTGAACTTCTGGGCGACCTGGTGCCCGCCGTGCCTGCGGGAGATGCCGCTGTTCCAGGACCGCTATGCGCAATATGCCGACGACGGCTTCACGATCGTAGCCGTGGCGATCGACGGGGTCGACGAGACCCGGAATTTCGCCGGCGCACACGCGATCGAGTTCCCGATCCTGGTGGGGCAGGCCGAGGCCATGGCGGCAAGCAGCGACTACGGCAACCGGATGGGGGTTCTGCCCTACAGCGTGGTCATCGACCGTAACGGTGTGGTACGCGAGACCCACCGCGGCGAGGTGACCCGGGCCGAACTGGATCGCTGGCTCCGGGCCTATCTCTGAGCCTTGCTGAGCCCGCTGCCTGGCGTGCCACGGCAGCGGCATGATCACGCACCCGACCGCCTGCGGCGCCGCCCGCGCAGAATCCGCGGGCGGCGCTGGACAGGCCGCACTCCGCTACGGCAGAATCCCGTCACCGAAGCGGGCGATTCACGCACGTTTCCCACTGATTCAAGACAGGATCGCGACCGATACCTCCCGTCATGGCTGACCTGCTGCTGCTGAACGGCCCCAACCTGAACCTGCTCGGGAGCCGTGAGCCGGAGCGTTACGGATCGACCACGCTGGCCGAACTGGAGGCGTCACTGCAGACGCGCGCGGCGCGGGCGGGGCACCGTCTGCACTGTTTCCAGAGCAACCACGAGGGCGAACTGATCGACCGGATTCACGCAGCGCGGTCCGGGGGTGTGGCCCATATCGTGATCAATCCCGGCGGCCTCACGCATACCAGCGTGAGTCTGCGCGATGCCCTGCTGGCGGTGGCGATTCCGTTCATCGAAGTCCACGTCAGCAACGTACATGCACGGGAACCGTTTCGGCGCCACTCCTACCTGTCGGACGTCGCATCCGGAACCGATCACCGGCCTTGGCGTAACGGGTTATCGGCTGGCGCTCGACGCCGCCATTGCAGCCATCGAGGAGCCTTAGTTCACCATGGACATTCGCAAGGTCAAGAAGCTGATCGACCTGCTCGACGAAAGCGGGATCCACGAGATCGAGATTCACGAAGGCGAGGAATCGGTGCGCATCACCCGCTCGGCTCCCAACGCCCAGACTTTCATGGCGCCACCGATGCCGGCCGCGCAGGCCGCATCCGCCCCGGCTCCCGCCACGTCCCCTCCTCCCGCCGCGGAAACGCCGGAGCCGGAGCCGAGCGGCCACCGGGTGACCGCGCCGATGGTAGGCACGTTCTACCGGGCGCCAAGCCCGGGTGCACGCCCGTTCGTCGAGGTGGGCACCACCGTGGCGATCGGGGACACCCTGTGCATCATCGAGGCCATGAAGATGCTCAACCCGATCGAGGCGGACAAGGCGGGAACGATTCGCGACGTGCTCGTCGAGAACGGGCATCCGGTCGAATACGGCCAGCCGCTCTTCATCATCGAGTAGGCGCCACGCATACCGATTCACGAGTAGCCAGGCAGGGATTCGCATGCTGGAAAAGATCCTGATCGCAAACCGTGGCGAGATCGCCCTCAGGGTGCTGCGTGCCTGCCGCGAGATGGGCATTGCCACCGTCGCTGCCCACTCGGAGGCCGACCGTGACCTCAAGCACGTACGCCTGGCCGACGAGACCGTCTGTATCGGACCCGCCGCGTCCAGCGAGAGCTACCTGAACATCCCGGCGATCATCTCCGCGGCCGAGGTCACCGATGCCGGGGCGATTCACCCGGGCTACGGTTTCCTGTCCGAGAACGCCGATTTTGCCGAGCGGGTGGAATCCAGCGGCTTCGCATTCATCGGGCCACGGGCCGAGACGATCCGCCTGATGGGCGACAAGGTGTCGGCGAAGAACGCGATGCTTGCGGCCGGCGTCCCCTGCGTGCCCGGATCCGACGGCGCGCTGGGCGAGGATCCGGAGGAGAACGTCCGGATGGCACGCGAGATCGGCTACCCGGTGATCGTGAAGGCGTCCGGCGGCGGCGGGGGCCGCGGGATGCGGGTGGTGCATACCGAGGGCGCGCTGCTGAACTCGATCGCGCTGACCCGCAACGAGGCGCGCCAGGCCTTCGGCAACGACACCCTGTACATGGAGAAATACCTGGAACACCCCCGTCACGTCGAATTCCAGATGCTCGCCGACACCCACGGCAACGCGGTGTGCCTGGGCGAGCGCGACTGTTCGATGCAACGCCGCCACCAGAAGGTGATCGAAGAGGCGCCGGCCCCCGGGATCACGCCGGAGATGCGCGATTCGATGAGCCAGCGCCTGATCCGCGCCTGCCTGGAGATCGGCTACCGCGGCGCGGGTACCTTCGAGTTCCTGTTCGAGAACGGTCAGTTCTATTTCATCGAGATGAACACGCGCCTGCAGGTCGAACATCCGGTCACCGAAGAGATCACCGGGGTGGACCTGGTCCGCGAGCAGATCCGGGTCGCGGCCGGCGAAGCGCTGTCGATCGATCAATCCGACATCCGGATACACGGCCATGCGATTGAATGCCGGATCAACGCCGAGGATCCGGTGCATTTCCTGCCCAGCCCCGGGACGGTGACCCAGTACCACGCACCCGGCGGGCCGGGCATCCGGGTGGACACGCATCTGTACAACGGCTACAAGGTGCCGCCGTATTACGACTCGATGATCGCGAAGCTGATCGCCTACGGGCCCACACGGGATATCGCGATCGCGCGCATGCGCGGGGCCCTCGGGGAGATCGTGATCGATGGCATCCGGACGAACATTCCGCTGCACATCGACCTGATGAACGACGCGAATTTCCGCAAGGGCGGGGCCAACATCCATTACCTCGAGAAGAAACTGAAGGCCGGGCCATGAGTCTGACCGAACTGGAACTCGAGACCAGCCCCGAAAATGCGGAAGGCCTCGAGGATCGGCTGTTCGCCCTCGGGGCGCAGAGCGTCGAATTGTTCGACGCCGGAGACGAACCGCTGTTCGAACCACCGCCCGGCACCCACCCGCTGTGGTCGTCGGTCCGGCTTCGGGCCCTCTTCCGGGATCCGCTGCAGGCGGAGATCGCCCGCGCCGCCCTCCAGGCCCAGGATTCGACGCCGGGCGCGGCGCCGGTGGGCACGCAGCTGTCGGCGCTCGATGACCGCGACTGGGTGCGCGCAGGGCTGGCCGGCCTGACCCGGATCCACAGTGGCGGCCCGTTGTGGATCGTACCGTCGTGGGAGACGCCGCCCGACGTCCCGAATGGCGTCTACGTGCATCTGGATCCAGGGCTTGCGTTCGGCACCGGCAGCCACCCGACCACCGCGATGTGCCTGGCGGCACTCGCGGCAGTTCCGCCAGCCGGCCAGACCGTGCTCGACTACGGCTGCGGTTCGGGAATCCTGGCGATCGCGTCGCTGAAGCTGGGCGCGACCTCCGCACTCGGCGTCGACATCGACCCGCAGGCGCTTCAGGCAACACGCCTGAACGCGGCACGCAATGGAATCGACGAGCCACGACTGCCGACCGCAACGCCGGACCGGGATCCGCCGGCCGCCGCGTTCGACCTGGTACTGGCCAATATCCTGGCCGGCCCATTGATTGAGCTCGCCCCGACACTCGCCCGCGCTGCCCGCCCGGGCGCCCGGCTACTGCTGGCCGGGCTGCTCGACCGGCAGGCCGAGCCGGTGATGGCGGCATACCGCGATGCCTTCGACATCGCCATCGGAGACCGACGCGATGACTGGGTCCTGCTGGTCGGCCAGCGCCGCTGACGTAGGGGCTGCGACCGCCATCGCAGGTCCCGTCCCGGCCACCAGACGATGATCGTTCGCTGCCCCAGTTGCGGTGCCGGTCATGCAGTGCGTTACCGCATCGGCCGCGCGCCCCGAAAGCACCGCTGCAGCAACTGCCATGAAGTCTTTGCCTTTTTGCCGGCCCTGGAGTTCGAGACTGCCGGCACCAGCTGGGGCGCGGTGCGGCTGCCGCACCGTTCGACGGCACTTGCCGGACCTGCAGCCGGGATCGGAGCCGAGGCGACGGAAGCCCCGCCCGCCGTCACATCCAAGCGCCCGATGCAGCCCCGGCCGCCCGCGTGGCTCGAGCCCGCGCCCGATCGCGGACCGGGAATGGTCGCCCGCCTGGCGGGGCTGCTGGCGGGTCTAGCACTGATCGCTCTGCTGTTCGCCCAGTTCCTGGTGCACGAACGGAACCGCCTGGGTCCGCACCCCGAACTCCGCGCCCTGGGCGACCGGATCTGCAGCCACCTGCCCTGCACCGACGCCGTCTGGCGAGTTCCCGGGGCGGTGCGCATCGAGGGGCTGCAGTTCCAGCCGCAGGGGCCGAACGTGCTGCGGGTCGACCTGGAACTGGTCAATACCTTGGAGCAGCCCCAGCCCTGGCCGCTGCTGGAGATGGCGCTGTCCGATCGCCATGGCCGGGTGCTCGCCCAGGGTCGCTGGCGCCCGAAGGAGTTTCTTGACGTGACTGCAGTCCCCGACCTCGCCCCACACGAACGCCGCTCCCTGCGGCTCGAGGTCCGGGGCAGCCCTCAACGCCCCGAAGGCGTGATGGTCTGGCCCCTGTGACCGCTGAACGCGGCATCCAGCTCGGAACGCACCGGTTTCCCGGTCCCGTGGTTTTCCTGGCCCCGATGGCGGGGGTCAGTGACCGGCCCTTCCGGCAGCTCTGCCGCCGCCTCGGGGCGAGTGGCGCCGTGTCCGAGATGGTGACCTCGGACACGCGGCTCTGGGACACTGCGAAGACACGGCATCGGCTGGATCACCGGGGCGAGCCCGCCCCCCGGATCGTGCAACTGCTGGGCAACGAGCCGGACCGACTGGCGCAGGCGGCCCGCGAGAACGTTGCCCGCGGAGCCGACATCATCGACCTAAACCTCGGCTGCCCGGCGAAGAAAGTGTGCCGGAAAGCGGCGGGCTCGGCCCTGCTGGCCGATGAGGACTTGGTCGAACGGCTGTTGCAGGCCCTGACCGCCGCCGTGACAGTGCCGGTGACGCTGAAGATGCGGCTCGGCATCGACCGCGATCATCTGACCGCGACGCGCATCGCGCGCATCGCCGAACGCGCCGGCGTCGCGATGCTTACGGTACACGGACGCACCCGCGCCTGTGGTTACCGGGGGGAGGTCGACTACCGGGCGATCGCCGCGGTGGTCGACGCGGTCGGGATCCCGGTGCTCGCGAACGGCGACATCACCACGGTGGAACACGCAACCGCCGTGCTCCGGCAAACCGGCGCGGCCGGGCTGATGATCGGACGCGGGGCGCAGGGACGGCCCTGGCTGCCCGGCCGGATCCGGGCTGCGCTGGACGGCCGGCCCGTGCCTCCCCCCCCGGGTCGCGAGGCCCTGGGCCGGCTGATCGAGGAACACGTAGCGGCCCTGCATCGCCAGTACGGGCAGGATCAGGGGGTGCGTATCGCACGCAAGCACATAGGCTGGTATCTTCTGCACAACCGCCCGGAGATCGACCGACGCCCGCTGCTCGAACTGGCCGACGCCGGTGAGCAGCTCGCCGCCATCCGCACGATGTTCGGCCGGTCGGCGGGGCCCCGCACGGTGCCGCCCGCCCCGGGGGACGACGACGTTTCGATCGTCACCGGGGACTGAACGCCATGGATACAACGACAACAAGAACCTGCTCGGATTCGGGGGCAAGCCGCATGAACTATTCGATGGACGCCGCTTCAAAGGTACCTGCCCGTCCCGGGGCACAGACCCCGCACCGGCTGGCGGAGCATGTGCGCGCTGCACTGGACGACTATTTCGGAACTCTCAATGGCGAGGACGCCGGCGACATCTACGCGCTGGTGATGGCCGAGGTCGAGCGCCCGCTACTAGCGTGCGTGCTGGAGCGTTGCGGTGGCAACCAGACCCGCGCGGCCAGCCTGCTCGGGCTCAACCGCGCGACGCTGCGCAAGAAGCTGCGTGCGCACGACCTGCTCTAGTGGGCTATGACCGGTGCCTTGTCCCGGCGCCGGGCTTGCCGCAATATTCCAGGCACCCGCCGGACCGGAGGCTTCTATGGGCAGCGATCTTCCCGACGTCAGCCAAATCGACCGCCTGGAACTGTTCGCGGACGACTACACCCCGGTCGCGGTGATCGAGAACCGCGACGGCCAGCGTCTCTCGCTGCAGATCTACTACCATGCCGCCCGCACCTTCGGCGGCATCGGACCGAAGGCCGCGAACTCGGCGCTGCTGCGCTACGGGGAGCACGTCGCCGATGCCCGGCGCAACCCCGGCAAGCATCCGAACATCGACCGCCTGTTCGACATCATCATCAACGACCGTTTCCTTTCGGTGCACGCGGTGGCCGCGGGGGAACGCGGGTCCGACACGCGCAAGGGTTCCTGAATCACCGACGGCGGTTGGTGAACCCGACGCGCCAGCCGCGCTCGGCGTCGCGGCTGACCCGGCTGATGCTTCCATAGTCGCATTCGATCCGATAGATCGCCGCGTCGGGCGCGTCCATGACCCAGCCGATCACCGCACGGATCACACCGGCGTGCGCGACCACCAGGATCTTCCGCACCCCCAGCGCCGCGCTCTCGGCCGCCAGCGTGGCCTCCACGCGCCGGCGGAAATCCGCCAGCGGCTCGGCGCCCGGCGGGCGATTGGCGACCGGGTCAGCATAGAACGCGCGGTACTCGTCGGGGTGCCCGCCGCGGACCTGCTCGCGGGTCAGTCCTTCCCAATCCCCGAATCCCACCTCGCGCAGGCCCGATGCGACGCGCAGGGGCATCGGCCGGCGCGCGCACAGCGCCTCGGCGAAGTCCCGGCAGCGCGCCAGCGGAGACGACAGCACGCCGTCCCACGGCCAGTCGACCGAGGATTCCCCGACCGCCTGCCACATCTGGCGCCATCCCTGTTCGCTCAGCGGATCGTCACAGCCGTGCCCGCGGTAGCGAACCCCGCCGCGTGGCTCGCCGTGGCGCAACAGGTCGATGATCATGCGTTGGCCTCTCCTTCCAGGCGTGCTGCCAGGTGCTGCCAGTCGAAGTATGGCCCGGGATCGGTCTTGCGACCCGGCGCGATATCCGCATGCCCGACCAGCGTGTCGCCCGCGAGCCCCGGGAACCGCTCACGCAGCCAGGCGATCAGACTGGCGAGTCGCTGGTACTGGGCCGGCGTGAACGGACATTCGTCGCAGCCCTCGAGTTCGATGCCGATCGAGAAGTCGTTGCAGCGCTCGCGGCCGTGCCAGCTCGACACGCCCGCGTGCCAGGCGCGTTCGGTGAACGGCACGTACTGGGCCGCCTCTCCATCACGGCCGATGACCACATGCGCAGACACCCTCAGATCTGCAATCGCGGCAAAATAGGGGTGCGCTTGGGGTTCCAGCGCGTTCATGAACAGCTGCCCGATGAACGGCCCGCCGAACTCGCAGGGCGGCAGGCTGATCGAGTGGATCACGATCAGTTCCGGCTCCATGCCCGCGGGACGGAGATCGCGGTTCGGACTGGGCCGGATCCGCGCCTGCGGCCACCACGCCCGCGCATCGCCGGATCCGGCCATAGCGGCTCCGATCTCCGCGTCGCCCGGCGAGTCATTCACAGGCACATCATTCACAGACACGAACGCATCGGCTCCAGTTGCAGGAAACGCCGCCAACGGATCCCGGTACGTCTCATGCCACGGTCAGTCCGACTTGTGACGCTCAGCCGCCCGCTCGATGGCCTCGCCACCTTTCTGCACATCCTTACCAAAGCCCTCGACCGTACCGCAACCACCGAGTCCGCCTGCCGCGAACACCACAAGCCCCGTCAACAGGACTGTCCAGGATATCGTTCGACGCATCGCTCTCTCGCTCCTAGGCCGTAAATCGCCAGCGGCGCCCGGGCAGCGGCGGCGTCGATTGCGCCACCGGGGCCGGGACAGCCGCAACTCCGGGGCCACGCTGCCGGCATCGAATTCGGGACCCCGTGACTTATCATAGGAGATTCCGCGCCGGGACGGTGCCCCCGCCCGCTCACCCGAAAACCGATACGGCCTTGCGTGCTCGAACTCAACCCCCAACAACGCGCGGCGATCACCACCGCCGACCGCCCGACGCTGGTGCTTGCCGGCGCCGGCTCCGGCAAGACGCGTGTGATCACCGAAAAGATCGCCTACCTGATCGAGCGGCGCGGTCTGCCCGCCCGCAGCATCGTCGCGATCACTTTCACCAACAAGGCCGCGCGCGAGATGCTCGAACGCGTCCGTGGCCGTCTGGACCGCGAGCAGGGACGTGGCCTGACGGTGTCGACGTTTCACACCTTCGGCCTGAACTTCCTGCGCCGGGAACTGGACGCGGCGGGATTGCGCACCGGGTTCTCGGTGCTGGACCCAGGCGACTGCCGCCAGCTGCTGCGCGAGATCACGCACCGCGACAACGACCCTGGCGTGCCGGAGGCGCTGCTCGCTCGCATCAGTGCCTGGAAGAACGCGCTGGTGGACCCGGAGCAGGCCGAAAGCCACGCTGCGGATCCCGAGGAGCAGCTCGCGGCCCGCGTCTATCGGCGCTACCAGCAGGCGCTGTCGGCGTACAACGCGGTGGATTTCGACGACCTGATCCTCGGGCCCGTGGCGACGCTGGCCGCCGACGCCACGCTGCGCGAGCGTTGGCAGAATCGCATCCGGCACTTGCTGGTCGACGAGTACCAGGACACCAACGGTGCCCAATACCGGCTGGTGCAGCTGCTGGTGGGCGTGAGCCCCGGACTGACCGTGGTCGGCGACGACGATCAGTCGATCTACGCCTGGCGCGGCGCCCGGCCCGAGAATCTCGCCCGCCTGCAGCAGGATTTCGCGCGTCTGGAGGTGATCAAGCTGGAGCAGAACTACCGCTCGACCAACCGCATCCTCGCGGCCGCCAACCAGCTGATCGGGCACAACCCACACCTGTACGAGAAGCGCCTCTGGAGTGCGCTGGGCGAAGGCGAGCCGATCCGGGTGATCGCCTGCTCCGATGCCGAAGCCGAGACCGCGCGGGTGGTATCCGAGCTGATGCGCCAGCGCTTCCGACTGCGGGCACGCTGGGCGGACTTCGCGATCCTGTACCGAAGCAATCACCAGTCCCGGCCGTTCGAGAAACTGCTGCGCGAACAGGCGATCCCCTACCGGATCAGCGGCGGGCAGTCGTTCTTCGAGCGTTCCGAAATCCGCGATCTCGCAGCGTACCTGCGCCTGCTGGTCAACCCCGACGACAACCCGGCGTTCCTGCGCGTGGTCAACGTGCCCAGGCGCGAGATCGGTCCGGCCACGCTGGAGAAGCTTGGGCACCATGCCCACCAGCGCGGCTGTTCGCTGTTGCGGGCCGCCGGCGGGATCGGGCTCGGCGAGCATCTGGACAGCCGCGGGCAGCTGCGCCTGTCCCGGTTCAGCGACTGGGTCGGCGAGATGCGCACGCTGGCCGAATCCAACACCCCGGACGGGCTGTTGCGACGTGTCGTCGACGAGACCGACTACGAGGCCTGGCTGATGGATACCAGCCCGAACCCCCGCGCTGCCTCCCGGCGCATGGACCAGGTGCGGGAGTTCATCGACTGGGTCGGTCGGGTTGCCCGCCCCGGAACGCCGGACGGCGACACGCTCGGGCTCGACGACGTGGTGGCGCGCATCAGCCTGATGGACATCCTCGAGCGCCAGCGCGAGGAACAGGACCAGGATGCCGTGCAGCTGCTGACCCTGCACACCGCGAAGGGACTCGAGTTCCCGCATGTCTTCCTGGTCGGGTTCGAGGAGGAGCTGCTGCCGCACCGGGTCAGCCTGGAGGAGGACAACCTCGAGGAAGAGCGGCGACTCGCGTACGTCGGGCTCACCCGGGCACGCGAGACGCTGACGCTGACCTACGCCGCACGGCGCGCGCGCTACGGCGAGGCCATCGACTGCGTACCTTCGCGGTTCCTGGATGAGCTCCCTGCGGATCACCTGGAATGGCCCGACGCGAAACCGCCGGACCCCGAGACCCAGCGCATGACCGCGAAGGCTCATCTCGCGGGCCTGAAGGCAATGCTTCGCGGCTGACAACAGGCTGCGCCGGGGCGGAGGCATCAGAGCAGCTTCAGGCCGACGCGGGTAATGCGCGCGCCTTCCATCTCGCGCACCACCAGGCGTACCCGGTCCAGGTCCACCGCGTCGCCGACCACCGGCTCGGCCACCAGCCGGGAACGCAGGAACTCTTCCAGCGTCCGCCCACGATCCTCCACAGGCACCGTGGCACCATAGGCCACCGCTACCGCCCCGAGCTGGGCATTCCCGTTCAGCACGAACTCGCCGAACACGCTGCGTTCGCTCAGGCGATCGGGAACCTCGGTCGCGAGGAACAGCCGGTCCAGGTCCGGCAGCTCGTTCGGCGCAACCATGATGAACAGGTGATCCCCGGCACGCAGATCCAGCACCTCGAGACCGTCGAGCAGCCGACCGCCACGCAGGTGGGCGACCACGCGGGCGCTGCGGGGCAGCCGGAAGTTCGACCAGGCCTCGCGCACCACCGGTGTGTTCTCGGCAAGCCGATACCCGATCAGTTCCATCTCCTGCTGCCCCGGGATGTCCAGGTGGGTGCGCTGCACCCGCGCGCTGTTCGGAGGCAGCTCGAGCCCCAGCCAGCGCGCCGCGGGCGCGACTGTCCACCCCTGCACGACCAGTGAGATCAGCACCACGAAGAAGACCACGTGAAAGAAATACTCGGCGGAACCGAGCCCGGCCAGCAGCGGAAACAGCGCCAGGATGATCGGCACCGCGCCCCGCAGGCCGACCCAGCCGATGAACACCTGTTCGCGCCACGGGAACCGGAACGGGGCCAGGCAGACCGCGACCGCGATCGGACGCGCCAGCAGGATCAACACCGCAGCGAGCAGACCCGCATCCAGCGCCACCGGCAGGAGTTCCGACGGGGTCACGATCACCCCCAGCATCAGGAACATGCCGATCTGGGACAGGGACGCGATGCCGTCGTGGAAACGCTTGATGTTCTGGCTCGACTCCATCGACCGGTTGCCCATCACCAGGCCGGCGAGGTACACGGCCAGGAAGCCGCTGCCGCCGAGCATCCCGGTCACTCCGAAAATCAGCAGGGCCCCGGCCAGCGCAGCCAGCGGGTAGAAGCCGGGCGACATCGGCAGCCGGTTGATCACGCCCAGCAGCACCAACCCGCCGAGCAGACCGAAGGCGGCACCCAGCCCCATCTGCTGCGCGAACTCGGCGACGACCAGCCAGCCGAACGTGGCATCGGGCATCAGGATCAGCTCGATCAGCACTATGGTCAGGAAGATCGCCATCGGATCGTTGCTTCCGGATTCGATCTCCAGCGTGGTGCCGACCCGGCTCTTGAGCTCCAGCCCGCGCGAGTGCAGCAGCGAGAACACCGCGGCTGCATCGGTCGAGCCGACGATCGCTCCCAGCAGCAGGGACTCGAGCCAGGAGAGCCCGAGCCACCAGTACGCGAACAGGCCGGTAAGTCCCGAGGTCAGCACAACCCCGACCGTGGCCAAACCCAGCGCAGGTTTCAAACCGATGCGGAAATTGCGCACCGAAGTACGTAGCCCTCCGTCGAACAGGATCACCGCCAGCGCGGCCGACCCGAACAGGTGGGCCAGCGGGATGTTCTCGAAAATCAGGCCGCCCGGACCCTCCGGACCCAGCAGCATGCCGATGCCCAGAAACACCAGGAGCAGTGGCACCCCCAGGCGCGAGGTCACCACGCTGGACAGGATGCTGCCAAGCACCACCAAAGCGCCGAAAAAGATGATCTGATGGGTCCAGTCCATGGCGGTCAGGGTAACCGATCGCCCGGTCAGCCCGGACCGCGCTTCGCCCTTTTCGGCTACGGGAACCATTCCTGTACAGTGTGCAGGCGTGGACCCCGCCGTTGCGGCGGGCACCCCCATTTCGGAGGAAACCCTGTGAAAGGCTTCACGCGCACCTTCCTGACCGGCCTCGCAGCCATTCTGCCGATCGCGATCACTGTGGCGCTGTTCTGGTGGCTCGGCTCGACGGCCGAAAGCCTGCTCGGAGGCCTCCTGCAGTACCTGCTTCCCGACGTGCTGTACTTCCCCGGGCTCGGTCTGATCATCGCCATCGCGCTGATTTTCGGGATCGGCGTGCTACTGCGCGCGTACGTGGTACAGGGCCTGTTTGCGTGGCTCGAAGACTGGATGCAGCGGATCCCGGTGATCAAGACGATCTACGGCATCGTACGCGACGTGATGAACGTCGTCTCCGGGGACATCCAGAAGCAGTTCGGGGCCGCCGTGCTGGTCAGTTTCCCCGGCACCGACTACCGGCTGGTGGGATTCGTCACCCGCGAGGATTTCGAGGGCCTTCCGGAGAACCTCGGTTCGGGTGGTCGCATCGCGGTCTACCTCCCGATGAGCTACCAGATCGGGGGCTACACAATCATGCTACCGCGTGACCAGGTCGAGCCGCTGGATCTTTCGCTAGAGGACGCGATGCGCTATACGCTGACCGCTGGCGTTTCGGCACGCCGAAACGGCGCGTGAACCACTCGTTCCGCCGCGGATGAACCCCGGCCCGGCAGCACGCCCACACCCGGCCGGACTGCACCGGGGGAGCACATGATGACGTCCAAGGAAGACCGCAACGACCCCACCGCGACACCGCCCGCCGGGAAACCGCGCTGGCAGGGCCTGGCCGGCCTGAGCCCGGAACAGCGCGAAGAACTCGTGGTCACGATCGCACCCGCCGTAGTGGGCCACCTCGCGGGCTGTCTGCGCAGCACCACCCAGCGCTGGACTTCCGGGCAGTCGCTCGACGAACACGACAGCGAACGGGCCCGGTGGAGCCTGGAACTGGGCCGTTTCCCGATCGCGCAGGACTTCGATACCGCCATCCGCGACGACCTTCGTGACACCCGCTACCCGCCCGCCTACGAGTTCTCGGGAATCGGTTTCGCAGCCGACGACAGCGGACTCAAGGTCCTCGACGACTACCAGACCGCACGCCGATCGCTGCGCCACGGCCTCGAGGCGCTGATCCGCGGCGAACATGCCTATTCCCACCTGATCCTGTACCAGGCGGCGCGGGAGGGCGATCGGTTTGAACACCCCAACTGGGCACCATGGTCGCCACTGCACTGGTTCGAGCGCCTGTTCGAGGCGGCCGAACGGCACCTGGGCCGCAGCCGGGCGGCGCTGGAACTGATGGATGCCTATGTGCAGTGCCTGGCACGATCAGGCAGCGGGCTTCTGACCACGGTCGCAGAAGCGGTCGACGCCTGCGGACTGGTGACGGATCCTGCACCGACCCTCGAACCGGATACGGACGCAGTACCCGCAGCGTCCTGGAACGACTACCGCCAGCCAGGATCTGGCAGCGCGCAGCCCTCAGGGACGGGCAGGGAGAGCGCCCGTGCCGCGCCGAGCCACGGCTGGGCGGGACCGATGCCCGACGCCCGCGAGGATCCGGATGCGTGGGCCCGCTGGGCCCGCGTCCTGCTGCATGGCGCAGGCTCGGGCGGCACGGCCGGCATACCCGCCGTGCAGGCCCACGGTGACATGGGCATGACCGGGGATCCTCCCGTCGCTGCGGCTGGCTCGGCAACCGGCGCCGGGCCGGTCACGCGCGACTCGCTCCAGGTCCTGATCCGGGAGCTGCTGGACGCGATCCTGCGTCAGATCCTCCGGCAGATCGGCTTTCACCCAGGCGCCGAAGAGGGCGTGCTGGCGATCCTGCCTCCGCTGTCGACGGTTGTGGCACGCGACCTCGATTTCTTCCGCGAGCGCCGGCACCCGCTGCGGATCTGGCTCGGGCAAGTCGTCAACGCCGGCGCCCGCATCACGCCGGACAGCCCGGACGACACCGGCGGCGCGGTCGAGCGGCAACTGGAGCGTCTGCACCGCTTTGCCGACCGGCTGCGTTCGGGGGCCGACGCCATGGACCGCGTGCAGGCCCAGGCACTGCTCGCAGACTGGTCTTGGGAGACGGTCCGGGATCTGGCCCGCTGGCAGGAGATGCACGAGGACCGCATCCGGCCGCTGCGCCACGAAGAGCACGTTGCACGCGCCTGCCGCGGGGTCACGGTGTGCGTGCTGGAGACCGGGGCCACCCTGCCCGAGGACGCGGCTCGACAGATTGCCGACGCCTGGGGCGAGATCCTGGATCTGCTTCCGGACGGAGAACAACGGCTCGATCTCGACCTCCGCGCGGTGGTTCGCGCGATCTGCCGAATGGCCAGCCCGACCGAGGTCAACGCGCTGGTACGCCAGGCGCTGGCCGACGCTCAGCGCCTGGGGATTCCGGACGCGCGGATCCGGTCCGTGTTCGCCCGCCTGGGGCAGGCGCATCTCCAGCATCTGCGCCCGCCGCCGGACGCAGCCGCATTCGACCCGCAGCAGAGTCTACGCAGGCGACGGTCGGTGCGCCTGCGCGACGACGACCCCGACCTGCTGCCGGACTTCGACGACATCCACGTCTTCGAGGCAAACCGCATCCGGGCGGGTGACTGGTGCGAATTCGTCGACCGCACCAACGGCCGCCTGCAGCGCATGGCACTCGCCTGGCGCGGGGAGGCTACCCGGAGCTTCCTGTTCATCCCGCTCGACGGGGGCTCCGAGCGCCGCCACAGCCTGCAGGGGGTCGCGAACGAGCTGCGCGAGGGCCGGATGCGCATGCTGCCGCACGACAATCCGATCGATGTCATCCTGCGCTGAGCGCCCGGCCGGCACGCGGGACCCTTTGCCCGTTGCGCGAACGGTGTCAGAATCCGCGCTCGGTTCAACACCCTTTCCCGAAGCGGCGCCGACGCGCTGCGCCTGACCTCCTCCTGCTGCCGAGCCTGCTGATGACTCCTGCCAACGCCGAAGAACTGAAGATCAACGTGCTGAAGACCGGTGACGGTCCCGAGGCCACGCCCAACACCGAAGTGACGGTGCACTATACCGGCTGGCTCGACGACGGCACCCAGTTCGATTCCAGCCGCGACCGCGGCCAACCGTTCACGCTGCCACTCGGTGCCGGGCGCGTGATTCCGGGCTGGGAACGCGGCATCGAAGGCATGCGCGTCGGCGAGATCCGGGAGCTGATCATCCCGCCGGAACTCGGTTACGGGGCGCACGGGGCCGGCGGTGTGATCCCGCCGAACGCCACGCTGCGCTTCGAGGTGGAACTGCTGGAGGTTCGAACCCCGCCCTACTCGGAACTCGACAACCGGGGCCTGGCCGAGATGATGGCCGGCGGCGTGAAGGTCGTCGACATCCGCCGCCCCGAGGAGTGGCGCCAGACCGGCGTAGTCGAGGGCAGCCATCTCCTGACCGCGTTCGACGGATTCGGTCGGCTCGAACCCGGGTTCGTCTCCGAATTCCAGAAGCTGGTCGCGAAGGACGAGCCGGTGGCGCTGATCTGCCGTACCGGCAGCCGCACCGCGGTGCTGGCACGTGCGCTCGCCGAGCAGTTGCATTACGAACGGCTCTACAACGTGACCGACGGAATCACCCGCTGGATCGCCGAAGGGCAGGCCGTCAACCGCGAGATCGCCGAGGGTGCGCGCCGGGGCTGACCCCGGCCGGCCCCGCCGTTGCCGGCTACTCCGGGGGAGCCGCCTGGCCGATGAGCTGCGAGACGTCGCGCACCGCGCCGCGGGACGCCGAGGTGGTCATCAGCGCGTAGGCCTGCAGCGCCTGGCTGACGACACGGTTGCGGTTCACCGGCTGCCACGCCCACTCCCCACGCGCCTCCATGCGCGCACGCCGCGCGGCCAGTTCCTCGTCCGACACTCTGGCGTCGATCCGCCGCTGCGGGATGTCGATCTCGATCAAATCGCCTTCCTCGACCAGGCCGATCGCACCGCCCTGCGCCGCCTCGGGCGAAGCATGACCGATGGACAGGCCCGAGGTGCCGCCGGAGAATCGACCGTCGGTGATCAGCGCACAGGCTTTGCCCAGCCCCTTGGATTTCAGGTAGCTGGTCGGGTACAGCATCTCCTGCATCCCGGGTCCACCCTTCGGGCCCTCGTAGCGGATGATCACCACGTCGCCTTTCGCGATCCGGTCGCCGAGGATCGCCTCGACCGCGGCGTCCTGGCTTTCGAAGATCCGCGCCGGACCGCTGAATGTCAGGATCGACGCGTCGACTCCCGCAGTCTTCACGATACAGCCTTCGACGGCGATGTTGCCGTAGAGCACCGCCAGACCGCCGTCCCGGGAGTAGGCGTGCTCGATGTCGCGGATGCAGCCGTTCGCGCGATCGAGATCCAAGTCGTCCCAGGTCGCGTCCTGCGAAAACGCGACCTGGGTCGGGATCCCGCCCGGAGCGGCCAGATAGCGCGTGCGCGCCTGCTCGGCATCGCTGCGCACCACGTCCCATTGGTCCAGCGCGTCGCCGAGAGTCGCACTGTGCACGGTCGGCACGTCGCGGTGCACCAGCCCGCCACGGTCGAGTTCGCCGAGAATGCCCAGCACCCCTCCGGCGCGGTGCACGTCCTCCATGTGGTACAGCTGCGTGGCCGGCGCCACCTTGCAGATGTTCGGCACCCGGCGCGAGAGCCGGTCGATGTCGGCCATCGTGAAGTCGACCCCGGCCTCCCGGGCCGCGGCGAGCAGGTGCAGTACAGTGTTGGTCGACCCGCCCATCGCGATGTCGAGCGCCATCGCGTTTTCGAAGGCCGCGAAGCTCGCGACCGAGCGCGGAAGTACCGACGCGTCGTCCTGCTCGTAATAGCGGCGGGCCAGATCGACGACCAGCCGGCCGGCCTCGAGAAACAGTTCGCGCCGGCCGGCGTGGGTCGCGAGCAGCGAGCCGTTGCCGGGCAGCGACAACCCCAGCGCCTCGGTCAGGCAGTTCATCGAATTTGCGGTGAACATTCCAGAACAGGAACCGCAGGTTGGGCATGCGGAACGCTCGTACGCCGCCACATCGGCATCGCTCTGGCTCGGGTCGGCGGCCACCACCATCGCATCGACCAGGTCGAGGTGGAGCACGTTGCCGTCGCGCACGACCTTGCCGGCCTCCATCGGGCCACCGGACACGAACACGACCGGGATGTTCAGGCGCAGCGCGGCGTTCAGCATTCCCGGGGTGATCTTGTCGCAATTGGAGATGCAGACCAGTGCATCCGCACAATGCGCGTTGACCATGTACTCGACCGCATCCGAGATCAGCTCCCGCGACGGCAGGCTGTACAGCATGCCCGAATGCCCCATCGCGATCCCGTCGTCGACCGCAATGGTATTGAACTCCTTGGCTACCCCGCCGGCCTTCTCCACCTCGCGCGCGACCAGCTGCCCGAGATCCTTCAGATGCACGTGGCCGGGCACGAACTGGGTGAACGAATTCGCGATCGCGATGATCGGTTTGCCGAAATCGCTGTCGTGCATGCCGGTAGCGCGCCAGAGGGCGCGTGCCCCGGCCATGTTGCGTCCATGGGTGGTGGTGCGGGAACGGTACTGGGGCATGCCGGAGTTCCTTGAACACTCTTGGAAACCGGAATGATACAATTTCCGATTAAGGCTTGGCGAAACCCGCGGAGGATCCCATGCGCATCGAGGTAGAAAACATCAAGTGCGGCGGCTGCGCGAGCAGTATCCGCAAGGGCCTGCTGGAGATCGAGGGGGTCGACACCGTGGCGGTCGACATCGAGGGCGGCGTGGTGGAGATCCAGGCCGACGACACCCGTCGCGCCGAGATTGCGGGCCGGCTCGCGTCGATGGGCTATCCCGAGAAAGGATCGGTGCAGGGTCTGAAGTCGGCCGGCGCGAAGGCCAAGTCGTTCGTCAGCTGCGCGGTCGGGCGCATGGACAGCGAATGAGCGCTCCCGGGGCCGGCATCCCGCGCTGGTTCGCGGCCTGCACCGCGGCCGTAGTGCTGCTCGTTGCCGTGGCGAGCACGGCCACCGGCCTCCCGGTGGCGGAGCTGCGCCTCGCGGACCGGACGCTGACAGTCGAGATCGCCGCCACCCCGGAAACGATGAGCCGCGGGCTGATGTTCCGCGAACACCTGCCGGAGGATCACGGGATGCTGTTCGTCTGGCCTGCGGATCAGGTGGTGGCGATGTGGATGAAGAACACCTTCGTTCCCCTGTCGGTGGCATTCCTCGACCGCGATTTCCGCATCCTGAACATCGCCGACATGGAGCCGCGATCACTCCGACCACATCGTTCGCACGGGCGCGCGCGCTACGCGCTGGAGGTCAACCAGGGCTGGTTCGAACGCCACGGCCTGGGCCCGGGCGACCGCATCGGCGATCTCGAACGCGTGCTGCAGCGGTTGTCCGACGAACGGCGTTAACTTTCATGGCCAGCGGCCACCCTGCAAGATGAAAAGGCGAGCCACGGAAAGCACAGACAGACACGGAACAAAGGGTTTGATCCGTTTCATCTTCCGTGATTTCCGTGTTCTTCCGTGGCTGGATTTTCACAGTAACTACCGGGGCGCGAGCGGGTCCAACCGACCACCTGATTATCACGAAACCTCCGCAGCGAGTGCGACGCCGTGCGGCATCGGTCGTCATTGCGAGCGTAGCGCGGCACTAATGCGCATAGCGCATTGAACAGCCGCAGGCTGGCCCGAAGGGCGAGCGCAGCGAGTAATCCAGGCGGCGCGGGGAGGACTAACGCCGTTTGGATCGCCACGTTGCTTCGCTCCTCGCGATGACGGTGGTTTCGATGACGGCCCGTTCCAATTTGCGGAGCTTCCCTGATAATCAGCCTCCCAACCCCCGTCCGTACCGGGGCAGGCGTTCGTGGAGAAACGGGACTGCGGCGTAGCACTATCGGCATCCCGGTAACCCACTGATTTCAGTGCAGCGTAGCAGTTTGTTTCTCAAGAGGACCGACCATGTCCCAACCCGGCCCGAGCATGCACCTGCCGCTGACACGCTTTTATCGCCTGCTGCTTCTGCTCCTGCTGCTGCCTGCATGGCCAACCGCCGCGGCTGCCCAGGAACGCAACGACCATGGGGCCGCGGCGCCTCCAGTGATCACCTCGCAACAGCTGCGGGACCTGCGCGCCGAGGTGCAGGGCGGACGCGAGCGGCTCGAACCGCTGATCGAGGCGATCGACCTCGGTCCGGCCGAGCAGTGGCTGGAGCGCAGTCCCGCCGAGCGCCTGACGCAGCGGGTGGAGGCCGCGGCCGACCACCCACCCTCCCGAAGTCTCTGGGAGGGTGCGCTGGAGCACGAACAGGCCGCGACCGAACGGCTGCGCGGCGCACTGGACCGCGCGAATCTGGCGCTGGCAGGCTTCCAGAGACTCAATCAGGCCGAAGGGCAGATCACCAGCCTGCTGGACGCGGACCCGATCGTGATCACCGACACCGCGCCCGAAGGCCGGAATCTGAGCGAGATCGAGGCGGATATCGCCGCGCTCGACCGCCGGCGCGCGCAGATCGCGCTCGAGCGCGATCAAAAGCAGCAGACGTTGGTGCGCCTCGAGGAGCAGGTTCGCACCCAGGACGAGACCATCGAGCGGCTGCGCCTGGAGCGCGAGACGGAACTGGAGCCGCCGCCCTGGGGCCCCCTGGAAGAGCCCGCGCTCGCCGAGGCTTTCGATGCCTGGCAACTGGCGTTGGACCGGCGGACCGAGGCCCGGATCCTCGCCGCCCAGCTCGATGGCCAGACGCTTCCCGCGCGCATCGAGATCCTGCGACTCGAGACACGGGTGCTGGCCGCGGAGGGCGTCTGGGCGGCGCAGCGGCTGCGACAGCTGGCGGCGGAATTGGCCGAGCGTTCGGGAGAGGAACTGCGCGCGCTTCGCGGCGAGATCCGGCGCCTGGTCGAACGGGATCCGGAAGCGGGGGAGCGCTTCGGCCCGCAGATCGAGCTGCTGCTCGAACGCATCGACCGGATCGCCCATACCCAGGCACGGGTGCGCACGCTCCAGGAAAAACGCGAGCGCTTCGCACAGATCGAGACCGATATCTCCGACACGCTGGCCAGCGTCCGCGAGCGCCTGGAGATCGGCGGCCTGACCGAGATCCTGGGCGGCCTGTTGCTCGAGGAGCAACGCCGGCTGCGGCAGATCGAGGACCTGCGCTTTTTGTTGAGCGATCTGGAGCGCGAACTCGCGCAGTCCCGGCTGCGCGATATCAGCCTGCGGGACGAACTGCGCGCGTTGCCGCCAGTCCTGCCGGCGATCGCCGACGACCCGTCCGAGGCAGAGCTGCGGCGCCTGCAACGCGAGGTGATCCAGTCCCAGTTGCAGGCCGACGAGCAGCTGACCGAGCACCTCCGCCTGGCCGAGGTGCGATTGCGCGCGGTCGTGGCCCAGGTCGACGAACTGGCCCAGTTGCTGCGCGAGTCGCTGCTCTGGTGGCCCAGCCACGTGCCGGTCGGAATCGACTGGTCGGCCCAGCTGCCGGCCGCCCTGCTCGCGTTGCTGGACCCGGCCTCCTGGCAGGAGATCCGCAATGCGATGTATACCATCACTGCGGGAAGCCCCTGGGGCACGCTGCTGACGGTATTGATCGCCGGCCTGCTGTTCCTCTGGGGCCGGGGAACACCCCAGCACCTGGCGCGGCTGGCGGAAAAGACCAGTCATCGCTACAGCGACCGCATCGGGCTGACGTTCCAGGCGATGGGCTGGAGTCTGCTGCGCGTGCTGCCGGTACCGCTGCTGCTGCTGTCCACCAGCTTGCGACTGGAACAGCTGCCGGAGATCGGGCCGGGGGTGGAGATTCTGGCCGCAGCCCTGCTCGGAACCGCGATCTGGTGGCTCGCCGGCCACCTGTTCCTGCTGTTCACCAGCCGCAACGGGGTGGGCATGGCCCACTTCGACTGGAATCCGCTGGTCGTGCGCCGGCTGCGCCTGAACCTGGCCTGGTACCTGCCCACCCAGCTCACGTTGATCATCTTCCTCGCGCTCGCATTCGGCCATCCCAGCGAGCTGGTCTTCGACGTGTTCGGCCGCATCGGCCTGCTGGCGGCGGTGGTGCTGAGCGGCCTGTTCGCCTGGCGCATGCTCGCACCCCGGCGCACCGATGCCGACGTGGATCCGCGCCAGAACCGCCGAAGGCGGCTGGTGCGCATCGCACTGGCCGCGGTCGCGGTGGCGCTGATCGGACTGACGCTGGCCGGCTACCTGCTGACCGTGTCCGAACTGCTGGGCCGCATCATCAACACCATCGTCGTCGTCGCCGCGGTCTGGCTCGGCTACAGCCTGGCAGCCCGCGCGCTGGTGCTCAGCGAGACGCGGCTGGTGATGCGCCGGATGCGCGAGCAGCGCGCCAAGGCCGCGGCCCTGGAGCCGGGCAGTACCGTCGGCGAAGGCGCGGTCATCGACCTGCCAGAACCCCACCTGAGCGTGGAAAACATCAACCAGCAAACGCGCACGCTGCTGCGCGTCACCGCGGGCGCGGCGCTGGTACTGGCGCTGCTCTGGGTCTGGGCGGATATCCTGCCGGCGCTGACCTGGCTCGAGCGCGTGACCCTCTGGTCGCGCACGATCGTGGTCGGTGAAACCGAGATCCTGAGCCGGGTCAGCCTGCAGGACTTCCTGCTCGCGATCTTCCTCGGCGTCCTGTTCACGCTGGCGGCACGCAACCTGCCCGGGCTGGTCGAGATCCTGCTCTCGCGCAGCACGCACATGGACGCGGCCGGCCGGTACACCGTGACCACGCTGCTGCGCTACGTGCTGGCCGTCGTCGCGGTGATCAGCGTGTTCTCGCTGCTCGGCCTGCGCTGGAGCGAGCTGCAATGGATGGTCGCGGCATTGACGCTGGGCCTCGGCTTCGGCCTGCAGGAAGTCGTCGCGAACTTCGTCTCGGGAATCATCATGCTGTTCGAACGCCCGGTGCGCGTCGGCGACACGATCACCATCGGCGAGTACAGCGGCACCGTGGCCCGGATCCGCACCCGCGCGACGACTATCATCGACTGGGACAACCGCGAGATCGTGATTCCGAACAAGGCGTTCATCACCGAACGCCTGATCAACTGGACGCTGTCCGACACGATGACCCGGATCGTGATCCCGGTTGGCGTCAGTTACACTGCTGATGTCGACGAGGTGATGGCTACCCTGCAACACATCGCCGAGGCCAGCCCCCTGGTGCTGAGGGATCCGCCCCCCACCGTGTTGTTCCTGAAGTTCGGCGACAGCGCGCTGAGTTTCGAGCTGCGCGTGTACGTGGACCAGCTAAAGGACCGGCTGGTCACGATCAGCGAACTGCACCAGACGATCATTCGGCAATTCCGCAGCAAGGGCATCGAGATCGCATATCCACAGATGGACCTGCATATCCGCGACGTCGCCCCGATGGCCCGCGCCGTGTCACGGGACGGCGACACGGACGGGAATGGCCGGAACCCGCAGCCGTCGCCCTGACTCCCGCGTGCCCTCCCGGCCACGGTCCCGAACCGGTCACAGGTCCGCGCGGCGGGACACCGTCGCGCCCGCCCCCCCTCCCCTGCCGATGCGATCCGCCTCCTGCTGAAACAGGTCGATGAACCGCTGCTGGAAACGGCGCACGTACTTGCCCCGCGGGTAGGCGAGCCGGGTGACCTCCCAGGGAAACAGGTGGCTCAGATCGCGGCGCTCCAGGTCTTGGTCGTGTTCCGGGTGAAATGCTAGATCAGCGATGATGCCGATGCCCATGCCGGACCGTACGTAGGTCTTGATCACGTCGGCATCGGCTGCACTCAGCACCACCCGGGGGTGCAGGCCCACCTTCGCGAAGGTCTGGCTGAGGCTGGTCCTTCCCGTGAAGCCGAACACGTAGGTGATTATCGGGTATTCGCAGAGCGCCCCGAGCGAGATCGGCCTTCGTTCCAGCAGCGGATGCCCCGGGGGCGTGATCAGGCAGCGGTTCCAGCGATACGATGGCAGGGTGACTAGGGCCGCATGATCGCCAACGGCCTCGGTACAGACCGCCAGGTCCACACGATCCGCCAATGCCATCTCGACCAGCTGGGCCGGCGTGCCCTGGTGGATCTGCACCTCGACCTCGGGGTACGCCCGTTTGAATTCCAGCAGCACCGGCGGCAGCACGTAGCGGGCCTGGGTATGCGTGGTGCCGATGCGCAGCACACCGCGGGCTTCCTCCACGTGGTCGCGCCCCACGGCCACGATGTTCGCGACCTCGGCCAGCATGCTGCGGGCATGCCCCAGCACCTTGTCCCCCGCCTCGGTCAGGCCCACCAGCCGCTTGCCATGGCGCAGGAACAGCGGGGTTCCCAGCGCCTCCTCCAGCAGCCGCAGGTGCTGCGAAACCGCGGGCTGGACCAGGTGCAATTGCTGCGCCGCACGGCTGACGCTGAATCCGCTCTCGGCCAGCGTCACCAGGGAACGGAGTTGCCGGAGCTCCATATCAATAAGGACAATATAAATGCATGCTTCATTATTTTACTTGATATGCGGGCAGGTCGATACTCCATTTCATGGCGCCGCGGCACGATCCGCCGGCACCACGACCCAAGCCACACGGAGACATCACCATGCTGAGGATCCCGGAACCCTCCACGTCCAGACCCAACTCGCAGCTGTTCGCAGAGCCCGGCACCCTGTTCGACGAGGACGGGTTCGTGGTCGACCACGAGCACTGGAACGAGGCGCTGGCCGAGCGCATCGCCCGGCGCGAAGGCGTGGGAGCATTGGACGAACGGCACTGGAAACTGCTGCACCACGTGCGCGAACGTTACCTGGCATTGGGCGGCATGCCCGGCATGCGGCGCGTCTGCAAGGCAACCGGCATGTCGCGCGAAGAGATCTACGACCTCTTCGGCGGCTGCCTGCCCGTGTGGCGGATCGCCGGACTTCCCAACCCCGGCGAGGAAGCCAAGACCTATCTGGATTGAGCGACAGCGCCAGCAGGCCCGCCTGCCGGTATCCTCGCCTGCCTCAGCCCGGTACAGCTTGGCTGCGCCGGGCCGTGTCCAGCCGGCGCACAAAATCCTCCATCACCGCCCGGTATAAGGTCTCGCCGAGCACCTTGTCCTCGACCCCGGCATCCAGATTCGGGTTGTCGTTGACCTCGATTACCATCACGCCGCGCTCGGTCAGCTTCAGGTCGACCCCGTAGAGGCCGTCACCGATCAGGTTTGCAGCTTTCACCGCAGTGCGCACCACCGCGGCCGGCGCGTCGGCGATGTCGACGGTGTTGAAGCCCCCCTGGCGCGGTCCGCCCTTGGCGTCGTGGTTCACGATCTGCCAGTGCTGGCGCGACATCAGGTACTGCGAAGCGTACAGCGGCTTCTTGTTCAGCAGGCCGATGCGCCAGTCGTAGTCGGTGTACACGAACTCCTGCGCAAGGATCAGGTCGCTCTCCTTGAGCAGCTTCTTCGCGATCGACTCGAGCTCCGAACGGCTGCTCGCCTTGAACACCCCACGGGAGAAGCTGCCGTCCGGAATCTTCAGCACCACCGGGTAGCCGATCAACTCCTCGGCGCGCAGGATCGTGTCGCGGTTCAGGATCACGGTCTTCGGCGTCGGCACCTTCTGCGCCGCCAGCCGCTCGGCCAGGTACACCTTGTTGGTACAGCGCAGGATCGAGTTCGGATCGTCGATCACGACCATGCCCTCGCCCTCGGCCTTGCGCGCGAAGCGGTAGGTGTAGTGGTCGATGCGCGTGGTCTCGCGGATGAACAATGCGTCGAACTCCGCCAGCCGGCCGAAGTCGCGGGCCTGAATCAGCTCGACGTCGACCCCGAGCGCGCGCCCGGCGCGCACGAACCGCTTCAGGGCCGCCGTGCTCGACGGCGCGAGTTGCTCGCCGGGGTTGTGCAGGATCGCCAGATCGTAGCGGTGGCTCTTCGCGCCGCGCGGCCGACGGAACGGCTTCTTCAGGTAGCCTTCCAGCGCGGTGAAGAACTCCACTTCCTGCGCTGCGGACAGCGAGTTCAGCGCGAACGGCTTCAACGCGTGGATCTGCCACTGCTCGCCCTGCAGCCGGAACTCGACCCGGAACATCGGCGCGGGAAACAGCGCGAACAGCTGCGCCGCGATCTCCTGCATCTCCTTCGCCGCGCATTGTCCGAAGAACATCGTCAGCTCCAGCGCGATCGGCTGCAGCCCCGCCCGGCTGCGCCCCAGAACCCGGCCCACCTTGCGGTCGAGATCCTCGGTGTCGAGGCTGTAGATCGCCTTGCGCGACAGGTCCTGCAACGTGCGCACACTGGGAATCACCCGGTGACCACGCGCCTCGGCCAGCAGCGAGCCGTAATACCCCTCGGAAAGATAACGCTGGCTACGGCAGAGATTGATCACCCGTAGGCTCGCGGAATAGCGCTCGGAGGACGCCTTCAGATAGGCGTCGACCTCGGCCACCGGGAGCCTCGGGAAATGCGCCTTCCAGTCCGCCTTGCGTTCGATCAGCAGCAGGTGCTCAGACATCCGTTCCCGGCTCCTTCAGGTCACGGGGACCCACGATCACGGCCGCCTGCAGTCCCGCGCGCCCATAGCGCGCCATCCGTTCGAAATCGCGGCGCAGGATCGGCATGTTGATCGAATCGACGGCCCGCTCGCCCTCCTCGACGTCGACCAGCGGATCGTGCACGTAAATGAAACGCTCGTCGAAGCCGGTCACGGTGACCCAGTGCGGGAAGCGCTCGGCGTAGATACGCACGCTGCTGATCAGCACCACCGGCACCCGGCCGGCGTGGAAACGGTCCTCCAACGCCCCGACATTCACCGGACCGTGCACAATCGGCACCTGCAGGCGTTCCAGTTCCTTGACCATGTCCTCCTGCACCAGTTGCATCACCCTTTTCTTGTCCGCGCTGCGTACCGAGTCGAAGAACGCGACTCCGGTGTCGCGCACCAGCAGTTCCACCTCGAAGCCGCGGTGCGCTGCCGCGAGCGCCAACCCGTACGGCCCGCAGCCGCCGTGTCCCGAGGTCATGAAGATCGTCGTCGCCTCGCGCCAGACCCGCAGTTCGAGCTTGCGGTCAAGCTTCACGCCGGGATCGACCGCGCGCATCGCCATCATCAGCGCCGCCGATCCGCAGGTGAAGTCGAGCGTCTGCGCATAGAACGGGGCCCGCACCAAAGCGGGATCGGGGCCCGGCGCCAGCGACTTCTGCAGCCGCAGCGCCTCCATGTGGTCCTCGTAGTAATCCTCGATGGTGCCGAAATCGCGGTATCCCATGCCCCGGAACAGCGCGAGGCTCGCGGCGTTGTCCCGACGCACCTCGAGGCGCAGATCGGCACAGGCATTCTCGATCGCCGCCGCCTCGGCCGCCGCCACTAGGCGCCGCCCCAGCCCGAGGCCCCGGGCACCACCGCTTACCGCGATCGAGTACAGCCGCGCCAGCGAAGTGCCCCGGCTGAACAACACCATCACGTAGCCGATCAGGCTGGAACCGGCGGGATCGGGGGCCACCAGCGTCCGCGCATGGCCGCGCGTCAGCAGGTAGCGAAACTGCCGCCGCGAGATCCGGTCGCCCTCGAAACATGCCTGCTCCAGTCCCACGAGGGCATCGAGGTCATCAAGTGTTGCCGGCCGGATCCCTGGCTCCCGCGCTGGCTCGACCGGATCGTGGGACAGGCGATCCGCCACCGCGGGGCCAGCCGCCCGCCGCGATGGCGCGAGCCCGGATAACGGGGTTTCGGTCTTGGCCATCGAGTCCTCGTGCAGAGCGGGGCCACAACCCGAATTCTACTCCGCCCCCGGTGGATCCGGCGCCCGGCAGCGGATACTCCGCCCCATCCGCGTTCATTTGGGGTCCGGCCTGCCGATTAGGACATGGGTTGAATTCCGTTGCCGGCTTCGTCGAAACGAACCCGTTCCGCGCCGTCCAGATTCACCGACTTCTTCGCGCACCAAAGATCGTGCCTATCCGCCTGGCCAGCCAACTCTCTGGCGAACGGCCTGGCCCCTTGGATAAACGCAAGCCCATCTCGTGACTGACTGGGCTTTGACCCTGCAGCACTCGCGCTACCGTGGACGCCGCAAACGGTACAGCCCTGAAGCGGTGCGTTTCCCATGCGAGCCGCTTGCGGGATCGGGGATCCATACTCATGATGCAGCTTTCAGGCGATACGCACGGGCCTTAGGCGATTGCCGGAAAACAGGGTACCGGATTTTCGTTCGTCGGCAAGGCGCCATCCCGGGCGCATTGTGGTTCCATGCAACCGGGAGGGCAACGCAGCGGACGGACCAAAAGACCAGCAAGACGGTATCTTGTTTGACAGAAATCGCCTTAGAGGGCGGTGGACCTTTGATAGAGGTGCGTAAGAGCGGCGTTGGGGGCAATGGAGACCGAGCAGCAACAGACCGGACTTGACTGGTTCCGCGCGGCGGTCCCCTACGTCGCCGCGCACCGCGACCGAACCATGGTCATCGCCATTGCGGGCGAGGCCGCGCAGGCGCCGGCCTTCCCGACGCTGCTGCGTGACATCGCACAACTGCGGGCGTTGGGCACGCGCGTAGTGCTGGTGCACGGCGCGCGGCCGCAGATTGAGGTGCGGCTGCGCGAGCGGGGGCTGGCGCCGCGCTACGCCGCTGGTCTGCGGGTCACCGATGCCGATGCGCTCGAGGCGGTCTGTGACGCCGTGGGTCGGCTGCGACTGCACATCGAGGGGCTGCTGTCGCGCAACTTGGGCAGTCCCGGCATTGCCGGCGCAAGGCTGCGCGTCGCCAGCGGCAACTTCGTGACCGCACGCCCGCTCGGCGTGCGCGAAGGCGTCGATTTCCAATACACGGGCGAGGTTCGCCGGGTGGACGCACAGGGCATCGCCCGCCTGCTCGACGAGGGGCAGATCGTGCTGGTATCGCCGCTCGGCTACTCGCCGACCGGGGAGGTATTCAACCTGTCCGGCGAGGACGTTGCGACCCAGGTCGCAGCTGCACTGAAGGCGGACAAGCTGGTGTTCCTGACCGAGGCCGGCCCGCTGCGCGACCGGCAACGGGAGATGCTGACGCAGTTGACGGTGCCGGCAGCCGAACAACTGCTCGCGACCGACTCCCGATTGCCCGAGGAACTCGCGGCCCATCTGCGCAGCGCGATCGAAGTCTGCACCGTACACGACCTGCGCGTGCACCTCGTCGACCGCCACATCGACGGCGGCCTGCTGATCGAGCTGTTCTCGCGGCGCGGCATCGGCACGCTGGTCAGCCGCGAGCCGGTGGAACGGCTGCGTGCCGCAACCGTCGACGACGTCGGCGGCATCTTCGACCTGATCCAGCCGCTGGAAAGCGAGGGGATCCTGGTACGGCGCTCGCGCGAGCACCTGGAACTCGAGATCGACTGCTTCCAGGTACTCGACGCCGACGGTCTGATCATCGGCACCGCGGCGCTGTACACGTTCCCGGAGACCCAGGCCGCCGAGATCGCCTGCCTCGCACTACATCCGGAGTACCGCGGCGGCGGGCGCGGCGACCAGATCCTGGAACACATCGAGACGCTGGCCCGGCGACGCGGCCACCGCCAGGTGTTCGTGCTGACGACCCGCACCGCACAGTGGTTCCAGGAACGCGGCTACCGCGAGGGGCAGGTCACCGAACTGCCACCTTCGCGGCAGGCGCTGTACAACCAGGCGCGCAACTCGAAGGTGTTGGTCAAACCGCTGGGCTGAGCTGAATCGTCAGCGCGGCCGGATAGCGGCCGTGACGGCCCTCCACATCCGCTGCACCCGGCATGCGTCATGGTGGGTTACTGACGCACGATCTGGTCCTTGAGCGACCAGCAGATCATCAGGAGTTCCTCCTTCTCCCTCTGGCCAACCCCGTGTTCGTCCAGCGCTGCAAGGATGTCGTCGAGCACCGCCACAAACTCCTGGTCGCTGATGTTCATGCCCCGGTGGGCCACCAGCATATCTTTGCCCGTGTAGGTCTGGGGGCCGCCGGTCCCGGCGGAGACGAACGCGGTCAGGATCGGAATCAGCGCCTCACGATCGCTGGCGACATACCTCCGCTGCACTGCCGGGTTCCCGATGTGCCGGTCAAAGATGGTGCCGGCAATGGCGCGGATCCTGTCCTCACCCCCCAGTCGATCGTACAGCGAGCGGGTTGCGGAGTTCTTCGAGTGATCCATGTTGTCTGCCTCCTCGGTCTGGCGGTTTGACATGTCCCCGCGCTACATGAAGTCGCTGGGATACGCGGAGATTGGATTAGACTGGTCTGTCTATTTTTAGGACAAATCGATAGCGGTCAGCGGGTGACGACCGCAGTGAAGTAGAAGTCGAGCATCGCGTTCAGCGGCGCGGGATCGCGTTTCAGTCGGCTGCGCAGTGCGGCCCCTTCCCAACAATCGAGCAACAGGTCCGCGAGTTCCCTCGGATCCGCCTCCCGATCGATCTCGCCCCGCTGCCTCGCTTCCTCCAGGCAGGCGGTCAGGCGATCGACGATCGCCACAAAACAGCTTTGGATCCTGCGTCGGAAGCCCTCGCTGACACCCGCCAGTTCCTGACCCAGGCCGCCCAGCAGACACCCCATATAGCCTTCCCGCCGGTACTTCTCGCGAGACAGTTCGAAGAAGGCGCGTACCCGCTGGAGGGGTGACAGCCGAGAATCGCCAAGGCTGGCATCCAGGCCCGCGTGCACCTCCTGCATGTACTCGTCGATCACCTGCAGGGCGAAGTCTTCCTTGTTGGTGAAGTGATGGTAAAACGAACCCTTCGGAACATGCGTAGCCTCGAGCAAGGCCTGGATGCCCAGATCGTGGTAGCCGTGCTTCAGCAGCATGGAAAGGCCGGTGTCGAGCAGGCGTTGTTTGGTCGTCGATGCCATAGGTGCTCAATTAGACAGAACGGTCTACTCCCAAGACTAGACGTTGAGACAAGACTGTCAAGGGTGGACGGCGGCGCGGCCTCCCCCACTCTTGCAGGTCATCGCGGTCGACAGGCGATCACTTTCCGCTGCCCCACGGGTGTCGTTCTTGCCGGAGATCCGGTCGCCGTTCCAGCTCACCTACGTCGTCACCACAGAATCATTGAACAGAAGGCACTACTGGAAGCGCTGGAAATCCGCTCCGTGGAGGAACTGACGTGTTGCCACCGCCAGTAGGCCGGGGAAGCGTTACGATCAGGTCGTGCCAAACGCGATGCGCTATGGACGGTGTCAATGGCCATCGGCAGCATGAGCGATCTGGAGCAGGTCCATAAGGCGCTGGGGGCCGGTGCACGCAAGCGTATGCTCGCGATGATGGACGACAGGGCCTGTATTCGCGAGGTCTCGCCTGACTACAAGGCTGGTGTTAGCGTGAAAATACGCCGCCATAGAATCGTATGTCTATGATTTATAATCGTATTTTCATCCTTCGGGGTGCCTCGCGGCCGAGGGCATGACAGTTAGCGTGAAAGAACCTGACGTTGGGGCGAGCGAGATTCTGGCGTGACGCATGCCGGTGCGCAAATGCCTGCTTGCGGGACTCGAAGAGCCTGTGTGGCGGCTCAGGTGGCGGTGAGATAGCCGTGCTTTTCCAGCATCTTCAGCCAGCGCGGCGCGTTGCGCTGCACGACGAGAGGCCTCGTAATCGACGGTGCGATCCTGGTAGGGGGCCGCATGATTGAGCATGGCGTAGACGATGCGCAGGAGCTTGTGCGCCAGGGCCACGATGGAGCGCTTGTGTCCCTTGCGGATGGACAAGGCCGAAAACTTGTCCTTGAGCGCACAGCGGGTGCGGGAGGCGGCTTGCGCGAACTCGCACAGCAGGCGACGGACCCAGGCGTTGCCCTTGCGCGTGCGTCCGCTTTTGCGTTTGCCGGCGCTCTCGTGGTTGCCGGGGCAGATGCCGACCCAGGACGCGAGGCGTTCGGCGCTGCCGAAGCTCGCCATGTCGGTACCGACTTTCGACGAGCAGCATGGCGGCGCCAATGCGGTCGATGCCGGGCACGGTTTCCAGCAGGCACACCTGCGGCTCCCAGGGGGCCAGACCCGCAAGCAGTTCCTGTTCGAAGCGGGCGATCATGGCCTCGAGGTACTCGATGTGCGCCAGAACCTCGTTGAGCACGAAGCGGTGCCTGGTGCTCAGTTCCTCCGGTTGCAGGGCTTCGAACAGTTCTTCGCGGGAAGCCCGCAGGCGGCCGGCGAGGTCGAGGATTGCGTGCATGGGGCATCGGCGAGCAGGGCCTTGATCATGGCCCGTGCCGACGCGCCGTGTACGTCGGAGACCAGCACGTTCAGGCGAATCCCGGCATCGGTCAGCACCTTGTGCAGCCGGTTCTTCTCCGCGGCCAGCATCCCGACCAGCTTCTGGCGCTGCCGGGCGATCAGGCGCAGATGGCGGATCTCGGCCGGAGGAATGAACGAAGCCCGCAGCAGACCGGCACGGGCCAGCGTGGCCAGCCACTGGGCATCGGAGAGGTCGGTCTTGCGGCCAGGCACGTTTCGGGCGTGACGGGCATTGACCACCCAGGCCATGACGCCCACACGCTCAAGGGCCGCATAGGGGCTCTTCCAGTAGATCCCAGTGCTCTCCATCACCACGACCTCGGGGTCAAACCCGCGAACCCACTCGGCCAACGCCCGCCGATCGCGCTTGAAAACCACCAAAACTCCCGGTGCTCCACCGCCACACTGCCATCGGGCTGCTCGATCAGCGCACAGGCCGTGATCTTGCTCTGGTGCACATCCAGACCGACAACGCGCCGGTGAATCGGGGTAATGTCCATGCTGACCTCCTCGGGCAAACGCACTATCCTTCACGATGTGCTGTCGCCAAGGGCGCCGTCCTTCAACGGCCTGTCGGGACTCGACGGCTCTTTTAGCGTGCGCTGTCCATGACCCTTCCAGGCCATGCCAGGCAATCCGGGGGTACAGTGAAGGGCAGCGGGTCGAGTTAGCGTGCGCGGTCAGGCGCCATCAAGAATTATCGCGACCTCAGCCCGACGCGACAGCACGCCCATTATCTTTCATCATCGGGGGTGCCGCGCGCCCGGCGGCATGACAGTTAGCGTGAAAATACGCCGCCCTAGAATCGTATGTCTCTGATTTATAATCGTAGTTTCATCCTTCGGGGTGCCTCGCGGCCGAGGGCATGACAGTTAGCGTGAAAGTCACGGCCTGTCTCGTGTCCCTGGCGACCCGTAGGGCGGAAGAGCGCAGCGTCATCCGCCACATGGCGTTCGCAGTGCCCAGGCGCCCGCAGCATCCCCAACGCCGGCTGGCGGATGACGGCCTACGCCTCTTTCATCATCGGGGGTGGCTGCACGCGCCATGACAGTTAGGCCAGGAATGTATGTTTTAAGGCACCAATCGAGTGGTTCTAGGAAAGAATCTCAATTGAAACCATCAGTTACTGTGGCCCGACCCCGCCGCACCGCCCCGCGCGCTGCAAAAGCCGGGACGGATTCGTCGAGTGCTTCCCAGGAAAACGCCCCGGACAAAGCCGGGGCGTCGGTCAGGCACCGCGTACGGTGCAACGCTCAACCGTCAGCGTCAGCGCGGCGGATAGTTGGTTTCCAGGTAATCCAAGATGAGTTCCTCGGTTTCCGGGTCGAATTCCCACAGGCCCTGGCTGTCCTGCATCCAGCGGATCTGTTCCAGCCACACCTTTCGTGTGTAGCCGCGGTTGATGAACGTGCGGGACGAATGGCAAACGGTGCAGTTGTTCTTCACCGTCTCGAAACCGCGCGCCCGGATCATACCGGTTTCCGGGTCGATCTCCGGTTCACCGGCCGCAACCCCGTCGCCATCGGCGGTCGGCTCGTCCGCCAGCACGAGCGGCATCGACAGCAGCCACAACACGGCGGGCAGGAACAGACAGGCTTGCCACTTCATCCGCATGCCTCAGGCTTCGACATACACGTCGATGTGGTGGGCACGGTTGTTGCCGTAACCACGGGGGTTCCAGCCCGGCACCCGCATCGGCTGGCTTTCGCCGCGACGGTTGGTCGCCTTCGCCCAGACCTGATAGTAGCCCGGGGTCGGAAACTCGATGTCCGCCTCCCAGGTCTGCCAGGCAAACCTGTTGCGCGGCCGGTTAAGCTTCGCCTTCTGCCAGGTGGCGCCATGATCGATGGAGACGTGCAGTTCCTCGACATCGCCGTAACCGTCCCACGCCTTGCCCTCCACCTTCAGGCCGGCACCCACGGTGGTACGCACCCCGGTTTCGGGGAAGGTGATCAGGGATTTCACCGGCATTTCCTCGAGGATTACCATATCCTCCTCCGGTACATCGGCACCCGGCTCGACCGGATAGGCCGGCACGCGGTAGCTGTAGCCGGTCATCTTCTCGCCGTCGTGCTCGCGGTCCCGGATCAGGATGCCCTGCAGCCACTTGCCACTGGCGGAACCCGGGAAGCCCGGGACAATCAGGCGCAGCGGATAGCCGTGCTGCTCGGGGATGTCCTCGCCGTTCATCGCAAACGCGATGATGGTTTCGTCCTCCAGCGCCTTGCGCATCGGGCAACCACGGGAAATCGCGTCCAGATCGGGCCGACCACTGAGATGAGCATCACCGGCCTCGTAGCCGATGTAAACGGCTTTATCCCTGTCATAGCCGGCATCCTCCAGCACGTCACGCAGGCGCACGCCGGTCCATTCCGGGCAGCCGATCGCACCCAGGTCCCACTGGTTGCCACGCGGCGACGGCTCGAACGCGGCGCGGCCATTGCCGCCGCACTCGATCCAGATCTGCAGGGTCACGTTCTCGAATTTGCTCTTCAGATCAGCGATCGAGTAGGTCACCTCGCGGTCGGCCGCCTCGCCACTCACGGTCAGCGTCCACCGCGAGGGATCGATGCTGTCCTTTGCCGGCGGGACGCCGTTGTTGCGGATGAACATATTCGGGAACGGAGTCACCTCGTCGTGCAACAGGTGTGGCGGCAGCTCGCCGTTGATCGGGCGGTCATTTAGGTAGATGAAACCGTCCACCTTGCCTTCCACCCGGAATTCCTCGAGGGCGGCTGCGACCGCGCTCGACAGCGTGCTGCGCCCAAACAGGCCCTGGATCGCCGCCTCCGACCCGAGGCCGAACACGGCCAAGGCCGCGCTGCCCTTGCCTACTCGGCCGAGGAAACTCCGCCGCGACACCCCGGCCGCGTCGAGCGTATCCCAACCTACCGTTCCCTTTTGCTCCGTGCGCTCTATCAGCGACCGGTGTTTCTTGCGGTCCATCATTGCCACCCTCCGGTTTCATTGTGGAACGTATGCGAGGTGATGCCCCCTTCGTGGAAGCATTGGAACGCCATTCCGGCTTTCCCGGCCCCGGCGGCGCCAGGGCAGTTTCCCTGCCGACTTCCGCGCAACCGCGGCTCGCGGGCCCGAATCACGGACAACCACCGGCGGTGGGCAAACCTGGCGGCGCATCCGGAGTGCCCCCGAGACATGGCGATGGGTCAGCGTTCTCCCCGGGGACATCCAATCACCTTCATTAGTCGCCGCGCTGGTGTTTGTCAACGCAGTTAGCGTGAAAATACGCTGCCCGGGAATCGTATCTCTCTGATTCATAATCGTATTTTCATCCTTCGGGGTGCCTCGCGGCCGAGGGCATGACAGTTAGCGTGAAAGAACCTGACGTTGGGGCGAGCGAGATTCTGGCGTGACGCATGCCGGTGCGCAAATGCCTGCTTGCGGGACTCGAAGAGCCTGTGTGGCGGCTCAGGTGGCGGTGAGATAGCCGTGCTTTTCCAGCATCTTCAGCCAGCGCGGCGCGTTGCGCTGCACGACGAGAGCCCTCGTAATCGACGGTGCGATCCTGGTAGGGGGCCGCATGATTGAGCATGGCGTAGACGATGCGCAGGAGCTTGTGCGCCAGGGCCACGATGGAGCGCTTGTGTCCCTTGCGGATGGACAAGGCCGAAAACTTGTCCTTGAGCGCACAGCGGGTGCGGGAGGCGGCTTGCGCGAACTCGCACAGCAGGCGACGGACCCAGGCGTTGCCCTTGCGCGTGCGTCCGCTTTTGCGTTTGCCGGCGCTCTCGTGGTTGCCGGGGCAGATGCCGACCCAGGACGCGAGGCGTTCGGCGCTGCCGAAGCTCGCCATGTCGGTACCGATTTCGACGAGCAGCATGGCGGCGCCAATGCGGTCGATGCCGGGCACGGTTTCCAGCAGGCACACCTGCGGCTCCCAGGGGGCCAGACCCGCAAGCAGTTCCTGTTCGAAGCGGGCGATCATGGCCTCGAGGTACTCGATGTGCGCCAGAACCTCGTTGAGCACGAAGCGGTGCCTGGTGCTCAGTTCCTCCGGTTGCAGGGCTTCGAACAGTTCTTCGCGGGAAGCCCGCAGGCGGCCGGCGAGGTCGAGGATTGCGTGCATGGGGCATCGGCGAGCAGGGCCTTGATCATGGCCCGTGCCGACGCGCCGTGTACGTCGGAGACCAGCACGTTCAGGCGAATCCCGGCATCGGTCAGCACCTTGTGCAGCCGGTTCTTCTCCGCGGCCAGCATCCCGACCAGCTTCTGGCGCTGCCGGGCGATCAGGCGCAGATGGCGGATCTCGGCCGGAGGAATGAACGAAGCCCGCAGCAGACCGGCACGGGCCAGCGTGGCCAGCCACTGGGCATCGGAGAGGTCGGTCTTGCGGCCAGGCACGTTTCGGGCGTGACGGGCATTGACCACCCAGGCCATGACGCCCACACGCTCAAGGGCCGCATAGGGGCTCTTCCAGTAGATCCCAGTCGCTCTCCATCACCACGACCTCGGGGTCAAACCCGCGAACCCACTCGGCCAACGCCCGCCGATCGCGCTTGAAACCACCAAACTCCCGGTGCTCCACCGCCACACTGCCATCGGGCTGCTCGATCAGCGCACAGGCCGTGATCTTGCTCTGGTGCACATCCAGACCGACAACGCGCCGGTGAATCGGGGTAATGTCCATGCTGACCTCCTCGGGCAAACGCACTATCCTTCACGATGTGCTGTCGCCAAGGGCGCCGTCCTTCAACGGCCTGTCGGGACTCGACGGCTCTTTTTAGCGTGCGCTGTCCATGACCCTTCCAGGCCATGCCAGGCAATCCGGGGTACGAGTGAAGGGCAGCGGGTCGAGTTAGCGTGCGCGGTCAGGCGCCATCAAGAATTATCGCGACCTCAGCCCGACGCGACAGCACGCCCATTATCTTTCATCATCGGGGGTGCCGCGCGCCCGGCGGCATGACAGTTAGCGGCAAAAATACACCGATCTGGAATCACATACCTATGATTATTAATGACATTTTGACGTGAAAATCCAGCCACGGAAGAACACGGACAACACGGAAAATTACGGGCATCCCATGTCTTGCACTATTTCCGTGGGCTTCCGCGGCCGGTTTTCATCCTTCGGGGCCTCAAGCTCAAGGGCATGGGAGTTAGGCCAGGAATGGATGCCCCAAAGTGCTAATCAAGCGGTTTCTGGGCATGATCATCAATTGAAACCACTGGTTACTGTGGTCAGACCACGCCGCCGCCGTTGGATGACCGGGCCAGCCGAAACGGATCCTATTGCGTTCCGGTCAGCGCAGGCGGTCGAGGCGCAGACGGGCGCGGTGGTCGAACAGGCGCTGGGATGCGAACCAGACTGCGCCCAGCGCGCCGAATCCGGTGCCGGCCGAGATCAGGAACATGATCAGGATCTGGTACTTGACCGCCTCGACCGGCGGCACACCGGCGAGGATCTGCCCGGTCATCATTCCCGGCAGGCTGACCACGCCGGCCGCGGCCATCGCGTTGATCGTCGGCATCAGACCGCTGCGCGCGGCCTCGCGACGCATCGTCGCGGTCGCGCAGACCCAGGAGTCGCCCAGCGCGAGCCGGCCCTCGATCACCCGCCGCTCGCGCCAGACGGTCTGCGTGAGCCGGTCCAGCCCCAGCGCGATGCCGGTCATCGTATTGCCAAGCAGCATGCCAAGCAGCGGGATCGCATACTGCGGCTCCCACCACGGAGTCGGGCCGACCATCGTGGTCAGCGCCAGCACGGTGACCGCGAACGCGGACACAAACATCGTCGCGGTGCCAATCCCGTAGCCCCAGAAACCGGCGAAGCGCCGTTCCTGCCGGGCCATCACCTCGTAGCCGGCGATCAGCAGCATGGCCATCGCCATCAGTACGACCCAGCCGAGCCGGGCGTGATCGAACAGCGTCTGCAGGATCAACCCGACCAGCAGCAGCTGCAGCACAGTGCGCACCCCGGCGATCAGCAGGCTGCGTCCAACGCCGAGCCGGGCCCAGAGCGTCAACCCGGCCAGCGCCAGCACCAGCAGCGCTGCGAGCGAAAGGTCCAGCGCGCTGAGGCTGATCACGGTCATGGCACGAGCCTCCCGGAGCGGATTTCGAGGATGCGCCCGCCGAGGCGGTTACGCTGCAGCGTATCGTGGCTGACCCACAGCGCACCGGCGTCCTCCTCGGCCAAGTAGCCGCGCACCGCGCGCTCGATGCGCCGGGTATTCTCGAGGTCGAGATTCGCGGTGGGTTCATCGAGCAGCAGCACCCGGGGATGGTTCAGGAATGCGCGGAGCAGGCCCAGCCGCTGGCGTTCGCCGCTGGACAGGCGCTCGACCTCCCAGTCGAGCGCCTCTTCAGGCAGCGAAAAACGCTGCAGCCAGTCCAGCGCCTGCTGCCGGTCCCAGTTCGAGGGGAAATGTTCCTGCACGCGTTCGGCCCACCAGGCGGTTTCGGCCGGGACATAGGCCACCTGCCGGCGCCAGTCGGTCGGTGCGATGCCGTTGCGGTCCTGCCCCTGGAGGCGCACCTGCCCCTGGTTCGGGTCGAGATCCGCCAGCGCGCGCAGCAACAGCGACTTGCCGGAACCGGAGGCACCGGTGATCTGCACGAGCTCCCCGGCCTGCAGGCGCAGGTCCAGCGGCCCCAACTGGGCGGTCCGAAGGTCTGTCATGTCCAGCAGGCAATCCATCCCGATCCTTGTCCCAAAGGCAGATCCGCGGTTTCCGAAGCGCGCATTCTACCCGACGCGCCGGGGGCACATGAGGCTGGGATTCGTCGAGCCCGCGGCTGCCCGGGATGGCCGACGGGCAGCGACCAGGGTGAGAGGGCCGAGCGCACCGCGGCAAGGTCGTGCACTGCCCCTCCCCAGCCCCCCGCGCGGAGGGGTTGCGGATTTGGTCTCGTTCCGGCTGGGGATCTTTCGGCGCGGGGGGCACCGCGGGTTGGTGTCCCCCGCCCAAAAAAAGCGGGCGCCTGGGCGCCCGCAATCACCGATGTCACGTCCTGGGAGACGGTGCGGTCGGTGTCGGAGGAGACTCCTTCGTGGGAACCCCGGGTTCGCCCCGGGGTTGCTGGTTTATGGGTCTCAGGCCTTCTTGACGAACTCGGGATAGGCCTCGAGGCCGCATTCGGCGACATCCGCGCCCAGGTATTCGTCCTCTTCCGGGAGGCGGATACCCATCACCAGCTTCAGCACGAACCAGACGATCAGGCTGGTGATGAAGACGAAGACAAAGATCGCGACGAGACCGCTGATCTGGCCGACGACGGTCGCATCGCCGTTCGACAGCAGCACCGCCATCACGCCCCAGATGCCTGCGGTGCCGTGCGCCGAGATCGCACCGACGGGATCGTCGATTTTCAGCTTGTCCAGCCCGACGATCGAGAACACGACGATCACGCCGCCCACTCCACCGATGATCGCAGCGAGCAGCGGTGACGGACTCAGCGGGTCGGCCGTGATCGCAACCAGGCCGGCAATCGCGCCGTTCAACGCCATGGTCAGATCGGCCTTTCCGAACAGCAGGCGGGTGGTGATCAGCGCCGCAATCACGCCGCCGGCCGCCGCCAGGTTGGTGTTCGCAAACACCGCCGCGACATTGTTCGCCGAATCGACGTCGGAGACCTTGAGCTCGGAGCCGCCGTTGAAGCCGAACCAGCCCAGCCACAGGATCAACACGCCCAGCGTGGCCAGCGGCAGCGCGGCACCGGGAATCGCGTTGATCTCGCCATGCGGACCGTACTTGCCCTTGCGGGCACCGAGCAGCAGGACCCCGGCCAGCGCAGCGACCGCACCGGTGAAATGCACGATGCCCGAACCCGCGTAATCGACGTACCCGAGTTGGTCGAGAAAGCCGCCGCCCCAGCTCCAGAAGCCCTGGATCGGATAGATGAACCCGGTCAGCACCACCGCGAACGCGAGAAAGGCCCAGAGCTTCATGCGTTCGGCGACCGCACCGGAGATGATCGACATCGCGGTGGCCACGAACACGACCTGGAAGAAGAAGTCGGCACGGTCGGAGTAGTACGGGCGCCCTTCTGCCGCGTCGTACGACATGTCGCCGGTGAACGCGGCGGTCACGTCCACCGCGGTATTGTCGCCGGAAATGAAGAAGCCGACGCCCGGGATGATCGAGCTCAGCCCGTCGCTATACATGATGTTGTAGCCCACCACCATATACATCACGCTGGCGATGGAGTAGAGGGCGATGTTCTTGGTCAGGATCTCGGCGGTGCTCTTGCTGCGGACCAGGCCCGCTTCGAGCATCGTGAACCCCGCAGCCATCCACATCACCAGTGCGCCCGCCACCAGGAAATAGAAGGTGTCCAGGGCATAGGCAAGTTCTGCTACCTGCTGTTCCATAGTCGGATTTCTCCAGTGAAAGTGAGTTCAGCGCCGGCGCGTCACAGCGCCTCGGCCCCGGTTTCGCCGGTACGGATGCGGACCACCTGCTCGATCGGGGTAATGAAGATCTTGCCGTCACCGATCTTGCCGGTGCTGGCCGACTTGGTGATCGCCTCGACCACGCGGTCGACCAGGTCGCCGTCGACCGCGACCTCCAGCTTCACCTTGGGCAGGAAGTCGACCACGTACTCGGCCCCACGGTAGAGCTCCGTGTGGCCGCGCTGGCGACCGAACCCCTTGACTTCCGTCATCGTCATGCCTTGCACACCGATTTCGGAGATTGCTTCGCGAACATCATCAAGCTTGAAGGGCTTGATGATCGCCGTGATCATTTTCATCGTTCACTCCTTGTTGCCAGTGCCTGTAAGTCCTCGAGGGAAGGTGTCGTCATGCAGACGACGGGGCTCCTGCACGGGGCGTGCCAACAAGGGGGCCGACGATGCACGGCCTTTTCTTGGCCCTCAAACGCACCGGCCGCGGCACTTGCACCACAACCGCACCGGAGGCGGAGCCCGCCGCACCGATTCGGTGCACCTCCTCCGGCGAGCTCACGCGCCGCGACGGAGGGTAGCCACGGCGTGTCTATACTCGGGGTAGCAGGGCCTGAAAGGGCCGTAGATGGCTTGTTTCAACGTGCCACTCCCGCGCGGAGTGCAGGAGCGATGCAATGAGCAACCCTGGAACACCCCTGGTCGAGATCGCCTTTCGCAACATGGATCACTCCCCGGCGGTGGAGGACAGGGTTCGGGCACAAATCGCAAAACTGGGCCAGTTTCACGATCAGATCATCGCCTGCCGGGTGGCGGTCGAAGCACGCCACCGCCATCAGCACAAGGGACATCTCTACCACGTGCGCATCGATCTCACCGTGCCGAACGCCGAACTGGTCGCGAGCCGGGAACCCGACGCGCACCAGGCCCACCAGGACGTCTACGTGGCCGTGCGCGATGCGTTCGCAGCGATGCGGCGGCAACTCCAGGATTTCGCGCGCAAGCAGCGCGGCAACGTGAAGCTCCACGAGCCCCCACCGCACGGGCATATCCGGGAAATCGCCCCGGCCGCGGATTACGGCATGATCGAGACCTCCGACGGGCGCGAGATCCGCTTCAGTTCCGCAAGCGTGGTCGATGCGGATTTCGCCAAGCTGGAGGTCGGTGACCGGGTCTGGTTCACCGAGGTCACCAGCGACGATGGGCCGGCAGCCAGCACGGTGCACGTGGAGGGCAAACACCACGTCGTCGGCTGAGGCCGGTCCTTGCGATCACACCCATCACCACGGAGCTTCGGACCATGCAAGCGGGAGATGTCTGCAAACGGGAAGTTATCGTGATCCAGGACGACGAATCCGTTCAGGTGGCCGCGGAACTGATGCGGCGGCACCACGTCGGCGACGTGGTGCTGTACCGGGAGGAAGGCGGTCGCCGCATCCCGACCGGCATCATCACCGACCGCGACCTGGTCGTGGAGGTTCTGGTGCCGGGACTCGACCCAACGACGCTGGCGGTACGCGATATCGTAACCTCGCCACTGTCGGTCGCACGCACCGACGACAGCCTGTTCGATGCCCTGGAACGGATGCGGGCCAAGGCGATCCGCCGATTGCCGGTGGTGGACGCCGACGGTGCGCTGGCCGGAATCCTGACGATGGATGATGTCATCGGCCTGTTCACCGAGTTGCAGGGCCGCCTCTGGGCCGTGGTCGAACGGCAGCGCGAGCACGAGCAGCGCCGAAGACCCTGAACACCGCGGCCCGCGCATGGCGCCCGCAGGCGGCTCAGAGGGGGTCGGGCGGAAGCACCGTCAGAGCATCCGCGCCGGGAAAGTCCTTCCAGAGTTCGCCGACGGTCGTGTCGTGCCCGGGGAGAATCCGTTCCGGGGCCAGCATCGCCAGCGGCCCCAGCACGTAGGCGCGGGTGAAGACCTCGGGGTGCGGCAACGGCGGACTCGCCGATTGCGTGTCTCCGAGCAGCAGCAGATCGGCGTCGATCGTCTTCGGCGCGAGCCGGGGTTCTCCAGCAGCACGTCCCAGTCGTCGCTCCATCCCCTTCAGCCAGGCGACCAGCGCGGCAGCGGAAAGGGAGGTGTCGAACCCGACGCACAGATTCCAGTAATCCGGCCCGTCGTATCCCGCCGCGCCACTGACACAGACGGGCGAACGTGCGACTGCCCCGAATTGCCCGCTCAGTTCGTCCAGCGCGCGCCGCAGATTTGCGGCCGGCGCGACATTACTGCCGAGCCCGACGAACGCGCGGCGGGAAGGCGGGCTGGACACTGTCAGGGATGCCCGCGCTCGATCACGATGCCGACCTCGCGGGCGCCCGCCACCGCCCCCGGCTTGCCCACGGTCAGGCGCACCGAGTGCCCCCCGAAACGACGCAGCAGCGTCTCGGCGATCTCTTCGGCGAGGCATTCGAGCAGTACATGGGGCTCGCGGCTGGCGATCGCGCGAATGCAATTGGCTACGGCCTCGTAGTCGACGGTATCGGCGATATCGCCGGAGCGTGCAGCCACGCGGGTGTCGGCTCCCAGTTCGATGTCGAAGCGGAGCCGCCGCCGCACCCGCTGCTCCCAGGGGTAGACGCCGATCACGGCCTCGACCTCTAGGTCACGGAGATAGATATGGTCCATCGCGGCTCGTCCTCCCGGCCTCGCCTGTGAAAGATGCGGTAATGCGCAGACATACCTGGGCAGACTGCGTTCGACCCCGGCGGTCCCGGTCCCGACCGCCTCCCCATCGCGGGGACGGCGGCAGACCGGTGCGCTATGATCCGGGCGCAGCCGGGTCGGGGCAACCCCGATGCCGGTTCGGCCCGTACCGGAAACCGCTCGGGGTTGGCCCGCGTGCCATGCGGGCAGCGGCGAACCGACGGATTCCGGTCCGGTCCAACGGGGCTTTCCCGGGGGCCGGGACGCCTGGGCACCGACATGGGAGCGAATGCAGTGATGACCGCCCGATTCCGTGAACTGCCGTGGCCCGAGGCTCCGGACGGCCGTCCCCGGCGCATCGGCGTCGAACTCGAAATGGCGGGAATCCCGCTGGAAACCATGGCCGAGACGGTCCGCAACGAGTTCGGCGGCCGTATCGAGACCGGCGGTGCCTTCCTGACGCGCGTGCTCGACACCGAGTTCGGCACGTTCGAGGTCGAGCTGGACGCCCTGGTTCTGAAGGACCGGCGCTATCGGGAGCACCTGAAACGGCTCGGGGTAGACCTCGACGACCAGGACAGCGCGGCCCTCGAACGCTGGCTCGCCGGCGCAGCCGGCCGCATCGTGCCGCACGAGATCGTCGCACCGCCGGTACCGCTCGGTGTCCTCCCGCGCCTCGACCGGATGCGCGCCACGCTGCAGCGGCAGGGTGCGCAGGGAACCCAGGCCGCGCTGCTGTACGCGTTCGGCCTGCAGCTGAACATCGAGGTCCACAGCCTCGATGCGGCCTGGATCACCTCGATCGTCCGGGCGTTCGTGCTGCTGTACGAGGCCCTGGTGAAGGTCGGGGAGATCGATCTCGCGCGCCGCCTGTCGCCCTACATCCGACCCTTCCCCGGAGGCTACGTGCGCCACGTGCTGCAGTCCGGGTACGCGCCCGACATCACCCGCCTGATCGACGACTACCTGGAACACAACCCCACCCGCAACCGGCCGCTGGACCTGCTCCCGCTGTTCGCGGAGATCGACCGGGATCGGGTGATGGCGGCGCCGGTAGAACGGTCGCTGGTGAAACCGCGTCCAGCGCTGCACTATCGGCTCCCGAATTGCGAGATCGATGACCCGAACTGGACCCTCGCCCGTCCGTTCAACGGCTGGGCCGAAGTGGAACACCTGGCGGCCGACCGCGACCGCCTGGAGGCCGCCGCAGCAGAATACCTGCGCCGCCCGGGCCAGGCCCTGGGACAGTTCACCGACGACTGGGTCCGGCGGATCCGTGACTGGTTCTGACGCGGATCCCGCACACCGCGAAGGGGGGGAACCATCCCGCCCGCAACCGCGGGCGGTGGTCGCGGTCACCGGGCCCGACCGGGGCGGCTGGCCCGCGTGGTTCTTCACCGCCTGGGCGGTGCACCGTGCCGGTGGGCGCCCGCTGAGGATTCGACCGGCACGGCCACACCACCACTGCCATTTCGACGCCCTGATCGTCGGCGGCGGTGCCGATGTGGATCCCGCGCTGTACGAGAAACCCGACGGCCCCGCAACGAGCGAGATTCAGGCCGCCGAACGGCGCTGGTCCCAGCGCCTGATCGGGTACGCATTCTACCCACTGCTGTGGCTGCTCCGACGCCTGTTCCAGTCGCATGGCGGCCGGCTCGACACGGAACGCGACCGCCTGGAGAAGGCGTTGATCCACCGGGCGCTCGACGAGCGCCGGCCGATCCTGGGCATCTGCCGGGGCATGCAGCTGGTCAACGTCGTCCGGGGCGGAACGCTGCACCGGGATCTCGGGGGGTTCTACACGGAGACCCCGCAGACGCGCAGCCTGTTGCCGGTGAAACGGGTGGACCTTGAACCCGGCTCGCGTCTGGCCGCGGTGCTGGACGGCGAGACCGTTCAGGTCAATGCCCTCCACAACCACGCGGTTGCGGAACTGGGGCAGCACCTGCGCGTATGCGGTCGGGAACCCACCGGAGTCATCCAGGCGATCGAGGCCTGCGATCGCTGGTGCATCGGGGTGCAGTGGCATCCCGAGTATCTTCCGCAGAAACACGTCCAGCAGCGCCTGTTCCGCGCGCTTGTCCGGGCGGCGGGCCCGGAGACCGGGGCACGGGAGCCGACGGATCAGGCGCCGGCGGGATAGCCGATCCCGAGCCCGCCCAGCCCGCAGTAGCCACCGGGGTTCTTCTCCAGATACTGCTGGTGATAGTCCTCGGCGAAGTAGAAGTCGCCGAGATCGACGATCTCGGTGGTGATCGGCCCCTGGCCCACGCGCCGCAGAGCTGCTTCGAAGCGCTGGCGGCTCGCCTCGGCCGGCGCACGCTGGGTCGGGTCGCTCAGGTAGATTCCCGAGCGGTACTGGGTTCCGACATCATTGCCCTGGCGCATGCCCTGGGTCGGATCGTGCCCCTCCCAGAAGACCTTCAGCAGGGCCTCCAGTCCGATCTGCCCCGGGTCGTACACCACGCGCACGAGCTCGTTGTGGCCGGTCAGCCCCGAACACACCTCCCGGTAGGTCGGGTTGGGCGTGTAGCCGCCACCGTAGCCCACCGCGGTGGTGAACACCCCGGGCTGGCGCCAGAACAAGCGCTCGGCACCCCAGAAACAACCCATGCCGAAATGGATGGTCGCCATGCCTTCGGGATACGGAGGCGCCAGCAGCGTCCCGAGTACCGCGTGACGGCCGGATACCGGCATCGGCTCGGCACGCCCCGACAGCGCCTCGGACGGATCGGGCATGCGGATCTTGTGTGTCGCGCCGAAGAACATGGTCAACTCCCGAAATTCAGTCCTGGGGATGCCGGCTCGATGTGCAGCGGCCTGCCCGAATCGTGATCGATCGGGACGCAGCGCGGGCCGACGTACACGCTTGCGGCGCTCGCGCGCGCACCGATCGCTGCCGGAGGTCTTCATCGAACGCATCGATGGCATCCCGGATACCGTGCTGGCAACGCGCATCGGAAGTTAGTGTAGCCGAGCGCGATTCCGGTTCCCTGGAATACCTCAGCCGGCGTTGTCGCGCGCTGGCTGCGGATCGCTTTGCGGCATCCCGGCATGGGCACAATCGCGAGCCAGTGCACGCACCCCCGCGACCAGTTCCTCGGCCGCGCCGTCGCGCAGGCGGGCCCGGAGATGCTCGATCAGGTCGCCCTGGCGCGTCTGCAGTTCCCGGGCCAGCGACATCAGGCCCGCGCGTTCATCCTGCTGGCGCCCCCTCGCGAGTTCGGGGGAATCGAACGGGAGCGTCAGCGACATCTCGATGAGTTTGCGCATGCGCGCAGCCCCGGCCTCTTCCGAAGCCTCGGCCAGTTCCCTTCCGAACACCTGCAGGTCACGAATCTCCCCGAGCAGGTCCTGCAGCACCTTGAGCGATCCCACCAGCGCCTCTGCCTGCGGAAAGGCAGCAGTGAGCGGCTCCAGCAGATAGCGCAGGCGCTTGCCGCTGATCCGCGCTGCGTGCAGCGGACCCTCATCGAGATCGCGATCGAGATGCGCGCAGCGGAGCGCGAATTCGCCGGCCACCTCGAGCAGCATCCCGGCGGTCACTTCGGCAAAGCTGGGCCCGGGATCCGCGTAGCGCGCCTTCAAGCGGGCGTGCAGCGGCTTGTGCACGAGCCGAAAGCGTTCCGCGAGCGTGGCCCGCAACGCTTCGTACTCGACTGCGAGCCGATGCTGGAGCCTCTGCTCCAGCCAATCGAAGCCCGGGCGTTGGTGCGGGCGGGGATCGGCGCAGCGCTGGTGTAGGCGCTCGATCTGCACCTCGGTGTCACGCGCTGCACCGGTCGCGGCCACCACGTCCTTCAGGCGCCGGCGCAGCTTCGGGGTGACCGCATCCACAAGATAGGGGCGGTAGGCTTTCTCGATGCTGCGCGCCCGGCGCACCGCGACCCGGAACTCGTGGACTGCCTCGGGATCGTCGAGCTTGTCGAGCAGCGAATCGGCGACGGCCAGGCGTTTGCGCATCAGCAGCCGCGCAACCCGGGCCGCGGGCTTGCGAAGGTGCTCGGGCTTGATAGTCAGAACCTTGGCTGCCATGGCCCGAGCCTACCGCGCAAACCGTGGCCGGCGCTACCTTCCCGGGGTGCGGGGCCCGGTGGCCGCGTCCGCGCGCGGACCCGCGGATCCGGAACGGTACGGGTTCGGGGCCCCGCCGGGGCGGGTCTGGAACAGGCGCATCGTCCAGAGATACTGCGCCGGTCTCTCGCGCACCGCTTTCTCGATCGCCGCGTTCATCGCGCGTGCGTCGGCGCGATCGTCACCGCTGGGGAAGTTCTCGAGCGCCGGCGAGAGCGTCACCACGTACTGGTCCTCGGCACGGTCATACCAGGCGAAGCTCGGAACGACCGCGGCCCCGGTCACGCGTGCCAGGCGACCCAGCGAGGTCAGCGTGGCCTTGGAAACGCCAAGGAAATCGACGAACACCGCACCCTCGGCCCCGAGATCCTCGTCGGGGAGATAGTAGAAATTGCGTCCCTGGCGCATCTGCCGAATCGCCGGACGCAGACCCTGTTCGCGTGAGTAGATCTGCGCTGAATAACGGGTACGGGTGCGGTGGTTGATCCATTCCACAACGGGATTGCGCAACTGCTTCGCAAACGACACGCCATTGTGGAGCTGGCTCATCCGCAGTCCACCGTGATCGAGTGCGATCGAATGCGGGGACAGCACGATCACCGGCACCTGGCGCGCCTGCAGCCTGAGGTAGTGTTCGTGGCCGACAACCCGGATGCGTGCCGCATGGGTGGCGGCAGATCCGAACCACAGCATCCCGTAGTCCAGCATGCCCTGCGCGGCAAAACGGTAGTGTTCCCGCAGCAGGTGTTCCCGCTGCTCCGGCGTCAGCGCAGGGAAACACCAGGACAGGTTCAGGGTAGCGAAATGCCTGCGCTTGGCCGACCCGCGCCGCAGCAGCCAGGCCAGCCCGGGCACCAGGCCGCGCAGAAACGGCCTGGGCAACTGGTGCAGCAGCCACAGCAACCCGAGTCCAAGCCAGCTGCCCCAGTGCCGTGGCAGGAAATGCCGGGGCGTGAGCGGAGCCCGATAACCGCCACCCGTTGCCCGGCTGCGGTCCTCCGTCATGAGTCCCGCTTCGGGGCATCCAGCTGCTTGCGCGCACGTCGGGCGAAGACCTCCATCTCCTTCGCCGCCTGCAGATCGCCCCTGCCCCGTGCCACCTCGATGCCGCGTTCGCAGACCTCCAGCGCGCGCGCGGCCGCGCCGGTCTCCAGCAGCGTCCAGCCCAGTCGCTTCCACGCTGCCGAGTACCCGGGATCCTGATCCAGCGCACGCTCGAGGTGCCCAACCGCCTCCGCGTGGCGGCCGGCCGCGATCAGGGCATTCCCCAGCGACAGGCGCAGCATCGGCGAGTCCTGCCCTGACTCCAGCAGCGTCTGGAAACGCGAAATCATGTCGGCCATCACCGCCTCCGTTCAGAAAAACGCGCGCAGCGCGCTCCTTATCGCCCTCTCCCGCCTGCGGGTAAGGGCGGTCTTTCGACCCGCAGCGTACCCCACGGCGGGCCGGCTCAAAAGAAACGGCGGGTCGGCTGGAACAATCGCTCGACTGCCCGCAGCAGGCCGCGATCGGTCAGGAACAGGATCACGTGGTCGCCGGAATGGATCACGGTATCGTGATGCGGGATCAGCACCTCGCGGTGGCGCACGACCGCGCCTATCGTCGCGCCCTCGGGCAAGTGCAGCTCTTCGATCCTGCGGTCGACGACGCGCGAGTTCCGCGCATCGCCGCTGACGATGGTCTCGATCGCTTCCGCCGCGCCGCGGCGCAGGCTGTGCACGGTGGCGGTGCCGCCTTCCCGCACCCGCGCCAGCAGGACCCCGATCGTCGCCTGTTGCGGCGACAGCGCGATGTCGATCGTGCCCTCCTGCATCAGGTCGACGTAGCCGGGACGGTTGATCAGCGCCATCACCTTGCGCACACCGCGGCGCTTCGCGAGCATGCTGGCGAAGATGTTAGCCTGGTCATCGTTGGTGACCGCGCAGAACACGTCGGTCCGGCCGATCCCGGAACGGTCCAGTTGCTGATCGTCGGCGCTGTCGCCAACCCGGATCTCGGTACCCTCCGGCAGCACCTCGCGCAGCTGTTCGGCACGCACCGGGTCCTGCTCGATCACGCTGACCTCGTAACGACCCGCCAGGGCCTCGGCCAGCCGCCGCCCGATATTGCCTCCGCCTGCCACCATGATCCGCCGGTACGGCTGATCGAGCTTCCGCAGTTCCGAAGTAACGGCGCCGATATCCTCCTTCGCTGCGACGAAAAATACCTCGTCGTCGGCCTCGATCACCGTATGCCCGTCGGGACGCACCGGACGATCGCGCCGGAAGATCGCGGCGACCCGGGTCTGGATGCCCGGCATGTCCCGCCGCAGATTGCGCAGCTCGTGGCCTACCAGCGGTCCACCGTAATACGCCCGGACCCCGACCAGCGAAACCAGCCCGTCGGCAAAATCGAGCACCTGCAACGCCCCGGGATGTTCGACCAGCCGTTGGATCTGGGCGGTGACGATCGCCTCCGGGGAAATCAGCATGTCCACTGGCACCGCATCTGGAGAGAACAGACGCGGATAATCGTGGTAACTGCGTTCACGCACCCGCGCGATCTTGGTACCGATACCGAACAGCGTCGAGCCGACCTGGCAGGCAAGCATGTTGACTTCGTCCGAATCGGTGACCGCGATCAGCATCTCGGCCTCGCGGGCCCCGGCGGACTCGAGCACGCCGGGATGACTGCCGAAGCCGTTCACGGTCCGGATGTCGAGATGGCTCTCGATCGCCTCAAGGCAAACGGAACGCGTGTCGACCACCGTCACGTTGTGTCCGTCGGCGCTGAGGGCCTCGGCGAGCGATTGCCCGACCTGGCCGGCGCCCACGATCACGATCCGCTTCATATCCAGCGCCTAGGGTCAGCCGTCGGTCTTCAGTTTTTTTGGGTCGATCCCAAGGGTCTTGAACTTGCGGTACAGATGGGTACGCTCCAGGCCGACCCGTTCCGCCAGTCGGGTCATGTTGCCCTCGCTGCGTTCGAGCTGATGGATCAGGTACTGGCGCTCGAACTGTTCCCGCGCCTCGCGCAGCGGCAGGTCCGGGAACAGCTTCACCGCGCCGAGATCCGCCTCGCCGAGCGTCTGCCCGGATAGCGTGCGCTCCACCTCCTCGCGCGTCACCTCCTCGCCGGAGCCCAGGATCATCAGCCGCTGCACGAAATTGCGCAGTTCACGCACGTTGCCCGGCCAGTGGTAACGCCGCAGCCGTTCGAGCGCACCGGCCTGGAAGCGCCGCTCCGGGAGCCCCTCCTGCTGGTGCAGGTGTTCCATATGGTGTTTCAGCAGCGCCGGGATGTCCTCGGGATGCTCGCGCAGCGGCGGGATCTTCAGCGGCAGTACGTTCAGCCGGTAGTAGAGATCCTCGCGAAAGCGCCCCTGGTGCACCGCCTCGGCAAGGTCGACCTTGGTCGCGGCCACCACCCGCACGTTGACCGCGATCGGCTGGTTGCCGCCGATCCGGGTGATTCTCTGCGTATCCAGCGCATGCAGCAGCCGCCCCTGGGTTTGCAGATCCATCTCAGCGACCTCGTCCAGGAACAGCACTCCACCGGCTGCCTGTTCCAGCAGTCCGAAACGCACGCGGTCGCCCTGCTCCGACCCGAACAATTCGGTGATCGCCTCCTGCCCGGACAGCGATCCAACCGCGACCACGATGAAGGGATTGTCCCGACGTGCACTGCCCGCGTGCAGGAATCGCGCAAAGGTCTGCTTGCCCACGCCCGCTTCCCCGGAGATCAGCACCCAGGTGTCGTGCTGGGCCATGCGCTGAACCTGATCGCGCAGGCTGTTCATCACCGCGCTGTCGCCGACCGGTTCGGAGATGGTGGTTCCCAGCCGCCGCAGCCCCTGGTTCTCCCGCTGCAGCCGGTCCGATTCGAGTGCGTTGGTCAGGGTAATGACGAGCTTGTCGATCGACAGGGGTTTCTCGATGAAGTCGTAGGCTCCGAGCCGGGTGGCATCCACCGCAGTCTCGACGTTTCCATGCCCGGAAATCATCACCACCGGACAGGGGAGGCTGCCGTCCTCGTTCCACTCCTTCAGCAGGCTGATCCCGTCGCCGTCCGGCATCCACACATCGAGCAGAATCAGGTCGGGACGCCGGCTGCGGCGCGCGGCCTTGGCTTCGGCGACAGATCCGGCCAGGGCCACTTCGTAGCCCTCGTCTTCGAGCACGTCCCGCAGCAGCATGCGGATGTCCGGCTCGTCATCCACCACCAGTATGTACGGTCCACTCATTCGTGCGCCTCTCCGACACCCTCGGTATCGCCGCCGCGGTTGACCGGAATGCGGATCACGAACACCGCCCCCCCCGTCGGCCCATTATGGCATTCAATGATACCCCCATGCTCCTCGACGATCTTTTTCGCAACGGCCAGGCCCAGGCCGGTGCCACGGGGCTTGTCGGTCGTGTACGGCTCGAAGATGCGCTCCAGGAACTCGGGGCGGATGCCCGGCCCGTTGTCCGCGACACGCAGTTCCACCCGGTGTCCGTTGCCGTCCTGCAGATACCGGGTGGATACCTGGACCGCACCGTCCGCACGGTCCTGCACCGCCTCGATCCCGTTCTTGATCAGGTTGTGCAGGAGCTGGCGCAAACGCCCGGCATCGGCCCGTATGGCAGGCAATCCCTGTTCCAGGTCGACCACCAGCCGCGCGGGCTGGGCCTCGCCGGCGTACAGTTCACCGACATCGCGCACCAGCTGGTTCAGATCGAGCGGCACGAGTTCCAGCCGCGGCGCCTGGGCATAGTCGCGGAACGCGTTCACCAGCGTCTTCATCGCTTCGACCTGCTGCACGATGGTCCCGGTGGCACGGTCCAGCACCTCCCGGTCGGCGCCCTGCACGGTCTTGCCCAAGCGCCGGGACAGCCGCTCGGCGGACAGCTGGATCGGGGTCAACGGATTCTTGATCTCGTGCGCCAGTCGTCGGGCCACCTCGCCCCAGGCCGCATCGCGCTGCGCGCGCAGGAATTCGGTCATGTCGTCGAACACGATCGCGTGCAGTCCGCGCCGATTGCCCGGATCGGGCAACCATACCCCGCGGGTCATCAGCACCTTGCGCCCGGTGCGGGTGAATACCACCACCTCGCGCGACCACTCCTGTTCCCCGGCCACCAGCGCGTCGCCGATCGCGTCGAAGAACTGCGCCACCAGCGGGCACGCATCCTCGAAGTCCGACAGCGGCCGGGGAGGCCCGGAGCGCAGGTCGCATTCGAGGATCTGGCACGCCGCCTCGTTCGCGGTGCGCAGGCGCAGGCCACCATCCAGCGCCAGCACTCCAGAGCGCAGGTGCTGCAGCACGCTTTCCAGGTAGGCACGCTCGGCATCGAGCAGGCGGCGGTTGCGTTCGGCCTCCTCGCGGGCTTCGTTCAGCGTGCGGGTCATCGCGTTGAACGAACGGACCAGAAATCCGAGTTCGTCGTCGCGACTGACCGGCAGCCGGGTGCTGTAGTCCCCGGACGCGACCAGCCGGGTGCCCTCAGCCAGGTCGGTGACCGGCCGCACCAGGCGCCGCGCGACCAGCAGCCCGGCCCAGAGGGCGGCCATCAGCGACATCGCCAGCGCCAGCGACATCGTGAAGATGAAGCCCTGCTTGATCGGCCCGCGCAGGTAGGCAAACTCGCGGTAATCGACGAACGCGTCCTGCACCCGCACCGCGAGCGCACTCATGCGTGGATCCACCGGGTACAGGCCCTGCAGAATACGGCTGTCGGCACCCGGCGACCGGTCCCCCGCCAGCGCGACCACGCGGATCAGCAGATGGCCGTTCGCATCGGGCTCCAGGCGTGTGAAGGGTTGCCCCGGGCTCATGCGCATCAGGATGTCGGCGCTTGGTGGAGACGGCAGCCGCCGGATCGGACTGTCGGTACTGGAGGCGATGATCCGGTTGTTGGCACCGACGAGCGTCAGCTCCTGTGCCCCCATCTGGGCACGGATATCGTTAAGCGCCAGCGGCACCAGCGTCTCGGATACGTCCTGCAGTTGGCGCATGATCTCTTGGGTCTCGCGGGCGAGATCCCGGACGCGAAGATCCAGCGACGAGCGGGACAGCTCCAGCGCGTCCTCGAGCGCCCCGTCGACGCGCACGTCGAACCAGGAATCGACGCCCTCGTTCAGGAATTTGAACGAGAAGTAGTACACCACTGTGACCGGCACCACCGCGACCAGCATGAAACCCGCGATCAGGCGCAGGGTCAGACGGCTCCCGGGCCGACCGTCCCGGCACTGCGCGATCAGGCGCCCGACCTGGTAGATGATCAGGGCGCCCAGCACGACGAGCACCACGCCGTGGAACGCGAGGAGCCAGAGGAACAGCTGCTCGAAGCGCGCCGAGTTCTGCGCGGCATCCCCCATCACCACCAGTGAGGCCAGCAGGATGACGAACAGCAGGCCCAGCCCGAAAAGATCCCAGGGGAAACGCCTTAGTCCAAGGACCATCGATACCATCCCGGCTGTGTCACATAGGCGCCGCGCAGTCGGGTCTCCCACTGCAGCGGCAGCGGCAGCGCGCCGTGATCCAGTTGCACCCGGGCGGCAATCTGGTAATCCACGCCGGGCCGTAGTTCTGCGGAACCGACCTCGAGGGCGATGCGGCCGAGGCGACGCGCGAGGATCTCCAGCGCATCCCCCAGCGTCGGCGCGAAATCGACCCGACGCGAGACCCGGTCGGTGATCACGTAGTGGCGGCTCAACGCATAGTATTCCAGGCGCGCACGGCGGCTGGCGGTCGCCACCGCGCGTTCTCCGAAGATGCCACGCCGGTACTCCAGATTCACTTCGGACAGGAAGTGGATACCGATTCCGTTCTCCAGCGCCTGCAGCAGCACGTCGGGCAGTTCCATGTCCAGGTAAAGACGCACCAGCAGCCGGTCCTCCCCCTGCCAGACCGAATCCGCCTGGCGGATCTCGGTCGCGGCCGTGAAGCCCGGGAGCAGACACGACCACAGGACTATAAGGCCAAGCACGATCCGCCTGCGCATGCCGTCAGCCCGCGCGCCCGAGCAGCGCAAAGTAGAATCCGTCCATGTCCTCGGCGCCCAGCGCGACCGCGCGCCCGACCGGGCGATCGTCCCCGCCGGGAAACGCCAGCGGCAGCGGCTTCGCGTCCGGGGTCGCGGCCAGCCAGGAACCGACGACCCGCTCGTTCTCGTCGGCCAGCAGCGAGCAGGTCACGTACAGCAGGCGCCCGCCCGGACGCAGCAGGCGCCAGGCCTGCGCCAGCAGTTCGCGCTGGCGCGCGGCCAGCGCCGGGATGTCTGCGGCCCGGCGCAGCAGCTTGATGTCCGGGTGGCGGCGGATCACGCCGGTTGCCGAACACGGCACGTCCAGCAGGATCGCGTCGAACGGCCGACCATCCCACCAGTCCTCCGGATCCGCCAGGTCACCGATCACCAGTTGCGCCCGATACCCCAGGCGCCGCAGGTTGTCGCGCACCCGACCCATTCGCGCACCGTCGACGTCGAGCGCGGTCAGGTCGATCCCACCGCTGGATGCCTCGAGCAGGTGTCCGGTCTTGCCACCCGGTGCCGCGCAGGCATCCAGGATCCGTTCGCCGGGCTGCGGCGACAGCAGCAACCCGGCCCACTGGGCGGCAGCATCCTGCACCGACAGCAGCCCATCGGCGAACCCCGGAATCGCGTCGACGTCGACGGGCTCTGCCAGCGTCAGCGCGGTCGGAACCAGAGGATGCGGCTGCGCTGCCAGCCCCGCCCGTTCCAGCCGCTCCTGCATGGCGGCCCGGGATACGCGTGCCGTATTCACACGCAGCGTCATCGGCGCCGCCCGGGTGGAAGCTTCCAGTACCGCTTCCCAGCGCTCCGGGTAGCTGGCGCGGATCCCGGCAACAAGCCAGGCGGGGCAGGCGTGGCGTAGCGCAGGCGTGCGCTGCATCGCCTGACCCAGCAATTCGCGCTCGCGCAGCGCGCGGCGCAGCAGCGCGTTCACCAGCCCCACCGCACCCGGCCGCTGGATGGCCCGTGCGAGTTCCGCGGTCTCGCGCACCGCGGCGTGATCCGGGGTTCCGAAACGGAAGATCTCCGCCAGCCCCTGGCACAGCAGCACGCGGATCACGGCATCGCGCGGTTTCAGCGGCCGGTCCAGCATCCCCTCGACCATCGCCTCGAGCTGCACGTACCAGCGTACCGTGGCGAATGCCAGGGCCCGGACCCATGCAGCCTCGCGCGGCGGCAGGTCCGCGGTTTCGTCCGCCAGCGCCACGGTCAGCGATTCCCCGTGAAGCAGCACACGGACGAGTGCAGCGAGGCATTGCCGCCGGGGAACCCAGGTCGCCCTTCGAGAGCTCAACCCACCCCCCCGAGCCGGTGCCCAATCAAGGCTGCCGAACGCGCCCAGTCGGCGGCAGCGACGGGGCGCCGCCCCGGCAGCTGCACCACCTGCAGGCGCAGAATTCCGGACCCGGCCGACACGTCCACGCCGTCTGCATGGATGCCGATTACGGTCCCGGGAATCGCCGGCTCGGGGCCGGCAGGGGCAGGCAGTGGACGCGCCTGGTGGATGCGCAGGACCTGGTCACCCCAGCGCGTCTGGGCCACCGGCCAGGGGACGAAGGCACGCACCTGGCGGTCGATCGCCGCGGCCGGGCGGGCCCAGTCGATCCAGGCCTCGGCTTTCTCGATTTTGCGCGCGTACACCACGCCCTCCGCCGGCTGCGGGCGGGGTTTCAACGTTCCATCCAGGATCTCATCGAGCCGCTCGACCAGCAGGCGCGCACCTAGGGACGCCAGCCGGTCATGCACGCTCGCCGCGGTCGCATCGTCATCGAGCGGCAGGCTCGTGCAGGCATAGACCGGGCCGGTGTCGAGGCCGGGCTCCATCTGCATCAGGCAGACCCCGGTCTCCGGGTCACCGGCCTGGATCGCGCGCTGGATCGGAGCCGCCCCGCGCCAGCGGGGCAATAGCGAGGCGTGGACGTTGACCCCCCCCGACCGCGGGATCGCCAGCACGCGGGCCGGAAGGATCAGACCGTAGGCAGCCACGATCAGCACGTCCGGCGCCAGTCGCCCAAGCTCGGCCTGCGCCTCGGCGGACTTCAGCGATACCGGCTGCTGTACCGGGATTCCCGCCGCCAGCGCCACCTTCTTCACTGGGCTCGGAGTCAGCTTGCGGCCCCGCCCGGCGGGCCGGTCGGGCTGGGTGTAGACCGCCACCGGGGTCTGGCCCGCGGCGATCAGCGCTTCGAGGGCGGGAACCGCGAACTCCGGGGTGCCGGCGTAAACGATGCGCCGGTCGTGCCGCATCAACGCGCCGCGACCGGCTCGGCCAGCCGCGCGCCTCTCCCCGGATCACGGGCCGCCTGCTTCTCGAGCTTCTTGCGGATACGCGTGCGTTTCAGGTTGGAGATGTAATCGACGAACAGTTTGCCATCGAGATGGTCGATCTCGTGCTGGATACAGACCGCCAGCAGCCCCCCGGTCTCGAGTTCGAAGGGCTCGCCATCCCGGTTCAGGGCCCGTACCCGGATTCGTTCCGCGCGCCGCACCCGTTCGTAGAAACCCGGCACCGACAGGCAACCCTCGTCCATCTCCTCCTCGCCGTCACGGCTCAGGATCTCCGGGTTGATCAGGCAGTACGGCTCGTTCTGGTCCTCGGACACGTCCGCCACCAGGATGCGCTTCTGGACGTTGATCTGGGTCGCGGCCAGTCCGATCCCGGGCGCCGCGTACATGGTTTCGAACATGTCATCGACGAGTTCACGAATGGAATCGTCCACCTCGGCCACCGGATCCGCGCGCAACCGCAGCCGCGGGTCGGGAAAACAAAGGATTTCTCTGAGTGCCATTGCCAAACCTCATGCTCTTGTACTGTGCGGGCACGGTTTTTCTGCTAACGTTTAAGCTGAAACGGGCGCGATGCCAGTGCCTGCGATGTGCGCAGTATAGGTGGTCGCGATCCGGTTTTACGAGACAACCTCTAACGGACACGGCCAAGCCAGAAAAGCGCCTTCTGCTGTACAGACCGCGTCGGGCCGAAGGAATTCGCGGCAATATCCTCGCAGTTGCCGCCGATGCTGCAGCCAGAGGCAGCGTACCGGAACGAGACCATGGGGAGATCGATGTTCCTTGCACCGGGCCTTGCCGTGACCCGTCCGGCGGGATGGATCGGACTGCTGGCGCTGACGCTCGCCGCCTGCGCCTCCGGGCCGGAATTGACGGAAGAGACCGTGGGGCACGCGGTCGCGCCCACCACGGCGCCCCCGGAACCTGCGCCGAACCCGGTGGCCGCGGAACCTGAGGCGGTGCCGGAGGGTCGGGCACCGGAACCCGAGTTCCACCCGGCGGCCCCGGAACGCTACGTCGTGCGCGATGGCGACACGCTCTGGAGTGTCGCGAACACCTTCCTGCGCGACCCCTGGCACTGGCCCGAGATCGGGCCGGCGAACCCGCAGCGCCCCAACCCGCACCTGATCTACCCGGGCGACGTGTTGAGCATCCACCATGTCGACAGCGAACGCCGCGTCACGGTCGATGGCGGCACGAGCGTGCTCCCGGTCGAGCGTCTGTCGCCGCAGATTCGCGTGGAGGCACTGGACGACGACGAGACCCTGCCGATCTCCACGCTGCAACCATTCATGTTCCGACCGCGCGTCGTGGACGAGGAGACGCTGGATCGGGCACCGTACATCGTCGCCGCGCAGGACGAACGCGTGATCTACGGCCCCGGAGACCGAGTCTATGTGCGCGACGCCCCGGATGTCGAGCGCTACGATCTCTACCATGTCGTACGCCGGGACCGCATGCTGACCGACCCGGACACCGGCGAGGAACTGGGCGTGGCCACCCTGCCGATCGGAGAGGCGAAGATCGTACGCGGGGGCGAGATTGCAACCGCCCTGCTGCGGTCTGGCGAGCGCGAAGCGATCCGGGGCGACCGGCTGCTTCCATTCGACGGCGAGCCCGATCTGTTGTTCGATATCGACCGCCCGCCGCCGGGCCTGGAGGGATCGGTGATCCTGCTGTTCGACGCGATTACCCAGACCGGTTCGCTGCAGGCGGTCGTGATCAACCGCGGCGAGCGTGACGGCGTGCGCAACGGCCAGGTCTTCGCTGCCTGGGAGGCTGGCCGCACGGCACGCGACCCGGTCAGCCGGAACCGCAACGTGCTGATCGAACTGCCGGAAGAGGAGATCGGCACCATGATGGTGTTCCGAACCTTCGACAAGGTCGCCTACGCGCTCGTCCTGCACTCCACGCGCCCGATTCGTGAAGGCTACAAGGTCCGCCACCCCTGAACCGGCCGCCGAAATGTCCACCGAGTTGGGCGACTGGCTGGCACTGCTGCACACGCCCGGTCTCGGCCCAAGACGCATCGCCCGGCTGCTCGAACGTTTCGGGAGCCCCGCCGCGGCACTCCAGGCCGACGCCCGCGACTGGGCGCTGGCGGACGTCCCCGGCGGACCCTGCCGGGGCAGCGATCGGGAGCCGCTCGAGCGGGGCATCGAGGCCGACCTCGCCTGGCTGGAGGCGGACCCACGGCACTCCATCCTGACCCGGCAGGATCCACGTTACCCGCCCCTGCTGGCCGAGTTGCCGGATCCGCCCCCGGCGCTGTACCTGGTCGGCGATCCCGAGTTGCTGCGGCGCCCGCAAATCGCGGTGGTCGGTGCCCGCGGCGCGACTCCGCAGGGGCTGCGCCACGCCGAACGGTTCGCGACCGCGCTCGCAGCCGCTGGACTGGCCGTGACCAGCGGCCTGGCCCGTGGCATCGACGGAGCGGCGCATCGCGGCGCGCTGGCGGCGGAAAATGGCCGCACGGTCGCGGTGATCGCCACCGGTCCGGATCGCGTATACCCGCCCCAGCACCGGCGGCTGGCGCACCGCATCGCCGACCACGGGCTGCTGGTGTCGCTCTGGCCGGTCGGGACCGCTGCGAGCCCCCGGCATTTCCCGCAGCGCAACCGGGTCATCAGCGGGCTGGCGCTGGGTACACTGGTCGTCGAAGCGGCGCTGCGCAGCGGCTCGCTGATCACCGCCCGGCTGGCCGCGGAACAGGGTCGCTCGGTCTACGCGATCCCCGGCTCGATCCTGAACCCAGTCAGCCGGGGCTGTCACCGCCTGATCCGTGACGGGGCCCAACTGGTCGATTCTCCCGACGACATCCTCGAGGACCTGGCCGACTGGCTGGGCATACCGGCGGACGCACCGGTCCAGGCACCGCCGATGGCCGACGGAGCCACCCTGGATCCCGAACAGGAACGCGTCCTCGAACAGATGGGTTTCGACCCGGTCGCCCTCGACGATCTGCTGCAGCGCACCGGATTGACCGTGGACACGCTTTCCTCCATGCTGGTTTTACTGGAACTCAATGGCCGCGTGGCCGCACTCAGCCACGGGCGCTACCAGCGCCTCGACGCAGGACCCCCCGAAACATGAACGAAAACGTGCTGGACGTGTTGATGTACCTGTTCGAGCACTACATGGACGACGAGACCGAGGCCGAGCCCGACCGCCAGGATCTCCAGGCACGCCTGCAGGAGGCCGGTTTTCCCTCCCACGAGATCGACCGTGCGCTGGGTTGGCTGGACCGGCTCGTCAGCGAGGAGCCGGTAGCGGCACACGTCGGATCCGAGGCGGCCCAGCGCGTGTACACCACCGAGGAGCAGGGCCGGCTGGATCTGGAAGCGCGCGGATTCCTGGTATTCCTCGAACAGAACGGGCTGCTCACCACCGGCACCCGTGAGCTGGTGATCGACCGGGTGATGGAGCTGGATGGCGACGAGATCGACCTCGACCAGCTCAAGTGGGTGATTCTGATGGTCCTGTTCAACCAGCCGGATGACAGCATCGCCTATTCGCGCCTCGAAGAGGTGGTGATGTCCGACACCGCACCCGCGCTGGCGGACTACCTGCACTGAACGGCCGGTATCGCCCGCCCCGCATTTGCTGCTATTGTCCGGATCGCCTCCGCCGGCTGCGGGCCGGCCCGAGCGGCGCCGACCGATCCGCCGGGGCGTGATTCGTTGAACCCGGGCAGAGACGGAGTGGTCCCGAGCGACATGAGCAAGAATCTGGTCATTGTAGAATCGCCTGCCAAGGCCAAGACAATCGGCAAGTACCTCGGCCCCGACTTTACCGTGCTGGCCTCCTATGGCCATGTACGGGACCTTGTGCCCAAGGAAGGCGCGGTGGACCCCGACGCGGGGTTCCGGATGAACTACGAGGTCATCGAGCGCAACGAGAGACAGATCCAGTCGATCGCCAGAGCACTGAAGGGCTCGGACGCGCTGATCCTCGCGACCGACCCGGACCGCGAAGGAGAGGCGATTTCCTGGCACCTGCTCGAGATCCTGCGCGAGCGCGGCCTGCTCGGCGAGCGCACAGTCAAGCGCGTCGTGTTCCACGAGATCACGAAAAAGGCGATCCAGGAAGCGGTCGCGCATCCGCGGGGGCTGTCGCTGGACCTGATCAACGCCCAGCAGGCACGCCGGGCGCTCGACTACCTGGTCGGCTTCAACCTCTCGCCACTCTTGTGGCGCAAGATCAAGCGCGGGCTTTCCGCCGGCCGGGTCCAGAGTCCGGCACTGCGGATGATCTGCGAGCGCGAGGACGAGATCGAGCGTTTCGAGGCGCGCGAATACTGGACGCTGGACGCCCGGGCCCGGCGCGGGGAACAGCCGTTCACCGCTCGCCTGACCCATCTCGATGGCAACAAGCTCGACCAGTTCGACCTGAACTCCGAACCGCTGGCCACCGAGGCCCGCCAGCGCCTGCTCGACGCGGCCCAGGGCAGCCTGCGCGTGGTTTCGGTAGAGAAGAAGCAGCGCAAGCGCAACCCGGCCGCGCCCTTCACCACGTCGACGCTGCAGCAGGAGGCATCGCGCAAGCTGGGCTTCACGGCCAGCCGGACGATGCGCGTCGCGCAGCAGCTGTACGAGGGCATCGACCTCGGCAGCGGCGCGATCGGCCTGATCACCTACATGCGCACCGACTCGGTGACGCTGGCGGGCGAGGCGATCGCGGAGATTCGCGGCCTGATCGAGGAACGCTACGGCGCGGACAACCTGCCCGCCAGCCCGCGCCAGTACAAGACCAAGTCCAAGAACGCGCAGGAGGCGCACGAGGCAGTCCGTCCGACGTCGGTGCGCCGGCTGCCGGAGGAAGTGCGTCAGCGCCTGACCTCCGACCAGGCACGCCTCTACGAACTGATCTGGAAGCGAACCGTGGCCTGCCAGATGGTGCACGCGACCTTCGATACCGTGGCCGCGGACCTGGCCCCGGGCGAGACGGCGCACCGTTTCCGCGCCACCGGGTCGACGCTGCGCCACGCCGGCTTCATCGCGGTATACCAGGAAGGCCGCGATGAAGCGGCGGCCGATGAGGACGAGGATCGCCGGCTGCCGGAACTGGCCGAGGGGATGGTGGTGGACCTGCTCGACGTCAGCGCGGACCAGCACTTCACCGAGCCGCCGCCGCGCTACACCGAGGCGAGCCTGGTGAAAACCCTTGAGGAATACGGAATCGGCCGACCATCGACGTATGCCAGCATCATCTCCACCCTGCAGTCGCGCGAATACGTGGAGATGGACGGCAAGCGCTTCCTGCCCACCGACATCGGCCGGATCGTGAACGCCTTCCTGACCCAGCATTTCACCCGCTACGTCGACTACGACTTCACCGCGAAACTCGAGGACGAACTGGACGACATCGCGCGCGGAGACAAGGACTGGATCCCGGTGCTGAAAGGCTTCTGGAAGGATTTCCGTGACCAGGTCGAAGACAAGGCCGTCAGCGTCAGCCGGGCCGAGGCCGTGCAGTCGCGCGAACTGGGCACCGATCCGAAGAGCGGGCGCCCGGTCAGCGTACGCATGGGCCGCTACGGCCCAATCGTGCAGATCGGCACCAAAGACGACGAGGAAAAACCGCGTTTCGCCGGCCTGCTGCCGGGCCAGAAGATGGACCAGGTCACGCTGGAGGAAGCGCTGGCGCTGTTCAAACTCCCGCGTGAACTGGGGGAAACCCCGGAAGGCGAGCCAGTTCAGGTGAACGTCGGGCGGTTCGGACCGTATGTGAAGTATGGCCGGAAGTTCGCCTCGCTCGGCCCGGACGACGACGTCTGGAGCATCGAGCTTCCGCGTGCACTCGAGATCGTCGCCGAGAAAAAGGCGCTGGACGCACAAAAGCACATCCAATCGTTCCCGGACCAGGGAATCGAAGTGCTGAACGGTCGCTACGGCCCCTATATCACCGACGGGACCAAGAACGCCAAGATCCCCAAAGACCGGGAACCCGCATCGCTGACTCTGGAGGAATGCCGCGAACTGCTCGCGGCGGCCCCGGAACGGCGCGGGCGCCGCGGTGGCAAGTCCGGTGGCAAGACAGCCGACACCACCAAGGCGGCGGCCGCCAAACGTGGCAACGGCAATGCCGCGGGTACTGGGCAGAAGAAGCCCACCACCCGGAAGGTCCCGGCCGGGAAGAACACGACCCGCAAGACCACCGCGGACAAGACCGGCGCCAAGAAGCCGGCCAAGGCCGCAGCGCGGCGCACGGCCGCCGGCAATCGGCCCGACGCGGCCGGCGGCAACTGACCCCGAGGGGCAGAGCCAGCAGTGACGGCTCCCAACGGCACCGCCAGCGAATCGGGCACGCTGGTTTCGGCCGACGTCGGTGTGATCGCCCGCATCGTCCGACAAGGCGGCGTGATCGCCTACCCTACCGAGGCGGTATTCGGTCTCGGCTGCCGCCCTGCCGACGCGGCGGCTTGCGAACGCGTGCTGGCGACGAAGGGGCGCGATGCCGGCAAGGGTCTGATCGTGATCACCGACGACCTTGCACGGATCACCTGCTGGCTGGAGCCGCTGCCACAGGCGCAGCAGGCGCGTGCCGAGGCGACTTGGCCCGGACCGCATACCTGGCTGTGGCCAGCGCGCGCGAGTTGCCCACCGTGGCTGCGCGGCGCACACACGCGCCTCGCGGTGCGGGTCACGGCTCACCCCGGCGCCCGGGCCCTCTGTGCAGCCGCAGGCTCGGCCCTGGTCTCGACCAGCGCGAATCGCTCGGGGGAACCGCCATGCCGCGACAGCGCAGAAGTGCGAGTCCGGTTCGAGGGGCAGATCGACGGCATCCTGGATCTGCCCTGCGGGGGCGCCGACGAGCCCAGCAGCATCCGCGACATCGTCACCGGAGCCTGGCTGCGCGGCGGCCCGCGCACCTGACGATCATGGCGCGTGATCACCACCCGCGAGCCCGCAGGAACAGCAGGGCGGAAGGGGCCGAAGGTCGTCGTCCGCTGCCCCCTAGCCGGGGTTGCCGCGGACGCCGGGGCCGTAAAAACGCCATCGGGCGGATGACGCCGCGCTGTCCCGCCCCACCGCTCGCCCGGGACGCGTGCAGCGGGTTCATTCAGGTCCAGGACCATCGCGCCTGCCGGTACCGGATGCAAGGCCCAGCCTTTCGTGGCTGAGCCCCGCTCCTTCACCCCCGCCTGTGCTCCGGGCATACTGCCCACCCACGCCTGCGACTTCCGGTCTTCGCAGGGACCACGGTACAGGGCCCGTCCCCCGTGAACGTGGGAGGGCGCCGGAGGTGGCAGTGCACGGCCCAATTGCCGCGCCCTCGCTACCCGGCAACGAATGGACTTGCAAACGGGAAAAGGGCTGATGACGCACGACGACTTTCGCATGGAACCGGTACTGGATTTCCTGAAACGCCTGCAGGACGACATCTGTACCGGCTTCGAGGCACTGGACGGCGACGGCCGTTTCCGCGAGGACGCCTGGACCCGCCCCGCCGGCGGCGGCGGACGTTCCCGCGTACTGCGCGACGGCGCGCTGTTCGAGCAGGCCGGCGTGAATTTCTCGCACGTGATGGGTCCGGGGCTCCCGGCCTCCGCGACTGCCCACCGCCCGGAACTCGCCGGGCGCTCGTTCCAGGCGGCCGGGGTCTCGCTGGTCATTCACCCGCACAACCCCTACGTGCCCACCTCGCATGCGAATGTGCGCGTCTTCGTCGCCGAAAAGGAAGGGGAGACACCGATCTGGTGGTTCGGCGGCGGCTTCGATCTGACCCCGTACTACGGCTTCGACGATGACTGCGTGCACTGGCACCGTACCGCCGAGGCCGCCTGCCGCCCGTTCGGCCCGGACGTCTATGCAAAACACAAGAAGTGGTGCGACGACTACTTCTTCCTGAAGCATCGCAACGAACCCCGGGGTATCGGCGGCCTGTTCTTCGACGACCTGAACGAAGGCGGATTCGAACATTGCTTCGGGTACATGAGGAGCGTCGGCGAGCACTACCTCAAGGCCTACGGGCCGATCGTCGAACGGCGCCGGAACACGCTCTACGGAGAACGCGAACGGCAATTCCAGCTCTACCGGCGCGGACGGTATGTGGAGTTCAATCTGGTCTACGACCGCGGTACGCTGTTCGGCCTGCAGTCCGGCGGGCGCACCGAGTCGATCCTGATGTCGTTGCCGCCGCTGGTACGCTGGGAATACAACTGGAGCCCGGAACCCGGCACGCCGGAAGCCGAGCTCTACGACCGCTACCTGAAACCGCGTGACTGGCTGAACGAAGGGGGCGCCCGATGACCTCGCCGACCGGAACCTATCCCGCCGTGCGTCCGCGCCGGATGCGCCGCGATGCCTTCTCGCGCCGGCTGATGCGTGAACACCGGCTGACCGCGGACGATCTGATCTACCCGGTGTTCGTGCAGGAGGGCGACGGCCGGCGCGACCCGGTCGCGTCGATGCCCGGCGTCGAACGCGTCAGCGTCGACGAACTGTTGCGCGAAGCCGAAGCCTGCCTGGAACTGGGCATCCCGGCGCTGGCGCTGTTCCCGGTCGTGCCCGGGGAGAAGAAGAGCCTCGACGCCGCCGAGGCCTGGAACCCGCAGGGCCTGGCGCAGCGCGCGGTGCGCGCGCTGAAGGCCGAATTCCCGGCGCTCGGCGTGATCACCGACGTCGCGCTCGACCCGTTCACCACCCACGGCCAGGACGGGATCATCGACAACGAAGGCTACGTGATGAACGACATCACGGTCGAAGCGCTGGTCCGCCAGGCCCGCTCCCACGCCGAAGCCGGCGCCGATGTGGTCGCGCCGTCGGACATGATGGACGGGCGTATCGGTGCGATCCGCCAGGCGCTGGAGACCGCAGGCAACCTGCACGTGCGCATTCTCGCCTATTCGGCGAAGTACGCGTCCAGCTTCTACGGGCCGTTTCGCGACGCGGTCGGCTCGGCCGGCAGCCTCGGCCGCGGCAGCAAGGAAACCTACCAGATGGATCCGGCAAACGGCGACGAGGCACTGCACGAGGTCACGCTGGATCTGGCCGAGGGCGCGGACATGGTGATGATCAAGCCCGGCATGCCTTACCTCGACGTCGTGCGCAGGATCAAGGACCGTTTCATGCGCCCGACTTTCGTCTACCAGGTCTCGGGCGAGTACGCGATGCTGAAGGCTGCGGCGCAGAACGGCTGGATCGACGAGCCCGCCTGCGTGCTCGAAGCGCTGACCGGGATGAAGCGCGCCGGTGCCGACGGCATCCTGACGTACTATGCGCGCAGCGTCGCTGGCTGGCTGCGCGAGGACCCGGCGCGGTGAGCACCGACCGCTACGCGGTGGTCGGCAACCCGATCAGCCATTCGCTGTCCCCGCGGATCCATGCGCTGTTCGCCGAACAGACCCGCCAGGATCTGGTCTACGAGGCCCGCCTGGGCGATGCGGAGCGCTTCGCCGAAGAGGTCCGCGAGTGGTTCCGGGAGGACCTGCGCGGTCTGAACGTGACCGTCCCGTTCAAGGAGAACGCATTCCGCCTGGTCGATCTGCACACCCAGCGGGCGGAACGTGCCGGCGCGGTGAACACGATCTGGGCCGAAGCCGACGGCCGCCTGACCGGCGACAATACCGACGGAGCCGGCTTCCTGCACGACCTGACCGGTCGTCTCGGCATCGATCCGGCCGGAAGCAGCATCCTGATACTGGGCGCGGGCGGCGCCGCCCGCGGCCTGCTCGAACCACTGCTGCACAGCCGACCGGCGCGCCTGGTAATCGCCAACCGCACGCGCGCGAAAGCCGAGACGCTGGCCGCAGTATTCGCCGACCTCGCCGGCGACGTCGCGCTGTCGGCCAGCGGACTCGACGACATCCCGCCCGAACCCTACGGCCTTGTGATCAACGCCACCGCCGCAGGCCTGTCCGCGAGCCGCCCCGACCTGCCGGCCGGACTGTTCGCCCCGGGCGGCCTCGCCTGCGACCTCGTCTACGGCCCCGGGGCCCGCCCCTTCCTTGAGTGGGCCAGGGAACAGGGGGCGGAGCGCCTATCCGACGGTCTTGGGATGCTGGTCGAACAGGCCGCGGAGGCCTTCGCGATCTGGCGCGGCATCCGACCCGACACCCGGCCGGTATTCGAGACCCTCCGGCGTGCTATCGTCGAGGCGTGAACAACATTCAGGTTTCATTCAAGCCCGTTGTCTATCGTTTAACCCATTGCACCCCGTCGAGGGCCTCACCATGCGTAAACTGCTTATACTCACATCCTTAGGCCTTCTGGCCTTCGTGACCGGCTGCACCACCATCGATCCGTACACCGGCGAGGAACGGGTTTCCCGCACCACCATCGGCGCTGGCATCGGCGCGGCCGCAGGTGCCGTGCTCGGCAGCGTGACCAGCAGCCGCAACCGCACCCAGCGTGCGATGATCGGCGCCGGCATCGGCGCGCTCGCCGGCGGCGCGATCGGCAACTATATGGACCGGCAGGAAGAGGAACTGCGGCAGCAGCTCCAGGGGACCGGCGTCAGCGTGACCCGCGTCGGCGACAACCTGGTCCTGAACATGCCCGGCCACATCACCTTCGACGTGGACCGCACCGAGATCAAGCCGGAGTTCCAGTCGGTGCTCGATTCGGTGGTGCTGGTGCTAAACCGCTACGAGAAGACCGGCATCGAAGTCGCTGGCCACACCGACAGCACCGGACGGGTCGAGTACAACATGGATCTGTCGGAACGGCGGGCACGCAGCGTGGCCCATGCGATGACCATCCGCGGGGTGAACCCCGTGCGCATCGCGACGATCGGTTTCGGACCGCACCAGCCGATTGCGAGCAACGAAACCGCCGAGGGCCGCACCCTGAACCGCCGGGTCGAACTGACGCTGTTCCCGCTCACCACGGGATAAACCGCTGGAATGCACGCGTGCCCGGGCGCCACCGTACACACGTTTCGCCCACACGCAAGCCACGGAAAACACGGACCGACGCGGAAAAGCGGTGTATGCAGTTTCATCTTCCATGATTTCCGTGTTCATCCGTGGCTGCTTCTTCCGGCTGGCGATCATCGCGATAAAGGCAAGCGCGGGAACAAGCCTTCGTGCGCGCTGCGCGCGCCTTTCACGGTATCCTTGGGGCCCGGTTCGATAGGCCCTTTCCGATGACCCTGCGCGAGCGTCTTGTCGAATATGCCCGCCTGGTCCGACTGGACCGGCCCGTGGGCATCTACCTGCTGCTGTGGCCCACCCTCTGGGCCTTGTGGATCGCGGCAGGGGGCTGGCCGCCGTTGGACATCCTGCTGATCTTCGTGGCCGGGGTCACGCTGATGCGTTCCGCTGGCTGTGCGATCAATGATTTCGCGGACCGGCACATCGACGCCCATGTCGAGCGCACCCGGTCAAGGCCACTGGCGCGCGGGAGCATCCGCCCCTTCGAGGCCATCGCGGTATTCCTGATCCTGTCCGCGATCGCCTTCGTGCTGGTGCTGTTCACCAATCCGCTGACCGTCGGGTTCGCGCTGGTGGCGGTGGTACTGGCAGCCACCTACCCGTTCATGAAGCGCTTCCACAGCCTGCCCCAGGTGCATCTCGGGGCCGCATTCGCCTGGGCGGTACCGATGGCCTTCACCGCGGTCACCAACGAACTCCCGCCGCCGATCGCCTGGCTGCTGTTCGTGACCACGCTGACCTGGACCGTCGTCTACGACACGTTCTACGGCATGGTCGACCGCGAATACGACCTGGCCATCGGCGTTCGCTCGACCGCGATCCTGTTCGGCGAGCAGGATCGTCTGATCACCGGCATCCTGCAGGGGCTGGTCTGGCTCGGCCTGTACTTGGTCGGACAGCAGGCCGGTTTCGGCGGGATCTACCTCGGCGCGTTGGGCGTGGTCGCGATCCTGATGTTCTACCAGCAGTTCCTGATCTTCGATCGGGAACCGGAGGCCTGCTTCCGGGCATTTCGAAACAATCACTACCTGGGCCTGGTCGTACTGGCCGGGATGGTCGCGGATACATCACTCGGCGGTGGATGACGTTCCTCGGTTCCTTCCGCTCCCGGAGCCAGGCCCGCCCGCACCGGGATGCTGCAGCACGGGCGTTCAGGCGCGTGCCAGCGCGGCCGCTCCGACCCACGCGGCCCCGGCACGGCGCGCCTCGCGTGCCAGCATGTCCAGGGTCGTGCCAGTGGTCATCACGTCGTCCACCAGCAGCACCCGCAGCCCCGAGAGATCCGCGTCGACCGCGAAAGCCTTGCGCAGGTTCGCACGGCGCGCCCTGCGGCCCAGACCCTGCTGGCTCGGCGTCGCCAGGACCCGGCGCGCGCTGCGCGTATCGAGTTCCAGCCCGCGCGCCCGGCACAGGCCGAGGGCCAGGCGTTCCGCCTGGTTGAACCCGCGCCGGGCGAGGCGGCCGTCGTGCAGGGGAACGGGGATCACCCGGTCGACTGCACGGGTCGCCGCAGGATCCAGATGCCGCACGAACAGGCCGGCCAGCGGCCGGCCCAACTGGGGGCGGCTGCCGCCCTTGTAACTCAGCAGCAGGCGATCCAGCGGCCAGGCGTAGGCGAACGGGGCCCAGGCAGCATCGAACGCCGGTGCCGCGCGCAGGCAGGAAGGACAAAGACCGGCGGCCGGCAGCGGCTGGGCACACCCCGGGCAGGGGGATGCCGGCACCACCAGGTCCGCGGCGCAATCCGTGCAGACACCCATCGTGGCCGGAGCCCGGCAGAGGACGCAGCGGTCCGGAACGACCCCGTCCGCGCAGGCAGCCGCCCAGCGGCGCAGCACTGGGGCCAGTGCCGCCCGAAGAAAATGGGTTTCTGCGTTCGAATCGGGCACGGTGCTATGATGCGGTTTTGCCCGCTTGATACGCAATGACGACCAAGACCGTTACCGGCCGTTCCTGCCGGCGCGCTGCATCAACCTTCGACTGGGGCAACCTGATCAGCGTGTCCCTGGCCGGCGTGCCGCTGTTTCTGGTCAGCAGCGAGGTGGGCATTGCGACGATCATCGCCGCGATCATGGGCATCGTGCCGCTGATTTTCTGGTTTGGCGCGTCGATGATGGTCTACGCGATGTGCCGGCACCACCCGGAGGAACGCGTAGGGCGCTTCACGCAGTGGGCTGCGTACCGGTACTATGGACTGATGGGTTCGCTGATCGTGGTGGCCACGTTCTTCCCGCCGGACCTCAATTATTACCGTGCCTACTGGGTCGTTGCCGCGGCCATCCTGATTCCCTGGACGCTGTATGCGCTGTACCGCATCTACCAGGAAACCTGGCGCGACTTCGAGATCGAGGTGCCGACGGAGGAACACGACCGATGACCCGCATGCGGCATGACTGGAACACCGCCGAGATCGAGAACCTGCTGGATCTTCCCTTCAGCGACCTCGTGTTCCGCGCACAGGGCGTGCACCGCGAGCATTTCGATCCTCGTCGGGTGCAGGTCAGCACGCTGCTCTCGATCAAGACCGGGGCTTGTCCCGAGGACTGCGGCTATTGCCCGCAGAGTACCCATCACCACGTCGATCTCGAACGCGAGCGCCTGCTGCCGGTGGACGAAGTCGCGAACGCGGCCCGAAGCGCACGTGAGCGCGGAGCGACCCGGTTCTGCATGGGCGCTGCCTGGCGCAACCCCACCGACCGCAACCTCGACAAGGTGATCGAGATGGTGCGCGCGGTCGGCGAGCAGGGGCTGGAGACCTGTCTGACGCTTGGCATGCTGACGCAGGCGCAGGCGCAACGCCTCGCGGATGCGGGCCTCGACTACTACAACCACAACCTGGACACCTCGCCCGAATTCTACGACGAGATCATCACCACCCGCACCTACCAGGATCGGCTGGACACGCTCGAACACGTGCGCGCGGCCGGCATGAGCGTATGCACCGGCGGCATCCTGGGCATGGGCGAATCACGTCGGGATCGCGCCCGACTACTGCAGCAGCTGGCGAACCTGCCCAGGCACCCGGAATCGGTCCCGATCAACCAGCTCGTGCAAGTGCAGGGCACGCCGCTGTTCGGCACCGACGCGCTCGACCCGTTCGAGTTCGTGCGCACCGTGGCGGCGACCCGCATCCTGATGCCGAAGTCGCACGTCCGCCTGTCCGCGGGGCGGGCCGGGATGAGCGACGAAATGCAGGCACTGTGCTTCCTGGCAGGCGCGAACTCGGTGTTCTACGGAGAGCAGTTGCTGACCACCCCGAACCCCGACATGGACCGGGACCGGGCCCTGTTTCGGCGCCTGGGAATCGAGCCCGAAGCCGGCCCGACCGAACCCTCCGCCGGCCCCGAAGCCACGCCCGACGCACAACGGGCCTGAGCCGCCGCGAGCCGATCGCGCGAGCTGCGCGGGCGCCATGAACGGCTGGATCGAAGCCCGGCTGCGCGAGCGTCTCGACCATGTACGCGCACGGGGACTCTGGCGCAGGCACCGTACCCTGAACGGTCCGCAGACGCCCGAGCAGGTCGTCGACGGCCGCCCGGTGCTCGCCTTCTGCTCCAACGACTATCTCGGGCTCGCCGCCGACCCGCGCGTCGCGGCGGCCGCGAGCGACGGACTCGGCCGTTACGGGCTGGGCGCCGGCGCGGCGCACCTGGTCAACGGCCACACCCGCGCCCATGCCGCTCTGGAGGAGGCGCTGGCCGCCTTCACCGGCCGCCCCCGCGCACTGCTGTTCTCCACCGGCTACATGGCCAACCTCGGGGTGCTGCAGACCCTGGTGGGGCGACACGACACCGTGTTCGAGGATCGGCTCAACCACGCCTCCTTGATCGACGCCGCCCGGCTCGCCGGCTGCCGGACCCGCCGCTACCGCCATGCCGATCCCGTGCATCTGGCGCGACGGCTGCGCGAGCAGCGAACGGAAACGGCTCGGCTGGTGATCACCGACGGCGTATTCTCAATGGATGGCGACCTCGCACCCCTTCCGGAGCTCGCACACACCGCGCGCCGCTACGGAGCCTGGCTGATGGTGGACGACGCCCACGGTCTCGGCGTGCTCGGCCGCCACGGCGGCGGGAGTTGCGGACATTTCGGTCTGGGCATGGACGATGTGCCGGTGCTGATGGGTACCCTCGGCAAGGCCTTCGGCACCGCCGGGGCGTTCGTCGCCGGCAGCGAGACGCTCGTCGAGGGTCTGACCCAGTTCGCCCGCACCTACGTCTACACCACCGCGATGCCCGCGACACTGGCCGCGGCGGCGTTGGCCGCGGTCGGCATCGCCACGCGGGAAACCTGGCGGCGTGAACATCTCGCGGCGCTGATCGCCCGGTTGGGTGCCGGCCTGGAACGGATCGGCCTGTCCCGGCCGCCCGGCGCGTCGCCGATCCAGCCGATCGTGCTCGGCGACACCGGGCGCGCGATCGCCGCGGCTGCCCGACTACTCGAACACGGCCTGCTGGTACCGGCGATCCGTCCACCGACCGTCCCGGAAGGGACGGCCCGTCTGCGCATCACGCTCTCGGCACGCCACACCGAGGCGCAGGTGGATCGGCTGGTCGAGACCCTGGACCGGGTGCTCGCGCGGATGCCCCCGGAACACACGGACTTGAATCCGCCCGGCGGGAGGACTACACGGTAACGGTTGAAGGCAGCGACCGAAGGACACGGAAATTACAGAAAATGAAGGGTATTGAGAGTCTTTTCGGCAGGCTTACGTGTTCATCCGTGGCCCGTTTTCATCCTTCGAAGCGTGTCACGCCCGGGGGCATAGCAGTTAGCGTGAAAATACGCCGCCCGAGAATCGTATGTCTCTGATTCATAATCGTAGTTTCATCCTTCGGGGTGCCTCGCGGCCGAGGGCATGAAAGTTAGCGTGAAAATACAGCCACGGAAGGACACGGAAATCACGGAAGATGAGACGGATCAAACCCCTTGTCCGTGTCTGTCCGTGTTTTCCGTGTCCGATTTTCATCCTTCGGGGTGCCTCACCCCCGAAGACATGATCGTTAGCGTGAAAGAACCTGACGTTGGGGCGAGCGAGATTCTGGCGTGACGCATGCCGGTGCGCAAATGCCTGCTTGCGGGACTCGAAGAGCCTGTGTGGCGGCTCAGGTGGCGGTGAGATAGCCGTGCTTTTCCAGCATCTTCAGCCAGCGCGGCGCGTTGCGCTGCACGACGAGAGCGTAATCGACGGTGCGATCCTGGTAGGGGGCCGCATGATTGAGCATGGCGTAGACGATGCGCAGGAGCTTGTGCGCCAGGGCCACGATGGAGCGCTTGTGTCCCTTGCGGATGGACAAGGCCGAAAACTTGTCCTTGAGCGCACAGCGGGTGCGGGAGGCGGCTTGCGCGAACTCGCACAGCAGGCGACGGACCCAGGCGTTGCCCTTGCGCGTGCGTCCGCTTTTGCGTTTGCCGGCGCTCTCGTGGTTGCCGGGGCAGATGCCGACCCAGGACGCGAGGCGTTCGGCGCTGCCGAAGCTCGCCATGTCGGTACCGATTTCGACGAGCAGCATGGCGGCGCCAATGCGGTCGATGCCGGGCACGGTTTCCAGCAGGCACACCTGCGGCTCCCAGGGGGCCAGACCCGCAAGCAGTTCCTGTTCGAAGCGGGCGATCATGGCCTCGAGGTACTCGATGTGCGCCAGAACCTCGTTGAGCACGAAGCGGTGCCTGGTGCTCAGTTCCTCCGGTTGCAGGGCTTCGAACAGTTCTTCGCGGGAAGCCCGCAGGCGGCCGGCGAGGTCGAGGATTGCGTGCATGGGGCATCGGCGAGCAGGGCCTTGATCATGGCCCGTGCCGACGCGCCGTGTACGTCGGAGACCAGCACGTTCAGGCGAATCCCGGCATCGGTCAGCACCTTGTGCAGCCGGTTCTTCTCCGCGGCCAGCATCCCGACCAGCTTCTGGCGCTGCCGGGCGATCAGGCGCAGATGGCGGATCTCGGCCGGAGGAATGAACGAAGCCCGCAGCAGACCGGCACGGGCCAGCGTGGCCAGCCACTGGGCATCGGAGAGGTCGGTCTTGCGGCCAGGCACGTTTCGGGCGTGACGGGCATTGACCACCCAGGCCATGACGCCCACACGCTCAAGGGCCGCATAGGGGCTCTTCCAGTAGATCCCAGTGCTCTCCATCACCACGACCTCGGGGTCAAACCCGCGAACCCACTCGGCCAACGCCCGCCGATCGCGCTTGAAACCACCAAACTCCCGGTGCTCCACCGCCACACTGCCATCGGGCTGCTCGATCAGCGCACAGGCCGTGATCTTGCTCTGGTGCACATCCAGACCGACAACGCGCCGGTGAATCGGGGTAATGTCCATGCTGACCTCCTCGGGCAAACGCACTATCCTTCACGATGTGCTGTCGCCAAGGGCGCCGTCCTTCAACGGCCTGTCGGGACTCGACGGCTCTTTTTAGCGTGCGCTGTCCATGACCCTTCCAGGCCATGCCAGGCAATCCGGGGTACGAGTGAAGGGCAGCGGGTCGAGTTAGCGTGCGCGGTCCGGCGCCATCAAGAATTATCGCGACCTCAGCCCGACGCGACAGCACGCCCATTATCTTTCATCATCGGGGGTGCCGCGCGCCCGGCGGCATGACAGTTAGCGTGAAAGAACCTGACGTTGGGGCGAGCGAGATTCTGGCGTGACGCATGCCGGTGCGCAAATGCCTGCTTGCGGGACTCGAAGAGCCTGTGTGGCGGCTCAGGTGGCGGTGAGATAGCCGTGCTTTTCCATGAGATAGCCGTGCTTTTCCAGCATCTTCAGCCAGCGCGGCGCGTTGCGCTGCACGACGAGAGCCTCGTAATCGACGGTGCGATCCTGGTAGGGGGCCGCATGATTGAGCATGGCGTAGACGATGCGCAGGAGCTTGTGCGCCAGGGCCACGATGGAGCGCTTGTGTCCCTTGCGGATGGACAAGGCCGAAAACTTGTCCTTGAGCGCACAGCGGGTGCGGGAGGCGGCTTGCGCGAACTCGCACAGCAGGCGACGGACCCAGGCGTTGCCCTTGCGCGTGCGTCCGCTTTTGCGTTTGCCGGCGCTCTCGTGGTTGCCGGGGCAGATGCCGACCCAGGACGCGAGGCGTTCGGCGCTGCCGAAGCTCGCCATGTCGGTACCGATTTCGACGAGCAGCATGGCGGCGCCAATGCGGTCGATGCCGGGCACGGTTTCCAGCAGGCACACCTGCGGCTCCCAGGGGGCCAGACCCGCAAGCAGTTCCTGTTCGAAGCGGGCGATCATGGCCTCGAGGTACTCGATGTGCGCCAGAACCTCGTTGAGCACGAAGCGGTGCCTGGTGCTCAGTTCCTCCGGTTGCAGGGCTTCGAACAGTTCTTCGCGGGAAGCCCGCAGGCGGCCGGCGAGGTCGAGGATTGCGTGCATGGGGGCATCGGCGAGCAGGGCCTTGATCATGGCCCGTGCCGACGCGCCGTGTACGTCGGAGACCAGCACGTTCAGGCGAATCCCGGCATCGGTCAGCACCTTGTGCAGCCGGTTCTTCTCCGCGGCCAGCATCCCGACCAGCTTCTGGCGCTGCCGGGCGATCAGGCGCAGATGGCGGATCTCGGCCGGAGGAATGAACGAAGCCCGCAGCAGACCGGCACGGGCCAGCGTGGCCAGCCACTGGGCATCGGAGAGGTCGGTCTTGCGGCCAGGCACGTTTCGGGCGTGACGGGCATTGACCACCCAGGCCATGACGCCCACACGCTCAAGGGCCGCATAGGGGCTCTTCCAGTAGATCCCGGTGCTCTCCATCACCACGACCTCGGGGTCAAACCCGCGAACCCACTCGGCCAACGCCCGCCGATCGCGCTTGAAACCACCAAACTCCCGGTGCTCCACCGCCACACTGCCATCGGGCTGCTCGATCAGCGCACAGGCCGTGATCTTGCTCTGGTGCACATCCAGACCGACAACGCGCCGGTGAATCGGGGTAATGTCCATGCTGACCTCCTCGGGCAAACGCACTATCCTTCACGATGTGCTGTCGCCAAGGGCGCCGTCCTTCAACGGCCTGTCGGGACTCGACGGCTCTTTTTAGCGTGCGCTGTCCATGACCCTTCCAGGCCATGCCAGGCAATCCGGGGTACGAGTGAAGGGCAGCGGGTCGAGTTAGCGTGCGCGGTCAGGCGCCATCAAGAATTATCGCGACCTCAGCCCGACGCGACAGCACGCCCATTATCTTTCATCATCGGGGGTGCCGCGCGCCCGGCGGCATGACAGTTAGCGTGAAAATGCAGCCACGGAAGGACACGGAAATCACGGAAGATGAGACGGATCCAACCCCTTGTCCGTGTCTTTCCGTGCTTTCCGTGGCTCGTCTTTTCATCTTGCGGGGTGGCCGCTGGCCATGAAAGTTAGCGTGAAAATACGCCGCCCTAGAATCGTATGTCTCTGATTTATAATCGTAGTTTCATCCTTCGGGGTGCCTCGCGGCCGAGGGCATGACAGTTAGCGTGAAAATCCGGCCACGGAAGAACACGGAAATCACAGACGATGAAACGGATCGAACCTTGTTTCCGTCGCTGTCCGTGCCTTCCGTGGCTCGCCTTGTCATCTTGCGGGGTGGCCGCTGGCCATGAAAGCTAGCGTGAAAGCCGCCGCGACCATGCCCGCGCGCCCCCGTGGAGCGTGCCTTGCAGGCGAATGCGCCGCAGGCGCGCCCGGCGCTGGCGGCCAATCCGACGCGGTTTCGCGGGCGAGGCTCGCTCCTGCAGGGTAGATTCCAGCATGGCGGGCCACCCCAGACGCCAATGCGCCCCGCGGACCAGCCCTCTGGTCGATCGGCTTTCGTGCTCAGGGGTGCCCCGGGGCCATGAGAGCTAATGTGGAAGCGCGCACCGCGTTTCTAGTGTAACGGAGCCCGACCTGCATGCCGGAAAAGAGTATCGCGATCATCGCCACCAAGGGCTCCCTCGACTGGGCCTATCCGCCGTTCATCCTGGCTTCGACCGGCGCCGCGCTGGGCTACGACTGCAAGATGTTTTTCACCTTCTACGGTCTGCACTTGCTTAAGCGCGACCTGAACCTGCGGGTCAGCCCGATGGGCAATCCCGGCATGCCGCTGCGCCTGCCGGTGCTGCTGCAGGCCATGCCGGGGGCACAGTACCTCGCAACCGCGATGATGAAGCGCCGGATCGGCGCCAAGGGCGTCGCCGAAATCGCAGAACTGCGCGACCTCTGCCTGGAGGCAGGGGTCCGTCTGGTCGCGTGCCAGATGACCGTTGACCTGTTCGACTGGCGACCCAGCGACTTCATCGATGGCGTGGAATATGGGGGTGCGACCACCTTCTTCGACTTCGCCGGCGAATCCGACGTCTGCCTGTTCATCTGATGACCGGCCGACCACGATCACCCCCGTGGGGCGCCAGACTCATGCGGGTTCCGGACGCTGCTGGCGCATCTCGAGGATCGCCGTGATCTCCTCGTCGGAGAGTCGGATCGGGTTGGTCTTCATGCTGGAACCCCGGCTGTTGGCCACGATCCCGGGATGGTCCTCCGGGCGTATCCCGTACTGATCGAGCGTCAGCAAATGCAGCCTCTCGGTCCAGTCCTCGAGCAGGCGCACTAGCGCCGCACGGGCCTGATCGTCGTCCGGCAGCGCCTCGCCGGTCAACAGGCGGCCGACATGCGCGTACCGCGCCAGCGCCGGATGCGCGGGTTCCCTTGCGTTCAGTGCCCGGATGTTCACGGCTGTGGCCGCCGCCACCAGTGTCCCGCAGGCGGCCCCGTGGGGAATCGGGAAAAACGCCCCCAGCGGCGCGGCCAGACCGTGCACCGAGCCCAGGCCAACCTGGGCCAGCGTGATCCCGGACAACAGCGACGCGTAGGCCATGCCCGCCTGAGCACCCGCATTCCCGGGATCGCCATAGAGCACGAACAGGCTGTCGCGCGCCTGGACCATGCCGTCGAGCGCGAGCGCATCGCAGAACGGGTTCGAACGCAGCGAGAGATACGATTCCAGCAGCTGGGTCAGCGCGTCCATGCCGTTACCCGCAATCACCCGGGGCGGACAGGTACTGAGAAAATCCGGGTCGATCACCGCGTATCTGGCTACCAGGCGCTCGTGCCGAAACGATTTCTTGTAGCCATCGGCCCCCTGCCGGCTCAGCACGGCATTCTTGGTAGCCTCGGAGCCGGTACCCGCGGTGGTGGGGACCGCGATGAACGGGACCGAGGGTCCGTGGTAGGGGCGCTCCGGTCCGACTCCTTCCAAGTGGTCCAGCACCGGATTTCCCTGGATCAGAAGTCCCGCGATCGCCTTGCCCGCGTCGAGCGCGCTGCCTCCGCCGATCGCGACCACGGCCGAGATCTCGCGGCCGCGATAGCGCTGAACCGCCGCATCGATCTCCTCCGGCGAAGGCTCGCCCGGAACCCGGTGCACCATCACGTTCAGACCCGCGCTGGAAAAGCCGGTGTCGATCTCGGGCCAGAACGGCCCCTCCAACAACGACCGCCCGCCGGTCACCAGCAGAACCCGCCGCCCGAACCCGGCCGCCAGCGCCGGCAGCTGGCGCCGCGCCCCGGAACCGAACTCGATGCGCGGCAATCGCGCAATGCTGAACCCCTTGACCATGTGCCCGCCTCTCCCGATCGCCGCCGGCCGTGCGACAGTTAGCCATGCCTGCCTCGAATGCTAGCAGTTTCGGGAACCGACACGATGCCCGGCCGCGGGCCATGCGGGACGTTGATCACCAGGTCCCTTCGCCAGACAACGCCGGCGCTGCGTTGGGCCAGCTGGAAACAGGTTCGCCATTCCGGCACTGGCCCGCGTTGCTCGGACGCGCCCGGCTGTACTCCAAACGCCTCGGGCTTCCCGCAGGCCCACTAGAGGAGCCCGCGCTCGGCGAAGGAGACGATCTCGTCGGCGACGATCACATGGTCCAGCACGCGCACGTCCACCAGCCCCAAGGCCTCGCGCAGCCGCCGCGTGATCGCCTCGTCGGCCCGCGAGGGTTCGGCCACCCCGGAGGGGTGATTGTGCGCCAGGATCACCGCCGCGGCGTTGTGGTGCAGCACCCGGCGCACGACCTCGCGCGGATGCACGCTCGCACCGTCGATGGTGCCGCGGAAGAGCTCCTCGAACGCGACTACTCGGTGCCGGTTGTCCAGGAACAGACACGCGAAGACCTCGAACGGATAGTCGCGCAATCGGGCCGACAGGAAGGCCCGGGTCGCAGTCGGCGAAGTGATCGCATCGCCGCGCTGCAACGATTCGGCCAGGTGGCGCCGCCCCATCTCCAGCACCGCCTGCAGTTGCGCGTACTTCGCATCGCCGAGCCCGCGGGCATGGCAGAAGGCCATCTGATCCGACTGCAACAGCGCGCGCAACCCCCCGAAGTGGGTCAGCAGCTCGCGCGCGAGGTCCACCGCGCTCTTGCCTGCGACACCGGTGCGCAAGAAGATTGCCAGCAGTTCCGCATCGGACAATGCCGCCGGCCCGCGCCGCAGCAGTTTTTCCCGGGGACGATCGTCCTCCGGCCAGTCAGTGATTGCCACCAACACCTCCCTGTGGCCGCTTTCCCAGCGCGTTTGATACCATGCCAGCGGCCACAGGCCAAGCGCCGTCGCGAGGCATCGCGAACGGCTTCGCCCGCACCGCGTACGGCTCGCCGGGGTGTTTGCGGTAAGCTTTGCCGATGGCAAACGGGCAGACCCTGAAGATCCTGCTGGGCGTGGGCGGCGGCATCGCGGCCTACAAGGCCTGCGAACTCGTGCGGCGGCTACGCGATGCGAACTGCGAGGTCCGCGTGGTGATGACCCGGGCGGCCTCCGCTTTCGTGTCCCCGCTCAGTTTCCAGGCACTGTCGGGACTGCCCGTGCGCAGCGATCTGCTCGACGCCGAGGCGGAGAGCGGCATGGACCACATCGCCCTGGCGCGCTGGGCCGACCGGGTCGTGATTGCACCCGCCACCGCGGACCTGATGGCACGCATGGCCACCGGCCTCGCTGACGACTTGCTGACCACGCTGTGCCTGGCGACCGAGGCGCCGATCCTGCTGGCCCCGGCGATGAACCGGGTGATGTGGGCACACCCGGCGACGCAGGCCAATCACCGGCTCCTCGTCACCCGCGGCGTCCGGACGGTCGGCCCCGAACATGGGGACCAGGCCTGCGGCGAACACGGTGCCGGGCGCATGGCCGAACCCGCGGCCATTCTACAAGCGCTGCTCGATCCGCCACCCGGGCCGCTGTCCGGGAAACAGGTGCTGATCACCGCCGGGCCGACGCACGAGGCGATCGACCCGGTGCGATTCATCGGCAACCGGAGTTCCGGGCGGATGGGCGTGGCGCTCGCCGCGGCCGCGCGCGACGCCGGTGCCCGGATCTGCCTGGTGCACGGCCCACTCGCGGTGCCGGTGCCGCCGGGAGTGAAGGCGGTGGCGGTGGACTGCGCCGCAAGCATGCGTACCGCGGTGTTCGAGCATCTCGAAGGCGTCGACCTGTTCATCGCCGCGGCGGCCGTGGCCGACTATCGCCCGCGCGAGCCCGCGAGCCGGAAGCTGAAGAAGGACACGCAGACCCTGACCCTGGACTTGGTGCGCAACCCGGACATCCTCGCCGAGGTCGCCGCACACCGGCCGCGCCCGTTCGTGGTCGGCTTCGCCGCCGAAACCCACGACCTGCACCGGCATGCCCGAGCGAAACTCGAGCGCAAGGGCCTCGACATGATCGCCGCAAACGACGTCTCGGCTGGACGCGCGATCGGTACGCCGGACAATGCCCTCACCGTGTTCTGGCCCGGTGGCGAGCGCGGGTTCGCCGCGCAGCCCAAGGAGACCCTGGCCCCGGCCCTGATCCGGCTCATCGCCGAACGCATGGCCGAGGCGCCCGTAACCACCCCTTCCTCCTGACCGGAAGAGTTGCCGATGCCCGTACCCGCAATCGCCGTGAAAATCCTCGACCCGCGCATCGGGCGCGAATTCCCGCTGCCGGCACCCGCCACGCCGGGGTCCGCGGGTGTGGATCTTCGCGCCTGCCTAGACGCGGACCACGACCTGGCGCCAGGCGAGACCCTGCTGATTCCCACCGGCATCGCGATCCATATCGAGGATCCGGGTTTCACCGCCCTGATCCTGCCGCGCTCGGGCCTCGGGCACCGGCATGGCATTGTGCTGGGCAACCTGGTGGGGCTGATCGACTCCGATTATCAGGGGCCCCTGATGGTGTCCTGCTGGAACCGCGGAGCGGAGCCTTTCCGGATCGCGGCTGGCGAACGCATCGCGCAACTGGTGATCGTTCCGGTGGTACAGCCACGGTTTCATGTGGTGCAGGATTTCGACCAGAGCGATCGCGGCAGCGGCGGCTTCGGATCGTCCGGACGCCACTGAGCGCCCGGGAACGGAACCCGGCAAGCGGCACGCGCTTTGTTCAGCCTGCGCGAACGCTGCGCGGCCGCCCTGCAAGATGAAAAGGCGAGCCACGGAAAGCACCGACAGACACGGAAAAAAGGTTTGATCCGTTTCCTCCTCCGTGATTTCCGTATTCTTCCGTGGCTGGATTTTCACGCTAACTGTCATGCCGCCGGGCGCGCGGCACCCCCGATGATGAAAGATAATGGGCGTGCTGTCGCGTCGGGCTGAGGTCGCGATAATTCTTGATGGCGCCTGACCGCGCACGCTAACTCGACCCGCTGCCCTTCACTCGTACCCCGGATTGCCTGGCATGGCCTGGAAGGGTCATGGACAGCGCACGCTAAAAAGAGCCGTCGAGTCCCGACAGGCCGTTGAAGGACGGCGCCCTTGGCGACAGCACATCGTGAAGGATAGTGCGTTTGCCCGAGGAGGTCAGCATGGACATTACCCCGATTCACCGGCGCGTTGTCGGTCTGGATGTGCACCAGAGCAAGATCACGGCCTGTGCGCTGATCGAGCAGCCCGATGGCAGTGTGGCGGTGGAGCACCGGGAGTTTGGTGGTTTCAAGCGCGATCGGCGGGCGTTGGCCGAGTGGGTTCGCGGGTTTGACCCGAGGTCGTGGTGATGGAGAGCACTGGGATCTACTGGAAGAGCCCCTATGCGGCCCTTGAGCGTGTGGGCGTCATGGCCTGGGTGGTCAATGCCCGTCACGCCCGAAACGTGCCTGGCCGCAAGACCGACCTCTCCGATGCCCAGTGGCTGGCCACGCTGGCCCGTGCCGGTCTGCTGCGGGCTTCGTTCATTCCTCCGGCCGAGATCCGCCATCTGCGCCTGATCGCCCGGCAGCGCCAGAAGCTGGTCGGGATGCTGGCCGCGGAGAAGAACCGGCTGCACAAGGTGCTGACCGATGCCGGGATTCGCCTGAACGTGCTGGTCTCCGACGTACACGGCGCGTCGGCACGGGCCATGATCAAGGCCCTGCTCGCCGATGCCCCCATGCACGCGATCCTCGACCTCGCCGGCCGCCTGCGGGCTTCCCGCGAAGAACTGTTCGAAGCCCTGCAACCGGAGGAACTGAGCACCAGGCACCGCTTCGTGCTCAACGAGGTTCTGGCGCACATCGAGTACCTCGAGGCCATGATCGCCCGCTTCGAACAGGAACTGCTTGCGGGTCTGGCCCCCTGGGAACCGCAGGTGTGCCTGCTGGAAACCGTGCCCGGCATCGACCGCATTGGCGCCGCCATGCTGCTCGTCGAAATCGGCACCGACATGGCGAGCTTCGGCAACGCGGAACGCCTGGCTTCCTGGGTCGGCATCTGCCCCGGCAACCACGAGAGCGCCGGTAAACGCAAGAGCGGACGCACGCGCAAGGGCAACGCCTGGGTCCGTCGCCTGCTGTGCGAGTTCGCGCAAGCCGCCTCCCGCACCCGCTGTGCGCTCAAGGACAAGTTTTCGGCCTTGTCCATCCGCAAGGGACACAAGCGCTCCATCGTGGCCCTGGCGCACAAGCTCCTGCGCATCGTCTACGCCATGCTCAATCATGCGACCCCCTACCAGGACCGCACCGTCGATTACGAGGCTCTCGTCGTGCAGCGCAACGCGCCGCGCTGGCTGAAGATGCTGGAAAAGCACGGCTATCTCACCGCCACCTGAGCCGCCACACAGGCTCTTCGAGTCCCGCAAGCAGGCATTTGCGCACCGGCATGCGTCACGCCAGAATCTCGCTCGCCCCAACGTCAGGTTCTTTCACGCTAAGATAAGGTTCTGCACCCGTTTCGAGCTTCCCGATGGACAAGACCACCGCCCAATCCGTTGCCCATGTGCTGATCGAGGCGCTTCCCTACATCCAGCGCTTCGCCGGCAAGACCATCGTGATCAAGTACGGTGGCAACGCGATGACCGAGGAACACCTGAAGGCCGGGTTCGCACGTGACGTGGTACTGCTGAAGCAGGTCGGGGTGAACCCGGTAGTGGTTCATGGCGGTGGCCCCCAGATCGGCGACCTGCTGAAGCGCCTGGGCAAGACTTCCGAGTTCATTCATGGCCTGCGGGTCACCGACCGCGAGACCATGGACGTCGTGCAGATGGTGCTCGGCGGCCTCGTGAACCAGGAGATCGTCGCGCTGATCAACCGCTACGGGGGCCGGGCGGTCGGCCTCACCGGCAAGGACGGCCAACTGATCCGCGCCCGCCCGTTGCGCGAGATCAACGGGCCGGAGGGCCTGACCGCCGTGAATCTCGGGTTGGTCGGTGAGGTCGAGGGCGTTGATCCAGACATCGTGCATACACTGGACCACAGCGCCTTCATTCCGGTGATCGCGCCAATCGGCTTCGACCACAACGGCAACGCCTACAACATCAACGCGGATACCGCGGCGGAGAAACTCGCGGTCGTGCTGGACGCGGAGAAGCTGTTCCTGCTGACCAACACGCCCGGAGTTCTCGACGCCCAAGGGCAATTGCTCGCACGCCTGAGCGCCGCCGAGGTCGACGACTTGACCCGCGCCGGGGTAATCCACGGCGGCATGATCCCGAAGATCCAGTGCGCGCTCGATGCAGTACGCAGTGGGGTCACGGCCACGCACATCGTCGACGGGCGGGTGGAGCATGCAGTGCTGCTGGAACTGCTGACCAACGAGGGGGTGGGCACCCTGATCACCCGCTGAGACCCGCTGTGCGCAGCGCGCGCCCGGTAGCGTGCCTCAACTAGGGCCCGACCGGCACGGGCGTCAGCAGCCGCTCGTAGTCCCGGATGTCCGCGGCGGCCTGTTCGCGGATAGCGGCCATCGCCTCGCGCTGTCGCTGCTGAAACGATTGCTCCCGCGCGACGCGACGGTCGAGGTCGGCGAGTTCGCGCCGGTAGCGCTCCTGATTTTCGGGGCTGGCGCGCGTATCATCGAGCTGGGCGGCGATGCGGTCCCTTTCGCGCTGCAGGGTCGCTTCCTGACCCTCGCTGAGCTTCAGATTGTTGGCGACCAGGCCGAGCCTCCGGTCACGCTGGTCGACGATCTCGTCGACACTGGCATAGGCACGGTGCAGCTGGCGCACCCGACTTTCCAGCGCTACCCCCTCCGCGATGCGCTGGGCATGTTCCCGCTCCCTGCGCTGCGCCTCGATCCGCTCCTGCTCGCGCTCCGCTTCCTGCCGTTGCCGCTCCTCCGAGCTCATTGGGGCCGGCAGCACCCGCCGCTCGATTCCGAGGCGATCGAGCACTCTGCGCTCTCGGTCGGCCGTTTCCGGCGGCGGTGTGGTCGAGAAATGCACGACCCCCGCATCGTCCACCCAGCGGTAGATCTGCGCATCGAGCAGCGGCGGGGCAAGCAGCAATGGCACCAGCAGCCCTCCTTTGCGTAACGTCTGTGCGATGTCCATCCTCGATCACCTTGGTCTGATCCTGATCGCGCTGGTAGCTAATGGCCTCTCGGCCCTGGCCGGCGGCGGGGCCGGACTGCTGCAACTGCCGGCACTCATCTTCCTGGGGCTGCCGTTTCCGGTAGCGCTGGCGACCCACAAGATCGCCTCGGTGGCGCTGGGCGCCGGCGCCAGTGCCCGCCATCTCAAGGAAAACACATTCGACTCCCGACGACTAGCGCTGATCCTGGTGGCCGGGTTGCCCGGGGTGATCATCGGTGCATTGCTGGTTCTCGAGATACCACCCCGGGCGGGAGAGGTCGCGCTCGGAATCCTGACCATCGCCCTGGGCTGGTACTCGTGGCGCCGTCCGCAGCTCGGACAGGCAACCGTCGCCGTGGCCAGAGGCACGGCCCATGCCGCAACCGGCACGCTGGGCCTGTTCCTGATCGGTATCCTGAACGGGTCACTGACCTCGGGCACCGGGCTGATGGTCACGCTCTGGCTGGTCCGCTGGTACGGGCTGTCGTACACGCAGGCGGTCGCCTACACCCTGGTGCTGGTCGGACTATTCTGGAACGGGGCCGGGGCCCTGGTACTGGGCACGCTCGGGGAGGTACGCTGGGACTGGCTGCCAGCGCTGCTGATCGGCAGCTTTGCCGGCGGATATCTGGGCGCCAGTCTCGCGCACCGCTACGGCAATCGTCTGGTCAAACGGGTGTTCGAGATCGTGACGGTACTGACCGGCGTGGCGCTGCTGCTCCCGGGACCCTAGTGGGCCATGCGCGGGACGCTCATCACCAGATCGCTGCGCCCGACACGCAGGCGCTGCGTCGGGGGTACCGCGCAGCGCCGGGGCAGTGCGAACGCCGACCGGCGGATGACGCTTCGCTCTTCCGCCTGATATGGATCTTCTCGTAACCAGCTGTTCCAATGAGAGTTTCTTGGCACAGATGCTGGCCGATCCCGAGGGAGGACGACGGGCCACAGACGAACACGAAAAAAATCAAAAGGCCCTGATAATAAGCGCTTTTCCCGTGATCTCGGTGTTCTTCCGTGACTGTCTTGCTCACCCTGGCGACCATCACGGTACGCATCGCCCCGAAAGACGCAAGACCGGTCGCGCAACGAACGCGGGGCATCAGATCCGCGGCGATTCGGACCAGCCGAAAAGCCGCCCTGATCGGGCCAGGCCGGTCGTACCGGCGAGTTCCTCCCACAGCGCCCGCGTCTCCCCGGGCAGTAGATCCCATACCCGGTTCAGGGCCTCCCGCCCCGGCCCGAGTTCCAGCCTTCCGGCGACCCGGAAGCCACTGCCGTTCGGGTCGGTCGACCATTCTCGGGCCGCGGTATCGGCGATGCGGTGCAGTACGATCGCGCCGTCGATGCGCCCGGCTCCGCGGTGGATCTCGAACACCTCGCCGAGCACCATGATCAGCCCGGAAAAGTCCGGGGCCTGTTCCAGCGACAGGTTGCCCGTGACCACCAGGATTCCAGCACCCCGGACCCTTCCGGTCAGATGCAGATCGACCGCTTGTCCGTCGGTCCCACGAACCACCCGGATGCCCGGGTTCTCGGACGACCCGAGGTCGCCGGGCAACGGGCCATCGTACGCCCCCGGCGCTCTGGCGATGGCATCGACCAGCGCCCGCAGGCCCTCGGCATCGGACAGGCCGCTGTCCGCGATGTCGATGCCACCCGGCAGCCGCTCCAGTTCGTCGTCCGACAGTTGCAAGCGCAACCGCTCCGCGTCGTCCGCGCTCACGGTCGCGATCGCCGGCCCGGCGTCGGCCTCTGGCGATCCGGTCAGACCGCGCAGATCCGGCGCCGAGTAGTCCCCCAGGGGACCGGCGAGCGTCATCGGTGCGAGGCGCTCCATCGACGCCGACGCAGGCCGACGATACCCGACACTGATCTCGCGGACCGTGGATCCGCCGACGGGCGCACCACGGCTGGTCATCCAGACCACGTCGCCCTCGAAGCGGATTTCATCCACAGTCCAGCGCAACCCCGGGCGCGGTGTCCGATCGAGTTCCCCGATGGCCGCGAGCGCGCCGGAGGCATCGTTCCAGTAACGTCGATGATTCGGCTCGCCGTCGGTGGACGCCTCCCACCAGCGCCCCGCCTGTACCCAACCGGTGTCGGCCGCCATGAAGGCCTCGGTAACCAGCCGCTGGTTGGCGGCCACCCGTTCGTTCACCAGTGCGACTTGCATTCCGTTCAGCGCAACCAGGCTCGCGATCGTGATCAGCGACAGCACGACGATCAGCACCAGCCCCCGTTGCCCGTCGGCGCTCCGTGCCATGACAATGCCTCCTCAGTCGAACGAATACTGCTCCAGCACCGCGTTGCGCAGGCCGGCCACGAACTCCAGACGATACGGGGTTTCCGGCGCCCCTTCGGGACTGCGCAGCACCAGCTCGACGCGCAGCGCCACCGGGCGGTTCCAGTCCGGGGCACCGTCGGCGTTCAGCGCGACCGCGGTCATCGACTGCACGTGATCGACCAGTGGCTGAACCTGCGGAGGAACGGCGTCATTGCCGCAGCGCAGCTGCCCGTTCGCGACGCTGTACACACTGGCGACCCACGTACCGGTTTGCCCCAGGCAGTTCATTCCGGCCTTGCGGACCGTGAACACCTGCTGGACGGCCTGGTCCGGATCGCCCGGCTCCAGACCCGCCGCGAGATCCAGTCCGCCGGTGGCGAGCAGGCCGGCGGGCCGAATATCGCGGATCATGAACTCGGACGCGAATCGGAGGTTCTCCTTCAGGGAAGCGACACGATCCTGTTCCCAGGATACCTGGCGCACGCTCAGCGTCACGCCGGCGGCCGCGCCGGCAAGCAACAGGCCGAGCGCCATCGCCACCAGCAGCTCGACCAGAGAAAAGGCCCGCTGCGGGTTCGCAGGGCGCCACCAGCCATCACGGCGCCGGGCCCTGTTCACGGCAGCGTCTCGGGCGGCAGAGTGAGAACGTAGTCGAACTCGGTGCGGCTGTCGGTCGCGTCGTCGAAGCGCGTCTCCGCCCATGACACGGTGATCCGATGACGATCGCCGTCGCGGCCCACCGCGACCTGCAAGTCGGGCAGGCAGACGTGGCCGTCGTCGGTCCCGCAGGAACGCTGATCCTGCCAGTCCGCCAGCCAGTCGGTCTGGATCTGGCCGTTGGCGAGATTCACCCAGAGCCGTTCTCCGATGTCGATCGCGAAAATGCTGGCAACGGTGCGCTGATAGGAAGAATGGGTCGCCTGCAGGGTACCCAGCTGCAGCACAGCGCAACCCAGAAGCCCGAACGCGAACACGAGCAGCGCGATCAGCACTTCGATCAGCGTGAAACCGCGGCGCGACCGGGAAGCCGGTCCGATCCGGCATCGTGGCGCCACCGCCCCGGGACGTACGGAATCCGCGCTGCACGTGAACCGGACTCCGCCCCGTACCGGCGCCGCAGGGATCATCCGGCCCGACACGCTCATGTCACCGCCCGTCACCAGCAGGAGATCCCGGGGTGACCCGATGACGTCCGCTGCCCGCGCTGATCCAGTTCCAGCCAGGCACAGTTTCCAGCGTCGGCCGCCTGCGGTCCGATGGGGACGGCGCGAAGACGGTAGCCGAGCGCAGTGCGCGGTTCCGGCTCGATCAGCCGGTAATGCCCGTCCGGCGAGGTCTCGGGAATCACGCAGTCGGGATGGGTATAGGCGCCATTCAGCGTATGGCAGCGCTCCAGCCGGTGGGCCGCCTGCAGCAGTGCGGCCCGGGCATCCGCGCGGTGCGACTTCAGCACCGTGTCGCGGTAGGACGGCCAGGCGATGGCCGCCAGCAGCGCGAGCACCGCGATCACCACCAGCAGTTCCACCAGGCTGAACGCACGCACCGCGCCGCGGCGGCCCCGCCGGATCTCCGGGGTCCGACGCGCGAGCGGGATCATGCGCAGCCTCCGTGCTGCAGGCGCGGGCGGCCGGTGCGGCTGATCACGATCTGCCGGCCCTCACGCGCCCCGCAGAGACTCAGCGTCCCCATCTGCAGCGCGCCGTTCGCTCGCCGCGTGGCGCCCAGACCGACATAGGAGACGTAGCGCCGCACCGGGCCGTTGCCGCTGATCGCGATGCCGCCGGCCACCGCCTGCCCGACCGCCAGCAGTGGTTCGCCCTCGTCCCGCTCCCCGGTTCCACCGGTGTCGACGAACACGATCCAGCCCTGCTCCCAGCCGCCATCGGCCGCGCAGGTCGTGCCGTCCGCGCTGTTGCACAACGTGACCCGGGCGTTGCGCCGGATCGCCTCCGAACGCGTGAAATGGAGTGCGGAGACGAATCGGTTGGTGGCGGTGACCAGACGCGCGTCGTCGGCCCAGTTCCCGAACCTGGGCACGCCGAGGCCCAGCAGCACACCGAGCACCGCAATCGTGACGAGGAGTTCTACCAGGGTAAGCCCCGCTTCCCTGCGCATCGCTGGCCTCCATCCATGAGGCTTGAAACCGCTACGGGTCAGGATAGCGCGCGTCCAACACGAAGTGAAGGCCGCGTGCGGTTCCGGTGTCACCGCGTCGATGGCAAAGGAAGGAGGCGCTGGTGCTTGCGCCCCGACCCCGGACCGGCGCCTTCGCCCCGGCAAGTCATCCTGCGCCCGGGGGAAACCCCGGGTCACGACGCATCGAGGGCCGGCGGAGGCGCCTCAGGCGCTGGCCCGGGCGGCGCGCTTGCGCTCGTGCTCGAGCAGGAATTTCTTGCGGATGCGGATGTTCTCGGGTGTGACTTCGACGAGCTCGTCTTCATCGATGAATTCGATCGCCTGTTCCAGCGTCATCCGGATCGGCGGCGTCAGCAGGATGTTCTCGTCGGAGCCGGATGCGCGGATGTTGGTGAGCTGCTTGGCCTTCAGCGGGTTCACCACGAGGTCGTTGTCGCGCGAGTGGATGCCGATCACCATGCCCTCGTAGACCTCTTCGCCCGGGCCGATGAACAGACGCCCGCGATCCTGCAGGTTGAACAGCGCGTACCCCAGTGCCTTGCCCGCACCGTTGGCGATCAGCACCCCGTTGTTGCGCGCACCGATCGCTCCCGCCCGGTACGGCCCGTAGTGCTCGAACACGTGATGGAGAATGCCGGTGCCCGAGGTCGTGGTCAGGAACTCGGTCTGGAAGCCGATCAGGCCGCGCGACGGCATCACGTAGTCCAGGCGCACGCGGCCCTTGCCGTCGGGCACCATATCCTGCAGTTCCCCCCGGCGGGTGCCCAGCGCCTCCATGACCGCACCCTGGTGCGCCTCCTCGATGTCGATCGCGACCCGTTCGTAGGGTTCGCAGATCTCGCCCTCGATCTCGCGCAGCACCACCTCGGGGCGGGAGACGCCGAGTTCGTAGCCCTCGCGCCGCATGTTCTCGATCAGGATGCCGAGGTGCAGCTCCCCGCGGCCGGACACCTTGAACCGGTCGGCGTCGTCGGTCTCCTCCACGCGCAGCGCGACGTTGTGCTTGAGCTCCTCGAGCAGGCGGTCGCGCAGCACGCGCGATGTCACGTACTTGCCCTCGCGGCCCGCGAACGGGGAGGTGTTCACCTGGAAGGTCATGCTGACGGTAGGCTCGTCGACGGTCAGCGGCGGCAGCCCTTCGGCGCACGCCGGGTCGCAGAGCGTGTCCGAGATGTAGAGTTCGTCCATCCCGGTGAAGGTGATGATGTCGCCGGCCGCCGCCTCCGCCACCTCGATTCGCTGCAACCCGTGGAAGCCCATGATCTGCAGCACGCGCCCGTTGCGGACATGGCCGGCGCGGTCGACCACTTTGACCGGCGAATTGCTGCGAATGCGGCCACGGCGGATCCGGCCGATGCCGATCAGCCCCTGGTAGCTGTTGTAGTCCAGCGACGAGACCTGCATCTGGAACGGGCCGGCCTCATCGACATCCGGCGGCGGCACACGCTCGACGATGGTCTCGAACAAACAGTTCATGTCGCCTGCGCGAACGTCCGGTTCGAGGCCCGCATAACCCTGCAGCGCGGATGCATAGACGACCGGGAAGTCCAGCTGCTCGTCGGTCGCGCCGAGACGGTCGAACAGGTCGAAGACCTGGTCGATGACCCAGTCCGGACGGGCGCCGGGCCGATCGATCTTGTTCACCACCACGATGGGCTTGAACCCCATCGCAAAGGCTTTCGAGGTCACGAAGCGGGTCTGCGGCATCGGGCCGTCGACCGCGTCGACCAGCAGCAGCACCGAATCGACCATCGACAGCACCCGCTCGACCTCACCACCGAAATCCGCGTGCCCCGGCGTGTCGACGATGTTGATCCGGTAGTCCTGCCAGCGGATCGCGGTGTTCTTTGCGAGAATGGTGATGCCGCGTTCCTTCTCGATGGCATTGGAATCCATCACGCGCTCGCCCTGTTCGGTGCGGGCGTCGAGGGTGCCGGACTGGCGCAGCAACTGGTCGACGAGGGTGGTCTTGCCATGATCGACGTGGGCGATGATGGCGATATTGCGAAGGTTCGCGGTCATGCGGGGCGGACTCGATAGAGAAAAGGGCACGGATTATACCCGTTTGCCGCTTTCGCTGCCGCGCACCCCCCGGTCGCGCTCCGCCGCAACCCGGGGCCAGGGCGCGTTCGGTCATTCCCCCGGTGGGGCAGCTGCAGGTGAAAGCCCCTGGACTCGAGGTTGGCGAGCACGGTCGCCGTGTCCTCTCGCGCGAGACGCCGTTCGGGGGTCAGGCCGAGCTCGAGCGCGAATTCGAGCCGGCCGAGCGCGTCGAGCAGTGACGCGGGCACGTCGGTGAAATCATCGCCCCGCGAAAGATACACGTAGGTGTCCGGTCTTCGGCTGCTACGATAGACGTAACAGTGCATCACGCGCGGTTCAATCTTCGAGATAGGTGTAGCCGGTCAGGCCTTGCTCGAGTTCCGCGAGCAGCTTCCCGGCCTCGGCGCCGCGCAGCCCGATCGCGTAGATCTTGTCGCGGTAGGCCCGGCGCAGCACGTCGGGCTCGAAGTGCACGTAGCGCAGCAACTCGTCGACGGTATCGCCCCGCTCCGGGTCGAGCAGCCGGTATCCGCCGTCCTCGGTGAGTTCGACGTTGATCGAATCGGTATCTCCGAACAGGTTGTGGAGGTCGCCCAGGATCTCCTGGTAGGCCCCGACCAGGAAAATCCCGAGGAAGTACTCCTCGCCGTCGCGCCAGGGATGCAGCGCCAGCGTGCTGGTGGTCGTTTCACCCTCGACGTAGCGGTCGACATGCCCGTCCGAATCGCAAGTCAGATCCTGCAGCACCGCCCGGCGCGCGGGCGGCTCGTCGAGCCGGTGCAGCGGCAGCACCGGAAAAACCTGGTCGATCGCCCACGCATCCGGGATCGACTGGAACACCGAGAAATTGCAGAAGTACTTGTCCGCGAGCTTGTCGACCAGTTCCGCCCGGATCTCGCCGGGCAGCGCGGCGCCCGCCTGCTGCAGCAGCCGCTGGCAGATCGCGAAGTACAGTTCCTCGGCCCGGGCACGGTCGTCCAGCGACAGCAGGCCACGGGCGAAGCGTGCCTGCGACTCCGACAGCCCGTACGCGGCGTCGTGATAGATCTCGGAGGCCGGGCGGCGACCATCCTCGAACAGTGCGCGCATGTCGGCCAGCGCCGAAGGCTCACCGGGCTCGGCCGCGGCCGGCGCCGTCGCTCCGGGCGCCCGTTCACAGTCGATCACGTTGGTAATCAGCACCGCGTGGTGGGCGGTCATCGCGCGGCCGGACTCGGTGAAGATCTCTGGCATCGGCCGGTGCTGATCGCGGCAGATCTGCGCCAGCGGGCGCAGGATGTTCAGCGCATACTCCTCGACCGAGTAATTCATCGAACAGTCGTTGCGCGAACGCGTGCCCTCGTAGTCGACCCCGAGGCCACCGCCGACATCGACCACCTGCAACCGCGCACCGGCATCGTTCAGCGCCGCGAAGTAGTGCGCGGCCTCACCCATGCCGGCCTGGATATCCCGGATGTTCGCGATCTGCGACCCCATGTGGAAGTGCAGCAGCTGTAGCTGCGTCAGCCATTCCATCTCCCGGAGCCGTTCCAGCAGATGCAGCACGTCGGCCGCGGACAGGCCGAACTTGGCCTTCTCGCCACCCGTGTTCTGCCATTTCCCCTTGCCGATCGAGGCCAGCCGCACGCGCAGGCCCAGCAGCGGCGGGATCCCCATATCCGCCGACTGGCGGATCACTTCCTCGAGCTCCGAAGGCTTCTCGACAACGATGTAGACCCGGTGTCCGAGCCGCCGTCCGATCAGCGCGAGGCGCACGTACTCGCGGTCCTTGTAGCCGTTGCAGATGATCGCCGCGCCTGCCGGGGCGAGCGCCAGCACGGCCATCAGTTCAGGCTTGGAGCCGGCCTCCAGGCCCACCCGGGTGCCGGGCTCGGACAGGATGCGCCGCACCACGGAATGCTGCTGGTTTACCTTGATCGGGTAGATCGCGGTGTAGCCGCCATCGTATTCGAGTTCTTCCGCCGCACGGGCGAAGGCCCGGGTCAGACGCTGCACCCGGGAACCGAGGATGTCCTGGAAGCGCACCAGCACCGGCGGGCCGATGTGCTCCTGGCGCAGGCGCTGCGCCAGTTCGAACAGGTCGACCCCGGGGTGGTCCGGCCAGTCCGGGCGCCGCATCACCACATGGCCGCTCCCGTTGATTTCGAAGAAACCGCCGTTCCAGTGCTCGATGCGGTAGGCGCGTCGCGCCTGCTCCAGCGTCCAGTTGGATTCGTTCATGCGTATTCCCCTGGTGCCGTGCCGTGACCCCTTCCCGGGGTTGGCGGTTCCATATGCGACTCCGTCGCGAGCGCTTGCGCGCAGGCGATGGGGCCTTCTCCCCTCTCCCGCCCACGAAAACGTATCATACGCGCCACCCACCGCCGGAGCCCGCAGACGATGACCCTAGACGAGAACTGGTTCAGCGAAACCGATCAAGACATCATTGGTTTTTCCCTGCGCATCAGGGAGAAGCTGCACGAGGAGCAGACCCCGTTCCAGAAGATCGAAATCTACGACACCGTGGGCTTCGGCAGGCTGATGGTGATCGACGGCTGCGTGATGCTGACCGACCGCGACAACTTCATCTACCACGAGATGATGGCCCACCCGGTGCTGTTCGCGCACCCGGCCCCGAAGAACGTGCTGATCATCGGCGGCGGCGACTGCGGTACATTGCGCGAGGTGCTGAAACACGACTGCGTCCACATGGCCACGCAGGTGGACATCGACGAGCGCGTGACCCGGCTGTCGGAGCAGTACTTCCCACAATTGTGCGACTCCAACGACGACCCGCGCGCACGGCTGCTGTTCGACGACGGAATCGCCCATGTGAAGAGCGCGGGGCCGGGCACGGTCGACGTGATCATCGTGGATTCGACGGACCCGGTCGGGCCGGCCGAGGGGCTGTTCTCCACCGCCTTCTACCGGGACTGCCTGCGGGCCCTGGGGCGCGACGGGCTGCTGGTGCAGCAGAGCGAGTCACCGCTGCTGCACGCCGACAGCATCATCGGGCCGATGCACGACAGCCTGCGGGCGGCGGGCTTCCTGGACGTGATGACGATCCACTTCCCGCAGGCCAGCTACCCTTCCGGCTGGTGGACGGCGACCATCGCAGCGAAGGATGGCACCGTTGGGTTCCACCGGGAGCAGGCAGCAGAGGCGCTCGCGTTTCACTCCGACTACTACAACGCCGCGATCCACCGAGCCGCCGGCGCGACACCCGAGTTCCTGCGCCGGAAACTGTCCGGCTGAGCCGCGCTCGCTGCCAGATTCCGGGTCCCGCACCCCGGTACCCCCGCCGAGAGGCTTCCGAAATCCACGCGGGACCGGCGTTACTCCCAGCGACGGCGCTCGTCGTGCTCGTGCGCTTCCTGGGCCTCGACGCTGAGCGTCGCGATCGGTCGCGCCTCCAGGCGCGCGAGCCCGATCGGTTCGCCGGTTTCCTCACAGTAGCCGTATTCGCCCCGATCGATCCGGCGCAGCGCCGAGTCGATCTTGCCGATCAGCTTGCGGTAGCGGTCCCGCGTGCGCAGTTCGAGGCTCGCCTCGGATTCGTGGGTCGCACGGTCGTTCGGGTCGGCCTCCTGCCAGTTCTCGGTACGCAGGTGCTCGAGGGTCTCCTCCGACTCCTCGATCAGTTCCTCGCGCCACACCTCCAGCTTGCGCCGGAAGTACTGGAGCTGACGCGGATTCATGTACGGCTCGTCCGCCGAGGGTCGGTATTCCGGGGGTGCTGTATCCATGCCGACTTCCTTCACCTTGGGAGCCGCGACCGAATCACGGACGCGGGAAACGGTACTCGTGTTTGATGCAACTGAACCAGTATAGTCGAACCCGTGGCGCGAGGGCGCCATCGTGGAAACGCCCGGGACACCGGCGAGCGTGAGGGAAGAACTAACGTGGCGACGACACAGCCGACCGCAACCCTGGTCCAGATCACCGACACGCACCTCGGCCGCAGCCCGAGACCGCTGCGTCCCGGTTACCCCGACAGCGATGTCCAACTCGAGGCGGTGCTCGCCGACATCGTGGAGCAGCAGCCGTTCCCCGAACTGCTGCTCGTGACCGGGGATCTCGCCGAGGATCCCGAGGCGCAGGCTTACCACCGGCTGGAATCGCGTCTCGCCGCGCTCGGCGCACCCATCCTGGCGCTCGCGGGGAACCATGACGACCCCGGGCTTGCCCGGAAGACCTTCGTCGCCGCGGGCCACGGATTCGACGACGAGTACCGGCTCGGTAACTGGCTGGTCGTGGGTCTGGACTCGTGCTGGCCCGGGCACGCCGCCGGGCGGCTGCGACCGGAGGAACTCGACCGGCTCAAGGAATGCCTCGCCCGCCATCCGGAGCACTGGGTGCTGGTGGCGGTCCACCACCCGGTGGTGCCCGTCGGCAGCCTGTGGCTGGATGCGATCGGATTGCAGAACGGCAGCGACCTGCTCGCCGTGCTGGAACGCCATCCCCGCGTGCGGGCCTGCGTGTTCGGGCACATTCACCAGCCCTTCGACGCGATGCACGGGCATCTACGCCTGCTCGGAAGCCCGTCCACCTGCGTGCAGTTCCTGCCCGGATCGGAGGATTTCGCGCTCGATCCGGACGCTGCCGGCTATCGCGTACTGACCCTGTACCCGGACGGGCGCCTCGAGACCGATATCCGGCGCGTCGCCGGTACCGGCCCCCTGCCCGCATGAGCGCAGCAGCAATCGAGCCGCGCCCCGACCCGCGGGCGGACGCCCTGAACCACTGGCTGCGGGAGATCGACCCGGGCTTCGCACCGGCATGGCCGCTGGGTAGCGATGCCAGTTTCCGGCGCTATTTCCGGAGCCAGCGCGGCGGCCAGGGGGTCGTGATCATGGACGCGCCCCCCGAACGCGAGGACATCGGGCCCTTTCTGCGGGTGGCCGGCATCCTGCACGCGCTGGATCTGAGGGCGCCGCAGATCCTGGCCAGCGACCGGGCACGGGGTTTCATCCTGCTCGAGGATCTTGGCGATCGCACCTTCACGAGGGCCCTCGCCGCCGGGGTATCGGAACGCGCGTTGTACCGGCTGGCGGCCGACACCCTGCAGGCCCTCCAGACGGGCTGGGCCCGACAGGCGCCCGCACTTCCGGAACGGGGCGCGCTGCCGGCCTACGACGCCGACCTGCTGCTGCGCGAGGTCCGGCTGTTCGTCGACTGGTACTGGCCCGAAGTCCGGGGCCACGCGGCCGATGCGGAGGTGCGCACCGCGTTCGAACAGGCCTGGAACGAAACCCTTGCGGCGCTCCCAGAACTGCCGCCGACACTGGTGCTGCGCGACTTCCACGTCGATAACCTGATGCTGCTGCCGGATGCGCAGGGCATCGAGTCCTGCGGGCTGCTGGACTTCCAGGACGCGGTAGTCGGCAGCCCCGCCTACGACCTGGTATCGCTGCTCGAGGATGCCCGCCGCGATGTGTCCCCCGGGGTGCAGACCGAACTGCTCGACGCGGCCCTCGCGGCAGGATCCTGGCCGCGATCGGCGTTCCTCCATCATTACCGCGTGCTGGGGGTGCAGCGCACGGTCAAGATCATCGGGATCTTCACCCGCCTCGCACGCCGCGACGGCAAGCCCGGGTACCAGGTGCATCAGCCTCGGCTGTGGCGGCTGCTCGACCGCGGTCTCCGGGCGCCGGAGGTTGCGCCGGTGGCGCGCTGGTTCCACTCGCACTTCGACCGCGCGGGGCGGCCATGCGCGCAATGATCCTGGCGGCAGGACGCGGCGAACGCATGCGGCCGCTGACCGACCACACACCGAAGCCGCTGCTCGAGGCCGGAGGCGCGACGCTGATCGAGCACGGGATCCGGCGCCTGTACACCGCCGGCTACCGCGAAGTGGTGATCAACGTGGCCCACCTCGGCGACCGGATCGTGGAACGGGTCGGGGACGGCAGCCGGTTCGGGATACGGATCCGGTACTCGCACGAACCCCCGGGCGCGCTGGAAACGGCGGGCGGAATCCGCGAGGCCCTGGACTGGCTCAGCCCCGGGGCGTTCCTGGTGCTCAATGCCGATATCTGGTGCGACCACCCGCTGACCCCGCCCCTGCTCGGCCAGGACACGCTCGCGCACCTGGTGCTCGTGGACAATCCCGGGCATCACCCGAACGGGGATTTCGCGCTGAACGACGACGGCAGGGTCTCCCTCGCGGGCGTGCCGCGCCACACGTTCAGCGGCATCGGCTGGTACCGGCCGGAACTGTTCGCGGCCCTGCCCCGGGGTCGCTGCCCACTCTCGCCCGTGCTGCGATCGGCGATCGCTGCCGGCGCGGTCAGCGGAGAACGGTATCGTGGAACCTGGATCGATGTCGGCACACCCGAGCGCCTGCATGCGCTCGATGCGGCGCTCCGAACCGAGGGGACTCTGGCAGCCGGCCAAAAAAAACCCGGCCTGCGCCGGGTCAAGGCTCCGTAGAGCACCCTCGCTAGAGGGTCGGGGGAGAGTAGAACTCAGGGTTTGACATAGGTGTAGCCCTGCCGTTGCAGGTCCAAGATACGCGCAACACCGCTGAGCGCGACATCGGCGTCGCGGGCGTCGTAGAGCGCGTCGACCGGGATCTGCCGCCGGGCCATCGTGTGACCGCAGACCTCGAAGCGCACGCCCTGCAGCTTCAGAGAATCCACCCCGTCCCGGATCCTCGCGTCGTCATGGGCCGCCAGCAGCAGATCGAGACCGCTGCCGTGCAACACGACGCGGACCTCCATGTTCTCGGCCCCGACGGCATCGATATGGTCCTGCACCCTTTGCAACGCGTTCAGGTGGGTTTCGGCATCGCCGCGGTTCACGTGATAGACGACGCGCGAACGGCCCTGCCCGGCCCACGCGGCGCCGCTGGCAGCCGCCAGCAACCCGAACAGGATCCCAAGATGGAAACGGCGCCGTTCGGCGCACGCGGGCTGCGGCGATCCACGATCACGCCCCCACCCCACGTGGTCGGGGCAGCGCCCGGCTGCCGCGCCCGGCAAACGTCTGTGGACTGCGTCAGACACGGATGTAGGTCCACCCCTGCTGCTGCTTCTGCGCGGCCTCGCGCACCCCCGACTCGACCTCCTCGACCCAGGGCAGGAACTCGATCATCCGGCCCTCCTGCCGTTCATGCCGGGCGCGCGACTGGCCGCAGGCCGTGATCCTGAGCCCGGGATAGGTATGCACCAGCTCCCGGATCCGATTCGGGAACGGCGCGAGATCCGCGCGCACCAGGTCCATCGCGTTGCCGTGCACCACGACCTGCACCTCGAGATCCTGGCCGTGCAACCACGCGGTCTCGAACATGAACTCGATGTCGTCGAACAGTACCTCCGCGTCGTCGATCTGGACATCGGTCACGTGCAGAAGCACCTGGTCGGCACGCTCGCCGGCGTCTGGGACCGTCGCCGCGGTTCCGTCCGGCGCGGTCGCCACCTGCTGCGGCCCATCGAGCACCTGCTCGCGGGTCATCTCGAGCACTGCGATCGTGCCCAGCGCCAGCGCCACCAAGCTGGCAGCCACCGCGGTCAGCCACGCAGCCGGGTGACGCTCCCCGGTGCGGCACTGCCGGACATCGGGGGCCGGGAGCGTATCAGCGCGATAGGCCATGGCCACCAGTTCCTTCAACTGGTAGAGATCGCAGACATCGCGGCTCAGCGCCTCGTCCGCCGCGATCGTCTTCAGGGTTCCCAGCCGATCTTCGGGAGAGAACTCTCCGTCCACGAACGCGTTCAGGATCTCTTCGCTGGGACGACGGTCACTCATGGGTATTCCTGATCAATCTGAGCGCCGGAGACCGCTGGTCCGCCTGCTCCAGCAGGAGCTTGCGCAACTGCCCGCGGGCACGACTCAGGCGGCTCATCACCGTTCCGATCGGCACGCCCAGCACCTCCGAGACCTCCGCATACGCGAAGCCCTCGATATCGACCAGCGCGATTACCTGCCGATGGTCGTCACTGAGCCGCGCCATCGCCCGGCGGACGTCGAGCACCACCCGGCCGCGCTCGGTCTCCGGGCAGGCGTCGTCGCAGGGCAGTTCGATGTCGTCCACGTCTACCGTATCGCGCTGGCGCCGGCCCCAGTCCCGGTAGCAGTTGGTCATGATCCGGAACACCCAGGCCTTCAGCGCGGCGTCGTCCTGCAGGGTCTTCAGGCGGGTCAGCGCCTTCATCATCGCTTCCTGCACCAAGTCGTCGGCCAGGGCGGCATCGTGACACCAGGCAAACGCCGTTCTGTAGAGCTGTGGGCGCAATTCACACACCTGCTGACGCAAACGTCGCTGCCTGAGCCACGTTGCCATGCTCATCTCCTCACCCGACCGTCATCGCGATCTTGCGTGTTCTTGTAGGCTGTAGGACGCTTGTCCTCCAGCCGCTATTCCAGCACCTTGCCCGGCTGGACGGAGCCCACCCGATGTCCTTCGATCCCGAAAAGCTGGACGCTGCCTTCGCCTTCGACCCCGAAACGGTCCGTGAGTTGCGTGAATCCTGGGGCCGCCTGATGGTCATGGTGGTATGGGCCGATCTCAGGAGCGGTACCATCGGAGCCCTGCCACGGCTGCGCAAGCGGATGCTGGAGATCGGGGAGAGCCTGCGCTCGCTGCTGTCGGACCGAAAATGGATCCCCCGCGAACGGGAACGAGTCAAGGGCGCGATGGCGGCCAGCCTGAATCTGCGCGACAGCCTGCTCCAGACCGACCGGGCCGCGAAGCGGGTGACCGAGGGCCAGGACTTCGAACGCTTCGAGTCCGAATACCTGGCGTTCCGGCATCGGTTGCTGACTTTCATCGAACTGCACGAACAGCGTTGGGGCGAATTGCTCGAAAGCCTCTACGACGGGGCCAACGAGGACGAGGAGTGACGGAGTCATGGGCGAGGAAATCAGCGAACACCGGTTCACGGCGGAGGACGACCGGCGCTTCGCCCACAATCTCGAGTGCGAGACCCGGCGCCTGGGCCACTGGCTGCGCAGCCAGGAGGACCCAGGCCCTGGACAGCCGCGGATCGGCTTTGAGATCGAGGCCTGGCTGATCGACGACGCCTGCCAGCCCCTGCCTCGGAACGAGGCCTTCCTGGAGGCCTTCGCGAGCCCACTGGCCACGCTGGAACTCGCACAGTTCAACGTGGAACTCAATTCCAGCGTGTTCCGCACGGGACCGGACTGCTTCTGCGAAATGATGACGGAACTGGCGAAGACGCTGCGCCGCGCCGAGCGGGCCGCCGAGCAGATCGGCGGCCATATCCTGCTGGCCGGCTCTTTGCCCACCCTGACCCCGGAACAGCTCGGCCTGCATCACATGTCGCGGCGCACCCGTTTCCGCGCGCTGAACGCGGCGGTACTCGAACGCCGCGCGCAACGCCCGCTGCGCCTGGACATCGAGGGCCAGGAGCACCTGCGCCACGAACACTGCGACGTGATGCTGGAGGCAGCGGCGACCTCGTTCCAGATCCACATCGAGACCGCACCCGCGGTGGCGCACCGGGTCTACAACGCCGCGCTGGCGGCATCCGGCCCGGTGCTGGCCGCGGCCGGGAACACGCCGTTCGTGTTCTCGAAACGGTTGTGGGAGGAAACGCGGATCCCGCTGTTCGAACAGGCGGTCGAGGTCGGCGGCTTCGGCGAGTCGGCCCGCGGGCCGCTGCGCCGGGTGACCTTCGGCAGCGGCTACCTGCGCGAAAGCATCATCGAGGCCTTCGTCGAGAACCTGGAGCACTTCCCGGTGCTGCTGCCCAGCCGCCTGGCCGAAAACGATCCCGGTCTGCCGCACCTGCGCCTGCACAACGGCACGATCTGGCGCTGGAACCGGCCGATTCTGGGCGTGGATCCGGACGGCAGCTTCAACCTGCGCATCGAACACCGCAGCCTGCCCGCCGGTCCGACCCTGCCAGACATGCTGGCCAATGCCGCACTGCTGCTGGGCCTGGTCGAACACCTGGTGGCCAGCCCGGGCGCGGGCCACGGAACGCTTCCGTTCGCAAGTGCGCGCGACAATTTCTACGCGGCGGCGCGCTACGGCCTGAAGGGTCGACTGCAGTGGGACGGCGGAGCCCCGCAGCCGGCCCGGCAACTGCTGCAGCACCAGCTGCTCCCCAGGGCGGCGGAGGGACTCGAGCGGCTCGGGATCGACGCCAACGAGCGCGACCACCTGCTTGGCATCATCGCGGCCCGGATCCAGTCGGGCCAGACCGGCAGCGTCTGGCAGCAGCAATGGGTCGACCGGCACGGCGACGACATGACGGCCCTGACGCGCGCGTACCGAGCCTGGCAGGCCACCGGCCGACCGGTACATACCTGGAGCCTTTGATGGAGCCGTCGCCATTCGACGAACTCCACGCCCTTCCGGACGGGTTCCTGGACGCCATCCCCGAGACGCTGCACCGGATCCTGCCCCGGCCCGCGATCATACGGCTTGCGGGGCTGAGACAACCTGCGCTGACCGTGGTCCTGATGCTCCATGGCAACGAACCAGTCGGACTGCAGGCGGTGCAGCGCCTGTTGCGCCGGCATGCCGGCCGGGCGCTGCCGCGCGCGCTGACGCTGGTCGTCGGGAACGTGCGCGCGGCAGCGCTCGGCCAGCGCCACCTCGACGACCAGCCGGACTTCAACCGCATCTGGCCCGGCACCGAACACCCCGGATCGCCCGAGGCGGCAATGTTCGCCCGGATCATCGAACGGCTGCGGCATGATGGACTCTTCGCGACGATCGACCTGCACAACAACACCGGCCGCAACCCCCACTATGCCTGTATCAACCGCCTCGGAGACTCGTTTCTCAGCCTTGCCGCCATGTTCGGCCGCACCGTGGTCTATTTCACGCGGCCGCGCGGGGTGGCGTCGATGGCGCTGGCCGCGCTCGCCCCATCGGTCACGCTGGAGTGCGGCCACCCGGGTGAGGAGGCGGGGATCGCCCACGCAACGGAGTTCGTCGATGCGGTGCTGCACCTGGAGCGGTTCCCGGTGCATGCACCCGCCGCCCAGGAGATCGAGATCTTCCACACCGTCGCCCAGGTCCGGGTGCGCCCGGGGTTGCACATCGGCGTGGGCACCTCCGCGGACGTGACGCTGGAACCCGACCTCGACGGCCTGAACTTCCAGATGCTGCCCGCGGGAACCCGGCTGGTACGCCAGGCGCGCGCCGGACTCGACGCGCTGGTCGCGATCGCGCCGGACGGGCGTGACGTCACCCGGGAATACCTGGGCGAGGCTGGCACGGACGTGTATCTGCGCCAACCGATGATGCCCTCGATGCTGACGCTGGACACGCGCGTGATCGCGCAGGACTGCCTGTGCTACCTGATGGAACCGATGGACCTCGGGCAGGCCAGCCGGGGCTGACCCCGCCGCGTAGCGAGCGACTTCAGGCGTCGCGCTCGACCCGCTCCAGCACCTGGGACACACGATCGCCCCTGCGGTAGTTGGGAAGGGTCCGGGACATCTCGGCCAGCGCGCGCTCGCGTTCGGCCTCGCTGTCGAACCAGCGGAACGACTCCCATTCCGGCCCGAGCAGATGCGGTGCCCGCAGGGTGCTGTCTTGGGGGAGCGTGATGCGAATACCGTAGCGTTTCATCGGCAGGGTCGGGCGCACGGAAGAGGTGGTGGCTACGCCCTGATTCGAACAGGGGACCCCATCATTATGAGTGATGTGCTCTAACCAGCTGAGCTACGTAGCCATGCGGGTTGCGAATTCTCGAGCGCCGGCGCGCCAATGTCAAGCCGCTGAACCTGGGCTGTCGCCCGCGGCGCATCCGCGAGGGGTCACGGGCACTGCAGCGGACCGTGCGGAAAGCCGGGTGCCGATGGGCAGCCGGGCAGATGCAGGAATCGCCCGCCTGTTGCCAACTTGCCGAGCACGGCACCGGCGTGTTTGGCGAAGCGATCGGGTGACGCACCTTAGGCACGGACCGCTAGATACGCAGGCGTTCCACCACGCGGCCACCCTTGAGGTGCTCTTCCAGAATCTCGTCGATGTCGCGGCGATCCTGGTATGTGTACCAGACCCCCTCCGGGTACACCACCGCCACGGGGCCCTCGTTGCACCGGTCCAGGCAGCCCGCGGTATTGACCCGTACCTTGCCCTTGCCGTGGATGCCCATGGCCTTCGCGCGTTCCTTCGCATAGGCGCGCATCTCGGTCGCCCCGTGGTCCTCGCAGCAATTGCCGTCGTCGCGGATGTTGTTGCAGAAGAAGATGTGTCGCTCGTAGTAGGCCATGTCACCTCCGCCGGTCGGCCTGCCATCATAGCGTCCGGGCGGCCGCCGCGACACGCGCCAGGGTGCCCGATGCCACCGCCGGGGCATCGCCCCACACGCCGACTCTCGCACCGACGACCCCATTGTCCACCTGCGATCCGCGCAGACGCACCCTCGCTGCAGGTATCCTGAACGGGTGCAGCCGTCGCAAGTAAAATCCATGCCAACCGAATCGAGCGCCGACGGCGGGCCGGACCGAGCCGTTGCCGCACCGTTCGCCGCGGCGCTCGCCGCGGCGGACCGCTGCGTGCTCTGCGGAATGTGCCTGCCGCACTGCCCAACCTATGCCGCGCACCGGGATGAGGGCGACGCGCCGCGCGGCCGCATCACCCTGATGCAGGGCCTGGCACAGGGCCGGCTGGATCCCGGGAACGAGCGCCTCCGGGCCCACCTCGAGGGCTGTCTGGGCTGCCGCTCCTGCGAGGCGGTCTGTCCGGCCCGCGTGCCGTTCGCGGCCCTGATGGACGCCACGCGCACGATCCTGCGCGAGAACCCGGCCCGCCGGTGGCACCCGATCCCGGACCGGCTGGTCGCGCCCCTGCGCAACCTGGTTCTGCGGCGGCGATCCGCGCGCCGGTTCGCGGCGCTGGCCGCCCGGACCGCCCACTGGCTGGGGCTGCGCCACCTGCTGCCGGCGCGTTCGCGCCTCGGGCGGGTGCTGCGGCACACGGGACCCTCGCTGCGGCGCATGCCGGCGCTGCCGGCGCCCACCGGCCCTGACACCGCGGACGTGCTGCTGTTCACCGGCTGCATGGACGCGTTCTTTACCGGGCCGGATGCTGCAGCCGCGCTCGAGGTGCTCTCCGCGTTCGGTCTGCAGGTGTGGGTACCGCGCAACCAGGTCTGTTGCGGGGCATTGGATCAACACCTCGGCCGGCCGGCCGAGGCCGACGCACTGCGCCGGCGCAACGAGGCGGCGTTCGGCACCGGAACCCGGCCAATCCTGGCGCTGGACAGCGGCTGCGAGGCGCAGCTGCGCGAGTATCCGCAGATCCGGTGGCAGCAGCGTGTCACGAGCCTGACCGCACTGCTCGCGGAGTTGCCGGCGGACCGGGTCCGGTGGCGCGACGACCCGGTCCGGGTGGCGCTGCACCTTCCCTGCACGCTGCGCAATGTGACACGCGAGACCGCGGGAATCCGGCGCCTGCTGGAGCGGCTGCCGGGAGTCACATTGGCGGCGGTCACGCCACCGGGGAACTGCTGCGGCGCAGCCGGGACCGCGATGCTTTCCCAGCCGGCGCTGGCCGATTCACTCGGCCGGCCGACGCTGGCGGCGCTGGCCGCGACCGGTGCCGACGTGATCGTGAGTCCGAACGTCGGCTGCAGCGTGCATCTGCGCGCATTGCAGACACCGGAATCCCTGCGCATGGTGTCCCCGGCCGCGTTCCTGCGCGAGCGCCTGCCGCCTCGTCCCGGGCCTACTTGATGGCGCCTCGGCGGCGCCCTAGTATCACGGAATGCGACGTCTTTCCCTGTTCGACGAACTGATCAGCCAGGCAGATGCCTTCTTGAAGGTGGCCTCGGGACACGCCCGCGCAACCGGGCGGCCATCACCAGCGCAGGGCCTGCCCGAGCCGCACCTGGAACCGGGGGAGCGCCGTCTGGTCGGCCGCCTGATGCGGGTCAACCATGCGGGCGAGATCGCGGCCCAGGGCCTCTATCAGGGCCAGATGCTCAGTTCACGCCGCCCGGAGGTGCGCAGCCGGCTGGACCAGTCCGCACGCGAAGAGGGTGACCACCTGAACTGGTGCGCCGAACGCGCGCACCAGATGGGCACGCATACCAGCCTGCTCGGACCCTTCTGGTACCTGGGTTCGGTCGTGATGGGCGCCGCCGCGGGTTTTGCCGGTGACCGCTACAGCCTCGGTTTCGTTGACGAGACCGAGCGCCAGGTGGAACGGCATCTGGATCACCACCTGCAACGCCTGCCCCGGCAGGACAACGTCTCCGCCGCAATCCTGCAGCAGATGAAGCAGGAGGAGGTCGAGCACGGCGCGAAGGCGATGGATCTCGGGGGCCAGCCACTGCCCTGGCCGGTGCGAAAGCTGCTGATGCCGGCAATGGCCGGGGTGATGACACGCACCGCCTACTGGATCTGAATCGCCGCCCCGCCCTGCGCGCTGGGGGGACCGGCACGCGGTTGCGCATGCCCTCAGGGCGCGCGGCTCATGTTCTTGCCGTAGAAGATCTCCATCATCTCGCGCTTCAGCAGCTTCGCAATGCGCCCGGCTTCCCTGGCCGAGTAGTCTTCCTTCCCGAGCCCGAACATGTAGTTGTCGAGATCGAAATCCTTCAGCACCATCTTGGTGTGGAACAGGTACTCCTGATAGACGTTTACGTCCACCATCTGGTACTTGTCCTTGGTATCGCGCGACAGGAAGTCCTGGATCGAGTTGATCTTGTGATCGATGAAATGTTTCTTGCCGCGAATGTCGCGGGTGAAGCCGCGCACCCGGTAGTCCATGATCACGATGTCGGACTCGAAGCTGTGAATCAGGTAGTTCAGCGCCCGCAGTGGCGAGATCCGTCCGCAGGTTGAGACATCGATATCCGCTCGGAAGGTGGCGATCCCGCCCTCAGGATGGGATTCAGGGTAGGTGTGCACGGTGATGTGGCTCTTGTCGAGGTGCGCCAGAACGGTCTCCGGCAGCGGCCCCGGACCCTCGGTGTAGCCGATCCGCTCGGTGGCGACGGGCTCCTCGGAGATCAGCATCGTCACCGAAGCGCCCTGCGGGTCGTAGTCCTGGCGCGAGATGTCGAGAATGTTCGCACCGATCAGCTGCGCGACGTCGGTCAGGATCTGTGTCAGGCGTGCGGCGTTGTAGGCCTCGTCGATGTACGCGATGTACTCGTCGCGGTGCCGCTCACCCGATGCATAGCAGATGTCGTAAATATTGAAGCTCAGGCTCTTGGTCAGGTTGTTGAACCCGTGGAGCTTGATGCGCTTGTTGTGGCGAGCCAGCATGGCGGTATCCTCCAGCCCCAACCAAAAGAGCGCTGAATTCTAGACTCCCTGAACCGGGAGTCAACGATTCACTTTCCTGTCTCGCGGGCGGCGCCGTTGCGCGGTGCGAGCCCCTCGATCACCTCGAAATCGTGCGAGATCTTCGCGGAGGCCCCGAGCATGATCGACGCGGAGCAATAGCGGGTGGACGAGAGCTCCACCGCGCGGGCGACCTGTTTTTCGGCGAGGCCATTGCCGTAAACCCGGAAGTGTACGCGGATCTCGGTGAACACCTTCGGCACCTTCTCCGAACGGGTCGCATCCACCGTGACCTCGCAGTCCAGCACCGGCTGGCGGGCCTTCTTCAGGATCGCGATCACGTCGAAGGCCGTGCAGCCGCCGAGCCCGAGCAGCAACATTTCCATCGGCCGCGCGCCGAGGTTGCGCCCGCCGAACTCGGGGGCACCGTCCATCACCAGCGCATGCCCGGTCCCCGTCTCGCCGACGAAGGCCATACCGTCCATCCACTTCACTCGCACCTGCATTGGCTGCACCTCCTCCCTGCGCCAGTCCCCGGCCGCCCGCGGACCGGCAGTCTGCTAAGCTTATGGTCTGCAAGCGCCTACGGTACCATGCATGAACCGCCTGATTCCTGCACCGCCACCGCCGAATCCCGCACTGGAGCGGCTGCTCGAACACTGCCACCGGCGGCGCTACCCGAAGCACAGCACCATCATCCTGTCCGGGACGCCCCCGGACGCCCTGTACTATCTCGTCAGCGGGTCGGTGCGCGTACTGGTCGAAGACGACGGCCAGGAACTCGTGCTGGCCTACCTGAACAAGGGCGAATTCTTCGGCGAACTGGGTTTCTTCCAGGACGATCCGCGCAGCGCGACGGTGATCACCCGGGAGGAGACGGAAACCGCGGAGATCACCTACACCCGTTTCCGCGAACTGGTGATGCGCGATCCCGAGGTTTTGATCATGCTGACCGGGCAAATCGCCGAGCGCCTGCGCAGGACATCGGAGAAACTCCGGCATCTCGCTTTCGAGGACGTCACCGGGCGCATCGAACAGACCTTGCTGGACCTGGCCCGGCAGCCGGACGCGATCACCCACCCCGACGGAATGCAGCTGCACATCACGCGCCAGGAGATCGCGAAGATCGTCGGCTGCTCGCGGGAGATGGCGGGGCGGGTGCTGAAGGACCTTGAGGAGCGCGGGATGATCAGCGCCCACGGCAAGACCATCGTCGTCTTCGGTACCCGCTGACCGGCCGGCGCCGCGCCGTTCAGGCTGCATCCGGCCCTGCCCCGAACAGGCGCTGCAGCGCCTCGCCCGGGTCCGGGGCCAGCATGAAGGCTTCCCCCACCAGGAACGCTTCGATCCCGGCCGCCCGCATCCGGGCGACGTCGGCAGGCTGGTGGATCCCGCTCTCCGTGACCAGCAGCACGCCCTCCGGAACCTGCGCGCAGAGATCCAGCGTCGTCTCCAGGCGGGTCTCGAAGCTGCGCAGGTCGCGGTTGTTGATCCCGATCAGCCCGGCATCCAGGTCCAGTGCGCGCCCGAGTTCGGCCCCGTCGTGGACCTCCACCAGCACGTCCATGCCGAGTTCCTGCGCCAGCCGGTACAGCGAGCGCATCTGCGCATCGTCCAGCGCGGCCACGATCAGCAGGATGCAGTCGGCTCCCAACGCACGCGCCTCGTAAACCTGATAGGCATCCATCACGAAGTCCTTGCGCAGTACCGGCAGGCTGCAGGCGGCACGGGCCTGGCGCAGGTAGTCGTCTGACCCCTGAAAGAAATCGATATCGGTCAGCACCGACAGGCAGGCCGCGCCGTGCCGGGCATAGCTGCCGGCAACCGCGGCGGGATCGAAATCGGCACGCAGCACGCCCTTGCTCGGACTGGCCTTCTTGATCTCGGCGATGACCGCGGGCAGGCCCAGTTCCATCCGCGCCGCGAGCGCCGCACGGAAGCCGCGGGGTGGATCGGCGGCCCGGGCCCGGGCCTCGAGTTCCGGCAACGGACGCGCCGCACAACGCGCCTGGATCTCTTCCTGCTTGCGCGCGAGGATCCGCTGCAGGATGTCGGGTACCCCGGCCGGGCCGGGCATCACGCCTGCCATTCGGGCAATCCCTGCGTCAGTTCCACGAGCTGGCGCAGGCGTTCGCTGGCGGCACCGCTGTCGATCGCCTCGGCCGCCTGCGCCACACCCTGCGCATGACTCGCCGCGTAGCCGCCGACATACAGCGCCGCGCCGGCATTCATCAGCACGATATCCCGCGCCGCGCCCGGATCACCCGCGAGCACCGAGCGGATCATCGCCGCCGACGCGTCCACGCTGTCGACCCGGATACTGTCGAGTGGCGCGCGTTCCAGACCGAGATCCTCCGGTACCAGCGTGTATTCGCGGATCACGCCGTCGCGCAGCTCCGCGACCCGGGTCGGGGCCGCGATGCTGATCTCGTCCAGGCCATCCTCGGCGTGCACCACCAGCACATGCCGGCTGCCCAGCATCTGCAGGGCCTCGGCCAGCGGGCGGAGCCATTGCGCGTCGAACACGCCCAGCACCTGGTTGGGGGCGCCCGCCGGGTTGGTCAGCGGCCCGAGCACGTTGAACACGGTCCGCACGCCGAGCTCGCGGCGCGGGCCGATCGCATGGCGCATCGCGCCATGGTGCGCCGGCGCGAACAGGAACCCGACCCCGAGGCGCTCGATACAGGCCGCCACGCCCTCAAAGGCAATGCCCAGGCGCACCCCGAGCGACTCGAGCACGTCCGCGCTGCCGGAGCGGGACGACACCGAGCGGTTGCCGTGCTTGGCCACGCGTGCGCCGGCCGCCGCCGCGACCAGCGCCGACGCGGTGGACACATTGAAGGTGCCGGATGCGTCGCCTCCGGTCCCACAGGTGTCGACCAGACCGTCGGTAGGCACCTGCACCCGGGTCGCGAGTTCGCGCATCACCCGGGCCGCGGCCACGATCTCGTCCGGCGTCTCGCCCTTCATGCGCAATGCGACCAGCAGGGCGCCGATCTGTGCCGGCGTCGCCTGCCCCGTCATCACCGTGCGCATCACCGAGGTCATCGCCCCGGCATCCAGGTTCTTCCGCTCGATCAAAGCGGCGATCGCTTCCTGTATGGTCACCCGCCCACCCCTGTTGCTGACTGGAATCGAAAACGCGGTCGACAGTCTACCGTCCGCGGCCCGCGCAGACGACCCATCCGCTCGCTTCCGATGCCCCGTACCGGGCTCACGCCGCGACCGCGACGCGCTTCAGGAAGTTGTCCAGCAGCTGGTGACCCTGCCGCGTGAGGATGGATTCCGGGTGGAACTGCACGCCCTCGACCGGCAGCGTGCGGTGGCGCACCCCCATGATTTCATCCAGCCGGCCGCTCTCGTCCTGGGTCCACGCGGTCACCTCGAGACAATCCGGCAAGCTGGACTGCTCGATCACCAGAGAGTGATAGCGCGTCGCCTCGAGCGGGTTGTCCAGGCCCTCGAACACGCCCTGCCCGGAATGAAACACCGGCGAGGTCTTGCCGTGCATGATCGCCTTCGCGTGAATCACGCGCCCCCCGAAGGCCTGCCCGATCGCCTGGTGCCCCAGGCAGACCCCCAGGATCGGGATCTCGCCGGCGAAAGTGCGGATCACTTCGAGGGACACACCGGCCTCGTTCGGGGTACAGGGCCCCGGGGAGATCACGATCCCGTCCGGTGCCAGCCGGCGCACCCCCTCCAGATCGATCCGGTCGTTGCGGTGCACCGCGACCTCCGCCCCCAGCTCGCCGAGGTACTGCACGAGATTGAAGGTGAAGGAGTCGTAATTGTCGATCATCAGGATCATCGAACGCTCTTCCTATCTTGCTGGCGGGCCGTGACGCCGGACGCCGGGGTCGAAACCGAAGACGACGCACTCCGTGAGCCACGCGGACGGCCCGCGGCCAGGCCTGGGGCGCATAGCATAAACCGTCTGCGGACGCCACGACCATTTTTGCGCGGCGCGCCCGAGCCGCTGCGCGCATGCAGCATGCACGGACAGCGGCGCGTCGCTGGCCTGCGTTCAGGACCGGGGGCTGCCCCGAAACCGCCCGCGGGCTGCGGCGATGCGTGCGCGCCCGAGGGCGAACGCATTCGCCTTTCGGCTTTGCCTCTCATTCTTGACTAAAATTGTCAGGCTTTGCTTTAATGCGTCTACAGTACCGATGCAAGGAGTCCGCCATGAAACTTTCCACCAAGGGCCGCTTCGCAATCACCGCGATGATGGACATCGCCATCCACGAACGCAGTGGACCCGTAACCCTGATCGGGATCTCCGAGCGTCAGGGGATCTCGATGTCGTACCTCGAACAGATGTTCGCGAAACTGCGCAAGGGCGGACTGGTCGAGGGCATTCGCGGACCGGGCGGTGGCTACCGGCTGGCCCGTCGGCCCGACAAGATCAGCGTGGCCAACATCATCGACGCCCTCGGGGACACGATGAACCTGAACCGCCTGAAGCAGCATCCCAGCGATTCGGAAGAGGAATTGCCGCTCACCGAACGGCTGTGGCAGGAGTTCGACCAGAAACTGCACGATTTCCTGGACGGAATCACGCTGGACGAGTTCGCGAACCACCCCGAGGTACAGAAGGTGATGGGCAAGCCCGACCTGCGCCAGCACCGCGCGCGGCACCATTTCATCTTCGACAACGCCGCCTGATCCGAAGAGCCGGATCGCCCGACGGGCGATCCGGGCCCCTGTCCGCACAAGCGGGCGGGGTTATCCGTTCACCAGCGTTCAGTCGCGCCGGACCGACTCCAGGAACAGGGCCGCGAGCAGCGTGCCATCGCCTGCCTCCAGCGCGTGCCCGGCGGGACTCCACAGCACTTCGGAGCGCCCGCGCAGGTTGGCCACCCGGTTCATATCCTGCAGCATCGGGTCGACCACGGTGTCGAGCAGCCGGATGATACTCACGTAGCGGATGTCTGGGTGGCTCTGGTGCGCCAGCCAGCGCAGGATATTGCCCGGCTGGTTCACGCTGATGCCGGCATAGAGTTCGAGCAGGCGCTGCAGGCCACCAGACCCGAGCAGCGGTGTGTAGGTGCCCAGCGGTGACTGCCAGAAGAAATCGCCGAACTGGATCATGCTGCCGTCGACATGGGGGCTGGCGATGGTGATCAGGCTCTCGACCTCGGGTCGTTTCCGCGTGACCAGCGCATACCGGGCGACGACCCCGGCGATCGAATGTGCCACCAGGATCACCGGCTCGCCGGGGTGGCGCCGGGTGGCCGCATCCAGGTAGAGATTCAGCCACTCGGCCTGCATCGAGACCGGCCGCTCGGTCGGCATCAGCAGGGTATAGAAGACCCGGCTGGAGGCCTCTGGCGAACGGTCGAACTCAACCCCCCGCAGCGACGGCAGCATCTGCCCGCCGTCGACCCACCCGGAACTCGTCAGCGGGATCGGGGCGCCAGCCTCGCGAAAGGCCTGGAACTGCTGCCCCTCGTGCCCGGGAATCAGCAGCATCACCTGGGCCGCCACCGGCAGCGGCAGCAGGCACAGCAGCACGGCCACCCAGATTCCACGCAGCATCACGCCCGCCCCGATGCGTACGCGGTTCAGTCGCGCCGCGGGCCCAGCCCGGCGATCGCCATCTCCGCCGCCCTGACCACGGCCCTGCCCTTGTTCAGCGTTTCCTGCCACTCGTTCTCCGGCACCGAGTCGTGGACGACCCCGGCCCCCGCCTGGATGTGCAGCACGCCGTCGTGCAGCACCGCGGTACGGATCGCGATCGCGGTGTCCATGTTACCGGACCAGGACAGGTATCCGACAGCACCCGCGTAGACACCCCGTTTCACGGGTTCCAGCTCGTTGATGATCTCCAGTGCGCGGATTTTCGGCGCACCGCTGACCGTACCTGCCGGGAAAGCGGCTCGCAGCACGTCCATCGCGCTCAATCCCGGCTGCAGTTCGCCCTCGACGTTCGAGACGATGTGCATCACGTGCGAGTAATGTTCGACCACCATGGTATCGGTGACGCGCACCGTGCCGGTACGGCTGACCCGGCCGACATCGTTGCGCCCGAGGTCGATCAGCATCAGGTGTTCGGCCCGTTCCTTCGGATCCGCGAGCAGATCGGCCTCGAGCGCCCGGTCCTCCTCCTCGCTGCGGCCCCGCGGGCGGGTGCCGGCGATCGGCCGGACGGTAACCCGCTCATCCTCGAGGCGCACCAGGATCTCCGGCGAGGCGCCGACCACGTGGTGGTCGCCGAGGTCCATGTAGAACATATACGGAGACGGATTCAGTCCGCGCAGTGCGCGGTAAAGATCGAGCGGCGGCGCGCTGAACGGTACGCTCATGCGCTGGGCGAGCACGACCTGCATCACGTCGCCGTCGACGATGTAGCGTTGTGCCCTTGCCACCGCGGCCTTGAACGCCCCGGCCGACCAACCGGAAGAGTACTCCGGTACCGCGTGCGGGCGCATGTGCGGCTCGGCCCGGGCCAGCGGCTCCAGCAGCCGCGCTTCGAGACGGTCCAGGCGCGCGGAGGCCTCCGCCTGTCCGTCGGAACGGGTGGCATCCGCGTGCACGACGAGGTAAAGCCGTCCGGCCAGGTTATCGAACACCACGACCTCGTCGGACACCATCAGCAGGATATCCGGCAGCCCCAATGCGTCGGGCTTGTCCGTCCCGGCGAGCCGGGGCTCGATCAGCTGCACCGTCTCGAAACCGAAGTAGCCGACCAGTCCTCCCGTGAAACGCGGCATCCCGCCGAGGTCGGGAACACGGTAACGGGCCTGGAAGGCCTCGATCCAGGCGAGCGGATCGTCGTGTTCGACGCGTTCGACGACCGCACCGGCATGCTCGACCTCGATGGAATGCCCGCGGACCCGGACCAGCGTGCGGGCCGGCAGGCCGATGAACGAGTAGCGCCCCCATTTCTCGCCGCCCTGCACGGACTCGAACAGATAGGAATACGGCTGGTTCGCCAGCTTCAGGAAGACCGACAGAGGGGTGTCGAGGTCAGCCAGCACCTGGCGCACCAGCGGAATCCGGTTATGCCCCTCGCCGGCGAGACGATCGAACTGGTCCGGGCTCATGCACACCGCCCCGCACGCGGATGCCGTCCGCGCCGCCGCATCACGCCGCCCGGTCCCGCAGCAGCTCGGGCAGCTGGTCGAGGCGATCCAGCACCGCGTCCGGGTGCTCGTCGCGGATGTCGGCGCCGTGATTGTAGCCGTAGCTCATGCAGACGATCCGGAAACCGGCGGCGCGCGCCGCCTTCACGTCGCTGCGGGAATCACCGACCATCAGGGACTCGGCCGGCGCGACCCCGAAACTGGCGGCAGCGTGCAGCAGCGGCGCGGGATGCGGCTTCTTCTGTGCGAGCGTGTCGCCCGAGACCACCAGCTCGAACGCGTCGAGGATGTCCGTGTCACGCAGCAGCGGCAAGGTGAAGCGCTCGGCCTTGTTGGTCACGCAGCCCAGCCGGTATCCGTCGGCCTGAAGCCGGTCGAGTCCCTCGCGCACCCCGGGGTACGGCCGGCTGCGCCCGGAAGTGTTCTCCTGGTAGAGCCGCAGGAACACCGGCAGCGCCCGCTTGTACAGGTCCGGGGCCGGAAGCGCATCCAGATCGTTGGCGAGCGCACGCTGCACCAGCCGTTCGACGCCATTGCCGACCCAGGTGCGCACGGCGGCCTCGCCGCGCTCGGGCAGACCGAGCTCGCGCATCATCGCGTCGACACAGAAAGCCAGGTCCGGAACGCTGTCGATCAGGGTTCCGTCCAGATCGATCAGGATCATCTTCGGGCGAGGCAGCGACACGACAGTCAAGCGCCTCAGGCCTTCGCGAGTTCCGCGCGCATCGCGGCGACGATGCTGTCGTAGCGGTTCGGATCCTCGTCCCGGCCCGCACCGAAAATCGCCGAACCCGCGACGAAGGTGTCGGCACCCGCGGCCTTGATCTCGCGGATGTTGTCGGCCTTCACGCCCCCGTCGATCTCGAGCCGGATCTCGCGTCCCGAGGCGTCGATGCGCTGGCGGGCCTCGCGCAGCTTGTCCAGCGTCGCCGGGATGAATTTCTGGCCGCCGAAGCCGGGGTTCACCGACATCAGCAGGATCATGTCGACCTTGTCCATCACGTAGTCGAGATGCGAGAGCGGCGTCGCCGGGTTGAACACGAGCCCCGCCTTGCAGCCCTCGGCCTTGATCAGCTGCAGGGTACGATCGATGTGCTCGGACGCCTCGGGGTGGAAGGTGATATAGCTCGCGCCCGCCTTCGCGAAGTCCGGGATGATGCGGTCGACCGGCTTGACCATCAGGTGCACGTCGATGGGCGCGGTCACGCCATGCTTGCGCAGTGCCTCGCAGACCAGCGGGCCGATCGTCAGGTTGGGCACGTAGTGGTTGTCCATCACGTCGAAGTGGACGATGTCCGCACCGGCGCGCAGCACGTTGTCGACTTCCTCGCCCAGGCGGGCGAAATCGGCGGAGAGAATGGACGGGGCAATCAGGTCGGGTAGGGCCATTGCGGAACCTCGCGGTCGAATTCGGACGGGCACGCGAACGCGCGCTCAAGAACCGCGAAACTTTACCGGAAGCCCGTCGCCGTGGCAAAAGCCGCTGCAGTGCCGCCCCCGCATCGGGCATGAAAAAGCCGCCGGGAGCGGTGGCTCACGGCGGCGTATCGGTCAGCGCCGGAACGGACCCAGCGATCCGTTCCAGCAGCAGCCGGCAGCGGTCAGTTGAACTCGGCCTCGATGTAGGCCGCTACGTTGGCGATGTCCTCGTCGCTCAGCGTACGCGCGTGCGGGGCCATCAGCGCGGTGTGCTGCCCGACCTGCTCGCCGGCGCGGTACTGCTCGAGCTTCTCGGTGACGTAGGCTGCATCCTGGCCGGTCACCGGCGGGAAGATCGCCTGGCCCTTGCCCTCGGCACCGTGGCAGCTCAGGCAGGTCGACTCGTACTTGGCCTTGCCGGCATCGATGTCGGCTGCGTGGGCACCAGTCATTCCCGCAGCCATGATCACGCCGGCCACGACTACCATCATCTTCTTCATGCTCATCCTCCTACAGGGGTTGTGCGGGTTGAAGCTCTTCGGACTTCTCTTGAGTCAACGTCAGGCTACACGGCCATCCTGAACCGGACATTAACGACCATCAACATAGCGCGCATCCGAGTAAGTTACCACCCATTCCGGACGGAACATCACCAGGCCCGTGATCAGCATCCCGTTCAGCACACCCTCCGGCAGGATCAGCAGCATCGTATAGCGCAGGTACTCGGAATAGACGAGCTCCCAGGGCACCTCGGTGAACAGGCCGAACAGCGCCGAGTAGCTGCCCATCACCACCAGCACCGAAAGCGCGCCGCCGAAAAAACCGACCACGTAGAGGTAGATGAACATGTGCGGCGGCAGCCGGCGCTCGCTGAACCCGAGCAGCCCCCAGACCGCCAGCGCCGGGAGCGCGCCCGACAGCAGGATGGTCAGCGGCACCTGCAGCGGTTCCACGATGCCGAGCACGGCGAGCATCACGACCACCAGCGACACCATCAGCACCGCAAGCTGCCAGCCGAACACCAGCGTCACCACGGTCACGCCCAGGAAATGCATCGCCAGCCCGTCCACCGACTGCGCGCGCAGACTCCAGATGAGCAGCATCAGCAGCGCCGCGATCACGAAATGCTGGATGCGTCCCGGGACGAAGATGTCATTCCAGGTCATCTGGCGCAGCATCCACCCGAGCAGCAGCGCCAGAGCGACAGCGGCGGCGATCTGCAGCCAGAGCGGAAAGGCAACGGAGATATGAGGCATCGACGAATCGGTAGGCGGGGAAGCCGTGCTCAGTCGGGTTCGCGAACCGCCAGGGCTACCGTGTAGTCCCGGCCCTGTTTGAGCTTGTCGTAGTTGCCGAAGACCTCCCTGAAGCCCTTCTCGATGAAGCGGCGCAGGCCAGTGATCGTTACGGCATACAGGCGGCCGCCCGGGTTCAGTTGGTCCCAGGCATCCAGCAGATACGTGTACAGGAGTTCCCGCCCGACCTTGGCCGGCAGATTGGAGGCAACCAGATCGAAACGACGCTCGGCCACCTGGTCGAAGCCGTTGCTAAGCAGGCAGTCGACGTTGGCGATCCGGTTCAGCGCCGCGTTGCGCCGGCTGTAGTCGACCGCAACGAAATCTTTGTCGACCAGCGTGCAGTGCCCCTGCGGCACCTTGCGGGCCAAGACCAGGCCGATCGGTCCGTAACCGCAGCCCAGATCCAGACAACGGTCCGCGGGATCCGGCTCGACATGTTCCAGCAGCAGCCGGCTGCCGTCGTCGATGCGCCGCGGGGAGAACAGCCCCCAGGTGGTTACAAACTCCAGGCGCTCTCCCGCGAGCACGTCCGCGAAACGCAGATCGGCCTTCAGCTCCTTCCGGAGCCGCTGCCGTTCGGCCCGGGTACGCACGCTCCAGCGCGAATCGCTCATCGCGCATCCCCTCCGGCTCGGCCGGCCAGGTCCATCCACAGCGACTCGGCCAGCCGGACGGCCTGCGCCGCGTCCGCGTCCCCCGGCGGACCGAGCAGGTTCAGGTGCCCCATCTTGCGACCCGGGCGGGCAGCGGGCTTGCCATACAGATGCAGCCGGGCCCGCCCCTGCGCCAGCACCCGGGAGAAGTCCGGCAGCGAGCCGTCGGCCGGCCACAGGTCTCCCAGCAGGTTCAGCATTGCCACCGGCGCGATCGGTTCCGCCGGGGCGAGGGCAAGCCCGCAGACTGCGCGCAGCTGCTGCTCGAACTGGGACACGGTCACCGCGTCCAGCGTGTAGTGCCCGGAATTGTGCGGACGCGGCGCGATCTCGTTGACCAGCAGCTCACCCGCCCCGGTCACGAAAAACTCCACCGCGAGCACGCCGCAGTACTCGAGGGCCTCGGCGACATGCTGCGCAATCGCCTCGGCCTGGGCACGAGCCGACTCCGGGATCCGGGCCGGAACCCGGCTCACATGCAGAACCCCACCGCGGTGCACGTTCTCCGCCACCGGGAAGCTCCGGCAGCGGCCGTCCGGATCCCGCGCCAGAATTACCGACACCTCGCGTTCCAGATCCACCTTTTGTTCCAGCACGCACGGCACTTCCCCGAGCTGGCGGAAGGCCCGGACCACGCCGCCGGGCGCCGTGACCGGCTGCTGGCCCTTGCCGTCGTAGCCCAGCCGCGCGGTCTTCAGGATCGCCGGAAACTCCCAGTCCGGAACCGTGGCCCTTGCGGCGTCTACGTCGTCGATCGGCAGCCACGGCGCCAGCGCCACGCCGGCGGCCTCCAGGAAGCGCTTCTCCACGATACGATCCTGGGCCACCGCCAGCGCCCGGGGATCGGGCCGGAGCAGGGCGTGCCGCGCCAGCCATTCGGCACTGGCCGCCGGCACGTTCTCGAACTCGCAGGTGATCACCGCCGCATTCGCGGCGAGCTCGCCGAGTGCGCTGCGGTCGTCGAAGGGCGCGCATAGATGGCGGTCTGCCAGCTGCCCGGCAGGACTGTCAGGGTCGGGATCCAGCACCCAGACCCGGTACCCCATCGTGCGTGCGCTGATCGTGACATAGCGCCCGAGCTGCCCGCCGCCAAGCAGGCCCAGGATCGCCGGCGGCAGGATCACCCGGGCACCGGCGGCAGATCCTGCGTCAGAACCGCGTCGCGCTGGCGCTGCCGGAACCGTTCGAGGCGCGCGCGCAGCGCGGGGTCGGCGTTGGCGAGCATCGCCGCCGCAAACAGCGCCGCGTTGGCCGCGCCCGCTTCGCCGATGGCGAACGTCGCGACCGGGATGCCTTTCGGCATCTGCACGATCGACAACAGGGAATCCTGGCCCTTCAGGTGGCGTGAGGCCACCGGCACGCCGAGGACCGGAACCAGGGTCTTCGCGGCCAGCATGCCCGGCAGATGGGCCGCCCCGCCCGCACCCGCGATGATCGCCTGCAGCCCCCGCCCGACCGCCTGCTCTGCATACTCGAACAGCAGGTCCGGCGTGCGGTGGGCCGACACCACGCGAGCCTCGAACGGGATCTCCAACTCGGTGAGGATGGCCGCAGCCTGTTCCATCGTGGGCCAGTCGGAGCTGCTGCCCATCACCACGCCAACCCTGGGGTTCGTCGATTCCATAGGCTGGCAAAGATAGCCCCGGCAGCCGGTACGGGCAAGAACCACCCGCACACGCATTCCGGCGGCGAGCGCTCACGCCGGGGAATGTGGCAGCCCTGGCGCCAGCAGGAAACGGCAGCGGTGCTGCTGGCGTCGGACCGGCAGTGCCGGATCCGTTGCGTCCCGCGGGCACGACGCCGGTCTCGTCCGCTGCGCAGCCGAGCCACTGCGGGATGCCCCCGGCGCCGGCTTCGGGCTAAACTGGGCGGATGCGAGAAGCCTTGCTCGAGAGCCACATCCCGGACCTGCCCCTGATCCATCGCGGCAAGGTCCGCGACCTCTATGCGGTGGGCGACGATCACCTGCTGATGGTCACCAGCGACCGCCTGTCTGCGTTCGACGTGGTACTACCCACCCCGATCCCGGACAAGGGCAGGATCCTGACCGCGATCACCGTGTTCTGGATGCGCAAAGTGGAGGCCGCGCTGGGCATCCCGAACCAGCTCACCGACATCGCACTGGCCGACGTCGTCGCCGACCCCGCGGTACGCGCGCCGCTGGAGGGCCGCAGCCTGGTCGTGCGCCGCCTGCGCGCGCTGCCGGTCGAGGCGGTGGTGCGCGGATACCTGATCGGCTCGGGGTGGAAGGATTACCGGGCCAGCGGCAAGGTCTGCGGAATCGACCTGCCCGAAGGGCTCGAACTGGCGGCGCGTCTGCCCGAGGCGATCTTCACCCCCAGCACCAAGGCGGCGCTCGGGGAGCATGACGCCAATATCGCGTTCGACGACGTGGTCGGCCTGATCGGCGCCGAACTTGCGCAACAGCTGCGCAAGAGCTCCCTGGAGATCTATGCAATGGCCCGGGAGCATGCCAGGCGCCGGGGCATCCTGATCGCCGACACCAAGTTTGAATTCGGGCTCGACACGGACGGCCGCCTGCACCTCATCGACGAAGTGCTGACCCCGGACTCGTCGCGCTTCTGGCCGGAGGAACGCTACCGCCCCGGGATCAGCCCCGAATCCTTCGACAAGCAGTTCGTGCGCGACTACCTGGAGGGGCTCGCCTGGGACAAGACACCCCCCGGACCGTCGATTCCCGACGAGATCGTCGCCCGCACCGCCGAGCGCTACCGGGAGGCACTGCGCCGGCTGACCGCCGAGCCGGCGTGAACCTCGCCCACGCCGCGCGTTCCCACGCCGGAGGCGTATTCGTCACCGGGACCGACACCGGCGTCGGCAAGACCTTCATCGCCTGTTCGCTGGCGCGCAACTGGCGTGCGCTGGGGATCGAGGTCGCACCGCGCAAACCGGTCGAGTCGGGCTGTGTGCTGCACGGCGGCGAACCTCACCCTGCCGACGGGGCACTGCTCACCGCGGCCGCCGGCTTCCCTTCCGGTCGCCTGGCCGAAGTCACCCGGTTTCGCCTCGTCGAGCCACTGGCACCGGATCTGGCAGCACGGCTGGCGGGCCGGCCACTGTACCTGGACGAGCTGATCGCGGCCTGCGCCCGGCCCGCGGGAACCTGGCGCATCACCGAGGGTGCCGGCGGGCTGTACTCGCCTCTTTGCGAGAACGGGCTGAACGCGGACCTGGCCGAGGCGCTGGACGATCCGGTCGTCCTGGTCGCAGAGGACCGGCTGGGCACCCTGAACACGTGCCTGCTGACGCTGGAGGCACTAGACCGGCGCGGCCTGCGACTCGCCGCGGTGGTACTCAACCGGCGCCGCGCCGATGCCCATCCCGCGATGGACAACCGCGCGGCGCTGGCCCGCCGGACCGACGCCCCAGTATTCACGTTCGCCGAGGGCGCATCCCCGGCGCAGGTGGATCAGAGCCTCTCGACCTGGAGTTCTTCGATCGTCAGGCCACCCGACCCCGGCTCGACCGGAGCCGGCTCCTGAGGCACAGCCGGAGTGGCGGCGGCCGGTTCGTCTGCCGGTGCGGGATGCGGCTGCGGCGCTGCACTGCCGGCCCGACGGAAACCGAGCAGATCCTGCCGCAGCGCCTGCGTTCCCGGCGCGTCGACCTTGCGTCCCTCGATGATCTGCACCGGACGCAGGCGCTCGCCATAATACGACTCATTGAAATCGTCCCGGATGCGCAGCATCGAGCCCTCGAGGCTCATGCCCATGAACGCGCCCTGGGACCGGGCATAGGAGATGAAATCCGCGGTCACGGTGACACGGCGCCCGGCTCCGACCGGCCCCGCGGCGACCGAGGCATCCCCTCCCAGCCGGAACGCCGATGCGAACAGGGAATCGACCGCGCGCTGGGTCTTGGCCACCATCACGACCTCGGCTACCTCGCCCCCGAACTGCAGACCCAGGCTGACCGCGCCGAGCGAGTAGAAGGCTGCCGGGCTGTAGTCGCCGCGATCGTCGTCCCAGGCCAGAAACACGCCGAGCCCGCCGGAGCCCCCGACGAAGAAGCCACCCCGGATAACCCGCGGAAAGATCAGCACGCCCCGGGCGACCTCCAGATCGGCGACCAGCGCCTCGTAGTCGGGGTTCGCAGTGATGCCGTGCAACGTTTCGCGTGCGTCATCGATGACCTGCTGCGGGTCGACCTCGCGCGTGAGCTGCGCCTGGGCCGTCGCAGCCCAGGTCCAGACAAATAGCATCAGAACAACGGTCAGGACTTTCATCGGGAATCTCCTCGTAGCGCTGCGCGCAGGCCGCAGAATCGCGCAGCCGCGCTGAACAGCGGATGAACTCGTACCGGGACAAGCCTATCAGACCGCGACGCCGCGGCAGCGTGGCTGGCATCGTCACAAAAAAGGGGGGCCGAAGCCCCCCTCGCGCACGAATCCGGGGCGCCGCAGGAGTTGCGGACACCCCGGATCCCGGCTGATCGATCAGTTGATCTTCGGATCCAGTTCACCGCTCTTGTAACGGGCGACCATGGTATCGAGATTGACCGGCTTGATCTTGGACGCCATGCCGGCGCAACCGAAGGCCTCGTAGCGAGCCTGGCAGATTCCCTTCATCGCCTTGGTAGAAGCGATCAGGAACTTGCGCGGATCGAACTCCTTCGGATTTTCCGCGAGGAACTTGCGGATCGCTCCGGTGGAGGCCATGCGCAGGTCGGTATCGATATTGACCTTGCGCACGCCGTGCTTGATGCCTTCCTGGATCTCCTCGACCGGCACGCCGTAGGTCTGGCCCATGTCGCCGCCGAAGCTGTTGATGATCTCGAGCCAGTCCTGCGGCACCGACGAAGAGCCGTGCATCACCAGGTGGGTGTCCGGGATGCGCGCGTGGATTTCCTTGATGCGCTGGATCGCCAGGATGTCGCCGGTCGGCGGACGCGTGAACTTGTACGCGCCGTGCGAGGTACCGATCGCGATCGCGAGCGCGTCGACAGCGGTCTTCTTCACGAAGTCAGCGGCCTCGTCCGGGTCGGTCAGCAGCTGGTCGTGCGACAGCACACCCTCGGCGCCGGAGCCGTCTTCCTCGCCGGCCATACCGGTCTCGAGCGAACCGAGGCAACCGAGTTCGCCCTCGACGGACACCCCCACTGCGTGCGCGAGTTCGGACACCTTCCGGGTCACGTCCACGTTGTACTCGTAGGTCGCCGGGGTCTTCATGTCCGGCATCAGCGAGCCGTCCATCATCACCGACGTGAACCCGGACTGGATCGAGCGGAAACAGACCGCCGGCTCGGCGCCGTGGTCCTGGTGCAGGCAGACCGGGATGTCCGGATACTGCTCTACCGCAGCCAGGATGATATGGCGCAGGAAGGGCTCGCCGGCATACTTGCGGGCACCGGCGGAGGCCTGAATGATCACCGGCGAATCGACGGCGGCCGCCGCTTCCATGATCGAATGGACCTGCTCCATGTTGTTCGCATTGTAGGCTGGCATGCCATAACCGTGCTCGGCGGCATGATCCAGCAGCTGGCGAAGGGAAATCAGTGCCATGTGTGCTCCTCCTTACAGGATTCGGGTGGGGATGGGTCAGCGCAACGGTGGCGCAAATGGTATCAGGGAACGGCGACGGTCTCGCCTACGCGCACGATTTTCATCGCGTTGGTGCCGCCCGGCACGCCGTTCAGATCACCCTTGGTGATGATGACCAGTTCGCCATCCTTGACGACCCCTTCTTCGAGCAGCAACCGGATCGCCTCGCGGTTGGTTTCTTCGTGGGTCTCCGGGATCGCATCGAGCTGCACCGGGTATACGCCCCGGTACAGGGTCAGGCGGCGGCTGGTCTTGTGGTGCTGGGTCAGCGCGAAGATCGGGATGCCCGAACTGATCCGCGACATCCACAGCGGTGTAGCCCCGGACTCCGTCAATGCCGCGATCGCGGCGACATCAAAGTGATTCGCTGTGTACATCGTGGCCATCGCGATCGCCTCATCGACCCGGCCGAAGTAGCTGTCCATCCGGTGCGTGGACCGGCGCGCCGCACGCTGGCGCTCGGCCGCTGCGCAGATACGGCCCATGCTGGCGACGACCTTGTCCGGGTAGCGGCCGGTGGCGGTCTCGCCCGAGAGCATCACCGCGTCGGTCCCGTCGAGCACCGCATTGGCCACGTCGAAGACCTCGGCACGAGTCGGTATCGGACTCTGGATCATCGACTCCATCATCTGGGTCGCGGTGATCACCACCCGGTTCAGCTTGCGTGCGCGGCTGATCAGGTTTTTCTGTACCGCGGGCAATTCGGCGTCGCCGATCTCTACCCCCAGATCACCGCGGGCGATCATGATCACGTCGGATGCGGAGATGATCTCGTCAAGCGCATCGAGCGCCTCGGCCCGCTCGATTTTCGAGCAGACCGAAGCATCGCCGCCCGCGTCGCGCAGCAGCGACCGGGCGAGATGAACATCGTCGGCCGAGCGCGGGAACGACACCGCAAGGAAATCGACCTCGAGCTCGGCCGCGAGCCGGATGTCCTCGCGGTCCTTCTCGGTAATCGCGGGCGCGGACAGGCCGCCACCCTGGCGGTTGATGCCCTTGTTGTTGGACAGCGTACCCCCAACCACCACGGTCGTCTCGATCCGCGGCCCGCTGACCGAATCGACATTCAGCACGAGGCGGCCGTCGTCGAGCAGCAGCACGTCGCCGGCCCGGACGTCCTTGGGGAGGTCCGGGTAGGTCAGGCCCACCTGAGTGCGGTCGCCGGCATCGCCCGAGAGGCTCGCATCGAGCGCGAACGCGTCGCCCTCGGCGAGTTCCACCTCGCCGCCGCGAAAGCGGGCGATACGGATCTTCGGCCCCTGCAGGTCGCCGAGGACGCCTACGCAGCGCCCGACGCGATCGGCGGCCTCGCGGATCCGGCGCACCCGGGTACGATGGCTGTCGGGATCGCCATGGGAGAAATTCACCCGGACGACATCGACCCCGGCCCGGACCAGATCCTCCAGCGCGTGTCCGCTGTCGGTCGCGGGCCCCAGCGTGGCCACGATCTTGGTTCGGCGCATCCGGGGAGGCTCCTGTACCACGGCGATGGAATCCTTCAATTCTTGGCGCGTTGTTCAAGCATCGCGACGGCCGGAAGGGTCTTGCCCTCGAGAAATTCGAGGAACGCACCGCCACCAGTGGAAATGTAGCTGATCCGCTCGGCCAGCCCGTATTTGTCGATCGCGGCGAGCGTATCGCCGCCACCGGCGATCGAGAACGCGTCACTCTCGGCGATTGCCTCGCCGAGCGCCTTGGTTCCGGCCGCGAACTGGTCGAACTCGAACACGCCCACCGGGCCGTTCCAGACGATCGTACCGGCCTTGTGCAACAGCGCAGCGTAGGTGGAAGCCGTCTCGGGACCGACATCGAAGATCATGTCGCCGTCGCTCACGTCAGCGACGCTCTTGACGACCGCCGGCGTCGATTCCGAAAACTCCTGGCCGACGGTCACGTCGGTCGGCACCGGAATTGTACTGCCCTTCGCCTCCGCCGCCTCCATCAGCCGCCTCGCCTCATCGATCAGGTCATGCTCGCACAGCGACTGCCCGACCGGGTGTCCCTGAGCGGCGATGAACGTGTTGGCGATACCGCCGCCGACGATCAACTGGTCGACGACCTTCGACAGCGATTCGAGCACGGTCAGCTTGGTCGAGACCTTGGAGCCGCCGACGATCGCGACCAGCGGCCGTTGCGGGTTGTCCAGCGCCGTGCCCAGCGCGTCGAGTTCCGCCGCCAGCAGCGGGCCGGCACACGCCTGCGGCGCGAACTTCGCGACCCCGTGGGTCGAGGCCTGGGCACGGTGCGCGGTGCCGAAGGCGTCCATCACGAACACGTCGCAGAGCGCAGCGTAGTTCTTCGCCAACTCTTCGACGTCCTTCTTTTCGCCCTTATTGAAGCGCACGTTCTCGAGCAGCACGACCTCGCCATCGGCGAGTTCGACCCCGCCCAGATAGTCGCGCACCAGGCGCACGTCGCGCTCGAGCAGGCCGCCCATGTGCGTCGCCACCGGCGCCAGAGAGTCGGCCTCGGAGAATTCACCCTCGGTGGGACGGCCAAGGTGCGACATCAGCATCACCCGGGCGCCCGCCTCGAGGGCCTGCTGTACGGTCGGAAGGCTGGCACGGATCCGGGCATCGGAAGTGACCTTGCCGTCCTTGACCGGCACGTTGAGATCCTGCCGGATCAATACGCGCTTACCCTTGAGGTCGAGATCGGTCATCTTCAGGACAGACATGGCAGCACTCCTCAGTCAAAGCTCGGGCGAAATGAAAGGTGTTGGGCAAATGTCCGTGCACTTGCCGAACGCCTCTCCGGCTTCCGCGCCGGGCACGGGCGACCATGGTCGCCCGTGCCCGGACGGTGCCGATCGGACCTATCGGCCCACGTGCTGCACCACGCGCAGCATGTTACAGGTATAGCCGTACTCGTTGTCGTACCAGGCGACAACCTTCACGAAGGTATCGTCGAGCTGGATGCCGGCCTCGGCGTCGAAGATCGACGGGGTGTTCACGCCGCGGAAATCGGTGGACACGACCTTCTCGTCGGTGTAGCCGAGCACGCCCTTCAGTTCGCCTTCGGACGCGGCCTTCATCGCCTTGCAGATGTCGTCGTAGCTCGCGCCCTTGTCCAGTTCTACGGTCAGGTCGACCACGGAGACGTCGGAGGTCGGCACGCGGAACGCCATGCCGGTCAGCTTGCCGTTGAGCGACGGCAGCACCTTGCCGACCGCCTTCGCCGCGCCGGTGGACGACGGGATGATGTTCTCCAGAATGCCGCGGCCGCCGCGCCAGTCCTTCTGGGACGGGCCATCGACGGTCTTCTGCGTCGCGGTCGCCGCGTGCACGGTGCTCATCAGGCCGCGCTTGATGCCGTAGTTGTCGTGCAGCACCTTGGCCACCGGGGCCAGCGCGTTGGTGGTGCAGGACGCGGCCGACAGGATCGCCTGGCCGGCATAGTCCTGGTGGTTCACGCCGTAGACGAACATCGGGGTCGCGTCCTTGGAGGGCGCGCTCTGGACGACCTTCTTCGCACCCGCGTCGATGTGCTTCTGGCAGGTTTCCTCGGTCAGGAAGAAGCCGGTGGACTCGATCACCACCTCGGCGCCGACCTCGTTCCATTTCAGGTTCGCGGGGTCGCGCTCGGCGGTCAGGCGAATCTTCCTGCCGTTGACGATCATGCTGCTGCCGTCGACCGAGACCTCACCATCGAATCGGCCATGCACCGAGTCGTAGCGCAGCATGTACGCCAGGTACTCCGGATCGAGCAGGTCGTTGATCGCGACGACTTCGAGGTCCGGGAACTCCTGTGCGATGGCGCGGAAGGCCATGCGGCCGATGCGGCCAAATCCGTTGATACCGACTTTGATAGCCATGGGTCGTACTCCTCTGGGGGGTTCAGTGCTTCAGTTCAGGATGTCGCGGGCCACCTGGGCGACATTGTCGGCAGTGAAGCCGAAGTATTCCATCAGCGCATCGCCGGGAGCGGATTCGCCGAAGCGATCCAGCCCGATCACCGCGCCATCGAGGCCGACGAACTTGTACCAGCCGACGGTCGCACCGGCCTCGACTGCAACGCGGGCGCGCACCTCGGCCGGCAGTACCGCCTCGCGGTAGGCGGGATCCTGCTGCTCGAACAGTTCCACGCACGGCATCGAGACCAGGCGTACCCGGCGACCCTCGCCCGCGAGCTTCTCCGCAGCCGCGGCGGCGATGGCCACCTCGGACCCGGTGGCAATCAGGATCAGTTCGGGGGTCCCTTCGCAATCCCGCAGCACGTAACCGCCGCGGGCGATCGCGGCGACCTGCTCGCCGTCGCGCTGTTGGGGCGCAAGACCCTGCCGCGACAGGATGAACGCCGACGGACCGTCATTGCGCTCGATCCCGGACTTCCAGGCCACCGCGGTCTCGACCGCGTCGCAGGGGCGCCAGACGTTCAGGTTCGGGATCAGACGCAGGCTGGGGGTCTGCTCGACCGGCTGGTGGGTCGGGCCGTCCTCGCCCAGGCCGATGGAATCGTGCGTCAGCACGTACAGAACCCGCTGCTTCATCAGCGCCGACATCCGGATGCCATTGCGGGCATAGTCGGAGAAGATCAGGAAGGTGCCGCCGTAGGGAATGAACCCGCCGTGGAGCGCGATGCCGTTCATGATCGCGGCCATGCCGAACTCGCGCACGCCGTAGAACACGTAATTGCCTGCCGGATCCTCGCGGCTGATCCCCTTGGAACCGGGATGCAGCGTCAGGTTGGAGCCAGCCAGATCGGCCGAACCGCCGAGTAGTTCCGGAAGCGCCGGGGCATAACCGGCGATCGCGTTCTGGGAGGCCTTGCGGCTCGCGACCTTCTCGGCCTTCTCGACCGTCTGCTGCACGAAGGCGGCGGCGCTGCCGGCCCAGTCTGCCGGCAGTTCGCCGCGCATGCGGCGCTCGAGTTCGACCGCCAGGTCCGGGTGGGCGGCACGGTAGGCTTCGAATCGCTCGCCCCACCCGGCCTCGGCCTTCGCGCCCTGTTCCCTGGCGTTCCAGGCGGCCTGGATCTCGGCCGGGATCTCGAACGGGGCGTGGTGCCAGCCGAGTTCCTTGCGCGCGAGCTCGATCTCGTCGCTGCCCAGCGGCGCGCCGTGGCACTCCTCCTTGCCCTGCTTGTTCGGCGAACCAAAGCCGATGACGGTCTTGCAGCAGATCAGCGTCGGCTTGCCGGTCTCGGCCCGGGCCTGCTCGATCGCGGCCTTGACCGCGTCGGCGCTGTGGCCGTCGACGTCACGCGCCACATGCCAGCCGTAGGCCTCGAAGCGCTTCGGGGTGTCATCGGTGAACCAGCCATCGACCTCGCCGTCGATGGAGATGCCGTTGTCGTCGTAGAACGCGATCAGCTTGCCCAGCCCCAGCGTGCCGGCGAGCGCGCAGGCCTCGTGCGAGATGCCCTCCATCAGGCAGCCGTCGCCCAGGAAGACATAGGTGTGGTGGTCGACGATGTCATGGCCATCGCGGTTGAAGTGCGCCGCCAGCGCACGCTCGGCCAGCGCCATGCCGACCGCGTTGGTCAGGCCCTGTCCCAGCGGGCCGGTGGTGGTTTCGACGCCGGCGGTATAGCCGTACTCGGGATGGCCCGGGGTCTTCGAATGCAGTTGGCGGAACTGCTGCAGCTCGGACATCGGCAGGTCGTAGCCGGTCAGGTGCAGCAGCGAGTAGACCAGCATCGAACCGTGGCCGTTCGACATCACGAAGCGGTCCCGGTCGAGCCAGCCCGGATTCGCCGGATTGTGCTTCAGGTAGTCGTTCCAGAGCACCTCGGCGATGTCCGCCATGCCCATCGGCGCACCGGGATGACCGGAGTTGGCTTTCTGGACCGCGTCCATGGATAGGGCGCGTATGGCGTTGGCAAGCTCTCTGCGGGAAGGCATGCGGATCTCCTGGCTGATGTATTCTTGAATCGGGTCAGGACTGGATGCCCGACCATGCGCAGGCGCCGGCCGCGTTGTTGTTCGTTATTCTTCTGGCGGCGCAATAAGCAGGTCGGCCGGCGCGTCTTCGCCGGGTGCAGCCCCGGATTAAAGGCGCTGCATTTTGTCCGCTTTCCTGGCCCGGGGCAAGTCCGAAGCCCGCCGGGCACGGGCCACCTGCCCATCGGAGATATCCCGGCGGTTTCGGCGGCTGCCTTAGAAATGACGTTTCCGAGGCGTTAGACTCTCGCGGCCACCCCGCTCTCGCCCACAGCCCCGAGGATCCGATCGCATGCCCAGCAGCTTCCTTTTCACATCGGAATCGGTCTCTGAAGGCCATCCCGACAAGATGGCCGACCAGATCTCGGACGCGATCGTCGATGCCATCGTCGCCCAGGATCCGCACGCCCGCATCGCCTGCGAGACGCTGGTGAAGACCGGCATGGTGCTGCTGGCCGGGGAAATCACGACACGCGCGACGCTCGACTACGAGAAGATCGTGCGCGAGACCGTCTGCGCGATCGGCTACGATAACTCGGAAGTCGGGTTCGACGGCCATACCTGCGCGGTGCTCAATGCGCTCGGTCAGCAGTCCGCGGACATCTCGATGGGCGTCGACCGGGACGTCTCCGACCGCGCGAACCAGGGCGCGGGCGACCAGGGGCTGATGTTCGGCTACGCGACCCGGGAGACCGAGACGCTGATGCCGGCACCGATCTATTACGCACACCAGCTGGTGCGACGCCAGGCGAAGCTACGCAAGAACGGAACGCTGGCCTGGCTGCGCCCCGACGCGAAAAGTCAGGTCACTTTGCGTTATACTGGTGGGCGGCCTGCGGGTATCGATGCAGTCGTGCTGTCCACTCAGCACCGACCGGAGATCACCCAGAAGGATCTGCACGAGGCGGTGATGGAAGAGATCCTGCGCCCGGTGCTGCCCGCACAGTGGCTGGAGCACTGCGCGCGCGACCAGATCCACATCAACCCGACAGGGCAGTTCGTGATCGGGGGGCCGGTCGGTGACTGCGGCCTGACCGGCCGCAAGATCATCGTGGACACCTACGGCGGCATGGCCCGCCACGGCGGCGGTGCCTTCTCCGGGAAGGACCCGTCGAAGGTCGATCGCTCCGCCGCCTATGCCGGCCGGTACGTGGCGAAGAACATCGTCGCGGCCGGGCTGGCCGACAAGTGCGAGATCCAGGTGTCCTACGCGATCGGGGTGGCCCGACCGACCTCGATCAGCGTCGACACCTTCGGCACCGGCCGAGTCGACGACGACCGGATCGTCGCGCTGGTGCGTGAACATTTCGATCTGCGGCCCTGGGGATTGATCCAGGCACTGGATCTGCTGCGGCCACTGTATCGGCAGACCGCGGCCTACGGGCACTTCGGACGCGATGACGTCGACCTGCCCTGGGAACGCACCGACCGCGCGGAAGAACTCCGCGCCGCAGCCGGGCTCGCATAGCGCCCGGCACCGGATCACCCCGGCTGAGGAGCGCTGCAGCGGACATCCGTCAGGCTCAGCCGGGGGTCTTTTCAACCATGCAACGGCGCTCATCCAGACTCACGGAGTCCGTACACCATGAATGCTGTGATGAACCCGACCGACAACACCGACTACATCGTCAAGGACATCAACCAGGCCGACTTCGGCCGCAAGGAGATCGCGATCGCGGAGACCGAGATGCCCGGTCTGATGCAGACTCGCGACGAGTTCGCCAAGGACCAGCCGCTGAAGGGGGCGCGCATCGCCGGTTCCCTGCACATGACCATCCAGACCGCGGTGCTGATCCAGACGCTGGAGGCGCTGGGCGCGGAGGTGCGCTGGGCGTCCTGCAACATCTACTCGACGCAGGACCATGCTGCAGCCGCGATTGCCGCGAACGGCACCCCGGTCTTCGCGTTCAAGGGCGAGACCCTGGAAGAGTACTGGGACTACGCGCACCGCATCTTCGAATGGCATGACGGCGGCACCCCGAACATGATCCTCGACGACGGCGGCGACGCGACGCTGCTGATCATGCTCGGCACGCGCGCCGAGAGCGATCCGTCGGTCCTCGACAACCCGACCAACGACGAGGAACGCGCGCTGTTCGCCGCGATCCGCAAGCGCCTGGAGACCTCGCCGAACTGGTACTCCAACATCAAGAAGAACATCCGCGGCGTGACCGAGGAAACCACCACCGGCGTGCACCGCCTCTACCAGATGCAGAAGGACGGCGAGCTGGCCTTCCCCGCGATCAACGTGAACGACTCGGTCACCAAGTCCAAGTTCGACAACCTCTACGGCTGCCGCGAGTCGCTGGTCGACGCGATCAAGCGCGCGACCGACGTGATGATCGCCGGCAAGATCGCGGTGGTCTGCGGCTACGGTGACGTCGGCAAGGGCAGCGCGCAGTCGCTGCGCGGGCTGGGCGCGACCGTCTGGATCACCGAGATCGACCCGATCTGCGCGCTCCAGGCGTCGATGGAAGGCTACCGCGTGGTGACCATGGAAGAAGCTGCCGACAAGGCCGACATCTTCGTGACCGCCACCGGCAACAAGGACGTGATCACCCGTGACCACATGGCGCGTATGAAGGATCAGGCGATCGTCTGCAACATCGGCCACTTCGACTCCGAGATCGACGTCGCCGGCCTGCGCAAGTACCAGTGGGAAAACATCAAGCCGCAGGTCGATCACGTGATCTTCCCGGACGGCAAGCGGATCATCATGCTCGCCGAGGGCCGGCTGGTGAACCTGGGCTGCGGCACCGGGCACCCGAGCTTCGTGATGTCGAACTCGTTCACCAACCAGACCATGGCCCAGATCGAGCTGTTCGCCCACGGCGACCGTTACGAGAACAAGGTCTACGTCCTGCCCAAGCATCTCGATGAGAAGGTCGCGGCCCTGCACTTGAAGAAGCTGGGCGCCCAGCTGACGCAGCTGACCGACGACCAGGCCCAGTATCTGGGTCTCCCGGTCGAAGGCCCGTTCAAGCCCGAGCACTACCGCTACTGAGCGAGGCCCGTCCCCTGCCCCTCCCACGGGGCGGGGGCTGGAAACGGCCGGGCACCACCCGGCCACGGTGCACTCACCCTCATCCCCTGCCCCTCTCCCGGAAGCGGGAGAAGGGAGAAAGCCCCTCCCCCGTTCACGGCGGAGGGGTTGGGGAGGGGGTAAGTGCACGGCCCACCGCAGTGCACTCACCCTCACCCCCGGCTCCTCTTCCGCAAGCGGGAGACGGGCGCAAAGCCCCTCCCCCGTCCACGGGGGAGGGGTTGGGGAGGGGGCAGAGCACAGCCCGGCCGCGGTGCACTCACCCTCACCCCCGGCCCCTCTCCCGCAAGCGGGAGAGGGGAGCAAAGCCCCTCCCCCGTTCACGGGGGAGGCGTTGGGGAGGGGCAGCGCACTGCCTTTCACCCGCACAACACGGGAACATCCCGCGAGGACACACCCATGAATCACACCCCGAATACCCGACCTGCGTTCAGTTTCGAGTTCTTCCCACCCAAGAACCCCGAGGGAACGGAACGGCTGCGCCGGGCGCGAGCCCGCCTCACCGCCCTGGATCCCGCGTATTTCTCGGTCACCTTCGGCGCCGGCGGCTCCACCCGTGACCGCACGTTGGAAACGGTGCTCGAGATCCAGAGCGAGGGCGCGGTCGCTGCGGCCCCGCACATCTCCTGCATCTCGTCGTCCAGGGCGCAGCTGCTGGATCTGCTGACGACCTATCGCGACCACGGCGTGCGGCGCTTGGTCGCACTGCGCGGGGATCTGCCTTCGGGCACCGGGGTCGGCGGCGGCCTCGGCGAATTCCGCTACGCAGCGGAACTGGTGGCGTTCATCCGCGAGCAGTTCGGCGATCACTTCACGATCGAGGTTGCCGCCTATCCCGAGTTCCATCCCGAGGCCACGAACGCCGAGAAGGATCTGGAGCACTTCCGCAAGAAGGTCGCAGCGGGCGCCGATGCAGCCATCACGCAGTATTTCTACAATCCCGATGCCTACGTGGCCTTTGTCGACCGCGTGCGCGCAATGGGCATGGACATCCCGATCGTACCCGGCATCATGCCGATCACCAATTACACCCAGCTCGCGCGTTTCTCGGACGCCTGCGGCGCGGAGATCCCGCGCTATATCCGCAAGCGGCTGGAAGCCTACGGCGATGACAGCGCCTCGATCCGGGTGTTCGGCATCGAGGTCGTGACCCGGCTGTGCCAGCGCCTGCTCGACGACGGAGCGCCGGGGCTGCATTTCTACTCGATGAACCAGGCCGGCCCCTCCGAGGCGATCTGGAACAACCTGGGCCTGGCCCAGCCGCGCTGAGCCCGACGCGATGCGCTGCCCCCGGCTGCTGCTCGACGCGAACCTGGCTCCCGGCCGCCGGGTCGAACTGCCCCCCGATCTGCTGCGCCACGCGGTCTCGGTGCTGCGCCTGCGCGACGGCGCCCCCTGCCAGGTCTTCGACGGTCGAGGTTCAGAGCACCATGCCCGCCTGATCCTGTCCGGGCGGCGCGGTGGGGCCGTGGAAATAGGGGCGGTCGCCGCCGCCCCGACCACTCCGGAACTGCCGCTGCGGCTGCTTCAGGGCATCGCCCGAGGCGACCACATGGACCTCGCGATCCAGAAGGCGGTGGAACTTGGCGTCGGCGAGATCTGGCCAGTGCTCAGCGCCCGCAGCCGCTCGGCCGCCGCACACCGGGGCCTGGAGCGCAAGGGGGCACACTGGCACGGCGTGCTGCGCGCCGCGGCCGAGCAGTGCGGCCGCAACGAGCTGCCGCGGCTCGACCCGCCCAGAGACTTCGCGCAGGCGTTGGCGGACCTGCCGCGCGAAGGCCTGCGCGTGCTGGCCGACCCGGAAGGCGTCCCCGCCGGCGTCTGGCGCTGTCAGGAGGCCGACGCGAGCGCCGGACCGGTTACGCTCCTGGTGGGCCCCGAGGGCGGCCTGACCTCCGAGGAACGCGCCCAAGGCCGGCATGCCGGGTTCCGCGGGCTGCGGCTCGGACCCCGGATCCTGCGCACCGAGACCGCCGCCATCGCGGCGCTGACCACACTGCAACTCCTCTACGGCGACCTCCGGTAGACCGGAAAGGGCCGAGCACCGCCGCCACCCACCGTCCGGGTCTCAAGTCGGCTCTGGCAGTTGCCGCACGGGAGGTATCAAGAATCCCTCACGATTCAGTATGCGGCCACCGTCCATCTATGCTGACACACACCGCGTGCTACGGACTCCAAGGAGACCGACATGCGATCGTTGTTCTTGAGTGTGTTGGTCGCCCTCGCCGCCGTATTCGCCAGCGCGGCGCAGAGAGAGCAAGGCGTCCGCCTGGATTGGCCGCCGAGGAAATCAGCGCAGTGGGGATGGACGGCCACGACGGCTTCCCGATCGTACGGCGGCCTGCCCAGGATCTACCGGCAACTGATGGTTTCCTAGAGAATCCCTGCGTTGAGGATCGTGGATCTCCCGAATTCTGGAACCTGCCGGACGCAGCGTTCGAAAAAATCGGACGTTGCAGGCACGGACGGGATGCTCTAGAGAAATGCCTGGAAGTTTCATCGGTGCGGAGGATGCGCCATGACCGAAGCGGAAAAGGAGGCTTGCCTCGTATCTGCGGTGTTGCGCCAGCTGAACAACCACCGCCTTCCCAAACTTTTCGCCATCAGGGAACGCCTGAATCGGGGCGGGCTGATGGACCCGGACGATATCCGTTATCTGCAGGCAAGCCTTCACGACACAATGCAGATCAGATACCTGTGTGAAGCCCACCCGGATCTGAGCATGCTCTGTACCAAGGTGACCAACCTCCATCGGGAAATCACCATGCGCGCGCTGGAAAACGAGACCCAAACCCACTAAAGGACAAGGAAGGATAGGAAATCCAATGGTCTGCTGCGCAATATTCGGGCGCCCAAGGGGACTTTCAAGCCCCCGCGACCGCCCATTCTGCGCAGCGGTGGCCACCCGGTTGCCCGAAATCGGCCTGCGGGAGGTTGTTGGAGCCGAATTTTCCAGTCGGCAGTGGGAGCGTGTCCGGAAAGCAACAAAGGCGAGCCAGCAGCCTGTCGGTGGGCCGCTTTACCAGAACACCGTTTGATCGTACCCGTACTCGTACTCCGGCGCGGGCTGGGTGCAGGGATCGCCGGCAGGGCATGCTTCGGCGTCGATGGCATTCACCGTAGCGCCTTCGTACCACTCCGGCCGACCCCGCGCCTGGGCGATGCGCGGCAGGATGGCCCGAACGCCCAGCGCCTCGGTGATGACGGCGATGATCCGCATCTCGGCCCCCGCATTGGGAGCAGGTCAGGGGGAAACGCCTCGTAGATGCGAGGCCGGCAGCATGACCCACGGATTTGCCCGCGCCCGCTGTGGCGACTGCGGCCATGAGTTTCTGATCGCTTTCTCCTGCAATGGCCGGGGTGTCTACCCGGCGTGCAACACGCGGCGCATGGCCGAGACCGCGGCGCGTCTGGCCGATCATGTCCTGCCCCGTGTGCCGGTGCGCCAGTGGGTCCTGTCCGTACCCAAGCGGCTACGCTATCACCTCCAGCACAACTGCGAAGTCCTCAACAGTGCGTTGCGCTTTTTTTTGGATGCGGTCGAGCAACACCTGCCGACCGGCCTATTTCAGCAGCCCGATCAGCCGTCGCTGTTCCGAAGCGGCTTGGGCCAAGACTTGACAGTACCCCCGCACAGGGAATAGTTCGGTGTAGGCGGTTGGATTTCCTGGGAGCAGGAGCCACGCTGACGGAACCGTTCCGGGTGCTGGCGCGCGTTGCTCCTAGGAACAGGAGCAGGAGCTACTCGAGGCGTTTCAAATTGGGGGAAAACCCATGGAATCATCTCGGAGACCGTTGGATGCGGCAGCAGGGTCTCCTGCAGTACGCGGTAGGGCAGCTTTGCGTGGATTGCGAGAGCCAGCATGCCGATGACCTCGTCACCACCCACGCCGAAGACGGTGGCTCCGAGAATCCGATCACTTTCTTCGTCCACCAGGATTTTGATCAGACCGGCCGTCTCGTCCTTTTCCCGGGCACGATTGACCTTGCTCATGGGCATCGTTGCCATGAGGACCGCCTTTCCACCTTGGCGTGCCTCGGTCTCCGACAGACCCACCCGGGCCAATGGTGGGTCGATGAACATCGAGTAAATCGGTGTCCGGTCGCTGATCTTCCGTTGTCCTCCTGTCAGGTGATCCAGAAACACCTGACCGTCATGGACTGAGGTATGGGTGAAGGCACCACGGCCGTTGACGTCGCCCAGTGCGTAGATGTGAGGGATCGAAGTGCGCCCCACATCATCCAGGGGGATGAATCCCTGCTCGTCCACCGCGATCCCGGCGGCATCGAGGTTCAACCGGTCGGTATTAGGTACGCGGCCGACCGCGATCAGCAGATGCGCCCCCTCGACGGTCCTTTCGACGTCGGCTTGGCGGCAGGTCAGGGCGGCGCCGTCCGGGAAGTGGTTTCCCGGCGCCAGGCGCGTGGCTTCCGCACCCAGGTAGAATTCGATGCCTTCCGCCAGCAATATCTCCAGGGCGATCGCGCTGACGTCGGGGTCCTCATGGCTGGCAATGCGCTCACGGTTGTCGAACACACTGACCTGGCTGCCGAGCCGGCGGTATGCCTGCGCGAATTCGAGACCAATGTACGAGGCGCCGAACACCAGGAGGTGCTCGGGGACCTCGGTTAGGCCCAGAATGCCGCGGTTGTCCAGCCATGGCACGGTTTCGATGCCGGGAATCGGCGGCGTGCGTGAGCGCGTGCCCGTATGGATGACAATGACCTCGCCATGGATTGCGGTGCCATCGACCGCCACCGTATGAGCGTCGACGAAGCTCGCTGCCCCAGGATAGAAGCCGGCAACCTTTTCGAGCCAGGATTCAAGTTGCTCGCTGGAGGGCATGCGAATGCCGTTGACCCGGTCCATGACCGTGTCGAACCGAATCGAGAAGTCCGGAATCCGTATCCCGAAATCGTCGCCCCGATGCGCCATGTGTGCCGCACGGGCACTGGCGATCAATGTCTTTGTCGGCGTGCAGCCCCAGTTCACGCACGATCCACCCACCCGTTCACTCTCGATGACCGCGATGTTCATGCCGTGGTCCAGTAGCGTCCCGAGGATACCCCCGTGGCCTGGCCGGTTCCGATGAGGATCAGATCATAGGCCTTCATTTCCGTCACCCCTTTGGTGGCTCAACCGGATCGCGGGTGGTCCGGTGCGCGCTCGAGTGGATGCCCTTGGGGCACAGGCACCGGGAGTCCCGATCGCGAGCCGATGGACCTGAGCCAACGCCGGAACCGTACATTCGCCGGGGGATGGATCGATTCCATCACCATTCCGGAGATGCGTCCGGGGCGCGCCGCCCTCAGCTGTAGGCGAGCGGAACGGCCGCCTCGGGCGCCAATACCCGAAAGGTAAAGCTCTCCTGCAGGTAAAGGTGCACCGCGGTATCGGTATGGTTGCTGTAGCCAACCGAGAAATCACGGCCGACGCTGAGCTCGAAGTCGCCGCCTCGAAGGCTCACGACGACCGCTCCCTCGACGGCCGGGGCCCAGACGAGGGGGCCGTCCAGCAGCCGGCGCACATGTTCGAACACCGGATAACCCGCCATAGTGGTGGTGGTCGTGAGACCGGTGAAGCACTGGGGTCCGAGCGCGATGGCGTAGGGGCCATCGATTCCGGCGCTGCGCAACCGGTCCAGCGCTTTGGCGACCACCTCGGGATACTGGACATAGTCGGTGGTGAGGGGCAATGTCGTGCTGGCTGCAGCCTCGGTGATCCCTTCAATCCGGCTCGCTGCATAACCGTGAAACACCGCTCGGTCCTCCACCATGCCAATCGCCCGCGCCGCGCTCCTTAACGACTGCAGGTCCGGGTCCCTGGCGCCGCGATCGATATTCTCCATCTCCCGGCGGTCCAGAACGAATGGGGCGACGAGTTCGACAAGAGGCTGGACCGTGCGCAGGGCGGCCCTGACACCCGGTTGTGCCGCCGCGGACACGGCCTCCTGTCGTCCTAGCCCGATCGAGGAGACCGACCAGCCGAGGGGCCCCGTGAAATCGACCAGCTTGCGCGCGGCAAGGGTGCGCTTGAGGGTCCGCTTGGCTTCCGTTTCGATCTCCGTCCAGGCCCGCTCGGACAAGGGGGCGAGGTCGCGCTTCAGGTCATCCATGGTCAGTTTTCCTCCCGAAGGCTGCCGATGCCGAGCGAGCCGTCTGTGTGGTCGGCATCGCCAGGCAAGGGTTCATCGCTTTCCTGTACATCCTCGATCTCCGTGACGTCGGCTGCGCTGAACAGATAGCGCCGAAAGTACTCATCGAACTTCGGATCCTTGCGCCGCAGCCATTCCAGCAGCATGGCGGCGTGTTCCTTTTCCTCATCGCGGTTGTGGATGAGAATCGCCCGCAGGCTTCCATCGGTGGCCGCATCGATGCGCTGGTCATACCAGTCGACCGCCTCCAGTTCCTCCATCAACGAGGTAATCGCGCGGTGCCGGTCGATGGTTTCCGTGTCGAGTGTGGATTGCTCCTCATGGAGGGTCTCGCTGGTCATGGGACATGCCTTGCTGAGTTCTGGGTTCCCCGGGGACTTCAGGCTTTGCACGCATAGCCAACAGCGAGAGGCATGCAGTGCAACCCCGGTCCGAAGAACGGCAAAATTATGAGCGTCTGGACCCAATCCTGCCGCCACGTATCGGCGCGCGTCAATACGCATGATTGCGGTCAACCGCCCCTCGGCAATCCCCTTGCCAAGCATCTGGCTAACGATCATGGCGTGATCTGCCACGCCGCACGATGAACCGCTTCCTCCCCCGCTCGCGGGGAATTGGTTGCGGTTGGGCCGGGGATGCGGCGCCGAACCCGGCCCTCCCCCGCCCTCTCCGGCAAGCGGGAGAGGGGCTTTCGCATTATCAATGGCGAGGCCCGCCGGCTTCGTCTTGGACTCCGCCGTACACCGAGGTCGTGTTGGCTCTGCTCATGAACACCTCCGATCTCCAGCCTACGAGGCTTGACAGAGTGCCCGCGACTATTGAACCACTTCAAAGGCCTGACCTGTGAGACTGGATGGGGCCTCCGCCGCACTTGAAATAGGCCGTTCGCTTCGAAGGGAGTGACCGGAACTTTCACGCTGAAGCTCGTCGCAGGTAGTAAAGCCAGCAGTGCAACAAAGGGGGGGGTCTGGTCGGAGATGTCGGCGAGCGCGAAATCTGGCGCGGGAGTGACCACACAGGCCGACGATCGGATTGTCAAGGACAACGGTGCAACATGGCCCTGTCTTCGCAAAGCGCCCGCCGCCTGCAACCATTGCAGTCACGGAAAGCGCGCAGAACGCGTTTATCCCGCGCGTTCGGGCAGTGCTCACCTCGTCCGCATGCAGGAGTTCACCACTCATGAAACGCATCGATCGCGACACACTCAGGCGAATGAACGACGTCGAACATGCGGACTTCATTCTCGTCAATGTGCTGCCATGCGAAAACTTCAACAAGCAGCACACCCGTACCTCGATCAGCATTCCGGTGGCAAACGATGATCTTGCCGGTCACGTTGAAGTCGTGGCCAGTGGGAAGAAGCGCACGATCGTGGTTGACTGTGCCAGTTTCGAGTGCGATGCCTCACCGACGTATCACTTTAGCTGCCTGAAAAAAGTGGCACAGGGGGCTGGCGTCACGGCGCATCTGCTGGTAGCGTGTGGTGCCCATGGGACAGAGCGACAGGGTGCTGCTGCGTTACCGAGGCCGCGATGTGCGTGCCGAGGATCTCGCGACGATTCGCGCGCAGATCGCGCAGGCGGCCACGGCACAGGGAGCGGCCCGCGGTCGCAGCGCGATCGCCCGACGACTGTGTGAGGGGTGGGACTGGGCGGCAGGCGAACGGGGCGCTCAAGGAGTACGCCGCGCGGGATCTGCTGCTGCGCCTGGAAGAGGCCGGGCACATTCAGTTGCCGCCGCGATTGCGGGAGAAGAACAATCACGCGGTCCCGGATTATCGGCAACGGCCGCTGTTCGAGGAGCGGCCGCTGGCCGGGCGGGTGGATACCTATGGGGCGCTCGAGATCCGCGCGGCCGAGGGGCCCGAGCGCTACCTCTGGGATTATCTGGTCCATCACCACCATTACCTGGGGCGTCCCAAGCTAGTGGGCGCGTACCTCAAGCAATTGGTGTGGCTCGACGGGCAGGTGGTGGCCTGCCTGGGTTGGGCCAGTGCCGCCTGGAAGGTCGATTGTCGGGACCGCTGGATCGGCTGGACGCCCGAGCTGCGGCGCCAGCGTCTGGTCGGGGTGGTGAACAACGTCCGCTTTCTGATCCTGCCGTGGGTGCCGTGTAGAGCCATCTGGCCTCGAAGGTGCTGGGGCAGTCGCTGCGCGGGCTTGCCGCCGCGTGGCAGGCCCGGGTGGGCAACGCATCGTGCTGGCGGAGACCTTCGTCGATCCGGCGCGCTTTGCCGGCACCTGCTATCGGGCGGCCAACTGGCAGTGCCTGGGCCAGACCCGGGGCCATGCCAAGCGCGGCAATGCCTACCGGGCACATGCCGTGTCCAAGGACGTCTGGGTGCGGCCGCTGACGCGCCGCTGGCGGCCGGCGCTGCTGGAACCATGACCCGCGAGGAGGCCTGTGCGCTGCTCGACGGGCCGCGCGAGGTGGCCGTGGCCAAGATCCTCGAACTCGCGCACAAGGCCGAGCAGTGGGACCGACAGTCGGCCCCCGCCGCGGACCCACTGCAACCCTCGGCGACGGTCGCACCCTTCAAGAAGCCGGCGGCGCCACGGCGCCGACGCAAGCCCGGGCGCAAGGCGGGCCATCCCGGGGCTTGCCGGCCGGTACCGCAGACCATCGACGCGCCGGTGGAACACCGGCTCGAGACCTGTCCCGACTGCGGCCACCCCGTCGGCACCCCCATCCGTTCCCATACCCGTCTCATCGAGGATCTGGAACCGGGAACCGTCAACACCCATGCGCACACCGTCCACGGCCACTGGTGTGGTCACTGCCGCAAGATCGTCACGCCCACGGTCACTGCGGCGCTGCCGCGCGCGACGCTCGGCCTGAATGTCATCATCTACAGCGCCTGGCTGCATTACCGTCTCGGCATCAGCGTGGGCAACTTGGTCACCATTCTCCAGCAGCTGTTCGGGCTGCGCGTCAGTGCCGGCGGACTCACCCAGTCCTGGATCCGGCTCGGCCAGACACTGGCGCCTTATGGGGTGCAGCTGGAACAGGCGATCCGCCAGGCCGGTGTTCTGCACGCCGACGAAACCGGCTGGCGGGTCAACGGCACCACCCACTGGCTCTGGGCCTTCTGCACCGAAGACCTGGCCTATTTCCGGATCGAACGCCGGCGCAATGCCGCGGTGGTCTTGGCCGTTCTGGGCGAAATCTTCGACGGTTTGCTGGTCTGTGACTTCTACGCCGCCTACAACGCGGTCGAGACCTGGGCCAAACAACGCTGCCTGTTCCACTTGTTCGCCGAACTGCGCCGGGTCGATCAACGCAATACCTCGATCCCCTGGCGCGACGCCCGACGCCGCATCCAACGCCTGTTCCAGGATGCGATCCGGCTGAAGCTGCGCCGCCCCGAACTGGAACCGAGCGTCTACCAACGCCGCAAACGACGCCTGCACCAACGCCTCAACGACCTGATCGCCACCCGGTTCGCGGATGCCGATGCCACGCGCCTGATCAAACGCCTGGCCAACTTCCGCGGCGAGCAAGAGATGCGCACGCCCGTGCTGACCCGCAAGGTCTGCCAGCAGAACCGCTCCGAAGCGGGGCCGAAACTCACGCACTGCTGCTGTCCCTGTTCCGCACGGCGGAACTCCGCGGACACGAGCCGCTCGCCTTCCTGCGCACGCTCACCGAAGCAGCCATCGTCGGCGAGCCCCTCGCGTTTATCTGCCCGGCACCCGCAGCCGAAGCCGCCTGACACACACCGCCTCCCCCTGCGCCGATCGTTTCAGGCAGCTAAAGTCATACTCACCGACGGCAGCCAGGAAGCCCGAAGAAGCTGGTTTCACCAATGTCCATGACTATGAGGGCGGCATCAAGGACTGGTTCGAGCAGCAGATCGCCGCGTGACATCATGTTTTCTCATCGCTGGTTCCGGCGCTTGAGGTCACGGCCGGCAACGTCTCACGATAGGCGGAGGGTTGACGATCCTCGATTGGCGTCGAACAGCGTGACCGGGTGAGCGCACCGTGAACATTCGGCGCGTGACGCTGCTTGGTGGCACCGGCCTTGTCGGACGGGCGCTGGCCTCGCGGTTGCTGGCCGACGGAGTGAAGGTCCGGCTCGTGGCACGCCATGCCGAATTCGCCTGACTATCTGACGCACTGAACACGGCCCGTTTCTGGCGCTATCGTACGGCGCCATGAAGCTCTTCGGCCACACCTTCGGCGCGGAATGGATCGCGCGCATCGGTGCCGGCCTCCAGGAGGAGCTGGGCATCACCCGCGTGGGGTTGTCGTGGCGCCTGTGCAAGTGGCTGGGCTGACGCAGTACCTCGGGGCAGTTGCGCGAGATGGATGCGCGCAAGGTGCTGCTGCCCCTGGATCGGGAAGGGCGGATCGAACTGGCGGCAGCGCGGGCGCTGCCCTGTCAGGCGCAGGCCCGGGCCGTGTCAGAGGGTTTCCGGATCCACAGGTTAGGGGGGGAGGTAGCTCGTGCTGGCGGCGCAGGACACCACCAGCCTGAACTACAGCACGCATCGCCGCACCGAGGGTCTGGGGCCGATCAACACCCGTGCCGATGGCGCCCAGGGCCTGAAGCTGCATGACACCCTGGCCTTCACCCCCGAGGGCCGGGTGCTCGGCATCCTCGATGCCGAGCGCTGGGCCCGGGAAGACACCGCCGCCGGCACCAAGTCCCCGCGTGGCGAGGGCATCGAGGGGACCGAGGCCCTGCGCTGGCTGACCAGTCACACCCAGGCCAGCCGGATCCAGGCGCTGATCCCCGGCACCCGGGTGGTCAGTGTCGCCGACCGCGAGGCCGACATCTTGGAGCTGTTCGCGCGCGGCCGCCAGCATCCGCACGCCGCGGACTTTCTGGTCCGGGCCAACCGCAGCCGGCAACGCCGGGTGGTCGTGGGCGAGGACGCCCCGCTGCTGTGGGGACACCTCGAGGCACAGCCGGTGGTGGCCGAGCAGACCCTGAAGACGCCCGGCAAAGGGGGGCGCAAGGCGCGCCTCACCACCTTGAGCGTGTGCCATGCCCCGGTCACCCTGGCGCCACCCAAAGGGTATCGCGGTCCAGCGCTCAGCCTGTGGGCCGTCCATGCCCTGGAAACGGATCCCCCGGCCGAGGGGAGGCTCACGCTTCCCGTCGATGAGAGGAAGGGCGCGAGGCTGGACGACGAATGCGGGATCGATCGTTGACGCGACCGTGGCGTCACGGGAGGGGTTCTCGTGCACCCGTGAGTTGGGATGAGGGCGAGTAGGTCACGGTGGGCCCGTGCGGTCCGTGCCCTGGAACACCCGATATCGGAACATAAGACTTGACGCCCCGGTCCGTGGTCGTCGATCGGTGTGGGCCGCACCGTGCGCATCTTTCGTCCTGATTATCACGAATCCTCCGCAGGCTAGGAGAATCGCATTGACCGCAGCGAAACCGACAAGATCTTCGCCTGCAAGGCAGGCTCCTGATATGGACCGCATCGCAACTATCTGTGCCGCAAGTTCCTGTTGTTGGCGCAGATATTGGCCGATCCCGAAGGCTTCATGGATTGCGATGCGATCCATGAAGCCCACAAGGGCAAGAACCCGTAGGAGCGCGCCTTGCGCGCGAAGGGGACCTCGGCGGAGCTTCCGTGATAATCAGGTCTTTCTTTGCGGTGCGTCCGGATCCGGTGGTGGCAGTCACGAAGCTCACAGGCAGGAACGCCGGCGGCTCCGACGCCAATCCTGGGTATCCCTGCGTGGGGGGCAATGGTGCGGCGCGACAATCCATCGGTCCTGCATGGCAACCTAGATGTGTCAAACGCGCAACGGGTACCAGCGCACGCGGGAGCCGGCACAATCGATACGATTAAGAAACCATGCAAGGTCGGAGCATTTATTTTCCGTCGCATTGGGGTTGTTAGCATAACCAGTCCGAATAGCTGTTGCATTGCATTCACTTCGAAACCGTGGAAGTGGGACCCGTAACCGTACGGTGACACCACCTGAAGCCACGGGGGAGGCGTGACATGTTGAAGAAGCGCGAGACTGCTTGGACCCCGGCCTCGGCCTGGGAGCACTTACTTCAAAACGAACCGATGTTCATCCTCGACCTGCGCAATGCAGACGAGTTTGCGCAGTGGCGGGTGGAAGGGCCCAGCCCCCTCCCGACGAAGAACATTCCGTACTTCGAGTTGCTCGATCTCGATGCCGAAGCCGACGACGACGACGTGACAGAGGCGGCGATCAGGGGTATCCGCGCGCACCTGATGGACGAACTGCCGGCGGACCGCACCATCCTCGCCGTCTGTCCCGAGGGACATACCTCGAGCTACGTGGCTGAGGCCCTGCGCAATCTGGATTTCGAGGCGGTCAACCTGGAAGGCGGCATGGAGGCGTGGGGTCGGTTCTACTACTGGCGCCGCGTAACGGAGGAAGAGCGCTACAGCCTCTATCAGGTGGTGCGTCCGGCGCGTGGCTGCATCAGCCATGTGCTGATCAGCGACCAATGCGCCGCTATCTTCGATCCCGGCCGTCACATCGACATCTACCACGACCTGGTGGCCGGACACGACGCCAGCATTATCGGCGTTTTCGATACCCACCTGCATGCGGATCACCTGAGTGGCGGGCCGATGCTCGGCGAGCGCTGGCAGGTTCCGTACCACCTGCATCCCTATGACGCCATTCACCCGGTGGATATGGTGCCCGCGCAGATCAGTTACGAGTTTCTGCATGCGGGGCAGACCATCCATGTCGGGCAGGCAGAGTTCGAGGCTTTACACATCCCGGGGCACACCCTGGGCATGGTCGCGTTCCTGGTCGAGAAGCGCTATCTGCTGACCGGTGACAGCCTGTTCCTGGAATCGATCGCGCGTCCCGACCTGGGCGGCAAGGCGGAGACCTGGACGCCGCTGCTGTACCTTTCGCTGCTTGAGCTGATGCAACTTGACGACGACATCGTCGTCTTGCCGGGGCATTTCAGCGATATCACCGTGGCCGACCCGGAGGGGCGCTACCAGGCGAACCTGGGTGGGCTGAAGACGCGGAATCCGGGATTGGCCAAGGTGGCGGACGGCGAGGAAGCCTTCAACCGCTACATTCTGGAGAACCTCCCTGAACTCCCGGACGCCTACTTCGACATCAAGCGGGCGAACGCTGGCCTGGACCAGCCGGACGAGGCCCAGGCCAGCGAGCTGGAGCTAGGCAAGAATGTCTGCGCCGCTACAGGCAAGGCCTCCTGACCCAGGGGCGTCGCCCGATGGGCGGGGCCCCAGCTACGGCGAAAGACTCACTCGGCCGCGGGCGAACACGAGCGGGATTCGGCGTGATTGCCGACGACGTGCGCATGCTGGCCATAAGGATCCTGAGGAATATCCACGAATCAGATCGAGGCGTGAACGCCCGCTTGCCGGGCGCTATTCTGGCAGCTGTATGCGATGCAGAAAGGGCCGGCATACCGCTGCGGTGCGGACCGAACTGGACAGGACCCGAGCAGCGGCAAGGTCACGGATCCCGTTCCTGAAGTGCCTTTTCCAGGCTGGTGAGGCGTTTCGCGATGCCATCGAGCTGCCGGAAGCGCACCGCGTTGCGCTGGTCGCGCACGACCCGAACCCCCTGTACGACGCGCCACAGGGCGAAGGTCATCAGCGCAGCGGCGGCAAGCCATGCCCACAGAGGACGTCATCGTCAGGGCCCACGGCGCCACCACCGCGACCACGGCGGAGGTGCCGGCGACGAACGCGGACCACCACTCCACGGGCGGGCGCAGCAAAGCTTCGACCGGATGCCGCTGCACGGCTACTGCTCGAACCCTTCGCGGGCCATCAGGACCGGATACACCGCATGCCCGAGTGTCTCGGCCAGCCCCCCCCCTGGGACCGGCACGATGGGCAGCCCCTGCCTCGCCGTCACGAGCTGCTCTCAGGCACCGGTGTCGGGCACCGCGACCGCCAGACACGTCGCGCCGATCGCGCGCAGGGTCGCGCCATGCGTGCCGAGCCAATGCAGCGACCGGAAACCGCTGCCCACGAGGCACAACGGTCAAGACAGGTACTGCCGACGCTCCTTGACCTTGTGGGGGCGCATCCCGGGTCAGGCGACCCGGTTGCAGGCCGGGGCTGGTGATCGGCAGCCGAGTGCGCAAATCGAACACACCGGCGGGCGGGGCGCGACATCCATCCGGGGGATCGTGCCGGTCTGCGCAGCCGGCCCCGCCGGTGCCATGTACGGAACGAGGAATCAGGGAAAATGCACCGCCCCTCCCGCCGGCGCAGTAGGAGCAGCCCAAGTCCGACAGCCTGCTAGAGCCGCCGGTAGCGGAAGGACTCGGTCACGCACCGCGTTCTTTCGCAAGGCCGAGCCGGGCCGGGCGGGCTGGATGCGCGACGGGCCGTAGCCGTGAGGCCGGTCCCGGCTGGCGTCAGCGGTCTTCCTCGCGGAGCCGGTTGATCAGGCTGCCGGCGCGGATCACGTCGATCTGGCGTTGCGACAGTTCGTGCTGCAGGGTATAGGTCCGTTTCCGTGTCTTGTTGTGAACGTCCACCTGGCCGCCCGCTTCCAGCGCCCCGACGGGATCGTCGATCGCCAGTTCGTCGCCTTCCTCGATCGACGCGTAGTCGTCCGGGTCGGCGAAGCTCAGCGGGATGACGCCGAAATTGACCAGATTCTGCCAGTGGATGCGGCCATAGGACTGCGCACACACCAGCCGCAGGCCAAGGAAGCGGGGAGCCAGGGCAGCATGTTCCCGGCTGGAGCCCTGGCCGTAGTTCTTGCCGGCCACGATCACGAAGGCGTCCAGATCGCCGGCCCGATCGCTGAACTCCCGCCCGACATTCCTGAACACGTAGTCGGAGATCGCCGGGATGTTGCTGCGCAGGGGCAGGATCTCGCTCCCCGCCGGCAGGATGTCGTCGGTCGAAACGTTGTCTCCGAGCTTGATCAGCACCGGTGCACGGAAATCCCGGGCAATCGGCTCGAGGTCTGGCAGCGTCTTGATGTTCGGCCCCTTGGTCAGTTCGATGTCGCCGGCCTCGTCGGCGGGCGCGACGAACATCTCGCGATTGATCTTCGGCGCTTGCGGCTCGCCGAATCGAGGATAGTCCATGCCCAGTTCACGCGGGTCGGTGATCTTTCCGGTCAGCGCCGCGGCGGTGGCGGTCTCCGGGCTGCACAGGAAGACCCGGTCTTCACGGGTGCCGGAGCGGCCGGGGAAATTGCGCGGTACCGTGCGCAGGCTGTTGCGGTCGGTCGCCGGCGCCTGGCCCATGCCGATGCAGCCGTTGCAGCCGGCCTGGTGGATTCGGGCGCCGGCCCGGATCAGCCGGCCCAGGTAGCTTTCCAGGGTGAGACTTTCCAGCATCTGGCGCGAGGTCGGGTTGATGTCGAACGATACCCCCGGATGTACGTGGCGCCCCTCGACCATCATCGCGGGCACGGCGAAGTCACGCAGGCCCGGGTTAGCCGAGGACCCGACATACGCCTGGTACACCGGCTCGCCGGCCACCTCGCGCACGGGCCTGACATTGCCGGGGCTGCCGGGCAAGGCGATCAGGGGCTCGAGCGACGAGAGGTCCAGTTCCACGTGCTCGTCGTAGTCGGCATCCTCGTCGGCCAGCAGTTCGACCCAGTCGCCCTCGCGCTGCTGGCTGGCCAGGAACCGCCTCACCTCGCCGTCGGAGGGAAACACGCTGGTGGTCGCACCCATTTCGGTGCCCATGTTGGCAATGACGTGCCGGTCCATCGCGGACAGGCCGTCGAGTCCGGGGCCATGGTATTCGAAGATCCGGTTCGCCCCGCCCTTGACGTCGTAACGCCGCAGCATTTCCAGTACCACGTCCTTGGCGCTGACCCAGTCGGGCAGCCGGCCGGTCAGGCGCACACCGACCACGAGGGGCATCTTCAGGAACAGCGGGCGGCCGGCCATGGCCAGTGCGACTTCGAGGCCGCCCGCCCCGAAGGCGAGCATGCCCAGCGCCCCGGCCGCCGGGGTGTGGCTGTCCGAGCCGACCAGCGTCTTGCCTGGGATGCCGAAGCGCTCCTGGTGCAGCGGATGGCTGACGCCGTTGCCGGCCGGGCTGAACCACAGGCCGAACTTGCGGCACGCGCTTTGCAGAAACAGGTGATCATCGGGATTGCGAAAATCCTGCTGGATCAGGTTGTGGTCGACGTACTGGGCCGACAATTCGGTTCGCACCCGGTCGATCTCCATCGCCTCGAAGGCGAGCATGACCAGCGTTCCCGTGGCATCCTGGGTCAGCGTATGGTCGACTTTCAGGGCCAGTTCCTCGCCCGCCTCCATGCTGCCGGAAACCCGGTGCGATTCGAAAAGCTTGCGGGTCAGGTTCAATCGACGCATGACAGACTCCGTGCGGTTTGATTGGCCTCTCAGCAGGTCAGCGTGGATCAGTCCTGGTTGTCGCCTTCACGCCGCGCAATCTCTTTCTCGGCGCGTTCATGCCACTTCTGGAAGCACTCGAGGCCGCAGAAATAAAGCGCGTACTCTTCCGCCTCGGGCTGTTCGGCCTCGGACGACGGAATCTCCTTCAGGCATTCCCTGCACCGAACGCGCGGTGGCGTTGGGTCCTCTTCGGTTCCATTGGCGTTGTCAGCCACAATTTCCGCTCCATGTTTCTGTGTTTCTGTCATCTTCTCAACATAGGCCACACGCGCAGGTGGGCGTGGGGGGGCCGGCGCTCGCACAGGCCGGTCTCGCGTCCCAGCTACGGTTGTGGACATCCTGCGCAGGGAAACATTCAGAGCCCATGCCGGGATCAGGTATCCCTGCTGTCAGTGGACGCATAGATTCCCATTCCGGTGCCATCAGGGGATAGACCCGACCCGCACCAGCCTGATTCGGCGAGCAGCCCAAGCCGCTTCAGAAGCGGTAGCTATAACCGACTTCCAGGGCGTACTGCCGCATCTGAATCCGGATCGTTTGGTCCGAGAGCGGGTTTGGATCCCGGACGCTGTTGCTGGATGTCGCCATCGCCGAAACATGCAGATGGGACCGGGGCCTCAGGACCTTCGAGAATCCTGCGGTGTAATGATCCTTCACTACGGCCGGCACCAGCGTGTTGAAGAGCACCTCGGAGGAACTCACCGACTTCTGGCCGCGGTTGTAGCCGATTCGCCAAGTCCAGCCGGCGTCGCCCGCGATCTGCAGCCCCAGCTTCCAGATATCCATATCTTGCCAGCCGAAGCCGGGGCCCCGACGGCCACCAAGAAGGGCGTCCGGGTCGGAGTCTGGTGGAAAGGAAGCCAGCAGGTGATCGAAGGGGTTGCCGATGGTATCGACGCCTGAATAGTTGATCCGTTCATAGTCGGCGGCCACTGTGACCCGGGGGCTGAGCTCCACGGCAATGCCAATGCCATACGTCTCGGGGATATCGAGGCTGCCACCGTCGACCAGCAAGCCGCGTTAGTCATCCAGGTCATCCGAGCGGATTCTCGAGCGGTAATTGGCCCCCACGGAAAGCGAGGGACTGAAGTCGGCCTGGACACCGAGCTGCACCCCATAGCCGAAGGCCGTGTCCGTGCCGCGGTCGCTCAGATGCTCCGGCGCCTGGCTGAACGCGCCAAACGCGGCAATGCCCTCGGCCTTGAAGCGCTGATAGCTGATGATCGGAATCAACGCGACATGGATCGCCACGCCCCGTCGCGCTGCGGCCGCAGTTGGACGCTGCGCTCCATTGCGACAAGAACCGGAGCCGTGCCGTACCCGGGTCCATGCACCCTCCTATGCCTCGAACACCAGCAGGTCGGGTTTCGCGCCCATGTCTTTCAGTGCGCCATTCACTGACTCGTTGAACTCCGGAGGGCCGCAGACATAGAAATGCTGGTCGAAGTCGCTGACATGCCTCGAAAGGAAGTCACGGTCGATGCGCCGGTTTTCGTAACCCGGGGCCGGCGCCTCGGTACACGTGAGGACGCACCGTTCACGCAGCATGTACCTGAATTCCTTTTCGGCAATCACATCCTCCGGCGCTTTGTTGGAGAACAGCAGGCTATGGCCGTCCAGGCGTTGCTCCCGGACCAACTGCCGCAAGATCGCGATGAAGGGGGTGACGCCCGCGCCTCCGGCGATGAACATGCCCGGCCCCTTGTAGCGGATGGTACCAAATGGCTCCGACATCAGGAGTCGCGCGCCAGGCTGGAGTGCGTGAAGCGCCTGGGTCACACCCTCGTGCGCCGGGTAGGCCTTGATGGTGAACTCCAGCACCCGGTCATCGCGGAGCGACGTCGGGGTAAAAGGCCGCCCTTCCTCGCGCCAGTCGGCGTGATCGATTGCGAGTTCCACGCCCTGGCCGGGCTCGAACTCGAACCCGTCAGGGCGAGTCACGACGAATCGCTTGACGTCGTGGGTGACGAAGCTGGACATCAGCAAGGTTACTTGATGGGTCATGGCAGACTCCCGTTTTCTATCCGCGAATGGCTGGATGCCCCCATGTGCTCCATGCCCTCGACCGGGTCTCCTCCGTCGCTGACCCGGTCATGCAAACCGTCACCATCCCGAGATCGGTGCGCCCGACAGCGGCGACATCCTGTTGTGAGTATAGGAAATCTCGACGTCCGTACCCGGACTGGAGTGAACGACGCACGTGCACCAGAACCCAGCCGGAGCCAACTGACCAGGATTGCGTGTTCCGGCGAATGAGACCACCGCTTCCGCCGGTCGCGACCGGCCAGTTCTGCCGTATGCGTTCACTCCCCCCGGCTTGAGTGCCGGTATTGCAGCCGCGTTCGGCTAGAGGTTATGGCGCAGGGGCGGGTTCGGGCAGAAAGGGTGCCGGCTCTCCTTTTCGCCGCTGCTTGACCACCTGAGCCAGGTAGGGCCATGGCGAGACACGGCGCTTGCGGCAGGTTTCGATCACGCTGGCGAGGAGCGAGAAGGCCAGAGAGCCTTGCTCGGTTCGGGTGCCCTGACTGATGCGACGACTGAGCACCCAGTGACGCAAGGCCAGTTCGGCCCAATTATTCGTGATGGGCCACAGCGGAAACTCCAGAATGGGCTAGCCCTGCTCGTGCCCCAGATATTCTGCTGGGCCAGTTGACTGACGACGTTGTGATCTACGTTGCTCTGAGCTCATAACCGACACACAGGTTGTACAAATACTGGTAGCCGTACCACATGAGCTGGTGGCTCGGGGGATCGCGGGTGTGGGCGAGATAGCCCCCGATGCAGGCGACCAGAGGCACGGCGTCGCCCAGCGTGACGCGCACTTTGGCCCGATGGGCCTTGGCCCATGCGGTCATGACTTCGATCTCGAGGTCGGTGAACAGGATCTCCACCGGCAGCTCGGGCACTTCCCGGCCCAACAGGGTCAGCACCATGATTCGCCAGCCGATGACCAGCTTGATGGCGACCGCACGCTTGAGCCGATCCAGCGTGTCATGGGTCAGCGCTTCGATCTGGCAACCCGATTTGATCACCCGGTGCCAGTCTTCAATGCGTCAGCGCAGGGCGTAGTCGGTCAGGCACTGCCGAGCCGAGTCCGCGTCGCTGACCGGGCGGCTGGTGAGCAGGAACCATTCGATGGGCTTGCCCCCTTCGGGCGGGTGGTTCTCGACCGCGTGCACGGCCCACAGCTGGACCGGGTCGAGCCCTTTGAGATTCTCCGGAGGCGCGAACTCGACCGGGGCGTAATGCAGCGTCAACGCGGCGCGACGGGCTTGACGGCCCGCCCGGGCTTTCTGCTTGCTGCGCTTGGGCCGCGCGCTTTGGCGTTGGACCATCAAGGTGGGCGACCCGCCCGCCGCGGCGCTGCGCAGTTGGTCGAACAGCGGCTGGCCCGCAGTGGTCTTGCGGCTGAACTGGGCGCGCACCAGCAAGTCCACGCACGGGTCTTTGCGCTGCGCATCGAACAGTTCGCAGAAGTCCGCTTCCCGGTCCATCACGCAGGTGATACGGGTCTCAGGCATCTGCCGGGCTGCTGCCGCACAGGCCTGCAAGGACGCGATCCAGTCGAAGGTCTTCTTCTCCTCGATCGGGGTCGACTTGGCGGGCTTCTTGGGCGCCGGTTCCTCCGGCGTGCGGCAACGCACATCGACGATGTCCAGCGGAATGCCCTGGGCGTTGATTGCCAGCGTCGAATGCAGATGCAGGCTGCGCGCTTGGGCGCCGGTCTGATTGCAGGTGCTCGCCCCCAGACCCTCGCAGTGCGCCAGGTTGGTGTAATCCAGATCCGTGCCGTCGGCCACGCACAACACCTGCGCCTCGCCCTGCATGCGCCGCAGGGTGTTCTGACGATGCGGCTCCAGAATCGCCGCCATCGTCACCGCCTCGACATCCGGATGATCAATCAGCCGGTAGTAGCCCTTGGTCGCGGCCCGGTCCCCCTGCGCCGCCCCGGGAAAGGCCCGCCCCGGCTGCTCGGCCTGACGCTCGGCACTCATCACCAGACGCCGGCCCAGACGGACATCGCCCAGCGGGGCGCCGCCAAACTCCTGCTCGGCCCAATGCGCCGAGTCCAGACCCTCGCCCGCACCCAAGGGTCGCGGCGGTGCCGACAGCACCACCCCCAGCCGGTCACGGAAATCGTGCACCAACGGATACACATAAATCGCCTTGACCCCCGCCCCGCCGGCATGCGCCCGGTCCTGCCGACCGCGACCGCGCGTGCAACCCACCTCGACCCAGTTCGAGGCCCGATAACAGGTCCCCGCGAACGCCGCCGTGTCGACAAAACTCTCCACCAGGTAACGTCCGCCACGCTGACGTCCACCGATCACCCGGCGCCGTCGTCCGGTTCGAGCCGGTCCTCAAGGGCCTGGGTCGCACGGCGCTGCTGCAGCAGCGCCGCCGATGCGTTGCCGATGGCTCCGGCCAGGCCCAGCCGCGTCTGCTCGATCGCGTCGAGGCATTCCGACAGCCCCGGGTCATTACCAGCCTCCGGGGGCACCCGATACGCCGCTTCCATCTCCATTGTTTGCCGGAGCCGCGCGAGCAGGTCCTCGAGCTCCCGCAACTGGCCCGCGGCCCCGGTCAGCGCCTCGACCACGTGCTGGTGCCACGACACCACCTCGGACAGCTTCGACCGGGCCGCCTGAACGGCCGCGCCGGGCAGGCCGGCGGCCGCCCCGGCGTCCTGGTCCCGCTGCCCGCCACCGTCCTCGCCATCCAGGGCGGCGAAAGCGGCCGCCAGCCGCGCCATGTCCTGGGCGCCCTTCTGGCGGATCCGGCCCAGATCCTGTTCCGGGACCGTTTCCGGCGCCTCCTCGGCGTCGTCGCCGGGCAGCGGCTCGTCCCGCATGGCCCGGATCCTGAGCACGATGTCCATCACCGGCGTGTCACCCGGGAGATCGTCGCGGATCTCCGCGAGCAGCTCGGGCAGCACGCTCACCGCATCCTCGACCACCTGCAGCAGTTCCGTGCCGGCGCAGCCGCCGGCCGCGGCGAGCCGGTCGAGGAAGGATTCCAGCAACGAGGCGAACTCCCCGAGGCGGGGGGCGCCCGCAGCCCGGGCATCCTCACGCACGGACCGTACCAGAACGGCCACGGCGCGGATCGCGTCCAGGTCCGACGGGTGGGTTTTCCACCCGCCGAACGCCCCTTCCAGTCCACGGATGACCCGGACCAGGCGCTCCAGTGCCGCAACGGGCACCGGATCCTGCCCGTCACGCACCGGTCCGAGCAGCCGCCGCTCGTCGAAGTCCTGCGCGCCATCGGGTACCGGCTCTCGGCCCATCTCCCCCGGGGGCCCGGTGCCCCGCCGCGCAGCGGTGAACGGGGCTTCGCTGGCGGCAGCGGGCACCGGGCCACCGCCGGAACTCCCGGGCGAACCGGATGAGTCGGTACGCGGAGCGGGCGCCAAGCCGCCCCCAAGGGAATCTGCAGGCTCCGGCGCAACCCCCGGCCCTGCCGGCATCCCCCCAGCCCCCGGACCAGTCACCCGGAGCAGCGCCTCCCGGGCCAGCTCGACCAGGCCCGGCGCGGCGACGAGACCGCCGAGCTGGAAATCCCGCCCCTCGTCGCCGGCCTGCTCGATCCAGCGCAGCCACTGGCCCAGTTCGCGATCCACCCGCCCCAGCAGGCGCTTGTGCGGCGGGGACAGGAATTCGGGATTCCGGGCCAGCGCCGCCGCAAATTCGGCGGTAACGCCAAACAGTTCCCGCCCGGCACCGTCGGGGAGCGACTGCGCGATGCCGGCCGCGGCGTCGGCCAGCCGCCCGAGGGTCACCGGCGGTTCCCGGTCCCGCAGCAGGTCCAGCAGTGCCTGCTGGAACCGGCGGCGGGACTCCTGCAGCGCCGGATCGACCGCCGGGGGCGGCGGAGCCCCGGAGTCCACCAGCCGGGGGGTGAACAGCACCGGCGCGGCGATCAGCGGGGCCGCGCCGCGCAGCGCACGCAGTTCGTTGACCAGCGGCGACACCGCGCGCGCCAGGTGTTCCGCGGTGGCGTCGACCGTGTCGAGCTGGCCCGGCATCCGCAGTGCCGCGCGCAGCAACGCGTCGCCCGCGCCTGCATGGCCGGAGATGTCGCCCGACTCGAGGCCGGCGATGACCCTGAGCATCTCCGTGCAGAGGCCCTCGACATCGTCCCGCCCCACCCCTTCGAGGCTCGCCTGGATCTGTTCCAGTCCTTCGCGCGCGAGGCGGATGCATTCGCGGCAGGCGGCGTTCTCGACGTATTTCTGCAACGCCCGCTGGACCCAGAAGAACAGGTCGCCGAGCTCGCCTCGGTCCCAGGTGCCGGTTTCGATCGTCATGTGCCCGTTCGCATGGTCGGTGAGCGGCCGGCGCGGCCCGGATTGCCGTCTGGAGCAGGAACTCCTGCCGCCCGGGCCGGCAGCCGGGGGGACTGTGCCACAAAGCGGCCACGGCGCGCAGCCGGCGGGATCCTGCCCGAGGGCTCGGCGCGTGCGTTGATCGTGGCATACTGGCACGACACAGGAGGCGATACGAGACATGCCCGAGCAGCTTTCCATCGGCGTGGTCATGGACCCGATCCAGGCCATCAAGCCGGCCAAGGATTCGACCTTCGCGATGCTACTGGCGATGGCCCGGCGTGGCCATCGCGCGCACTATCTCGAGCTCTCCGATCTCTGGCTGCGGGACGGGGCGGTTCTGGCCCGCAGCCGGCCGGTCACCGTGCGCGACCAGGCGCACGACTACCACCGACTCGGGGATCCGGTCGAAGGCCCGGTCGACCGCTTCGACATCCTGCTGATGCGCAAGGATCCCCCGTTCGACCTCGAGTACATCTACGCGACCTACCTGCTGGAGATTGCCGAGAACGCCGGCGTACGCGTGGTGAACCGCCCCCGGTCCCTGCGCGACGTGAACGAGAAGGCATTCACTGCGCACTTTCCCCAGTGCTGCCCGCCGACGCTGATCACCCGGGACCGCGCGCGCATCCGGGACTTCCTCGCCGAGCAGCAGCGGATCGTGGTCAAACCGATGGACGGCATGGGCGGAGCCTCGGTATTCCGCCTGGACCAGGGCGACCCGAACGTATCGGTGATCCTGGAGACGATCACCCGCTTCGACCGGCGCACCGTGATCGCCCAGCGTTTCCTGCCCGAGTATCGCCAGGGCGACAAGCGCATCATCCTGATCCACGGCGAGCCGGTCGAGTACGCGCTGGCACGCATTCCCGCGCAGGGCGAATCCCGCGCCAACCTGGCCGCTGGCGGGCGCGGCGAGGCGGTGCCCCTGACCGAGCGCGACCGCTGGATCTGCGCGCAGCTGGCGCCGGAGTTGCGTGCCCGCGGGCTCGATTTCGTCGGCCTGGACGTGATCGGCGACTACCTCACCGAGATCAACGTGACCAGCCCCACCGGCGTCCGCGAGCTCGATCGGGCGCGCGGGCTGGACATCGCGGGCATGTTCATCCGCTTCCTGGACACCGGCACGGCATGACCGCCCCCCCGGCCGCCCCTGGCCACGCGGGCCCTGGTTTCTGGCTCCTGCTGCTGGGGGCGCTGTGGCTGGCGGGCTGTACCGACGCGCCGGAGCCCGACACCGACCGCCTGACCTTCTATGCCTTCGGGACGATAGTCGACGTTACGCTGTATCCGGCCGGCGTGCACGACCTGTTGCGGATCGAGTCCGAACTGGGTGCCGACCTCGAAGCCATGCACGACTTGTGGCATGCCTGGGAACCGGGTCCGCTGGTTCGAACCAACGACCTGCTCGCAGCAGGCGAGGCGTTCAGCGCTCCGCCGTCGATCCTGACGCTGGTCGAACGCGCACAGGAACTCGACGCCCTGACCGGCGGGCTGTTCAATCCCGCACTCGGCCGCCTCGTTGCGGCCTGGGGTTTCCATCAGAATGAAGCGGCGGGGCCGCCGCCCACGCCGGCGACACTCGCGGCGTTGCTGGAAGACCCTCCGCGCATGGCCGACATCGAGCGGGAAGGTACCCGGCTGCGCGGACGGCATCCGGAGCTGCAGCTAGATTTCGGCGGGCTCGCGAAGGGGTTGGCGATCGCACGCAGCCTCGAACGGCTGGCCGAACTCGGGGTGGAACACGCGATCGTGAATGCCGGCGGCGACCTGATGACCATGGGGCGCCCGGCACACCGGGCCTGGCGGATCGGAATCCGGGATCCGCGGGCTGCCCAGGTGCTGGCCAGCGTGGAACTCGGATCCGGCGAAGCGCTGTTCACTTCCGGGGACTACGAACGCGGCTACGAATGGGAGGGCGAGCGTATGCATCATGTGATCGATCCCCGCAGCGGTCGCCCCGCCCGAGGGCTCACGTCGGCGACCGTGCTGCACGATGATCCCGTGCTGGCCGATGCTGCCGCCACCACCCTGATGATCGCCGGCCCCGATGCCTGGCCCCGGTACGCGCGGCGCCTGGGTGCGGAGCTGGCGCTGGTCACGCTGCCGGACGGCACGGTCGAACTGACCCCGGCGATCGCCTCCAGGGTCGAGTTCCAGCGCGAGGTGACTTCGCGGATCCGCACGGCGGAAGCCGCAGGGGCCGGACTGACGCGATGAAATGGGGCCTGCGCTGGGGAGACGGGCTGATGATCGCGCTGGCCACGGCCGGGGTCACGGCCAGCTTCCTGCTGGTCTATTCCCCAGTGGACCCGGCACAAACCGGCCCGGTAGCGCTGGTGGTCACCCAGGCGGGTGTCCCGGAACGGCAGTACCCGCTGGACCGGGATCGCGGGATCCGCATCGAAGGCGTGGCGGGTGTCACCGAGGTCGAGATCCGCGCCGGTCGCGCCCGCTGCCTGCGTTCCCCGGGGAGCCAGGGCATCTGCGAGGGCGCCGGCTGGCTGGAGCGCCCGGGCGACCTCGCGGTTAGCCTTCCGAACCGGCTGGTGCTGCAGGTCGCGGGCTCGCGCCCGGCGTTCGACAGCATGCACTACTGAGCGGCCGCGATGACCGGCACTCCCGACGTCTCGGACCATCGCATCGCTGCGCTCGCCGCGCTGGCGATCGGGCTCCAGATAATCGAAGCAGCGATCCCGAGCCCGGTACCGGGGATCAAACCCGGGCTCGCGAACGTGGTCACGCTGGTCGCGCTGCTGGCGCTGGGCTGGCGGGCGGCGCTGGCGGTGACGCTGGTCAGGATCGTGGGCGCCAGCCTGCTGCTCGGCACGCTGCTCGGACCGGCCTTCTGGCTGTCACTGACCGGCGGCCTCACGGCACTGGGGGTGCTTGTGCTCCTCGCCCCGCTGCACCCGCGCAGGCTCAGCGCGCTGGGCCTGGCAATCCCGGCCGCAATGGCACATACCCTCGGGCAGTTTCTGCTGGCCTGGGCCGTGATCGTCCCGCACCCCAAGCTGCCGTTGCTGCTGCCACCGCTGCTGCTCGCGGCACTGATCACGGGGCTGATCACGGGTATACTGACGGTCTCGGTGCTGGCCGATCCACGCATCCAACGACATGTCCGCCTCCCTCTTCCAATCCGTGCCAGATGAGTCGAGCCGGCTGACGCTGCCGCTGTTCCTGGCGTTGGTGCTGCACGCGCTGGTCATCCTCGGCGTCGGTTTCGAGATGCTGCCCGAGGAAACGCCCGCCCAGGTCACGCTGGACGTCACCTGGGTCGACGCACCTGCGCCGGCGCCGGAACACGCGGAGCACCTCGCCCCCCAGGCACAGGACGCAAGCGGCGCCGCCGATCAGGAGCGGATGGCCCGGACCCCGGAACCCGTCGGCGAGCGGCCGGCCGATCCCGCTCCGGCGGGCGACTCCGGCCTGATACCGGAACCGATCGAGACGCAGCTGGAACCCTTCGACCCGGCCCCGGAACGCCCACCCGATCCGGTCGTGACCCGCGCGCCCGAAGTGCCCCCGGCGCCGGCGCCGGAGGAGCCGTCGCCAACGGACACGTCGCAAGCACCCGAACAGCCTTCGGCAGCGCTGTTGATGGCCCGCGGGCTCGAGGCAGCGCGTGCGATGCCCGCCGAGACCGAACAGACACTGCTGTCGCGCGCCACCCGGACGCGTTACCTGGATACGCTGGCCGCCCGCGGTGCCCCGGAGGCGGCCTATCTCGAGGCCTGGATCCGCAAGGTCGAGCGCATCGGCAACCTGAACTATCCCGACGAGGCGCGCCGCCGCGGTCTCTCCGGGACGCTGGTGCTGTCGGTGCGGTTGGATGCCGGGGGGCAGGTACTCGATGTCGCGGTCGCGCAGAGTTCGGGCGAATCGATCCTCGACCAGGCCGCAATCCGCATCGTCGAACTCGCCCAGCCATTCGCGCCGTTCACGGAAAGCATGCGCGAATCGTACGACCAGCTGGTCATCACCCGAACCTGGGCGTTTCGTCGGGACCGGGTGGAGCGGGTGCGCTGAGCGCTCTAGAACGCCCCGCCTGCATGCTGTGGCCGCACACGAACGCGCGGCCGGAAGCCCGCGTCGCACGCGATCTTGCGCCCGCTGCGGCTTGCCGGGGAACTGCGGGCTCACCCCCCGCCAGGCCCGAAAACTACGACGCAACGCCCGACCCCGCGACCGGGGTGCTTGCGGACCCGGCCCAGCCGTTCGATACTTTGTCCATGTCCGCGAGCATGTCCAGGTCGAACACCGAGGGGCTGCGCGATCATTTCCTGATCGCGATGCCGAGTCTGCAGGACGGTTACTTTGCGCATACCGTCACGTATCTCTGCGAGCACAATGACGAGGGTGCGATGGGGCTGGTGATCAACCAGCCGATCGACTTGAGCCTGCATCAGTTGCTGCGGCAGGTGGATCTCGAACCGGTGGCGGGTGCCCCGGAACAACCCGTGTTCCGGGGCGGTCCGGTGCACCCGGAGCATGGCTTCGTGCTGCACAGCTCGGAACAAAGCTGGACGGGGAGCCGGACGCTCGGCAGCGGGCTGACCCTGACCACCTCGCGCGACGTGCTCGAGGCGATGGCGCTGGGCAAGGGTCCGGCCCAGGCACTGGTTGCGCTCGGCTACGCGGGCTGGGGCCCGGGGCAGCTCGAAGGCGAGCTGGCGGAAAATGCCTGGCTGGTTGCCCCGGTCAGCCCCGCGATCGTGTTCTCGCTGGCGCCCGGAGACCGCTGGGCCGCGGCGGCCCGGTCGATCGGCATCGACATGAACCTGATCAGCCAGGTGACCGGACACGCCTGACCGTGCGCCTGATGGCCTTCGACTATGGCCGTCGCCGCATCGGGATCGCGGTGGGCGACGGTCTGACCGGGCGCGCGCGCGGCCTGGTGACGCTGGCAACGAACCACCCTGGGCTGCAGGAACGCCTGCGCGTGCTGGTTGCGGAGTGGCGCCCGGAGGCCTTTGTGGTCGGCTGGCCGACCCGGGACGACGGGCAACCCACCGCGCTGGGCCCGGCCATCCGCGGATTCGGGGAAGCGCTCGGCCGGGAATTCGGGCTGCCGGTATACTGGGCCGACGAACGGCTGAGCTCGCACCTGGGACGCGAGCGGATCCGGCGGCGGGGGCGTGATCCCGGTCTCGACGCCCACGCGGCAGCGGTCATACTCGAAGGCTGGCTAACGGAGAACACGCGCAATGCCTGAGATCGCATCCCTTCTGGATATCATGGCCGAACAGGCCCGCCGGCATTTCGAGCAGCGCGGCATCGAGGAACCCATCGTGGTCGGCATCCACACCGGCGGTGTCTGGATCGCGGAAGCTTTGCGCCGGCGCCTGGGCTACACCCGCCCGATGGGCAAGCTCGACATCAGCTTCTACCGGGACGATTTCTCCCGGATCGGTATGCACCCACAGGTGCGGCCCTCGGAGCTCCCGGAGGAACTCGACAACGAGCACATCCTGTTGGTCGACGACGTGCTGTTCACCGGCCGCACAATTCGGGCGGCTCTGAACGAACTGTTCGACTACGGCCGCCCGGCCTCCGTCACGCTCGCGGTACTGGTCGAGCGCGACGGTCGCGAGCTGCCGGTCGAGGCGGCGATCGTCGGGGCCCACCTCGAACTCGGGTCGGAAGAACAGGTCAAGCTGCGCGGTCCCGATCCCTTGCGCCTGGAACGCGTGCGGCTGGAGGAACCGCGTTGAACCCAGCCGTCGCCCCGGCCGACCACCTGCCGCAACCCGGCCCGCTGCCCAACTCGCTGCAGCTCACCACCGATGGGAAGCTGCGTCACCTGCTGACCGTGGAGGGGTTGAGCCGGGAACTGCTCACCGAAATCCTCGACAATGCCGAGTCGTTCGCGAACATGAACGAGAAGGCGGTCAAGAAGGTGCCCCTGCTGCGCGGGAAGACCATCGTCAACCTGTTCTTCGAAGCCAGCACCCGCACCCGCACCACCTTCGAGCTCGCGGCGAAACGGCTCTCGGCGGACGTGCTGAACATCAACGTCAGCACTTCGTCGGCCGTCAAGGGCGAGAGCCTGCTGGACACGCTGCGCAACCTCGAGGCGATGAACGTGGACATGTTCGTGGTCCGGCACCAGCAAAGCGGTGCGGCCCATTTCATGGCCCGCCACGTGGAGCCGGGCATCAGCGTGCTGAACGCCGGCGACGGCCGCCACGCGCACCCGACCCAGGCCCTGCTGGACATGTTCACGATCCGCCGCTTCAAGGGCGATTTCACCCGGCTCAAGGTCGCGATCGTCGGCGACATCCTGCACTCGCGGGTCGCTCGCTCCCAGATTCACGCACTGAACATCCTACAGACGGGCGAGGTACGGGTGATCGCGCCGCGCTCGCTGCTCCCGGCCCATGTCGAAGACCTGGGGGTGCATGTGTTCCACAACCTGGAACAGGGCCTGCGCGACGTCGACGTGGTGATCATGCTGCGCCTTCAGCGCGAGCGCATGGAACATGCGCACCTGCCTTCCGAGCACGAGTACTTCCAGCTGTTCGGGCTGACACGCCGGCGACTGCACCTTGCGACGCCCGGCTGCCTGGTGATGCACCCGGGACCCGCGAACCGGGGCGTCGAGATCGATTCCGCGGTGGCAGACGGCGCCCAGTCGGTGATCCTGCAGCAGGTCACATTCGGGATCGCGGTGCGCATGGCGGTAATGTCGATGGTGATGGGGGTCCGCAGCGCATGAGCGTCCTGATCGAGCATGCCCGGATTCTCGACCCGGCCAGCGGCTTCGACTCGGTGGCCCCGCTGTGCGTGCAGGGCAGCGAGATACTGGCCGTCGGCACGATCCCGGGGGGCTTCGAACCCCGGCGCCGGATCGACGCGCGGGGCCGCTGGCTGTTCCCGGGCCTGGTGGACCTGGCCGCCCACCTGCGCGAGCCCGGCGAGGAGCAGAAGGCAACCATTGCCAGCGAGACCCTCGCGGCCGCGCATGGCGGGATCACCACCCTGGTGGTGCCGCCCGACACCGACCCGCCGGTGGACTCGCCCGCGGAAGTCGAGCTGATCTCCCGGCGCGCCGAGCAGGCCTGCGGCGTGCGCGTGCTGACCACGGGGGCGTTGACCCGGAGCCTGCGGGGCGAACAGCTCGCCGAGATGGCTGCACTGAAGCGGGCCGGCGTGGTCGCCGTCAGCAACGCCGGGCGCCCGCTGTCCAGCCCGCTGGTACTGCGTCGGGCACTGGAATATGCCGCGACCTTCGACCTGATGGTCGCGTTGTCGGCCCAGGACGCGGCGCTGGCCGGATCCGGCTGCGTCCACGAGGGCGCGGTGTCCACGCGGCTGGGCCTGCCCGGCATCCCCGAGGCTGCCGAGACCGCCGCGCTGGGGACGATCCTCGCACTGGTGGAACAGACCGGCGCGCGCGTGCACATCAACCGACTGTCGACACGGCGCGCAGCGGAGATGATCGCCAAGGCACGTACCGACGGCCTCCCGGTGTCGGCGGATGTCGCTGCCCACCAGTTGTTCCTGACCGAGATCGACGCGGCCGACTTCAACCCACTGTGCCACGTGAATCCTCCGCTGCGGACCCAGCGTGACCGCACGGCCCTGCGCGAGGCGGTCGCGCGCGGTGACATCGCCGCAATCTGCTCCGATCATCAGCCGCACGAGAGCGACAGCAAGCTCGGTCCGTTCGCCGAGACCCGACCGGGCATCAGCGCACTGGAAACGCTGCTGCCACTGACCCTGCGCCTGGCGGAGGAAGGCCTCCTGGAACTATCCGACGCGCTGGCTCGGGTCACCGTCGGGCCAGCTGCGATTCTGGGCGGCGCGTCGGGTCGGCTGGCGGCCGGCAGCCCTGCAGACTTCGTGCTGTTCGATCCCGATGGAGTGACGCACATCCGCCCGGAGACCTGGCTCAGCGCGGGTGCCAACACGCCGTTCTTCGGCTGGTCGTTTTCCGGGCGGGTGGTCGAAACCTGGGTGTCGGGACGCCCGGCCTGGACCACGCCGGTCGACGACGCGGCCTGAGCGTGCACATCCCCCGGAATCTGCTCGAGATGGCATCGTCCTGCGGCACGCCCGGGCTCCGGAGCACGCCGGGTTTCGGGCCGGCGAATGTCAGCGCTGCGTGTCCTCCGGCATCCTGAACTCCTCCTCGACCTCGCCCTCGAGGGTGCCGACACCGCCGCCAAAATTGAGACGCCATTCGAGATCGGCCCGGGAATCGGCCTTCGACAGCGCCTCCTCCAGCTCGACCTGGCCCGCCTTGTAGAGACGGAACAGTGCCTGGTCGAAGGTCTGCATACCATCCTTGGCGCCCTTCGTCATCGCCTCCTTGATCTCGCCGATCTTGTCCTCGCGAATCAACTCGGACACGTAGGGCGTATTCACCAGTACTTCGAGTGCCGCGACCCGCGTACCCCGGGGGGTCTGCAGTAACCGCTGCGCGACGATCGCGCGCAGGTTCAGCGACAGGTCGGCCAGGATCTGGCCGCGGAAGTCCTCCGGGAACATGTTGATCAGCCGATCCATCGCTTGGTTGGCGCTGGTGGCGTGCAGGGTCGTCAGCACCAGGTGCCCGGTATCCGCATACGTCAGCGCCGCGCGCATCGTCTCGCGGCTGCGGGCCTCGCCGACCATGATCACGTCCGGAGCCTCGCGCATCCCGTCCTGCAGCGCGAGCTCGTAGCTGGGCGTGTCGATCCCGACCTCGCGCTGGCCGACGAGTGACTTGCGGTGCGAGAACAGGAACTCAATTGGATCCTCGACCGTGAGAATGTGCCCGGTTTCCTGCCGCGCCCGGTGGTCGATCATTGTGGCCAGCGTGGTCGACTTGCCGGTACCCGTAGCCCCGACGATCAGCACCAGACCGTTGCGGTGCATCGAGAAGGTCTTCAGCACAGCGGGCAGACCGAGTTCCTCCATCGTCGGAATGACCAGCCGGATGAAGCGGATAACCATCGCGACCTCGCCCCGCTGGCGGTAGACGTTGATGCGGTAGCGACCGAGTCCGGTACGCGACACACCGAAGTTCGAGGAATGCTGCGTGTCCAGCTGTTCCTGCTGGGTCGCGGTCATGATCTCGCGCGCGATCTTCTCCACCTGCCCCGGCTCCAACGGCGTCTGGGAGAGCGGCTGCACCCGCCCGTCGACCTTGATACTGATCGGCGCCCCGGTAATGAAAAACAGATCCGACGCGCCCTTCTGGGCCATCAGCTTCAGGTAGGGCTCGATCTGAGGGGCACTCATGACCGGCTCAGCGCGCGACGAAATCGTCGGCCTTGTCGGCAACCGACAGGCCGGAGAGGTCGTCCATTACGTCGGGTTCCTCCTCGCGCTGCGCCCGCTTGCTGTCCAGCTTCACCCGCAGACGCAGATCGTTCATCGAATCCGCGTTGCGGATCGCTTCCTGGTAACTGATCTTGCCCGTCTCGTAGAGGTCGAACAGCGCCTGGTCGAAGGTCTGCATGCCCTGCTCGCGCGAGCGGGCGATCAGGTCCTTCATCTCGTGCACCGCCCCCTTCAGAATCAGGTCGGACATCAGCGGCGTGTTGATCATGATCTCCACCGCCGGCACCCGCCCTTCGCCATCCTGTGTCCGGATCAGGCGCTGCGACACAACGGCCTTCAGATTCAGCGACAGGTCCATCAGCAACTGCGGCCGGCGCTCCTCCGGGAAGAAGTTGATGATCCGATCCAGCGCCTGGTTGGTGTTGTTCGCGTGTAGCGTGGACAGGCACAGGTGGCCGGTTTCGGCGAAAGCGATGCCGTAGTCCATCGTGGCCCGGTCGCGGATCTCGCCGATCAGGATCACGTCGGGCGCCTGGCGCAGCGTGTTTTTCAGCGCAACCTCGTAGCTTTCGGTATCCACCCCGACCTCGCGCTGGGTCACGATGCTCTTGTCGTGCGGATGCACGAACTCGATCGGATCCTCGATGGTGATGATGTGATCGGCCGCATGACGGTTGCGGTAGCCGATCATCGCGGCCAGCGAGGTCGACTTGCCGGACGAGGTCGCCCCGACGAAGATCACGAGCCCGCGCCGGGTCATCGCGATATCCTTGAGCTGCGGCGGCATGTTGATCTCTTCGAAACTCGGGATCTTGCCCTGGATCGTGCGCAGCACCATGCCGACGCTCCCGCGCTGGGTAAAAGCACTGACGCGGAAGCGCGATACCCCCTCGAGCGCGATCGCGAAGTTGCACTCGTGCGTGCGGTCGAACTCGGCGGACTGCTTGTCGTTCATCATCGAACGCACCAGCACCTGCGTATGGGCCGAGGTCAGCTTCTGGTCGGTCATCGGCTGCACCAGGCCATTGATCTTGGCCGCCGGCGGCATGCCCACCGTGATGAACAGATCCGACCCGCCGCGGCCCACCATCGTCCGCAGCAGGTCGTGCATGTAACGTATGGCCTTGTCACGATCCATGGCTTCGCTTGCGCCTGCGCTGCTGGTTGAAGCGACGACCCCGGCGATGCATCGCGATCACTCAGAGGGCGTCGGGATTGACCGCCCGACGCCTTGCATCGTCGCGCGTTATCGTGCCTTCCGCAAGCATGTCCTTCAGACATTGGTCGAGCGTCTGCATGCCCAGGTTGGCACTCGTCTGGATGGTCGAATACATTTGCGCGATCTTATTCTCGCGAATCAGGTTGCGGATCGCCGGCGTCCCCAGCATGATCTCGTGCGCAGCGATCCGGCCGCCGCCCACGCGCTTCAGCAGCGTTTGCGAGATCACCGCGCGCAGGGATTCCGACAGCATCGCCCGCACCATGTCCTTCTCCGCCGCCGGGAACACGTCGACGACCCGGTCGATGGTCTTGGCCGCGGAACTGGTGTGCAGCGTGCCGAACACCAGGTGCCCGGTTTCCGCCGCGGTCAACGCCAGCCGAATCGTTTCGAGGTCGCGCAGCTCGCCGACCAGGATCGTGTCCGGATCCTCGCGCAGCGCCGAGCGCAGGGCCTCGCTGAACCCGTGCGTGTCCCGGTGTACCTCGCGCTGGTTCACCAGGCACTTCTTCGATTCGTGCACGAACTCGATGGGATCCTCGATGGTGAGGATGTGGCCGTACTCGTTGTCGTTCTTGTGGTTGACCATCGCCGCGAGCGTGGTCGACTTGCCGGACCCCGTCGGCCCCGTCACCAGCACGATGCCGCGCGGATAGTCGGAGATCTTCTCGAACACCCGGGGCGCGCCCAGATCGTCCAGCGTCAGCACCTTGGACGGGATCGTACGGAACACCGCTGCCGCGCCCCGATCCTGGTTGAAGGCATTGACGCGAAACCGCGCAAGCCCCTTCAGCTCGAACGAGAAGTCGGTTTCCCAGAACTCCTCGTAGTCCTTGCGCTGACGATCGTTCATGATGTCATAGATCAGCGCCTGGATCTGTTTGTGGTCCATTGCCGGCACATTCACGCGACGCATGTCGCCATCGATGCGGACCAGCGGGGGCATGCCCGCCGAGATATGCAGGTCCGACGCGCCGTTCTTGACCGCAAAGGAAAGCAACTGGGTAATGTCCATCGAGTCCCTCCTGATCCCGAGGCGTGCGGGCCACAGCGCCACGCGATGCAGGCCGGGCGTCGTGACCCGCCCCCACATCACCCTTCCGGCGAATATATCATAGCCCCATGACACAACTGGAAACGTGCTGGATCCAGGTGCACCAGCGGATCGAATCGGCCTGCCGGCTGGCAGGACGTGACCCCGACTCCGTGCAGCTGATTGCGGTGAGCAAGACGCGCACGGCCCGGGAAATCCTGGCATTGCATGCACTCGGGCAAGCGCGCTTCGGGGAGAACTACGTGCAAGAGTTCGTTGCAAAATGGGAGGCGCTCACCCCCCGAGCCGTGGTGCCACCGTTGGAATGGCATTTCATCGGCGCGCTGCAGCGCAACAAGACAAGGGCGGTGGCGGAACGCGCCGACTGGGTCCACAGCATCGACCGCCTGAAGATCGCCCAGCGCCTGTCGGACCAGCGACCGGCCGATCGCCCCGCGCTACAGGTCTGCCTGCAGGTCGACCTGAGTGGCGAACCCGGCAAGGCGGGAATCGCCGAGGCCGATCTGGAGCCACTGGCGGCGGCCACCGCGGAACTCCCCGGCCTCCGGCTGCGGGGCCTGATGGCGCTGCCACCCCCCAGCACCGACCCGACCGAACAGCGGCGACCGTTTCGCCGCCTGCGGGAGCTGCTCGACCGGCTGAACGCCAGAGGGCATCGACTCGACACTCTGTCGATGGGCATGTCGGGCGACCTGGAGGCGGCGATCCTCGAAGGCGCCACCTTGGTCCGGGTCGGAACCGCACTCTTTGGCCCACGCAATGCGCAGGTGACACAGGCATGAGCGAAAGCACACTCGAAACCGGCTTCATCGGCGCCGGAAACATGGGGCAGGCCCTGATCGCGGGTCTGATTCGGGCGGGCATGGACGCCAGCAACATCGGCATCGCCGAGCCCGATTCGGCGCGGGCCCGCGACCTGCTGCAACGCTTCCCCGGCCTTGTGCTGCTGGACGCCGGGGAACTCGCCGGAACCGTCCGCACGCTGGTGCTGGCTGTCAAACCGCAAGTATTGCCCCACGCCGCTCCGGACCTCGCGCCCGAAATCACTCGGGCCGAGCCACTGGTCGTTTCGATCGCCGCGGGGATCACCACCACCCGACTCGCGGGCTGGCTCGGGCCGGACACCCGCATTATCCGCGCGATGCCCAACACCCCCGCGCTGGTCGGGGCAGGCATCGCCGGCCTGTACGCGAACCCGCGCGCGACCGCGCCGGACCGGCAGGCCGCGGAACGGCTGCTTGGATCGGTCGGGGAAACGATCTGGGTCGAACACGAAGACCTGATGCACGCGGTCACGGCGACATCGGGCAGCGGACCGGCCTACGTCTTTCTGCTGATCGAGGCCATGGAAGCAGCCGCGACCCGGCTCGGCCTCGATCCGCTCACCGCGCATCGCCTGACGCTGGCCACCGTCAGCGGGGCCGCCCGGCTGGCCGCCGAAAGTCCGGAAAGTCCCACCCAGCTCAGGGTCCGAGTCACCTCTCCGGGCGGCACCACCGAGCGTGCGATCGACACCTTCCAGGATGGAGACTTCGCGGGTCTGGTGGACCGGGCGCTACAATCCGCCGCGATGCGCAGCCGCGAACTCGGCGAATGACGGTCGTCACCGCGACAGTTCCGTTGCCCGGTCCGCCACTTCCGCGATCGGGCGCCGATCCCGCAGCTCGCGGGCCGGGCGGCGCAACGCAGACGGCCGACCCGTCGCAACCTGACCCACGACTCCGGAGTTGACAATGCAAGGCCCTGTCGACCAGATCCTCGATTTCCTGATCAGCACCCTGTTCGGGATCTACATCATCCTGCTGCTGCTGCGCCTGATCTTCGGACTGGTGCGGGCCGATTTTTTCAATCCGATCTCGCAGACCATCGTTCAGCTCACCAATCCGCCGTTGGTGCTGATGCGGCGCTTCATTCCGCCGCTGGGGCGGCTGGACCTGGCTGCGGTGGTACTGATCCTGCTGCTCAAGGTCGTCGAACTCTGGCTGCGCACGGCGCTGATGGGTATCCAGCCCGGTTTCGGCACGATCATGCTGGCCGCGATCTCGGCCGTGCTGGTCACCACCATCTGGATTCTCATCGTCAGCCTGATCGTCGAGGTCGTACTGAGCTGGGTCCAGGCGGGCGGCGGCGACATGCGCGGCAACCCGGTGGCACGCTTGGTCGCGGACGTCAATCGCCCGATCCTCGCCCCTCTGCGGCGCAATCTGCCGAGCACCGGAGCGATCGATTTCTCGCCGATGGTTGCATTGATCGGGCTCTACATCCTGCTGATCCTGGCACGCTCGATCTAACCTGTGATGCCCGCAGGCAAGGCGTCCCGAAGGATGAGAACGAGCCACGGAAAAACACAGAAACGCACAGAAACGCACAGAAAGGATTGTGCGTATCCGTAGTGATCACTTCCGTGTTTGTTCGTGGCTGTTTTTTCACGCCAACTTCCATGGCCAGCGGTCACCCCGCAACATGAAAAGGCGAGCCACGGACAGACACGGAAAAAAGGTTTGATCCGTTTCATCTTCCATGATTTCCGTGCTCGTCTGTGGCTGGATTCTCACGCTAACTTTCATGCCCTCGGCCGCGAGGCACCCCGAAGGATGAAACTACGATTATGAATCAGAGACATACGATTCTCGGGCGGCGTATTTTCACGCTAACTGTCATGCCCTCGGCCGCGAGGCACCCCGAAGGATGAAACTACGATTATAAATCAGAGACATACGATTCTAGGGCGGCGTATTTTCACGCTAACGATCAAGGCATACCCGGGCGAAGAAACATGCGCAGGGCGTGCGCGGCCGAAGGCCGTCAGCCGCCGTTCCCACGCAAGAAAGCCGGGGCTCCCGGGCTCTCCCGGCGCAACCCAAGCGCGTGCAACCGGCCCGCCAGCAACACGACCGGGCGCGGGCGGGCGACAATACGGGGTTACCCACGGTCGCGGTCCCGGAATTTCCAACTAGACTTGGAATGAGCCGCCGCGCGCTGAACCGCCCTGCAACGACTGCAGCACGGGTGCGCGCGGACATCCCCGAACATCGAGAGAGGAGAAGTGGGAATGACGATCGTGCAGCCAACATTCGTGGCGTTACTGGGCATCGTTCTGGGGACCTTCCTCGGCGTCGGCTCTGCCCACGCGGAGGAGGTCGACTTCGACAGCCATGTCGTGCACTACAGCGTGGTCAACACCACTTTTCTTTCGCCCGAGGTCGCCCGCGCCTACGACGTTCGTCGCAGCCGCGGACGTGCGCTGGTGAACATCGTGGTGATGGAACGGGACGGGGACGACCTGCATCCGGTATCCGTATCCCTGAGCGGACGGACCGTAAACCTGAGCCAGCAGGTCCGCTCACTGGAATTCCGCGAAGTCCACGAAGGCGACGCGATCTACCACCTCGCGGAGGTCCGGGTGCGCCCGGCCGAAGTCCTGGACTTCAGCGTCCAGATCCGCGCAGCAGGCGCCGCCCAGCCCATGCTCTTGAATTTCCGGCAGGCCGTGTTCGCTCACTGAAGGCGAGCGTGTCAGACCAGCGCACCCGCCAGCCGCCACGCGCCATAGACGATCAGCAGCGTACCGGCACCCTTGCGCAGCCAGTCATTACGTACGACCCGCGCCAGCCGGGCGGCAAAAATGCCCATCAGCATCAGGTTGGGGAGCGTACCAAGGGCGAACGCAGCCATCAGTAGCGCGCCGTCGGTGGCGCTGCCCGCCGATAGCGTCCAGACCAGCACGCTGTAGACCAGGCCACAGGGCAGCCAGCCCCAGATCCCACCGACCGCGAACGCCTGCCCGGCATGCTGCACAGGGATGAAGCGCCGCCCCAGCGGCTCGATCCGCCGCCATACCCGCCCTCCGACGCGCTCCAGCCGGGCCAGGACCGGCCACCAGCCGGCCAGATACAGGCCCAGCAATACCAGGAACACCGCGGCCAGGAATTCGAGCACCCGCTGCCCCTGCGGCAGACCGCCGAGGAGTACCGCGCCGAGCAGCCCCGCGAGTGCGCCAGCGACGACGTAGCTCGTCATCCGCCCCAGGTTGTACGCAAGCAGGCGGGACCACGCAGGCGCGGCGCCCGGTCCGTGGCTCAGGGAGATCGCCCCGACAATCCCGCCGCACATGCCGAGGCAGTGGACTCCGCCCAGCACGCCGACCGCGAATGCCGCAACCAGAGTCCCCGGTTCCATCAACGGCTCCCGGGATCCGCGGCGCCCCTGGCTCGCGCAGCAGACGGCACCGCCAGCCGAGCCGGAGCGACGGCTCGCACCCGAAAACCGCGCAGCATCACCCGCGTGATCTCATGCGCAGGGACAACGACTCAGTTCAGCGAGTACTGGGGCTGGTAACGGCCATTGCCGAAACGGCGGAAAAACTGGTCGATGCCGGGATGCTCGACCGGGGAACGGTCGAGATCGGCCTGCACGCTCTCCTCGGCCACATACACGCGGTCATCGGTACCGTCGACCAGCACGTAATACCAGGGCTGTTCGGGGCTCGGCAAACCGGCGCGCACCTGTTCGGGCAATTCCACCGGCGCACGGAAGCTCTCGTCGACGTCGACCACGACCCCACGCGCATTCCCATCCCGAAAATGGATGATCTGCCCGATTGCAAACGCTGCGTGACGCATAAGCTCCTCGCTTCCGAATTCACCTACCTGTACAGTTTGGGCATTCGTGCGAACTTCCAGTTCAACCTCATTGATTCAGGTCCATTGGCGTCCCGCGCGCGAACGCCGGAATGGCCGTCACACCGGGGCCGAACCATAGGCGTGGAGCAGGCGGTCGGGCAACAGTTCCGCCAGGTTCTCCAGCAGGTGGAAATCCGCCGACTGCATTGCGGGTCCGCGCGAATCCGGATAACGCACGCCGCGCAGGTGCTGCACACCGGCCGCACGCGCACTCGCGAGCGCGGCCAGGTTGTCGTCCACGAGCAGGGTGCGCTGCGGGTCGTAGCGTTCCACCGTCTGCAGCCGTTCCCAAAAGCAGCCCTCCTCCTTCGCGCAATCGAGCGCGTGCGCGGACACGACGCGGTGCAGATGATCTCCGAGACCGGTGCGGGAATGCTTGAACGCGAACACCTCGGGATGTGCATTGGTGACCAGCAGCAGGCGCTTGCCCTGCACCCGCAGCGTGTCGAGCACGTCCAGCGCGTAGGGATGAAACGCGATGTATCGCTCCAGCCGCGCCTTCAGCGCCAACAGATCGAGCCCGGTGAAACGGACCCAGTGGTCCAGGCAGTACCACTGCAACTGGCCGTGGGTCCGCTCCATCTCCGCCAGCAGGCGCTGGCGCGCCAATTCCGGTTCATGGCCATGCAGTCGGGCATACTCGTCGGGAATCAATTCGCGCCAGTAGCGGTTGTCGAAATGCAGGTCCAGAAGCGTCCCATCCATGTCGAACAGCACCGTGTCGATCTCCGCCCACGGCAGGCGGCGATCTGCCGTGGAAAACGCCGGAGGATTTTTTGACGCAGTCGCAGTGTCCATGCTTAATATCCGGAGAGAAACAGAGAGGCGTTCATCATGCCTGGCACATTGTATCCGCGCCTGTCCCGCCGCAGTCTGCGATTCGCCGCGCTGGCCGTGCTGGCGCTGCCGCTGGGTGCCGCCGAGCCGGTCGACCCGTTCGACGACGACAGCCTATGGGAACCGCCCCGACCGGAAACCAATCGGGGCGCACTGCAGTTTCTCAGTGAACGGCCGGAGCAGCCGATGCACCACCACGAGAACCAGATCACGCTGGCTGCAAGCAGCCTGGATGACGGCTGGGTTACGCTGCGCCAGTGTCATCGCGACATCGACCGGGTCCCCCGGGCACAGATTCTCTATAATGATGCCACAACACGGGACATCGAGATCGAATCGCAGAACAATATCGAGGAAACCTGGGTCGACGGGGCCTCGGTGCAGTTGCGCCGTGTCCAACCGGACGCCGAACTCTGCGTGCGTGCGCGCTCCCAGATGCTCCGAGTGCTGGACGACGGCAGTTACGTGCTGGAAAACGGGCCGTTCATGCGGCGTTTCCTCGATGGCTATTATCCGATGCGGGTGACCGTCGCGATCAACTGGGGCGATCTCGACCTGTCACTGACGGACACCACGCCGGACGCCCAACCGGGTTTCGATGTCACCGAGTCGCGGCACGGGGTGATCATCGACGCCACCTTCGAGGGGCGCCTGAACACCGTGCTGCGGTTCGTGAACGGCTCACGGGGCGCGGACACGACCGACTGATGCCCATGCAGCGCACCAAGCCCGCCGTCCATCATCGCCGCACGGTGGCCCGCAGCCGTCTGTTCGAGGTCGAGGAGATGCATCTGGAGTTCAGCAATGGAGTGCATGCCCGCTACGAACGGCTGCTCAGCAGCGGCCGCGGCGCGGTGGTGATCGCGCCGATGCTAGACGCGGAGACCGTGCTGCTGATCCGCGAGTACGCGGCGGGCACCCACCGCTACGAGCTGGGCCTGCCGAAGGGGCGAATCGAGGCGGACGAGGACATCCTGGCCGCAGCCGACCGCGAGATCATGGAGGAGATCGGCTTTGGCAGCCGGCGCCTGAGCCACCTCGGATCGTTCTCGCTCGCTCCCGGTTACATGTCCCATACCTCGCATCTCGTCCTGGCGCAGGATCTGTACGAGCACCGGGTTCCGGGCGACGAACCCGAGGAGATCGAGGTGCTCCCCTGGCGGCTGGCCGACCTGGGTCGCCTGCTGGAGCGCGAGGACTGCTCCGAAGCCCGCTCCATCGCCGCATTGTTCATGGTGCGCGAACGACTGCTGGCAGCCGCGTCATGAGCGGGCTTTCGCTGCCGGTCGAGGTGCTGCTGAACGAGGCCCGGAACATCGCCCGCGAGGCCGGGGATGCGATTCTCGACGTCTACGAGACGCGTTTCGCGACGATGGAGAAGGACGACCGGTCGCCGCTGACCGAAGCCGACCTCGCGGCACACCGCATCATCAGCGCGCGTCTCAGGGAACTGACCCCGGAACTCCCGCTGCTGTCCGAAGAGGGACGTGACGTCCCGTTCACCGAGCGCCGGCACTGGGAATCGTACTGGCTGATCGATCCGCTGGACGGCACGCGCGAATTCGTGAAACGCAACGGCGAGTTCACCGTGAACATCGCTTTGATCGAGCGCCACGACCCGCTGCTCGGTGTCGTCTGGAGCCCGGTGCTCGGCACCCTCTACTCGGGCGCTCGCGGCCTCGGCGCGTTCCGGGAAACCTCCGCGGCGTCGCGGGTACCGATCCGGGTGCGGCCGCCCACACCCGGACACAGGCCGCGCGTGGTCGGCAGCCGTTCCCACGGCAACGACCGGCTGCGCGCCGCGCTGGAGAAGCTCGGCCCGCATGAACTCGTCCCGATGGGCAGCTCCCTGAAGCTCTGCCTAGTCGCCGAGGGCGCCGCCGACCTGTACCCCCGCCTCGGACCCACCAGCGAGTGGGACACCGCCGCGGCACATGCGGTAGTCGACGCTGCGGGTGGGCGCGTCGTGGATCTGACCGGAGCCGAGCTGCGCTACAACACCCGGGAGTCGCTGCTCAACCCCGAATTCCTGGTCTGCGCCGAAGACCCTCGCGACTGGCTGTCGCGCCTGGGCCTGGACAGCCCCACCGCCTGAACCCGAATCGGTGCACCTGCGCTCGGCGCCGGCGCGCGCGAGGCGCCTACCCGGTCAGTTCACCGGCGACGGCACACTCGACACCCCCAGTACCCTGATTGGTGTCACGTTGCGCGTTCAGGGTGAGGGTCGAACCGATGATCGGTCCACCCGGCGTCTCGATACCCAGCCACGCGTCCACCGGTCCGGAGACCACTGCGCGGCGCTGGGGCAACTGGTTCTCGATGAACCCCTCGGTCAGCAGCTCCACCACGCGCAGCGGCGAAATCATTCCAGGCGTCTCCGCGGTCGTCGAGAAGAAGATCTGGACGTGCTGCGCGTCGTTGGAGATGGCCCGGCACGAGACGTAAGTCAGGCGCAGCACGGCCCCATCGGGAACCGTGTAGGACCGGACACCGATGCCGCTGTCGAACAAGTTGATCGAGCCGTCCTGGAATCCGCCCCGGAGATGGAGCTGCACCGGCGTCGGCGCACGCAACTCATGCCCGGGTGGGTTGAAGGGCTGGGCCACGGCAGTGGAGCCCAGCGATGCGACGATGCCGAGTGCGGCGACCAAGGCCACGAAAGGTGGCCACCGACGATAGGCTTCCCGCCGGCCGGGGGTGCGGATTCCCATCACAGTACCCTCCTGTATGGGTGCCCCGGCGCCCACTCGACCCGGGGCTGCAAGGGAAAGAGGGGTAAATTCAGCCGCCTTCAACAAGTTTCCTAGATCCTGCACTGCCGTTGGTCAATCGTCTCAACTGGAAAAGCAGGGTTTTACACGCACCACCGAGCGTTAGCCTGCACCGGCAGCGCGAGCGGCGTCGGCACATCGAGGCACCGGATCGCGCTGGCCGAAAGCGCGGACGCTCCCGCGGCGATACCATCAGCTTTTCACAGCCCCGCAAATGCAAACGGCTCGGCTTCTTCGAATGCATCCGACACTTCGCCGGAATAGACCTCGTGCTTTGCCAGCGGCAGCTGCCTGACAGCGCTGTCTGCGCCGAAATCGACCCGGTTCAGGTCTACCCAGAACGTGTTCGGTGTCAGCGCTGTCTCGAAGTAATACACGAGATGCTTCTGGTCAGACACCGACCTCCACCTCGTCGACGAGATGTGGGGCTCACCTTCCGTTGAGATGCCAAAAGGAACGGAGGCATTCCTGATGACACTGAAGACGCTCGCCACCGCAATTCGCGGGTCGCTGGTTCTGGGGATCGCATCCATGTAGAACGATGCCCGCACAAAGCGATCCGCCGGCCGGTTGGTTCCGGGCAACATGGTGGTGCCGCCGATCTGCTTCCAGTATTCGTTCAGCGCAAGCTGCTGTTCAAAGACCGGCGAGTTCGTCATCACCGTGTACGACATTCCATGATGAATCGTCAGCGCTCCATCCACGTACTCGAAAATCGCATTGTCGCCCATTACGTCGGAGATCGACAGGTGCAGCGTTCCGAAACGGTCGGTCCCGGGGATGTTCGTGGAAACCACCACGAAGGGCTCCTCGCTCAGCGCGTCGACCGCTTCTTCAACCGTGGCGAAATTATCAAGCACGTACTGCACCCAGGCAGCGATACTCAGGCCCTGCTGATCCCCGTCGAAGTCCGGATAGCGGGATTCGGTGAGCCAGAGCAGGTTGGCGACCAGGCCTTTCTCGTTCATTCCATCGGCGCTGGCAATATCGAAAGCGCTCGCCACGATGCTCCCATACCTGGAGACCCAGGTAACCGAGTTCGGACCGACCGCCCCGTGCCGCTCCATCCCCCTGGGAAACAGCCACAGATTGGCGGGGATCTCATCTTTCCAGTCCATCGAACGGGCCGTGATGGTCAGACCCTCGGGCCCCTGATAGACAGCCCGCGTGCAGGCATGGGCTTGCGGCGCGATCGAAAGCATGCACACGCATGCAATGGCAAGAGACAAGATTCCGTGACTCATTTTCACCCCCTCCCGCTTCGGTGATGACGACCGCATTCCGCGACAGCGCAAAGCAGCGCCGGATGCCGTACGTTGCTGGATCTCACTATGCGCGCACAGTCTACCGGACAGGAACTCGATTTGCTGCAGGACAGCAACGCGCAGCGGTGACCGCAACGGGCCACCGCCGGCCGAATTCGGAGGGCATGCCGTGCGGCCGGCACTGCTGCCCGGCGCGCACGCAGGGCACAGGGCCGCACGGCCTATCGAGCGACCCTGCCCTTCCAGTGCAAGAGCCCATTCAGTTCCGCGATCACTTCCAGATCGTCGAGATACGGGCGCAGATCGTCGAGATACGGGCGCAGATCGTCGAGATACGGGCGCAGATCGTCGAGATACGGGCGCAGATCGTCGAGTTCCGCCCCGTCGCAGAGTCCGCGATACAGCGGCCCTGCCGCACCGCGTTGACGCGCCCGCACGACCAGGTCGTTGGGACTGCGCAGCCGTGTGAAGCTTCTGCCATTGCTGGCGTGGAATGAATAGGCGCCAGGGACGATACGGAGCTGCCGGGACCAGTTGCAGTAGACCGGGCTCTCGTCATCTCGCAGCACCCGGGCGAAATCCTCGAGCAGGGGCCGATACTGGCTCTGAGCGGGGTTCGTCAGCCTCAGCGATTTGACCGACTGCAACGGCATACCGCCCCAGAACGCCAGCAACAGTGCGACGGGGACGACCAGTCCCCGCCATGGAATCAGCCGCGCCAGGATTGCGGCGAGGCTTGCTGCCAGGATCGGCAGTACCAGCAGGATGCACCGATCGTAGGTCATCCCCGAAGCCAGCGTAAGCATCAACGCGAATCCGGCCGCCGCCAGCGGTAGAAAAAACGCCTCCGGCCGGCGAACGATGAAGGGCAGCAGAAACAGCGCGGCGATCGCCGGGAGCCAGAGACCGGCGCCGTCCCGCAGGATCCACTGCCACCACTGCATCTGAACATCCGCATGATCCCCGTTCGGAGCAAACCGGCCCACGAGCCCGCGACCGTACGCGGCCCTGACGACCCGGGGCCATACAGCATCGTCTGCAGGATCGGCCACCAGAGAAAGATTGCCGCCCCGAGCAGCAGCGAAATCCGGAAATGGATACTCCGCCCGATTGCGCGCAGAGATACGTCGTGAAACCGCGCGGTCAATGGAATCAGCGCAAGAAAGGCCGGGATTGCCACCATCGCCGCCGGAACCTTCTGCAATGCGCCGAGCCCTGCCGCCAACGCCACCACGTACCACCATCTCGGCTGGCGCATCGCCAGAATGAAGGCAGCGATGGCGAGGGTCAGGAAGAATGCCGCCCCCGTGTCCAGCAGCGCGGAGGTGCTGTGGCGCTATAACGACGAAGAAGCGGGAAAGATCAGGATCGCGGCCGGACTCGCGTAGGGGTATCCCGGCACGAGTGCATAGGCGAGCAGCCCCGTGGCGGCGAGCAGCGCGAGCCCGAACAGAAAGGGCCAGAGCCTCAGGGCGAACTCGAGATCATCGAAATGCGCCAGGACACCGGCAGTCGGTACGGCAGCGGTGGCTTGAAGAAGCTCGGCCGGTGATTGGTGTAGACCGTGAACCAGTCGCCGTGCAGCGAAAAACCGGGCGATCGTTCACAAGCGTGAAGTACTCGTCCCAATGGCCGATCGCCCCGACGTGAAGCATCGACCCGTGGTGAACGGCGAGCACCAGCATCACGCCGAACGCGAGCAGAACGGGAGGGCAACGCGGTCCCTGGCAGACGGCGGCATGTACAAAGACTCCTGAAAGGTACGCGCGGAGCACGCAAGCCAATGCGCCGGATATCGAGCGACCGACCTCCGCCGGATCGCCGTCAGTAAGCCCCTGCAGCCAGGGCGATAACGGCAAAGGCTACGATCGCGGCCGCGGCAATTACACGGGGAGCCCGGATCTCGCCGTGGCGGACGTCGAAACCGCCCTCGTCATCCCAGAAGGTGGTGGCGTCGCGCGACAGTTGGTAATGCTGGGCAGCCATCAGGAACTGGCCGATCAGCGGCGTGCCCGCGCCGAGCCCCTTGGCCCAGACCATGTCCGAGCGGCGCAGCGCCTGCGAGTAGCTGAGCCGGGAACCATCCCGGTTCAGGATCCGGATCGAGAACACCCACTTGCCGGGGCTCGTAGCCAGACGGCTGATCAGGATGGGTTCGAGCAGCAGCCAAACGAACAGCGCGAGCATGCCGAACAGCATCAGGTCGAACCAGCCTGGCTCCGCCGGCCGGAACCAGTGCCACTGGGCCAGCCCCAGTGGCACCGCGACCAGCAATACATCGAAGGCTCGCGCCCAGAGTCGGATCCACGGATGGACGCGGCCCGGATCCTCCCAACGTTCGCCCGCAGGCATTGCCCGACCCCCACCCGCCCCGGCGTGCCGTCAGCGCCCGCCGAGCTGGGCGTCGATGGCCTGTTCGGCCTCCAGCCAGTGAGCATGATGGTCACCGGTGAACCCGTTGCGCTCGGCGATGAAATACGCGGCATCCTGAATCATGCGGTAGCGCTGCTCGGGACTGACATCCGCACCGTTGGCCGTCGCCGTGTTCCGTGCCCGCGCTCCGCTACCGTTCGTTGCCTTGCGCGGTGCTGCCTTGCGCGCGGCGGGCTTCTTCTCAGTCGGTGCGGCCTTCTTGCTTGCGCGCGCCGGTTGCTTCGGCTTCGCCGCTACGGTCGCCGCGGGTTCGGACACCGCTGCCGCGGCCTCGGACTGGGTTACGCCTTTCTTCGGTTGTTTTGCCATGATGCAGCCCCCTAGAGCTTGCCAGCGATATTGACAACGGAGCTGCGCGCCGGCAGCCACCGTGGTTGATCATAGGACGGCCCACCCGGCCCTTCAACACGAATTCACCCGGATGCAGCGAAAATTGCCGACACGCGATCGCGCGGTACCGGAAAAACCGTCGGGTGATGCAGGCTCCCGGGCCGCATTCAGGCAGCTGCGGTCAGGCCGGCTGCGCCCCTGGCGATGCAGCCTCCGCCTGACCGCACGCGGCTTCCAGCGGGATGTCGCAACGGCTCAGCAGGTCGAAATGTTCCACCGCTTCCAGGATGCCGCGGGCATGCGCAGCCTCGGCGAAATAGATGCGCGTAAACCCCCGCAGCTTTTCCAGTTCCGGGTGATGGTTGCCGACCACGACGCCGAGCAGCCGCCCGCGCAGCATGTCCTCGTCGTTGCCGGAATCACCGGCCACCAGCACCTGCTCCAGCGGGATACCCCACTTGTGAGCGACGTAGCGCACGGCCAGCCCCTTGGATGCCCGCACCGGCAGGAGATCCAGGAACATGTCGTGCGAGTAGACGACGCGGGCATGCAGATCCGCCTGGTACAGCAGCCGGTCGATCGCAGGTGCGCCCTCGAACTTTTCGGCATCCACGAAATAGCTCAGCTTGAACGGTCGCTGGTCCACCTCGGGCTGCAGCTCGAGCCCCGGCTGTTCCGACAGCAGTTCGCGCAGCCGGTCCGGTTGCCAGCGGTGGCTGATGTGGCGAGCCCAGCCCTTGTCGGGCGTCGCCTCCGCACCGTAGTAGATTTCCGAACCCACCGAAGTGATCCACAGGTCAGGCGCCGGAACCCCGTGCCGGGCCAGCACCTCCTGCGCGGAATCCAGGCGCCGCCCGGTGGCCACTCCGAACACGACCTTGCCTCGGTGCCGGCGCAACCAGGCTAGGAAGGCCTTCAGCGCCGCAGGGTCGCCGATCAGGGTGTTGTCGATATCGGTCAGCACCGCGCGGTCGGCATCCACCAGCCGGCCGGACACCGAACGCTGTTCGCGGCGGCTGCGCCGGACCTCGCGGTTCAGTTCCTTGATCAGCTTCACATAGCGCGCCGCATGGCCGTCCCAGGAGTAGTGTTCACGCACGCCCTTCAGACCCTGTTCGGAGAAGCGGCGCCAGAGGGTGCGGTCGGAGAGTATCGACTCGATGGCCGTGGTGATCCCGGGGGGATCCAAGGGATCGACCAGCACGCCGTTGTGGCAGCGCGAGATGATCTCCTGCGGGCCGCCGTCGTTGGTGGCCACGATCGGGGCACCGCTGGCGGCGGCCTCGATCAGGGTCAGACCGAACGGCTCGGTCAATGCGGGGTTCACGAACACGCCGCGGCTGGAGGCCACCAGCCGATACAGGTCGGGAACGTCGTCGCCCCCGTGGTGCTTCGGATACGCCACCTTGCCGTACAGGTCGTGGCGATCGATGCGCAACAGCAGGTCGGTCAACACCTCGCGCGCACCCTTGTCCATCTGGCTGATATCGTCGCGGTTGCCGGCCACGATCAGCAGGTTGGCGTGTTCACGCAGCCAGTCGCTCTGGGCGTAGGCGTCGACCAGTGCACGGATGTTCTTGCGCTCGTCGGCCCGGGACAGCGCCATGATCAGCGGGCGCTCGGATTTCTCGAGGAAGCGGGTGATTTCGCGCCAGATGCGGGGTTTGCGCTGGCCGCGCTTCGGCGGGTGGAAACGGGACAGGTCGGTACCCGGCGGGATGACCGTCATCCGCGACGGGTGGTAATTGTCGTAGGTCGCGTACTGCTCCTCAACCTCCTGCCGGGTGCTGGCGATCACCCGGTGGGCATGGGCCAGCGCCTCCTCCTCGGCCTGGATGCGCGCGGAGATGTTGTAGCGCGCCTCGATGTCCTCCTCCTTCACTCCGTGGGCCAGCAGGCGCTCGCGCTTGACGCGGCCCAGCGAGTGCCCGGTCTGCAGCATCGGAACGCCGAGCAGGTTGGAGATCCGCGTGGCCACGTAGCCGGCATCCGCGTAGTGTCCGTGCACCACGTCCGGGCGCAACCCGACCTTGCGGATGTGGTCCAGCAGGTTGTCGGCGAAGCAGTCGAGGTGCGGCCAGAGCTTCTCCTTGCGCAGGTAGCGCCGGGAACCGCACTCGACGCGGACGATGCGGGCACCGTGCCCGAGGTCCTCCTCGGGCACCGCGTAGTCGTTGGCCACGCGGCTGTCCTCCACGTGCCGGGTCACCAGGTCGACGCGTCCCACCTCCGAGTGCCGCGCCAGCGCGCGCGCGAGTTCCACCACGTAGAGCGTCTGGCCGCCGGTGTCGGCATCGCGACCCAGTTCCAGATTGCTGCCCCGGATCAGGCCGTGCACACTGATCAGCACGAGGTAGAGGCCCTCGCCGGCCCGCGCCTTGCTCTGGGTTTTCTTCACGTTTCTCCTCGCGGCTTGGGTGGGATCCTTCAGAGGCCTAGCGGCGCCGGCTAGACTCTCGGGCAGGCTCTTTCGGGGGAGGCGTAACCGGCGCGATGTACCTGCCGGCCCCCGGGGCGGCCCGCGGCTCCGGATGAGCCGCACACAGCCCGTAACCATACACAATGCCGGTGAACCGGCCAAGCTTGCGCCCCGCCCGCGACACAGCCCGTTCCCGAGGAGCCCCCTGATGTCCCGATTCGACGAGCTTTCCGATGCCGAGTGGCGGCAACGGCTGACCCCGGAGCAGTACCGCATCGCGCGCGAAGGCGGCACCGAACCGGCCTTCACCGGCCAATACCACGATCACAAGGCACCGGGACGCTATCACTGCGTCGGCTGCGGGGCCGAACTGTTCCGTTCCACCGACAAGTATAATTCGGGTTCCGGCTGGCCGAGTTTCACCGCGCCGGCCAGCCGCGACGCGGTATCCGAACACCGCGATATGAGTCACGGGATGCTCCGTACCGAGGTGCGCTGCGGCCGCTGCCAGGCGCATCTCGGGCACGTGTTTCCCGACGGCCCGGCGCCGACCGGTCTGCGTTACTGCATCAACTCCTCAGTGCTGCAGTTCGAGAGGAGCCCGTCCGGGGCCGGCGGCCGGACGTGAGCCGGCGCAGCGCCGGCGCGTCCGGTGAAGCGATACGGACTTCCCGCGTGCCCCACTAGGCGACTCCGCCCTCGCGGCCGCGGTCGACATCGTCGATGCGCGAGTCGAGTTGCTCGATGCGTCGGGTCATCGCCTTAGGGGACGTCGTTTGGCGCGCGAGCAACCCGTAGGAGGCGGGGATCACGAACAGCGTGAACAGGGTCGCGAAGAGGACGCCGGAGAACACCGCGATGCCGATCACGAAGCGCGTTTCGGCACCCGGGCCGGTGGCCAGGATCAGCGGGATCGAGCCGGCCACCGTGGTCAGCGCGGTCATCAGCACCGGGCGCAGGCGCATGCTAGCCGCCTCGACCACGGCATGGCTGAACTCGCGCCCGTGGTCGCGCAGCTGGTTGGCGAACTCGACGATCAGGATGCCGTTCTTCGCCGCAAGCCCGATCAGCATCACCATCCCGATCTGGCTGTAGATGTTGATCGTCTGCCCGGTGAGGTAGAGCCCGAGCAATGCGCCGACCACTGCCAATGGCACCGTCAGCATGATCACGAACGGGTGCACGAAGCTCTCAAACTGAGCCGCGAGCACGAGGTAGACGATCACCAGCGCAAGCACAAAGGTAAAAAACACCGCCTGGCTGCCCTCGCGCAGATCCAGCGACTCGCCCTTGTAGTCGATCCGCGCCTCCGGCGGCAGCACCTCGTCGGCGGCGGCGTCCAGCGCCGCCAGCACCTGGCCGAGAGTATAGCCCTCCTGCACCGCCGCCGAGAGCGTGACCGAACGGGCGCGGTTGTAGCGCTCCAGCGAGCCGGCCCCGGCAACCTCCTGGTAGCTCACCAGGCTCGACAGCGGGATCAGTTCCCCGCTGTCCGAACGCACGTAGAGGTTGGAGATGTCGCCCGGCGTGCGGCGCTGGTCCGAACGGCCCTCGATGATCACGTCGTACTCCTCGCCGCGATCGATGTAGGTGGTCACCGCGCGGCCGCCCAGCATCACGTCGAGCGTTCGGCCGACCGTGGCCAGCGACACCCCGAGGTCGGCCGCGCGGTCACGGTCGATGCGGACGGTCACCTGCGGCTGGGTCGGCTTGTAATCGAGATCCAGGCGCGCGAGCCCGGGAATTTCCTCGGCCCGTTCCAGTAGGGTCTGGCCCCACTCGGCCAGTTCGTCGTAGTCGGGCCCGGTGATCACGAACTGCACCGGCTGGCCGATTCGCCCACGGGAAAGCCCCTGGCGCATCACCAGCCGGGACTGGATCCCCGGGATCTCGGCAAGCGATGCGTTAATGTCCTCCATCACCTCCCAGGACAAACGCTCGCGGTCGTTCCAGTGGTGCATGATCACGATCACGAAGCCGTTGTTGACCACCTCGGTATTGCCGAAAGCGCGCGGGGTGCGAACCAGGATCCGGCGCACCTCGCCCTGCTCGGTCAGCGGCAGCATGCGCCGCTCGACTTCGGCCATCTGTTCGCGCATGTATTCGAAACTCGCGCCCTCGGGTCCGTTGACCAGCACGAAGAACGCACCCCGGTCCTCGCGGGGGGCGAACTCGTCCGGGATCTCGTTCAGCAGCCACCAGGCCCCACCCAGGCTCAGCAGCAGGATCGGCACCACGCCCCAGGAGTAGGGCAGGCTGCGCTGCAGAAGCCGCGCATAGCCGCGCTCCAGTGCTCCGAAGCCGCGTCCGATGATCCGGGCCATTCCGGTTTCATCGTCACCCTTGTGCATCAGCCGGCCCGACAGCACCGGAGCCAGGGTCAGCGCAACCAGGCTGGAGAAGACCACCGCGATCGCGATCGCCAGCGCGAACTCGGTAAACAGCCGCCCGACCGTGCCACTGAGAAAGGCCAGCGGCACGAACACCGCGACCAGCACGGAGGTAGTCGCTACGATCGCGAAACCGACCTGGCGCGCACCGCGATAGGCGGCGAGCAGTCCTGGCTCGCCGCGCTCGATGCGCCGGTGGATGTTCTCCAGCATCACGATCGCGTCGTCGACCACCAGGCCGATCGCGAGCACCAGTGCCAGCAGTGTCAGCAGGTTGACCGAGAATCCGAGCAGGCTGATCCCGATGAACGCGGCGGTGATCGCGACTGGCACGGTCACCCCCGGGATCAAGGTCGCGCGCCAACTGCCGAGGAACAGGTAGATCACCAGTACCACCGCCGCGGTCGCGATCGCCAGCGTGATGTAGACCTCGCGGATCGCGCCTTCGATGAACACCGAGCTGTCGTAAGTAACCACCAGCGAGGTGCCGTCGGGCAACTGCTCCTGCAGTTCCGCGGCGACCCGCTTGGCCCCGTTCGCGACGTCGAGCACGTTGGCATTGGCCTGGCGGATGATGCCGAGACCGACCATGTCCTCGCCGTTGCCGCGGAACTCGGTGCGCTCGGAATCCGAGCCCACGGCGACCTCGGCCACTTCGCCCAGGCGCACCAGGTGCTGGTTGTCGGCACGCTGGATCACCAGGCCCGCGAAGTCCTCCGCGGTGCGGTACATCCGGTCGACCCGCACCTTGAACTCGCGGTCGAGCGAGTCGATCCGGCCAGCGGGGAGCTCGACGTTCTCGCGGCGCAGCGCGTCCTCGATGTCGGCAACGGTCAGTCCGCGGGCGGCCAGCGCCTCGCGGTCCACCCAGATGCGCATCGCATAGCGTTTCGCGCCACCAAGCCGGATCAGCGCGACGCCGTCGACCACGGACAGCCGGTCGACCAGGTAACGGCGCGCGTAGTCGGCGAGCTCCAGACCATCCATCGTCGTGCTGGACAGATTGAGCCACAGGATCGGGCTGGCATCCGCATCCGCCTTGGTCACCTGCGGCGGGTCGACCTCGTCGGGAAGGAAACGGATCACGCGGGACACCGCTTCGCGGATGTCGTTGGCGGCGCCGTCGATGTCGCGATTCAGGTTGAACTCGATGGTGATCGACGAGCGACCGTCGCGGCTCGACGACTCGATGTAGCGGATCCCCTCGATCCCAGCGATCCGGTCCTCGAGGCGCTGGGTCACCTCGCGCTCGATGATTTCGGCGCTCGCTCCGGGGTAGCCAGTCTGCACCGTGACGACCGGCGCATCGACGTCCGGGTATTCGCGCAGCGGCAGCTGCTGGTAGGCGATCAGGCCGAAGGTCACCAGCAGCAGGTTGAACACCACTGCCAGCACCGGCCGTCGGTTCGCGATGTCGGAGATGATCATACCGCTTCCTCGCCCAGCACCCGCACCTCGCTGCCCTCGCGTACGCGCAGGATGCCTTCGTGAACCACGCGGTCACCGTTGGCGAGCCCATCCAGCACCTCAACCCAGCCCGGCTGACGCCGGCCGATGCGGATCTGTCGGCGCTGCACCGTGCCGTCCTCGGCCAGCACGAACACAAAATGCTGATCGGCAGTGGCCAGCACTGCGCCTTCCGGAATCGCCAGGCGGTCGGCAGGGTCCAGCGCCAGCCGTGTCGTCAGCAGCATGCCCGGACGTAGCTCGCGGTCAGGGTTGTCGATCTCCGCGCGCACGGTGAAGGTACGGGTCGCAACATCGACGCGGGTGCTGATTGCGGTGACCACGCCTTCGAACACGCGGTCCCGGAACGCGACGCTACGGGCCTCGATCGGCATGCCGCGCCTCACCACACCCAGGAAGCGTTCGGGTATGGTGAAGTCGACCTTGATCAACGAGATGTCGTCGAGTTCGGCGACAGCAGTACCCGGAGTGACCAGCGAGCCAGTGCTGACGCGCCGCAGTCCCAGCACGCCGCTGAACGGCGCGCGGATCACGCGATCGGAGAGCCGCGCTTCGACCGCAGCAAGCCGGGCCTCCGCCTCTTCCACGCGCGAGCGTTGCTGGTCGACCTGCTGCCGCGGCACGATGCCGTCCGCCGCCAGACCTCGAATGCGGTTCAGTTCCCTGCGCTGTTCGGTCAGCGTCACCTGGGCCTCCCGCTGTTCGGCGAGCTCCTCGGCCGAAGCCAGCCGCACCAGCACCTGCCCGGCCTCGACTTCGTCGCCATCCCGGAACCCAATCGCGGCCACATTGGCGGTCACGGTCGCAGTCAGCGTCACCGATTCATTTGCCTGCGCCGTACCCAGCGACTCCAGCACGGTCTCGAAACGCAGCGGCTCGACCACGGCTAGGCGTACCGGGACCCGGCGGTCCAGGGCCGCATTGCCGGCGGCGGGGCTGGCATTGCCCGCACCGTCGTCATGAAGCGACCAGTACCACAATCCGATCCCTCCCAGAATGGCGACGACCAGCACACCAACAAAGGTCTTCAACGCAATGCCCTCCGGACACAGCGGACAACAGCGACCAGGGTTCGGGACATAGCAGACCTCCAAGCAAGGGTACGATGGCTCAGGCAGTTTCAATCGAACGAGCCGGCGCCGCGATGCACGTTCCGAGCTGGCGACGTCATCGCGCCGAACCACCCCATCTTGTGGACTGCAACAACACGCCTAGATTCCGCCCGAGACCAAGCTAGTGGGCCATGCGGGAAGTTCGGCGCCTAAGGAGCACAGCCGAGCGCGCTGGAGCAAGGCGGGCAAGTGTAGGAATAGCCGACCTATTTCAAACTTGCCCAACGCAGCGCCGGCGTGTCTGGCGAAGCGACCGGTTGATGAACTTTCCGCATGGCCCACTAGGCCTCGATCTCCGGCGCCGGCCAGGGCCGCATCGCACCCTCCCCCAAGGAAGGATCCATCCTCCGCGCGCTGGGCGCTATCATTACATTCGTTTGAGCACGACTGCGCACAACGTTCGGGCCGCAGGATGGTCCTGACCGCAGGGAACCTCCGGACGATCCCGTCTGGACACGGCCGGCAGACACGATCTGCGGGCGCTCGGACGGAACTCACGGCCGTACGCACGCGGCCCCGACCGATGGAGAAGCGAGAACGATGGCCTCGGGAGTCTATTTCATCAAGTTCAAGTCGATCGTCGGAGGTTTGGGGCTCGGAGTCATCGTTCTGGACGATGGCCGCCTCCATGGCGGCGACACAGGCTACTACTATCGGGGGGTATACCGGATCCACCGCGGAACCATGGTGGCCATGATCGAGGTTACCTACTACCGCGGACCGCGGGATTCGGCCTTCGGCGGAACGATCAACCGATGCACCCTGCTGCTTAAGGGAGGGCTCAACGCGCGGGGTTTCGAACTGACCGGCGAAATGCGCGAGCGGGCCGGCATGAAGATGACCCTTACCGCCGAACGTCTCTGCGACCTGATCTCCGCGAGCAACGCCCTGTCGGCAGTCACCGTCCCGCACGAGGATGCACCTTAGCGGATGAACGATCGAGCGGCGGACATTCCCACCAGGCTACCGTCGAAATAGCGCTGCAGAAAGCTGTCGAAGTCGTACCGGTCGCTGGCCTCCATCGCGGTCTGCTCGGTCAGCGAATGCTGGGCTAGTTCGACCAGTTCGGCCTCGCGAGGCAGCGGGCAGTTGCTGCGGAAAGCCTCGCGGTGCTGGTCCGAGAGCCGCCGCGCATAGCGGTAGAACCCCTCCTCGCGAGCCATCATGTCCTCCAGCATCCGCGCCGACGGGGTCAGCGCTGCCTGCTCCACCTTGCCCCATTGCTCGCTCAGTGAACGGCGATACGGGTCTCCGGGCAATCCCTGGTCGAGCATGGCCGCAACCGGACGCATCAGGGTCAGGATCTCGCGCCCGAGATCCTGCAGTGCCGCGGGACCGCGCTCGCAGCGCAGCATCAGCCCCGGCTTGCGGCCGTAATGGGCCACGGCGAGCAGGTTCGCGTCGATATCGGCCATCGCCGATTCGCTGAGCGGGGCGCTGGGAATCAGCAGCGCCGTGAGACAGAAAGCCTCGAGGAAGCGCAGCTGGCTTTCGTCCACCCCAAGCGGGTGCTGGGCGTTCACGTCGACCGAGCGCAGCTCGACATAGGCGATCCCCCGTGACTCCAGCGCATCGGTCGGTTTCTCGAATCGTTCCAGCGGCTGCTTGGGCCGCACCGAACTGTAGTACTCGTTCTCGATCTGCAGAATGTTCGCGTTCAGCTGCCGGTAGTCGCCGTTCACCTTGACCCCGATGCGCGCCCATTCCGAGCTCTCCGTGGTGATCGCACAACGCAGGCTGTCGACGTACTCGGCCAGCGAGTTGTAGTTGGCCTTGATCCCGGTGTCCGCCTCCTTGCGGTTGTTGTAGCCGATATCCCCCATGCGCAGACTCGTCGCCAGCGGCAAGTAGCTGCTGTCGTCGTCGAAGTCCTCGAGCTTCGCCCCGCGCCCGTCGAGGAAGGTGTTGCAGACCGCGGGAGACGCACCGAACAGGTACGGCACCAGCCAGCCAAAGCGCAGGAGATTGCGGATCATCCCCATCATGCACTGGTCGCGGAATTCGCGGTCGTCGGTCGCGCCGCGAAGATCGGCGAGCACCGGCCAGAGTGCGGGTTGCGGTGAATAGTTGAAGTGAACACCGGCGATCACCTGCATCAGCCGCCCGTAGCGATGCCCCAACCCGATGCGATAGACGGTCTTCATGCGGCCTGCGTTCGAATGGCCGTACTGCGCCACGGGGATCGAATCCTCGCCACTGACCGCGCAGGGCATGCTGGTGGCCCAGAGGATCTCGTCGCCGACACGGGCCGCCGCGAAGGCCTGCAGATCCTGCAAGAATCCCAGAGTTTCGCGCACGTCGTCGAACGGCGGTGTGACCAGTTCCAGCAACGCCTCTGAGTAGTCCGTGGTGATGTAGGGATGGGTCAGTGCCGACCCCAGCCCGGCCGGGTGCGGTGTCTGCGCGATCGAACCGGCCGCCTGTACCCGTAGCGTCTCCTTCTCCAGACCGATCCGGCCGCGTAGCACGGTCGGCGCAAGCCGGTCGCCCAGACGCAGCATCAGTTGATGAAGATCGCTTTCGGGAATACCCACGGACTTTTTCCTTTGTCTGGACCGACGAAGGCGGGGAACATACCGTAATGACCACGCGCGGTCACATTGGTGTCCGTGGGATAATGATCCGATGATGCCAAATGACCTGAGAACCCTGTTCGATGGCCTCGGCAGGCGCCTGCGCCTGACCGGGCCGGATCCGGTCGTGCTGGATGAGGACCAGTGGGCCGCACTGCAGTCGCGGGTTCCGTTCCTGGCCGCCCTGTCACCGGAAGACGTCGCGGTTCTGCGGGAACGCATCGGCGAATTTCTGGCGGCCAAGCATTTCGTCGCGATCGGCGTGGATCTCCAGCTCTGGCAGCGACATGTGATCGCGGCCTATGCCAGCTTACCGGTGCTCCATCTCGGTACCCGCGCCTACCGGGAATGGAAGACCGTGATCGTCTACCCGGACACGTTCGCCCCCGAACAGGAATGGGTCGACGACGCCGGAGTGCATCACCGGGCGGTGGTGCCGCAGGCCGGGGAGGCCTGGGAACGCGGCCCGGTCGTTCTGTCCTGGAACGACATCGCCACCGACGGCGCGGTGATCGTGCACGAAATGACGCACACGCTGGACGCCGCGAACGGCGACGTGAACGGTTTCCCGCCGCTGCCCGCGCGGATGCCCGCAAAAGCCTGGACCGACACCTTCAGCGCGGCCTTCGAGCGTCTGAACGATGGCATCGAGCGCGGCGAAGATCCGCTGATCGACCCCTACGCAGCCACCGACCCGGCCGAATTCCTGGCGGTCGCCAGTGAGTACTTCTTCTTCTCGCCCGGATACCTGCGCGAAGTGTTTCCCGGAGTTTATGCACAACTCGCCGACTATTTCGGGCAACAGCCGCATCTGCGCGCTCCGGAGATCGAGACCGACCTGCCGGAGGGGCCATCCTGAGCCCGCGGGCGTCCGGCCCGAAGCCATCACCGACCCGAACGCGTTGGTGCGGACCGCGCTGGATCGCCGTGAGGAACGTGGCACCGAGGCCGGCCCCTATTTCTGCTGTTCCACCACCCACAGGGCCGCCTCGAGGCGGGAGTGCATCCCGAGCTTCTTCAGCAGGTGCTTCACATGCACCTTGACCGTGCCTTCGCTCAGCCCCAGTTCCCGCGCGATCTGCTTGTTGCTCAGGCCGGCGGCGATCTGGTCGAGCACCTCCTGTTCGCGGCGCGTCAGCACAACGCGCTCCCCGGGGGCCGGCTGGCGGCGCATCGCCTCGGCCAGGCGTTCGGTGAGTTCGTCGGTCAGGATGAGGCGGCCCGAGAGCACCTGCCGCAACTGGCGCAGCAGATCCTCGGGCTCGGTATGCTTCAACAGGTAGCCATCGGCACCGGCCCGCAGCGCGGCCACCAGATCCTCCTCCTCGTCGGACACGGTGAGCATGACCACGCGGGCGTCGATCCCGGCCTCGCGCAGCGCGCCGAGGGTCTCGGTGCCGTCCATGTCGCTCATGTTCAGGTCCAGCAGCACCAGGTCGGGCCGCAGGCTCAGCGCCAGATCGAGGCCCTCGCGCCCGGAACTGGCCTCGCCGACGACCTCGAACCCGCCATCGATATCCATCAGATGACGCGCCCCCCGCCGGAACAGGGGGTGGTCGTCGATCACCAGCACGCGGACCGTTGCCGTCATGTCAGACCGCCCAGCGCGCGGCTTCGGCCGGTTGCGGAACCGGGGCCGGCGCGGGTCGGAACCTCAGTTCCACGCAGGTGCCGCCGTCGCGAACAGGCTCGACTGAGATCGTCCCATGCAACTGCCGTGCGCGCTCGCGCATGATCGAGAGTCCGTAGTGATCCGATTTGTCGCGGGCCCCGGCGCCAATGCCGATGCCGATGCCGATGCCGATGCCGTCGTCGCGGATCGTCAGCAGAACCCCCTCCGGTGCCCACTCCAGCCGCACCCAGGCGTGCGAGGCGCGGGCATGCCGCAGGACGTTGCACAGCGCCTCCCGAACGATCTGCAGCACGTGGATCTCCTCGTTGATATTGAGCTCCCCGTCGGCGAGCCGGTTCTCGAGTGTGATCTCGATGGGCCCGCGCGCCGCGATACCGGCGGCCGTCTCCTCGAGCGTGCGTCCCAATCCCTCTCCACCTCGGCCGATCCGGAACGTCGTCAGCAGTTCGCGCAGTTGCCCATAGGCGTCGTTCAGCCCATGGTGGAGTTCCTGCAGCGCCGCTTCCACCTCCTCATTGCGGCGTGAACCGCGCAGCGCCGCGCGCAGGCGGCTGACCTGGATCTTCAGGTAGCTGAGCGCCTGGGCCAGCGAGTCGTGCAATTCCCGAGCAATCGTCGCCCGCTCCTCCAGCAGCGCCAGGCGCCGGCCCTGAAGGGCACGACGCTGACTCGCGATCGCGACCCCGAGGTGCCGGCCGATCGCCGCGACCAATTGCAGCTGCCACGGCTCGGGCCGGGTTTCCCCGGGTACCGTCATCTGCAGCAGCGCGTGCAGTTCCCCGCCGTCGAACAGCGGCACGGATACCACCCGGTGGCCGTCGGGTCCCGTCTTCAGCTGTGGACCCTCGCGGGCATCGTCGATGCAGGCCGCACACGTCAAGCGGTCACACAGAGGTCCGGTCGAGTCGTCGCTGGTTCCCGAGTTGGCCAGCTGGAAACCCTTGCGACCGTCCTGCTCGAGCAGGCAGAGGCTGCCGTGCCCCAGGCCGAGCACCTGCTCCATCTCGCGCAGGGTGTCGGTGTAGGTCGCCCGGTTCAGGGAGCCATCGTGCAGATGGCTCAGCGAGCGGTACATCAGTTCCAGCGACCGGTTGCTGTACTCGAGCGCCCGCGTCTTCTCGCGCACGCGCTCCTCGAGATCGCCGTAGAGGCGTGACAGGTCCCGGGTCATCCGGTTGAACGCCGCACCCAGCTGTCCCAGTTCGTCGCGCCCGGTATGGGCAACATGACGGGTAAAGTCGCCGTGGCGCACCTCCTCGGCACCGGCGAGCAGTTCGCGCAGCGGGCGCATCACCTGCCGCCGCAGAAACCCGACGGTGTAGAGCATCACCAGCACCGTCATCAGCAGGCAGGCCGCCTGCACGCCGCGCAGAACCTGCACGAAGGCCTCCGTACGCTGTTCGAGCTGCAGCACCATCCGGTCGACCAACTCCACGAAATCGTCGACCGCCACACGCAGATTCCGGTAGCCTGCGCCATCCGGGTGCACAGCAGAGAACCCGAGGATCAACGGCCGCATTTCGGCGTCCCAGATCCGCCCGACCTCGTCGTAGGATCGCCGCGCCGGGTGCGACGCTTCGCTTGGCACCAGCCGCTGAAGAGCCTCACTCCGGTAATGCCGTTCGAACCGCTCCAGCGCGGCCTCCAGATCCGCCCGGTGCCGCGCCGCGTCCTCGACTTCCGGCCGCAGCGCCGTGGTGCTCGCGGCGTAGGTCGAGTAGCGCAGGGTGCCGGCATGATTGATCGCCGTTGCCGCACCGCGCAACTGCTCGGCAATGATCACCGAGGTCACGATACCGAACAGGGCCATGGTGGCCATCAGCGACAGCGCGAAACCCAATTGCACGAGCAGCGAGCGATGGATACGACGTAGCATGCGGATCCCCGGGGCGGCGCCGCACCCGCGGCAGGCGGTCGGCCGGTACCCCCTCTATGATGACTGCACCCATGATCATAGATGGTTCCCGCAGGCCATGGGGACCACGCACGGGGTGGCAACGGCACCGCCGGGCGGCGGGTCGGCGCAGGCGTCAGGGGTTCACGTCGCCCGCCCGGGCCAGGCGCGCCTCCAGCTCGTCGAGGTTCGCGCGGATGACCGCGCCGTTCTGCGAGTCCTCCGGCAGGCGGCGCGCAAGCCGCTGCCAGTGCTCGCGAGCGTCGGCGTAGTCGCCCGCGCGGAAGGCCGCGGTACCCGCGAGCCACAAGCCGGTGACGTGATCAGGCTCGATCGCAAGAGCACGCCGGACCAGTTCGCGCGGCCGCCCCTCGAGGTTGCCGTTCTGAATTGTACCGAGGACATCGGCGTAGTCCACCAAGATGTCGGCGTCGTGGTTTCCGCCGTACTCGAGCGACTCGGCGTAGGCTTGCGCGGCCTGCCGCGTCAGCCCCATCGCGTGGTAGACCTTACCCAGCAATGCCCAGGCGATCGGGTCGTCCGGGCTCTGGTCCAGGCGTTCACGCAGTGCCTCGACGATCTCGTCGGGGCCGTTCCCGGCACTGGCGACGGTCTCGGACGGATCGGGCTGCCGCGGCGGATCAAAGGCCAGCGGACCGCCGCCGAATCCCTGGTAGATGCCCACAGCCAGCACCGGGACCAGCATCAGCGCTGCGCCGCCGGCGGCCCAGCGCCAGGAGTGCGACGGCGTGCGGTTCGAACCCTTTGCCGATTCGGACATCTCGAGCAGGCTGCGCTGCAGGTCCACTTTTGCGGCCTGATACTGCGCCTCGGACAATGCACCGGCCTGGTGGTCGGCGTCGAGTTCCGCCATCTGACTGCGATAGATCGACAAGCCGGTACCGGTTGCGCCTCTCCGGGCGCCGGTGGTGTCGACCACCGTCCGGGCACGCCACAACGGCACGAACACGAACAGCAAGGAGATCGCCAAGAGCGCGATCGCAAGAATCCAGAACAGGGTCATTCACTTCTCCGAAATACAGGGTTTGCCGCCGGGGCACCAACCCCGGGCTCCGCGAACCGAACGGAATCCGGCCCGCGGGGGCCGTCATGACTCGGCCTCGAGCTGGCGATAGAGCGGGATCAATTCGCGCCGCACGAGTTCCGCGCGCAGCGGGCCGACATGCTTGAACCGGACCTGCCCATGACGGTCGACCAGGAACGTCACCGGCGTCGCATGCACGCCCCAATCCGCACTGACCCGCCCGTTCGGGTCGAATCCGATCGCGGAGAACGGGTCTCCTCCCCGGCTCAGGTAATTCACCGCCTGCTCGCGGCTGTCGCGGAAGTTCAGGCCGAATACCGGGATACCCATGCGCTCGAGGCTCACCAATGTCTGGTGCTCCTGGCGGCAGGTCACGCACCACGACGCCCAGACGTTCAGCAGCGCCGGCTGTCCGAGCATGTCGGTGCTGGCGAACCGGGCCTCCGGGTTCCGCAATTCCGGCAGATCGAACGCCGGTGCGTCGCGGCCCACCAGTGGCTCCGGAACGTTCATTATATTCCAGACCAGTGCACCGGCCAGCGCCCCGACCAGCCCGATCAGAATCAGAACGGGCAGGAAGGGAAGCAGCGAACGCGAACGCATGCCCGGGCCTCAGGCCGACGCAGCCGACGGCTTGCCCGGGGGCCTGGCGGCGGTGTCGGTGTCGTCGTCGGGCAGATCCTCCTCGCGGCGCACGCGCACGCGGTAGCGGCGGTCGGTGGCGGCCAGGAAGCCGCCCAGGCCCATCAGCACCGCGCCGGTCCAGATCCAGTTCATGTACGGCTTGTAGTAGACGCGCATCACCCAGGCATCCCCGCCCAGCGGCTCTCCCATGTTCACGTACAGGTCCCGGAACAGCCCCCGGTGCAGCGAGGTGTGTGCCATCGGCATGTCCTGGCTGAAGTAGTCGCGCATCTGCGGGCGCAGCGTCGCCAGGCGCCGGCCGTCGTCGCGGTACACCGCGACCGTCGCCTGTTCGGCGCTGTAGTTCGGCCCGTCGATGTGTTCCAGCGCATCGAGCCGGAACGCGTAGCCGCCGACCTCGACCGTCTCGCCCACCGCCATGCGCACGTCGCGCTCGTCGTCGTAGCCGAGCACGAAGGTGACGCCGATCACCAGCAGTGCGACGCCGATGTGCGCGATCTGCATGCCGGCGTAGCTGCGCCCGAGCCGCTTGACCCGGGTGCCGAAGCCCTGCGTGCTGCCCGGGCGCCGGCGCAGGCGCTCGACCAGGTCCTTCAGTGCCGAGCCGATGATCCACAGCCCGAGGAAGGTGCCCATTCCGGCAAGCAGCGACCAGCTGCCGACCGCCAGCGGCCAGAGCATCCCGAACACCAGGCTGAACCCGAGGATCCAGCGCAGCCGCCACAGCTGCTCGGTCGGGCTGTCCTGCTTCCAGCGCAGCCGCGGGCCGAACCCGAGCAGCAGCAACAGCGGCAGCATCAACGGCAGGAACACCGCCTCGAAGTACGGCGGGCCGACCGAGATCTTGCCCAGACCGAACGCGTCGAGGAACAAGGGGTACAGCGTGCCCAGCAGCACCGCCGCTGCGGACACCGCCAGCAGCACGTTGTTGGTCAGCAGCGCCGACTCGCGCGAGACCAGCCCGAAGCTGCCGCCGAGACCGACCTTGCCCGCGCGCCAGGCGAACAGCGTCAGCGAGCCGGCGACGACCACCGCCATGAAGCCGAGCAGGTACAGCCCGCGGTCGGGGTCGACCGCGAACGCGTGCACCGAGGTCAGCACCCCGGAACGCACCAGGAACGCGCCCAGCAGCACCAGCGAGAAGGTCAGGATCGCGAGCATCACGGTCCAGTTCTTGAACCCGCCGCGCTTCTCGGTCACCGCCAGCGAATGCAGCAGCGCGGTACCCATCAGCCAGGGCAGGAACGACGCGTTCTCGACCGGATCCCAGAACCACCAGCCGCCCCAGCCGAGCACGTAGTACGCCCACCAACTCCCGAGCGCGATGCCGAGCGTCAGAAACGCCCAGGCGACCGCGGTCCAGGGCCGCGACCAGCGCGCCCAGGCCGCATCGAGCCGGCCGCCGATCAGCGCGGCGATCGCGAACGCGAACGCGACCGAGAAGCCGACATAGCCCATGTACAGCATCGGCGGGTGGAAGATCAGCCCCGGGTCCTGCAGCATCGGGTTGAGATCGCGCCCTTCCATCGCCGCCGGCAGCAGGCGCTCGAACGGGCTCGAGGTGAACAAGGTGAAGCCGATGAAGCCGATCGCGACCAGGCCCATCACGCCCAGCACCCGCGCCAGCACCTCGCGCGGCAGGCTGCGGCTGAAGGTCGCGACCGCCGCGCTCCACAGGCTCAGGATCAACACCCACAGCAGCAGCGAGCCCTCGTGTCCGCCCCAGACCCCGGAGATCTTGTACTGGGTCGGCAGCAGCGAGTTGGAGTGGGTCGCGACATAGCGCAGCGAGAAGTCGTCGGTGACAAAGGCCCAGGTCAGCGCCGCGTACGCCAGCGCGACGAAGAACAGCTGCCCGAACGCGGCGCTGCGCCCCACCGCCATCAGCGCGACGTCGCCGCGTGCGGCGCCGATCAGCGGCAGCGTGCCCTGGGCGATCGCCAACAGCAGCGCCAGGATCAGCGCAAACAGTCCAAGCTCGGCAATCATGCCTCAGTACCCCCCGGAATAACCGCCGGAATAGCCGCCGGGCGTGCCGCCGGGATGGCCGCCCACCGCAGCGTCGGCCGCACCGACCGTGCGCGCCTGCTCGCGCTGCGCGCGCTCGATCGCCTCCGCCGCCTCCGGCGGCATGTAGGTTTCGTCGTGGCGCGCCATCACCTGGCTGGCCTTGAACACCCCGCCGTCCTGCAGACTGCCCACCGCGACCACGCCCTGGCCCTCGCGGAACAGGTTCGGCAGGATGCCGTGATACACCACCGGCACCGCCACCGCGGTGTCGGTCACCCGGAAATGCACCGTCACCCCGTCCTCGGCCCGCTGCACGCTGCCGTCCTCGACCAGCCCGCCAATCCGGAACGTCCGCTCCATCGGCACGATGTCGGCGACGATGTCCGACGGCGTGTAGAAAAACACCAGATTGTCCCGAAAGGCGTTGAGCACCAGCCCCGCCACCACCGCCAGGCTCGCCAGCCCGCCGGCCACCAGCAACAACCGCTTCTGTCGCGTCTTCATCGCGTACCCTCCTGCTCGTTCAACCGGGCCATGCGCTTGAGCCAGCCCATCAGACTGCGCCGGCGATAGCGCAACTGCACCAACTCCACCAGTAACAGCCCAGCCATCACCAAATACGAGCCCCAGACATAGGGCGCATACCCGCCCATCGCCAGAAACTCCATCATGTCTCACCCTCCAGCCGTTCCCGTACCCAGCGCGCCCGGCGCTCGCGCTCGAGCACCTCGATCCGCGCCCGCGCCAGCACCACCGCAATCGAATACATCCAGCATGCCAGCGTCATGATCAGCAAGGTCACGAACATGATCGTCGCCATCGTCGGCGCCTCGGTCACCGTGATCGACGCCCCCTGGTGCAAGGTGTTCCACCACTGCACCGAAAAATAAATGATCGGCACGTTCACCACACCCACCAGCGCCAACACCGCACTCGCGTTCGCCGCCCGCTGCCGATCGTCGATCGCCGCGTGCAACGCCATGTAGCCCAGATACAGAAACAGCAGAATAAGTTCCGACGTCAGGCGCGCATCCCAAACCCAGTACACCCCCCAGGTCGGCCGCCCCCACAACGCCCCGGTCCACAACGCCAGGAACGTGAACAGTGCCCCCGTCGGCGCAATCGCCTTCGCCATCACCTCCGCCATCTTGATCCGCCACACCAGCCCGATCCCGGCATACACGGCCATCAATACGTACAGAAACATCGACATCCACGCCGCCGGCACGTGAATGTAAATGATCCGGTAACTGTCCCCCTGCTGGTAATCCGGCGGCGCCACCACCAGCCCCAGGTACAGCCCGATCACGAACAGAATCACCGTCAGCCCGGCAAACCACGGAATCATCCGCCCCGCCAGATCGTAAAAATTCGCCGGCGCCGTGAACCGGAACCACTGGATACCCCGGTCCACCACCACCGTGCCACGCTGCGACATCGTGCGTTCCTCCGAATTTGAGCGTGTCTCGCGCGCCACCGCCCCGGGCGCCGATCCGGCGCGCCCGGGCGCGGCACGCTGAGTCAGGGTCGGACGGTGTCGATCACCAGACGCACGTCTTCGGCACCGACCTCGACCGATTCCAGCACACCTTCCAAGTCGCCGGGACGGGCCTGGGCGTCACCGTGGCGGGAGACGCGCGCCACCAGCGTAATACTCTCGTGATTGGAGAGAACGTGGTCGGGAGTCATCGCGAGGCTGTCATCCAGGGTGAAGGTCACCGGCAACTGATCCAGGCTCGTGCGCAATGCCGCCAGCGGCGCGGTGCTTCCAGTGATGGTGCGCGCGAACAGGTAGACCGTGTCGCCCGGATCAGCGCTTCCGGCCAGATCGGGTGCGAGCTCGACGCGGCCCGTGATGCTTGCGGTCGATCCCACCGCCTCTTCGCCGAAAGCCTCCGCCCGCGACAGCCCGCGTGCCTGACGGACCATGGCGGTGAGCTCGCCATGCGCTGGCGATCCCTCGGGCATCTGGCGCAACAGCTGGTTCCAGTAATAGGCGGCGGTGCCATACTCCTGATTCTGATAGGCATGGAGGCCCGCCATCTCGAGACCCTTCGGATCCTCAGGGTCGAGCGCCAGCGCATCGCGTACCAGTTCCATTGGCCTGCCCCGAAGGTCCCGGTCCGCGTTCACCGCCAGCGCCTCCGCGTAGCCGGATACGACCACTGCCGTATCCGGAAGGAGTTCGTAGGCACGCTCGTACGCGGCCTCGGCGTCGTCCCACCGATCCCGGGCGATGTAGGCGTTGGCCAGGAAGGTCCAGCTGAGGCCGTCGTCGGGATCCTCACGTACCGCTTCCTCCAGGCTGGCCAGCGCCTCGTCTACCTGTTCCTCCAGGCGCGCCAGTGCCTCGTCGACCTTGCGCTGACGTTCCTGTTCGGCCTGTTCGGCCGCTGCCGCCTTCATGATGAATCCGGGGTCGCCGACGACCAGGTAGCCGCCCAGCGCGAGCGCGGGGACGACCGCCAGCAGCGCAGCCGCGAGACCGCGCCCCCCCTCGGTGGCCGCAGCCGGCGTCGGTGTTCGGGTCAGCGCGTCCTGGGCCAGGCGCGCCTCCAGTTCGGAGCGAGCAGCCTCCAGCTGCGCGTCACTGAGCAGCCCGTTGCGGTGATCGGACTCGAGTTCCCGATACTGGTCGCGGTAGACGGCAATGTTCAGTTCCCGCCGGTTCAGGGTCTTGCCGGTCGCGGGGCGCCGAAACAGCGGCGGAAGGACCCAAAGCAGGACCAGGGCCAGAATCAGCAGGGCAATGCTCCAGAACGCGGCTACGGATACGATCGAATTCAAGGGTCTTACCTCTCTTCTTGCAACGAGGACCGGGAGACCGGCCCGGAAACGGATGGGGCTCGTGGTGGAAGCGGTTCGTCGGAATCGAGCAGGGCTGCAGCCTCCCGAAGTGCCTCGCGGCTCACGTTGGGTGCCGGCGGCAGCGACCGGCGGCGATACAGCGTGCCGGCGGCCAGGCCCGCGCCCACGAGGAGGAACAGCAGCGGGCCGCCCCAAAGGGCGTAGGTCAGCGGTTTCACCGGCGGCCGGTAGAGCACGAAATCTCCGTAGCGCGCCACCAGCGACTCGACGACCTCGCCATCGCTCATCCCGGCGCGCATCATCTCGCGAATCTCTTCGCGCAGATCCAGCGCCAGCGACGCCCGTGACTCGGCCAGCGACTCGTTCTGACAGACCACGCAGCGCAGATCTTCCGCGAGGATGTTCAGCCGCGCCTCGAGCGCCGGGTCATCGGCATTCGGCAGGGCAGGCGGGCTCGCCGGGGCGAGCAATGGCACCAGCGACAGCATCAGCGTGACCGCGAGCAGCAGCGCCATCCTGGTCATACCCTGAGCTCCGCGAGCAGCGGTGCGAATTTCTGCTCCCACACCACCGGGGTGATCGGCCCTACGTGTTTCATGCGGATGATGCCGTCGCGGTCGATCACGAAGGTCTCCGGGGTCACGGTTACGCCGTAACGGATCGCGATGCGTCCGTCGTGGTCGTCCACCGCGGCCACATAGGGGCTGCCGTTGCGCGCGAGCAGCGGGGCCGCCTCGCGGTCGAGATCCTTCCAGGTCAGCCCGTAGATCGGTACTCGCCCGGCGACCATCCGCGGCAGGTGGCGATGCTCCTCGAGGCAGGTGCTGCACCAGGGGGCCCAGATATTCAGCAACCACACCTGGCCGCGCACCTCGGACGGCGAGAAGGTCTCTCCCGGGCGGCCGACCACGGGCAGCGTAAAGTCCGGTGCAGGGCGCCCAACCAGAGGCGACGGCACCTCTTTGGGATTCAGGTACAGCCCGAGGTAGAGGAATACCCCGAGTGCCATCACCAGCAGCAGCGGGATCCAGCGCCTCATGTCGCGGCTTCCTCGCGGGGCACGGCTGCGGCGGGTGCCACCGCTCCCGACGACCGCTCGCGGCGCCGGACTACGACGCGGTAACGCCTGTCGGCGGCCGCCAGCACGCCGCCGATCGCGAGCAGCAGGGCGCCGGCCCAAAGCCAGCCGACGAAAGGCTTGTGGTAGACGCGCACGGTCCAGACGCCGTCGCCCAGCGGTTCGCCCAGCGAGACGTACACGTCGCGGAACGGCCCGTAGTTCACCGCCGCCTGGGTCATGATCATGCCCGACGCATTGTAGTTGCGCTTTTCGGGATAAAGCACGAAATTTCGCCCCCAGGGACTCGTGACCTCCATCGTGCCCCGACCGGCGACGTAATTCGGCCCCGGAAGCTCCTCTACGCCCTGGAACTGGAAGCGGTATCCGGCCAGCTCGACGTGGCTGCCGATCGGCATGCGCACGTCGCGCTCGGTTTCGTAGTTGGAGACGACGGTCACTCCCACCACCAGCAGGGCCAGTCCGGCATGCGCGATCTGCATTCCCCAGAACGCCCTCGGCATTCCCGCCAACTGCTGCAGGCGTCCCTTGCGGGTACTGCGCAGGCGCAACGCAAAACCCTTCGCCACGGTGAACAGAATCCAGAGCGCGAGGAAGATACCCAGCGTCACCTGCAGGTTCATGCCCTTGAGCGTCAGCGGCAGCAATGCCGCCGTCGCCAGTGCCACCCCAAACGCCCATTTCAGACGCCACATCAGATCCGGAAGATCGGCCTGCTTCCAGCGCGCCAGCGGTCCGAGACCGGCCAGGAACAGCGCCGGGGCGACCAACGGCACGAAGACCGCGTTGAAATACGGTGGCCCCACCGAGATCTTGCCCAGCCCAAGCGCATCGAGGAACAGCGGATACAGCGTACCCAGCAGGACCGCGCCGAGGGCGGCCACCAGGAACACGTTGTTGGCCAGCAACAGCGATTCGCGCGAGAACCAGTGGAAGGAACCGCCCGACACGATGCGCGGCGCACGCAGCGCGTACAGCGCCATCGAGCCGCCGATCACCAGGCCCAGAAACGCCAGGATGAACAGGCCCCGGGCCGGGTCGGTTGCGAAGGCATGCACCGACGACAATACACCGGAACGCACCAGGAAGGTGCCGAGCAGGGACAACGAGAACGTCGCGATCGCCAGCAGCACGGACCAGTTGCTGAACACGCCCCGCTTCTCGGTAGCCGCCAGCGCGTGAATCAGCGCGGTGCCGGCCAGCCAGGGCATCAGCGAGGCGTTCTCGGTCGGATCCCAGAACCACCACCCACCCCACCCCAGCTCACGGTAGGCCCACCAGCTCCCGAGCGCCACACCCAGCGTGAGGAACGTCCAGGCGGTCGTGGTCCACGGACGCGACCAGCGCGCCCACGCGGCGTCGAGCTTGCCGGCCAGCAGCGCGGCGATCGCGAACGCGAACGCGACCGAGAACCCCACGTATCCCATGTAGAGCAACGGGGGGTGCGAGATCATCCCGACGTCCTGGAGCAGCGGATTCAGGTCGCGTCCGTCGGCCGGAATCGGGAACAGGCGCTCGAACGGATTGGAAGTGAAGATCAGCAGGGCCAGAAAACCGACACTGATCAGACCCATCACACCCAGTACACGGGCCACCATTTCCTCGGGCAGCTGCTTCGAGAATGCCGCGACGGCCGCCGACCAGCCCGCGAGAATCACCGTCCAAAGCAGCAGCGAACCTTCGTGGGACCCCCAGGTAGCGGTGAACCGGTACACGGCAGGAAGCTGCGAGAACGAATTCTGCGCGACGTTCTTCACCGAGAAATCGTGCGCGAGGAAGGACCACGCAAGCGCCGCGAATGCCGCCAGCAGCAGCACGAACTGTGCCTGCGCCAACGGTCGGCCAATGGCCATCAGGCTGGCGTGGCCGCGATGCGCGCCGACCAGCGGCCCGATTCCCTGAACCAGCGCAAGCACCAGCGCCAGAACGATCAAGAACTGACCCAGTTCCGGGATCATGCCTCACCGCCTTTGGAATCCGGAGCCGCCGAATTGCGCGTTTGGAATGCACCGGCGGGTCGAACCTGTGACGCCGGCCCGTCGGTGCTGGGGAAATCGATACACACCCGATTGCCTCGGGAGTCAGAAACACGTGACATCAACATCTACCGCAGGAAACCGTGAAAAAAGGAGCCGGTGACCAGCACCGGCTCCTCCAGGCTGTCGAACTTCAGCTTATCTCGAAGCCACCTGGGCGTCGATTGCGTCATTCAGCAGGCTAACGGCTTCCTTGCTCTTGCTGATCGAGGTCATCAGCGACTCACGCGCCTGATCGGGGTTGTGGAAACCGACGGAGTTTTCCGCGGTCCACCACTCCCAGTACAGGTGTGCGTCGTAGTGCAGCTCACGCGCCTGGTTCAGAACATCCTCCGACACGCCAGCCCGCTTCGCGACCGGGAACAGGTCGATCATCTTGGCAAGCCAGTACTCGGATTTGACGATCTTGCCGTGAGTGTAGTTCTTGATGTAGTCGATCGCGTACAGGGCCTGATCCTCGGTCCACTCCGCATGGCAGTTCAGACACGCCTGGCCCATCATGTCACGCGGCGTGCGCTGGCTGTGGCTGGTGTAGACCTTGCCGTTTTCCAGCTGAACCTTGGGCATGTGGCAGTCGGCGCAGGCGACGCCGTTGCGCTCGTGGACAGAGCCCCAGAACGTCTCGGCCTCCGGATGCTGCAGCTTCGGCAGCGCCGCTCCGGTGGTGGCATGCCGGAAATCGAAGAAGTCGATCTCCTGCGCGGCTTCCTTGTAGTCGAACACGTTGGCCCAGAAGAAGTGGTTGGCGCGACGATCGTCCATGCCGACCCGCGACCCGTCACTCAACTGGTAACCCGGGTTGCAGTTGTACTCCACGTGGCACTGGGCGCACATCACGTTGGAATCCGCCGTATCGAGCAGGCCGATCGCCCGGAAGTCCTCGCGGCCGCGCTGGAACGTGACCTTGGTCATGCCCTGCTGTTCGCTTTTCACCGGGTCATGCGGGTAGGTCCCGAGCCCGCGGTCGACAACCGCATTGATCAGGCCGTCACGCACGACGCGCGGACCGGCCGAATGCGGGTCATGGCACATGAAGCAGTTCAGCGGATGGTTCAAGTCACGCGCGAACTCGACCACCTCCGAGGTCCGGCTCCACTTGGCCGCTTCGTGCTCGTCACCCATGTAGGCCCAGTCAAGGATATGGTCCTGCGTCTTGCAGTTCAGGCACACCGGGTTTGCGGCGGTGGCCGTCTGCGACAGGAACCGGCGCTGGTCCGAGCTCTCGGGGTCGGCATCGGTCAGCACTGTCCAGGCGCCGCGAACCGCCCCCATGCCGTCGGTGACCTTCTGCCAGTTCTTGAACTGGAAGCGGCCGCCATAAGCGCGGTCGACGACAAAGTGATCGACCAGCATGAACGCGTGACTGCGCGGTTCGGCGTGCTCGAACGCGAAACCGTGACCGGCGATCAGCTTGTCGAACATCGGCGACCGACTCGTCGGCGTCGCCTTCTCCAAGCGCGGGTGCGACTCGTGGCGCACTTCAACGAAGGAATTGAACTGTGCGGTATGGCAGGTAGCGCAGGCCTCCAGATCCATGCGTGTAACGGGCCGTTCGCCCATGCGGCGGCTGCTGGCCGTTTCGACGTGCTCGGTAGCATCGTGACAGTGGACACAGTTCACGGTGGCGTGCTTGCCAACTGTGTGCATGTCCTCGATCTGCGTGTGGCAGTCGAAGCACTGCATCGCATCCACGGGTTTGAGGTTCTCCCCCGGTTCCGCGTGAGCGGCAGAGGCAAGGAACAGACAGGCTGCCCCCGCAATCCATCGGCCCACACGGCCGAGTCTGTTGAGATCATTCATAACAGGTTCTCCTCTCCTCGGCCCCCCGGGCTTGTCCGCAGCCCTTCGAGCCGTTTGTCTGCCTTTACGGTCTATGCGGGACATCCCTTCGAAAGCCCCACCCCTGTAGCACCCCCGGATCCGGGTGCGGACGAAGCCCCGAACCTGGCGCCGCCCTCGGCCCCCTCAGGCAAGCAGGGGCGCGGTTACAAGCCGCGCCCCTGTTTTCCGAGAGGTCGGATGCGATGATCCGGGTGCTGCCTTCCTCTGCTGCTCCCTGGGCACTCATTCCCATGCCCGATCGATCGTGACGGATGACTTCAACTGCGACGTCACCATCAGGTTTTGCTCGCATCCTTACCGGACACTATATAGCACATCCCCTTGCCCACCGACCTCGCCATACGCAAGAAATCACACCACCTCCCCACGATGGTTTCAACATTACCAATGGCAGCCACCCGCGGCATGGGTAGCATGGCTACCTCCGTATGGGTACAAATCACTACCCTCATAGGATCTCTACCTCGCGACACACCACAAAAACCTATATATATAATTGATTTTCCAGTATTTGTCTTGGGTTGCGGCGATCCGCGCAGCCGCTCGAGCAATTTCTCGGGAATGATGTAATGTATAAGGAGCGTGCGCCAGACCAAAATCAGAGAGTCTCAAAATACAACGTATTGCTAATACGCAAAGCACGAATCGACTCATGGGTCCGCATCGCTTCTCCGGCCAGAGCCCGTTGCCGGGCGCGACGCCGGAAAACAATATCCATGGCATCCAGAGGGCGCACGAAGACGCCCAGCACGATTCTTTGATCAGCCCAAGGGGCGAAGGAGAAATGATGAGACGAAACAGACTGAAGGCGATCGTAGTCGCCGGCCTGCTGACGGCCGGTTCGGCAGCGGTTGCAGACAACACGCCGCTGTCGGGCGAGATGCTCGCGTTCCAGTGCGCCGGCTGTCACGGTTACAACGGCCACAGCGTTGGGCCGGCGACGCCGTCGCTTGCCGGGTTCCCGCAAGAATACTTCGTGGACTCGATGATGGGGTACAAGGACGGCAGCCGGTACGCAACCATCATGGACCGCGTAGCGATCGGCTATACCGAGGAACAGTTCGAGGCGATGGCCGAGTTCTTCGCCGCCCAGCCCTACCTGCCGGCGCAGCAGGACTTCGATCCCGAACTCGCCGAGCGCGGTGCCGCAATTCACGACGAGCACTGCAATACCTGCCATTCCGAGGGCGGCCGGTATCCGGAGCCGGACACGGCACCGATCGCGGGACAGTGGATGCCGTACCTGCGCGACTCCTTCGAGGACTTCCGCGAGCACGGACGCTGGCAGCCAAGGGGCATGGAGCGGCGGCTGCTTTCGGTCGACGATCTGGAAGCGCTGGTTCACTACTACGGCAGCCAGCAGGATCCCGCGGCCTACGTGTTTGACTGATCAGGAGACGGACAGATGGCGAATTTCACTCGAAGGAGATTCATTCAGGCTGCGGGCCTGGGCGGCCTCGCGGCAACGCTGCCGTTCGGCACGGCCTGGGGCAGTCAGGCCAAGGCCCGCGTCATAATCGTCGGCGGCGGCACCGGCGGGGCGATCGCGGCCCGCTACGTGAAGGCGCTGGACCCGGCGATCGACGTGACCATCGTCGAGGCCAATCCGGAATACATCACCTGCTACATGAGCAACTGGGTGCTGGCCGAGATGCGCGACCTCGACAGCCTCACGCATGGCTACGACAACGTGAAGGCGCGCGGCATCAATGTCGTGATCGACACCGCCACCCGAATCGATACCGAAGGGCAGAAGGTCCTGACCGCCGGTGGGCAGAGCCTGCCCTACGATCGCCTGATCGTAGCACCCGGCATCGATTTCCAATGGGATGCGATCGAGGGCTACGACGAGGCGGCTTCACAGGTGCTGCCCCATGCATGGAAGGCAGGGCCGCAGACGCAGCTGTTGCGCGACCAGGTCGCGGCGATGCCCGAGAACGGCGTGGTCGCAATCGTCGCTCCGCCGAACCCGTTCCGCTGCCCGCCCGGACCCTACGAGCGCGCAGCGCTGATCGCGAACTACTGCACGCGGCACAAGCCGAATGCGAAAATCGTGATCTACGATGCCAAGGACGCTTTCTCCAAGCAGGGCCTGTTCCAGGCCGGTTGGGAACGCCATTACCCGGGCATGATCGAGTGGGTCGGTGGCTTCGAAACCGCTGGTGGCGTCCGGCGGGTGGACCCTGCCGCGAAGACGCTGCACACCGAGTTCGACGACCTCGAGGCGGATGTGATCAACGTGATCCCGCCGCAGACCGCTGGACGCATCGCGGTCGACTCGGGCCTGACCGACGACTCCGGCTGGTGTCCTGTCGATTACCGTGACCTGCAGTCGACGATCGCGCAGAACGTGCACGTGATCGGCGACGCGATGGTCAGCAGCGCACTGCCGAAATCCGGGTACATCGCGGCCTCGACCGCGAAAGTGGCGGCACTCGCCGTAGTCGACCACATCAACGGCCGCGAGCCCGGCGCTCCGGCGTACTTCAACACCTGCTACAGCCTACTGACGCCCGAGCACAGCATCTCGGTCTCCGGCGTCTACGAGGCGGGCGAGACCGATGACGGCGAGCAGGCGATCGTCCCGGTGGGAGACTCGGTCGCGGTGTCGCCAGCCGGCGCCGACGACCGCTTCCAGGGCCGCGAGGCGCGTTATGCAGCCAGCTGGTACGACAACCTGACCGACCAGGGCTTCGGCTGACGCCAGCCCTCGCGCACTGCGGCCGCCTCTCGGGCGGCCGCGGGTTTCTCGTTCGCGCGGCAACCGGCTTCGGCCGCGCGCAAGGACCGCCCGGGGCGTCGCGCGGGCGTCCCAGACCAACGCGGGCTTCAGGCCTCCATCCGGGCGTTTTCCAGGGCCTCCAGCACTTCGAGCCACGCGGCCTCCGCGGCCTTGAGTTCCGCACGTAGCTGACCCTGGCGCTGCAGCAGCGATTCCAGCTGTCCGCCGTCACCCTGGTCATAGAGGCCCGGGTCCGCCAGCGCCTCCTCGAGCGCATCGAGTTCCCCCTGCAACCGGGTGCAGCGTGCCTCCTCGCGTTCCGCCGCGTTGCGCAGCGGCTTCAGTGCTTCGCGCTGCCGCGCCGCCTGTTGCCGCCGCTCGCGACCACCCTCGCGTTCCCCTGCATCCCCGGTGCGTGCACCGTCGCTCGCCGCAATCTCGCTGGCAGGCGCCCCCCGGGTCAGTTCACGGGCGTAGTCGTCGAGATCGCCGTCGTAGTCCTCCACCCGGCCATCCCTTACGCGCCAGAACCGGTCGCAGGCCCGCGCCAGCAGATCCCGGTCGTGCGAGACCACGACCAGCGCCCCCGCATACTCCTCCAGGGCCTCCGCCAAGGCCTCGCGCATGTCGAGGTCCAGGTGGTTCGTGGGCTCGTCCAGCAGCAGCACCGACGGGCCCTGGCAGACCAGCATCGCCAATACCAGCCGCACGCGCTCGCCGCCGGACAGGCCGGCCACCGGCAGGTCGACACGGGTTCCCGAAAAGCCGAACCCGCCGAGGAGATTGCGCAGTTCCTGCTCGGTACTGTCGCCGCCGAGCCGCTGCAAGTGCAGCAGCGGGCTCGCCGCATCGTCGAGCTGTTCACGCTGGTGCTGGGCGAAATAGCCGACCCTCAGCCCTGGCTCGACCGCACGGCCACCCTCGGTCAGCGGGAGCAGCCCCGCGAGCACGGCCAGCAGGGTCGACTTACCGGCGCCGTTCGCGCCGAGGACGCCGATACGGTCGTCCGGGCGCAGGCGCAGCGTCGTCGGGTGCAGCCGCACCCGGCCTTCCACCGTAACGCCGGCGTGATCGAGGCGCAGCAGCGGGTCCGGCAGCCGGTCCGGTACCGGAATGCGCAGGTGCATCGGCCGCGCCGCCCGGATCAGCGCGACCTCGTCCAGCTTCTCCAGGCGTTTCAGCCGGCTCTGCGCCTGCCGGGCCTTGGTCGCCTTGGCCCGGAACCTCGCGATGAAGCGTTCGAGATGCGCGCGCTCCTCGGCCACGCGCCGGGCGGCGGCCTCGGTCTGGGCCACGGCCTCGGCCCGCCTGCGTTCGGCCGCACTGTAGTTACCGGTGTACAGCTGGATCTGCCGGTGCTCGATATGAGCGATGTGGCTGACCACCGAGTCGAGGAAACGCCGGTCGTGCGCGATTACGATCAGGGTGCCGGAATAACGCATAAGCCACCCCTCCAGCCACAGGATCGCCTCGAAGTCGAGATGGTTCGTGGGCTCGTCGAGCAGCAGCAGGTCCGAACGCGTCATCAGCGTTCGGGCCAGCCCCAGGCGCATACGCCAGCCGCCGGAGAACTCCGCTACCGTGCGATCGGGATCGCCCGGCGCGAAGCCGAGACCCGCCAGCAGCTGCCGGGCCCGGGCCTCGGCGCTCCAGCCGTCGATCGCGTCGATCTCGGCATACAACCGCCCGCGCTCGGTGCCGTCCTGGCAGTGCTCCAGGCGCTCCTGCAGCGCCCGCAGAGCAGCATCTCCGTCAAGCACGTAATCGACCGCGCGACGCGGACTCGCTTCCACTTCCTGCGGTAGGTGCGCACACACCCAGCCCCGCGGCATCTCGATGCGACCCGCGTCCGGCGCAAGCTCGCCGCGCAGCGCGGCGAGCAGACTGCTCTTGCCGCAGCCGTTGGCCCCGGTCAGGCCCACCCGCCATCCCGGATGAATTCCGAAACTCGCGCCGCCGATCAGCACCTGGCCGCCGCGGCGTAACTCCATGTCGTCGAACCGAATCATGCGCGTCAGTGTAGTGCCTGCACCGCGCCCCGGCGAATCGGGGCACAACCGTCGCGTCCGAACGCCCGCCGTTGCCAGCAATATCTGATTAGTCTTTGCTAATATACCGGGTAGTCAGGCGATGGCACGACCGCAACCCCGGTCGGCGCCGGGAACAGCGAGGACACAACCATGAAACGACCCACGATCGGCCGCCTGCTCGCGGCATTGCTGGTACTTCTGCTCTGGAGCCCGATGGCTTCGGCCGGGGTATTGGTGCTGGTACACGGCTACCTCGGCGACGGCGAGAGCTTCCAGCGCGCCGGCGTGATCGACGTGCTGCAGACCTCCGGTTGGCCTTACCGAGGCGACTGGCGCCCGACTGCCGATGGCAAGCCGCAGCTCGCCGGGACCACCGGGCCGCAGGAACCGGCCGTGTACCAGGAACCGGCCGTGTACACGGTGACCCTGCCGGCCAGCGCACCGCTCGCCGTGCAGGCGGACTGGCTCAACGCGATGCGTCGGGCGATCGAGCGGCACCACCCCGGCGAGCAACTGACGCTCGTCGGACATTCTGCGGGCGGCGTAGTCGCCCGGCTCGCGCTGGTGCGCTGGGGTGCCGGTTCGGTCGAACACCTGATCACCATCGCCAGCCCGCATCTCGGCACCTCCCGCGCGATCCAGGCGCTCGAGGCCACCGACAACCGGGGCCTGTTCGGACCGTTCCGGCAGATCGTCACGCGCCAGGTCGTCGGCGGCAACTACAATGCGATCCGGAATTCACGGGCCGCGCTGGTCGACCTGACCCCGCCCGCGCCGGGCAACCTGCTGGGGTGGCTGAACACGCAGGAACACCCCGACATCACCTATGACGCGGTAGTCCGCAACACCGATTTCCGGATGGGCGGGGATATCCTGGTTCCGGCCTTCAGCCAGGATCTGAACCAGGTTCCGGCACTGCGCGGCCGTGCCACCGTGATCCCCAGTCCCCTCGAACACGGCCTGGAGGCCCGGGATGCACGCCTGATCCTGGAGCGGATCGCCGCGCGCCAGGCCGCAGCGGACTGACGATCACGGCGATCCCCGAGGGGTGCGGCTTCCGCCGCCCGCGCCGACCGTCGCGCCGCGATCTTGGTCGGAACGCTCGCCCGGCCGGATGAAGCGTACGCAGCTCAGGCCGGTGTCGAGCACCGCCCGGCGCAGCGCCTCGATCGCCTGGGGCCGGGGGAAGCTCGTTCGCCAGGCAAGCGCGACCCGCCGGCTGGGTATCGGTTCGGCAAAACGCCGAACTGCGAGCAACCGCTGGGCATAACGATCGGCCCCGGCGGCGGTGCAGGGCAGGATCGTCACCCCCATTCCCGAGGCAACCATGTGCCGAATGGTTTCCAGCGAAGAACCTTCTAGATTGCTGGACGGGCTGCCCGCCGCGCGGGCCTGATGCAGGCATCCGGGGCATACCTCGAGCACCTGGTCGCGGAAGCAATGTCCGGCTCCGAGCAGCAGCAGGGTCGCCTCGGCGAGCCGGTCCATCGTCAGGGGTTCGCGACTGTTCAGCGGATGCGAGGCCGGCAGGACCGCGACGAACGGCTCGTCGTACAGCGGCAGGGTCACCACGCCTGGCTCGTCGAATGGCAGGGACACCACAATCGCGTCGAGTTCCCCTTCCTTGAGCCGATCACGCAGCACCGCGGTAAAGTTTTCCTCGATCACCAGCGGCATCCCGGGGGCCCGTTCATGCAGCACCGGGATCAGTTCGGGCAGCAGGTACGGGGCGACCGTGTAGATGGCTCCGAGCCGCAGCGGACCCGACAGTTGATCCTGTTGCCGCGCCGCCATCTCCTTCAACGCACCCGCCTCGTCCAGCACCCGTCGCGCCTGACGGATCAGCGCTTCACCTGCCGGTGTGACCGTGACTTCGCCGTGCCCGCGCTCGAACAGGGTGATCCCGAGTTCCTCCTCCAGCTTGCGCACGGCGACCGACAGCGACGGCTGGCTGATGTGGCAGGCTTCGGCTGCGCGGCCGAAATGCCGTTCCCGGGCCACCGCCACCGCATAGCGCAGTTCGTTCAGGGTCATGGGCGTTCGCGGCCGGATTCCGAACCGGTCGAGTCCGGGTCGAGCAGGCGCCCTCCTTCCGGGAGGTCCATGCTGACGACCCGGACACGGCGCCCCCGCAGCGACAGTTCGCCCACGTAGCGCGCGTTGCCGTCGGTGGCGAACTCGAACCGGTAGCGCCGCACCAGACCGAGGCGACCGTCGCTCCATTCCGGGCGCACCCCTGCCGCCACCACACTCCCGTCCAGGAACTGAACCCCGGCACGGGCGCACACATCGCGCGCCACCTTGCGCGCCCGTTCGATACTGCGCCAGGCATCGTTGAAGTAGACGGCGGCCAGCACGAGCGCAAGAATCACGAAGAGTCCAGTCATGAACGGGTATGATACGCGCAAGGCTCCACGGCTCTCACCCCCGGCGTGCCCCGCAGCCGGCTCCGCCGTCCGCCCCGCCCATTTTTTGTGGTCCCGAGATGATCCCGACACCCGATACGATCGATTCCCTGCTGATAGCCCTGCGCGACGTCGCGAGGCAAGAACTGCTGTCCCGCTTCGAGGGCCGACTGGCGGTAACCCGCAAGGCCGATGGCAGCCTGGTCACCAGTGCCGACCACGCGGTCGACGAACGCATGCGGGCAGTACTTGCAGCCCGGTTTCCCGGTATTCCGGTGCTGAGCGAGGAACAGACCCGCGAGCACCAGCAGGAAGTGTTGAACGGCGACGGCCCGTTCTGGCTGCTCGATCCGCTCGACGGCACCACCAACTTCACCGGCGGTCTGCCGTTCTTCGCGGTTTCGCTCGCGCTGGTCGACGACACCGGCGTCCTCTTCGGTGCGACCTGCGATCCTGTCCGGGACGAGCTCTTCAGCGCCACGCGCTCGACCGGGCTGCGTCTGAACGGAGAGCCGATTCCCCGGCGATTGCGCGAGAACACCGAGCTTCGCGAATGCACCGCGTTGATCGATTACAAGCGACTGCACCCGAAGCTGGCCGGCGCGCTGGTCGAGAATCCGCCCTATCGATCGCAGCGTAACCTGGGCGCCTGCGCACTGGAATGGGCCTGGCTGGCCGCCGGCCGGGCCGACCTGTACCTGCACGGCGGGCAGGCTCTGTGGGACAGCGCTGCGGGCGGCCTGATGCTGGCCGAGGCCGGCGGCAAGGCCAGTGATCTCGAGCGCGGACCGGTGTTCCGGCGCACGCTGGAAAAACCCTCGGCGGTTGCCGCCCGCACGCCGGCTTTGTACGAAAACTGGTTGCGCTGGCTCGACCAGCGGCGCTGACCCCTGCTGCCGTGGCACTGGCCCCCGTCCTGCCCCGTTACCTGCCGATCGCGTGGAAACTGGCGGCGGTCATCTCCGCACTGACGCTGCTCACCGTCGTGGCGCTGGCAACACTGGTTCTCTACCAAGTACGCGACGTGCTGCACAATCAGATCCGGGTGCAGGCCGAACTGATCGTCGGGCACATCGCCCGGGCTTCCGCGGAACCGATCCTCGCCGATGATCGGCTGGCGGTGCAGACGCTGGTCCAGGCGCAACTGCAGGACGGCGACATCGAGTTCCTCGCGGTCCATGCTAACGACCGTGGCCTGCTGGCCAGTGCCGGCCAGCGCCCGGGCACCCAGCCGCTGGATGCACACCCGCACTGGTCGCTGGTTCCATCGAGCCACTACCAGTACCGACCGGTCCTGTTCCAGGGCGTCGAGGTGGGATGGGTCGAGGCCTACATCGACACCGCCCCGATGCAGGGACTGCTGCAGAACACGATCCGGGCCGGTGTCGCCACCGCGGTCGTGATATCGATCCTGGGGCTGCTGCTCGCAATCACGATCAGCAAGCGGATGGTCCGGCCGCTGGAGCGTCTGGCCAGAGCGACACGCGAACATGCTGCGGTTGCGCCCAGTCCCAGCCTCGTGCAGGACGAACTGGGGCAACTGATCCACGCGTTCCAGAGCATGAGTACCGACCTGCTGCGCAAGGATCAGGTCGAGGACGCGCTGCGCCGCTACGTGTCGGACGGAGTAGCGCAGGACATTCTCGACAACCTGGACCGGGTCGAACTCGGGGGCCGCCCGGTGGAGGGATCGGTGCTGTTCGCCGACATCAAGGGCTATACCACGCTTTCCGAGGGGCTCGATCCGGCCGAACTCGGACGGATTCTCAACGAGTTCTTCGGGCCGATGGCAAGCACCATCGCGGCGCACGGCGGCGTGGTCGACAAGTACATCGGCGACTGTACGATGGCCGTGTTCGGCGTGACCCGGCCCGACGCGGACCATCGCCTGAAGGCGCTGTGCGCAGGCCTCGCACTGCTGGACACGATCCGCGAAATCAACCGCAAACGCGAGCAACGCGGCGAAGTTCGTACCGAATTCCGCATCGGCCTCCACGCCGGGCGGATGCTCGCCGGCAACCTGGGCGCCGAGGACCGGATGCAGTACACCGTGGTTGGCGATCCGGTGAATCTCGCCTCGCGCCTGACCGAGATCGCGAAGCCGGATTCGCTTCTGGTTACCGACGGTTTCATGGACCGCGACGAACTCGCCCGGCGGTTCCGCATCCGATCCTGCGGGCGCCGGCAGCTCCGGGGCGTGGCAGACGAGGTGGAACTGCTGTGCGTGTTGGAGGAACGATGACCCCAAGCCTACACGGGACCACCCCCTCGGTTCCGCTCGCGGCGGGATTGCTGCTGCTGATCCTGCAGGGTTGCGCCGTGGTGTTGCCTCCCGAGATGCACGAGGATCGCCTCGAACGGTTCCTTGCGGCCGAGGACTACCGCGCCGCGCTGGATCTCCTCGACAACCTGGAGTCCGCCCGCTTCGAGCCGCTGCTGGAACGCAAGCCCGAGATCGCGGCCGCCGCCAACCGCGCCGGTCGCGAAGTCCTGGGGCAGGCCGAACGCTTGGCCGCCGACGGTGACCTTGCACTGGCGCTGGTCACGCTGCGTCAGGCGCGTGACCGGCTGCCCGACGACCCGCGGCTGGAGCGTCAGATCGAGTTGCTGACCGCGACCCGGACCGTGGAACTGGAGGCGCTGAACACCGACTACCTGCGACTGGAGGCCGCCAGCCTGCTGGAACGCCAGCGCCTGATCGAGAGCATGAGCCGCCTGGCCACCGGCCCGGGTGAACTGCCGATGGGCCCGGAAGAACTGCAGCGCGAGGCCCGGGCACTCGCCCGGGCGCTCGACGCTCGGGCCGCGACGCACGAGGATCCGGCAGAACGCCAGGCCCTGCTCCAGCTCGCACAGGCGCTGGTCCCGTCGGAGCAGCGCGCACAAACGCTGGCTGCGCTGCAACCGTCGACGCCCGCACCAGCCCGCGACACGCCGGCCAGTCCGACCGTCGCGGATCTCCAGCAGGCCCTTGCCGGCGACGATCTCGAGTCAGCGCAGCGCATCTGCACGGATGCGGCCCGAGCCGGAACCGACGGCGCGCTCGCGGCGCTGTGCCAGGACATCGAACAGCGGCTGGCCATGCAACTCGAGGCGTGGCTCGAGGAGGGCCGGCGTCTGTACGCGACCGGCGACATCGATGCCGCGATCGACCGGTGGCGCCGCGGACACGAACTGGCGCCGGAACACGCGGAGTTGCAGGCGGCGCTGGAACGTGCGGAGCGGGTACAGGAACGGCTGGAGAGCCTCCGTGACCGCAACGCTGCGGTGCGGACCCAGTAGATGCACTCTGCAGATCCTGGCTGCACCGACTCCTGCGCGGCGCGCTGCACTTCCAGGCGGGTTCCGCCGCAATGCCGGGCCACATTCAGCCCACGGCGGATGGCTGCGCTCGCTCCCCGGGCATATTCCGGATAGGATGGCCGGCTGTTTTTCCGTCTTCTTGCCGACATGAGCCAAGCCATCGAACCCCTGCTCGCCGAGGAACCGCATCGGCGCATCCGCATCGGCGACACCGAGATCGTGCTGCTGGGTACCGCACACGTATCCCCGGCCAGCGCCCGCATCGTCGGCGACCTGATTGCCACCAAGGCCTTCGACACCGTCGCGATCGAGCTCTGCCTGAGCCGGCAGCGCGCAATGCTCGACCCGGACGCGATGCGCAGGCTCGACCTGTTCAGCGTCATCCGCGGAGGCCAGGTTCCGATGGTCGCCGCAAGCCTGGCGCTTGGCGCCTACCAGCAGCGCCTGGCCGAACAGTACGGGATCGAGCCCGGGGCCGAGATGCGCGCGGCGATCGACGGCGCGATGGACCGGGGGCTGCCGCTGGCGCTGATCGACCGCGACATCGGACTGACGCTGCGCCGCGCGTACCGGGCCGTGCCCTGGTGGCAACGCATGGGGCTGGTCGGCGGCCTGTTCGCCAGTGTGCTGAGCCGGGAGAAGATCGACGAATCGGAGATCGAGCGCCTGAAGCAGGGCGACATGCTGGAATCGACCTTCAGCGAGTTTGCCGAGCAGTCGCGCGAACTCTACCTCCCGCTGATCGACGAGCGCGACCGCTACATGGCCGCGCACCTGCGACGGCTGGCGGCCGACGGCGGCCACCGACGCATCCTCGCGGTGGTCGGGGCGGGACACCTCAAGGGGATCGAGAACTACGTGGCGCTGGACCGGCAGCCACCGCCCGAGGTGTTGCGCGAACTCGAGCAGTCCCCGCCACGGGCGCGCTGGCCCCGTTATCTGCCCTGGGTGGTGGTCAGCGTGATCCTGGCCGGCTTCGTGATCGGCTTCACGCGCAACCCCGAGCTGGGTCTGCAGATGGTGCTGGACTGGATCATGATCAACGGCGGCCTGGCCGCGCTCGGCGGAGCCATTGCACTGGCCCACCCCGTGACGATCGTGACCGCCGCGCTGGCGGCACCGTTGACGTCGCTGAATCCCACCATTGGCGTGGGGTTCGTCGCGGCCGCAGTGGAACTGTACCTGCGCAAGCCGCAAGTCGGCGACTTCGCCCAGCTGCGCCGCGACACCACCAGCGCAAGGGGCTGGTGGCGCAACCGGGTTTCGCGGGTGTTGCTGGTGTTTCTGCTGACCACGGTCGGCTCGGCGCTCGGCACCTACATCGGCGGTGCGCGCATCTTCGGACATCTCTTCGGCGCGGGGAACTGATCCGTGCCCCGGCCTGGGGTCAGAGGCCGATGCCGATCCCGATTCCGAAGGTCACACCGCCGGAACGCCGGTCGCGTACCTCCGGCTCCGGCCACAGCTGCACCGCGGTGCCGACCATCACCGGAAAGACATACTCGACCGCGCCGATGTGCCCGGCCTCGGTTCGCTCGACCGGCCCGTACGCAGTGATCCTCCGACCGACCCGGTAGTCCAGCGGGTCGAGAAATCCGGCGACCTGCACCCGGAATCGGCCATGGGTCATCCGGTCGGTCCGGGGCTCCTGGTTGCGCAGCGGGTAACCGACGACTTCCAGCAGCGTGTGGTCCGAACGGTTGTCGACGCCGACGATGACGCCGCCCCAGAGCTGTGCATGCACCGGCTGGCCGATCTCGACCGCCTGCCGGGGCGTAACCTGCGTACCGGCCTCCGGTACCGGAAGCGGCAGCGTCGCGCAGGCGGCGACCACGACCGACAACAATAGCACCACGACCGCGCGCGGCGGCCGCGACGTCATGGCCACGGCCCCCATCGCCGGGGTGCCCAGGGATACCGGTAGTAGGGACGCCAGGGATCCCAGAACGGATCCCAGTAGGGATCCCGGTAGATCACGGCCGGTTCCGGCACGGGCCAGAGGTGGACCGATGCCGCGGCGACTTCGGGAAAGCGATACGGGTACTCGCCAACGCTGCCGGAGCGGACACCGGTGACCCGGCCGCGTACGGTCATCTCGCGCATCGGCGCGTAAACCTGTGGATCGAGGAAGTCGGCGAAAAACACGTGGAACCGGCCCTCGCTGCGATCGCCAGCCAGCGGGCGCTGTTCGCGCGCCAGCGGCCGGGCGACGATCTCGAAACGCGTGCCATCGGGTTCGTTCGAAACCTGGGCAATTACACCGCCCCAGACCACTTCGGTACCGACCCAGGCGTCGGGGTTAGACCGGACTTCGGCGATGCCCGGCTGGGCTTCAGGCACTGGCTCGAGCGCTTCGGGCACGGTCGCGCACGACGCCAGCAGCCATGCAGCACAGCACAGAACCGGCAGAACGGACCCGGCGTATCGGCGCAACCTGTCCATGTTTAATAAGACCCTTGCGGCGACGGCGGCGTTCCCCGCCCGATGGGCGGGTGAACGTCCGTGCAGCATCCGCGTTGTGGACGCCATCAGCGCGCCTGCGCGAGATCAGTGTCCGGCCCGCAGCTGCCGGTTCATGAACGCCGTGGCCCGCATCAACGCGTCACGGGTGGCGAGATCGTCGGCAAAGGTCCGCACCGGGGGTTCCCGAAAATCGAACCCCCGGCCCACCCCTGGATAGGTCACCAGCTGCACCGGCAGTCCCCTGCCCTGCATGCTGCCCACGGCCATGTCGATCCCCCGCTTGCGTTGGTACTGTTCATGCTCGCCGACGAAAATCAGCGCCGGCAGGGTCAGCCGGTCCGCCTCGCCCGCATAGCGGTACACCTGCATGGGTTCCGGGGCATTCGGATCCTGCATGTGCGGGTAATAGCTGACGTAGCAGGCCAGCGCATCGGACTGGCGATCGAGGGTCACGGCCAGTTTCAGACTCTTGTACCCGCCCCGGGTATGCGAGTACACGCAAACGCGATCCCCGGAATGCGTCCCCGTGGCGAGCACGTGGTCGAGCACGTCGTTAAGATCGGCCTCGAGTGCGTAGTCGTGCTCGATCGGCATGGCCTCGACGAAGCGCCCGACATAGAGATCGGGCGCGTAGACCACGAAACCGCGGGCCGCCAGACGTTGCACGTGCCCTTCTATCAGCGGGTCCACTCCGCGGCGGCCATGCACGAACAACACCCCGGGGAATTCACCCTCCGTTTCCGGGCGAGCGATGAAGATCGGAATATCGGCCTCGTCCGTGATCAGCGTCTCGGTGGTCGACGTGACCTTGTGGTTCGGAGGAACCGGCAGTTGCCCCTCGGACCACCAGGCCGGATCCAGCCACTCGTGGCGGTCATCGGCGGCGGCAGGGTCGGCCACGAACAGCAAAAACATGAGCACGGTCAGTCGGTACGCCATAGCCTGCACTCCTTTCATTGGTGGTGCGCTGCTGCACGACTCCGGATAACGACCCATCGGGAGGGTACACCGCGTGGCGCAACTGGGGCCATTCGTCCGGCTCCTGAATGCTTCCGGATCGCGAAAGCGCTGACAGGGAACGACGGGCTGACCTTCATGGCCAGCGGCCACCCTGCAAGACGAAAAGGCGAGCCACGGAAAGCACGGAAGAGGAAACGGGTTGAACCTCTTTTCCGCGTCCGTCCGTTCTTTCCGTGTTCAACCGCGGCCGTCTTTTCCCGTAAGAAAGTAGACTTCCAGCCAGCTGTCCGCATTCCACGGCGACGGTGCGAATAGGTGCGATTGCACGGGATCGAAGCGCCGGATATTCTCGACCGCCAGAGTGACGCGACCGGACCGGGCCCCGGGCCGCCACCCACTCCTGACCCACCGAACGAGGAGCCCCCATGCGCCGGATGATCGTCGTTGTCGCGTTTGCCCTGCTGCTGACCATTAATACCGCCTTCGCCCAGACCGCGGCGGAGATCCATGTCGAAGAAATCACCTACGAACACGCCGGAGTCGAACTGACCGGCTATCTTGCCCATGACGCATCGCGCGAGGGCCCGCGCCCCGGCGTGATCGTCGTCCACGAATGGTGGGGGCACGACACGCACGCGCGCAGGCGCGTGGAAATGCTCGCGGAGGCGGGCTACGTCGGTTTCGCGCTGGACATGTACGGAACCGGCAAACTCGCCGAGCACCCGAGCGAAGCGCGTGAGTTCTCGACTGCGGTGCGCAGCAACCGCGACACGATGCTGGGCCGGTTCCAGGCCGCCGAGGCGCTGCTGCGGGAACATGGGTTGACCGGCGGCGAACCGCTCGCTGCGATCGGCTACTGCTTCGGCGGCAGTGTGGTGCTGGAGGCGGCCCGAAGCGGCGCCGACCTCGCGATGGTCGCGAGCTTCCATGGCGCGCTCGCCACCGAGCACCCCGCCAGGCCGGACAGCGTGAAGGCCGACATCCTGGTGTTCAACGGCGTCGACGACCCGCTGGTTCCGGCGGAACAGATCGCCGCGTTCCGCGAGGAAATGGCGACCGCCGGCGTCGACTACACGTTCATCGACTTCGCCGGCGCGACGCACAGTTTCACCAACCCCGGAGCCGACGCGATTGCCGAGCAGTTCGATATGCCGGTGGGCTACAACGCGCGCGCCGACCGTGACTCGTGGAACTGGCTGATCGCCTACCTCAACGACCGGGTCTGATTGTTTTCGCCGCGAAGGCCGAAGGCTGTGAACGGACAAGCGCAGCGACGCTGGAACGTGTCGGACAGGCAACCCGGTGACCGCACCTGTCGCCGCAGACCGCTTTGGCGGTATTACAGATCCGTCAGGCCGGCTAACGCGACGGGATCGGCTGGTCCCGATTGGGGAGACCTGTAGGGCCGACGAGCGCAGCGTCATCCGCCAGACAGAGTTGGCGCCGCTGCGGGGGCCTGGGCAACCCCGGCGCGGGCACGGCGGATGACGGCCTTGCGCCTCTTCCGCCCCGAGTTAGATCACATCGGGTCTACGCGTCTGCCATGGTCGGGGTGTGGCCGGCAGGACGATTACGGATTTTCAATCGCTGCGTGGCCATCAGCGCCTCCCCTTCCACACGACATCGTAGAGATCGCGCCGCCGGTCGCGCAGGTTCTGCACCGAGCCGTGGTTGCGCAACTCCTTCAGGTTGTCGAGATCGAGGTCGACGATCAGCGTCATCTCGGTGTTCGGGGTCGCCTCGGCCGCCACCGCGTCGTGCGGAAACGCGAAGTCTGAAGGGGTGAATACCGCGGCCTGCGAGTACTGCATGTCCATGTTCTCGACCTTCGGCAGGTTGCCGACGCTTCCCGAGATCACCACGTAGCACTCGTTCTCGATCGCCCGCGCCTGGGCACAGCGGCGCACGCGAAGGTAGGCGTTCTTGGTGTCGGTCCAGAACGGCACGAACAGGATCTGCAGGCCCTGCTCGGCCATCAGCCTTGGCAGTTCGGGAAACTCCACGTCGTAGCAGATCAGGATGCCGATCTTGCCGAAGTCGGTATCGAAGACCTTTACGTCGTCGCCGCCTTGCAGGCCCCAGAAGCTGATCTCGTCGGGAGTCACGTGGATCTTGTACTGGTGATCCCAGGTACCGTCGCGCCGGCACAGGTATGAGACGTTGCGCAGCACACCATCGTGGTACTCGGGCATCGTGCCGGCGACGATGTTGATATTGTACGCAAGCGCCAGGCGCACCATTTCCTCGCGGATCGCCTCGGTGAACTCGGCCAGACTGCGCACCGCCTCGGCGGTGTTCTCCTGGTTGAACTGTCCCATCAATGGCCCGTTGAAGAACTCGGGGAAGAGCACCGCGTCGGCCCGATACCCGGACACGGCATCGACGAAATATTCCATCTGGAGGAAGAGCTCATCCAGCGTGGCGGTCGGGCGCATCTGCCATTGCACCACGCCCACCCGAACGTCGGAGCGGCTGCCGCCGATCACCTTCTCCTCTTCCTCGTAGTAGATGTTCAGCCACTCGATCAGCGTCGCGTAAGCCCCGGACTTGTCGTCGGCCGGCAGGTAGTCGGTGATGATTCGGCGGACGTGGAAATCGTTCGCGAGCTGGAAGGTTAGGATCGGATCGGTGATCTCGTGGTTCTTCACCTTCTCCACGTACTGCTGCGGCGTCAGGTGATCCGCGTATTTCGCGTACCCCGGGATGCGTCCGCCTGCGACGATCGCGCGCAGGTTCAACTTCTCGCACAGTTCCTTGCGGGCGTCGTACAGGCGCCGGCCCAGGCGCAGGCCGCGGTAATCCGGGTGCACGAAGATGTCGACACCGTAGAGCGTGTCGCCGTCGGGATCGTGGGTGGTCAAAAAGCCGTTCCCGGTGATCTGCCAGTAGCTGTGCTGGTCGCCGAAACGGCGGTATTCGACGATCAGGCTGATGGCGGCCGCAACGACCTTGCCGTTGTCCTCGATGCAGATCTGGCCCTCGGGAAAGCGCGTAACCTGCGAGGTGAACTGATCGAGGCTCCACGCCCCGTCCAAGTCGGGGTACACGCGCTCCATGATCTCGCAGATGTCGGGATAATCGTCCAGCCGGGTCTGCCGAAGGGTGAGGTGGTGGGGCGTAACGCCCGAGTCGTGGCTGTCGGTCATGGGCACGGGCTCCCGGTCGGCGTGGGCGGTTCCGGATTTTGGCCCGCGCCCGGGATCCCGGCAACCTCCGGCACGCATCCACCCGCTTTCAGGTAGAGGGGTCCAACGAGACGCTCTGCGGCGCGAAGCTGCGGCGATCGCCCGCCACGGTGCCAACGCCAGCGCCCGGCTCTTCGATCGAGTGGTGCAGAGCTATGAAGCCTGAAGGCCGCGCGTTCGCCCGGTCCGCACTGCCTGTGCACCCCGCTCCCGCGTTCGCGAGCGGCGTCGCCGGCCCGCACGCGCATCACCCCGGGAAGTACCGGGCCTGGGCACCAAGCCCGATCAGAACACCCAGGCGATCATCAGCCAGAAGAAGACGAAGAACAGGAAGAATCCGGGGATCATGAACTGGATCTCGCCGATGATCCCCTCGCCCGCGGCCAGCGCGAACACGATCATCACCGTCACCGCGATCACCGCGGCGATGATCGCCGCGTTCTTCAGCCCGATGCCGCTGTCGAAGGTCACGGCCACCCACTCGGACAGCCCCGGCAGGGTGACGGCCGCAGCCAGCACGACCAGCGCGACCAGCAGCGCGACCAGCGCCGAAAAGCCGAGCAGGATCCGCAGCGCCAACCGGCTGTCGCGCAGATCGCTGCTGCTCACTCGGCGGACTCCCGGCGATTGCGCACATGGTCGCGCACGCGGTTCGGGTTGGGCATGCCCCCCACGGTGAACTCGGCTGAATCGCCGGTGGTGAAGACCTCGATCCGCCCGACCCGGAAGATCCGGTCCAGGAATCCCTGGTATACCCGCACCGCCCGGACCTGCCCGACGTGCAGGTCGACGTGATGCTTGCTGAGCAGCCCCTCCTCGAGATGCACCTGGTCACCGTTGATGCGCAGCCGGGTCGCCCGCGTTTTCACGAACCAGTACATCAGAACCACGATCCCGAGGCCGGTCGCAGCGAGCAGCATCGCCGGCGGAAAATCCCCCATCTCGGCGATCGGCTTGCGGAACAGCAACAGGAGCACCACCGGCGCGATGATCAGCACCCAGGTGACCAGGTAACCGAGCGGGTGGTTCCGGAACATCGCCGGATGGGAGTCGTAGGCAGGCTCGTTCTGATTCGTCATGGCAATCCCCCTGAAATTCCAAGAACCACAGTTTGCCAGAAGCCGCGGCCAAAGCGGTATCGATTGCCGGAACCCGCCGCCGATGCGCGGCCGCGAGCGAAGCGCCGCGGAGCCAGTAGCGTGGGGCAACATCGCCCACTTCGCTTGAATGGGAAGCCCCCTTCCCCCGCTTGCGGGGAAGGAGGGACGGACGGCGCCGCCCGAGTGCCTTCACCTTCGCCCTCGCCCTTCTCCCGCGGACGGGAAAGAGGACCATGGCTCAGGCGGACTCGGATAGTTTCCGCTCCGCCGGGTCGTAGCCGAGATTCGGCGCCAGCCAGCGCTCGGCCTCGCCGACGCTCCAGTCCTTGCGGCGGGCGTAGTCCTCGACCTGGTCGCGGTTGATCTTGCCCAGGCCGAAGTAGCGCGAATCGGGATGCGCGAAGTACCAGCCGGAGACGGCCGAAACCGGCAGCATCGCGTAGCTCTCGGTCAGCGTCATGCCCGCGTTCTCGACCGGATCGATCAGCTCCCAGAGCAGGCCCTTCTCCGTGTGCTCGGGGCAGGCCGGATACCCCGGAGCCGGGCGGATACCGGTATATCGCTCCTGGATCAGATCGTCGTTGTCGAGGCTTTCTTCCGGGGCGTAGCCCCAGAAGTCGCGCCGAACGCGCTGGTGCATCGCTTCGGCGAAAGCCTCCGCAAGGCGGTCGGCCAGACTCTTCACCAGGATCGCGTGGTAGTCGTCATGGGCGTCCTCGAACGCCTTCGCGCGTGCGTCGACGTCACCGCCGGCGCTGACCGCGAACGCGCCCATCCAGTCGGGCACGCCCGTCTCCTTCGGCGCAACAAAGTCGGCCAACGAATGGCTGGGGGCGCCGCGGCGTTTCTGCACCTGCTGGCGCAGGTGGTGCAGGCGCATCAGCACGTCACTGCGTCCTGCGTTGCGGTAAACCTCGATGTCGTCGGACTCGACGCTGTTGGCCGGGAACAGCCCGACCACGCCGCGCAGTCGCACCCAGCCCTCGTCGATCATCCGTTCAAGCATCTTCTGCCCGTCGTCGAACAGCTTGCGTGCCTCGGCACCGACCACCTCGTCGTCGAGGATGCGCGGGTAGGCGGCATGCAGCTGCCAGGCGTGGAAGAACGGGGTCCAGTCGATGAAGCGCGCGACCTCGCGGACGTCGTAATCGTCGAAACGCAGCAATACCGAATCCGGCCCATGGGGCTGCAGCCGGGAAACGCCCTGCGGCAGTGGGAAATCCGGATCCAGCGCCTGCGGCCGGACGGGTTGGTACGACTCCCAGTCGATCTGCGGCCGGTTCGCGCGCGCCTGCTCGAGGCCGAGCCAGTGGATGCGCTGCTTGCGCCCGGCGAGGCTCTCGCGCAGTTCCGCGTATTCGGCCCGGGTCTTCTCGGCATAGTCACCCTTGAGCTCCGGGCTGATCAGGCTCTGGGCGACACCCACCGCGCGTGACGCGTCCTTCACCCAAACCACCGGGCCGGCCCCATAGTTGGGCTCGATCTTCACCGCGGTGTGCGCGCGCGAGGTGGTCGCACCGCCGATCAGCAGCGGGGTCTCGAAGCCCTGCCGCTGCATCTCGGCGGCGACGTGGGCCATTTCTTCGAGCGACGGCGTGATCAGGCCGGAGAGCCCGATCACGTCGACGTTGTTCTCGCGCGCGGTTTCGAGGATTTTCTGCGCCGGCACCATCACGCCGAGGTCGATCACCTCGAAGTTGTTGCACTGGAGCACGACGCCGACGATGTTCTTGCCGATGTCGTGCACGTCACCCTTGACCGTCGCCATCAGGATGCGGCCGTTGTTCTCGCCGCAGCCGGCCTTCTCGGCCTCGATGAACGGGATCAGGTGGGCGACCGCCTTTTTCATCACCCGTGCCGACTTGACCACCTGCGGCAGGAACATCTTGCCCTCGCCGAACAGATCGCCGACGACGTTCATGCCGTCCATCAGCGGGCCTTCGATCACGTGGATCGGGCGCTCGGCGGCCAGGCGCGCCTCCTCGGTGTCCTCGACCACGAAGCTGTCGATGCCCTTGACCAGCGAATGTTCCAGACGCTTGGCAACCGGCCAGCTCCGCCATTCGAGGTCCTCCTTCTTCTCCGCCCCGCCGGTGCCGCGGTAGCGCTCGGCCAGATCCAGCAGCCGCTCGGTGGCGTCGGAACGGCGGTTCAGCACCACGTCCTCGACCGCCTCCTTCAGTTCCGGTTCGATCTCGTCGTAGACCGCGAGCTGCCCGGCGTTGACGATGCCCATGTCCATGCCGGCGCGGATCGCGTGGTACAGGAATACCGCGTGAATCGCCTCGCGCACCGGCTCGTTGCCACGGAACGAGAACGAGACGTTCGACACCCCGCCGGAGACCAGCGCGTGCGGCAGCCGCTGCTTGATCGCACGCGTCGCCTCGATGAAGTCGACGCCGTAGTTGTCGTGCTCCTCAATCCCGGTCGCGATCGCGAAGATGTTCGGGTCGAAGATGATGTCCTCGGCCGGAAAGCCGACCTGCTCGGTGAGGATCCGGTAGGCGCGCCCGCAGATCTCGACCTTGCGCTGTTCGGTATCCGCTTGGCCCTGCTCGTCGAAGGCCATCACGATCACCGCTGCGCCGTAGCGGCGTACCAGCTGCGCCTGCTCGAGGAAGTTCGCCTCGCCCTCCTTCAGCGAGATCGAGTTCACGATGCCCCTGCCCTGGATGCATTTCAGACCCGCCTCGAGGATCTCCCACTTGGACGAGTCGATCATGATCGGCACCCGAGCGATGTCGGGCTCGCCGGCGATCAGGTTCAGGAAACGCTGCATCGCGGCCTGCGAGTCCAGCATTCCCTCGTCCATGTTGATGTCGATGACCTGGGCGCCGTTCTCGACCTGGTCCTTCGCGACCTCGAGTGCGGTCTCGTAGTCCTCGTCACGGATCAGCCGGGCAAAGCGCTTGCTGCCGGTCACGTTGGTGCGCTCGCCGACGTTCACGAACAGCGAATCCTCGGTGATGTTCAGCGGTTCCAGGCCGGACAGCCGGCAGGCCGGGGCGATCTCCGGGATCGGGCGCGGGGGATGTTGCTGCACCGCCCCGGCGATGGCACGGATGTGATCCGGCGTGGTCCCACAGCAGCCCCCGATAATATTCAGGAAACCCGAGGCGGCCCATTCGCCGATCTCGACCGCCATCTGCTCCGGTGTCTCGTCGTAATCGCCGAATTCGTTCGGAAGACCTGCATTGGGATGTGCCGAGACGTGAGTGTCCGCGATCCGCGACAATTCCTCGACATAGGCACGCAATTCCTTCGGCCCCAGCGCGCAGTTCAGGCCGATCGACAGCGGCCGGGCATGGCGCAGGCTGTTCCAGAATGCCTCGGTGGTCTGGCCGGAGAGCGTGCGCCCGGAGGCATCGGTAATCGTGCCGGAGATCATCACCGGCACCCGCTGCCCGGTCTCGTCGAACAGCGTTTCCACCGCGAACACCGCGGCCTTCGCATTCAGCGTATCGAACACGGTCTCGATCAGCAGCAGGTCGGCGCCGCCCTCGACCAGCGCCGCGGCGGACTCGCGGTAGTTCGCGACCAGCGTGTCGAAATCAACGTTGCGATAGCCCGGGTCGTTGACGTCCGGGGAGATGCTGGCGGTGCGGTTGGTCGGGCCGAGCACGCCAGCGACGAAGCGCGGTTTCTCCGGCGTCTTCGCAGTCCAGGCGTCGGCGGCCCGGCGCGCGAGCCGCGCGGCCTCGCGGTTCAGCTCCGGCACCAGGTTCTCCATCGCGTAGTCGGCCATCGCGATGCGGGTACCGTTGAAGGTATTGGTCTCGATGATGTCCGCGCCGGCCTCGAGGTACTCGTTGTGGATCGCCTCGATCACGTCCGGCCGGGTCAGCACCAACAGGTCATTGTTGCCCTTCAGGTCGCTGTTCCAGTCGGCAAAACGCTCGCCGCGGTAATCCGCCTCCTCGAGACGGTACTCCTGGATCATCGTGCCCATTGCGCCATCCAGGATCAGGATGCGCTCGGTCAGGGCCTGTTGAATCGGTTGCTTGTCTGTCATCACCACGAAACCTGCGTCTGGATTTGGAAGAATGTCACGAGGCCACGGCGTGGCCAGCAGTCACCCGTCGGGTCAGGGGCCCCTGAACGGCATGGTCCTTGCCGCGGCCACCCCTTGCACCGGCGCCGCGAAATGTCACGATAGACGGATGCAAACGCATCCGATCCAGTGGTACATCACCGCGCCCCAGCCGTGTCCCTACCTTCAGGGCCGCGAGATGCAGACGGTGCTCGTCGATCCGGCGGCCCGCCTGCGCAGCGACCATTATGGCCGCCTGCTGGGCGAAGGGTTCCGTCGCAGCGGCCAGTTCGTGTACCGCCACCAGTGCCCGTCCTGCCGCGCCTGCATCCCGGTGCGGATCCCGGTAACCAAGTTCCGGCCTGGCCGGGCACAGCGGCGCTGCCTGCACCGGAATGCGGATCTGGACGTGCGCCACGTGCGACGCCCGGACCTCGACGAGCACATGACCCTGTTCCGGCGCTACCTGGACGCCCGCCATCCTGGCGGAGGCATGGAAAGCACCACGCGCGACGACTACGCCGGAATGCTCAGCGAGCGCGCCTGCGGCGTCTTGCTGTTCGAACACCGGCTCGGGTCGGAATTGCTCGCGGTCGCGGTAACCGACGTTACCCCGCGCGGCCTGTCGGCGATGTACAGCTTCTTCGACCCGAACCGGCCGGAACGCAGCCTGGGCACCTACGCGATCCTGCGCCAGATCGACGAGGCCCGGCGCATGGGCCTACCCCATCTCTACCTCGGCTACTGGATTCCCGGCTCGGAAAAGATGGACTACAAGACGCGCTTCCGGCCGGTCGAAGGCCGGGCGAACGGGGCCTGGCGGCGGATCGGCACGCAGTAGCGCACCGCTCGGGCAATGCCGATCCAGCCCCGTTCCAGCGAGCAGGAGAGGGGCGAACGCCCCCCTGCTACCCAGCGCACTCGCGCGGGAAGAACCCCGGGCAGGGCCCTATGGCGCTGCAGTCAGCGTCAGGCCGAGGCCTTGCGCGGGGATACTCCGGCATCGTCCGCCAGCGCCTGCGCCTTGTCGGTCCGCTCCCAGGACAGGTCGACGTCCTCGCGACCGAAGTGGCCATAGGACGCGGTGGGGCGGTAGATCGGGCGTTCCAGGTCCAGCATTTTCAGGATCCCGTACGGGCGCAGATCGAAGTGCTTGCGCACCAGCGCGGTGAGCTTGCTTTCCTCGATCTTGCCGGTCCCGAAGGTGTCGACCGCGATCGAGGTCGGCTCGGCCACGCCGATCGCATAGGAGACCTGCACCTCGCAGCGCTCGGCGAGCCCGGCCGCGACGATGTTCTTGGCCACGTAGCGGCACGCATACGCCGCCGAACGGTCCACCTTGGACGGATCCTTGCCCGAGAACGCACCGCCGCCGTGACGTGCCATCCCGCCGTAGGTATCGACGATGATCTTGCGCCCGGTCAGGCCACAGTCGCCGAGCGGACCGCCGGTGACGAATCGACCGGTCGGGTTGATGTGGAAACGGGTGTCGCCATGCAGCCACTGCTCGCCAAGCACCGGCTTGATGATCTCCTCCATCACCGCCTCGACCAGCGTGTTCTGCTCGATCTCAGGCGCATGCTGGGTCGACAGCACCACCGCGTCGGCAGCGACGGCCCGGCCGTTCTCGTAGCGGAAGCTGATCTGGCTCTTCGCATCGGGGCGCAGCCACGGCAGCGTACCGTTCTTGCGCACCTCGGCCTGGCGCCGGACGAGGCGGTGGGCAAAGTGGATCGGGGCCGGCATCAGCACGTCGGTTTCGCTGCAGGCGTACCCGAACATCAGGCCCTGGTCACCCGCGCCCTGCTCCTCAGGCCGCTGACGGTCGACGCCCTGGTTGATGTCGGCCGACTGCTTGCCCAGCGTGACCGCGACCGAACAGGTCGCATAGTCGAAACCCTTGTCGGAGCTGTCGTAGCCGATATCCTTCACCACCTCGCGCACGATGTCCTCGATCTCGACCTTCGCGCTCGATTTCACCTCGCCGCCGACCAGGACCAGGCCGGTCTGCGTGAAGGTTTCGGCGGCGACGCGGGCTTTCGGATCCTGGGCCAGGTAGGCATCCAGGATCGCGTCGGAGACCTGGTCGCACATCTTGTCCGGATGGCCCTCGGACACAGATTCGGAAGTAAAGAGATAGCGCTTGTTCATAATCGTGAAGACTCCTTGGGTGTTCTGTTGATCGAATGTCGGGATACCGGGTGGCTGGCGGGGCGCAACGTCAACGCGCAATACCCGTCCCGCAACCGGTCCGGCCCGGCAGCGAATCGCCGTCCCCGGTCACCGGGACGGGACGCGATCGCCGAGGCCGGTGATCGCCCCGGATTCAGGCCCCGGGCTTGCGGAAACGGAAGATGCCCCAGGCCAGGTGACCGGCCTTGCCGCCCTCCACCCAGTGGCCGAGGCCCTTCTTCATGCGGGCGATGTAATCGGGCGAGATATGCTCGGACAGATCCGCCTCGCGCGCCTCCAGTTCCTCCCGCACCCGCGAGTAGTGCCGCGGCAGCTGGTGCGAGTGATCCTCGAAACCGACCAGGTCGAGCCCCAGCGCCGATGCGGTCTGTTCGTAGAATCCGGGGGAACCGAGGCTGTCCAGATGGATGCGCTGCAGGATCGGGTCGAGCACGCCCTCGGGACAGGCGTCGTGCTGCATCGGGTCGGTGAAGATCAGCACCCCGCCCGGCTTCAGCACCCGCGCCGCTTCCTGCATCACGCGCTCGCGATCGCCGCTGTGCAGGAACGCATCCTGCGACCAGACCACGTCGAACTGTTCGTCGTCCTCGGGCACGTTTTCGAAGCTGCCGTCGACCACCGTGATCCGGTCGTCCAGGCCACGCGCCTTATTGATCGCGCGATTGCGTTCGTTCTCGACCTCGCTCAGATTCAGCGCGGTCACGCGGCAGCCATGGTTCTCGACCAGGTAGCGCGCGGAACCGCCGTAACCGGCGCCCAGGTCCAGCACCCGCCATTCGGCGGGTGGCTCGCCCAGCAGGTCGGCCATGTGTGCGACGGTGCGCCGGCTGGCGTCGATGATGGGCTCGCGGTCGTGCTCGTAGAGACCGATGTGGATGTCCTCGCCGCCCCACACACGATGGTAGAAGGTATCGGCGTCGGGGCTGTTGTAGTAGTCGCGGGCCGTGGCCACGGAACTGGAATAATCACTCATCGGGTGATTGCCTCCTCGTAATGCTTGTCGGCAACGTGGATGAAGAAGTCGGGCTCGTGCTCCCGATACGTCTCCTTGAAGTCGCCATAGGTGTCGATATTCTGAAAGCCGACCTCGCGCATCAGGCGGCGCACGTAGGCCTTGCGCAGCGGGAACATGTTCAGGTGATACGTCGACTTGTCGGGGAACCGGTACTCGAACCGCGCCAGCCCCTCGTCGACGTGTTCCGGTGCCACCGACACGTTGTCGCCGCAGTAGTAGTAGGTATGGCTGCTGGAATAACCATGATCCAGGATTGCGTCGTAGTTGCGCTGGTCCAGGATCAGCACCCCGTCATGGTTCAGCGCCGAATAGAACTCGGCCAGCGCCTTGCGCCGGTCGTTCTCGTTGAACAGGTGTGTGAAGGAATTGCCGAGGCAGACCACCGCGTCGTAGCGGCCATAGATGTCCCGGTTCAGCCAGCGCCAGTCGGCCTGGGTGGTGCGCATGATGTGTCCGCGGCGGCGGGCATTCTCGAACGCCTTGGCCAGCATCTCCGGGCTGCCATCGGCGCTGACGACATCGAACCCGGCCTCGATCAGCTGCACCGAGTGAAACCCGGTCCCGGCCGCGACATCCAGCACCCGGCGCGCACCGCGATCCTTGAGTACCTGGATGAAGAAATCCCCCTCGCTGCGGGCGCGGCTGTCCCAATCGATGAGATCGTCCCATTTGTCGACGAAGGACTTCACGTACTCCGAGCGATAGTTGTCGGTTTCCCGGCGTTCGATCGGCTGGTCACCGAAATCCTGTTGCATCGTGGCAGACATGGCGTTCCTCGCTGGCTGATGGGCGCTGGGCGCCGAAATACGGACGGGAAGACGAAAAGGCAATGGAGCCCAGAGTCCGCCCGCAACCGTTGCCACCGGTTGCACAAGGCGAACCCGATCGCCCGGATCGGACCTGGCAGTATCGTCTCCCGCTGAGCAGGGTTCCCGGACCGGCTGACCGCGCCCCGTTCGGGCACGGCTCTGGAGACCGCGTGGATGAGGCCTCGGGGGCATCGGGCGTCGACGGTAGAGTCCAGATCCACCGCTCCACCGGCACCGGGGGGCGCCTCGCGACCGGTGTCGTGAACCGGCTCCAGCGAAGCGCGCTTTATTACCCTGAACGTTCTGGGCCACGATTTCAAGGCCTGCCCGTACACGGTAGTGGGGCGGCACATTTGTTTGCAACGGTGTTTCCGGACTTGCGGTGGGAAAACACCTGTTCTTTCGGCGGGTCACGAACGTCGCATCATCCTGCCGCCCGCGCGGCATCCGCCGGCACGGGACCGCGGGACACCCGGCCATCCAAGTCCGTTATAATTTAAAGCTTTGCTGCAACGAGGCCCACTGCATGTCCGATTCCCGACCGATCCGCCGCGCCCTGCTCTCGGTGTCCGACAAGACCGGGCTGGTCGAATTGGCCCGCGAGCTGCACGCCCGGGGCGTCCAACTGCTGTCGACCGGGGGCACCGCGAAGCTGCTGGCAGCACATGACCTGCCGGTCACCGAAGTGTCGCGGCATACCGGTTTCCCCGAGATCATGGACGGCCGGGTGAAAACCCTGCATCCGATGATCCACGGCGGTCTGCTCGGGCGCCGGGGCCAGGACGATACGGTCATGAAGGAACAGGGGATCGAGCCGATCGATCTACTGGTGGTCAACCTGTATCCATTCGAGGCCACCGTCAGTCGGGCCGGATGCACGATCGACGAGGCCATCGAGAACATCGATATCGGCGGCCCGGCGATGCTCCGCGCGGCGGCCAAGAACTACGGTGACGTGACCATCGCGACCGAGCCGGGGCAGTACCCGGCGATCGTCGAGGCCCTGCGACACGAGCAAGCGGTTCCGGCGACGCTCCGCTTCCAGCTGGCGGTTGCAGCCTTCGACCACGTCGCACGCTACGATGCAGCGATCAGCAACTACCTGTCGGCGCTGGACGAAGCGCGCGAACCCGGGCGGTTCCCGGGGCAGCTGAACCTGAATTTCGTGAAGACCCAGGATCTTCGCTACGGCGAGAACCCGCATCAGAGCGCGGCGTTCTACCGCGAAATCCAGCCGGCCGCCGGGCAACTCGCGAGCTACCGGCAGCTGCAGGGCAAGGCGTTGAGCTACAACAATCTCGCCGATGCCGACGCTGCCTGGGAGTGCGTGCGCCAGTTCGAGGCACCGGCCTGTGTGATCGTGAAGCACGCGAATCCCTGCGGCGTCGCCCTCGCACAGAACCCGCTGATGGCCTACGAGCGCGCGTTCCAGACCGACCCAACGTCGGCATTCGGCGGCATCATCGCGTTCAACCGCCCGCTGGACGCCGACACCGCACAGGCGATCGTCAGCCGGCAGTTCGTCGAGGTGATCATCGCCCCCGAGCTCGCCCCCGCCGCGCTGCACGCAACCGCCGCGAAGGGCAATGTCCGGGTGCTGGAGATACCCCCCGCCGAAGTCCCTCCCGGGCTCGACTTCAAGCGCGTCGGCGGCGGCCTGCTGGTTCAGGACACGGACACCGGCAGCCTCGGCCAGGCGCAGCTGCGCTGCGTGACCGAGCGCGCTCCCGCCGAGCAGGAGACACGCGACCTGCGCTTCGCCTGGCAGGTGGCCAAGTTCGTGAAATCGAACGCGATCGTCTACGTGCGTGATGAGCAGACCATCGGGGTCGGCGCCGGGCAGATGAGCCGCGTCTATTCCGCAAAGATCGCAGGCATCAAGGCCGCAGACGAGGGCCTGCGTGTGCCGGGCAGCGTGATGGCATCGGACGCGTTCTTCCCGTTCCGCGACGGCATCGACGCCGCCGCCGAAGCCGGCATCACCGCGGTGATCCAGCCCGGGGGCTCGATGCGCGACGAGGAGGTGATCGCGGCCGCGAACGAGCACGGGATCGCGATGCTCTTCACCGGCATGCGCCACTTCCGCCACTGAACAGACAATGCCTGCACGCATCGTGCGGAAAAGGTCGCTGGCCGCGATCCGTGGGGTCGGCGGCGGACAGACCGGTCGCTTCGACACGCCCCCAGTGGCGGCTGACGCTTCGGCCGCCGGGCACGCGTGCTGAATGCTGGTGCAGCCGGCCCCGGAATCACGGTTACAGGGGGAGGGATGACATGAACGTTCTGGTGGTGGGCGGCGGCGGCCGCGAACACGCGCTGGCCTGGAAGCTGGCTCAATCCCCGCGCGTGAACCGTGTGCTGGTCGCACCGGGCAACGCCGGCACGGCCGCCGAGCCGAAATGCGAGAACGTGGCCATTGCGGCTACGGACATCGATGCGCTGGCTGCGCTCGCGCAGCGCGAGGGGGTGGCGTTCACCGTGGTCGGGCCCGAGGCGCCGCTGGTCGACGGTATCGTCGATACGTTCCGTGCGCGGCGGCTGCGCATTTTCGGGCCCAGCGCGAAGGCCGCGCAACTCGAGGGATCGAAGGCCTTCGCGAAGGATTTCATGCAGCGCCACGGCATCCCCACAGCCGCGTACGGCAGTTTCACCAATGTCGCGCAGGCCGAGGCCTTCATCCACGCGCACGGCGCGCCGATCGTGGTCAAGGCCGACGGGCTGGCCGCGGGCAAGGGCGTGATCCTGGCGCAGACCGTGGACGAGGCACTCGCCGCGGCGCGCGACATGCTGGCCGGCAACGCCTTCGGCGCCGCGGGGCACCGGGTCGTGATCGAGGAGTTCCTGACCGGCGAGGAGGCGAGCTTCATCTGCATGATCGACGGCGACCACATCCTGCCGCTGGCGAGTTCGCAGGACCACAAGGCACGGGACGATGGCGACCTCGGCCCGAATACCGGCGGCATGGGCGCGTATTCGCCGGCGCCGGTGGTCACGCCGGAGCTTCACCGGCGGATCGTGGACGCGATCGTCGAACCGACGCTGCGAGGAATGGCCGCCGAAGGCGAGCGCTACACCGGTTTCCTGTACGCGGGGGTGATGATCGACCCGCAGGGCCACCCAAAGGTGCTCGAGTTCAACTGCCGCTTCGGCGATCCCGAGACCCAGCCGATCCTGATGCGCCTGACGAGCGACCTCGCCGACCTGGTCGAAGCCGCGATCGACGGGCACCTGAATCGGTGCACGATCGACTGGGATCCGCGGGTCGCCCTCGGCGTGGTGCTGGCGGCGGGCGGCTATCCGTGCGAGTACCGCAAGGGCGACGAGATCACCGGCCTCGATACGATCGACCGAGACACCGCGAAGGTGTTCCATGCGGGCACCCGGCTCCGCGACGACGGCCGCGTGCTCACCGACGGTGGGCGGGTGCTGTGCGTGGTCGGTCTGGGCGACGACTTCCGCAGCGCGAGGGACCACGCGTACCGGGCCTCGCAAAACATCCGGTTCAAAGGTATATACTACCGGACCGATATTGGCCACCGCGCGCTCGAACGAACCCCCTGACGACCCGTTGCCGGGCGGCAGGCGGGAGGCCTGCCACCGCGACTCCTGGAGCTCCAACGCGATGACCGAAACGACACCGCCTAATCCACGGCACCGGCTCTCGCCGCTGACCTGCGACGCTCCCGGCCTGCGTCAGTCAATCCGCGACGCGCTGGTGCGGGTGGTGGGCAAGGACCCGGACCTGGCCACCCCGCGCGACTGGCTGCACGCAGTATCGTTCGCGATCCGGGAACGGATCATCGAGCGGCGCGTGGTCACCCGACGCCAGTTCGCCGACGAAGACGTGAAGCGGGTCTACTACCTGTCGATGGAATACCTGATCGGCCGGATGCTGGAGGCCAACCTGCGCAACATGGGCATTCTCGAGGTCACCCAGCAGGCGCTGCAGGATCTCGGCGTCGACTTTCGCGAGATCGCACGGCTGGAGGAAGACGCGGCGCTCGGCAACGGCGGTCTCGGGCGGCTCGCGGCGTGCATCCTCGAGTCCATGGCCACCCAGGGCTATCCCGGCTACGGCTACGGCATCCGCTACGAATACGGAATGTTCCAGCAGCATATCGAGCATTTTCGGCAGGTCGAGCACCCGGACAACTGGCTGCGCTTCGGCAACCCCTGGGAGTTCCCGCGGCCCGAAAAGACTTTCCCGGTACGCTTCTACGGCTACGTGGTCGAACACCACCAACCCGACGGCGAAACGTCCTGCAACTGGGAGAACGGCGAGGAAGTCCTGGCGATGGCCTACGATTACCCGACCGCCGGCTACGAGCGCCGGAACGTGAATAACCTGCGGCTGTGGGCGGCCAAGGCGACCCGCGACTTCGATCTGCGGTATTTCAACGAAGGAGACTACATCCGGGCAGTCGCGGACAAGAACGAGTCCGAGACCATCTCGATGGTCCTGTACCCGAACGACGCCACTGCGATCGGCAAGGAACTGCGGCTGAAACAGGAATACTTCTTCGTGTCCGCGTCGCTGCAGGACATCATAGACCGCCACCTGCAACTCGAATACCCGATCGACGAACTCGCCGACAAGGCGGCGATCCAGCTGAACGACACCCACCCGGCGATCGCGGTCGCCGAGTGCATGCGCCTGCTGCTGGACGAGCACCGGATTCCGTGGGACCAGGCGTGGACGATCACCCGTAACCTGTTCTCCTACACCAACCACACGCTGATGCCGGAGGCATTGGAGACCTGGCCCGTGGCGCTGATGGAGCGCGTGTTGCCCCGACACATGGGCATCATCTACCGCATCAACCACGAGTTCATCGAGGAGGTTCGGCACCGCTTCCCGGGCGAACACGAGTTCTTCCGGCGGCTCTCGATCATCGACGAGGACCACGGGCGGCGGGTCCGCATGGCGCATCTCGCGGTGATCGGCTCGCACCGGGTGAACGGGGTCGCGGCTCTGCACACCAGCCTGCTGAAGCAGACGCTGTTCGCCGATTTCAACCGCGTCTGGCCGGAACGGTTCGTGAACGTCACCAACGGTGTCACGCCGAGGCTGTGGATGATCCAGGCGAACCCGGGTCTGACCGAACTGATCGAATCACGGATCAGCAGCGACTGGAAGTTCGATCTCGACCGACTCAAGCAATTCGAACCCTACGCCTCGGACGATGCCACCCGCGAGGCGTTCCGCGCGGTCAAGCGCCGGAACAAGGAACGGCTCGCGGCGCTGGTGCACAAGCGCACCGGCATCACCATCCGCTCCGACGTGATGTACGACGTCCAGATCAAGCGCATCCACGAATACAAGCGGCAGCTGCTGAAGCTGCTGCACGTGATCGAGCTGTACCAGCGGATTCGCGACGGCGAGGACGTATTGCCGCGCGTGGTGCTGTTCGCCGGCAAGGCCGCTCCCGGCTACCAGCGCGCGAAGGACATCATCGCGGTGATCAACGAGGTCGCGGACATCGTGAACCACGACCCGGCGATGGGTGACCGGCTGAAATGCGTGTTCTTCCCGAACTACGAGGTGAGTTCGGCAACGATCATCATCCCGGCGGCCGACCTCTCGGAACAGATCTCGACCGCGGGCTTCGAAGCCTCGGGTACCGGCAACATGAAGCTGGCCCTGAACGGCGCACTGACGATCGGAACGCTCGATGGCGCCAACATCGAGATCCGCGACGCGGTCGGGACCGAGAACATCTTCATCTTCGGGATGACCGCGGACGAAATCAGCGCCCACCGGGCGCAGGGCATCCCGCCCGGCGCCCATCTGGATTCACACCCGCGCCTTCGCAGCATGGTCGAGGCACTGCGCGACGGCTTCTTCTCCAACGGCGGGCGCCACCTGCACGCCGAGATCGCGCGTTACCTGCTCGAAGAGGATCCGTTCTTCGTGCTCGCCGACTACGCAGCCTACAGCGACGCCTGCGCGCAGGCCGACCGGATGTACCAGGACGCAGAGGCCTGGTCCGAGGCCGCGCTGTTGAACGTCGCGCGGATGAGCCATTTCTCGATCGACCGCACCGTGCGCGAATACGCCCAGAACATCTGGAACGTGGTGCCCGAACCGGTACTGCCGCCCTGCCCCGAGGCGGACACGAACGACTGCGGACCGTAGCCGTTCCGCCCGGCAGGACCGGGTCAGACGCGGCGCAGGTCGCGCGGCGGCGCGTACTCGTGACGTGGCCGGGGATCGTCGTCGATCGGGGCCACACCGTGCGCCTCCAGTGCGGCGATCAGCTCCTGCGCGAGGTCGCCGAGCTGCGCCTCGTGCCGCTTCAGGCTGGTCAGCAGATCGGCGGCCTCGAAGGCATCCATCCGCACCTTCGCCTGGCGATCGGTGATTCCTTCCAGATTCATCGGGCTTCTCCGGGCTGACGCGGGGTTCAGTTCTCGATCGACGGCTGCCTCGGCGCCTTCTCGTCGAAGGCGTGCGGTGGCTGCCGGAACTCGTTGTTCGCCAGCGCATGCGCCTCGCCGAGCGCCGACGACAACGCCAGAGCGGCGTTGCGCATCGCGCTGGCGCGCCCGTTGATGGCCGAGGCCAGCTTCTTGCCTTCGTTCACGCCGATGCTGAGCCGGAAGTGATCCGGGTCGATTTTCTCGATCTTCATCACAACCTCCGTTTCCATCTCCCCGATCCTAGACGAAGCACGCCACTCGCGGCGCGAACCTGCGCCGGACGCAGGGTTCACAACCCCGCCGGCCGACACACACTGCAGCCTGCCGGGCACGATCAAGCCACGCGCGCAAACAGATCGTGTTCCGACGCGTCGACGATCTCGACCTCCAGGAAGTCGCCCAGTGCCGCACTCGCGCCCTCCACGTAGACGACACCGTCGATCTCCGGGGCCTCGGCCGGCGAGCGCGCGATCAGCGTCCCGTCCTCGTCGCTGCCATCGACCAACACCGTCTGGCGCGTGCCGATCCTGCGCTGCAGCCGCGCGGCACTGATGCCGGCCTGCACCTGCATGAACGCCTCCAGGCGCGCTTCCTTCTCGGCCTCGGGGATCGGGGCGGCCAGTGCATTCGCCGCGGCCCCGTCGACCGCGGAATAGGTGAAGGCCCCGACCCGGTCGAGTTGAGCGTCTTCCAGGAACTCGAGCAACGCCTCGAACTCGGCATCGGTCTCACCGGGGAATCCGACGATGAAGGTCGAACGCAGCGCAAGGTCCGGCACCCGTTCTCGCCATCCCCGGATTCGCTCCAGCACCCGCTCGGTCGCGGCCGGGCGACGCATCGCCTTCAGCACCCGCGGATGGCCGTGCTGCAGCGGCATGTCGAGGTAGGGCAACAAATGCCCGTCGGCGATCAGCGGAATCAGCCGGTCGACATGCGGGTAGGGGTAGACGTAATGCAGTCGCACCCAGATCCCGAGTTCTCCCAACGCAGCGGCCAACTGCTCGATGTCGGACCGCATCGGCCGCCCGTTGAAGAATCCGGTTCGATAGCGGAGATCGACACCGTAGGCCGACGTATCCTGGGAGATCACCAGCAGTTCCCGGACTCCGGCAGCAGCGAGCCGCTCCGCCTCGCCCAGCACGTCGCCCATCGGGCGGCTAACCAGATCTCCCCGCAGACTCGGGATGATGCAGAAACTGCACCGGTGGTTGCAGCCCTCGGAGATCTTCAGGTACGCATAGTGACGTGGCGTCAGACGGATGCCCTGCGGCGGGACCAGACTCGCGAACGGATCGTGTGGCGGCGGCAATTGTTCGTGCACGGCCGCCATCACGTCCGCAAAGGCGCGGGGTCCGGTCACGGCCAGCACGCCCGGATGGGCCTGCTGGATCCGCTCCGCGTCCTTGCCCAGGCAGCCGGTGACCACCACTCGGCCGTTCTCCGCCACCGCCTCCCCGATCGCGTCCAGCGATTCGGCGATTGCGCTGTCGATGAAACCGCAGGTATTCACGATCACCAGGTCGGCACCGTCGTAATCGGGAACGATCCCGTAGCCCTCCGCACGCAGTCGGGACAGAATCTGTTCCGAATCCACCAGCGCCTTCGGGCACCCGAGGCTCACGAAACCGATCTGCGGCTGGGGGGTTGACAGGCGGTCAAACTTATTCACAGTCGTCCACCTGCCGCCCGTAGCGCCAGCGGCGCGGAGGGGCACCCGCGGGAGTCCGGGCGCGCAAATCTTTTATCTCTATTTTTCATTCACTTATGACATCCGGTTAATTTCTGCCCTGCATCTGGAAACCCTTGTATCACAACAGCCTCCGGACTCTGATGACAACCGATCCACAGAGTTATCCACAGGAGCTGGGGAAAACTACTGCCGGCCCGATGGGTCAGACACTTACGGCCAGCGCGCGGCAAAGCACTGAGGCACGACGCAGACCACGGCTCCCATTCTCGCCCGGCGGAGCCAGATGTTGCCAGCTGGCCCGCGCAGCCTGTATTCTATTTCACTTTTCGCCGGAACCCGACCCGAGCCAGATCATGAAAGCGAACATCCATCCCAAGTATCAGGACGTGAAGGTCACCTGCAGCTGCGGGAACACCTTCGAGACGCGCTCCACCTACGCCGGAGACGAGATCCACGTCGACGTGTGCTCGCAGTGCCACCCGTTCTACACGGGGAAGCAGAAGATGCTCGACACGGCCGGGCAGGTGGACAAGTTCCGCCGCCGCTACGGCTTCTGACGGCAACCGCCCCCTGCCATCGCGGGGGAGCCGCCGCAGCGAACCCGGCCCGAACGGCACCCCTCGACGGGTGCCGTTTCGCTCTGTGGGACGGATGGTCGCCGACACGCGCAGGGGCCGGATCGGTGTCCGGACCGAAGCCACCGGATCCCGGGCCTGCGGTGCATTCGACCGTCTTTTAAGGTGCCGTTCATCCCGCTAGCGCTAAGATGGGAACCGTATCGCCGCCCTCGGTGCGGGCAGCCCGTCTTTTCGGCACGAGGTTCCAGACCATGAAACCCTCCCCTACCGTGCATACCCGTTCGCGCCGCCTCCTGTCTTTCGGCCTGGCACTGGTGACTCTGGCCGCAGTCGCCATGCTGCTGAACGCCTGCGCCAGCAACCCGGTCACCGGCCGATCGCAGCTGATGCTGGTTTCGGAGAGCGCCGCGATCAGCGCCTCGCGGCAGGCCTACGCGGAAATGCTTGCACCCGCACGCGAAGAGGGCCGCATCGACAGTGACCCGCGCACCAAGCGGCGCGTACTCGCGATCAGCGAACGCGTGGTCGCGCAGGCGGTGCGCTACCGCCCGGAGACCGCCGACTGGGACTGGCAGATCGCGGTGATCGACGCGCCCGACACCATCAACGCCTTTGCGATGGCGGGGGGCCAGATGGCGATCTACACGGGCATCATCGACCAACTCGACCTGACCGATGACGAACTGGCGCAGATCATCGGTCACGAGATCGCCCACGCGCTGTCCTCGCATTCGGCCGAGAAGATGTCGGTGGCCCTGGCCAGCAACCTGGCACTGGCGACCTACGCCGCGACCGGCACCCGGTCCGATGTTGCCCTGACAGGCGCGGCGCTGGCCGCGATGGTCGCGATCCAGCTCCCGAACAGCCGCCAGATGGAAGCCGAAGCGGATCGCATCGGGATCGAGCTGGCGGCGCGGGCAGGCTATCGCCCCGAGGCCGCCGCGAGCCTCTGGGCGAAAATGGCCGACCAGGCCGGTTCCCGGCACCCGGTGTTCCTGAGCACCCATCCGGCGCCGCAGTCGCGGCAACGCGACCTCGCCGCACTCGCCAGCCAGATGCAGCCGCTGTACCAGCAGGCTCGCCGCGGTCCGCTGCCAACTCATCCGGTGCGCTGACGGATAGCGTGAAAATACACCGGCCCCTGGATCGCATGACGCTGATTATTAATGACATTTTCATGAATCGGGGTGTCTCGCGGCCGAGGGCATGACAGTTAGCGTGAAAATACGGCCACGGCGGCACACGGAAGGCGAAGCGGATCAAACCCCTTTTCCGTGTCAGTCCGTGCTTTCCGTGGCTCGCCTTTTCACCTTGCAGGGTCGCCGCTGGACATGAGAGTTGACGTGAAAGAATCCGGCGTCAGCGGCCGCGCCGGGGCCGCCCCTGGTGGGCCCGGCGCACTTGACCCACCCGACGTCGCTTGACCGATAACCGGGCGCATACGCTTCTTTCCCGGTCCGCGGCGGTGACCGCGCGCCTTGACCGTTGGCCCCGGGTGCGGTGCCGCTGCGGCCGGCCCCATGCACCGGAGCCCGGCCAGGGATTACACTGGACCATTCCCCGTCACGGACCCCGTTACCATGTCGAAAAACTTCAAGCAGCGCGCACTGGAGTACCACGAGCGCGCACCCGCAGGGAAGCTCGCGATCCATGTCACCAAGCCGACGGCGACCCAGGACGATCTGTCATTGGCCTACTCGCCGGGGGTGGCCGCGCCGGTGCGCGCGATCGTGGAGGATCCAGACGCTGCGTACCGCTACACCGGCAAGAGTAACCTGGTTGCGGTGATCACCGACGGTACGGCCGTGCTGGGTCTGGGCAACGTCGGGCCGCTGGCCTCCAAACCGGTGATGGAAGGCAAGGCGGTGCTGTTCAAGCGCTTCGCAAACATCGACGTCTACGACATCGAGGTCAATGCCCCGCACCCAGAAGAATTCATCAATACCGTGGCCCGCATCGCCAGCGGTTTTGGCGGCATCAACCTGGAGGACATCGCCGCACCGCACTGCTTCGAAATCGAGAAGCGGCTATCCGAACGGCTGGACATCCCGGTGTTCCACGACGACCAGCACGGGACCGCTATCATCACCGCGGCGGGCCTACTGAACGCGCTCGAGATCCAGGGCAAGAAACTGGAGGACGCACGCATCGTCTGCGTCGGCGCCGGCGCGGCAGGGATTGCGTCGATGCGCCTGCTGCTACGGCTCGGCGCACACCGTACACAGATCTTCATGGTCGACCGCAAGGGCGTGATCCACGACCAGCGCACCGACCTGAACGAATTCAAGCAGCTGTTCGCGCAGGAGACCGAGCTGCGCACCCTCGAGGACGCCTGCGCCGGTGCCGACGTGTTCATCGGCCTCTCGGGACCGGACATCCTGACTCAGGAAATGTTGCGGTCGATGGCCCCGCGCCCGATCGTGTTCGCCCTATCCAATCCCGACCCCGAGATCATGCCGGAACTGGCCCATGCCACTCGCCACGATCTGGTGATGGCCACCGGGCGTTCCGACTTTCCGAACCAGGTCAACAACGTGCTCGGGTTCCCCTTCATCTTTCGTGGCGCGCTCGACGTCCGTGCCCGGCACATCACCGACGAGATGCACGTCGCGGCAGTGCACGCGCTGGCGGGGCTAGCGCGCGAACCGGTGCCGCAGGACGTGCTCGACGCCTATGGCACGCAGCAACTGGAGTTCGGGCCCGAGTACATCCTGCCGACGCCGTTTGACCCGCGACTGATCGATACCATCCCCGCGGCGGTGGCGCAGGCTGCCCGAGACAGTGGGGTGGCCCGGGTCTGAGACGCCACGATGCAGTTCCCAGAATACCGCCGTACCGGGTATCCGGCGACCGCGCCGGTCGTAACCCGCCCCGGAAGGCCGGCGATGGGCGGGTATCCACAGCGCTACGGAGCCGATCGATGACCGCGCCCTTGATGTCTCTCGGGCGAACGGAAACACCGGACCGGGCACCCGGTCCAACCCCACGAAATGCAACGCGGAGGACGCAGACATGTTGAAGATCGCCATCATCGGGGCCGGCCGCGTCGGGGAGTCCACGGCCCAATTCCTGGCCGAATCCGACCTGGCACGCGAGATCGCGCTGCTCGACGTACGGGAGGGTGCTGCGGCCGGCGCCGCACTGGACATCCAGGAGACAGCCCCCCTGCTCGGTTTCGATGCCCGGCTCATCGGCGACACCGATCCCGGGGTGATCGCCGGTGCCGAACTGGTGATCATCACCGCCGGGCTGCCGCGCAAGCCCGGGATGTCGCGCTCCGACGTGCTGGACAAGAACGTCGAAATCCTCGACAGCATCATCACCGACGTGACGCGCGAGGCGCCCGACAGCCGGATCCTGGTCGTGTCCAACCCGGTCGACGTGCTGACCTACCGCGCCTGGGAAAAGACGGGCTGGGACCGTTCGCGGGTTTTCGGACAGGCGGGCGTACTGGACGCGTCCCGCATGGCCGCGTTCGTCGCGCTCGAAACGGGGCTCTCCACCCGGGATATCCACACGCTGGTGCTCGGCGGTCACGGGGATGCGATGGTGCCAATGCTGCGGTACTCGGGCATCAACGGCATTCCGCTGCATCACTTCATGGACCAGGACGCGATCGACCGGATCGTCGAGCGCACCCGCCACGGAGGTGCCGAGATCCTGGCGCTGAAACAGACCTCCAGCGCGTACGACGCGCCCGCAGCGGCGATCAAGGCCATGGTCGAGGCGATCGTGCTCGACCGCCGGCGCGTGCTGCCCACGGTCGCGCTGCTGAACGGCGAGTACCGTGCGAGTGACGTCGCGATGGGTGTCCCCTGCGTACTGGGTGCCGGCGGCATGGAGCGGATCGTCGAACTGGACCTGAATGCCGCAGAACACGAGGCTTTCATGACCTCGCTCGCGGGCGTCAAAGCCGACATCGATCGTCTGAAATGAACCGCTCCCCAACACCGTGCGCGGCTGCGGGCAAGCAGGTCGCGACGCTGGTCGACAGCAGTATCTTCGTGTTCCGCGCCTGGTTCGCCCGCGGTGAACAACCCGACATATTCGGGCGCCCCGGGGGAGCGGTGCACGGATTCGCGCACTCGCTGTGCCAGTGGTTGCCTCTGTGTCCAGCGGGCCCGATTGCGTTCGCGTTCGACACCGGACTGCGCATCGGCTTCCGGCATCGCATCGACCCCGAATACAAGGCCAACCGACCGCCTGCACCGGACGCGCTGCGGGCCCAGTTCGGCCGCATCCGGGAGATGCTGGATACCCTTGGCCTGGTCCAGTTGGCGGATGCCGAATTCGAGGCCGATGACCTGATCGCGACCATGGCCGCGAATGCCCGCGCGCACCGACTGCCGGTCGACGTGCTGAGCGCCGACAAGGATCTCGCCCAGGTCATCCTCGGCCCCACCGACCGGCTTCGGGACCCCGAACGCGGGACCGCCCTCGGACGCGGTGATCTCGAACGCAGACTGCGGGTCCGGCCGGAACAGGTGGCCGACCTGCTGGCGCTGGCCGGAGACCGCAGCGACAACGTCCGCGGCCTGACCGGCGTGGGTCTGGCCAGTGCCGCACGAATCCTGCGCCGGCTAGGTGACCTGGACACGGTGCTGGCCGCGCCGCAGGAGGTCGCCCATTGCCGGATCCGCGGAGCCGCCGGCATCGCCCGACAGGTGGCCGACCGATCGGACGCCCTCCGGCAGGCACGGCGGCTGACCGCCCTGGTCACCTCGGTACGCAACCTGCCGACGCTGGATGCGCTGTACCCGCATGGGCCGGTGCCGGATGCGGAACGGCGCCTGCACGCGCTGGGCGTCGCCCCCCCCTACCGCAGCCGCCTACTGGCGATTGCCGCGGACATGGCCCGACGGCCCATCGCCGGCCAGCGCTCAGCGCAAGCGGCATGACGGCCACCAGCGAACACCGGCAGCGGCGCGGCAAACCCGGCGCGCGCCTCAGCGCCCTGCTGCTGGGAATCGTGGCATGGGCCTGCCTGCTGCCCCCGTTGCAGGCGCATCCCCACGCCTGGATCGACCTCGACATCGAACTGGAAGCCGACACGGAGGACCGGGTCGTTGCGATGGCACAGACCTGGGTCATGGATCCTCTGTACAGCCGTTACCTCTACGATGACGCGATGGAACAGTTCGAGGGCGACACGCCGGAGGCGAAACTGGCAGGACTCGGCGCCGAGATCCTCGACAACCTCGCCGAGTACGACTGGTACACCGACATACGCGCCGGGGACCACCGCATTCGCGCGCGCCCGGACGGTGGCGCAGAACTGGTCCTGCAGGACGGACGGCTACGGTTTCGATTCCGCCTCGCGCTGGACCAGGCGGTCGACCCCCGCGCCCGGCAACTGCGCTATCGCATCTACGACCCGACCTATTTCATCGAGGTTCTGCACGACACCGACACCCCGCCACGGCTCGAACTGAGCACTGGGTCCTGCCACATGGAGGTGCAGAAGCCGCGGCCCGATCCGGTGGTGGTCGCAAGGGCGCTGGCGCTGGACTACGGCCAGACCGGCGAGCCCGACCTGGGCCGCCACTTCGCCGAACATGTCACGGTCCGCTGCGACTAAGCTACGGTGGCACGCATCCTGCTGTTCAACAAACCCTGGGGGATCCTGACCCAGTTTACCGACCGCGACGGCCGACCCACGCTGGCGGACTACGTGCCCGTACCCGGGGTGCATGCCGCCGGCCGGCTCGACCGCGACAGCGAGGGGCTGGTGGTACTGACCGACGACGGGCGCCTGCAGGCCCGCCTCAGCGACCCCCGGTACGGGGCCACCAAGACCTACTGGGTCCAGGTCGAAGGCGAGCCCGGGGCAGCGGCACTCGAGCGGCTGCGCGAGGGCGTGTTGCTTCGGGATGGCCCTACCCGGCCGGCCCGGGTCGAACCGATCGCGGCACCACCGCTCCCGCCGCGGAATCCGCCGGTCAGAGAACGCCGGCGGATCCCCACCCGCTGGCTCGCGATCACGCTGGCCGAAGGCCGGAACCGGCAGGTGCGACGGATGACGGCCGCGGTCGGTCACCCGACACTGCGGCTGGTCCGCTATCGGGTCGCATCCTGGACGATCGACGGCATCGAACCGGGCTGCCACCTCCAAATCGGGACCGTCTGAACGTCCGGGAGATCGCAGCGAAAATCGCGCCCAGCCATTGCATTAGGACATAAACTTGCGGAACATGGGGATCTACAGGATTCCCCCCTACAGGGAGTGTTCTCGATGCGGATCGGCGCGCCTGCAATTGCTGCCCTAGCCCTTGTGCTTACCGTGGGTTCCGCGGTCGGGGAACCCAACGAGCGCGACTTCACCGTCGAGCGGAGTCTGTTCCTGCTCGCGGAACGCGCGCTGACCCAGGGCGACGATCGCGCCTTCCAGGCGACCCGAACGGCCCTGGGTGGCTACCCCCTGCTGCCCTACCTCGAGTACCGGCGCCTCGCGCGCAACCTCGGCAGCGCGGACCCCGGCGCGGTCGCCGATTTCCTCGAGCGGCACGGCGATACCCCGCTGGCACGGATGCTGCGCAACGGTTACCTCAATCACCTGGCGCAGGAGGGGCAATGGCACGATTTCCTGCGCTTCGCCGGGGACACGGACGGGCTCTCCACCGAACTGACCTGCTTTCGGAAACAGGCCCTGCTAAATGCCGGGCAGCGTCAGGAGGCGTTGGTGGAGGTCGACGCGATCTGGCTGCACGGGCATTCGCAACCGAAGGCCTGTGATCCGGTGCTCGATGCCTGGCGGGCCGACGGACGACTGACCCCGGAGCTCGCATGGCAGCGGCTGGAGCTCGCAGTCGAGGCAGGACAGACCGGCCTCGCCCGCTACCTGCGCCGCTACCTGCGGGCCGATGACCGGGCCTGGGCGGATCGCTGGCTGGAGCTCGAGGCCAACCCGGAGCGGGTGACCCGCGCGGGCTTCCGGGCCGGAGACCACCTCGCGGCCGGGCGGATGCTGGAGCGGGCCCTCCTGCGCCTGGTTCCGCGGGATCTCGATGGCGCGCTCGCTGCATGGCAGAGTCACGGTGACCGACTCGGGCTCGACACGGAAAGCCAGTACCGCATTCTTCATGCGCTGGCGCTGCGCCTGGCACTGCGCGGCCGCCCGGAGACGCTGCCGTTCATGGCCGGCCTGCCGGACGCGGTGTTCGACGACCAGCTACGCCAGTGGCAGCTGCGCTCGGCGCTGCGGGACCGCGACTGGAACACCGTGCTCGCGGCCGTCGATGCCATGAGCGCGGAAGCCGCGTCGGAGGCCCGCTGGCAGTACTGGCGCGCGCGCGCGCTGGAACAGCTAGGCCGGGACGACGAGGCCATACGGAGTTACCGTGCCGCGGCGCAGGAGCGCAACTTCCACGGCTTCCTAGCCGCCGACCGGCTCGGCGTACCCTACCGGATTGGACACGAACCGACGGCGGTCGCGACTTCCGCCGTGCAGCGCGTGGCGCAGGATCCGGCGATCCAGCGCATGCGGGAACTGGTGCTGCTGGACCGGTATCCGGAAGCCCGGCGCGAGTGGTCGCACCGGATCGACGCACTGCCATCCGGCGACCAGGAGGCCGCCGCGCGCCTGTTCGCCGACTGGGGCTGGCATGACCGGGCGATCTTCACCGCCGCCCGCGCACGCAGCTGGGGCGACATCGACCTGCGCTTTCCGCTGGCCTTCGCCGACCTGATCCTCGCGGGCGCGCGCGAGCAGGAGATCGACCCCGCCTGGGCGATGGCAATCGCCCGGCAGGAAAGCGCCTTTCTCCACGACGTGCGCTCCGGCGCGGGGGCCCTCGGCATCATGCAGGTCATGCCCGCCACCGGCCGCTCCGTCGCGGACGCCGCGGGGGTCCGGATCCGCAACGACCACGACATCCTGAACCCGTCGAACAATGCACGCCTCGGCACCTACTACCTGAGACGCAATCTCGACAGCTTCGGCGGGCACAGCCTGCTGTCGACCGCCGCCTACAACGCCGGAGCGCACCGCGTGCGGTCCTGGCTGCCCGAACAGGAGCGCATGGACCCGGATATCTGGGCCGAACTGATCCCGTTCCACGAGACACGGGATTACATTCAGCGGGTCTTCGCGTACCGGATCATCTACGCGGTCCGGCTCGGCATGACACCTCCCTCACTGCAAACGTTGCTGTTCCCGGTCACGCCCCGGGAGCAGCTGGCGCTGGCGCGGGAGCGTCATCTGGCCGACCACGGAATCACCGGCCCGACCCTGGCCGCCACGCGGGACTTCTGCGACGCGCCCGGGTACACCAGCGCACGCTGCCCCTAGACTTTGCGGTGAGCGCAGGGCTACGCACAGTCGCCCGCGTGGCGGGGCTGCCGCGGGTCGCCGTGATCGTTCTCTTCCCCCACCGCGCTCCCGCAGCGGGGCGCCCGGAAATCTGCGATGGAACCCTGGATCGAAGTTGTCGGCAACCTGATCGCGAGCGATACCGGCGAGCCCTTTGAGCCGGCCAGGCGCAGCGGGGCTGGCGGAGGTTCGATCAGCCAGGGATTTGTCCTCGCGGGCATCGACGGACGGCGCTTCTTCGTAAAGAGGAACCAGCTTCGCCTCCGACCGATGTTCGAAGCCGAAGCCGCCGGCCTGAAGGAACTGGCACGCTGCGCGGAGCTGCGGATCCCCCGTGCCCTGGGCGTCGTCGCCCAGGGCAGTGCCTGCTTCCTGGTACTCGAACATCTGGAACTCGGCGGCCCGGCCCATGGCGCAGGGCTCGGCCGGGGGATCGCCGCGCTGCACCGGATCACGGCCCCGGAATTCGGCTGGAGCATGGACAACTTCATCGGCAGCACGCCGCAACCGAACGGCCCCTGCAGCGACTGGGTCGAATTCTACCGCGACGAGCGGCTGGCCCATCAGCGCCGGCTCGCCCGCCAGAACGGGGCCCGTCGGGCGCTGCTCGACGCCGTCGCCCGACTCGAACAGGAACTCGGCGGCTTCTTTCCCGAGTACCATCCACCGCCGTCGCTGCTGCATGGCGACCTCTGGAGCGGCAACTGGGGCTTTCTTCCCGACGGCTCGCCGGCGCTGTTCGACCCGGCCGTCTATTACGGTGACCGCGAGGCGGACATCGCGATGATGGAACTTTTCGGACACCCCGGGGCAGACTTCTTCGCGGCCTACAACGAGCGGATGCCGCTGGATCCCGGCTATGCCGTGCGCCGCGAACTCTACAACCTCTACCACATCCTGAACCACTTCAACCTGTTCGGCGGCGGTTACGCGGCACAGGCCGAACGCATGGCACTCGGCCTTCTGGCGCAGCTGCGCTGACTGCAGCTTCGGGGCGAGCAATTTCCGGGGACCGGTGCTAGGGTTACCCTCGAATCCCGGCCGGCCGCTGCCGGCACCGGGCCCGACAGCCGCTCTGCCATCATTCAACCGAGGTCGACATCATGGATTTCGCGGTCTTGCTCCACCCCGAGGTGGTCATCGTTTCCATCCTGCTGGCGTTGATCGGCGCGGTGCTGGGCTTCGCACTCGGCAGGGGCCTGGAGGCGCGCCGGGCCGAAGAAACGCTGCAGGCGACGAACAACGCCCATTCCCGGACCGTAGCCGATCTGGAGGCCGACTACGCGGAGACCCTCCACCGGCTGCGCGAAAGCCACAGCGAGGAACGGGACCGGCTGAAGACCGAACACGCCCGCGAGATCGACACGCTCAGGTCCGAACACAGCACCGAGATCCAGCGTATCACCGAGGAGCACGATGGCCTCGTGCAGCAGCTGAACGACGCGAACATCGCCAACGTGAAGGAACTGCGCAGCGACTATGAGAGGCAGCTCGCGCAGTTGCGCGAGCAGCACGAAACCACGGTCCACGAACTGAACGAGCAACATGCCGCCGAAACCCGGCAGGCCCGGGCCGAGATGGAACGGAACATGCAAATTCTCCGCGACGAACATGGACGCGCGCTAGAGGCCCTGCGTGACGAGCAGCAGGCGAACCTGCAGACGCTGAAGGGCGAATATGCCCAGGCCGCGGCGGCGCTGCGCAGCGAGCAGAAAGGGCTCCGCGAACGGCAGGCGGCCGAGGCCCAGCAGAAGCTCGACGAACTGCGGGCCACGAAAGACGCCGAGATCCAGCGGCTGGAGGCCAGGATCCGGCAGCTCGAGGATGCCGCGGCCGGCATGCACGACGAGAACCGCACCTTGCAGGAGACCATCCGCGAGCTCAACGAGAGCATCAAGGAAGCCAAACGCAACAACACCTTCTCGCTCTCCAAGTCCGGCGAACGCCTGATCCGGGTGATCCGGAGCGTCCAGGAACTCGCCAACGAGCTGGACGAGACGTCGCGCGCGGTGACCAACGGCGAGTATTCCTTCTTCGACGCGATCCAGGACCGCCGCGACCGCGAGACGATCCTGAAGCTGGCGGGCGAGGACCGGCGCGTCGTCGACGGACAGGAACTGCGCCCGGGCCAGACCATCGATCCGGAAGCGGAGCCCGAGACGGAACCCGCACCCGCCGGGGACAACGAGAGCAAGCCCGCTTCCTGAGCCGACAGCGGCCGGTCAACCGTCGGCGCGGTGCTTGCGGCGGCGCCGGGTCAGCGGGTGTTCGACGCGCCGGAATTTGTCCAGCATGTGCAGCAGTGCCTGCCAGGGGTGGCGCCACAGCATCCGCGGGCCCGCGTAGCGCATAACCTGCCGCACCTGCTCCCGCTGCGCGCGCTTGTAGCAGTGCACCGGGCATTTCGCACACGTCGGCTTCTCCTCGCCATACGGGCACTTGACCAGCCGCTGCCCCGCATAGGCGAGCAGTTCCATGCACTCGGCACACAGGCCACTGGTGCGGCCAACCGCGCCATGACGGTCGGCACACCAGATCCGCAGCATGCTCTCGATGGTACGGTACTCACGCCGCAGACGCGGCGTCGACGGCAGCTCTCCGGTCACGGGGCGCTCCGGGCGGTTCATCGCCCGCCCCCGGGCCATCGCATCGCGCACCGGGTTCCCGGCATCAGCCGGCCTGCGTCCGGCCCGATGCCGGGGCCACCACCCCCGCGCGATGCAGACGCAGCAGCCAGGGCATGCAGACCAGCACGCACAACGCCTCCAGTGCGCCGACCAGCAGGAAGACTCCGGGCCAGGGCTCGTGTCCCAGTGCACGCAGCAGCGCGACGGCCGCCACTCCCACCAGCGGCCCCAGCATGAAGCCGAGCGAGCCGGCGAGATGGAACCCGCCCATCGCGGTCGCCCGCTGTGCGGGATCGGCCAGGCGGGTGACCAACACCAGCGACGGCGCGAACATCATCGCGGCCACCACGCCCCCCAGCGCCATCACCAGCACCACGGCCTGTGCGGACGCGAACCCCAACCCGGCCAGGAACAGGCCGTAGAGCAGACTGCCCACTGCCATCAGCACCACCGGATCCCGACGCTGGCACAGCAACCCTGCGGGATAGGTCAGCAGCGCGAACGGCAGCAGGAACGCGGCCATCGACAACCCGATGCGCGTCGGGTCGAACCCGAGAACGGTGGCGAAATACAGCGATACGGTGGAGATGATGAAGCCGACCGTCAGGCGATCGACGAACGTGAACGCATAGGGCACCAAGAGCGCGCGCCGTTGCAGTGCCAGCCGCAGCATCTGCCCCAGGCGCTGCGGGGCCTGCCGCAACGGCGCATCGCGCAGGATCCACACGCCGGCCAGCCCGGCCGCGAGCATCAGCCCCCCGCCCAAGAAGAAGACCGCTTCCGGCGTCTCGGCACCGACATACCCGCCGAGCACCGCCCCGCTGGCCACGCCCAGGCTCAGCGCCCCGCCGACCAGCCCCATCGCACCGCCCTCGCGGCCGCGCGGGGCCCGGTCGGCCGCCAGCGTCATCGCCAGGCTCAACACGGTAATGTGGGCACAGCCCTCGATGAACCGCAGCAGGAGCTGCATCCCGTAGGGCCAGGGCCACGCCATCAGCAGCAGCACGCCGCCGTTCACGAACAGCGCCGGCACGATCAGCCGCTTGCGCACGCCGAGCCGGTCGGACAGCAGACCCGCGACGACCGCGAACAGCAGCGCCCCCGCCATATGCGCGGACATGAACAGGTGCCGCTCTAGGTCCGACAGTCCGGGGTAGCGACCCTCGGTCAACGGATACAGCAGGGGCACCATCGCGGTGACCGGCAGCATCAAGACGTAGATGCCCAGCGCAATGGGCCAGGTCCTGGTCATTCTCCGTGTCCGCTAGACGTGATGATGTGCACAATGACGGCTCGAGCGCGACATTACAAAGCGGGCACCGGGTGACGTGGCTGCGAATCCCACCAGTCCTCGCGTTCACATTGCTCGCCGCGCGCTTCCAACGGGCCGGGCAATGGCGGCTTGTGACCGCGAGCCTCGGACTACCCCCGCTGCCGGCGGCACACGGCCACTGGGTCGCGCACCTGCGGCGCGCCGCGCTGGTTCCCGACGTGTTGGACCGGCTACACATCGTCATTTCGGCCCTACGAATCTCCGCCGGCTTCCCGGTGACGCGGATGACCGTGATCCTGGCCCTGGTCTCGCTGCTAACGGGGTCATGGCGCGGGTGGCCACCTTCGATCAGAAACGAGGGCTCCGGGTCACCGGGGCGTGAACATTGCGTGCTTTCACGCCAACTCCCATGGCCCTCCGCCCCGACGCACCCCGAAGGATGAAAACGGGCCACGGAAGCATACGGAATTAAAACAGGACGTTGAATACCTGTCACTTTCCGTGTTGTCCGCGTCCTTCCGTGGCTGGATTTTCACGCTACTACCCCTGGCGCCGATCCTGGTGTTCCGCCATCGGGACCCGCGGCGGTTCTACGGGCTTCGCCCGCTGCGGGACGCCGGTCCCGGAACGTGCGGCGGCCGAATCGCGATGGCGGCCCTGCTGAATGCACCACAGCGCGGCCTCTACACGGGAGTTCAGGCTCAGCTTCTTCAGCAGGTGTTTCACGTGCACCTTCACGGTTGAATCGGCGATTCCGAGCTGGCGCGCGATCTCCTTGTTGCTCAGACCAAGCGCAATCTGCTCGAGAATCTCCCGTTCGCGGTCTGTCAGTCCTACCCGGTCCAGCGCCTCGCAGCGGCGGTCCGTACGGATCGCCTGCGCCAGCGATTCGCCCAGTCCGTCGCCCAGCACCGTGTGCCCGGCCGCGATCCGGCGCAGTTGCGCCAACAGGCAATCCGGTGCGGTGCTCTTCAGAAGGTAGCCGTCGGCACCCGCCCGCAGCGCAGTGGTCAGATCCTCCGGGTCGTCGGACACGGTGACGATCGCGACCCGCGCCTGCACGCCGGCCTCGCGCATGCGGATCAGTGCCGCCGGCCCGTCCAGGTCCGGCAGCCTCAAGTCCAGCACCACCAGGTCCGGCCCGAGCTCCAGCGCCAGGTCGAGACCCTCGCTGCCAGAACCCGCCTCGCCGACGACCTGGAATGATCCGCTAGCCTCCATCAGATCCCGGGCGCCCCTGCGGAACAGCGGGTGATCGTCGACGATCAGCGCGCGCGCTGGGGCGGACCGCCGGGACAGGGATTGCCAGCCGCCCTCCTGCGCAGGGGAACGCGATCCCTCGTGCCAGGCACCGAAAACGGAGCTGCGCTTGCCAGAAACCATATGCCACCTATCGTCCACCGCTGGTCCGAGGGTGACCTGGCGCTTGCCGGTCGTCCTTGATTTTAGTCAAGTGGAAGCGTGGTGCCGGCATACCTCCGCGCGGCCGGGCTTACCAGAGCGTCCCCTTGATCCAGTCGCGGACGAGCAGACCGAGGAGCACTAGGATCGACAGCGTGGTGATCACGGTGGCGGCGGTCACCAGCAAAGCGAGAAACGCTTCAGAGGCCATGTCAGTTTCCCCGTCCGTTGTCCGGGGGCGGCTCGCGGAGCCGCTCCCAGTCGAAGTCCTGGGGTCGGAGCCAGGTGGTCAACAGCACGATCACCATCGATACCGCAGCCCCCACCAATGCCCCGACATAGAAGCCGACCTGGAAGTAGGCGGTGATTCCGGCCGCGCTCCCGAGCACCATCGCCGCGGAAGCCCCGAGACGGTTCGTCCGCCGCCAGTACAGCCCGGCTGCGATCGGCCAGATGGTGCTGGCCACGAAGGCCCCGGTGAAGTGCAGCAGTTCGGCGAGCGTGGTGATCCGCGGCAGGCAGAGCAGCCAGGCGAGCACGCCGAGCAGCAGGATCGTGACCTTGGTCGCGCTGCGCAGGTGCGCCGCCGACGCCATCGGGCGGAAATGCCGATGGTAGATGTCCCGGACGACGAGCATCGCGGTTGCCGCGAGCAGCGAGTCGAGGCTGGACGCGAGCGCCGCGAACACCATCACCAGCACGATCACCGCACCCGCGACGCCGAGCAGTTCCGAGGCGACGATCGGCCCGACCATGTCCGCGGCCGGGATGTTCGCCCCGAGCGCCGGCCCCGCCAGCGCAATGAACCCGGCGACGATCGGAATCGGCGCCCAGAACAGCCCCGCGAGCAGGTAGGCCCACATGCCGACGCCTTCCCGGAACGAGTAGGCGCGGGTCCACCAGACATTCGAGTGGAAGATCTCGCCGATCCCGAACAACAGGTTGTTGAACAGGAACATGATCGCCGCCGGCATCAGCAAAGCCAGCAGCTCGGGGCGCTCGAGTTCCAGACTGAAGTGGATCTCATCGAAACCGATCCCGCCGATCACCAGCCATGCCAGCACGACCAGCCCGACCAGGATCAGAATCGACTGGATGAAGTCGGTGCCGATGACCGCCCGGAACCCGCCGATCAGCGTGTAGGCCACGCAGGCGGCGAGGATCACCGTCATTCCCTGCCAGTAGGGAATGCCGGAAAGCGCGTGCGTCAGCACGCCGCCGGCCATGCCCAGACTGACCAGCCAGCCGAGGCTGTAGAACAGCGAGATGGCCAGGAAGATGCGCCAGGCGAGGTGCCCGTAGCGCAGGCGCACGAAGTCGCCGCTGGTGTAGCCGTGGGGCATCAGCGTGCGGATGCGCCGGGCCAGCGGCGCGAACAGCAGCAGGCCGACCGACCCGAGCGAATAGCCGATCATGCCCCAGATGCCCATCTGGTACGCGAGCTGCGGCGCCATCATCGTGGTGTTGCTGGTCACCCAGGTCGCCATCGCGGTCGCGGTGCCGACCGCGAGCCCAACCTTGCGCCCCGCGAGCACGAACTGGTCGAGCTCCTTGTCGCGCCGGCCGAAATACCAGCCCAGGCCGACGTAGAGCGCGGTGAACAGCGCGATCAGCAACCAGGCCTGGCCGGGATCGAGGATGGCGGTTTCCTGGACCCTCATCACGTCCCTCCGGAGCCGTGGACCGGCACACGCATCGACGGGACTCCTGGCACCGGGATCACCGCTGCCGTTCCCTGCGCCGTTCGGCGCGCGTTCCGGCGACGATCAGGCCCGCGGTCGCGAGGAACACCAGGCCGCCGACGGTGAAGATCCCGAAGGCCTGCGCGCGGGGGTGGTGCGCGACTTCCACCGTCAACGTTTCGCTCCAGGCGGACTCGCTGCCGTCGGCGAGCGTCGCGCGCGCGCGGTAATGGAAAATGCCGTCGCTGCGGCCGCTGACCACGGTCGCGCGGTCGGCGCCCTCATACAACGCGACCGGCTCCGAGAAAGCGGGATCGGTGTCCTCTTCCACCCGGTAGCGGGCGACCTCGGCTTCGTCCAGCACCCAGCGCAGCTGGTAATAGCCGGCCCGCGCCAGTTCGGCCGAACTGCCGATCTCCGGGGCCGCGCCGCCAGCTGCCCCCACCGTGGGCATGGCCGCCAGCGCCAGCAGCAGAACGGCGTAGACGCCGGCGACACGCGGTCGGAAACAACGGGGCTCCGGACTCGACTGGCTCAAGAGAGTCTCCTTGGACACGCGCCGGAAAGACGGCGGGGTGAGAACTTCGGCTGTGGTCCCATGCCCGGTGGGCGGACGCTCGTGCCGGCCCTGGCAGGGGAGCGTGCGTCGGATCGGTTTCGCACTACCCTAGACCCAGCCCCCGGGAGGGGTCAAGACAGTCGGAACGGGAACCTGGCCGCGCCAAGACCATCCCGGCTGGCGCGTTCCGGGGTTGCGCGGATCAGCCCCCTGGCACCCGCAACAGCAGCCCCCGGGCCTGGCCGCTCACGCGTTCGCGCAGGACCTCCCAGCCTTCCGGGGCAGGCAGTGCCGCCTCCTGTTCCACATACACCAGCGCCCGCGGTGCCAGCCAGCCGCCCTCCCGCAACGCCCGCAATGCCGGGCCCACCCGGCCCGCGCCGAACGGCGGGTCCAGGAACACGAGGTCGAACGGCGTTCCGCCGGCCGCCTGGCAGCCCTGCTCCAGCAGCCGTTGGGCATCGCCCGGATGCACGCCCACCTGATCGGCAGCGAGCAGCGCCACGCTGTCACGCAACTGGCGCAGCGCGACCGGATTCCGCTCGACCAGCAGCACGAATCGGGCGCCGCGCGACGCAGCCTCGAGCCCCAGCGCCCCGGTGCCGGCGAACAGGTCCAGCACCGCGGCGCCGGGAATCTCCGGCTGCAGCCAGTTGAACAGGGTCTCGCGCTGCGCGTCGGCGCTGGGCCGCAACCCGGACGGCACGCGGAACCGGGGCCACCGGCAGCCAACGCCGGCGCCAGGCGCCGCCGATGATCCGCACGACGGGCCGGGCGACCGGCCGGCGCAGCCCCCCGAGCCCTGCGGCTCACCGGCCGGTTCCGCAACGCGGATCGCGCACCGGGACTTCAGTCCTCGCCGCCGACCACGACCGTGACCAGCGCGTCCGGGCGCAGGCGGCGCTGCAGCGCCTGATGCACATCCTCCACCGTCACCGCGTCGATGCGCTCATTGTGGCCGCTCAGGTAGTCCAGCGGCAGGTCGTAGAACCCGAGCATGCCCAGGTTCTGCACGATGTCGCTGTTCGATGCCAGCCGCAGCGGGAAACTGCCGGTGATATTGGCCTGGGAGGCCTCGAGCTCGTCTGGCGTGATCCCATCGCGGTGGTAGCGCAGCAGCTCCTCGCGCAGCACCTCAATGGCCTCGTCGGTCTGGTCCCGGCCGGTCTGCATTCCGATCAGGAACGGGCCCTCGGCCGCCATTGGCCGATAGGCGCTGTAGACCGAATACGCGAGCCCGCGGCGGGTACGGACCTCGTCGAAGAGCCGGGAGGTGAAGCCGCCGCCACCCAGCACGTGGTTCGCGACAGTCAGCGCGTAGTAGTCGGGGTCGTCGCGCCGCAGTGCCGGGGCACCGATGAAGATGTGCGCCTGCTCCGACGGGAACGCGATACGCTCGGTCACCGGACCCTCGAGCTGCGGAACCGGGGGCAGTTCCGGCGCGCGCTCGCCCTGCGGCAGCGCCGCGGCGATGCGGTCGGCCAGCGCCTCGGCCTCGTCGCGGCTGATCGCCCCGGTCAGCGCCAGCACCGCGTTGCCGGCGGTGTAGTACTCGCGGAAGAAGGCGTCGACTTCGTCGCGGGTCAGCGTCGGCAACGTGGCCTCGTCGCCGAGCGTCGGGTTGGCGTACGGGTGGCCGGGGTACATCAGCTGGTAGAAACGGCGGCTGGCCACCGATCCCGGCTCCTGGCGCTCGCGCTGCAGCGCCTGCAGCAGCTGCCTGCGCCCGCGCGCCAGATCGTCCTCCGGGAACGCGGGTGCCGCCAGCAGTTCGGTCAGGGTATCGATCGCCTCGGCCATCCAGTCCGGCTCGGTCAGCGTGCGCAGGGTCACGATGCCCATGTCCCGAGCCGCGCTGGTGCTGAAGCGGGCACCGACCGACTCGAAGCGCTCGGCCAGCGCGTCGGCATCCATCGCCTCCGTTCCGTAGGTCAGCGCCTCGTTGGTCAGGCGGGCAAGCCCGTGGCGGTCTCCGTCCCGCGCAGCGCCGGCGTCGAAGGTCAGCCGGACGTCGACCATCGGCAGGCCGGCGGCGGGCGCGTAGAGCACGCGCATCCCGCCGGCGGCGTCCCAACGCTCGATCTCGACCCCCTGAAGCGCGGGGGCGAACCACAGCGCGAGGGCAGCGAACAGGCCGAGACCCGGCCATCGCAGGCGGCGCCCCGTAGCGGGCGCGGCGATCCATGTACGGCGGCTCATGCCTCACCCCCGATCGGCAGCGGGTCCAGCACGCCGACGGTGCGACGCTCCGGGGCCAGATACTCGCGCGCGACGCGCTGCACGTCCTCGGCGGTGACCGCCCGGATACGGTCGACGTATTCCTCGGCGACCTGCCAGCCCAGCCCGACGGTCTGCAGCATCCCCAACTCGAATGCCTGTGCCCGGATCGAGTCCTTCTGGAAGATCTCCGAGGCAATCACCCGCGCCTGCACGCGCTGCAGTTCGGAATCCTCGATCGGATCTTCCTTCAACCGCTCGATTTCAGCCAGCAGCGCCGCCTCGAGGGCGTCGATGTCGGTCCCCCCGGCCGGCACGGCCGCGACGGTGAACAGCGAATTCAGCCGGCTGAACGGGCTGTAGCGCGCCGAAGTGCTGCTGGCGATTTCCCGGCCGCGCACCAGCCCGCGCGCAAAGCGCGACGCGTCGCCGGAGTCGAGCACGCCGGCGGCGACGATCAGCGCGTAGGCGTCGGCGGGGTCGTCGAGCGTCTTCAGCACCGGCGTCTTCCAACCCATCAGCAGGTAGGGCAGTTCCGCCGGCGCCTGTAACGTGACCCGGCGCTCGCCCCGCTGCGGGGTCTCGATCCGGGGCTTGCGCGCCGGCAGTTCGCGCGCCGGAATGTCGCCGAAATGGCGCTCGGCCGCGGCGATCACCGCGTCGGGATCGACATCGCCGACGACGACCACGACCGCGTTGTTCGGCGCGTACCACGAGTCGTACCACGCCTGCAGATCGTCGAGCGTATACGCGTCGATATCGGTCATCCAGCCGATGATCGGGTGACCGTAGGGATGATTGAAAAACGCGGTCGCCATGAACTGCTCGTGGAGCAGCGAGTTCGGGCGGTCCTCGGTCCTGAGCCGGCGTTCCTCGATCACGACGCGCCGCTCGGGCCGGAATTCCTCCTCGGCGAGCTGCAATGCACGCATGCGCTCGGCCTCCATCGCCATCACCTTGTCCCAGTGTTCGTTCCCGAGCACCTGGAAATAGCCGGTGTAATCGCGCCCGGTGAACGCGTTCTCCTGCCCCCCCAGCCGTGACACGATGCGCGAGAACTCGCCGGGCGGATACTGTTCGCTGCCCTTGAACATCATGTGCTCGAGCATGTGGGAGATGCCGGTGATGCCGCTGTGCTCGTCCATCGACCCGACCCGGTACCATACCTGGTGGGTCACCACCGGGGCCCGCGAGTCCTGCTGAACCAGCACGGTCAGACCGTTTTCCAGCCGGTGTTCGACCACCTGCGCGGCCGTAGCACCTGGAACGAGCGCAAATACCAGCAGGGCACCGGACAGTGCCTCGAATAGCCGTCTCATCATGCGTGAACCTCGTGATAGCATTGCCGAACCTTAGCCCTTGACCACGGACACGATGTTCGGTTTCCGAAAAAAAGACCCTGCCCCACCGGCGGACGCCCCGAGCCGCGCCGGCCTGTTCGATCGCCTGCGCAAGGGTCTCGCGAAGACCGGCCGGGTCCTGAACACCGATATCGGCGAACTGTTCCGCCGCAAGATCGACGACAGCCTGTTCGAGGAACTCGAGGAGCGGCTGCTGCTCGCGGACGTCGGCGTCGACGCGACCCAGCGCATCATGGACCGGATCACGCGCGCAGTGAAGCGCGGCGAACTCAAGGACGGCGATGCGCTGCTGCAGGCGCTGGAACAGGCGATGACCGAGATTCTGGAGCCGGTCCAGAAACCGCTGCGCATCGAGCCCCCCCCGGGGAAGCCGTTCTCGATCCTGGTCGTCGGCATCAACGGCGCCGGCAAGACCACGACCATCGGCAAGCTGGCCCATCACCTGCAGGCCGACGGCTTTTCCGTGCTGCTGGCCGCCGGCGACACCTTCCGCGCGGCTGCGGTGGAACAACTGCAGACCTGGGGCGAGCGCAACCGGGTGCCAGTGATCGCGCAGGGCACCGGGGCCGATTCCGCGTCGGTCGTCTTCGACGCGCTGCAGGCCGCCCAGTCCCGCCGCATCGAGGTGATGATCGCCGACACCGCCGGGCGCCTGCACACCCAGCACAACCTGATGGACGAAATCCGCAAGGTGCGCCGGGTGATGGGCCGGCTCGACCCGGACGCGCCGAACGAGGTGCTGATGGTCGTCGACGGCGGCACCGGCCAGAACGCGATCAACCAGGTGCGCCAGTTCCACGAGGCGCTGGGCGTCACCGGGCTCGTGGTCACCAAGCTCGACGGCACCGCGAAAGGCGGTGTGCTGTTCGCGCTGGCCGAACAAATGGGGATCCCGGTCCGCTTCATCGGTGTCGGCGAGAAGGCCGAGGATCTCCAGCTTTTCGACGCACGTGCATTCGTCCGGGCGCTGCTGAACCGCGGCGACGACTGAGTCCCGAGCACCGTGTCCATGATTCGGCTGCAGCGTGTGACCAAGCGTTTCGACGGGGGCGCGGAGGCGCTGCACAACGTAAGCCTGCGCGTGGACGCGGGTGCGCTCGCCTTCGTCACTGGCCCGTCGGGAGCCGGCAAGAGCACACTGCTGCGGCTGATCGCGAGGCTGGAACGGCCGACCCGCGGCCGGATCCTGGTCAACGACCAGGATCTGGCGACCCTGCCCAGGAGCCGTGAGCCGCAGTTCCGGCGCGGCATCGGCCTGGTATTCCAGGACCATAGGCTGCTGTTCGACCGCCCGGTACACGCGAACGTCGCGCTGCCGCTGGAGATCCTCGGCTACCGCCGCGCCGAGGCCCGCAAGCGGGTCCGCGCCGCTCTGGACAAGGTCGGGCTGCTGCACAAGGAAAGCGCAGCGCCGCAGACGTTGTCCGCAGGGGAGCAGCAGCGGGTGGGCATTGCCCGGGCCATCGTGCACCGGCCGGCGCTGCTACTGGCGGACGAACCCACCGGCAACCTGGATCCGGCGCTATCGCGCGAGATCATGCAGCTGTTCCTGGACTTCAACCGGGTCGGAGTGACCGCACTGATCGCGAGCCACAACCTCGAACTGATCTCGGCCCTGCGCAAGCCGATGCTGCACCTCGAGCACGGACGCCTCGAGGCCCGCCACGGCCCACGGTCCGAGAGTCCGGCGTGAAGAAGGACGGCAGCGAACGCGCGGGCTGTCTCGAGGCCTGGCTGCACAACCACGCGGACGCGGCGGTGCGATCGTTCCGGCGCAGGCTGGCCGCGCCGGGCCAGACGCTGATCATGATCGCGGTGCTCGGCTTCATCCTGGCGTTGCCCGCTTACCTGTGGTTGCTGCTGGAGAACGCGCGGGCCCTGTCGTCCGATATCGACCATGAACCCCGGATCGCGCTATATCTCGACGACATCACCGCAGAAGAGCTGGCGGCCACCGTCGAGCGGGTGGGCGCGCTCGACGGGATCGCCCGGGTCGACGCCACCGGGGCCGACCAAGCCCTCGACGCGTACCGCGCGAGCCTTCCTGACCCGGCGCTGCTCGACTGGCTGGACGAAAACCCGCTGCCGGCGATCGTCGAGGTGGTGCCGCTGCAGCACACCCCGGAGGCGGTGCAGGCGCTGGAATCCCGGCTCACGGACCTGCTGCCCCGCGCGACACTGATCAGCGATCACGAATGGGTGCGGCAGCTGGACGCCCTGCATGGAGCCGGTTTGCGCATCCTGATGGTGATTGCCGGACTGCTCGCTCTCGGGATCACGTTGATCCTCGCCGTGGCATCCGCCGCCGAGCTGCGGGAGCGGCGCGAGGAGATCTCGATCTCCCGCATCACCGGGGCCACTGACCGGTTCCTGCGCCGACCATCGCTGTATGGCGGTCTGATGATCGGCCTGGGAGGCGGTCTCGTCAGCTATGGGCTGTTATGGATCGGCGTGGGGCTGACCCGGCTCCCGGTCGAGGAAGCCGCCGCCGTGTTCGGACTGCCGCTGGTGTTCGTCGGACCGCGGCTGCAACTGGCCTTGCTGCTGGCCACGTCGGGCGTACTGCTGGGCTGGCTGGGCGCAAGACTCGGCAGCGGTGCGGCACTGCGCGACTGAGGGCCTGCGCGAACCCCCCTTGCCCGGCGCGACCGCCGCTGACCACGCCTTCGTCGACCCGCGGACCCCCAGCCGCCTTCCGGGAACCGCACCCGCACTTAGCACTCTAATGGGCAGACTGCTAGAATCAGCCGAATTACTCTTTGGGGGGAGACCTACATGAGCCAAGCACTGGTGCGCAAGCCCGTGGACATGCCGGTCCCGGTAGGCAACCTGGATCACTACATCGCGGCCGTGAGCCAGATCGAGGTCCTCGACGCGGAGGAGGAGCAGCGCCTGGCACGCGCCCTGCGCGACCGGCAGGATCTGGACGCGGCACGCCAGCTGATCCTGCACAACCTGCGTTTCGTCGTCCACGTGGCCCGCGGCTACCTGGGCTACGGCCTGCCGCTGGGCGACCTGATTCAGGAAGGCAACGTGGGCTTGATGAAGGCGGTGCGCCGTTTCGATCCCGAGCAGGGCGTGCGGCTGGTCTCGTTCGCGGTCCACTGGATTCGCGCCGAGATCCATGAATTCATCCTGCGCAACTGGCGGATCGTGAAAGTAGCCACGACCAAGGCCCAGCGCAAGCTGTTCTTCAACCTCCGCCAGGCCAAGCGGCGCCTGGGCTGGCTGAATGCGGACGAGGTCACCGCGGTCGCCCGGGATCTTGGGGTGTCCGAAAGCGACGTGCTGGAGATGGAGAGCCGGCTGTCGAGCCGGGATACCAGCTTCGACCCTGCCCCGGAGGACGACGAAGACCGGGAACACCTGGTACCGGCCGAGCACCTGGCAGGCAGCCCGGAGCACGATCCGGCCCAGGTCGCGGAAGATGCCGACTGGAATCGCCATTTCCAGTACCGCCTCCGCGAGTCGCTGGATGCGCTGGATGCACGCACACGTGACATCCTGGTGCGGCGCTACCTGAGCGAACCGAAGGCCACGCTGCACGAACTCGCGGCCGAATACGGCGTGTCCGCCGAGCGCATTCGCCAGATCGAAAGCCGAGCGTTCCGTTCCCTGCGTGAGGCGCTGGCGGCATAGGGGGATCCCGGGCCGACAGCCGACGAAACCGCAGGCCACGGCACTGGCCAGGATTCATGCCGCGGCCCGAAGCGGCATTCCCTGCAGGGGCACGCAGCTCGCGCCAAGCGACGCCACCGGTATCGGGTCGGACCACATCGAGGCGTGTTCGTCGTCCCCGCGCGACAGCCAAAACATGGTAAGCGCACCGAGAACCACGGCCAGCGCCAGCCGCCGCCGGACCCGGTCGGAGGGAATAGCGACCGGCTCGAGGCGGACCAGCACCCAGAGGGCGATGGCCGACACGATCCATGCGGACCACCCGGGCAGGTCGAGGGGATCCAGAATCGGGCGCAGCAGGTCGGGCGCGGATATCCCCAGCAGCGCCAGCAGGAATACGATCGCAAGCGTCAGGCTGCGCCCGCGAACCGCCTGCCAGAGCCATCGAAGGTCGAACGGATTCATCCGGACAGCATCCTCAGCACTGCGTCCATCGCGACACCGATGCGCAGGTTCGGTCACCCGCCCGGGGATCACAACCCCGGTGGTCCCGGCGGGGCACCCGCGATACCGAAAGCGGATCGGCGGCGACCCGCCGGCGGTACCGTGGAGCGGCGGGCAGATCCGGGGCAACATCTGCTGCTGGTATCCTAGGGGCATGCACACAACCCGTTTCCAGCAGCACAACGTCGGCATCCCGGTCACGCGCGTGACCGGCACCGAGATGCTGCCCGCGGTCGATGACGTGGGCGCGTCTGCCCGTTCTGCGTGCCGTTCCGGGATGTTCGAATGGCAGCTGGTGTTGCGTACGCTGCGGGTGCCCCCGCATATCGAGCAACCTGCGCTGCGTTTCAGCCATGGCCGGGAAACGAAGGACGACGGGATCACCGAGTCGACACAACTCCTGGTCCGCGCACCCCGGATCCGGCGATGCGCCCCCAGGCCGCCGGATCGCCCGGGCAGGAAAACAGTGCGCCGCTGATGCACGATCCGGGGATCCACCGTCCGGGGGAGCTCTGGCCGTCAACGGCCTATGCGCGGCAAGTCGAACGCCTGCGCGCCGCGGTGGGGCAGACCGTCTACCTGGTCGAACTCGAGGCGTCCGACACCCACATGGCGGTTCGCCAAACCGGGCGCGGCCACATCCTGCTGGACGTGCTCGATTTCCCGCGTCCGGACCCCGCGCGCGGCCTCGCGCCGCACCTCGTCCTGCTCGACGACGGCCGGGGCATCAACCTCGGCCGGATCCTGCGGATCAGCCTCGGCCGAGCCTTCGACCCGTCACCGGCACAACTGGTCTACCAGGACGAGCCGCTGCGCCACCGGCTGCTGCTGGGCGAGCGGACGCTCTCGAAGGGGTTCATCGCAGATCGCTCCAGGCGCCTCCTGGGCCAGATCCTGGGGCGGGGCGCCCCCCCCGCATTGGATACGCCAGGAAAGGAACCCGACAATAGGGCAGACTAGCCGCCGAACAGGATCACCGAGAAAAAGCTCAGCCAGGATACGATGATCAGGAGGATGATGAGGGTCAGGGGCAGGTTATCAAACGTGAACCAGTCGCGCATCGCGGGGAATCTCGGCTGAAGCTTGGGCCGAAAGGGTATGCGGATGGGCGGCCGGAAGCAAGGAGCCGCTGCGTGCACGCCGCGGCATACGGATCAGCGATCGCGATCGCCGGCATTCCCGTCGGGATCGGGTTTCGTCGGATCGGCGCGGGACTCATTGCCTGGAATCAGGGGATCATCGTCGTCCATCAGGATGCGATACGCCGGACCTTCCATGTCCTCGTACTGGCCCGACCGAATCGCCCAGAACAACGCGACACCGACGATGACCACGAAGATCATCGCCAGCGGAATCAGCAGATACAGGACTTCCATCCCGACAGTCTAGCGTGTCCCCGCGGGCGATGGCCAGGATCAGCCGTCGCGGGCCGGGCGGACCACCGCGGCGTGCAGCGCCGGCTGCCCGCTGAGTCTTGCCGGCAGATTCCGGTCCTCTTGGCGCAGCCGCAGCGCATTGCCGACCACCAGCAGCGAACTCAGCGACATACCCAGTGCGGCGAGCCACGGCGTCAGAAGTCCCGTGGCTGCCACCGGCAGCGCCAACGCATTGTAACCCACCGCCCAGACAATGTTCTGGCGCACAATGCGCAATGTGCGGCGTGCCTGACGCACCGCCGCCGGAATCGCCTCCAGCCGGTCGGACATCAGCACCAGGTCCGACTGAGTCTGCGCGATCCGGGTTCCGCTGCCCATCGCGAGCGAGACATCCGCACCGGCCAGCACCGGCGCATCGTTGATCCCCTCCCCGGCCATCACCACTATCTCACCGCGGGACTGGCGTGCGCGCACGTAGGCGACCTTGTCCTCGGGCGTCATGCCGCCATGAGCCTCATCGATACCCGCCCGAGCGGCGAACGCGGCGGCCGCTTCGGGGCGATCCCCCGACAGCAGCACCACCTCGAGGCCCAGCTCCCGCAGGTCCGTCACCGTCTGCTCCATCTGCTGGCGCGGAGGGTCGGCGAACCAGAACACGCCCAGCACCTGACCGCCACGGGCGATCCAGACCGCCGTTGCATGACCGTGCGCGGGCGGCGGTCGGACATCGTCCGGCACCCGCTCCAGGCCCACGAACTCGGGCGTCCCGATCCGGATCTCCTGTGCGTCGAGGCATCCCGCCAGTCCGCGGCCCGGCGAGTTGCGCAGATCCTGAACACGTGGCAATTCCCGGTCACCGGCGGCGCGGACCAGGGCTCTCGCCAACGGGTGCTCCGAGTGGCGCTCCAGCGCAGCCGCGGCCGACAGCAGGGATTGCTCGTTCCAGCCCGGGGCCAGCACCTGGGTTCCGATCCACTCCGGACGGCCAATCGTCAGCGTGCCGGTCTTGTCGAAACAGAACACCCGGGCACGCGCCAGATCTTCGACCGCCTGCCCGCGGGTCAACAGCAGCCCCATCCGCGACAGGACGCCGGTGGTCGTCGTGATCGCAACCGGGGTCGCCAAAGCCAGCGCACAGGGGCAGGTCGCGACCAGCATTGCGACCACCACCCAGAAGGCCCGGTCGGGGGCGATCCAGACATACCAGGTCAGCCCGACCAGCGCGGTCAGGATCAACACCGCCGCAACGAAGTGCCCAGTACCCTTCTCCGCCATCCGCGCGAGCCGCGGCTTCTCGGTCTGGGCCCGGTCGAGCAGGCGCTGGATCGCCGCCAGCGTGGTCTCGGCACCAACCCGGGTGATCCGCACCACCAGCGGGCTGTCCACGTTCACCGTGCCGCCGGTGACCGCATCCCCGGTGCGGCGCAGGCAGGGCTCCGGCTCACCGGTCAGCAGCGCCTGATTCACCGTCGATTCACCTTCATCGACCACGCCGTCCGCCGGAAGCGGTTCGCCGGGCCGCACACGCACCCGGTCCCCGGGCACCAGTTGCGTTACCGGAACCTGCTCGTCGCGACCACTGGCGTCGACCCGCACGGCCAGCGCGGGAATCAGCCGGTCGAGGCGGTCGATCGCCTGGCTCGAGCGCTGCCGCGCCATCAGCTCCAGGTAGCGGCTGGTCAACAGGAAGAACACGAACATCGCCACCGACTCGAAATAGACGTGCTCGCCGGTGCCCAGCGCGACGGAGTAGACGCTCGCCGCATAGGTGCTCGCAATCGCCAGGCTGACCGGCACGTCCATCCCGAGCTGGCGCTGGCGAAGGTCGCGCCAGGCGCTCTGGAAGAACGGCAGCGCCGAGTAGAACACCACCGGTGTCGTCAACCCGGCCGCAATCCAGCGCATGAACTGCAGCAGGTCGGCATGGGTCTCGTCGCCGGCACCCAGCCAGAGCGCGACCGCCAGCATCATCACCTGCATCATCCCGAGACCGGCGACCGCGAGCCGACGCAGCGCCAGATGCCGCTCCCGCCGAAAGGCCTGGTCGCGCGTCCCGGGATCATAGGGATGGGCACGGTAGCCGATCGCGCGGATCGCCTGCAGGATATCGGACAACACCAAACGCTCGGGATCCCAGCGCACCCGGGCCCGGTGGGTCGAGTAGTTGACCGCGAACTCGGCCACCCCCGGGATGGCCCGGACATGGCGCTCGTTCAGCCAGACACAGGCCGCGCAGGTGATACCCTCGAGGATCAGCGAGGCCTCGCGCAACACCTTGCCGGAAGCCCGGTCGGTCTCGTCGATCACGAACTGCCGCTGCACCTCGGGCTCGTCGAACAGCTTCAGTTCGCGCAGTTCATCGGGGATCAGCGGCTCGCCCGGGCTTCCGGCCGGCGCGGTGCGGTGGTGGTAGTAGCCCCCCAGGCCGTTGTCGATGATCGCGTTCGCGACCGCCTGGCAACCGCCGCAGCAGGTTTCGCGAGGCCGCCCCTCGAAAGTCACCGGGTAATGCGCGGCGCGGGGAATCGGCAGACCGCAGTGGAAGCAGCCATCGGTCAGATCGGTGCCCTGCGGCTGATTTTCAGTCGTCATCGGTCGAATGCTCGGACGCCAGCCGGTCCGGTCACGAGTTTCGGATCCGCAGGCCGGACGAAACCGCGGGCCGCGATCCTTCGAATGACGCGCGGCACGGTCCGGGCGCCGCCAACCTCACGGAACGGCGGCACCGCGGGTGATCGAGCGTCCCCATTGGCGCTGAGGGAGGCACGTCAGCCACGGGTTGCGCGAACGCTCGTGCTGGCCTGCTGCTCGTGCACCTCGTCCCCGCGCTGCACGCGGAACAGCAGGTCCCAGCGCCCCGCGGCCGGCAGCGCGACCTGCGCCTCGTAGAGCCCGCCCCCGACCGGCCGCATCGCGAACGACTGGTCCAGGCTGAAGTCGGAGACGCGCATGAACTCACCCTCGATCGCCGCATCCGAGATCGGTTCGCCGTCCCGATCGAGCACCCGCACCTGGAACAGCGCCGGTTCGCCCGCGGTGGGCCGCGACCGCCAACCCTGGTACACCTGCCAGCCGAGCTCGCGCTGCTGGCGTAAGTGAGTCACGTAGTCCACCGCCAGCGCCTCCTTGCGCTCGCCGATCCTGGCAACGGTACCGGGAAAACCCGAGGTGACCTCGGACGCCTGGCTCTGCGGCTCCGGCAGGAACACCCCGACGAGCTGGGTCGGCATGCCGTTGTTGGCCCACGAAAGCAGCACCGCATTGACGGTGGCCACCACGCCGAAGAAAGCGAGGATGGTCATCGGCGCCCAGTGCAACCGGCCACGCTTCGCCTTCGTGCCACGTTCCCCTTCGATCTGGGTGGTGATGATCCCGAGGCCGTAGGGCACGATCACGTAGAGCGCGAGATGGATCGCGAACACGTCCGCACCGCTCCAGCTCAACACCGACAGCGGGACGAACACGATCATCGTGATTGCCAGCACCAGCCCGGCCGTCTGGTAGCCGCGCAAGCGGGTGAACCGGTAGATCAGGAAGAACAGGGCCGCGATCAGCGCAACCCCGAGTCCGAGTGAGACGACCAGATTATCCATCACAGCGACCTGCTATTAAACGTAACACGAAAACATACCGGCCTTGCCAGAAGGGTTCCAGCCACCCCACCGGCCCCGCCCCCTCACTCCTCTCCCGCAAGCGGGAGAGCGGCGCAAAAGCCCCTCCCCCTTCCCAACGGGGAGGATGCGGCCTTCAGGGTCGCAGGCTCAACTGCGAGCCGACCCGCACCGGCTCCACCAACCCCTCGCGCTCGACGATCTCGAACTCCAGCGGCAGCCGCGACGGGCTGCCGCCCGGCTCCGGATGGTAACGTACCCGCGCGAGCACGGTCGTGCGCTGGGTGGGCTCGAGCACGATCTCCTCGACGCGCCCCAGATCCAGGTCCGCGCCCTCTAGGCCGACTACCCGGATCTCCAGATCCAGCCGGCGCTGTGTCTTGTTGTTCAGCGCGATCTCGTAGCTGTTCTGGGTGCTGCCATCGGCCATCTGCACGAACAGCGGCTGGCGCACCTGGCTGACGTTGGCGTCGAGTTCGGGCCGGTGCAGCACACTGAGGACCAGAAGCGTACCGATGATCAGGATGGCCGTCCCATAACCGACCGTCTTCAGCTTCAGGAACCGGGTCTTCCCGCCCTCGAGCGCGTTCTCGGAGGTGTAACGGATCAGTCCGCGCGGCCAGCCCTGCTTGTCCATGATCGCGTCGCAGGCATCGATGCACAGCGCACAGTGAATGCACTCGATCTGCAGCCCGTTGCGGATGTCGATCCCGGTCGGGCAGACCTGCACGCAGTACCCGCAGTCGATGCAGTCGCCGACACCGGCCTGCTGGCGCTCGTCACGGGATCGGAGATCGCGCGCGGGCTTTGCGCGGCCGGCCATGCCTTCCCCGCGTGCACGATCGTAGGAGACGATCAGCGTATCGCGGTCGAACATCACCGACTGAAAACGCGCATACGGGCACATGTAGGTACAGACCTGCTCGCGCGCGAGTCCGGCGAAGGTATACGTGGTCAGCGTCAGCAGCCCGGTCGTCACGTAGGCCGCGTGGGCCGCCTGGCCGGTGAAGAACTCGCGCACCATGGTGGGTGCATCGGCCCAATAGAGCACGAAGCCCAGACCGGTCGCGAACGCGACCAGCAGCCAGGACGCGTGAGTCGCGCCGAGTTTCAGGATCTTCTCGGCGTTCCACGGCTGGTTGGACAGCCGGATCCGCGCCGGGCGCTCGCCCTGGATCCGGCGCTCCAGAAACATGTACACGTCGGTCCACAGCGTCTGGAAGCAGAAATAGCCGCAGAAGACCCGCCCGGCGAGCCCGGTCACGAAGAACAGCAGCAGTGCCGCGATCATCAGCAGCCCGGCGAGCCAGAAAATGTCCTGCGGATAGACGATCAGGTCGAACAGGTAGAACCGGCGGTGTGGAATGTCGAACAGTACCGCTTGCGAAGGCCCGGTCTCCCGCTCCCAGCGCAGCCACGGCAGCAGGAAGAATACCGCGTAGGCGAGGAACAGAATCCCGTACTTCAGGTTCCGGAAGCGGCCCTCGACGGAACGCGGATGGATCGGAATGCGGGCCTGGTACAGGGGCTGGGACATCGGGCGCTCGGTGGAAAGGACGGTACGGCGCTGCGGGGCCGCTATGACCGACGGTCCGGGACCGCCCCGAACCGGGCGGATCGGCCCCGCGCCCACGCGCCGGGGACAGTTTACCGTCATCGGCGAGGAACCCCGCCAGTACACGCAGCGGAATTGCGGAAGTGAACACGCCTGCAACGCGAAGGCAGCGCGGGCACGCAACGCACGGAGCGGGTGCGCGCGTCCCGCAGCCGCCCTTCAGGCCCGCCGCGAGCGAAATCGCGTGCGGCTTTACTGCCCCCCGCCCAGCGAGTGCACGTAGGCGGTCAGCACCCGGATCTCGGTTGGGGACAGGCGGTCGGCAAAGGCCGGCATCTCGCGCTGGATTCCGTCACGCACGAACTCGGCAACCCGGGCCACTCGCTCCTCGTCGTCGGCCGCGCCCGGCACGTCGACCAGCGCCCAGAGGTTGTTGCTGAGGTTGGGGGCACCCTGCGAGGTCAGCCCCTGCGCGTCCATGCCATGGCACTGAAAACAACCGCCGAGATGTCCGGTGAAGATCTCCGCGCCTGCGGCGACTGGATCCCCGTCCATGTCGTAGTTGTTCAGGGACAGCACGTAAGAGGCGACCTGCTCCAACTGTTCGCTGTTCAGCGTCTCGCGGTAACCGGGCATGTAGCCGAGCCGGCCGTTCACCAGCGTCTCCTCGATCTCGGCCACGGTGCCACCCCACTTCCACTGGTCGTTGCGAAGATTCGGATACAATCCGATGACCCCCGCTCCGCCGGTCTGGTGGCAGGCGGCACACCAGGTGCCGAACGAACCCTTGGCATAGGCATTCACGAAGCTCATCGCGTCGACATCGGCCAGGATGGTGTCGTAATCCATTTCACCGACGCGCTCGAGCATTTCGCGCTGGCGCACTGCGTGCTTGCCGCTCTGCATGTCGTGAGTCAGCAGTGCCCGGGTGTTCCAGTGCATGGTGCGCTCTTCGCCGTCTTCCATGAAGGTGACGGTATTCAGGCCCTTGGTGAACGTGTCGCCCACCGGCCAGGCGGGGTACAGGATCCAGTACACCACGGCGAAGACCACGGTGGCATAGAAGCCCCACAGCCACCAGCGGGGGAGCGGATTGTTGTACTCCTGCAGGTTCGCGTCCCAGACGTGGCCGGTGGTCTCGACCTCGCCCGGCTTCTTGCTCGGATTCTCGTTCGTGCTCATGACCTTTCGCCCTTGTTGCGGTCGCCGGGAGAGACGTTCGGATCCAGGTGGGAGTCCTCGTCATCCAGCGGAATGTAGCGGTAAGACTCGAAGCGGGTGGAACGCCGGCGGCTCGAGAACAGGTAGATCACGATCGCGACGAACGTGCTCATGAACAGGATCAGCGCGACGATCTTGCTGTTGCCCAGATCGGTGATCCAGCTCCAGAACTCAGCCATGGGAGCCTCCGCCCTGTCCTCGGGACAGCCTATCGGAACTCGGCAAAGTAACCCTCCGAGTACTCGTTGAAGTCCACCATCGTACCCAGAACCTGCAGGTAGGCGACGATGGCGTCCATCTCCGAGATGAACGACGGATCGCCGTCGTAGTTTCCGGCCTGCGCCTGTGCGATCAGGTTGTCCTCGGCGCGGTTGATGTCGAGCATGAGCGCGGTCTCCCCACCGAAATGCTCGACGTTGGCCTCGAACTCGTCCCTGTTGATCGAATAGGGCACGCCAACCCGCTTCAGCGCGATCATCCGCCCTTCGATGTCGGAGTAGTCCAGCGGCGTGGTCGCAAGCCAGGGGTAGCCCGGCATGATCGACTCCGGCACCAACGACTGCGGGTCGATCAGGTGCTGCACCTGCCACTCATTGGAGTACTTTCCGCCGACCCGGGCCAAGTCCGGCCCGGTGCGCTTGGATCCCCACTGGAACGGGTGGTCGTACTGCGACTCCGCCGCCAGCGAGTAATGCCCGTAGCGGAGCATTTCGTCGCGGAACGGGCGTACCATCTGCGAGTGGCAGGTGTAGCAGCCTTCGCGCACGTAGATGTCGCGCCCCCGCTGCTCCAGTGGCGTGTAGGGGCGCACGCCCTCGACCTCCTCGATCGTGTCGTTGATGTAAAAGAGCGGCACGATTTCGACCAGGCCGCCGATGCTGATCACCGCGAGCGTCAGAATGATCAGCAGGCCGGCATTGGTCTCGACACTTTCATGCTTCATGGTCTGGCAACTCCGGATCAGGACGCGCTGGCGGCGGTGGCACGCGAGGCCTCCGTCGCGCGGCTCTCACGCTTGGCGGAAAGGATGGTCACGGTGATGTTGAAGGCCATGATCACCATGCCGAGCAGGAACAACCCGCCGCCGATCGCCCGGACCACGTACGGCTTGTGGAGGAACACCACCGACTCGGTGAAGGTGTAGGCCAGGTTGCCGTACTGGTCGAACGCCCGTAGCATCAGCCCCTGACCGATACCCGCCACCCACATCGACACGATGTACAACACGATCCCGATCGTGGCGAGGAAGAAGTGGATGTACACCAGCCGCAGGCTGAACAGCTGCGTGTTCCACAGCCGCGGGATCAGGTGGTACAGCGAGCCGAAGGTGATCATCGCTACCCAGCCGAGCGCGCCCGAGTGTACGTGGCCGACGGTCCAGTCGGTGTAGTGTGACAGCGCGTTCACGCTCTTCAGCGACATCATCGGCCCTTCGAAGGTCGACATGCCGTAGAACGACAGCGCGGTGATCAGGAACAGCATGATCGGGTCGGTGCGCAGCTTGTCCCAGGCACCGGACAGCGTCATGATCCCGTTGATCATCCCGCCCCAGGAAGGCAGCAGCAGCAGGATCGAGAACGTCGCGGCGAGCGTCGACACCCAGTCGGGCAGCGCGGTCCAGTGCAGGTGGTGCGCGCCCACCCACATGTACAGGAACACTAGCGCCCAGAAGTGGATGATGGAGAGCTTGTACGAGTAGATCGGGCGCCCGGCCTGTTTCGGCACGAAGTAGTACATCATCCCGAGGAACGCAGCGGTGAGGAAGAAGCCGACCGCGTTGTGTCCGTACCACCACTGGGTCATTGCATCCTGGACGCCGGAGAACAGCGAGTAGGAATGCGGGCTGGTCAGGCTGACCGGAACCTGCAGGTTGTTGAAGATGTGCAGCAGCGCGGTGGCCAGGATGAATGCCATGAAGAACCAGTTCGCGACGTAGATGTGCGGCTGGCTGCGGCGCAGCAGGGTCATCAGGTAGATCCAGAAGTAGGTGACCCAGACGACCGCGATCAGGATGTCGATCTGCCAGTTGAACTCGGCGTACTCGCGACCCTGGGTGATACCTGCCATGTAAGTGATCACGCCGAGGACCAGCGCGAGGTTCCAGCCGTAGAAGGTGAACAGCGCTAGCTTGTCGCCGTACAGCCGTGTCTGGCAGGTGCGCTGCACGATGTAGTACGAGGTCGCGAACAGCGCGTTGCCCCCGAAGCCGAAGATCACCAGCGTGGTATGGACCGGGCGGAAGCGGCCGAAGGTGATCTGGGCGATATCGAAGTTCAGGAACGGCCAGGCCAGCTGCGAGGCGATCCAGACGCCGGCGGCCATCCCGAGCACTCCCCAGATGACCGCCGCGATCGAGAATTTCTTGACGATTTCGTAGTTGTACTGTTCCGACGGAACAGCCGTCGAAGCCGGCACGGACCCGGCGGTTGCTGCAGTTTCAGACATATTGATTTCCACCTTGCCTGCGGGGAATACGGTATGCCCGGCGCGCCGGGACGTGAACTGTACCCCAAGAACTCACCAGAAAAAAGCAACGCCCATACAGGCTCCATCCCCTCTCCGGCGCCCCGAATGAGGCGACGGAGCGCGGATCCGATCTATTCCCCCGCGTCTTCACCGGGCCCGGATCGGGATGAAATGCCCCGGAGCCCGCGAGGGCGGTGGCGCGGCCGGAACCCAAGCGTGACCATAGACCACTTCCCAGGATGCAGGCAGCCGCCCCTGCTCGCCGTAGTGCGATGCATACGCGTCGGCCACCGCGCGCAGCCGGCGCGGCCCCAGCAGTCCGCGCGAACGCCCGGACAGCGCATTGCGGACACCGACGCCGCGCAGGTCGCGCAACAGCGCGTTGAAGTCGGGGTAGGTCACGGTCAGGCGTTCCTGGTCCATCACCGGATCGGCAAAGCCCGCGCGCACCAGCGCGTCGCCGATATCGTGCATGTCGATGAACGCGTTCACGTGGGTGGCCGCTCCCGCATCCACCGAGGCGAACGCCGCACGCAGCTCGCGCAGCGTGTCCGGCCCGAAGGTCGCGAACAGCCAGAGGCCGCCCGGCGCCACCACCCGCCGGACCTCCGCGAACACGCGGTCGAGGTCGGCCACCCACTGCAACGCCGCGGCCGAGATCGCAAGGTCGAAGCTCGCATCCGCAAGCGGCAGCCGTTCCATATCGGCGCAGATCACCCAGGGCCGGCGGAACCAGCGCCCCTGGACACGGGCACGAAGCGCCATTCCCGGCGCAAAATCCAGCCCGGCTACCCGGGCCTTGCGGTAGCGCTGGGCCAACGCCTTCAGTGCGCCACCCGGCCCGCACCCGAGGTCGATCACCCGTGCGGGATCGAGTCGGATCCAGTGCAGGCGCTCCAGCAGCCGCTGCTGCACCTCGTGCTGAAGCCGTGCATGGCGATCATAGTCGTGTGCGGCACGGTCGAAAGCCGCGCGCACCTGAGTCTTGTCGATTTCGAAACCGTCGCTCAAGCGACCACCTCACGCAGAAAATGCGCCAGATCCGCGGGCCGCTCCAGCCAGGCAGCATGCCCACCCGGCACCAGCCGGATCCGAGCGTCCGGGCGCATCTCGGACAAGCGGTTTGCGAGTTCCGCCGGGACCAGGCGGTCGTGTTGACCCAGCCAGGCGGCCACGGGGGCATCCAGACCGGCCCAGGCGGCACGCAGGTCGCCCCGCGCCAGCGCATCGAGTCCCGCCCGCAGCCCGCCGAGGCCTGCCTGCCGGACCCTCAGCTGCCCGGCCAGCAGGCGGCGCATTTGCGCGGGGAACCGCCCGCCCTGCGCGCACAGCGAAGCGAAGCGCCGCTCCAGCGCCCCCCGGTCACGCCCGAGTTCATCGACGAAACCGGCCGGGTCCGAGGGAGGCAGGCCGCAGGACCAGCCCGGCGCGCGGGTGAAACGCGGCGTACCGGCGACCAGCACCAGGCGCTGCGGGCCCGTCCACCGGGCGGCGGCCGCCAGAGCCACGACCGCACCGAGCGACCATCCCACCCAGACCGGTTCGCGCACGCGCGACGGGAGCCGGCGCAGCAGGGTCTGGGCGACCTGCCGCGGATCCGCCAGTTCGGCGCCTCCCGGGGCGTCACCGTGCCCGGGCAGCTCCAGCACCAGCGGATCCAGATCCTCGATCAGCACCCGCAGGGAATCCCAGACGGCGCCGCTGAACCCCCAGCCGTGGATCAGCACCACGGTCGGCGCCTGCAGCGCGCGCGGCTTCATGCACCACCGAGCCCCGCCGGGGCCGGCAGGCGGGAACCGGCGCGGACCATCGAGCCCACGCGCTGCGTCGCCGTAGCCGGCGCGAACAGCGCAGCCCCGGTGTACCGGGGTCCGCGCACCCGCCCGGATGAACCCCGACGGCTGGCTTGCGTATGATGGCAAACGTCGACAGCGGCACGGATCGTAAGGATGGACATCGCAGTATTGATCATCGGCATGTTGCTGGCTTACCTGCTCGGCTCGATCTCCTCCGCGATCGTCGTCAGCCGCCTGCTGGGCCTGCCGGATCCGCGCGCCACCGGCTCCGGAAACCCCGGCGCCACCAACGTGCTGCGCGCCGGCAGCAAGACCGGTGCTGCGCTGACCCTCGCCGGCGACGCCGCGAAGGGCTGGTTGCCGGTGTTCATCGCACTGCAGAGCGTACACTTCCCGGCCTGGATGGTCGGGCTCATCGCACTGGCGGCATTCCTAGGTCACCTCTATCCGGTGTTCTTCGGCTTCCGGGGCGGCAAGGGTGTAGCCACCGCATTGGGCGTGATCCTCGCGATCCATCCGCTGACCGGGCTGCTGGTGCTGGCCACATGGCTGCTGGTCGCCGTCATTGTGCGCTACTCCTCGCTCGCCGCGCTGGTGGCCGCACTGGCGGCACCGATATACCTGGCCCTGTGGCACCCGGAGCCCTGGCTGATTGCAGCCGTCGGCGTGATGGTGCTGTTCCTGTATCTGCGTCACTCGACCAACATCCAGCGCCTGCTGCAGGGCACCGAACCGCGGATCGGCGAAAAGAAGCCGGCAGCCAACCGCGGCGACTGAATCTCCGCCCCCCGCGCGCTCCCGCAAGCCGGATAGCGCGCATCGGCGCGCCCGTGGGCATTACGATGGGGCCGCGCGCGTCCCCTTCACCTCCCCCGTTCCCGGCGGAGGGCTTTTCTCGCCGTTGGCGCTTGCGGGAAAGGGACGTGGCCAAGGCGAGTGCAACGCTCACACCGAGTGCTCCAGAGTCAACTCGGCCAGCGGCCAGCGGGCGCGGGCGCGGATGGCCAGCCCACTGTCTGCGCCACCGGCCTGCAGGCGGCGCAGCCCTGCAAGCGCGATCATCGCACCATTGTCGGTACAGAACGCGGGCCGCGGAAAGAACACCGGAACCCCCTGTGCCCCCGCCATGGCCTCGAGGCCCGCGCGCAGCCGCCGGTTCGCGGCCACGCCTCCTGCCACCACCAGCGCGGGTGCCCGGCTGGCCTCCAGTGCTCTGCGTGTCTTCTCGACGAGCGTGTCCGTGACCGCCTCCTCGAAGGCCCGCGCGACTGCCGCCGGAGCGTACTCGCCTTTCTGCACCGCAGTCAGCACCGCCGTCTTCAACCCCGAGAAACTCATGTCCAGACCCGGCCGGTCAAGCATCGGCCGCGGCAGCCGCAGGCTGCCCGCTGCGCCGGTCTCGGCTAGCCGCGACAGCGCCGGGCCGCCGGGGTAGCCCAGGCCCAGCAGCTTGGCCGTCTTGTCGAAGGCCTCACCCGCCGCGTCGTCGATGCTTTCACCCAGCAACTCGTATTCACCGAGCTCCCGCGCCAGGATCAGCTGGGTATGCCCGCCGGAAACCAGCAGCACGAGGAACGGGAACGATAGCCGGGCGTCGTCCAGCAACGGTGCGAGCAGGTGGCCCTCCAGGTGATGCACCGCCAGCGCGGGCACACCCCAGCCATAGGCCAATGCACGCGCAACCGAGGCGCCGGTCAGCAAGGCCCCTAGCAGGCCCGGGCCCGCAGTGAAGGCGACCGCAGACAGTTCCGGGCCCTCCACGCCTGCCTCGTCCAGCACCTCGCGCAGCAGCGGCAGGATGCGCCGGATGTGATCGCGCGACGCTAGCTCGGGGACCACCCCGCCATACAGCGCGTGCAGATCCACCTGGCTGTACAGCCGGTGCGCCAGCAGACCCGCTTCGGCGTCGACGATCGCGACGCCCGTCTCGTCACAGGAGGTCTCGATTCCAAGTACGCGCATGGTCACAGTTCGTTGGCGGTGTCGGGTTGGACAAGGTCCTGCGGGCGAAGTGTCATCGGCCCACTCCGAGGAAGATCCGCCCCGGGAACCACATCCACGATCCGACGGGTGATGCTGGAGATCCACAGGATATCGCTAAACCCCTGCACGAGCGCCCGCAGCCAGCCCATCAGCTCCTCGTGCCGCATCGTTGGCGTCCGAGGATATCGGGCATGAAGGCGCCCCGGCTTCAGAGAGCGTGGGCGTCCGCACGGAAGCGCATCCGGCCCTGCCGTGGCGACCGCGCATTCTACACGCCATGGGCGTCCGGTTGGGGGGGGGGGGGGCGGACACCCGGGGGGCTGCAGCGCCCCCGGCACTGTCCGGGGCGCGGGATCTGACGTTACGGGTTTGCGCCTGCCGGAACGACATCCTGCGGTAGCCGGAGAATCGCTGCACCTGTTGGTGATGCCTTTCGGTGCGATCAGCGAAGCCCCCTCGGGGGCAATGCGCCGCGCGGGCGCGTTCGGGAGCGGCCCGCGCTGCACTGGCTACAGACGTTCGCGCCGGTCGGGAAAGCTGCCGCCGGGAGGAAGGTCGCAGTTACTCCCGAGCACCATCACCTGGAAGCGCTCGCCCATCTCGCCCGGGAGCGTCAGCATCCGCACCTGCTGCGCGAGCTGCATGATATGCCGCGGATCGTCATTCCCGGCCACCGCCTGCTCGAACAACGCGGGCAAGCCGGCACCGAGCAGGAACTCTCCCTGCGCCGCGTAGGCCAGCACTTCCAGCCCCGCCGAGTGCGCGGCTTCGGCGACGGCAGTGAAGTCGACGCTCGCGGTCAAATCCATCAGACCCGGCCAGGCGAAGGGGTCGAACACCAGCTGCTGCCGGTAGTAGCCCACCAGGGTGCCGGCACCACGCTCGGGTGCGTAGAACTCGCGGCGCGGATAACCGTAATCGGCAATCCAGACGATTCCCTCCGCCAGCGCGTCGACTACGGAGCGCAGCCACGGCGGGACGGCCGGGCGCAGTTCCGACACGTACCCATCCGGCCAGGGACCCGCCTGTCTCTGGAGATCCCGCACCGCCCGATCCAGCCAGGGCGGCGCCGGGCGTTCTGCGAAGCCGAGACCGTTGTCCGCATCCTGCGTCACCACTCCACGCTGCAGCACCCGCCCTTCGCGCCAGGCGAAGAGTTCCACCGGCATCGCGTCCAGCACCTCGTTGGCCAGCACCACGCCCTGCAGCGGCTCGGCCGGCAACCGGTCCAGCCATTCGACCCGAACCATGCGCTCGGAGCCGAGGCGCGCGGCGAGCAGCGACTGCTGCCGCGCGCGCAGATCCGGGCTGACCTCCAGAATTCGATAGCGCTCCAGTCGCACGCCGAGATCGTCGAGCCTCTGGATCACGTCCGCCGCCAGCCGGCCGCTGCCCGCGCCAAACTCCAGGATCTCGCAGCGGGTTCCGTCCAGAACCGGCCCCAGCCACTGCGCCAGGGCGGCACCGAACAGCGGCGACAGCTCGGGAGCGGTCACGAAATCGCCGTCGGCGCCGAGCTTGCGCAGCCCGTTCACATAGTAACCAAGCCCGGGTTCGTACAGGGCCATCTCCATGTAGCGGGAGAACGGCAGGAAGCCGCCACCGGCCTTGATCGCAGCGCGAATCCGGTCGTGCAGGCGCGCCGAAAGCGCGAGCGCTTCGGCAGCCGGCTCGTGCCGCGGCCGCGAGCCGTCGGGTGTGCTAGATTCTGGGCGAGCGACCATGACGCGAGGATGAAGAGACCCTGATGGCGGAGAGCCCTGGCACGGCCGCAAGCGGCCGGGACCACGAAGTGGTATTGATCACCGGAGCGGCCCGCCGGATCGGAGCGGCGATCGCCCGCACCTTGCACCGCGCCGGAATCAACATATTGCTCCATTATCGCGGTTCGCGCGAGGAGGCCGCCACCCTCGCTGCCGAGATGAACGAGGCCAGGCCCGACAGTGCACGACTGCTGCAGGCCGACCTGCTCGACGAACGGGCAACCGCCGACTTGGCAGAACGCGCGGTGACAGAATACGGGCACCTCAACTACCTAGTGAACAACGCCTCGACCTTTTACGCCACGCCGGTGGGTCAGATCACCCGCGAGCACTGGGACGACCTGATGGGATCGAACCTGAAGGCTCCGTTGTTCCTGACCCAGGCCTGCGCGCCGGCCCTGAAGGAATCGCGCGGCGCTGTGGTGAACATCGTCGACATCCACGCCCTGAGACCGCTGAAGGACTACCCGCTGTATTCCGCGGCAAAGGCCGGTCTGTGGGCCCTGACTCAGGCCTATGCCCGCGAACTCGGACCCGAGGTGCGGGTGAACGGGGTCGCTCCCGGGGCCATCCTGCTGCCGGAAGACATGGCGGCCGTGGGCACCCACGAGGCGATGGTCCTGCGTACCGCGTTGAAACGCGAAGGGGATCCCAGCGACATCGCCCGAACAGTGCTGTTTCTGCTGCGCGAGGCGCCCTACATCACCGGACAGGTGATTCCGGTCGACGGCGGCCGGTCGGCCTCGCAGTAGGGTGCGGCATCCGGCTGCGTTATGCTGACAGCCTCCAGAACACGGGAGAGGAACCGATGATCGACCCGAAGAACCTTGACGAGATGGCGCGGCGCATCGGCGCCAGCCTGCCCGAATCGGTCCGCGCGTTCCAGAGAGACGTCGAACGCCAGGTCCGATCCACGCTGCACCAGGGTTTCGAGCGCATGGACCTGGTGACGCGCGAGGACTTCGACGTGCAGGTCGCGCTGCTCGAGCGGACACGGGCGCACCTGCGCGAACTGGAAGATAGGATCGCCGCGCTGGAAGCCCAGCCCTCGATCGACGACCGGGGCGGGTCGGACATTACCTGAGCGCCTCCCTCGGCCTACAACGTGGCACCTTTGGGGCGCCTGTGCGCCCAGGGACAGGAATCGAGGGCGACGCGGGACCCGCGCAACCCGCCTGAAGCCAACCCGCAACAAGGAGGGGCACGGATGCCCATCGCAATGGTTAATGCCCGTGCCGTCGACGGAATCCGAGCCCCACTGGTGCGTATCGAAACCCACCTGGCGAACGGGTTGCCGGGGTTTCAGATCGTCGGGCTGCCCGAAGCTGCGGTGCGCGAGAGTCGCGACCGCGTTCGCGCGGCGATCCAGACCAGCGGCTTCGAGTTTCCGCGCCGGCGCATCACGGTGAACCTCGCGCCTGCCGACCTCCCGAAGGACGGCGGGCGCTTCGACCTTGGAATTGCACTGGGGATTCTCGCGGCCAGCGCCCAGGTTCCCCAGTCGGCGCTGGACCGCCGTGAGTTTCTCGGGGAACTCGGCCTCGACGGCCGATTGCGCGCGGTTGGCGGCACGCTACCAGCAAGCCTCGCGGCTCGGGACAGCGAGCATCAGCTGGTACTGGGCCGCGACGATGGCCCGGAAGCGGCACTGGCCGGCGGTGCCGACGTGGTGACCGCCGATCACCTGCTCGAGGTATGCGCCGCACTAAACGGCAAGGCGCAACTGCCCGCCGCAGAGCCTCCCGGCCTGCAGCCAGTCGCCGCACCCGATCTGGCCGATGTGCGCGGGCAGCACCAGGCGCGGCGGGCACTCGAGATCGCAGCAGCCGGCGGGCATCACCTGTTGATGATCGGCCCTCCCGGAAGCGGCAAGTCGATGCTCGCCTCGCGCATACCGGGAATCCTGCCGCCGCTGACCGAAGCGGAGGCGCTGGAGACCGCCGCGATTCACAGCCTGCGCGGTTCCGAGCACCTGCGCCACAACTGGCGCTGCCGTCCGTTTCGCTCGCCACACCACACCGCGTCGGGCGTTGCACTGGTGGGCGGCGGCCCGAACCCGCGGCCGGGCGAGATCTCGCTGGCACACAACGGCGTGCTGTTCCTGGACGAACTGACCGAATTCGACCGGAGGGTTCTCGACGTGCTGCGCGAACCGCTGGAGACGGGTGTGATCCACATCTCCCGAGCCGCACGCCACGCGGAATACCCGGCCCGGTTCCAGCTGGTTGCCGCGATGAACCCGTGTCCGCAGGGCTTCGACTGCGACCTGGCCGAGCGCTGCCAGTGTTCCCCCGAGCAGCGCGCACGACACCGAAGGCGCCTGTCGGCCCCGCTGATCGACCGCATCGACCTCGCGGTCGAGGTGCCACGCCTGCCGACCACGGCGCTTAAACCGGTTCCCGGAGAGGACGAGGCTTCGGCCAGCGTCGCCGAGCGGGTCTGCGCCGCCCATGAGCGCCAGCGCAGGCGCCAGGATGGCAGACTCAACACCCAGTTGAGCGGAAGGGAACTGGATGTGCATGCCCCGCTGGAACGCGGAGAACGCGTGCTGCTAGAGCGGGCGGTCGACAAGTTCCGGCTATCCGCCCGCGCCTACCATCGGATCCTCCGCGTCGCGCGCAGCATCGCCGACCTGGCCGGCAGTGAGACGATCCGCGCGGACCACCTCGCCGAGGCGCTGGGCTTCCGCGCGCTGGACCGCTGGAGGATCGATTGACGCGGGCGTGCCGAGGCGGTCAGAGCGAAGCGATGTACGCGGCCAGATCGGCGATCGCTTCGTCGGAAAGACCCGACGCATGCGGCGCCATCAGCGCCGTGTTCGGCCCCACCGTCTCACCGGCGCGGTACTGCCCGAGCCGCTCAGCGATGTAATCCGCGCCCTGCCCGGCGATCTTCGGGAAGATGCCCATGCCCTCGCCCTCGGCCCCGTGGCAGCTCACGCAGGCCGCATACCGCTCCTCGCCGCGCTCGGCGTCGCCATCGGAGGGAGCGGCTTCGGGAACATCCGCCTCTTCGTCGACCGCCGCGACCTCGACGGCGGCGTCCGCATCGACTTCCAGCCCGGCCTCCGACAGCATGTAGTCGACCGAAGCCGTCACTTCCTCGTCGCTCAGGTTCGGGTCGCCACCCCGTGCAGGCATGGCCAGGAAACCGTCGATCGCATGCGTGACCAATGTGTCGCGCCCTTTCTCGTCAAGGCGGGCTTGCCATTCGTCGCGGTCGGTCTTCAACGGTGCGCCGGCCGCGCCGGTGTCATGACAGGCGGCGCACACCGACTGATAGACCTCGCTTGCCGGGCGTGCCTCCGCGGGCGCTTCGTCCTCGTCGACGGCGGCCACCTCGACCCGACCCACCGGCGCGATGCGTTCGTCGACCGTCTCGGTGACCGCCGGCGCCGGATCCCTTTCTCCCAGGCCGACCTGTCCCAGAAAATTCACAAGGTGATACGCCAGAAAGGCCGCCGCACCCGCCAGCGCGAGCACCGACACGACCATCAGGAACTTGTTGCCCGCATCCATCTTGAACTGTTGATCAGCCACTTCACTCCTCCAGGGTCCTGGCCGGCTGCGGCCCCAGGTCGTACCCACCCCAGCGGGCCGCCCGAGACGGTCGCCGAGTATAGGCCAAACCCCCCCGTGCTAGCCATAATCGACCGGGCCCCGGACCCCAGCGTCGTCTTGGGCGACCGCGCGGCCCGCGGGGACACTGGACGCGCTGCCCGGCTGCCCGTACTATGCGGCGATCAATGCGCCCGTAGCTCAGCTGGATAGAGCGCTGCCCTCCGGAGGCAGAGGCCAGGGGTTCGAATCCCTTCGGGCGCGCCACTCTCCCCTAGAATTATGCGCTTAAGAAACAACCCCGTTCTTCCTCGAGCGCTGACCGTCGCGAGCAACGCTCATTGTTGAGTCCCGTTTTGGCCAGCGCTCACAATCGCTGCCCGTCACGCCCCGCGTGTGCCCCCGTTTCGGGCCTGCCCCCGAGATGTGCCCGCCCGGTGCCCACCCGCTTTTTGGCCCCCGATCCAACCCCAGTGCAGGTTGACCCACCGCAACCCGCCTCCGGAAAACGCGGGGTGGTTCAGTTCATCAAGCAACAACAAGAGGGTTGATGCATGGCCCCGTGATTCAGGTCTCGGGGAGAATCTCTTTGCACAAACCAGACTCCACGACATTTGCGGCAGCGAAACGGTGGGCGGTATCGACGAAAGCAGGCGCGTCCCTGGCCAGTTGGCGCAGCAACCGTCGTGCTTCGTCGACGCGACCCGCTTTGGCCAGCACAGTTGCGTGCAAGAGAGCGAGCTCTGGTTCGTCGTGTGGGGTGGAAATCGACCCGTCAAGCAGATCGAGCCCGGCGGCGGCCTGGCCATCGAGTGCAAGCTCAAACGCCCCATACGCGGCGTGATAGCGCACGCTATACCGCGTCATGCGCTCCAGTTCGAACACAGTTTCCGGATGATCGTCGACCCTGAGGTCCACCACGTTGTCGCGCCAGGGCCGACCACTGCGCTCAACCCGCACCACCAGTAGCGCGGCCGAACGCTGACCGCGTACATCACCACCCAGTGATTGAGCGGCTTTCAGTGCCTCGACCAAACGTAGCGCCAAGCTGCCAGTGGAGTTCTCGAACACCTCGACCATGCGCGTTCAACTGGCGCTATCCGCAAGCATGTTTCCAAGCGCCACGCTATGGGCACTCACGTGGTGTCCTGCGACGCGACGCAGGAATCGCCGGTATACGCCGCCAGCGCGCCGCTGCAGTCGATCATCGCCACCTGACGGCGTTCTGGAGAAGGGTCGATCGATCGCAACGCATCCAAGGCTTCCGGCGCGGTGAGGCCGCTGCGCATCAGATCGAGCCCCAGCTCTCCATACATAGGCTCGCCAATCGATTGTGTGGCGATGACGCCTGCCCCGGGCATGGCCCACGGCACGCTGCTTCCCACCGCGAACGCCTGGCTTTGCGTGGCCACGCCCATTTCACGAGTACGCTGATCCCGCGCGACAATTGAATAGGTCATGCGGAGAGCATAACCCAACACGCTTCTGAATCTCGTCTGCGCGGCGGCAAAGTCAGTGCGTTTCGGCGGGCTGCGCCGAGGTGCTGTGATGGCTGCCGGTCGGCTTTCTTACGAAGATCGTCGAGGTTCTGGCCAAGGCGTGATGCCAGCCGGACTGGACTGAAGGCCAACGTGCACGGCTGCCTGCCTCGGCCCGTCGTCGGCGTAATTCGATGGGTCGTGGGCTTCGTAACCCGAACGAGTGGCGTTTCTCGGATGCCGCCTCGGGCTGCCCTATACCCACATCTAGTGCTGAACAAACGCGTGCCGGCCGGTACCGTGCCGGGCATGTGGGAGCAGAACCAGATCAAGCGCACGTTGAGCGCGCCGGCGAACCTGGCGCGGGTGCAGGCGCTGATGCGTGAGGCGCCGGAGTTGCACCGCACGGGGCTTGCGGATCGGGTCTGTGCCACGTTGGATTTTCTCGATGCCCGTGGGCGCGTGCAGCGGGCGGGCTGCTTGAAGGCGCTGCGCGCTTCGGAACGCGCAGGGCAGATGACGCTGCCGCCTGCGCGCAACAGCCCGGGGCGCGGGGGCCAGGGCCGGCGCCTGGGGGTAGCGGTCCGGCACCGGCACGGGGGGACAGGCCGCTGGAACCCGCCGAGGGTCTGGATGCGCAGCTGTGGGCCGAGCACGAGTTCGGGGGTGCGCCCTTGGGGGACCAGCGATTGACGAAACGGCTGGTGGCCAGTGCCCAGCGCCAGGGGGAGGATCCGCTGCGCGCCTTCACCGCAGTGGCCCGCGACGACTGGGCGGCGGTGAAGGGCTACTACCGGCTGATCGACCAGCCGGCCGATTCCGAGGTGACGCCGGGGCACATCCTGGCGCCGCATCGCGCGCGCAGCGCCGGATGCAGGCGCAGGCGACGGTGCTGTGCCTGCAGGATGGCACCGATCTGAACTTCACCACCCGCCCGCAGACGCGCGGCATCGGTGTCATTGGCCGCAACCAAACCGGTGCCGAGAGTCTGGGGCTGCATCTGCACTCGACGCTGGCGGTCAACGCCGACGGACTGCCGCTGGGAGTGCTGCAGGCGCAGTTCGAGGCGCCGCAGCCGCGGGGCGAGGAAGTACCCCCGCAGGAAGAGAAGAAGAGCTTCCGCTGGATCGCCGGTCTGCGCGATACGGCGGCGTTGGCGGCGACCCTCCCCAACACCCGGGTGGTCAGCGTGGCCGACCGGGAGGCCGATGCGTTCGAGCTCTAGGTCGAGCAGCAGCGTCACCCCGAGGTGGAGCTGGTGGTCCGCGCCCAGCACAACCGCCGGCTCGCCGACGGGCGGCGCCTGTTCGAGGTCGCCCGGGCGACGGCGAGCCGCGGATCGGTGCAACTCCAGGTCGACGGCCAGAGTCTGCGCACCAAGACCAGCAAGCGCCCCGCCCGCCTGGGCCGAGCGGCACGGGCCGCGGAACTGGACCTGCGCTACGCCCCGGTCACGGTCCGTGGCCGACCCGCCGATGTCGATCCGCCGGTCACCCTGGAACTGACCGTGGTGCATGCGCTGGAACGGGATCCGCCGAAAGGGGAAAAGCCGCTCGAGTGGTTCGTGCTCACCACCCTGAGCGTCGCCTCGGCCGAACAGGCCGCCGAGATTCTGCGCTGGTATCGCCTGCGCTGGCGCATCGAGGACTGGAACCGGGTGCTGAAATCGGGTTGCAAGATCGACGAGCTCGGCCATCACAGCGTCGAGCGTCTGGAGCGCGCCATCGCGATCCGGCTGGTCATCGCCTGGCGGGTGATGCTGATGACCCTGCTGGGACGGGAGGCCCCGGAGCTGCCACCGGAACTGCTGTTCTCGGACGTCGAATTGCGGGTGCTCGGCGACTACGCCCAGTCCCGGCGCCGGCCTCGCCCCAGCAGCCTCCGGGCAGCTGTCCGCGAAGTCGCCATCCTCGGTGGGTACACCAACCGCAATCACGATCCGCCGCCTGGCCACCAGCTGATGTGGCACGGCTACGCCAAACTCACCACCATGTCCTTCGCCTACACCTTAAGAGATGAAATCGAATGACACTGCCTGGCATTGATTGGTCTGCGCCATTTGTGGGTAAAGGGCAGTACTAGCCGGCGCTCTGCTGCTCTGGTTCGATCCGCCGGACCTGGAACGCCCGGAGCGCTGGGGGCTGGATCTCACGGCCTTGTTCCCGAAGGCCGTCACCCCGCACGAGGTGGTGCGCTACACCAACCAATTCCGCAACGCGCAGGGCATCCCGCCATTGACGGTCAACCCGGCGCTGAACGCCGCGACACTGGCGCGCGCGCAGGACATGAAAACGCACCGCTACTTCGCACATCGCAACCCCGACGCCGGTGAAGGCCCCCGCGATGCGATCAAAGCCGTCGGGCATGTGGCCAAGGTATCCGCCGTAAACATCGCCAGGGGGAACCGGTGATCGGGCCAGTCCCTCGTGCAAGGCTGGATGGACGCCCCGGGCCACCGGGCCAACATCCTGAAGGGGCGTGTCGGGTCTGTGCAGCCTTGCGGAGCCTTGAGCCGACACAACGTCGCCGGCCGGGCGCATGGCGTTGACCGTGTTACCGTGAATAAGCGGCGATGAGGCGAGCAAAGGCCCCCTCCCCCGCAAGCGGGAAAGGGAGATTCTCGTCGTCAGAAGTGGCACAGGGCCATGACTGTTGGCGCCAACAGCTGCGATGCCTTCCGCACCGCCGTCGTCATTCGGTAGGCGCGATCGCAGTCATCTTCGCACGAACGCGCAGCAAGGTTCCGGGCAGCTGTTACACTTTGAAGAAGGCCATTCCACGTGCCCTTCCAGCATGCCCAATCGGACCGCCGATTCCGCTTTCCGCGCGCAATTGCGTCGCCTCCGCGTGTACGTGGCGCTGGCGGCACTGGTGTGGACGCTGTCCTTCGCCGGGCTGAGCGGGTGGATGCTGGACCACTTCCGCTCCAACACGCTGGATCTCGCTTTCCAGGAAGCCCGCGCAAATTTCAACAAGGACCAGGCCTTCCGCTACTGGGGAACACTGCACGGCGGCGTCTACGTGCCGGTTAACGGTTTGATCCAGCCCAACCCGTACCTGGCGCATCTGCCGGAACGCGATATCACGACTCCGTCCGGCCAGGAACTGACCCTGATGAATCCGGCCTACATGCTGCGCCACCTGCACGAAGAGTTCGGCGACCTGTTCGGGGTGCGTGGAAACATCACGAGTCTCGATCCGCTGCGGCCGGAGAACGCCCCGGATGCCTGGGAAGAGGATGCGCTTCGCAGCTTCGAGGAAAATGCGCAGGAGCGGCTTGAAGTAGCTGCCATCGGGGACGAACCGCATCTGCGCTACATGGCGCCGATGCAGGTGGACCACGGCTGCCTGGAATGCCATGCCCATCAGGGCTACGAAGTGGGTGACATCCGTGGCGGCGTATCGGTCGCCGTGCCCCTTACCGACTACCTGGAACGCGAGCGCCAGATTGCCGGCGTCACCGTCTCCGCGTTCGCCGGAGTCTGGCTGCTGGGCCTCGCCGGGCTGGGTCTCGGGGCCCGGCGTCTGAGCCAGGACATCCGCCTGCAACAGGCGGCAGCCGAACATATACGCGAGTTGAACGCCGGCCTGGAGAAGCGCGTACGCGAGCGCACCGTCGAACTGGACGAGGCACGACAGCAGGCCGAGGGCGCCAATCGGGCCAAGAGCGTGTTCCTGGCCAACATGAGCCACGAGTTGCGCACGCCAATGAATGCCATCCTCGGGTTCTCGCGCCTGGCCGCCCAGGGCCCCAATCTGACCACGGAGCAGCGTGAACACCTCGGCCTGGTGGAACGCAACGGCGATCATTTGCTGTCGCTGATCAACGACGTGCTGAACATGGCCAAGATCGAATCCGGGCGCCAGACCGTTGAATCGGGGGCGCTGGACCTCTCACGGAACCTGCACGACGTGCTGGAGATGCTGCGCGCCCGGGCACGGGAAAAGGATCTGGCACTGACGCTGGACGCGGATCCGCAGCTGCCTCGCTTCATCCGCAGCGACTCGCGCAAACTGTGTCAGATCCTGATCAATCTCGTGGGCAACGCGATCAAATACACCGATGTCGGTGCCGTGACCCTTCGCGCCAGCCGGGAGGAGAATCCCGGGGGTGGGGAATGGCTGCGTTTGGTGGTTGAAGATACCGGCCCGGGGATCGACCCCGAGCTTCAGCGACGGGTCTTCGAGCCCTTCGTCCAGGGGGGCGACGCGGGCACGACCGAGGGCACGGGCCTCGGTCTGCCGATTACCCGCCAGTTCGCGGAACTGATGGGGGGCTCGGTCACCCTCGCCAGCACGCCGGGCGGCGGATCCCGCTTCACGGTTCACCTCCCCCTGGAAACCGTCGACGGAGAACCCGAACCCGACGACGCCCCCGCGCGCCGGGTACTGGGCCTGGCACCCGGCCAGCCTGCGTGGCGCATCCTGGTCGCCGATGATTCCGAATCGAACCGGATCCTCCTGCGCCGGTTACTGGAAGGCGCGGGTTTCGACGTGCGCGTCGCGGCCGATGGCGAGGAGGCACTGAAGGTGTTTCGCGAATGGCAGCCGCATCTCGTCTGGATGGACATGCGCATGCCGCGGATCGATGGTTTCGCCGCGAGCCGGGCGATCCGCGAGGCGCCTGGCGGTCAGGACACGGTGATCATCGCACTGACCGCGTCGGCATCGTCGGTGCAGGCACAGGAAGTGCGCGATGCGGGCTGCGTCGACCTCATCAGCAAACCCTTCCGCGATCACGACATCTTCGCCGCGATGGGACGCCACCTGGGCGTCAAATACCGTTACGCTGCCACCAGCGAGCGCGGAGTGGCCCACACCGCCGGCCTGAACAGATATGCCCGGCGGCTGCAGGCACTGGCTCCAGGACAGCTGGAAGCATTGGAACATGCAGTACGCACGGGCGATGTACAGGCACTGGCGGACTGGGTGGAACACATGCGCGGTGAGAGCCCCGAACTGGCCGAGGCGGTCCGCGCCGCAGCATCGGCCTTTCGCTACGACGACATCCTGACCGCGATCGGGAAGGGGCGCAGCGCATGACACCCGTTCAGGATCCCGTGCGACACCCCGATGCCGAGAACGGCATCCTGGTAGTGGACGACAACCCCGACAATCTGCGCCTGATCGTCAATGTCCTGCAGCAGGCCGGCCTCGGGGTGCGCGTGGCGCCGGGCGGACGCCTGGCGTTGGAGTCGGTCGTCGAACGGCGTCCGGCACTGATTCTGCTGGACATCCGGATGCCGGATCTGGACGGGTTCGAGGTGTGCCGGCGCCTGAAAGAGGATCCAGCCACCGCGGACATTCCCGTCATCTTTCTCAGCGCGCTGCGCGAGCCGGAGGACAAGTTGCAGGGATTTGCCGCCGGTGCCGTAGACTACATCACCAAGCCGTTCGTGGCCGAAGAGGTCCTGGTTCGGGTCAAGAGTCATCTGGCGCTGCATGAATCGCACCGGGAACTCGAGGCGCTAGTCGCCGAACGCACGCGTGCCCTGCATACTGTGTCTGCGGGCAACCGGGCGCTGGTGCATGCCGAAAGCGAGGTAGGTCTGCTACAGGGCATGACCGATGCGATCGTGACCAGCGGCGATTACCCTGCCGCTGGAGTCTGGATGGAGGACGGGCGGCATTGTCAGTCGGGCAGCCCCGCGGCGGCGGTCGAGACCGGAACGCTCAACCCGGCCGGCCCCTGCCTGGTCCGTTTCCAGGACCCGCGTCTGCTTGTCCTGGTCCTGCCCCTGCAGAGTGACCGCGGCATGCTGGGCAGCCTGCAAGTCAGCAGCCACACCCAGACGGCATTCGCCGCCACCGAGGACATCGCCCTGCTGGCGGAACTGGCCGGCGATCTCGTCTACGGCCTGCGTACGCAACAATCGCGCACCGCTCTGGAACATTCGCTGGAACGCACCATCGAGGCCATGGCCGCCACCATCGAGGTGCGCGACCCCTACACCGCCGGGCATCAGCAGCGGACCACTCGGATCGCCGACGCCATAGCCGCGGAGCTGGGACTGGACCCGGAACGGCGCAAGGGGCTGCACGTCGCCAGTTCCATCCATGACATCGGCAAGATATCGGTTCCGGTGGAGATCCTGGCCAAGCCGGGCCGCCTGTCCGAACCAGAGTTCGAACTCATCAAGGGGCACGCGGAGTTGGGGTACGAAATCCTCAAGGGCATCGACTTTCCGTGGCCGGTCGCCACCATCGTGCGCCAGCACCATGAACGCCGGGACGGCTCCGGCTATCCCGACGGCCTCCGCGGCGACGCCATCCTGCTGGAATCGCAGATTCTGGCGGTGGCCGATGTGGTCGAGGCCATTCACTCGCACCGTCCGTATCGTCCTGGACTGGGGCTCGAGGTGGCACTCGCAGAATTGCAGGAAAACCGCGGGCGCCTCTATGCCCCGCAGGTGGTGGACGCCTGCCTGCGGCTGGCGGCGGAGGACCGGCTGCCCCTCTAGCAGCCTGTTCCGCATTGCGAAAGCTTCACCCAGCCGCGAAAAGGTCCACCTGATTATCACGCAAGCTCCGCAGGCCGCCCTGTGGTGCACAACGCACTCTCCGCATCAGCCTTGCCCCCGGTAGGAGGCGAGCCCTCTCGCCGATCGGGCGCCGGAAAACCCATCGGCCAGGGACTGGCCTCCTACATCCGCGTCCCCGCAAACGACACGAATCTCACCACCGGCGGAGCTTTCGTGATAATCAGGAAGGTCCATGCATCTTCAAGACGCTGCGTCTCGAACCAGACGGTGCGGCTGCGGGCCATCCGGCTCACTGGACACACAGCCCACGACACGGCATCACGCGAGCGCCCACGAAGCCCCTGGAGGACAGGCGCGCACCGTTGCAGGAGGGGCGACCGCTACCCCGGCGGCGGTTCCGGTGACCCTGCAGCGAGTGGGATTGCCCGGGGCACAGCTCGGCCGATTCGCCGAGGATTCGTGCCAGTCACGAGGGACTATCGTTGCCCGGTCCAGTCCGGCGCAGGGCGGCCGGGAGAGAGAAGGTCACGTGTTCCTCCAGGCCGCGGGCTTCGCTGACCCGTTGTGCGCCCTGGGCGCGCAGGAAGTCGATCAGTTCCCGGACCAGGATTTCGGGTGCCGACGCACCTGCGGTCACACCGATGTGCTGCTTGCCCTGAAGCCACGCTGGCTGCACGTCGGCCGGGCCATCGACCAGATGGGCTTCTACGCCGGCACGGGCGCCGATCTCGCGCAGGCGATTGGAATTGGAACTGTTGCTGGAGCCCACCACCAGCAGCAGATCGCACTGGCGCACGAGCTCCTTGACCGCGTCCTGGCGGTTCTGGGTGGCATAGCAGATGTCCATCTTGCGCGGACCCTCGACCCGCGGGAAGCGCGCGCGCAGCGCGTCGATGACCGTTGCGGTGTCGTCCATCGACAGGGTCGTCTGGCTGACGTAGGCCAGCCGGTCGGGATCGGCGACCTCGAGGCCGGCGACGTCCTCCGGCGATTCGACCAGGTACATCCGCCCACCGTAGGCGGGGTCGAACTGCCCCAGCGTGCCCTCGACCTCCGGATGGCCTGCGTGCCCGATCAGCACCACCTCGCGCCCTTCCCGGGCGTAGCGCGCCACTTCCAGGTGTACCTTGGTCACCAGCGGGCAGGTCGCGTCGAAGACCCGCAGTCCGCGGTGCGCCGCCTCTTCCTGCACGCGCTTCGGAACTCCGTGGGCCGAAAAGATCACGACCTGGCCATCCGGCACCTCGTCGAGTTCGTCGACGAATACCACGCCATCCGCGCGCAGCCGATCGACCACGTGCCGGTTGTGCACCACCTCGTGGCGCACGTACAGCGGCGCACCGAACAGTTCCAGCGCGCGCTCGACGATCTCGATCGCACGTTCCACTCCGGCGCAGAAACCACGAGGATTGGCGAGCAGCACGTCCACCGTCTCAGCCCTCGCCTTCCATTCCGGCATTGTCGAAGTCGGCCGCCGGTTCGACCGAGACGATTTCCACCTCGAAGGTGAAGGGCTGCCCCGCCAGCGGGTGATTGAAATCCACAGTCACACCATCGCCCTCCACCGCCTGTATGCGCCCCGGCACCGCATCGCCGGCCGGGGTGTTGAACTCGTAGATCATGCCGGGCTCGAGCGGCATGTCGGACGGAAACGCGGAGCGGTCGAGCACCTGCACCGCGGCCTTCACCGCGAAGGGGAACACGGTTCCGGGTGCGATCGCAATGTCCTTTCGGGTCCCCGCTTCCAGCCCGATCAGGTGGCGTTCCAGTCCCGGCTCCAGCGTCCCGTCGCCCAGCACGAACTCCAGCGGTTCGTCGCCCGAACTGTCTGCGACGAAACCCTGCTCGAGCACCAGACGGTAGTGCAGCATCACGCGGCTGCCTTCGCCGATGGTAGTCATGACGCGTTTTCCCCACGGTTCGGCCCGCACTGCTCGGTGCACGTGGCGATGATCAGGGAGATGGCACCGACGGTGATCGCAGCGTCGGCCACGTTGAAGGCAGGCCAGTGCAGCCCGGCATAGTGGAAGTCCAGGAAATCCACCACCATGCCCAGACGCAGCCGGTCGACCAGGTTGCCCAGCGCCCCGCCCAGGATCAGCCCCAGCGACGCCATCATCAGCCACGCCTGGCGCGGCAGGCGCCGCAGCCAGACCACGATCAGCACGCCAACACCCAGCGCGATCCCGGAGAGTAGCCAGCGCTGCCAGCCACCGGCCGCGCTCAGGAAACTGAATGCCGCGCCGGGGTTGTAGACCAGCGTCAGGTTGAAGAAGCCGGTGACCTCGATCGGCGCGTACAGCGTCAGCACCCGTTCCGCCCAGAACTTGGTGATCTGGTCGAGCACGAAGACCGTGGCGGCGACGGCCAGGCCTGGCCACAATGCAGTCGCGGGGGACATCAGGCGTACCGCCGCTGTTCGCCCGCCCCGGCCACGTTCTCGACGCAGCGCCCGCACAGTTCGGGATGCTCTGCGTGGCTGCCCACATCCGGCCGGCGATGCCAGCAGCGTACGCATTTCGGGTGTTCGCTCCTGCGCACGCGGATCGCGATCGTGTCCCCACTCGCCAGTGTCACCCGCTCGACGCCCTCGGGCGCCGTTTCGCGCAGCACGCGCGCGTCGGAGGTGATCAGCACGAAGCGCAGTTCGTCGCCGAGGCGCTCCAGGAGCGCGGCCAGATCGTCCGCCGCGTACACGTCGATCTCGGCGTTCAGCGAGCCTCCCAGCCCCTGTTCGTTGCGCGCCACCTCGATCGAACGCGCGACCGCGGTACGCACCTCGAGGATCCGGTCCCAGTCCCGCGCCGAGAACACGGCATCGGCCGCGAGCGACCGCAGGCCGTCGTACCACTGCGCGAACAGCACGCTCTCGGCGCGGTCTCCCGGCAGCAGCGCCCAGATCTCCTCGGCGGTGAAGGTCAGGATCGGCGCGATCCAGCGGGTCAGCGCCTCGGCCACGTGGTACAGCGCGGTCTGGGCGGAGCGCCGCGGCAGGCTCTCCGACGGGGTGGTGTACTGGCGATCCTTGATCACGTCCAGGTAGAAGCTACCCAATTCGACCGAGCAGAAGTGGTGCACCCGCTGGTAGATCTGGTGGAACTGGTAGTCGTCGTAGGCCTGTACCACCTGGTTCTGTACCCGCAGCGCCCGGTCGACGATCCAGCGATCGAGCGGCAGCAGGGCCTCGGCCGGCAGCGCGTCGCGCACGGGCTCGAAACCGTTGAGATTCGCGAGCAGAAAACGCGCGGTGTTGCGGATACGCCGGTAGGCGTCCGAAGTGCGCTCCAGGATGCCGGGGGATATCGCCATCTCCCCGGAAAAGTCAGTGGCGGCGACCCACAGCCGCAGGATGTCGGCCCCCAGCGTGGACACCACCTCCTGCGGCGCGACCACGTTGCCGCGCGACTTCGACATCTTCTCGCCCTTCTCGTCCACGGTGAAGCCGTGGGTCAAGACCGCGCGGTAGGGTGCCTCGCCGTGCATCGCGACGCTGGTCAGCAGACTGGACTGGAACCAGCCGCGGTGCTGATCCGAGCCTTCCAGGTACAGGTCGGCCGGAAACCCGAGTTCCTCGCGCCGGTCGCTGACGGTGAAATGGGTGACCCCGGAATCGAACCAGACGTCCAGGGTGTCCTTCAGTTTCACGTATTCGCCAGCATCGGAACCCAACATCTCCTCCGGCTCGAGCATGAACCACGCCTCGATCCCTCGCTCTTCCACGCGCCGGGCCACCGCTTCGAGGAGTGCCGCGGACTGCGGGTGCGGGCGCCCGGTCTCCCGGTGCACAAACAGCGGCATCGGCACGCCCCAGTTGCGCTGGCGCGAAATGCACCAGTCCGGCCGGTTCTCGACCATGCCGCGGATACGGGCTTCGCCCCACTCGGGTACCCAGCGGGTGGCCCGGATCGCGCGTAGCGCGTCGCGCCGCAGATTGGAACGCTCCATGCTGATGAACCACTGAGGCGTGGCGCGGAAGATGGTCGGGGTCTTGTGCCGCCAGCAGTGCGGGTAGCTGTGATGAAACTTCTCCACCACGATCAGGCTGCCGCGTTCGCGCAGCACGTCGACGACGTGGGCGTTCGCCTGATGCACGTTCTCTCCTGCGAAATAGGGCGTTCCCGGCAGAAAACGGCCGTCCGGACCGACGGGATTCTCTACCGGCAGGCCGTAGCGCTGGCCGATCGCGTAATCGTCCTGACCGTGGCAGGGCGCGGTGTGCACGCAGCCCGTGCCCGCCTCCGTGGTCACGTGGTCGCCGAGGATCACCGGCACCTGGCGTTCCAGGAACGGATGCTGCAGCAGCAGGCCTTCGAGACTGGCCCCCCTCGCGCGGCCGACGACCACCCCTTCGCCCAACTGGTAGCGCTCCCGGCAAGCGTCCAGGAGTTCCTCGGCGAGCAGCAGGCGCTCGCGCTCGAAACGCACCAGCACGTAGGTCAGCGACGGATTCAGCGCCACGGCCTGGTTCGCTGGCAGGGTCCAGGCCGTGGTGGTCCAGATCACCACGCTGACCGGCTCGTCGGAATCGCCATCGAGCTCAACGCGCCGCAGCAGGTCGATCTCGTCGATCACCGGGAAGCGCACGTCGATCGCCAGCGAGATTTTGTCCTCGTACTCGACCTCGGCCTCGGCCAGCGCCGAGCCGCAGTCGACGCACCAGTGCACCGGCTTCTCGCCCATCTGCACATGGTCGCGCGCCATGATCCGGCCCAGGGCCCGGATCGTGTCGGCCTCGACACGGTAGTCCATGGTTAGGTACGGATGGCCCCAGTCGGCGAGCACGCCCAAGCGCTGGAAATCGGCACTCTGGCCGGCAACCTGCTCCGACGCGTACTCGCGGCAGGCGGCGCGGAAGCTGGCCGGATCCACGTCCTTGCCGGCCTTGCCCAGGTTCTGCTCGACTTGCAGTTCGATCGGCAGCCCGTGGCAGTCCCATCCGGGCACGAACGGCGCGTCGTAGCCCGACAGGGTCTTACTCTTAATGATGAAGTCCTTCAAGATCTTGTTCACCGCGTGCCCGACGTGGATGGACCCGTTCGCGTAGGGCGGGCCATCCGCGAGCACGAAGCGCGGGCGGCCGGAACAGTGCTCGCGCAACCGCTGGTAGCGCCGTCCCTCGGTCCACTCGCGCAGCCAGCCCGGTTCGCGCTGCGCCAGTCCAGCGCGCATCGGGAACGGGGTCTCCGGCAGGTTCAGCGTGTGCTTGTAGGGGTTCGGCGGGGGCGGTTTGCGTGCCATGGGTCGATTCCGAAGCGCCGGTCAGACCGGCTGGTGTAGTGAAAGATTCGCGAATACCGCACGGGCGGCCGCGACATCGTGCGCGATTTGGGCTTTCAGCGCGTCCAGCGACTCGAAGCGCTGTTCGCCGCGCAGGTGGGCCAGTGGTTCGAAACGCACCAGCTGGCCATACAGGTCGGGGCTGGCGTCCAGTACGTGCGCTTCCAGGCGCTGTTCGCGGCCCGCGACCGTGGGCCGCCAGCCGATGTTCGTTACCGCGGGCATGCGCTCGCCTCCGCGCGGGCACAGCCATCCCGCGAAAACCCCGCGCAGAGCCAGCGGCTGCGGGCCGAGACGCACGTTGGCGGTTGGGAAGCCGATCACGCGCCCGCGTTTGTCGCCGTGCGAGACCCGACCGCAGATCGCATAGCGGCGCCCGAGCAGCTGGGCCACGGCATCGAAATCGCCAGCCTGCGCGGCTGCGCGTACACGTGTGCTGCTGATGCGCCCCGCGTCGTCGGTCAGCGTCGGCGTCGCCTCCACCGAGAAGCCCATCCCGGTGCCCATGCGCTCGAGCAGCGCATAGTCGCCGGTCCGGCCCTTGCCGAAACGGAAGTCGTCGCCGACCAGCACGTGGCGGGCCGCCAGCGTGTCGTGCAGCACGCGTTCCACGAAGGTTTCGGCCGGCAAGCCGGCCAGGCCGGGGCCGAAGCGCATCAGCCAGACGGCGTCCAGCCCGGTGGTGCGCAGGAAATCGATGCGGTCACGCAGGCGCTGCAGCCTGCCCGGCGCGCGCTCGGGTGCGAAAAACTCCAGCGGCAGTGGTTCGAAGGTGATCAGCACGGTGGGCGCATTCAGCCGCGCACCGGCATCGAGCAACCGGGAAACCACCGCCTGGTGACCGCGATGGAAGCCGTCGAAGTTCCCGATTGTGACCGCCGCGCCGGAATACACCGGCCTGCGGAAGGCCAAGCCGCGCAACAGCCGCATCGCCACTCATCCGCACAAAAGCGAAAGTATACCGCGGGCCCGCCCGGCCACACACCTTCCCCCTGAGACTCAGGGGTTCAAAGCGCGCCCGGCGCGGCCCCGCTGCGACGCCCCCTGGACGCCGTCCCCTGAGTCGGGTGGCCTCCAGGCGGCCATGCGTACCGGCGCGCGGGCGCCGGGGCCCCAGCGTCAGGAATCGCGGAGCAGGAACTGCCGCGGGCGCAGCCCGGCCACGAACAGCACGGCCAGAAAACTGCCTGCCCCCGCAGCGATCAGGCCCGACAACACCAGCCCGCGCTGTGCCGCACCCCAGTCCGACCACTGTCCCCAGCCCGGAGCCGCCAGTGCGAGCACGGCCACCATCACCGCCAGCGCAGCCCACAGCCCGGGCTGGAACCCGGGCAGTGCCGGGCCGGGGCGATAGATTCCCTCGCGCCGCAACCCGCGGTACAGCAGCCCCGCGTTCAGATAGGCCGAAGCGGACGTGGCCAGCGCCAGGCCGGCATGCGCGCCGGGAACGCCGGAGACGTACCAAGGCACAACGAACAGGGCATTGAGCCCCATGTTCGCGAGCATCGCGATCACCGCGATCTTCACCGGCGTCTTCGTGTCCTGGCGCGCGAAGAACCCCGGCGCCAGCACCTTGATCAGGATGAACGCAGGCAGGCCCAGCGCATACGCGGCCAGGGCCATCGCGGCCATGCGGGTATCGTGCTCGGTAAAGGCGCTGTACTGGATCAGCGTCGCAAGGATCGGCACCGCGAGCACGATCAGACCGGCCGCGGCGGGCAGCGCGACCAGCAGCGACAGCCGCAACGCCCAGTCCAGGGTACGCCCGAACGCGGCCCCGTCGGCGCGGGAATGCTCGCCCGACAGCCGCGGCAGGATCACGGTCGCGATCGCGATCCCGAACAGCGCCAGCGGCAGCTCGACGAACCGGTCTCCGAAGTACAGCCAGGAAATCGAGCCCGCGACCAGGAACGACGCGATCACCGTGTCGACCAGCAGGTTGATCTGGACCACCGACGTGCCCAGGATCGCGGGCAGCATCAGCCGCACGATCTTGCGCACGCCGGCGTGTGCACGCCGGAAGCGCGGCCGGGGCAGCAGCCCCGCGCGCACCAGGAACGGCACCTGGAAGGCCAGTTGCAGCACCCCGGCGATGAACACGCCCCAGGCCAGCGCCACCACCGGCTCCGGAAACATCGGCGCGGCCCAGAGCGCCGCCGCGATCAGCGCCAGGTTCAGAAACACCGGCGTGAAGGCCGGCACCGCGAAGCGCCCGATGCTGTTCAGGATCCCGGCGGCCATCGCGGTCAACGAGATGAACAGCAGGTAGGGAAAGGTGATGCGCAGCATCTGCACCGCGAGATCCTGGCGTCCCTCGGCCTGTGCGAGCCCCGGTGCGAACACCCAGATCAGCCAGGGCGCGGCGAGCACTCCGATCAGCGTGACCAGCGCCAGCGCGGCCAGCAGTGCCCCGGCGGTATGATCGAGCAGGTCGCGCAGGGACACGCGCCCGTGCTTCTCCCGGTATTCGGCAAACACCGGCACGAACGCCTGGGAAAATGCCCCCTCGGCGAACAGCCGGCGAAAGAAGTTCGGGATCCGGAATGCGACGAAGAACGCGTCGGTCGCGGCGCCCGCGCCGAAGGTGACGGCCAACACCATGTCGCGCAGGTAGCCGAGGATGCGGGAGATCAGCGTCATCCCGCTGACGATCGCGGTGGAACGGAATATGCGGTTCACGGCGAGCCTGCGTCGCGAAAACCGGCAAGTGTAGGGGACGCCGGCCGCCGGATGAAGGAGACCGGGGCCCTGGCTGGCGTGGATCGCCCCGGCCGCGACCCGCGCCGGGGCGGCCAGGGGCCGGCAGGCAGCCCCCGCCCCGGACTCAGACGTTCATTCGACCTTCACGTAGGCGAAGCCTTCCTCGTTCTGCAACTCGGCAATCCGCACCACGCCCGAGGGGATGAAATCCACCGCCTCGTACACCTCGTCCGAACCCAGGCCGATCGCGCCCTGGGTGATCTCGCAGAGTTCCAGGCGCACGTTGTGCAGGCTGTTCAGCGACAGCAGGCGCCCGCGCAGCGTGGAACGGTCCTCGCGAAGCCGGTCGTCCTCCTCGAACGGAGTCCCCTCCAGCGCGTCGTCGGTTACGAAACGGATCCCGTGCGCCACGAACACGATGCGCACGTCGTAGTCGATGAAGTGGTCGTTGTAGTGCATTACCATGTTGTTGATGCTCGTCAGCATCGACGAGAAGCGCCGGGGATCGGCAAAGTCCGCGTGGTAGACGACGCGCGCCTCGGCCGCGCTCAACGCCTTCGGCGCCGCCGCCAACATCAGGCTGGCCACCACCAGCAGCGCGGCCATGCCCAACCAGCCGGTGGAACGGGCACGCGTTCCGTGATTTCCAGTCTTCATCATCGAATCTCTCCTGTGGATCGTGGGTTCCGCTGCCGGCCTGAACACCGGATGCGACCCGGCGCGGCCAGTGCCGATCGGTGCGGGGCGGCGCAGGCAGCCTGTGCAAGTAGACGCAGCAGCAACGCGTTTCAATCCGCATCGGGCCGACGCGCGGCGATGCCGGGGGCTGGCAACGCCTTGACCGCAGCCGCGCATCGCTGTATTTTCTCGTCCCTTTCCGACGCTCTACACGGCATTCAAGAGGATTCCGCCTTGGCGAACATCGCATCTGCACGCAAGCGCGCCCGACAGGCAGTGAAGAACCGCGCCCACAACATGGCGCTGCGCTCCCGTTTCCGCACCTCGGTCAAGAGTGTGCTGAAGGTCATCCGCTCCGGCGATCCGGAAAGCGCGACCAGCGCCTATCGCCAGGCCGTGCCGGTGATCGATTCCACCGTCAGCAAGGGCCTGATACACCGGAACAAGGCCGCGCGGCACAAGAGTCGGCTGAACGCCCGGATCCGGGAGATGGGCCAGGCCTGATCCAGCGGGCACCGGGCCGCACCCGGTGCCCGCCTCCGACAGAAAGCCCGCCAAGGTCACACCTCGGCGGGCTTTCTGCTGTGCGCGGCCGCGCAGGCATCGGCCGCCCGTACACCGCCGGGCGAGCGATGGAAGCTACAGCAGCACCAGGTTGTCGCGGTGAATCAATTCGGGCTCGGCGACATACCCCAGCACCGACTCGACCAGATCGGCCTTGAGGCCGCGGATGCGCCGGACCTCGTCGGACCCGTAGTTGCAAAGCCCCCGCGCGATCGGCTGGCCCTCGGGGTCGACGCAGGTCACCACCTCGCCGCGGCGGAAAGCGCCCCGCACACCGACCACGCCCACCGGCAGCAGGCTTCGCCCCGATTCGCGCAGCACCCGCGCGGCACCGGCATCCAGCCGCAGTTCGCCGCGCGAGTGCAACTGATCGGCAATCCAGCGCTTGCGCGCGGCCAGCGGCTCGCGGTCCGGCTTCAGCCAGGTACCGATATTTTCGCCGCGCGCCACTCGCGCGACGACCTCCGGTTGGCGTCCGAAGGCGATCACTGTGTGCGTTCCTGAACGGGCCGCCCGTTCGGCCGCCAGCAGCTTGGTGGCCATGCCGCCCCGCCCCAGCCGCCCGAAGGTGCCCGATACATACGCGTGCAGTGCAGGATCCGAGGCCTTGCCTTCGTCGATCAACCGGGCATCCGCGTGGGCGCGGGGATCCCGGTCGAACAGGCCGTGCTGGTCGGTCAGGATCAGCAGCAGATCGGCAACCAGCAGGTTCGCGACCAGCGCGCCGAGGGTATCGTTGTCGCCCAGGCGGATCTCGTCGTTTGCGACGGTGTCGTTCTCGTTCACCACCGGGATCGTGCCAAGCCCGAGCAGAGCCTGGATGGTGCTGCGGGCGTTCAGGTAGCGGGCGCGGTCGGCCAAGTCGTCATGGGTCAGCAGCACCTGCGCCGCGTGCAGCCCGTGGCCGGCAAATTCCCGCTCGTAGGCCTGGATCAGCCCCATCTGGCCGACCGCTGCGGCCGCCTGCAGCAGGTGCAGCGCATGCGGGCGTTCGCGCATGCCGAGGCGGTGCATCCCCTCGGCGACCGCCCCGCTGGACACCAGCACCACCTCGTAGCCCTGCTGCCGCAGCTCGGCGATCTCGCGCGCCCAGCCGGTCAGCGCCACCCGGTCGAGCCCGGTGCCGTCACCGGTGATCAGCGCGCTGCCGATCTTGATCACGACCCGGCGGACCCGGGGGAAGCCGTTACGCATCGCCGCCATCTTCCGCGTCCATGCCTTCCCTGGACCCGGAGCGCTGCTCGATCTCCCGCATGGCTGCCTGTACCAGCGCCGCGACCCCGGTACCGGTGGCCGCAGAGATCTCGAAGATCGGCCGGTCCGGGCCAGTCTTCGCAGCCGCCCGCTCCCGCAGCGCAGACACGGCGTCGGCATCAAGCAGGTCGACCTTGTTCAGCACCAGCCAACGCGGCAGCCGGGCCAGTTCGGCGCTGTATTGCTCCAGTTCGGCGACCACGGTCTCCACCGCTTCCAGCGGATCCAGATCGGGGTCGGGGGGCGCGACGTCGACCAGGTGCAGCAGCAGCCGGGTACGCCCCAGGTGCTTCAGGAACCGGATGCCAAGCCCCGCGCCCTCGGCCGCACCCTCGATCAGTCCGGGGATGTCCGCCATCACGAAGCTCTGCGTCGGCCCCACGCGGACCACGCCGAGCTGTGGATGCAGGGTGGTGAACGGGTAGTCCGCAATCTTCGGTTCGGCGGCCGAGACCTGCTTGAGCAGCGTCGACTTGCCCGCGTTGGGCAGGCCCAGCAGGCCGACGTCGGCGAGCACCTTGAGCTCGAGTTTGAGACTGCGCAGATCGCCCGGGGTGCCGGGCTTGCTCTGCCGCGGCGTCCGGTTGGTCGAGCTCTTGTAGCGGGTGTTGCCCAGACCGTGGAACCCGCCCTGCGCGACCAGCAGCCGCTGGCCCGGGCGCGTCACGTCGCCGATCAGCTCGCCGGTTTCCGCATCGAAGACCTGCGTGCCAACCGGCACCGGCACCTCGAGGTCCGTGCCCGAACGCCCGGTGCGGTTGCGCCCATGACCGTTCTCGCCGCGCTCGGCCTCGAACCGGCGCTGGAACCGGAAGTCCGCGAGCGTGTTCAGCCCGGAATCTCCAACCAGCCAGACACTCCCGCCGTCGCCGCCATCACCGCCGTCCGGACCGCCGAAGGGGATGTACTTCTCCCGGCGGAAGCTGACACAGCCGTTGCCTCCGTCGCCGGCCTTCACCGTGATCGTTGCTTCGTCGATGAATTTCATGGCGGCGCGTCTCCGTTGGACCCGTTCCCAAACCGAAAAAGCCCCGAAGATCGGGGCTTTGCGGGAGCGGCGATGCCAGCACTTACTGCTGCGGCTGTACGCTCACATAGCGCCGGTTGCGCGGGCCACCAACCTTGAATACCACCTCGCCGTCGGCCTTCGCGAAAAGGGTGTGATCCTTGCCGCATCCCACGTTCTCGCCCGCATGGAACTGCGTTCCCCGCTGGCGGACCAGGATGTTGCCGGCCCGGACCTGCTGGCCGCCAAAGCGCTTCACGCCCAGGCGCTTGCTCTCGGAATCGCGGCCGTTACGGGTGCTGCCGCCTGCCTTCTTGTGTGCCATCTTTGTTTCTCCTTACCCGGCAATGCCGGTGATGCGCACGGCCGTGTAGTACTGGCGGTGCCCCATCTGCTTGCGATGATGCTTGCGGCGGCGGAACTTGATGATGTGCACCTTGTCTCCGCGCCCGTGAGATTCCACGGTGGCGGTGACCTTGCCGCCATCGACCAGCGGAGCCCCGACACGCACGTCCTCGCCCTCGCCGACCATCAGAACCCGGTCGAAATCGACGGTCGACCCGACGTCGGCCTCGAGCTTCTCGATCCGGATCAGGTCGCCTTCGGCCACCCGATACTGCTTTCCACCCGTTGCGATGATCGCGTACATGATGCTCAGACTCCGTTGGCGCTACTGCTCTCGCGAAAGGGGCGGAATACTAGCAACGGATCACCCCGCGGTCAACGCCGAATCCGCTCCCCGGCAGCGCGGCGGACCACCGAGCAGCCGCAGGGCCGCTTGACACCCCTGAAAGCCGTTTCTAGCATGCAATCGCCCTCACCACCGGCTTTCAGCCTGCAACATGTCCACTAGCGTCATTCCAACCATCGCTGCAGACGACATGCAGGCGGTCGACCAGTGCATCCGCGAGCGCCTTGCCTCGCCGGTGGCGCTGATCAATCAGCTCTCGCACTATATCATCCGCAGCGGCGGCAAGCGCCTGCGGCCACTGCTCGCGGTGCTCGCTGCCCGTGCCTGCGGCTACCAGGGGCCGCACCACGTCACCCTGGCCGCCGTGGTGGAGTTCATCCATACCGCGACCCTGCTGCACGACGACGTGGTCGATGCCTCGGAATTGCGCCGGGGCCAGGAAACGGCCAACCAGCTGTTCGGCAACGAGGCGGCGGTACTCGTCGGCGACTTCCTGTACTCGCGCGCGTTCGAAATGATGGTCGACGTCGGCTCGATGCGGGTGATGGAGATCCTCGCGCATGCGACCAATGTGATCGCCGAGGGCGAGGTGATGCAGCTGATGAACTGCCACGATGCCGACGTCGATGAAGCGCGCTACATGGAAGTCATCCGCTCCAAGACCGCGAAGCTGTTCGAGGCGGCGTGCCAGATGGGGGCCGTACTCGCCGAAATGCCGAACGCGGAAGAGCAGGCGCTGGCCCACTACGGAATGCACCTCGGCACCGCGTTCCAGCTGATCGACGACGTGCTCGACTACTCCGCCGACAGCGAGGTCACCGGCAAGCGGATGGGCGACGACCTCGCCGAGGGCAAACCCACGCTGCCCCTGATCCAGGCGCTGCGCATCGCGTCGCCCGAGGGCCAAACCCTGATCCGTGGCGCGATCGAGTCGGGCGGCCGGGATCATGTCGACGAGATCCTCGCGATCGTCCGCGACAGCGGCGCGCTCGACTATGCCAGAGCACGGGCCGAGGCCGAGGCATCGGCGGCGATCGCCGCTCTCGAACTCCTGCCGCCCTCGCCGCACCGCGACGTGCTGACGCATCTCGCGCGCTTCGCGGTGGAACGCGATCACTGAATCGCGAATTACCCGGGGCATGGACAGCGGCGAAAGTTCCATGCAGAATATGCGGCTCGGTTCGGAGTGTAGCTCAGCCTGGTAGAGCACTGCCTTCGGGAGGCAGGGGTCGAAGGTTCGAATCCTTTCACTCCGACCAATTGAATCAAGAACATAGGCTCGGGCATCCGGGCCTTGTTCGTTCTGGGGGTGTCAACAGCCCTCCGTATCGAGTGTCCGCTCGCGGTCGGGCATTGGGCGTGCAGGGATGGCGGCACTACTGTCAACGTTCAACGTTCCGAACACGGGTTGCCATTGGCTCGGGGCCCGCCCCACGCGAACGGGGTAATCCGCACCGGCACCATCCGTGGATGGCAAGGTCGCGTCCGGGCAACCTAGATCAGACCGGCTCCGATTCGCCTACGAACGCGACTGGCGCGACCGCCCCTGGCCCCCGAGCGACAAGGTACGGCTACGCCGCGAGCGACCCGGAGCCCGGTCTCTGAGATAAGGGTTCGCCGGAAGCGGCAATCCCACTCCCGTGTTCCACCTACGGTGGTGCCGGTGACGGTTGGCGGGGTTCTGCCGATCGGGCCGCCCCGGTGTCTGCCGGCGAGGCCGGGCCTCGCGCGCGATGGTTTGGCCCGGCCTGGCAGGGCGGGCGCGATGGGGCTATCAAGCGCAGCAGGTCCACCGAGGCGGCGTGGCGATGCGCCTGCCGCAGGTGCAAGAATTTAGCACCGATCTTCGCCCCGTCCCTCGCCGTCAACGACGGGGCGCTACGACGAGTACTAGCAGCCTGCCGGACTTGGGTGCCCGTAGCGAGCCGCGTGGGAGAGCGAGGGCAGTTTTCATGATTTCGAGGCGCATAGTGGTTCTATGTAACGAGAAATCAGGGAAAATACACCGCTCTTCCCACCGGCGCAGTAGGAGCAGTCCAAGTCCGACAGGCTGCTAGTGGTTCCGCGCACGCACACTCACGGCCCGGGGCCGGCCGCCGCGGCCCGTCTTCGGCGACGCGCTCTATAGGTTCTCCCATCGCCTGGTGAACCAGGACTTGGCCCAGCCCACCCTGCTCCAGGCGCTGCAGACCGACGAACACCGGATTATTCGCGATGCGTTGAAGGCCGCCCCGGGTTCCGGGACGGTCCTGTCGGCCGGGCCATTCACGAATCCGCCCACCCATGCTGCGTCCTGATTATCACGGAAACTCCGCACATTGGAACGGGCCGTCTTCGAAACCACTGTCATCGCGAAAAGCGAGGCCTTTAGCCGCGAGCCTAGCGTGGCGGCACGTGGCGATTCAAACGGCGTTGGCCCTCCTGGCGCCGCCTAGATTATTCGCTGCGCTCACCCTGCGGGCCAGCCTTCGGCTGTTCAATGCGCTGCGCGCATTTGTGCCGCGCTACGCTCGCAATGACGACCGACGCAGGGCAGTGTCGCACTCACCGCGAAGGTTCCGTGGTAGTCAAGTGCTGCGTTGTGCCGCCCAATGAGCCGGGGGAACGGCGACGCCGGTAACCGTGGCCGATTGACGCAGAACTGGCGACGACTGGATACTGCGGCGGGCCGCAGAATGCCAGAGACTGGACCCGAACACGCCCGCAGGTGCCCGGAAACGCCGGAAATGCTCGGCAGGTGCCTCGCATCGGTCGCTCGGCCACAAGAGGGAAGCCTTCATGCCAATGCCGGATCCATCGACCGCATCCATCCGGCCGCGACGCACGCTCGGTCGGCTGTGGCGGCATGCCGAACGGATCTGGACCACGCGCGTGATGGAAGGCCTGCTGCTGCGGCGCCACGCGCGGCACATGTACCTGTTGATGGGCGGGCACATCTACTTCCAGACCGTCTGCGCCGGGGTCCAGACCGGTCTGTTCACGCTGCTCGACCGCGAACCCGAACTCACGCTGCCGGAAATCGCCGAACGGTTGGGACTGGAAGAGAAGCCCACGCGGATCCTGCTGCTGGGATGTACGAGCCTGGGCCTGCTGCGCAAGCGACGGCACCGTTACCGGAACGGCTACTTGGCAAGCCGGCTGCTGGTGGAAGGGGTTCCGGGCAACGTGGTGCCGATCCTCCGGTGGCAGCGGGAGATCAACTACCGGGCGCTGGCGCATCTTCCCGAGGCCCTGGCTGCGAACACGAACGTCGGCCTCACGGAGTTCCCGGGTAACGAACCCACCCTGTACGAACGTCTCGCCCACGATCCGCGGCTGGAAACCATCTTCCAGGAGGCGATGGAGTCGATCTCGGTGCAGGCCAACCAGCTGCTCGCCCGTTTCGGCGATTTCTCCGGTGTCCGCCATCTCGTCGATGTCGGCGGCGGCAACGGAGCCAACGTGCTGGAACTTGCCGGCCAGCACCCGCATCTGCGCAACACGGTCTTCGACCTGCCGAGCGTCTGCACGATCGCGCAGCGGAACTTCCAGCAAAGCCGGCACGCCGACCGGCTGGGCACACATGCCGGGAACTGCTTCACCGATCCGTTTCCGGAGGGCGCCGACGGCTTTCTGTTCTGTCACTTCCTGACGATCTGGTCCGAGGCCGAAAACCGGCGGCTACTCGAAAAGGCGTTTCAGGCGCTTCCCAGCGGCGGGCAGGTGATGATCTTCAACATGATGCAGGCGGACGACGGCCGGGGACCACTGAGCGCCGCGCTGGGCTCACCGTATTTCCTGACCCTCGCCACGGGTCGGGGCATGCTCTACACGTGGAACGAATACGAGAGCTGGCTCCGGGACGCGGGGTTCCAATCGGTCAGCCGCCTGCGGCTGCCGCGCGATCATGGCCTGATCGTGGGACGCAAAACCGGGTGAAACCAATTGGTTCGGTGCGACTGCCACCCCCTGTCCGGTAGGCGCCCGGCCGTCGCCCCCCCCCCCCCCCCCCGCGAATCGATCAGGAGATCACCCAGTCCTTCAACTCCGGGATCTTCCCCTGGGCGACTTCCTTGCGGATGCTCTCGGGATCCCGGGTCTGACGCTCGATGAACTCCTTGAAGGCCGCGAAGTCCCGCTTGTCCATCGACTGGAACGCGACGCCGCAACCCCGGCCGTCCTCGTAAACGACCCACCCATCGATCGTCACCGAGAACACGTCTTCGCCCTCGGCGAACAGCGTCAGCACGCAGCTGCGTTCCGAGGAATCGCCGGAGACGAAGTCCACTCGGGCCCCACCGAGGCTGATATCCTGGGTCTCGGTCTCGTGGTACTGACCATCCTCGAGGCTCAGGTGCCCGGAAAGCTTCAGCGGTAGACGTGTGTTCTTGCGCTTGTCCATGGTTCCCGTACCGGTGGTCGCCCTGTCGGGGTGCGGAGCCCTGCTGGCACCCACCTACGACCCGCCGTGGATCCCGGCGGTCTGTAGTAGAGACTAGGCTGGGATGCCGCCCTTTTCCAGACCGGTTTATACCGTTCGGCATGATGATCGCACCGATCGTCGTACAGGAACGGCCTCCCGTCACATTTCGTCGGAAAAGGTGCCCCGGCACTTGCCAAACCCATCGTTTCCCCTGGCCGCCGCGGTCGACCGGCTCGGTCCGAGGGGATGAACGACCGGGCGGCGCGCGCCGCCCCGGATATGCACACTGCCAGGCGCGCCCCCGCCCGGACGGAAACCCGGCCCCGGGCGGACGCACGGGCCCGGCTCGGGTCACGGCCGCCAGCGCGTGAACACGTAATCGGAATCGGCCTGCGACTGATGGCAGGCGAAGCAGGCCTGACCACCGTCAGACACCAGGCGCTGATCCCGCGAGTCACCGGCAAACCCCTCGAAGCCCCAGCCGCCGGTTTCCTGGTAGGTCTCGGCTCCCTTGACCATCACGCCCACGAGCTTGCGTTCGCCTTCGGTCAATACCTCGTCGCCGTGCTCCGCCTGCAGCAGATCGAACACGAACACCGAGCCATCGGCATAACGACCGGTTTGCAGGCCCTCGAGCGCCGGGTCGTTCACATAGATGTGATGAATCCCTGCAAAGGGATCGGCGAGTGGATGACCGTCGTGGATCACCATGGACTTCGCGTGGTGCCAGTGACGGTACCCCTCAGGATAGGCCACGGGATCGGCCATCGCGGCCAGTGGGGCTCCCAGCATTGCAGCCAGGGCGAGCGCGGTCGACAAGCGTCGGTTGGTACGGGTCATCGCAGATCCTCCTCCTTTGTGGTTTCGTGTCGAAACTATAGGGCATGAAAGCGCAGTCGTCAAACCAGTTTCGATGCGATACCATATGGCCATGGACAGTTCCAGACTCCATGAGCTGATCGAACGGATCGGCGTATTGCTGCGCACCGAGGCGCGCCGCCTCGGGGCCGATGCCGCACTGCAGCCGGTACATCTTCAGGCGCTGCTGTACCTCGAGCGCTGCAACCGCTACAGCAACACCCCTGCGGCACTGGGTGCCTACCTGGGCCAGACCAAGGGAACGGTATCCCAGTCCCTGAAGCTGTTGGAGCGAGAGGGCTACCTGACGAAGCGCGACGATCCAGACGACCGGCGGGTCGTACGCCTTGCGCTCACAGCCCGGGGGCGGGGGCTGCTCGCGGAAACGGCCGCTGCACGGGCCTGGAGCCGGGCGGAGGCAACGCTGGCCGAACACGAACGCAAGGCGATGACCGAGGGACTGGAACGCCTACTGCAGGGCTTGCAGCGGGCGCATGGAGGTCGAACCTTTGGCATCTGCCGCAGCTGCCGTCACTTCCAGACGGTATCGGAGGGGGGGCACCGCTGTGGTCTGACCGGGGAGGCCCTGTCCGATTCCGACAGTCGGTTGATCTGCCACGAACACGAATGGCAGGGTTCGGCCTGAGGCCCTGCCGGGCACACCCTCGCCGACCATTGGGCAGCCTGGTCGCAGCGCTGAGGCGTGCCGCTGCCACAGGCGGATCGGAACGCGGCCGAACCGTAAGGCTTGCCGCTACTCGGTCAGATCCAGCCGCCCCTGCCCGACCCCGCGCCGCCTCTCGAGCCTGCCCCGGCGCCGGCGTGCCTCCGGCCCTTCGCCGAGCCTGGCGGTATAATCCAGCGCGGTTTCCCAATCCCGGCGCACGTGCTCGTGGTACTTGGCGAGGCATTCCACTGCCTCGGCGCAGCCGGTTTGCGCCAGGCGCTCCCAGACCGCGACGGCCTCTGGCCAGCGCCCGGCCCTGCGCAGCCCGCGCGCCAGTTCCAGCCCACCGCGGATATCGAGGCGATCCTGTGCGCGTTCCAGCACGGCGAGCGCCCTGCGCCGTTCCCCGCTCCGCGACCAGACCTCCGCGGCAGCCAGCGGGTCGGCGCTGAAGGCCAGCGGGTCGTACATCGCCCGGGCCAGGACCGGGCCCAGCACCAGCAGGCTCAGCACGTCCAGCGCGTTGTGGCGAAGGACCCGCTCCAGGTCATCGGCGGGTCCACCGGCGAGGTAGTCGCGCCACGCCCCGGGCGCCTCGGATCCCGGCAGGTCGTCCTCGCGGACCAGGCCGAGCAGCCTGTGCTCCGCGGTGGCAAGCCGGCAGTCCGGCCAGGCGCTGCGGAACAGCCGGCGGGTCGGGTGTAGCAGGTCGAGGTGCCGCGGTTCGGCAAGGGCGCGTCCGCGCTGGAGACGCCGCCGGTCGCGCAGCAGCGGCAGGTCGAAGGTTGCGCCGTTGTAGCTCACCATCAGGCCGGCGCCGGCGAGGCTTACGTCCAGCGCGTCCAGCATCGCGGCCTCGCCGGAGAAGGCCGTCAGCAGCCACTGCCGCAGGCGCACGCCTCCCGGCCCGGCCTCAGCGACCCCCGCCATGAAGGCGGCGGTGCCGGTACCGCCCGCCAGGCCGGTGGTTTCGGTATCGATGCCGATGACCGATCCGCCTGCGGCCCCGTCCACCGCCCCCCTCGGATCGGGCGAGGCCAAAGCCCCTCCCCCGGCACGGGGGAGGGGTTGCGGAGGGGGCGGTGCACGGACTAGCGCCGATGCACCCGCCCTCTCCGCCCCCTCTCCCGCGAGCGGGACAGTGGGCAAGAGTCCGTCTCCTTCTAGCCTGGGCGAGGCGGGCAACGACGCTGCAAGGGGCCACAACGGCTCCAGCGCGTCCGCTAGACGCCAGCGACCGTGGCGCGCAGCCAGCGGCAGGACCGTCTCGACCAGGATCAGGTGTTCCGAGACCACCACGCCGCCCAGGCGTTCGGCCAGCGCCGCAGTGGACTCCCGCATCCCGTCGGCGAATCGCCTGCGCGGCATGGATGAGCGCCCGCCCAGGCGGTCCAGCCGCGCCCGGAGGCCGTCCGGGGCCGCCAGAGGCCCCGGTGCGTCAGCCGTTTCGGCAGCCACGGGGGAAGCCGTGCCGGCCTGGCGGCGCAGCACGTCAAGCCGGCGTTTCAGGTCCATCGGCCAGGAACTGCGCGAGCACCGTCAGCGCCGCCGCCTTCGGCGAGAAGCCGCGCTCTTCGTCGGACGCGAGGATCGGGCCGATACAGGCCGGGCAGCCGTGACGGCAGTCGCAGTCGCGGATCAGCCGCGCCGCGTCTCCGATCACCCGGTCGCGCTGATCGTACAGCGGCGCAGCGAGCCCGACGCCGCCCGGGTAGTTGTCATACAGGAACACCGCGGGGCGAAACCGGGTTTCGCGCTCGGGATCCTGTTCGCCACCTTCGAGGCTGCGCATCTGCCCGCGCCCGTCCGTGCCGACGGTCGCGAACCAGCGGGCGTCGCCGTCGCCGACCGCGCGGCCGATGTCCTGCGGCTCGGACATCGCGATCAGCGCCGCCACGTGGTGCATCGCATAGGCCGCGCCGAGGAAGCCGTCCAGTGCCTGCTGGCGGTTCGGAAACCACTGCGCCAGCACCTCCGGTGCGACCTCCCACCAGGCGGCGGTCGTGTGCATCTCCTGGTCCGGCAGGTCGATGTTCCCGTAGCCGATGTTCTCGTGGCTGTAGTAGCGGATCTTCTTGTAGCCGGGGATACGCCGGACCAGGTGCACCTCGCCGTGCGCGGTCTCGGTGCGTCCGTCCTGGCGGTGCTCGAAGCGGTCGAGGATCTTCAGGCGCGTGTAGTCGATCGCGTCGGTGTAGTAATCCACCTCGGTCTTGGTCACGAACGCCTTGCGCCCGGTCCAGTCCAGCCGTTCGACCTGCCAGGTCTGCGCCTGCACCATGTAGATTGCACCCTCGTACAACGTCTCGGCGGCGCTGGAGTAATCGACCTCGGCGATGATGTCCTTGCGCCCGCCGGTGGTGTCGACGACGACGAAGTTGCCTTCGGCGACCGAGCGCAGGCTCACGCTCTGCGCGGGGTAGCTGTCCTCGGTCCAGTGCCAGGTGTCGGCCTCGCGGTGCAACACGCCGTGCTCCTCGAGGTAGGTCAGCAGTTCCTCGAGGTTCTCCTTGCAGAAACGGTCGCCCCTGCGGAACGGCAGTTCGAACGCCGCGCAGCGCACGTGGTCGAGCAGGATCAGCAACTGGTCGGGATCGATGCGCGCGTGCTCCGGGGAGCTTTCGAGGAAGAACTCCGGGTTGCGGATGATGTACTGATCCAGCGGCTGGCTGGTCGCCACCAGCACGCCGAGCGACGGACGCTGGCGACGCCCGGCCCGGCCCAGGCGCTGCCAGGTCGCTGCGATCGTCCCCGGATAGCCGTTCAGCACGCAGACGTCGAGGCTGCCGATGTCGACGCCGAGTTCCAATGCCGAGGTCGCGATCACGCAGTCGACGTTGCCGGCACGCAGCGCCTTCTCGGTCTCGCGCCGCTGGCCGGGCAGGTAGCCGCCGCGGTAGGCGGCGACCCGTGCCGGCTTGCGGGGATCGGCGTCGAACACGTCCTTCAGGTACTTGGTCAGCACCTCGACCATCAGCCGCGACTGCGCGAACACGATCGTCTTCAGCCCGCTTTTCACCGCCATCCGGGCGATGCGCGTCGCCTGCGAGCGCGCCGACGCGCGGATGCCGAGATCGGCATTCACCACCGGTGGATTCCACAGCAGCAGGTGGCGCTCGCCGGCGGGCGCGCCGCTCTCGGTGATGGCGGTCACTGGCTCGCCGATCAGGCCCTCGGCCAACTCCGCCGGGTTCGCGATGGTGGCCGAGCTGAGCACGAACACCGGGTCGGAGCCGTAGAACTGGCAGACGCGCCGCAGCCGGCGGATCACGTTCGCGACGTGCGAGCCGAACACGCCGCGGTAGCTGTGCATCTCGTCGATCACCACGTAGCGCAGGTTCTCGAAGAACTGCGCCCACTTGGTGTGGTGCGGCAGCACACCCTGGTGCAGCATGTCCGGGTTCGACACGACGATGTCGCCCCGGGTGCGCACGGCCTTGCGTGCGTCGCCGGGCGTGTCGCCGTCGAAGGTGAACGCGCGGATGCCGAGCCCTCCGGCCTCGTTCAGCTCCATCAGCTCGGCGACCTGGTCCTGCGACAGTGCCTTGGTCGGAAACAGGTACAGCGCCTTCGCCCGGTTCGTGAGCGCGGACTGCAGCACGGGCAGGTTGTAGCAGAGTGTCTTGCCCGACGCGGTGGGAGTGACCACCACCGTGTGCCGCCCGGCGGTCACCGCGTCCCAGGCCTCGCGCTGGTGGCTGTAGAGCTGGACCACGCCGCGGGCGCGCAGCGCGGACGCCAGGCGCGGGTCGAGTCCGTCGGGCAGCGGCAGCAGCCGCGCCGGGCGCCCGGGCAGCACCACATTCCCGGTGATCCGCCCCCGGTAGCGGGTCTTCAGGCGCCGCACCAGCCACCGCACCGGGTCGTCGCTCCCGGTATCCACCTGCACCGCCCCGGCCGCCTCCGACATCACCCGCCGCCCTGCCGCTACATCGCATCAACGCCGTGCAGGATGCACGCGACGCTGCTCACGCGAAACAGGCGTAATGTCCGGACGGGGTGCCCGGCGCCCATCGCCGTTTACTGTGCGTGGTTCGCCGCCGCCGCCAGGGATTCCGCAATGGCGTCGGGAGCCGAACGGATGCTCATGAAGCTGCCGCTGCCCATCATCGACAGGTCGGGGAAGTTGATGGCGATGCGGAAGCGGGCGTCCAGGGCCTTGACCGTATCTCCGTCCACCAGCAACTCGTAGGGCAGATGAGGTGTGTGATGCGGCGAGCGTCCATCGATGTTCCCCATGATGTGGGCATCCGCAGCCTCGCCTCCCAGCAGCGCGACACCAAACAGCACCTGCTCCCGTCCCGGGATGTCGATGCGGTAGACCTGCGCGGTATCCCCTGCCCCGGCCGCCAGGCCGGCTTCGACCGCGGCGACGGCCGCTGCATGGCTGGAATGCGTGGCCAGTGTCAGGGGGTCATCGAACCGGGGCATGCGGATCATGTAGCGATAGCGGTTCAGGTCGCGTACCGACTTGCCTTCCTCGGAGCCGAAATCGCGGGCACGCCCGAGAGCCGCTTCCATCGAACTGGCCACGCCGTCGAGATCGTCACCCAGGCGATATGCGGCGGCCATGTAGCGGGGATTGGTAAAGGCCAGCTCGGTACCGCCATCGGTGGCGGTCACTGCAACGCGCTGGGCCGCGGCGTAGGCACCGGAATCGCTGGCGGCAGCCGCCTGCCGCAGTGCCTCGCTGGTCACCACCAACACCCGGGCCTGCGGGTAGGGAGCATGCTCGCCGACGACCTCGAAGCCGGCACCTTCCAGCGCGTTGCGCGCATCGTTCAGACGCGTCTGCGGATCACCCGCGCCATCCGGAGCCAGGATGAACGGGCGCAGGGCATCGCCGGCAGCGGCGGTTGCAGCAAAGGCGAGCAGACCCGCCAGCAACAGGCCGGCGGCCAACAGAGCATTGCGTCCGGAACGAAGGAATCTCAGCATCAGCGGTCTCCAGTCAGGGGAAGGCGGAACACGCGGCAGCATAGGGCCCTGTGCGTTGCCCGGTCAACGACCCTTCCCGACCACCCTACCACCAGGCCAACAGACGCCCGTCCGCGACCCGTGTCTCGAACGCCTTCATCGGGTGTTTGCCTTTGGCGATGCAGTCACCGGTACGAATGTCGAACTTCCACTGGTGTTTCGGACAGGTCAGCGTCATGCCCTCCAGGGCCAGATGCGGAATGTTGGTCACCTGGTGCGGACAATGCGAATCGTAGACCCGGTAGGAATCCCCTTCGCGGTACACGAACACGGTACGGGTGGCGGATTCCACACGAAGCACTTCGCCGTCCGCGATATCGTCGGCGGCCATCACATCGCGCCACTGGGGCTCGGCGGCGATCAGTTCCGGGGAAAACTCCGGAATATCCATCTTCAGAATGATTTCGGTGGCCCAGACGACCTTGGCCAAGCCCAATGCTGGGAACGCCATCATCAGTGCGTCGATGACCTCCATCGGCGTGCAGCCCTCGCGCAGCGCGCGCATCAAATACTGCTTGAAGCCTGCCTCGGTCTGGGAATGGACCTTGGTGATCACCGAGATCAGATTGCGGGTCTTCGGGTCGAGGTGTTTGCCGGCGTCCTTGAGAAACTTGAAGTAATGGCCGAGCGCGTCGCCGCGCACCTGGACCAGGTAGTTCAGGGCATCGCTCATGGTGATGTACCACTCCTGACTGGCGAACCGGGGGTTCGGGTTGAGGGAGATGACCACGATTGTAGGGACGCGCCGGGCGCGGAGCCATAGGCCGCTCCGGCAAGGGGGAGCTATGACTGTCGGCCCCGCCCCTGCCCGGCGTTCGTGGCGGCGAACGCTCTGGTTCGCGGCCAGCCGGGGGATCCGGCGAAGCGAGGTGCGCGCGCCTTTTCCGGGCAGACCGGTCCATGCCGCGGGAACCGAACCACGCCCGGGAACCCTCCGGGCGTCTCGCGCGTCCCTGCAGCACCTCGGGCCACACCCGCGCACCGGGGACCGGATCTCGCACGCGGCGCGTGCAGGTCGATCCGAACCACAACGAAGGAGGAGCACGCATGAAACACCTGACCACGAGCATGCTGGTTGCCGGCTGTCTGACGGCCTTCACCCACGTATCGGTCGCCACCGCGGACGACGGGATGTTCATCATCCGCGATACCACCGACTCGCCCGCGGAACTCGCCGCCAGGATCCGGCAATATGCGGAAGGGCACGACGACTGGCTGTTCCTCTCGGAGCACCCATTGAAGGGAGGAGAAGTGACGATCATGAAGATCTGCTATCCGCCGATCGGCCCGGACTTCTTCCAGGCGGACATGAAGGCGTCCGCGATGCTGCCCTGCGGCAACCTCGCGATCTACGAGGAAGGAAACCTCACCCGGATGTCACTGCTGCATCCGCGTTTCATGAACGAACTCTATCCCGATCCCAACCTCGAGAGGGCGGGGGACAAGGCCCTGCCCGCCTTCGAAGCGATGCTGGACACCGTGTTCGATTGAGCGGGGGGATGATCCTGACCTGAACGGAACGAGGAGGCAGGCGTGCGGTGGGTGATCGGAACCGCACGCCGCTTCTCGTCGCGGACCGGGCTTTCGGGAAACCCGGGGAGCAGGAACCCTTGACGACTGCCCGGACGGTGCACGCAGCAACGGCAATCTCTCGCCGAACATCCTTTCGCATCCTATCGAGGTGTCCACGACAATCAGACCACCACACATGCCCCATGGGAAAAGCAAACCCCTGCGCTAGGAAGATCTGCGTTGCGCCCGAAATGGCGACAGATGAATCGCCGATCCACAGGTGCCGCATTGGCGCGCCCCTGCGGAATGATCCATGATCGAGTCACCGATGGTCTTGACCAGGCGAAGTGCCGGACCCCGTTCCGGCAGGGACCGCGAACGATGGAGGATCGGTACAAGGCTTGTCATGGCGGACCCAGGCGCAGACGATGCGAGATCTCTCGGCAGGAGCGAGCGTCGGGACATCTTCGAGAGGACGGTCGATCGGCTCATGGATCGCCTTTATGGCACGGCCCTGCGCCTGGCGGGTGATCCGGACGACGCCGAAGACATCGTCGCCGAGACAGTGGCGAAGGCCTGGGCCAGTTTCGGAGACCTGCGTGACGCGGGATCCCTCGAGGGCTGGCTGTTCCGTATACTCAACAACACCTTCGTCAGCGCGTGGCGCCGCCACCGGACACGGAGCCAGGTGGAACAGCACACCGATCCCGAGATCACCGATCCGTCCGCGGTCGCCGACTTCTCGCTGTTCGAGAAACTGCACCAGCCGTTCCTGCTGTGGTGGGGAACCCCGGAGGAGCGTTTCCTGAACGATCTGCTCCGGGAGGACCTGCAGGCGGCACTCGACAACCTGCCGGACGCATTTCGTATCGTCGTCGTGCTGGTCGAGGTGCAGGGGCATACCTATGAGGAAGTCGCCGATCTACTCGAAATCCCGGTCGGGACCGTGCGCTCGCGCCTGAGCCGGGGGCGCAGTCTGCTGCAGCGCCGTCTCTGGGAGATCGCTCGGGAGGAAGGATTGGATCCCGGTGCGACGGGGCACGGGAAGACGCGATGACAGCACACGAAATCAACTGCGAGGAGGTCATTCGGCTCCTCTTCGAATATTTGGACCGCGAGTTGGATCCAGCCCGGAGCAGCGACATCGACCGCCACCTCGAGCGCTGCCGGGAATGCTTCAGCCGCGCAGAGTTCGAGAAGAAGCTGCGCGCACGCGTGCACGCGGCCGCCGAAGACGAGGCACCGCCGCGGCTGCGGCGTCGAGTGCGGCGCCTGATCGAGCGGTTCTGAGGCCGGGGAAACCCCGGCGGCGGGCCACCCGAATACCCGACGGGCCTCCGGCCCAGCGCTGCTAGACTCTCTGGTTCGAGACAACGACAGGGAGGATTCCGCCTTGGTCGCCATACTCGGTTACTCGCGGGAGCAGATTCACTCGGCGGTGCAGGATATGTATACCACCGTGGCCGACCACCCCGACTCGCACTTCCATTTCCCGGTCGGGGCCTCCGCCAGCGCGCTGGTCGGCTATCCGCCCGAGCGCACCGCCCCCCTTCCGCGCGCCGTGCAGGAATCGTTCGCCGGCGTCGGCTACCCCTTCAATGGCGAAGCCGTCCGGCGCGGGGACACCGTGCTCGACATCGGCGCCGGGGCCGGGGTGGACACACTGATCGCCGGCCAGCTGGCAGGTCCCGACGGACATGTGGTCGCGCTCGACCTGACCACGGCGATGACCCGCAAGCTCCGGCACGCCGCCAGCGAATCCGGGGGCGCTCCGGTCAGCGTAATCCGGGGTTCGGCAGAGGCGCTGCCGCTGGCAGATGCGAGCGTCGACAGCATCACCAGCAACGGTGCGCTGAACCTGGTCCCGGACAAGCGACGCGCGATCGGCGAGATGTTCCGCGTGCTGCGTCCTGGCGGGTGCCTGCAACTCGCCGACGTGGTGATCGACCGGCCCGTCACCGTCGACTGCGCCGAGGATCCGCGTCTCTGGGTCGAGTGCGTGGTCGGTGCGACCGTCGACGAGGACCTGCTGCACATGTTTCGCGACGCCGGGTTCGAGGATGTGCGGGTGCTGGGCTCGCGGGACTATTTCGCCCACAGCCCGAGCCGCCAGACCCGCGAGGTCGCCGCCGGCTTCGGGGCGCGTTCGGTCGAGCTCGCGATGCGCCGTGGCAATCGTGCGCCGTCCCGCACCGCGCAGTTCTTCCGGAGGGTGAATCCCGCGCGCCTGGCCGCATCGCTCTGGCGGCGGGGCTTCGCGGGCGTGCTGGGACTCGCGGCCGCACTGCTGGCCTGCTACGGCACGCTGGCCGCGCTGGGGCTGCTCGCGGTGCTCGGAATCGGCCTCGCGCTCGACGAAGGCATCTGGGCCGGGGCGATCGCACTGTTCGCGGTGCTGACGGCGCTGGCGGTCGTGCCCGGGTTCCGCCGCCACCGCGGGGTCGGTCCGTCGCTACTGGCTGCCGGCGGCGCGGGCGTGATCGTCTACGCGCTGTTCGTGAATTACCACGCGCTGACGGAACTGACCGGGTTCGTGGCCCTGGCCGGCGCGGTGGGCTGGGACATCTGGCTGCGCCGGCGGCAACAGGCAAGGCTGCTGGGGTTGGGCGCGCAGTCGCGGTAGGTTGTGCCGACACAGGAGGCACAAAAACCCAAGCAGCTACAACCGCAGACCCTGGACTATCGCGACCGGTCGCGACGTTGTGCCTGCGGCACAGCCTACGGCGGCGTGGGCACGGTCGGACGATCGGGAGCGCGGCGGCAAGCCGCCGCACTCCAAAGGCGACTGCGTTCAGACCGCGGTGGCCGGCTGCCTGCCCTTGTTCCAGAGCATGAACAGCAAGAACGCGGCCACGATCGCGACCCACACGACATACCAGAGCGTAGCGGCATAGATGATCGCCATACCCAGTGCACCGGCTGCGAGCACGTAATAGGTCATCGGAATCAGCGCCTTGCGGATCAGGTCACCCTCGCGCCCGATCAGGCCAACGGTGGCCGACGCCGCGACCACGTTGTGCACGCAGATCATGTTGCCCGCGGCACCGCCCACGGCCTGCAGCGCCACGACGAAAGCCGCCTGGTTGGCGGTCAGGTCGATCTGCACGGCAGTCGCGAACTGGAACAGCGAAAACATCATGTTGCTGACCGTGTTCGAACCGGCGATGAAAGCGCCGAGCGCGCCGATGATCGGCGAGTAGAACGGCCACGCTGCCCCCGAGACCGCGGACACGCCTTCCGCGAGCACCAGCGGCATGCTCGCGTACTCCGACGCCTGCCCGGACTGGATGAACACCTGCACCATCGGCACGGCGAAGATCAGTGCGACGCTCGCCCCAACGATGATCCGCCCGGACTGGCCCCAGGCCCTGAGATAGGCGCCCTTTTCCCTGTACATTCTATGCAGGAAATAGGTGACGATCGACGCGACCAGAAGCACTGCCCCGGGCAGGTACAGCGGCTGCGACGAGGTATTGATGTTGGTGCCGAAAATGCCGGTCCAGGACAGCGTCATCTCCGGCGACCGCAGGAACGCGGTGACCGGCTCCACGGTGCGGGTGATCACCAGCAGGAGCACCACCACGACATAGGGGACCAGGGCCTGCACCATCGTGATCGCGGCACCGGTCCTGACCGGGTCCGGCTGATCCTGGAAGCGGCTGATCCACTCGGGCTCCCAGCGGCTGCGCTCCTCGAACTGGAATACTTCCTTCGGGACCAGGAAGCCCTTCTTCGCAGCGGTCACCACGATCGCAAGGCCGACCAGGCCGCCCACGATCGACGGGAACTCCGGGCCCAGCAGCCAGGCAACCAGCAGGTACGGAATCGTGAACGACACGCCCGCGAACAGCGCGAACTTCCACGCCTTCAGGCCCTCGCGGAACGAACGCGACTTACCGAAGAAACGCGTGAGCATGCCGACCATGATCAGCGGGATCAGGAAACCGACCAGGGTGTGCAACAACGCGACGTTTCCGCCGATCTGCAGCAGGTAATCGGCGAAGGCGACGTCGCCGATATGCCCCTCGACGATCTCCTGCCCCGACAGGCCGGCGTTCACGCCGACCAGGATCGGCGTACCAACGGCGCCGAACGACACTGGCGTCGACTGGATGATCAGCGCCGACAGCACCGCCGCCATGGCCGGGAATCCGATCGCGACCAGCAGCGGTGCCGCGACTGCCGCCGGCGTGCCGAAACCGGCGGAGCCCTCGATCAACGAGCCGAACATCCACGCGATGATGATCGCCTGGATGCGCCGGTCGGGCGAGATGTTCGTGAACCCCTGGCGCAGCGTCTGCATCGCCCCGCTCTCGCGCATCGTGTATAGCAACAGGATCGCCCCGAACACGATGAACAGGATGTTCAGCGCAGTGACGACGCCGTGCACGCTCGCCGCAGCGACCACCCTGAAATCGGTGCCCCACAGCAGCAGCGCGATCGCCGCCGTGACCACGTAGGCCAACGGCATCGCGTGCTTGGCTGGCCAGCGCAGCACCACGAGGAAGACGAACACCGTGGCCACCGGCATCAGTGCCAGCAGGAACAGGATACCCAGGTTCATGGACTCGCTCCTCTATTCTTATTGGTATCAGGCTCCGCCGCCCCCGGACCGAAAGCAGCGGGCCGGCGCGTGGCGAAGAATGCGGTTGCGGGCCTACAGCAGGGCGCCGCAAGAACCGAAAGGACCGGGGTGCCCTGCCTTCCGGCGGGTGTCGGCGGCACGGATGCTGCCGTGAAGCCTACAGGGACGTATTCATGGCGTCCCGCGGGCAGGCAGGGCCCCCCGGTCCCGTCGCCCCCGTGCGTGACAGCCCCCATCCCGCTAGTCCACCAGGAACACGTGCAGGCTGCGCGGTCCGTGGGCACCCAGCTGGATCGTCAGCTCGATGTCCGCGGTGCGCGACGGCCCGGTGATCACGTTCACGGTCCGGGGCCAGCCGTCCCTGCCCCGTTCGCGCAGCGCGGCCCAGACCTGTTCCAGGTGCGGCACCAGATCACCCGCGCGCAGCACGACCATGTGGTGGTCGGGCAGGAAGTTCAGCGAGGTCGGATCGTCGGGGCCGGAAAGCAGCACCAGACTGCCGTTCTCGGCGGCACCGCGCCAGGCCAGGCTCACCCCGGCATAGTCGCCGCCGCGGGTCGGCCCGACGCTCGCGGTGATCCCCGCCCCGGTCCAGTCCAGTTCCTCCAGGGACGGCGCAACCGCCGCCTCGGGGCCCAGACCATGGCTGGAGAGGTAGCCGGCCACCGCGGCTGGCACTTCGGCCAGTGACTCGAGTTCCGACATCGTCCCGGAGACCTTTTCGAGCCCGGCGCGGAACACCTGCGCCAGTGGCCCGTGCGGGAGCCTCGGCAGCAGCGGCTCGCTGTCGGTCGCGCCCCGGCGGCGTTCCAATGCCCGTCGCGCGTCGGGGCCCAGCGGGCCGCGCCCGAGGCCGCGGCGAATCGCCGCCAGCACGGTGTCGCGCCCGCTCACCGGCCCCCGCTCCTTCTGGCGGCGCTTCCACACCGCCATGAAGGTCTCGCCCTGCGGCGCGGGCAGGTCGCGCCCGCCGCGGAACCAGCCGCCGGCGAGCGGCATCCGGGTGAAGCGGCCCTTGCGGCCCGCGAGCAGCGCGAGCATCCGCGCCTGCACCCGCGTGCCCAGACGGTAGATGCGCGGGTGCGAGGTGAACCAGACCCAGGCGGCAAGCCCCCAGCGCAGCGGCTTCAAGCCCAGCTTCAGCTGGTACTCGCGGTGGCGCAGCGTGCGCAGCAGGTCGGGCAGCGGGATGCGCACCGGACAGACCTCGGCGCAATGCCCGTTCAGCGTGCATGCGTTCGGCAGGTTGCCCGCCTCCTTCAGCCCGACCGACAGCGGCGTGAGCACCGAACCCATCGGCCCCGGGTAGACCCAGCCGTAGGCATGGCCGCCGATCGCCCCGTAGACCGGGCAGTGGTTCATGCAGGCCCCGCAGCGGATGCAGCGCAGCATCTCGCGGAACTCGTCGGCGAGCATCGTCGAGCGACCGTTGTCGACCAGCACCACGTGGTATTCCTCGGGACCTTCGGGATCCCCGGGGCGCTTCGGACCGGTGCTGAAGGTGGTGTAAGTGGTCAGGTCCTGGCCGGTCGCGCTGCGCGCGAGCAGGCGCATCAGCGTGGTCGCGTCCTCGGCGGTGGGAACGACCTTCTCGATCGCGGTGATCACGATGTGCACCTTCGGCAGCGAGCAGGTCAGGTCGCCGTTGCCCTCGTTGGTCACGATCACGCTGGTCCCGGTCTCGGCGATCAGGAAGTTCGCGCCGGTGATGCCGACATCGGCCTCGAGATACTTGCTGCGCAACACCTGCCGGGCCTCGTTGACCATCTCCGGCACCTCGTTGAGCCGGCGCGTCAACCCGTACTGCTGGTGATGCTGGTGGAACAGATCGGCGATCTGCCCGCGCGTCTTGTGCACCGCAGGAACGATGATGTGGCTCGGCGGCTCGTTCGCGAGCTGGATGATGTACTCACCGAGGTCGGTCTCGACGACCTCGAACCCCGCCGCCTCGAGCGCACCGTTCAGGCCGACCTCCTCGCCGACCATCGACTTGCCCTTGGTGATCATGCGCGCGCCGGCGGCACGGCAGATCTCGACCACGGCGCGCCGCGCATCGTCGGCGGTCGCGGCCCAATGCACGGTGCCGCCACTACGCTCGACCGCGTCGGCGTAACGCTCCAGGTAGTAATCGAGGTGCTCGAGCGTGTGGTTCTTGATCGCGACCGCGCGGTCGCGCAGCGCATCGAACTCGGGCAGCCCGCCAACCGCGTTCGCGCGCTTGACCGCGAAGCCGTCCTTCGCCCGGTGCAGCGCGACCTGCAGCGTCTCGTCCTGCAATGCCGCGACCGAGCGTTTCTTGAAGGCGTGGCTGAGCGGCTGCATCAGCGCGATCCCTTGCCGGGTTTCGGCGGATCGCCGAGTCCCGGGACGTCGGCGATGCCGGCGAGCACCTCGGCGACGTGATAAACGCTCACCCCGCCGCCCTCGCGGCCGAGGCGGCCGGCGATGTTCAGCAGGCAGCCGAGATCGCCGCCGAGCACGACCTTTGCCTCGGTCGCGCCGATGCTGGCCGCCTTGTCGGCGACCATCCGGCCCGAGATCTCGGGGTACTTCACGCAGAACGTGCCGCCGAAGCCGCAGCAGATCTCGGAGTCCGCCATTTCGCGCAACTCGAGGCCGCGCACGCTTTCCAGCAGCCGGCGCGGCTGTTCCTTGATTCCGAGCGCACGCAGGCCATGGCAGCTGTCGTGGTAGGTCACGGGGCGGTTGAAGGCGGCGTCGACCGACGTGACGCCGCGGACGTCGGTCAGGAACGAGATCAGTTCGTGAGTCTTTTCCGCCATCGCCCGCGCCCGCAGCCGCCAGCCCGGCTCGGCCTCGAACAGGCGGGGGTAGTCGCGCAGCATGCCCGCACAGGAGCCGGACGGCACGACGACGTAGTCGTAGTCCTCGAAGGCCTCGATGGTGCGGCGCGCGGTGCGGGCGGCTCCGGCGAGATCACCGTTGTTGTACGAGGGCTGACCGCAGCAGGTCTGCGAGTCGGGCACTTCCACGGTGCAGCCGGACCGCTCGAGCAGCGCGACCGCCGCAAGACCGACATTCGGCCGGTAGATGTCCGCGAGGCAGGTGACGAACAGCCCGATCCTGGGCGTGCCGTCGCTGCTGGCGTCGGACGACTCCGGCCGCGCATCGCTCATGAGATCGCGCTCATCAGATCGGGATGCCGCTTAAGGACATCGCTCCTCATCCACGGGCTGGAACACCACCCCGCACGGGGGGTTCCGTCGCCCGGGGTCACGCGCCTGCCCTTCGCGTTGCAGTGACATCGAAAATAGCCCATAACGCGGCCGGCTGAAAGTCACTCGGGTGAATTGCGACCGGTTCCCGCGCCGCCCGTCGATCACGGTGGTCGGCAACAACGCAAGGCCGATCCCAACGCCCGTCATCGAGTCCGCAGGTGAGGCGGAAGAGGCCGAAGACCGTCATCCGCCATTCGCTACCGGGGTCGACGAGGGGGTTGGGGATCGCGTTGACTCCGATCGGCGGATGACGCTGCGCTCTTCCGCCCTACCCGGGGTGGACCGCGAGCGCGGGGCGGAAAGGGCCAAAGGCCGTCATCCGCCGACGCCGGTCAGGAGCGGCAACGGTGCCGCGAAGACGGGCGCAGCCTCACAGCAACCGGTGCGCCTGCTCGTCCTCCAGACGCAGCACCTGCTGGGCCAGCGAGATCGCCTGCTCGCAGAAGGCGTCGAGGTCGCGCCAGCGGCCCGAGACGTCGAGTTCACGGTCCAGGTCGGGGCCCAGCACCCGCAGCGCGAAGTCGCCGGATGCAGTGGCGCTCCGGACCGACAGCACGTAGAAACCCGGTTCGGTCGAGCCATCCTGCACCAGCGCACAGACATACCGGTAGTCGACGCCGTCGTCGCTTTCGATCTCGCCCAGCACCACCGCCGAGAAATCCCCGATCTTGTAGCGCCGCTGCGGTAACGCGGTTCGAATCGCCGGTCGTTTCATCGTGGTATCCCCCCGTTCTCGGCCCAGTGCCGCAGCCAACGCGGCACACGTCGGTTTCCAGAGCTTCTGGAAGCTAGCATGCGCTACACCGGACGAACCAATAGACTGCACGCCATACCGCTTTCGGGAGTCCTCATGACGTCACCGCCCGCCCGTGCGAAGGCCGACCTCCTGGACGAGGCCGAGCTACTCGATGCCCCGGGCGGTCCCTCGCTGCGCCTGCGCTTTTGCGGCCCGTTCGAGGGCCGGGAAATCACCTGGCAGGCCACACTCGTCGCCCAAGCCGCCGTGGGTAGGCCACCCGAACGGCGATTCATCCAGATCGGGCCGGACGCCGCCGACGGCACGGTGCCCATCCAAGTCGGTCTCCCGGTCGAGCGCATCGACACCTCCACCGTGCGCAAGGCGATGATCATGATCCGCCGCTACCGCCGGCTGCGCCGCGGACGGTACGAATACGGCGACCCCTGAACCCGGCGGCGTCCCGCAACGCCACCCCGACACGACCAATGCCCCACTCCCCAGAACCCACTCCCCACGAAGAACCTTGCCCCGCGCCGTGAAGACCACCCGGTGCCGGCCCCGCTGGCCGCAAGCCGGGGAACCGTTTGCGTGCCTCGCGCGTCCTTGGGCCAACGGCACGGTATATCCCGTTTGCACGGCGCCGGCCGAACCACCCGCCCGGGCACCCCCCGCGGACAGGCTCCACCCAGTCCGTTGGCACAGACCGAAGGACCCCGGGACGGCAGACGACGAGGACACGGAGGAGAACGACCATGGCAACCGATTGCGAAGTGACACTGGACCGCGAACGGCTGAAGAAGGAGATCCGCGCCACCTATGGCCGGGTGGCGGAGGAACCCGACGGCGACTTCCACTTTCACCGCGGCCCGGACTATGCCGCGACACTGCTGGGTTACGACCGGGCCGAGCTCGACGAGCTGCCCGACTTCGTCACCGCGCCGTTTGCCGGCGTCGGCAATCCTTTCCGCGCGGCTGCACTCCCCAGCGGCGCCCGGGTGATCGACCTGGGTTCGGGCAGCGGCATGGACTGCCTGCTGGCCGCACGTCAGGTCGGGCCGCGCGGCGAGGTGATCGGCTTCGACTTCACCGACGCGATGCTCCGCACGGCCCGGACCGGGGCGGCGACGGTCGGCATCGACCATGCCCGCTTCGAACGCGCCGACATCGCGGAACTCCCGCTCGAGGACGCGTCGGTGGATGTGGCCATTTCGAATGGCGTGATCAACCTGAGCCCGGAGAAAGATCGGGTATTCGCGGAGCTCTACCGCGTGCTGCGCCCAGGCGGGCGCGTGCAGTTCTCCGACATCGTGATCGAGGCTGAACTGTCGGCGGCGGCGCGCAACGACATCGAACTCTGGGTTGGGTGAATCGCGGGGGCTCTGCAGTCTGCAGGCTACCTCGCGGCACTGGCCGACGCCGGTTTCCAGCGTGCCCAGAGCGTCGCCTACTTCGATTCGTTCGCTGGCACCAGCAAGGAGGACATCGCCCGCCAGTTCGGCGTTCAGGGCGCGACGTTCGTCGCATTCAAGGACTGACAGCGCGGTTCCGGAGTCGTGCACCTGCGACGCAGGCCGAACCGCTTCGCGACTGCCGACCCCGGCGACCACCGACCGCTGACGCCCTGCGGCCTTTTCCACCCACTTCTAGCGAGAGGGAGGAGGAGCAAGCGGATCCGGCAGCGGGTCGCCCGGATCTGCGAGCCACATCCGGGGCGGCTGCGCGCGTTCCAGCCAGAGGAACGCGACCTGGCCGAAGTCCAGCGCGAGCCGATTCAACCGCTCCAGCGCGATATCCGGAACCAGCAGGCTGGTTTCGTCGGGCCACTGGCCTGCAGGGTCGGTGGCATAGCCGACCAGTGCATCGAAGCCTTCGGCCTGTAGACATCGAAACAGATCCTGGTGGCGCCGCAGATTCTCCAGCAGAGTCAGCGGGCGGCTGCCCGGGTTGCACGCGCTGATCCATCCCGCGCCCCCCCGGGCGGCGAGCCATTGCTGCATCGATTCCGGCACCGGCTGCCCGATCCGCAGTCGGCAGACCCGGGAACCGATCGGCACTACGTATTCCGCCGCGCGATAGGCGGCAAGCAGCGCGGGATCCGGCCGCGGCGGCGCGGGCCCGACGGTCATCGTGCAGCTCCTTCCGACGCGAGGTCCTGTGGGCAGAACCACCGGCACGCGACGGCGGCGACTCCGTGAGCCTGTGCAGTCATCATCGTCCGCCACCCGAGATGTGCTGCCCCGACATGCGCCCGCGCAGCGCGTCGCCGAGGCCGGTACCGCGTAGCACGCGGCGGCGGACGGCCTGCTCCAGGACCCCCGCCCGCGGTTCGATCAGGGTGAACCAGCACCGCGCGCGCGTGATCGCCGTGTACAGCAGTTCCCGCGTCAGGACCGGGTTCTCACGCTCGGGCAGCAGCAGGGCCGCGTGGTCGAACTCCGATCCCTGCGCCTTGTGCACTGTCATCGCGTAGACCGTCTCGACGTTCACCAGCCGGCTCGGCACGAACCAGCGCACCCGGCCGCTGCCGTCGCCAGCCGGAAACGCGACGCGCAGCGCACGCACCCGGCGTCCATCCGCCTCTGCCATGGGGCGGGCAAGCGTGACCCCGATATCTCCGTTCATCAGGCCGAGCCCGTAGTCGTTCGCGGTCACGATCACCGGTCGTCCCGCGTACCAGATCCCGCTCGAGGGAATCAGGCCCTCCGAGCGCAGTGCGGCCTCGATGCGGCGGTTCAGCGTCTCGACCCCCCAGGGGCCACGGCGCACCGCGCTCAGCAGCTGAAACCCCGAATGCGCATCCAGGACCTGCCCGGCCCAGCGATTGGTCGCGTCCGGCACCGCGTCGTCGCCCGGATCCAGGCTGCGCATCAGCCTCAGGTAGTGCGCTTGACCGGTGGGCAGGTCGTCTCTTCGTCGGTCCCGCGCGGCATCGTCGCGGCCGTGAAGCACATAGCGCTCGAATACCGCGTCCTCGGGACCGTTCAGCGAGACCGCGGCGAGATCGGGCAACGCCCCGCTGCCCGACACGATGGCCCGGGCCGCCTCCGCGTCACCCGCGTTCACCGAGCGGGCCAGACGGCCGATCGCGCTGCTCTCGCCGAAACGGTAACTGCGCCGGAGCATCACGACGTGCTGGTCCAGCGGTCCGCCGGCCGGGTTCCGAAGCCTATCGGGGATCCGCTCGCCGCTGACCGCCTCCAGCCAGCGGCTCGTCGCGGGCGAGTAATGCCCGGCACCGGCGCGTGCACAGATCTCGCCGAGCACCGCGCCGGCCTCCACCGATGCGAGCTGATCTTTGTCCCCCAGCAGGATCAACCGCGCCGCGGTCGGCAGCGCCTGGACCACGGAGGTCATCAGCTCCATGTCGATCATCGACGCCTCGTCGACCACCAGCACATCCAGCGGCAGCGGGTTGCCCGCATGGTGCCGGTACCGGCGGCTGCCGGGCCGGCTCCCCAGCAGCCGGTGCACCGTGCTGACCTCGGCCGGGATCGCGGCGCGGATCCGCGCCCCGCATTCGTCGTCCGGCAGGCTGAGCGCATGCACGGCGCCGGCCACCGAGGCGTTCAGGCGGGCAGCGGCCTTGCCCGTAGGCGCGGCCATGCGGATGCGCAGCGGCAACGCAGACGCGCGCTCGAGCTGCAGTGCCTGCAACAGCGCGAGCAGGCGCACCACCGTGGTGGTCTTGCCGGTGCCCGGTCCGCCGGTGATTACGCCGAAGGCTCCGGCCGCCGCCAGCGCGCAGGCCGCGCGCTGCCAGTCGATCTCGCGCTCCGTCCGGGCCCCGAACAGGTGATCGAGCCAGGTCCGCATCGCGGCCGGATCCAGACCGGAACGCAGCTCGCTGAACCAGGCGACGCGTTCAGCGACCGACTCCGCGATACGCTGCTCGCATTCCCAGAGCCGGCGCAGGTAGAGCCGGCCGCGGTCCAGCACCAGCGGCGTCGCCCCGGCGGCAGGGGCCACCAGTGCCGGGTGATCCAGGGATGCGGTCCAGTCCTGCAGCGTGACCGGCGCGAGCAGCGCCGCCGGCCGAACCGGGGGATCCTCTCCCGGTTCGCCATCCGGCGGCAGCGACAGCGTCCGGTCCGGGGCGTCCAGTGCCGCTTCCAGGTCCAGGCAGGCGTGCCCCCGGCCCAGTTGATGGCTCGCTAGTGCCGCGCCGAGCAGCAGCAGCGGCGCGGCCTCCGGTACCTGCTCGCGCAGGAAGCGTGCGAGCGCACGATCTAGGGCCCGCAGCCAGCCATGCTCGACCCACCGATCCAGCAGGTCCAGCAGCGCGTCGGCCGACGCTAGGGCCGCAGCGGCCACGGGTCGGCTCATGCGGCATCTCCCGCGGCGGCGTCCGGTGCCGAGCGGATCGTCTGATCCAGCGCATCGACCAGCGCCCCGGGCGGTCGATCCGCATGCAGGCCCGCCCGCGGGGCATCGACACCGCGGAGGAACCACGTCAGCGCACCGCCCAGGTGCCGGTCGGGGTCGTAGTCCAGCAACCGTGCATGCAGCTGCCGGTGCAGCGCCAGGGTATAGAGCAGGTACTGCAGGTCGTAGCGGTGCGCCAGTACCTGCGCCGCAACCCGCTGCGGTGCGTAGTGCGCCGGCCCCGGGCCGAGCCAGTTGGACTTGTAGTCCAGCGTGAAATAGCGCCCCTCGTGCTCGAACACCAGGTCGATGAACCCCTTCAGCATCCCGTTCAGCAGGACTGGCGCCAGTTCGGGCCGCGCGGCACCGCCGAGCGTCTGCGCCCGCACCAGCCGGTCGATGCGCTGGGCATCGACCCAGTGCGTCTCGAACCAGAACTCCATCTCCGGCTGGAACACAGACAGCTCGCACAGCCGTGCAGGCGTGTCGCAATCGGGCAGCACCAGCGGCTCGGTCAGCAGCCGGTGCAGCCACCGGCTGACCGGCTCGACCCAGTGCCCCCAGCCACGCCGGCGGCAACGCCGGGCAACGGTGTCGCGCAGCAGCGCGGGATCCCGGACCACGGCGGCAAAGCCCTCGCGCGCGGCCCATTCTAGCAGGCCGTGCAGAAAGGTTCCGGGCTCGGGGCCACGGGGAAAGCGGTGCAGACCCGTCTCGGTATCGCCCGCGTCGTGGCCGCCTGCCGCCGGTTCGTCCGCGATCTCGGGGAACCGGTCCTCCAGCGCAGTGTCGGCGGCGTCCGGCGGCGCGGTCATCGACCCGGACAGCGCATCGGCGGCGCGCAACGCGCTGTAGCTGGCGATCCACCAGTGCTCGCGCGCCGCGCGCAGCGGCTCGCGGGCACGACCGACACCGGTCGCCGCGGCCACGATGCGAAAGCGCTCGTCCCGCGGCTCAGGCACCGGGCGTACCGCGATATCGGCCGAGTCACCGGCCAATCGCTGCAACTGCGCCCGCACGCCGCCGGGCGGGATCTCGGCGCCACCGGACAGCAGGTAGCCGAAGCCACTCAGATGCAGCTGGCTCGCCGATCCGCTGCCAACCCGAAGCGGCGCGATCCCCAACCAGCAGGAGTGCCGGGCGCGGGTCACCGCGACATACAGCAGCCGCAGGTCCTCGGCCAGGCGCTCGCGATCGGCCAGTTCCACCTGCGCGGACTCGGGGTGCCAGGTCAGGCAGGACTGACCGGCGTCGTCGCGGTAAACAAGCGGAAGCGCTTTCCCATCGACCTGGCGAAAGGTACAGATGAACGGCAGGAACACCAGTGGATACTGCAATCCCTTCGACTTGTGAATGGTCACCACCTGGACCAAGCCCTCGTCGCTTTCCAGCCGCAGGATCTGCTCGTCGCTCCCCGCGCCCCGGCCGTCGAGGTGTTCCGCGAGATGGCGGATCAGCGCCTGCTCGCCATCGAGTTCCCCGGCCGCCGCCTGCAGCAGTTCGCTCAGGTGCAGCAGGTTCGTCAGCGCGCGCTCGCCGCGGTCGGGCCGCTGCAGCAGCGTGGCAGGCAGTTCGAATGCGTGCAGCAGGCGGCGCAGCATCGGCAATACCCCCTGCTCGCGCCAGATCCTCCGGTATTCCCGGAACTCGAGCACCCGCTCCTCCCAGTGGGCCTCGTCGTGGTTCAGGCGGTCCATCTGCTCGGGGTCCAGGTCCAGCGTCGCGGTCGCCAGCGCAGCGCGCAACAGCCGTTCCGACTCGGGCTCGGCGCAGGCGCGCAGCCAGCGCAGCAGGTCGGCTGCCTCGGGGGTGTCGAACACCGATTCTCGGTCGGACAGGTAGACGCTGCGCACGCCGCGCCGCTCCAGCGCGCCACGGATCGCTTCCGCCTCGTTGCGGTTACGCACCAGCACCGCCAGATCCGAAGGCTGCAGCGGACGCAGCCCGCCGTTCCCGAGGAAGCCGCCTTGGCCATCCTGACCGGCCTGCAGCAGCGCCACCATCTCGCTGGCACAGCGTTCGGCCATCGTGCCTAGGTAGGTCCCCTTCCCGACCGCCGCGCCGTCGTCGACGAACGCGAGCGTCAGCGCCGGTACCGGCTGCCCCGAGATCCGCAGCGACTCGCCGAGACCGTGCGCGGCCACGCCCTCGAACGGAACGGGATTCTCGCCCTCCGGCGTGCGGAACAGGAACGCGCCCTGCGGGTGCCCCTCGGCATGGGCAAACAGCCGGTTGCACGCTTGCACGAACGATCCGGTAGCCCGGAAGTTCGTCGCCAGCGTGTAGTGGCGCCCGGAGGTCGCGGCACGGGCGCGCAGGTAGCTGTGGATGTCGGCGCCGCGGAACGCATAGATCGACTGCTTCGGGTCGCCGATCAGGAACACGCCCTGTTCCGGGCGGTTCTCCGCGACCCGGTAGATGCGCTCGAAGATCCGGTACTGCACCGGATCGGTGTCCTGAAACTCGTCGATCATCGCGACCGGGAACTGGCTGCGGATGGTCTCGGCGAGCTGCGGCCCTCCTGGCCCGATCAGCGCGGTGTCCAGGCCCTGCAGCAGGTCTTCGAAACCCAGCTGCGCGCGCCGCTGCCGCTCGCGCTCAAAGCGGTGGCGCACCCAGGCTGCGGCATGGGCAAGTACCTGCCCCGGCGTGTCGTCGCGTTCGCCGGCGTAGCCGTCCAGCCCGGCGAAAGCGGGGTGCAGATCCGCCGGCAGGTCCCGTCCCTGCTTCAGGCGCTCGCGCATGCCCTGCAGGCTGAAGCGTTCGGCAAGATTCCCGTGCGGAGGTTCTGCCCCGGGATGAAGCGACCATTCGCGCATCTTCTCGAGCAGGTCCTCGGCGTTGCGATATTTGTTCCCGTTCAGCGCCGGCAGTGCAGCTCGGAAGCTCTCCGCCACCGCATCGAAGTCGTCACGCCACGGGGCCTTGCGCTGTGCGACCTGGTCCAGCCGCCGGTCCAGCAGGGCCTCGAGTTCAGGCAGGGCCGCGGCACCAGGCGGCTCCCTCTCCAGCAGTGCACCGATTCGCGCCTCCAACGCCTGCGGATCCTGACCCATGATCGAACACAACAGGCCCAGCCGCGCGGGAGGCTGCGGGTAGATCATCGTGCGCCAGTAGTCCCGCACCGCCTCTGACCGCAGGTCGGAGAGATCCGCCTCCAGCTGCTGATCGAACAGACTGCCGCTGTCGAACGCATGCTCGCGCAGCATCCGGTAGCACCAGCCGTGGATGGTCGAGACCGCCGCCTCGTCCATCCACTCGGCGGCCGCCTCCAGCCGCCGGGCACCCGCGGCGCGCTGCCCGGGGTCCGGATGATCGTCGAGCAGGCGCCGCAGCGAAGGATCCGGTTCGGCCGGGGCGGCGCCGCGAAAATGGCGCGCCGCCTCGAGCAGCCGATCCTGGATCCGGGCGCGCAGCTCCTGCGTCGCGGCATCGGTGAAGGTGACCACCAGGATCTCGGGCGGCGACAGCGGCCGGTCGAAGGCCCGCTCGCCGCCGTGCCCCAGCACCAGCCGCAGGTACAGCCCGGCGATGGTGTAGGTCTTGCCGGTGCCGGCGCTCGCCTCGATCAGCCGGCTGCCGAACAGCGGCAGGTCGCCCGGATCCCGCAGCGGGGGCGTGGCGGCCCCGGCATCTGCCGTCCGGTATCCGACGGTCATGCGGCCGTCTCCGCGGCCACATGCACCGCCCCGAACAATGGCCGGTACAGCGCGTGGGCCCAGTGCACGAAACCCTCCGCCCCGAGCAGATGCCCGGCGCTCGGGAAGGCGCGGGCATGGTAAGGGCTGCGGCCGAGCTCCCCGGCCGACTGCCAGCCCCCCTCGTAGGCGCCTGCTGCAGCCGCGCCGGGATCCTTGCCCGCCGCCTCGGCTTCCAGCCATGCGCAGGCGGTCTGGCAGGCCACCGGCAGGGGGCTCCGCTGGCCCGCACTCCAGCCGTCCAGCAAACTCCGCAGCGCGTCAGCGGCATCGGCCGCGGGCACCGGCGCCCAGTCCAGACCGGTGTCGGTTCCGACCAGCACCGTCGTCAGCTCCAGTCCCGAAGCATTGGCCAGCAGGTGCGTGACCCAGGCATGGGCGAACACGTCGTAGCGCCAAGCGGGCACCTTGCCCCGCAGCGGCCCGGCGCGGTGGCGAAGCAGCGCCGGGGCGCCGGTGGCTTCCGCGCGCAGGCCGGTCAGCATTCCCTCGACCACGAGGCCCGCATGCTCGAAACGCACCTGCTCCGGCCGTTCGACGCGCCGCGGCAGACGTGCGATGGCCTCACGGTAACGCTCCAGCAGATCGCCGATCTCGCTGCGCAACTCGTCGGCGACGATAGACCCGAGGCCAGCGAGCGGGAGCTGCCCGGACCGACGCAGCGTTGCCAGCGCAGCGGTGAGACTGGCCTCCCAGCGTTCCGGGGAGTCGGGGTCGGCGAGCGCGTTGCCCACGAGGTAATCGCGCGCCGACCAGCGGCTGAGACCATCCAGCACGAACGGCTCCTGGTCCTCGGCTGCGGGGGTCTCTTCGTCGAAGAAGACTCCGAGCCTGCGATTGAAGAAGCTCTTCACAGGGTTGCGCAGAAATCCGCCGAGATCCTCCGGCGCCAGCGGGGCATCGGCCGGCCGTTCGGCCAGGGGCTGCCCGATCGCGGGCCTTTCGCCGGGATCCCCGGGTTCGCCCACACCCGATCGGCCTTGCGATCGCGGCGCATGAACCGCGTTCCACTCGCGGGCGTAGGTGAACAGCGGGCCGGTGCCGTCCGACGGAAAGTTTCGGGGGCTGAATGGCTGCAGCGGGTGCTCGGCGGTCAGCGCCCGCAGCAGCCACGGCCCTTCGGCGCCGGTCCCGTCGCCCGCAGCCGGTTCCGCGAGGCGCCAGCCGGCGGCGAGGTGATCGCGCAGCTGCGTGACCAGTACCGATGGCGGACGCGGGGCGTTGTCACGCACGCTGCGCCCGACCCAGCTCAGGTGCAGCTGCTCGCGCGCCGAGAGCAGCGCCTCCAGGAACAGGTAGCGGTCGTCTTCACGCCGGGAACGGTCCCCGGGCCGGTAGTTTCCCGCCATCAGGTCGAAATCCATCGGCGTCGGAATGCGCGGGTAGTCACCGTCATTCATCCCCAACAGGCAGACCACCCGGAACGGGATCGCTCGCATCGGCATCAGCGTGCAGAAGTTCACCGCCCCGCCAAGGAAACGCTGCGCCAGCCCGGGTTCGTCGACGGCCGCGAGCCAGCTGTCGCGTACCACCGCCAGCGGCAACGTTTCTTCCAAGCGGGCCAACGCGCACGCTCCTTCCCATGCCTCCAGTGCCTCGTCCAGTTGGCTCAGCAACCCCTGTTCGCGCTCGTCCTCGGCCGCGAAGAAGTCTGCGAGCAGCATGCGCAGCCGATCGCCCCACTGTGCCGGTATCGCGTCCTGCCGCAAGCGCGACCACCAGCGCGCAAGCGCCGACAGCAGTGCATCCAGCTGCCCCACCATCGCGGCATCGAGGCCCCCGACCTCGTCGTAGGGTTCGATGCCGGACCAATCCACGGATGGGGTTCCCGGCCCTGCGACCGCATAGCCCAGCAGCATCCGGCGCAGGCCGAAACGCCAGGTGTTCTGCTCGAGCCCGCCGGGCAGCCCGAGGCTGGCGCGCTGGGCGCCGTCCAGCCCCCAGCGGATGCCGGAGCCCTCGATCCAGGCATGCAGCAGGTACAGCTGCTGGGCACCGATGCCGAAGCGCCGCCGCACAGCCGGCACCTCGAGCAGATCGAGCAGATCGCTGACCGCGAGCCGCGACTCGGGCAGTGCCAGCAGACGCTCCAATGCCACCAGCAGGGGTTCGCGGCCGCGCCGGCTGCGGTCCGACAGTGCGAACGGGATATGACGCGGATCCCCGGGGTCGATCTGGCCGAAGACCGCCTGAACGTGCGGCGCGTAGGTCTCGACATCCGGCACCATCACGATTACGTCGCGCGGGCGCAGTTCGGGGTCGCGCTGGAATCGATCGAGCAATCGGTCGTGCAGCACCTCCACTTCGCGCTGGGGGCTGTGCGCGATATGAAAGCGCAGCGATTCATCGCGGGCCGGGTTCACCGCCGGCCAGTGCACGCACGTCTCGTGCAGCGGCCGGAGCTCGCGGATGTCGTCCTGCAGCTGGTTCAGCAGCGTCGTACCGCCATGGGGCTCGAACACGTCGATCCGCTGCCAGCGCAGCGCCTCGAGCAGGTGCCCATAGCGCTGCGGATCGTCATGCTCGTCGAGCAGGCGAATGTAATCCCGGCCCTGCTTGCCCCAGGCTGCCAGCAGCGGGTGCGCATGCTGATGCAGGTCGGCTTCGCCGAGATCTTCGGGCATGCCCGGCTTGCGGGCCTGGCGCCGTCGCTGCGCCCGCAGCAAGTCCCGATCGGCCACGATGTCCGCCCAGTAGTGCTCGCAGGGATTGTGGACGCAGAGCAGCACCTGGCTCAGACGCCCGAGCGCCTCGAGCGCCTCGAGCGCCTGGGAGGGCAGCGACGAGATGCCGAACACGACGACCCGCCGTGGCAACCCGGGCGGCCGTTGGTCGAGATCGCGGATCCGTGGGATGAAGCGCCGGTGCACCGCAGCGCGGCTCTGCTCCCGCTGCCCGGGCGCGAGGTCGTCGAGCACCGCTCGCCACAGCGCGGCCTGCCAGCACTGCCCCTCCGGCAGCGGGCGCGGCGCCCCCCTGCGCGTCGCGCAGCACGTCCCGCCGACTGGCCCAGTCCTCCAACCAGTCGGCTCGGTAGACCTGGTACTGGTCGAACAGATCCGCGAGGCGTCCCGCGAGCTGCCAGCGCTTGCGCAGGTCGGGATCGTCGCCGAGGAAGCGCGCGAGCGCAGCGAACTCCGGCGCTTCGAGGCATTCGGGCAGCAGGCGCATCAGGCGCCAGACCAGCGGGGCCTTCGCGAGCGGCGATTCGTCGGGCAGTGCGTCGGGGCCAAGCACCGCCCGGTAGGCAGACCACAGGAAACGCGCCGGCAGCTGCACGTCCAGCGCGGCGGCGATGCCGCAGCCCCCTTCATCCCCCCCTGGATCGCGGGCCAGCGCCAGCTTCAGCCACTGCGCGATGCCGCTGCTCTGGACCAGGATGACCTCGTTCTCCAACGGCGCCAGCGGGTAGCGGCGCAGCCATTCCACGGCCAGCGCGCGCAGATCGTGCATGCGGTTGCCGTGCACCACCATGAAGCCGGGCACCAGAGACTCCGCATCCGCCATTTGCAGTCTCCATTGGAAAACACGGAGGACGATAGCAGACCGGGGCGGTGGCCGGGGTAGTGAGGCGCACCGAGGCATCCGCAGCACGCACAGGTCGTGCCCGCGGCGACAGGAGCCCGGCGCCAGCGAAAGCCGTGGCTACAAGCCGGCCGTGCGGTTCACGGCCAGCGGAGGCGGATGGTTCGGTCAGCGATTGGGTACGAAATTTGCCGCATGCCCCGCCAGGGGGCAGGGTTCAGGACTCCGCAGCGCGAGGTGGCCGCTTCTGGGAACGCATCTGCGGTTTACGGCCCTTGGAGCCCCTTCCGGATCGGCCCTCCCCGCCCGAGGAACCGCCGTTCGTCCGGGGATGCCGATCGCCACCAGCGGAGATCTGGTTCACGGCCGCGAGCGAGATCTCGAGTTCGTTCAGTTCATCCCATTCGGCCTCGGTCCGCTTGCTGTCCGGTATCGCCAGCAGCTCCTGCAGGCGGCGGCGCGGCGAGACGGCTTGAGGTTCATTCATTACGGTGTTGTCTCCTTGGGTTTCATCATAAGCGCGACAGGGGAATCCACGAGCAGGCGGATTCCACACGATTTCGCGGTCGGCGCTTGGCTGGGGGGCGGAGCTCGGTTACAGGGACCGGAAGGCTATTCGAGCCTTCGGATTGCGAGCCGCACTGAAGGCCGCACATCGCTCCTGCCAACAGTCTAGCCGCAATGGACGCAGCTCGCCCATTACCCTGCGATTATGGGCGGTAACGGGCGATTCGGAAACCCGGGCGTCCCGGCTATGGACCGGGCGGACTCTTCCCGGGGCGGAACCCCCCGCTACCGAGCCACCTGCCGACTGCGTCAGGGCCGCGCGACGCCCGGTGCCGGCGGATCGGTCACCCGGTCGACGCCACCCGGCGCATCCGCGCCACCGCTCGACAGGCCGCTGAGACCCGGCCGCCCGGCGCGGAAGCCGACGGAGAAGTCGATCCCGTCGAGATCGCGATCGACGCGCAGCAGTTCGAACAGGGCCAGCGTAGGATAAGCCCCGCAAGCCTCACCCGGGTCGCAGATCTGCCGGTCGTCGTCCATATCGGTACCCGCAACGATTCGGTAATCGCCCTGCGACACATCCTCGAACCGGTAGCGGTACCGACCTCCGTCCGGATTCACCCCGGTCTCGGCTACGGCCTCCCCGGACGCATCGACCAGCAGCACGTAAATCCTGCCCACGCTGTCCGCTGCCAGTTCCGGGGCTGCAACCCGCAGGCTCACCGGGATCAGGCGCTCGTCCCCACCCTCGATCGTCACGCGGATCGAGGTTCGGTATTCGCCCGGTTGCAGCCCCTCGCGTGCAACCTGGGCCCGGTACCCGCCCAGTCCATCGGCACCAGTCGCCCCTGCGGTCACGGAGAGCCATGGAGCATCGGCGATCACCTGGCCAATCCGCAGGCTGCCCCCTCCGGAGTTGCGCAGCGAGAAGGCCAGCGTGGACTCGGTAAAGCCGAACTCCAGCCGCTCGGGCGTGACCGACAACAACGGCGGCAATGGCGCACCCCCGGCCCACTCGCGCACCGCGCCCAGGGTGCGGCGTGCATTGATCAGTCCCCAGCCCGTCTCCGGATCCCAGCCCGCGCCGCCGAGGTCGTCAGTGAGCGCCCCGGAACGCAGCAGGAAGTCGAATACATCGGGCGTGAGGCCGGGTTCGGTCGAGCGCGCGAGCGACACCACACCGGAGGCCACCGCGGTCGCCATCGACGTACCCTGGTAGAATGCATAGGCGCTGCGTCGGGATCCGGTGGTGTCATCGGCGACCGTGCTCAGAACTCCATCGCCGTATCCGTCGCCGGTTCGGTCCACACGCATGTCGCCCCCGGGTGCCACCAGGTCCAGCCGTTCGCCGAAACTGCTGTACGGCGCGCGCTGGTTCGCCGCGTCGGTGGCTCCTACCGCGAACACCGCGTCGTACGCAGCGGGGAAGCCCACCGGCCCGGCACTGTTCCCGGAGGCCGCGACGACGAAAATCCCGAGATCGCGAATCTGTTGGTAGAGATCGGCCTGCGCCTGGGCAAACGCCCCTCCCCCCAGGCTGATGTTGATCACGTCGGCCCGGCGCGGAGGCACGGTGCCTGAGTCGTTCGGCAGTCCGGCCGCAAAGCGAATCCCCTGCAGCGTGTCGTACAGCAGGCCGCCGCCCTTGCCCACCGTGCGTACCGGCATGATACGCGCGCCCCAGGACACACCGGCGATTCCGATCGCGTTGTCGGTGGCGGCCGCGGCAGTGCCGGCTACGTGGGTTCCGTGCCAGGAACTCTGACCCGGTTGCGACGAATCGCCGGGATCGTCGGGGTTGGGATCGATCCCGTCACCGTCCCGGGCGACATCCGGGTTCGAAATGAAATCGAAGCCGGGAACCAGCCGGTCGCGCAAGTCCTCGTGATCGAGAAAGACGCCGGTGTCGATCACCGCGATGATCATCTCCGCATCGGGCGCCTGCCCGGTGGAGAGATCCCAGGCCGCCGGGAGATCCGTGTTCCGATGGTGCCACTGCAGCCCCTGCAGCGGATCGTTTGGCAAACGCTGGGTTTGCAGCCGGTAGTTGGGTGAAACCGAAACGATTCCCGGACGTCGTTCCAGCGCCTTGAGCGCCTTCAGCGTCCGGTAGCGCTCGAGATCGTCACTGTCGGCAAAGCGCAGCGCGTCCACCGCGGGCCTGCGCTCGCCGAGGATGTCCAGCACCTGTTCCGCCCGCCCGGCAGGGATGCGCCACAGCTGTTCGCGGTCGGGAGCGCCGGCCTCCGCTTTCAGACCGAGGGACTGCACGTCGATCTCGGGCCGCGCGGGGCCGTTGCCGGCGGTGTTAACGACTTTCACGATCATCTCGCCGGGCGCAAACGGGTCGGACAGTCTGGGCCCCCGGTGTTCGGAAACCTGCGACAGTGACGACACGGCATCGAGCCGCAGGGAATAGTTGGAACGCCCAGCATAGGCATGGACCGCGACGAAATAGCGGTCGTCCCGGGGGACCACCAGCGACTCTCTGGAGCCGACTCCGAGCGAGGCATCGATGATCGTGCCGCTGCGATCGTAGAGGTAGAGATCGAGGTCGGCGACCGAGGCGTCGGGAAACCCCAGCACGATGGGCTGGCCGGCCCGCAGGTCGACCTGGTAGACATCCCACTCGTCGCCCGCGGGACCGAACCGGCTGGCCGTGAGGGGAGCGGACACGAAACCACCGATAATCGCCGGCGCCAGCACCTCCTGTGCCTCGCTCGGGGTGTTGTTGCGGACCATCGGCGTTTCGGGATCGTTGGTATCGGAGTCGACCCGGTTCAGCGCATCCGCCTCGATCACGCCCGACAGCGTGTAGCCGGATGGTGCATCGCCGCCGTTGCCACCCCCGCAGGCGACGAGCAGCAGCGCCAGCGCGCTCGCGGTCACGACAGGCCAGTTCATCCGGGCGTCTCCAGTCTCGTTCGCGATTGCACAACGTTAGGCGCCTTTCGCTGCCAGGTCCATACCCCGCCGATGCGCAACGGCCACTCGCAGGCCTTCTTGCCCGCGGCCGGCGCTACACCGTATGTTGCCGGCAATGAGTGATGGGCCCACCACAGCACCGGAACGCGAGCCGGACCCGCCGAAGGGCCGCTTCTGGCGGGCACTGATGTGGCCGCTACTTGGGGTCGCCGTGCTCTGGACGATCGCCGGCATCCAGATGGTCGTGAACTCGGACTGGGTGCGACTCGGGGTGTTCCCCCGCGACCCGGGGACACTCACCGGGATCCTGACCGCCCCTCTCATTCACGAATCGTGGACCCACCTGATGGCGAATACGCCGGCGTTGCTGGGCCTTGGCGCGCTGGCACTTTTCGGGTTTCCGCGGGCGACCCGGCTCGCAGTCCCGCTGATCTGGCTGCTCAGCGGCATCGGGGTCTGGCTGTTCGCCCGTGAGAGCTTCCACATCGGCATCAGCGGTCTGACCCATGGGCTGATGTTCTTCATCGTCGTGATCAGTTTCCTGCGCCGCGACCCGATGTCCATTGCGCTGGCGCTGGTGGTCTTCCTGGTGTTCGGGGGGATGGCGGCCGGGATCTTTCCCCAGGAGCCCAGCATCTCCTTCGAATACCATCTGTTCGGTGCACTGTCCGGCATCCTCTGCGCACTGATGATGTACCGTTTGGATCCGGCGCCGTGGCGCAGGCGCCACCGCCCAGCCTCGGACGACGACGAGACTGTGGACGCGGACTCGCAGGAAGCCGCTTTGCCGGAAGGTAGCCCGACCCGGCCCGAAGCCGCACCGGTCAGCCGGCCCGGAGGAGAGGGTCCGCCCCGGCACTGAGCAGGCGTGCCGACAGACCCGCGCAGCCCGGAACCGCCGTCACTCCGCGGGCTACGGACCTGCGTCAGTCGGCCGGCGGCACCTGGTGGCGGATCGGCTCCAGGGACTGCAGGTAGATGACCAGTGCGCGTCGATCGGCATCGGTCAAATGGCTGGTGCCCTCGCCGATCACGTCCCCCATTGCACCGCCGGCGAAATCTCCGTCGGGGTCCATGCCCAAATCGAGATAACGCAGCAGGTGCGACGCGCGCCAGCGCCCGATGCCCGTCTCCCGATCCGGAGTGATGTTCGGCGCGACGTCGCCGTCGGCCAGACGCGCTCCCGCATACAGTCGGCGCGGATCCAGCCCTCCGGTTCGAGTGCGCGGCGTATGGCACTCCGCACAGTGGGCGAGCGCCTGGGAAAGGTAGGCCCCGCGGTTCCATTCGTCTGTCTCATCGGCCCGCGGCTCGAACTCTTCGGTGCGGAAGTGGAGAAACTTCCATCCGGCCAGGGACGGGCGGAAACGCGCGTACCAGACGAGATCGTGCGGGCGGTTCTCTCGGCGCACCGGCTCGACGGTCTGCAGGTAGGCCCAGAGGGCCCCAATGTCCTCCCGCCGCAACCGCGTGTACGATGTGTAGGGAAAGGCCGGGTAATAATGGCTTCCCGATGGATTGCGCCCATTTCGCAGCGCCCGCACGAAATCATCCTCGGCCCAGCGTCCGATGCCGGTCTCGGGGTCGGGCGTGATGTTGGGGCCGTAGAAGGTTCCGAACGGACTCTCGATCGCGCGGCCGCCCGCGAGGAACGGGGCGTCGTCCCGCTTTTCCGTGTGGCAGGAGACACATCCGCCCGCGCGCAGCAGGTACTCGCCCTGCCGGACTTTCGCGTCCCGCTCCCCGCCCACAGCCGCACCGGGGCTCGAAAGGAACAGGGCCGGGGCGAGCAGCACCGCGGCCCGCAAACCGTGCGCCGCCCCCCCTGGGAATGGGATCCTCACGTCCGCCGGTCAGTCGCTCTGGCGGAAGTCATCGTGGCACGAACGGCAGGACTGACCCAGTGCCCGGAAGCGCTGACCCATCTCCGCGTCGTCGCCCACTTCGACCGCTGCATGCAGCGCGACAGCCGCTTCATGAGTGTCGCGCGCCCTCTCGGCGAACTTTTCCGGTTCCTCCCAGACCGCGGCCAGCGCATCGGTCTCGCCGAAATCGGAGTCCTCGGGAAACAGCGCCGGAATGTCCCGGGTCGCATCCACCAGGTAACGGGCGTGCATCTCCAGGTTGTCGCGGTAGTCCGCGCCGTCCACGACGATCGCTGCCGTAGAGGCCATGTTACCGCCGATGGCCCGCATTACGCCCTGCCGGTAGTCGATGGTGGCCTCGGCACCCAGGTCGAACGCGGACCCGGTGGCAGGCAGCCCCAGCGCCAGCACCGCCGCGGTTCCGACGAAGACATTCCGGCTCATTTGCATCATTCGCTGCATCATCCGTTCTCTCCTGGTATAAGCGATCATTGGCGCGGCGCCGGGAAGACCCATGCGCTGAATGCCACCAAGTCAAACCGTGGCGGTCCCGTCAAGCATGGCCCATCATCATCCGCCGCGGCAGCGGGCACCTGCGTACGGGCCGAATCCGCACGGCCACAGTGGCCTGCCCACCCGTCGACAACTTAGTGGCCGTCACCCCCAGCGTCAACCGCGACACGTGTACATCCCACCCTCGAGTGGGCCATGCGGACAGTTCATCACCAGATCGCTTCGCCAGACACGCCGGCGCTGCGTTGGGCAAGTTTGAAATGAGTTGGCCATTCCTGCACTTGCTCCGGCGCGCCCGGCTGTGCTCCATAGGCACCGAACTTCCCGCATGTCCCACGAGCCGCACCTATACCGCCCTGTCTAGACCGGGGGATATCCGTGCGAGCGGCTCCGCTTTTGGTCTAAACTCACGCGACGCAAAGCGCCCGGAAGCTGCCACTCGGCGGACTGGCACGACAAGGGCGAAAGCAAGGATGATTTCTGGCAAGGGGCTGCTGCGCCAGGGTCCGCGTCCGCGCATCCGGGGTCGGCTGGCCCGACCGCGTCCGAAGGACAACCAGCGCGATGGCGACGACAGAGATGGGATGGAACAAGAGGAAGCAGACAGCGGCGGCTCACGGCGGATCCGCGGCGGTTCAACCCGAACAGATCGAACTGAAGGGGTTCAACCGCACGCTCGCCGAAATCGAGTGGTTGCTGCTGATCCTGATCCTGGTCTACCTCGTGATCCCCGGGGTAGATATCAACGCGCTGGCGATTTCAATCGCGTGTGGCGCCTTTGCGCTGCTGATCATCGGATTCCGCTACCTCAACCTGTTCACGACCGAAGCACGCTGGAAGCTGACCGTCGAAACCCTGGGCATGATCGCCCTGACCGCGTTCGTGATCTGGCACACCGGCAAGTCGGACAGCCCGCTGGTGAACCTGTACCTGCTGCCGATCGTGTTCTCCGCACTGACACTCGGCAAGTACATGACGCTCTCCCTCGTCGTGCTGATCACGCTGCTGTACCTGCATGCGTCGCACTCATTGCTGGGCGACGCGTTCTATACCTACGAGACGTTCAGTTCCGTGATGTTCAACTTCGCGCCGTTCGTGCTGGTGGCCTACCTCACGGCCCTGCTCGCGGCAGACATGAACTTCGCCCGCAGGTTCCTGCAGCATCTCTCCGAAACCGACGACATGACCGGTCTTCCGAACATGCGAGCCTTCTATGCCTCGATGGAACGCGAGAGAATCCGGGCGACTCGCGAGAATACCGAACTCACCGTGATGATGATCGACACCGACAACCTCAAGGGCATCAACGACGAACTGGGGCACGAGGTCGGGAACCTGCTCATCATCCGCATGGTGGAGACCCTGAAGCACACGCTGCGTGGCTCCGACCTGATCGCGCACTACGGGGGCGATGAATTTATCGTGCTACTCCCCAACACCGGCAAAGCCCCCGCCCACGAGGTCGCCGAACGGATTCGCAAGGCGATCGAGCACATGACCTTCGATGCCGACGGCAAGCGGGTGAACACCACGATCAGCATCGGCTTCGCCAGCTACCCGGAAACCGCCGGAGACATCCAGGAACTGATTTCCCGCGCCGACCAGGCGATGTACATGAGCAAAAAGGCAGGGCGCAACCGCGTGACGGCCTATGGCAACGGGGTGGAGCAGGGGCTCGGGTAGCAGCCGTACCGGACTGCCCAACCCACCACCCGAGGGCCGAAAACACTAGCCGCCCTCAGCCCGTCGCCTCCTGGCCGCAGGAGGCGACCGGAATGCTTACCTCAACGGAACAGGCTGTTCCGGGGCACCTCGACAGCGGGCGGGGCCACTGGCGGACAGATTTCTTCAGGATCGATCACCGGCGGATCGCCCACGTCCGGCATCTCGTCCCGCACAAGCTCGAGTGCTGGCAGCAGGCGCCCCAGACCGGTAAGGGCTTCCGCCACCGCAATCTCGCGGTCGAACTGGCCATCGACAAACGCCCGGCGCGCCTCGAAGAACTCGTTCTCCATGTCCAGCAAATCCAGCAGCGTCCGCTGGCCAATCGTGAACTGCTGCATATAGGCCGTCCGCACGCGGTCGCTGGACAGCTGGTGCTGATCCAGATACACGAGACGCTCGTCCAGCACGTCGATGTCGTTGAAAGCGATCGCCACCGTCTGACGGATGTTGCGGCACACGGTTTCCCGCTTGTCCTTCGCGACGTTGGCCTCTTCGACAAATTGGCCGATTCGCGCCTGATCGGCCAAGCCTCTGAACAGATTGAAGGTCAGAACCAGACCGATCACCGTATCGGTCACCCACTCCTCGCCGCTATCCGTAAAAAAGTTGTTCAGGGCATTGTCGCGGCTCGCCTGAACTCGAAAATCCAGCCGCGGATGGTAGTAGGATCGGCCCACTCGGACCTGCTCCTGCGCCGACAGGATATTCTCGACCGACGCGAACAGCGCAGGATTGGACGCAAGCGCATCGACCAGCGCCTGGTCCACCGTTTCCGGGATGCGTTCCACCGGCAGCACACCGATCATCTCGATGTAGTCGTCAGGCGGGGTGCGCCCCACGATGCGCAGAAAGCGCGCGGTGACGTCGTGCAGATTCGCGATCTCGGTGAGCAGATTCGACTCCGCCAGAGCCAGACGCCCGGTCGCCTGTTCCAGATCCACGCGGCGCCCCACGCCCGTGCGGGCCAGTTCCTCGACCTGATCGTAGAGATCCCGATGCGCCTGGTAGTTCTGCTCAGCCAGGAAGACCAGCTCGCGGTAGCGTTCCACGTCCGCATAGGCACGAATCGCCTCCAGCGCCGCTTGCTCCGCCGCCTCCAGCAGCTCGTAATAACGCACCATCTTCGCGTGCCCCAAGCGCGCCACGTCCGCCTGGGTGAAGAAGCCGTCATAGATCATTTGATTCAGCGTCAGGCTGGCGCTGAGCGGATCCCGCGTGAGACGCCCGAAATCGCTGCTTTCCTGGTACTGTCGAGCGGCTGATAGCGTCAGGTCCACCTCGGGAAAATACCGCCCGCGGGCGACCTTGCGCCCCTCTTCGGCCGCCAGGAACGCGTGCCACCGTTCCTGCACCTCCGGGTTCGTGTTGATCGCCTCGATGATCGCCTCCCGCAGGGGTTCTGGGATCGATGCCTGCGCCACTGTGCCCATTACCGCCAGCATGGCCGCCACAGCCACGGATAATGCAAAGCGCTTTAGACTCTTCATGTCGTCAACCCACCTTTTGATCATTCGCATTGACCGCAGACCGACCTCCACCAGCTGCGCCGGCGGCTTACGTCCACAGTGCCGCACACGCGGGCCGGCAACCACCAAACGCACGGCCCCGGTTCGACCTCCTAACAACCCGCACCTTATCCGTGGCAAGCATGTCACGCACCAGGGCGGCGTGGACCGTCTTCATGTTCTTCGACGCCCGAAGCCTGTCGGATCGCATCACCCGAGTGACAAAATTCGTCACCTTCCCGAGACCACCGGTTCTCCCTCCATGCCGGACACACCCACTATCCAAGCCGAAAGCGTGACGGAAGCGACACACGCGATCCTTGAATACCTAATCTAGATGCTGGCTATGGCTACCGTCAATGCACAGCGCGACATTCTTGCGACAAATCCGACCGGTTCTGTAGGCATTTTGACACACATTCGATCGTTACTGACGCCCGCAGATGGACCACGAATATGCGTAGCGGTCCATTTTCACGACTGCGCCCCGCATCGACCTCCTGGGTCCTCGCGTTTGCTCGAATCCTTCCCGACCGAGAAGGGCACCGAAAAGGAGACTCGTTATGACGACGATCGAGCCCTTCGGTTATAGGCTGCGGACCGTGCCATCACCTTGTCTGGCTCCCGTGGCGCGCATTCCGGCGAAGGTGACCGCCGATTCCGGTGATATTGACCGGCGTGCCCATCGGTAACCCGCTGGAGCGGGTCTTTTACTTGCGGGATCACGTTGGTCCGGAATACGCAACGGGAGGATTAACCTTTTGTCCAGAACGTTTTGATCTTCTGCGACCGATATTTCTGGAACACCCGATCGAAGGTGCCGTTGTACAGCGCGCAGCGCAGGCGCAGCATGCCGTTGCCGTTTGTCACCACCCACCAGGCACCGGAGCGTTTCAGCCGGGCGTGGCTGATGAACTTGTTGGCCGATTCGATCGCGCCGCTGCCGATCGGCAGGCCTTCGGCCTTGCAGGCGTCGTCGTCGATCCGCTGGCGGTGGTTCTGCAGGTAGGTGATGAGCTTGTCGATCTCGGCTCTGGCGAACGCATCGGCCTGGAGCCGGTGCAGGCCCCAGATCACCGCGTCGACCTGATTCGCGGCCAGCCGCGCCAGCGTGGCTTCCACCCATCGATGGCCCGGGCGCAGTGACCGTAGTGGGCATCGGCCAGCGATTGCAGCACGCCACCGAGCAGCTGCTGGCGGGTGCGGGTGAAATGCTGGCTCAGCTCCAGCAGCGTGGGCGGCTTTTCCTGTTCGAACAGGGGCCGCATCTGCTCCAGCCATTGATCGAGTTGTTCATGCGCCATGCGGCGGACCTCCTCCAGCGGGTCGAACTCCAGCACCCGAGCGGCGTAGCCCATCGCTTAGCCCTCCCCGCGCAGCCAGCGCCGGCTGTGCCGGTGCAAGGGATAGAGCCACACGCGCTTGGGCGCGGCGCCATGACGGCGGTGGTGGCGGTCGTCGCGGCCGCGGCCGGTGGTCTCACCCACCGCCCTCCAGTTGGCGGCCCGATAGCAGGCGCCGCGAAAGCGGGAGTCCACCAGCGTTTCGAGCAGCCAGGGGGTGACACCATACTGCGCTGGCCAGTCCGCCACCACCTGCCGGGCACCCCGGGCCAGGAGGTGGCTCGCCAGGTTCGGGACCTGCACCCAGGGCAGGATCAGAAACCGGCTGTTGCACAGCACATGCTGCAAGCGTCCCTGGCTGAGTGTGATCACCTGATTTGATGTTGCGCTGATCACGTTCGTTGAGGGGTCTGCTCAGCACTAAGCCGCCGAACCCCGGGAGGGGGTTCGGCGGCGTCTCGAGCGCAGGGCTTGGGAGAGCTTCAGAACGGCGGGCTGTCCGGGTCTTCGTGTGGGATGGGATCGTCGGACAGGAAACTCAGTTGGGTCAGGTTTTCCTGCGAGCGTTCGTCGTGGTAGCGATGGATCTGCCCGAGGTAGTGGGATTCGAACAAGACCAGGAAGTCGCTGAACAGGGCCTGCAACGCGACGACGGAGGCGTCGCTGAGTTCGGGCCAGGGCAGCGATTGGGGAGAGGAGGATGAGCGCATGAGGGTCTCCAGAGGGTTTCAGCGGCGTGCGGCGGCGCGGCGCGGGATGGGTTTTTCGTTGGGGGCGAAGACGTCGAGGTAGAGTTTTTCGTCGAGCTGCGGCAGGTCGCGTTGGGCGGCGACGGCGAGCAGTTCGGCGGCCAGGGTGGTGAGCATCCGGTAGTTGCCGACGGCGTGGTCACAGAGGGTGTGCTGGAGCGCGGGGGTCATGAGGCTGGCGTTGCCGGCGGTGTCGAGCAGGTGTTGCAGGCAGGCTTGGAGTTCGTCGCGGCTGGCGGCTTCGGTGACCAGGCGGGTGCGGATGCGCGAGCCGAGCGGGATGAGTTCCTCGCGGCGCAGCTTTTCGGGCAGGCGGGCGTCGCCGGCGAGGACCACGCACAGGAGGGTCTGGGAGTCGAACCGGGCGCTGGCCATCAGGCGCAGTTCGGACAGGACCGCGGGGCTCATTTCCTGGGCTTCGTCGATCAGGAGCACGGCGCGCCGGCGCGTGGTGTCCAGGTGGGCGAACCAGTTCTCGCGCAGAGCCTTGAAGCCACCCCAGCGGTTGTGCGGGCGCAGGGGCACGCCGAAGAGATCACCCATCTCGCGGTAGAAGTCGGCGAGATGGCTCTGCGGGTGATGGATCGCGGCGACGGTGAGGTCGGGCAGCCGTGCCAGGCGTTCCGCGATCAGGCGCAGGACGGCGCTTTTGCCGGTGCCGGGGTCGCCGTGGACCATGGCGAAGCCACCTTCCCGGATCAGTCCCTGCTCGATGCGCCAGTAGAAGTCCTCGACCCGTGCTGGCACATAGAGTGCCTCGATCGGGATTTCGGTGGCGAACGGGTTCCACTTCAGCCCGTAGAGGGCGAGTAATTTCGGGTTCATGCGTCGTCCTCCTCGGGGATCGGCAGATAGGCTGGCGGCAGACCGGTGGCGGCGTAGTCGGCGAGCAGCTGGCGTAACAATGGCGCCATGCCCGAGGGCGGCAGCGGATCCAGCGGGGGCGTGGCAGGGGGTCGGGTGCGGCGTTGGCCGTGGGCGTGGGCGGACTTGTCGAGCGGCAGCACCGGGCACAGGAGGGTGCCGGTGTGCGGATCGACCAGATCGACGCGACTGCGATCCCAGCGCGCGTAACGCAGGTGCACCCGGTCGAGGTGCTGGTAGCGGGCGGGGATTTCGAAGCGCTGCCCGTCCAGCGAGACGGTGCCGTCGGAGCGCCGCTGGCGGCGGGTGACCTCGATGCGGAAGGCGTCGGCCAGGGCCGCGACCGGCGGGCAGTCCCGGCGTACGTTGGGTCCGGCCAGATAGCGTTGCAGCGGGGTGGTGCCGAGTTCACTGTGGTGAGTGCGGTGGTACTCCTGCTCGGCCCAGGCCTGCGTGGCCTGGTTCAGCACCTCCAGGGTGAGTGGCGTGTGCCCTTCCAGCATCGGCAGCAGACGGCCTTCGATACGTCCCCAGAGGGACTCCTGCTTACCGTTTTGATGCGGAGAATACGGTAGCGTGGTCTGGTGCAGCACGCCCAGGCGTTGCAGTCCGGCGACGGTTTCCTCGGCCAGCATCGCAGCGCCATTGTCGGTCATCAAGGCCCGCGGCAGGCCGCGCTTCATGAACGCCTGCGACAGGCCGTGCACCAGACCCTGGGCGCTCTCGTCCAGGTACCACTGGAGATGGCAGATCAGGCGCGAGCGATCGTCCAGGATGCCGAGCAGATACGGCTTGGCCCAGGTTCCGTCCCGGGTCAGCACCTTGCGCGAGCCGTGATGGAAGTCCAGATGCCACAGGGCCGCGACATGCTCCAGCTCGTAGCTGCGTACCTCGAGCCGTTCGAACCGGTCACGGGCCCGCTCGGCCCCTTCAGTATCCCGGCGCGGACGCGCCTGACGGTGCATCCCGTGCGCCTTCAGGTACCGCCGCACCGTGGCGTACGAGGGCATCCCCTCCGTGCAGCCGGCGAAGGCCGCACACAGGTTGTCGAAGTGCAACTGCGCGGTCCAGCCGGGATGCTCCCGGTACTGCTGCACCAGGGTCTCGATCACTACCGGCGTCAGGGCCATGAAGTGGCCCTTGGGCCGGCGCCGGTTGCGCAAGGCGGCCACCGGATCGGTGGCCGCGCGGGCCGCGTAGTACCAGCGCTCTAGCGTCGACACGCCGAAGCGCACAGGGCCTCCGGTGACCGGATGCCGCCAGTCGCGTTCGGCCAGTGCTGCCAGCGCCGCTTGCAACGCACCCGGCTGGGGTGGCGCCGCGAACAAAGGACCAATGATCGAGAAGCGCAGCCGCGCCCAGCGATCGCGGTGGCGTGGATCGTTGCCTGTGGTCAAAAGCCTTCTCCCAGTGTCGGCGGTACCGGCGGTACCACCCTCCTGAGGAGGCTATTTGTTACGCTCGGCTCTGCCTATTGACATCCTCTGCGGAAACTCAGCGCCCCTCGGGAGCCGTGACCGTGAGCGGCCAGAGCCACGTCAGTAACGCAAGCAACGGTGCCTGCCCCTGGCCCGGGATGCGCTCCAGAAGACCGGCCGGCAACCGTACCACCGCCACCGGCGGCAGGAACCGCGCACCCAGCACCTGCCACACCGCACTCTGCGCAAAGCCTTCGCGCCACCACCGGCGCCACCGCGCCAGAGTCCGCCAGGGAATCGACAACGCTTCACACAGTGCGGATGCCGCCGGGGTCCGCTCGCCCACCCGGGTCGACCCCAACACCACCACCCAGCCCAACCACACCCGCCGCCCCAGGAACCGCACCGACCTCGAGGTGGTCCGGCGCCGACACTGATGACAGCAAAAACTCAGCCGGGTCGAATACTCCACGCGGAACGCACCCGGACAGCCACGCGGCTTGCGCGGATAGTTCGCCTGATGCAAGGCACCGCCACAGTACGGACACCCCGCCGCCTGGACCTCAGCCGCCACGGTCTCATCGATGTAGGTCAGAAAGCGGAAAAACTGGGGATCGGACAACGGAACGTGGCACACTGTGAGCGTCTCTTGGCGTGGTAACCAGAGACTCCCCCGACGGGCGCGTTTGTTCAAGCTCCCCGAGGGGGATCCCCCCTCAAACCTCACGCTGCCTGATCATTCCAGCCGCAAATCCCATCAGCAGCCATGACCGTGCTCACCTGGCGCTGCGCATCGCTCCAGCCGATCCAGCGATCCCGGCCCTGCAGCCGCCAGGCGGGGCTCGAGTATTGCAGGCAGCCGACCACCCCCTGCGCGGACACGGCGAGATAGCGCAGATGGGCGCCAAAGGGAATGCGATGCCCCCGATAGTGATGCTGCTCGACCAAAGCGCGCCACTGGCGGCGCTGCTCGGCACTGGTGACCGCGTGCAGCTGCAGCGGACCGAGCGCCGCGAGCGGCCCCTGGATCGGCACCGGCGCCGGCCGGTCCTCGGTGGCGATCGCCACGGCCACCCGCTTGGCCCGCTTCTGCCGCCGCGCCGGCAGCACGATCCGCTGCTGTTCCTCCAGGGTGTCGAGCAAGACCCTGCACTCGACCGTCTTCGGCTTGCCGTTGGCGCGCAGCCATCCCAGCAGCTCACAGGCGGTGGCGGCCAGTTCCGTGCGGCTGAGCTGGGGATAGCGGGCGACCAGCGCCCGGATCAGATCCAGTTGCGGCTCCTCGACGACATGGCCGCAAAAGCGCGGCAGGGGTGCGGAGTGGGGCATCGCGTTTCCCGTGGGCGGTTCTCTCCAGCGCCACCCTACTCAACACCGGCCCAGATGTCCAGCGCCCGAACTCGGCTGGGACAAAAGCGTAATGCCCCCCAGCCCTTCACGTCTCCGTTCCGACTCGTGGCTGAGCCGGCACAGTAGCTGGATGGTGGGAACCCTACCACCTCGGAGGTGGGTCAAAAGCGTTAGCCAGTAGTGGGGCACTTTACTTGGCCATTCACACCAACCCGTACGATCCGGGGGATGCGGATTACTTCCGGCCGCGTCGCCCAGCTACCCGCCCCCCCGGCAGGCGTTCACGGAGAAACGAACCTGCGCCGAGGCACCTTGGCTCTCTGGTAACCCACCGGTTTCACGACAGCGTGGAAGACTGCCTCTCAAGATGCACCCCTTTTGACGGCCATCACATTCAAGCTGATACGCTTCCCGTTGCGGATCTTGTTGCTGTTGTCCGCAAAGAGACCGAATCGCTTCACTTGACGGATCTCCGAGAACCCGACCTTGCGAAGCCAATGAACCAAGAAGGCACGGCTGAAGCCCGTACGGTGAAAATCGCAGGGATTCACCTGGCCCCCGAAGATCATCCGCATCACGAAAAATCTTTCATTGGACGAAAGTTTCCGGTCCAGAAACATGGCCGACAACACCTCAAGGTCCGGGACGCTGATCCGCAATCGGCCACCTTCCTTCATTACCCGGTACCACTCGTTGAGCACTTGCTCCAACTCCTGGCTGTAGCTAAAGTGCTCCAGCACATGAGACGCGTAAAGCTCGGTGAACGTTCGGTCGGGAAAGCGGGAAAGGTCTTTCGCGTTCCCGACATGATCAACACCCTCAGCAGGCGCGATATTGAATATTTCCCAGCCTGGGGCTGGCCTCGTACCGCCGATTTGCAGGCGTCGCGGAGGAGCCTCACCTTGTGCGTCGTGCTCTCGGCTGTGGGGCTCAGTCACCTGTCGCCACGCCCCGAGAAAAAGCGATTCGAGTTTACGCACGAACCCATGCGCATCGCAAAGAGGGGATGCCAGCAGCCGGGGGCGCATCTGCCCCCTAAGCGCGGCCAACCGTGCCGGTTCTCTCCCCAACTGCCCGGCGCGCGCGATGTAGTCCTCCTCTGAACCCGCAACGAGATCGTCCAACGCCATCTGCCTCAACACACTAGCACTGACGCGCCCCACGTGACTGCGGCCATAAAGCGTCAGGACCGGAACCCCCATCCACAACGCCTGGCAGGTGGTCGTAGTCCCACTGTAGGGAAACGTATCCAACGCGAGGTCCACCCGGTCATAGATCCGCAGGTGCTCCTCGGTGGAACGCACGCGGTTCATCAAGTCGATCCGAGCGCCCGGATTGCTCAAACCGGCGGCCTCGAACAATGACATCAGCCGTGTTCGCGTTTCGGACGAGTCGAGCCCTGTCGACTTGATCAGGAGGCGCGAATCCGGGACTGCTGCAAGAATGCGTGCCCAAACTGCGATGACCTCTCGCGAAATTTTCGCGTAATTATTAAAAGTTCCGAAGGTGACGAAACCGGCCGAGGCGGCGGGTGGAGGTCCGACAGGAATTGCCAGCCTCGGCGGCTGGTAGCATAGGAAGACAGGATCGATGCGCAGCAAGCGCTCCCGGTACAGGCGATCGGACGCCCCCGGTGGATCGGTTACCGCGTCGGTCACCCGGCAGTCCATGGATCGGATACCTGTGCCATTAGGATAACCCAGGTAGGTAACCTGTAAAGGCGCAGCACGACGGATGAAGACATCCAGCCGATTGCCTGATGTGTGGCCGGCCAGATCGACCAGGATATCTACGCAATCTTTACGGATCGCCTCCACCACCTCCTGCGTCGCCAGACCATGGATTTCGCGCCAACGGTCGCACAGCCGCTTAAGCTCATCCGTCACCGAATCCTGCTTTGCATTGGCCGCGTACCCGATGACCTCGAACCGGGTGCGATCATGGTTTTCAAGTATCGGCCGAAGGAACGAAGCGGCGGAATGATTCCGGAAATCGGCGGAAACATAGCCGACCCGGAGACGTCGGGGGTCGTCCGAGGGTTTCCTAGTCCCAATTGCCGGACCCTTCAAGAAGCCATGGCGATCGCCCCAGTCGAAGTGCTCCTGCGCAATGTCCTCGGGGGAAAACTCCGTTGCGTAATGCATCGCCATCAGCATCCGGCGTTCGATTTTGGAATCCCGCTTGATTGCAAGTGCTTCCTGATGCGCAAGAACGGCTTTGTGCATTTCGCCGACGATCTTGATCAGCGCGTACGCTCTCAACCTGAGCGCAGCAACCGAGTTCCGATGCCGCCTGACTGCTTCGTCCAGATACGCGAGCGCCGTGACGGGTCGACCCTGCTGGATAAGCATCCTCCCGAGCTCCGTGAACAACTGGGAGCCCTGAACGTATTCACCTAGGAGTTCGCTGAGGACCCTCACCTGAATCGCGGGCTCAGATGCCGGTTGCAGCGTAGCGAGCAATTCTTCCGCATGCTGTCGTGGCAGAGCGACGAGCGAAAGAAGTTCGCCGCTATTCGGCGACTGGCGACTCCCGTTCGCTGCTCTGCGTTCAGGATCTTCAACCCGGCTGCGCAACTCCAACAGAACCCGTTTCAGTGCATGGTTCATGATTTGGAGCCTTGGCTCTCTGCAGGCCGCGTATCGAGGCCAGCCCGCTTTTCCGTCCGTCCGGGGAAAATGACTTCTACCTCCAGCCCAGGCACTGTGGTCGCGGAGACACGGTACCGTCGCGACACGAGCCCTACGTCGACGCGGTGAATGCCGTTCTCGATCTGCTTTGCCGGAGGCGGTCTGAGCCCGAAGTAATCCCGATAGATACGGCCCGGCCTCCAGTGCCGTGTAGGCATCATCCAGTCGCATGGATCGTGATCCATACCGCGGCCCCAGACGGACGCAGACCCAGGAATGCCACGGACCTGAATGTCCAACCGGACGTCATCGGACAACTCGTGATCCGCCTGCCAATAGCTCTCAACCCAGATCATCTGCCGCCCAACAATTCTTTGCGGCAACACCCGCACGCCCAACAGCCGGAGAGGCCCGATCGGGATTTCCGCGATGGCAACGTTCCGGGGAACGGCATCCACGCAGCACGTTGCTTCTTCAACTCCACCGCTCCAGGCAGACTCGTAGTTCATAGCAGGCGGCCCACTCTGATCACGCGCGACCTCACCATTCCCATTTCGTGGCAACGGATCGAGAAAGAGAATGCCGGTATCCGCCGTCGCCATCACCATCTCTGATCCCAGATCCCATGACATCCGGGCGTACTCGAGGCAGCGTTCACGCGCCTCCGTACCCGGCGCAGGAAAGCTCAACCCGAAGTCCGAGATCACGGGCATAAACTCCAGCATTTCCACACCGCGGTCGCTCAGGCTCAAACGAAAGAGCCCCGAGTCCACCTGCCCCGTTTTCGCATCAAACAACAGGTTCCCCGCATCGTGAATAATGGGCCGTTGCTTGTACACTTCGACGCCCTGAAGACGATGTGCAGAGGCACCGAGAACGGCATCGGCCCCTGCATCCACAAGTGCGTGACCGACTTGCACTTCATCGTCACCGGGATGCGGCTCGCCATTCCTTCCCCAGTGAACCGCGACCAGCACCACATCAGCGATGTCTCTGGCTTTTCCGATCCTGGGTTTCATCTCATCTATCCAGGCGCGGGACGACTTCAAGCTCAGGTACGCGATCCCGGGACGGCTCGCTCCAGCAGCAAAATGCGGCATGGTTGCATCGACTGCAAAGATTGCTACAGAACAGTCACCGACTGCCCTGTAAATCGGCGCGAACGCCTCTTCGCGGTTGCGCCCGGCCCCAACCGATCCAATACCCGCACGCGCAAGGATTTCCTGCTGTTGCATCAACGCGCTGCTGCCATAATCGCCGGCATGGTTGTTAGCTACGGCAACGACATTGATCCCCGCGTCAGACAGTACCTGGACCATTTCCGGCCGTGCTCGATAATAGTATGGCCCCCGCTCACCTTTCTCGACCCCATGCTCGCCGATTGAAGCCACCACGCACTCCAAATTGACGATCCGGAGCTCAGCATTTGCCAGTTCCGGTATCCGCTCGAACATCGCTCTGCTACCCAGTTCCGCAGTGCGGTAGTGTTGCCTCCGCCCGAGATTGACATCCCCGCCCCAGATCACGCGCGCCTTTCTTCTATCGCTCCCGCCTACTCCCAGGACCGATGGATTCGCGATAGTCGAGCCGACATCCCCACCCTCCATCCGCATGGAGCCCAGCAGCGGAATCCGGGGCTTTCGGCCGCTGACGTTAAGGCTGATATTTCGGCCAAGAAACACCTTGTTAGTGATATCCGAAAACTGCCGAAAGCCGACATGTTGATACACATTCACAAAACCGGCGCGCTCGAGATGGAGTTTAATGAGCTCAAAGTCATAACCTGCGCAATTGAAATCGGCGGTTCCGGTTTGCGCCCCGAACATCATGCGCATCACAGAGGTTTGTTCTCTCAGAGACAGAGAGCGGTTCAGGTACAGTCGAGCGAGAACGGACAGGTCGGGCACACTCAGCTTCAAGACGCCCCCAGGCGCAAGGAGTCGGTAAACAGATGACAAGAAACCCCTTTGAAACTCCCGGTAAGGCAGCGTCGCGACCACATGTGAAGCGAATATGTCGCCGAAAATGGTATCCTTAAACTCTGCGAGCCCACGCGGATCAGTGATATGCTGAGACTGCGTCGTAGCAGACTGGTGCTGACTCGGCGGTCTCGCGAGGGGCCGAGCGCTGATGACTAACTGGCGATCAGCGAGCCTCGTTTCTCCATAGGCAACATCTACCACGGCGTCGCGTTTTGGGCCCGGATTCTTCAGGTAACGCAAATAGGCGACGTAGCCCGAGAGATAGTGCTGCACATCATCTATCCGCACCCGGAAACCATAATGCCGGATGAAAAACGCCCCCAGAATCTTGGTGGGGACTTTGAAGAACATCGCCAACTCGGGATAGAAATACCCGTTCAACAGGTAGCGGGCACGATAATTCAGAGCACGCTCAAACTTTTCAAGATCCAATTCGGCGTTGAGCATCTCACGCAAACTGTCGTCATTCCGCATCCGCGCGAACATCTTCTCTGCCGCCATCATCAGTTCCAGCAGCGTGGGGTAGGTGGTCAGCCGCGTCAGAACGAAGTCGAGGTGCTCGCGCACATTCTGAATACCGAACAGAAAATATTTTTCTTCAGGCACATGCTGCGTGAATTCGGTGATGCAGTAGCCAAGCCAGTGATCGTGCGCCCTCCAGTGCTCTGACGCTATGAAATGGTCCATCGCCTTGTGTACGGCCTCCAACCACCGTGGATCACCCGTCAGGTCGTAAAGCCGCAATAGCCCGAAAGCGGCTTCGCCATCGTAGTAGATGGTCCTGGTCGTTTCCTTGAGCTCAAGCGAGGGGTATTCGAGCACGTGAACGAAGCTGCCGGTCTCCGGGTCCTGCATGGCGAGCAGACCTAGGGCGAGCTTTTCCATCAGGGGGTACCGACTGGTATCGCTGGTCAACTTGGCGTGCTTGGCAAGTGCGAGCAGGCTGACCGCGTTGCCACCCAGCTTGATTTCGTTGCCAACATCCACGAGGTAGGAGACTTCGTTGCCGTTTGGAAGCCGCACATCGTGGATCAATTCGCGGCAAAGGTACTCAAGTGCGCGTTCGGCAGCCGCGAGGTGTTTTGCGTCCTTCGTCAGTTCCCAGCCCTCAAGGAGCGCGTAGGCGGAACTCGCGTGGCGCAGCGAATTGTAGGACGGAAGTGGCTTATTGAAGGCCGGAGCCCAGCCATAGGCCCAGCGGCCATCCGGCCTCACCTGGCGGGAAAGATAATCACTGCTCCGGCAAACCAATTCGCGTACCAGTTCGACATCCAGTGTTCCAACCCTTCGCACCCCCGCCATATTTCCTTCATGCTCGAGAGCGATGGTCTCGCGCCCATTAGCGAACACGGCACGCGTTCGGAAGACCCACATCGGCTCGCTGTCTGACTCGGGCCAGCCACGATCGACGCCGAATCGACGGCTCAACAGGCGCTGCAGATTACACTGATTCGGGGTGCAGGCCATGATATCCCCGGTGTAGAGAGAACTCGTGCCACTCAACTCCTGCTCGAGGACCGCGACTCGCAACTCCGGGTCCCAGCCGACCCCCCACTTGAAATAATTGGTCTTGGTCTTGGCAAACGTGCTTTTCAGCTCCAGCCAGGAAAGCTCCCGAATTTCGGAAACCACGTCCACACGAAGCCAGCGTGGCGGAAGCTTTTGCGTCTTGAGCCACTGGCGGAGCCGCTGCATGCCGTTCGCCCATGCCTGATCGAAATCGTTGCCTCGTACATTGACGACGTGGGCGCGCTCATGTCCGTTACAGGCAGAGAAGAAGAGGACCCAACCACAAGCGGGAACGGAATACTGGGTTTCTTCGAGGAAACGGGACAATGCGGGCTTTGCCGCAGACGCAAGTTGGGCGAGACTCACGGTGGCGCGCCCCAGCAATACGCGACACATGAAGAGGAAGAGGTGTTGGAAGCTCTACCTGGATTCAGAGTACTCAACTGAAGCACCTTGAGGTATGCACGAGTGCGCGCAGTATGATCCCAATTCCAAAGCCTAGTGAAGGGGCTCCGCCGAATCAAGCGGAAACGGGTTGACTATCACGCAAGCTTCGCCGGTGGTCCGGCCCCGTTTACCTCTTTAAGGCACGCGGATGTCGGAGGCTTGCGAGTGGCCGTTGGGGTTTTCCGGCGCCAGATCGGCGAGAGGGCTCGCCTCCTACATGCTCGCAGATCCTGCGGCGCATCTGGGGTCATCACCAGGCTCCGTTTTCAGCTGTTGGACGCACTGATTAGCTCTTCATCGCGAGGAGCGCATCCTTTAGCCGCAAGCATAGCGTGGTGGGACTAGGCGATCCATAAGGCACTGATTCGTTGGTGCCGCCTGGATTGCCGCGCTTTGCTCGCAATGACGCGGCCCTTTGTTCAGCGTTGCCTTGGTGCGCAACATACTATCAGATGATCCCGTCATGCTCGTCGAAAAGGTCGAGATCGCGTGCCGTCTCCCGTAGAGACTTGCGTGCCAACAACTTGCGCTGGGCGGCTTCAGGAAAATCGGTGAAGCTGATCAGCCCCCGGCGCGTCAGGATCTCGATCAGATCCTCAAGGACTCGAATGGTTTCAAGGTCGGACGCCGCGAGCTCCGAGACCCCGGTGGCCTGCAGAGCGGCAACGAACGCAGCAAGTTCTGGGCTGGAATCCGGTATCGGCTCGGAAATCTCCGGCGTCTGGATGCGACTGACCGCGACTATCTCACCCTTCTGGTTTCGTCGTATAAACATCGTCAGCGCCCACGAACAAACGTTCCGTGGACCCGACAATGCGCCAACGGGCCAGGAGAATCAAGCGAACGCCAAGGGCGATTTGAGGTTGGGAGTTCATGATTGCCCGATCACGCCTCGTGCCCCGGCAAATACGTTCGACGACGTGATTACCGGTTAAACGCAACGACCTTCTGTACCCAGGAAACAGCCAAGCACTAGGGAAGCGCTGATTAATCCATCCCGTCACTGCGAGCGAAGCGCGGCAATCCAAACAGCGCCTTCTGAATCAATGCGTTATGGATCGCCACGTCACGTCGCGCCTCGCGATGGCGGTTTAATCAGCGTTTCCCTAGAGCTTTTCGTGGAGAGGCCGTCCTCCCGCACGCCAGATTAGATTTGTTGCAGGCGGACGGCACCCCTTCCCCGGACCAGGTCGGGGTCACGACCCTGTACGAGCGGTCGTGACCCCCAACGACGCGTCAGTGCTGCTCTTCGCCATCCGTGGTGTCCGGGATGTCCGGCTGATCGTCGTCGAAGAACGGTTCTTCATTGGCATCCGGATCAGTGTCGTCACCGCCGATATCGTCATCCCCCTCAGGGAATAGCCCCTCATCGTCGTCGCCCGTCACGTCCCGACTGCTGAGGGAGCCGGCCTGGAGCGGCTGCGAATTACCCTCGATCTCGGTATCCGCATCGGTATCCGTGTCCGCATCGGTATCCGTGTCCGTGTCCGTGTCCGTGTCCGTGTCCGTGTCCGTGTTCCGTGTCCGTGTCCGTGTCCGTGTCCGTGTCCGTGTCCGTGTCCGTGTCCGTGTCCGTGTCCGTGTCCGTGTCCGTGTCCGTGTCCGTGTCTCCGTATCGGTATCGGTATCGGTATCGGTATCGGTATCGGTATCGGTGTCCGTATCGGCGTCCGTATCCGTATCGGTATCGGTATCGGTATCGGTGTCCGTATCGGTATCGGTGTCCGTATCGGTATCGGTGTCCGTATCGGTGTCGGTGTCCTCAGATCCCGACGACTCAAGGCTGCCGTAGCTCACTACTTGAACATCTTTCCCTCCGACCTTCCCGGAATTTCCAGCTTCGGGCCAACCTTCATCACCAAAATCTGGTTCGGTTTCCGTGGCGACCGGATTGCCATCCCCGTCATATTCGATGGTGTAATGCTTATTGCCGCCATGGATGATGATATCCGTCCATTCACCTTCGCCGGCCACCTCATCTGCCACCTGGATAGCAAGCTCAGGGTTGTCCTCGATCTTGATGTCCTCGTCACCGTCAAACTCGACTTTAATGACGGTCCCGTCGTCCAGCTTGACCGCGATATAGGAATACGCCGGTGACGGACCATCGGTATCCGTATCGGTATCCGTATCGGTATCCGTGTCGGTGTCGGTATCCGTATCGGTATCCGTGTCGGTGTCGGTGTCCGTGTCGGTGTCCGTGTCGGTGTCCGTGTCGGTATCCGTGTCGGTATCCGTGTCGGTGTCCGTGTCGGTATCCGTGTCGGTGTCCGTGTCGGTATCCGTGTCGGTATCCGTGTCGGTATCCGTGTCGGTATCCGTGTCGGTATCCGTGTCGGTATCCGTGTCGGTATCCGTGTCGGTATCCGTGTCCGTGTCGGTGTCCGTATCGGTATCCGTATCGGTATCCGTATCGGTATCCGTATCGGTATCCGTATCGGTATCCGTGTCGGTATCCGTGTCGGTATCCGTGTCGGTATCGGTATCCGTGTCCGTGTCGGTGTCCGTGTCGGTGTCCGTATCGGTATCCGTGTCGGTATCGGTATCCGTGTCCGTGTCGGTGTCCGTGTCGGTGTCCGTGTCGGTGTCCGTGTCGGTGTCCGTATCGGTATCCGTATCGGTATCCGTATCGGTATCCGTATCGGTATCCGTATCGGTGTCCGTGTCGGTGTCCGTGTCGGTGTCCGTGTCGGTGTCCGTGTCGGTGTCGGTATCGGTGTCCGTGTCGGTATCGGTATCGGTGTCCGTGTCCGTATCGGTATCCGTATCGGTATCCGTATCGGTATCCGTGTCGGTATCCGTGTCGGTATCCGTGTCGGTATCCGTGTCGGTATCCGTGTCGGTATCGGTGTCCGTGTCGGTATCGGTATCCGTATCGGTGTCGGTGTCCGTATCGGTGTCCGTGTCGGTGTCCGTGTCGGTGTCCGTGTCGGTGTCCGTGTCGGTGTCCGTATCGGTGTCCGTATCGGTGTCCGTATCGGTGTCCGTATCGGTGTCCGTATCGGTGTCCGTATCGGTGTCCGTATCGGTATCGGTATCCGTATCCGTATCCGTATCCGTATCCGTGTCGGTATCCGTGTCGGTATCCGTGTCGGTATCCGTGTCGGTATCCGTGTCCGTATCGGTGTCCGTATCGGTGTCCGTATCGGTGTCCGTATCGGTGTCCGTATCGGTGTCCGTATCGGTGTCCGTATCGGTGTCCGTATCGGTATCCGTGTCGGTGTCCGTATCGGTGTCCGTATCGGTATCGGTGTCCGTGTCGGTATCGGTATCGGTATCGGTATCGGTATCGGTATCGGTATCGGTATCGGTATCGGTGTCCGTGTCGGTGTCGGTGTCGGTGTCCGTGTCCGTGTCCGTGTCGGTATCGGTGTCCGTGTCGGTGTCCGTATCGGTGTCCGTATCCGTGTCCGTATCGGTGTCCGTATCGGTATCCGTATCGGTATCCGTATCGGTATCCGTATCGGTGTCCGTGTCGGTGTCCGTGTCGGTATCGGTATCCGTGTCGGTGGGCGGGCCGGTGTCCGTGTCGGTGTCCGTATCGGTATCCGTATCGGTATCCGTGTCGGTGTCCGTGTCGGTGTCCGTGTCGGTGTCCGTGTCGGTGTCCGTGTCGGTGTCCGTGTCGGTGTCGGTATCGGTGTCCGTGTCGGTATCGGTATCGGTGTCCGTGTCGGTGTCCGTGTCCGGTATCGGTATCCGTATCGGTATCCGTATCGGTATCCGTGTCGGTATCCGTGTCGGTATCCGTGTCGGTATCCGTGTCGGTATCGGTGTCCGTGTCGGTATCGGTATCCGTATCGGTGTCGGTGTCCGTATCGGTGTCCGTGTCGGTGTCCGTGTCGGTGTCCGTGTCGGTGTCCGTGTCGGTGTCCGTGTCGGTGTCCGTATCGGTGTCCGTATCGGTGTCCGTATCGGTGTCCGTATCGGTGTCCGTATCGGTGTCCGTATCGGTGTCCGTATCGGTGTCCGTATCGGTATCCGTGTCGGTGTCCGTATCGGTATCGGTATCGGTGTCCGTGTCGGTATCGGTATCGGTATCGGTATCGGTATCGGTATCGGTATCCGTGTCGGTGTCCGTGTCGGTGTCCGTGTCGGTGTCCGTGTCGGTGTCCGTGTCGGTGTCCGTGTCGGTGTCCGTGTCGGTGTCCGTGTCGGTATCGGTATCGGTATCGGTATCGGTATCGGTATCCGGTATCGGTATCGGTATCCGTGTCGGTATCCGTGTCGGTGTCCGTGTCGGTGTCCGTGTCGGTGTCCGTGTCGGTGTCCGTGTCGGTATCGGTATCGGTATCGGTATCGGTATCGGTATCGGTATCCGTGTCGGTATCCGTGTCCGTGTCGGTGTCCGTATCGGTGTCCGTATCGGTATCGGTGTCCGTATCGGTATCGGTGTCCGTGTCGGTATCGGTGTCCGTGTCGGTATCGGTGTCCGTGTCGGTGTCCGTGTCGGTGTCGGTATCGGTGTCCGTGTCGGTGTCCGTGTCGGTGTCCGTGTCGGTATCAGTGTCGTCCAGCAGGATCAGTTCGTCACCCACCTCGATCTCAGGAGTGGGCGCGCCGAACACCCCGAACTGATAGGCCACCGGAGGAACGTTCTCCGACACGCGCGGCAACCACACCGCGCTGCTACCTTCATCGCCGTCACCGCCAGGGCCAGGACCGGCAGCGGGTGCTTCGAGCAGGTCATCCAGACTTTCACCCCTTTCCAGGGCAGCAATGATCTCTTCGACCGTCGGCGCATCAACCTGAGATTCGTCGCCGTCGGGCGGGGTAGAGTCCGCAAGATCCTCGCTGATCGAAACTTCGTCGTCAGAGCCGACAACGAGGGGCGTTCCGTCGTCGAACGCGAGAACGACCGCGGCACCGGATTCGGTGATGACGACATCGCCTGGGAAAATGGGATCGTTGGGGTTCAGTGTGCGAACGTTCCCGTCCGCGTCGCGCACCATTGCGTTCCCCTGTACCGTGGTTGCGACCGCGATTGCCTGTTCGGTTGCCATCTGCCTTTCCCCCGCCCAGTCGGCGAGCCAATTGCTGGATATACCCTTTCAGCTTGAAGGGTAGCGAGCCGGCAAACGGGACACCAGACGGACCAAGGTACAGGTGGGCGGCAGGCGGCCGGATATCCGAGACAACCCGCAACGTCAGGAAGCAGGCGCTCCGCGGGCGAGGTACAACACCAGATGCACTCGATCCCTGACGCCCAGCTTCTTAAAGATGGCACCGAGGTGCATCTTCACCGTACGCTCGGTCAAGCTGAGCTGGTCCGCAATGTCCTTGTTGGAAGCCCCCGTCGTGACCGCCAGCGCCACCTCCCGCTCTCTGGCCGTCAGTCGCTCGAAGCCGTCCGGAGGGTAGCCCGGATCAGCGCGCCGGGCCACGCGCACCGCACGGATCATTCGTGCCATCACAGCGGGGTTAACCCACAACCCCCCGCTCGCGACCGTACTGGCCACCGACTGGAGAATCGTGACGTTGGACAGGCTGTGGCAGTACCCATGCGCCCCGGCTTCGAACGCGGCCACAGCCTCGTCATCGTTGGGGCGACGGGAGTGCACGACCACCCGGCAGCCTGATACCTGCTCGCGTACGACTTCAGGCCAGCGCTCGAGCCCGGTGCTGATCCAGCAGATCTCGACACCACGGGCCCGCTGAGAAGCGAATGGCGGCCGCTCGATCACGGCCCCCGGAAACGCCTCGACCCACCGTTCCGACGGACGCTCCTCCGGTGCAATTTTGAACCGATGCATCGCTAGCGCTCCGTGAACGCAATTTCTGTCGCACGCAACAGTGGCTTCAGCAAGTACCGCAGCAGCGTACGCTTGCCGGTCAGAATATCAACTTCGGCAACCATGCCCGTCATAATGGGCTGCTCGTCGCCGAACCCGTATTCATTCGTCCTCACGCGAACCTTGTAAAAGGTATTCCCCTGTTCATCAATCATCGAGTCGGGGCTGATGTGTTCAAGCGTAGCAGACAATCCCCCGTAGATTGCAAAATCGTAGGCCGTGAAGCGCACTCGTGCATTCAGACCTGGACGCAGGAACGCGATATCCCGCGGCGACATCTTTGCCTCGATCAGGAGTTGATCGTCGAGAGGCACCACTTCCGCTACCTCGCGTCCTGGCGAGATCACCCCACCGCGGGTCGTGATGAACAGGCGCTGGACGATTCCCCGCATCGGCGAACGCACTTCGGCCAGGCGTACACGGTCCTCCAGGGCTGTCGTGCCCTCCGCCAGTTCCGACAAGCGACCGAGCGTTTCCGAAAGCTCGCTGCGCCACCGGTTCTCAAAACTGAGCTTGACCTCGCGGATACGGGTTTCGGACTCGCTGATTGCCGCCTGCAGCCGGCTGATCTGGGCGATCGCCTGATCCCGGTCACCACGCGCCCTCGCCACCTCCCGCTGCAGGCGCAGGATCTCGACCTCCGACACGGCGCCGCTGGCCACGAGCGGCTCGGTCACGGACAATTCCCGAGAGGACAGTTGCAGCGAACGGATCGCCTGCGTGCGCCGAGCCTGGGCCTCGTTCAGTTCCTCGCGCCGCTGACGGAGCTGGTCCTCGGCAATGGCGATCCGTGCCTCCTGCTCCTCCCTGCTGGTTGCGAACAGCCGCATTTCCTGTTCGAGCACTTCCGCCGGGACTGCCATGAGCTCCGGAGTCACTACGAACTCGGTTCCGCCGACCAGCGCGGCGAGCCGTGCAGCACGCGCCTGGAGCGCACCCTCACTCGCCCGGGTCTCACCCAGATCGGCCAGGAAGCGTGTCGGATCAACACGCAACAACACATCACCCTCGTCGACGATGTCGCCTTCCCGTACCAGGATCTCGGACACCACACCGCCGTCGAAGGACTGGATGACCTGCAGCTGTGCCGATGGAATCACCCGGCCGGTGCCCCGGGCCACCTCGTCGATCTCCGCGACCGACGCCCAGCCGACAAGCACCACCAGCGTGGCGATAAAGCCGTACAGAAGTACCCGGGCGCGAACCGGCCGCTGCTGAATCAACGCCCATTCGGCGTCGGAATCCCAGCCACCCAGGTCATCGCGGGCTCCGCGAGCCTTCCCGTCAAACCGATTCATCTTCACACTTCCCCCGCAGGGAGAACAGCGTCACGCGGATCCTGCTTACGCATCGGACTCAAGTCCTGGCTTTCTTGATGCGTCCCTGCCGCAGCGCCTCCATCACCTGCTCCTTGGGTCCATCCGCAACGATTTGACCATGGTCCATTACAATGATGCGGTCCACGAGCTCCAGAAGTGACGTGCGATGGGTGATCACCAGCGCCGTACGGCCTTTCAGAAACTCGCGAAGCTGCGCCTTGATCGCACGCTCGGTGGAATGATCCATGGCACTCGTGGGCTCATCGAGCAGCAGGATCGACGGTTCGTGGATCACCGCCCGGGCAATACCGACGCTTTGTTTCTGACCACCCGACAGCCGGCTCCCGCGCTCACCCACCTCCATGTCGACCCCCTGGGGATGGCGATTGATCAGATCCTCCATGCCGCTGATCCGAATCGCCTTGAGAATCGCGTCGTCCTCCGCCAGCGGGCTCCCCAGCACGATGTTGTCGCGCAGCGAACCATAGAATAGGGTCACATCCTGGGAGACATGGCCCATCGCGCGTCGAAGCTCCGCGGGGTCGAGCTGCCGGATGTCGACGCCATCGATCAGAATCGCCCCGTCGGAAGGCTGATACAGGTCCAGGATCAGCTTGGCGATGGTCGTCTTGCCCGAGCCGACCCTTCCCAGCACCGCCACGCGCTCGCCAGCAGCGATGCGGAAGGAAACCTCGTCCAGCGCCGGAGTCGTCTGGTTGGGATAGACGAAGGATACATCGCGAAACTCGATATCACCCTGAATGCGGGGGCGACTCAGGAAGGACGAGCCCGGCGGGCGTTCGACTTCCAGCTCCATCATCCGGTTCAGCGACCGCAACGCTGTCGATGCTTGGTGATAGTGCACCATCAACCCTGCTGTCCGACCGATCGGCGACATCGCCCGGTTCGAGATCAGGTAGGAAGCGATCAGGCCACCGAGGCTGAGCGCACCGTTTATGATCAAGAATACCCCCGCGATGACGATCGTAACCCCGACCAAGCGCTGGATCCACGAGGAACCGTTCGAGACGCTGGTCGAAAGCAGTCGATTACGCGTGTTCTGCTCGGCGATATGAGCGCTTGCTTTTTCCCACAGCGCCTGCACCCGACCTTCCGCACCCAGTGTTTTGATCGTCTCCGCAGCGTTCAGACTCTCGACCAGCGTAGAGTTCCGCTGGGCCCTCGCGCGGTAGATGCTCTCCGCAAGCCCGCGCAGTTTGCGATGCACAAAAAGCACCCACACCAACAGCACGACCGCGCCAATCACCACCGGCACCGCCAACGGCCAGGCGATCAACGCGATCACGGCGATAAACAGCAAGACAAACGGGAGATCGACAAAGGCCAGCACCGTCGCCGATGAGATGAAGCTACGAACCGCTTCGAAGCTGTTCAGGCGAGAGGCGAACGCCCCCACGGAGGCGGGGTAGTTCTCCATCCGCATGCCGAGCACGCGCTCCATGATCATCGCCGACAGCTTCACATCGGCACGTGCTGCCGCCTTGTCCACGAAGTAGGCGCGCATTGTGCGCAGCAGCAACTCCGCGATCAGCACGATCACCACTCCCGCGGCGAACATGAACAGCGTCTCAACGGCGTGATTCGGAACCACGCGATCGTAAACGTTCAGCACGAACAGCGGCATCGCCAGCGCGAACAGGTTCACCATGAACGCCGCCACCAGCACGTCCCGGTACAGGCCCTTGTTCTCGCGTACCACACCCCAGAACCAGTGCCCCCGAGACTCCTTCGAAACCTCGGGGCTGCGCGCATCGACGCGGAACGTTGGACGCGCGTAGATCGCCCAGCCCGTGTACGCCGCCTTGAGCTGAGACCACGGCAAGTCTACCCGGGCATCGCTCAGATCCGGGTAAACGACGGTCGCCACGCTACGGTCGTCGTTCCAAGCAACCAGTACGCAGGCCTCGTCCCCCTCGAGCAACAGCACGGCAGGGAGGAGTTCGTCCCGCAACTGCCGGGGATCACGCTGAACGATGCGGCTGCTGAGACCCGCCCTGCGAGCCGCACGTTCGAATAGCGAGGGCGTCAGCCGGCCCTCGGGGGCGGGTAGTCCGGCCATCGCGGCTTCGCGCGTGAGCTGAACTCCGTGTGTCTTCGCAATCAGGACCAGACTGCCAAGCAGGGAGTCCTGCGCCCGGCTGTCGCCTGATCCCCGAGCAATCGCATCGTTCATGCCGGCTGGTGCCTCGGCGCCCGTTGCTTGCATGGTTCCTGAGAGCGCTTTCCGGCGGCAGGCCGTTGCCCGGACGCCTCCCTCACCAACACCGATTCGTCTCCTTGGTCGTCGTGGCCACGCAGCTGTTAGAGCTCGGTTACAAAGAACCGACCGCCACCCCATCACAACGCAACAGACCGGTCAAGCAGATCCCCGCAAGGCTTCGCGACCGGGAGCAAAGACGACCGGCTCTTCCTGTACGGGGATCGCGGCCAACCGGCGCAGGGTGACTGCCTGCAGCGCCCATCACCGGAACGGCGACGGCATCAGCGTCTCGGGCCGCGTGAACTTGTTGATGTCCACGGACATGCGGCCCATCGTACCGGTCATTCGGGCCATCGACTGGTTCATCTGCGACATGGATGCGTTCATCGTTCCGATGTTGCCGGCCATGCCGCGGATGTTCACCGCCAGGTCGTTCATGTTCTCCGCCATGCTGCGCACGTCCCGGGACATCAGCTCCATACCGGACCGCACCCCGGTCAGATCCTGCGACATCCCCGCCTGACCCTCGACCATGCTGTCGGCCATCACCGCCATGCGCCCGCTCATGAACGTCATGTCGTCGGCCATCGCCGAGACGTCCAGGCCCATCTGCGTGACCGCCCGGGTCATCGTGCTCATGTCGCGGCCCATGTTGAACATGAACAGGCCCATGCCGGTAAAGGCCAGCGCAGCGACAATCAGGAGCACCCCGACGCCCGCCTTGCGCGCCGCCGCGTTGGCGGCCGCAGGTTCCTGTGCCTCACCGGCATTGCTGCTCGACATTTCACCCTCTCCTCTGATCACTCGCCCAACCCCCTGCAGTGTCCGGTACGGACACCCTGCCTCGCACGCCAGCGCCGGCGACCGACACGATCCCCGGAACCGGCGGGGGCCTTCCGGGCACCAACAGGGTGCCCGCACCAAACGCCCAAAGTGTAGTGCAGATCCGCAGTGACCGGGACACGGCACCCCCGTCGCAGGGACCGCACCGGCGCATGCGTGCCGCCGAACCCGCACGTAGAATGCAACGCCACGGCGGCGCAGCGCGTTCGTCGCATCTCTCCAATCCGCGGCCGACGTCCTTCGTCGGGGTGCCTCGTGGCCGAGGGCATGGGAGTTAGCACCGAAGGATCGGATCGGCGACACTCCCGCCCGCCCCCCATGGAATCCCGCCGCCCGTGGACCTGATCTGGCATTACGCACTGGTGTTTCTGGCCGCGGCGACCCCGTGGCTCGAGATCATGATCGTGATCCCGGTGGCCATCGGCGTCGGGCTGGCACCGATTCCGGTCACCGTCGTCAGCTTTGTCGGCAATGCCCTGCCGGTATTCGGGATCATCGTGCTGTTTCGGGCCTGGGAACGCCGCCATGGGCCGCTGCGCCGGCACTGGAGCCCACGGGCCCGCAGCATCTGGGAGCGCTACGGACTCCCTGGAATCGCGCTGGCCGGCCCGGTAGTGACCGGCATCCACCTGGCGGCGGTGATGGCGCTTGCGCTTCAGGCCGACCGCCAGCGTACCGCGATCTGGATGACACTCAGTCTTGCGCTTTGGTCGGTAGCGACAACCGTGGTAACGCTAATGGGATTCGAGGGCTTGCGGTGGCTGTTCGACAAAGGGTGAGCTAGTCTTTTGGGTTCGTCTGCAAACCGCTGGCCTGCCGCTTGCATTCCTTAGCCTTGCTTGCATTCTTCGTTCGGGGAAACCACCACGCGCGCCCTGCCCGCCGGTTCAACCGGCCACCCGGTCGAGTCGACGCACATTCGCAGTGCACTCTGCACGAGAAAGGATCGACCACCCGATCAGCAAACCACCACATCCGGGTGCACAAATCAGCGCCCGGGCACAGACAAGGTCCGGCCGGCTGCCGGCGCTGGCTCATCGCGCTGCCCCGGACTTGCACTCCGGAACCCGTTTTACCGGTCGAGACACTCATTTGCGGACAACCCAGCGAGGGACACCATGAACCGAGCGCACACGAAGAACCCCGAACTGCGGGCCTGGATCGACGAGATCGCAGCCCTGTGCGAGCCCGACACGATCCACTGGTGCGACGGCTCCGATGAGGAGTACGACAGACTCACCAACGAACTCGTGCAGGCCGGCACGTTCCGGCGTCTGGATCCGGAACAATGGCCCGGCTGCTTCGCCGCGCGCAGCGATCCCAGCGACGTTGCGCGGGTCGAGGACCGCACCTACGTCTGCAGCATCAGCAAGAAGGACGCCGGCCCGACCAACAACTGGGTCCACCCGCGCGAGATGAAAAAGACGCTCAAGGGTCTGTTCGAGGGCTGCATGCGCGGGCGCACGATGTACGTGATCCCGTTCAGCATGGGTCCGCTCGGCTCGCCGATCGCGCAGATCGGCGTCGAGCTGACCGACTCGCCCTACGTGGTCGTGAACATGCGCATCATGACGCGCATGGGCAGCGCGGTGCTCGACGTGCTCGGCGACGGCCCGTTCGTGAAATGCCTGCACAGCGTCGGCGCGCCGCTGGAACCCGGTCAGGCCGACGTCCCGTGGCCCTGCAACCCGGACACGAAATACATCGTGCATTACCCCGAGGAGCGCAGCATCGTCTCCTACGGCAGTGGCTATGGCGGCAACGCATTGCTGGGGAAAAAGTGCTTCGCGCTACGCATCGCCTCGACCATGGCCCGGAACGAGGGCTGGCTGGCCGAACATATGCTGATCCTCGGCGCCGAATCGCCGGAAGGCCAGCGCACCTACATCGCCGCCGCCTTCCCCAGCGCCTGCGGCAAGACCAACCTCGCGATGCTGGTCCCGCCGAAGCCCTTCCTGGACGACGGCTGGAAGATCACCACGGTGGGCGACGATATCGCCTGGATCAAACCCGGGCCGGACGGACGGCTGCGCGCGATCAACCCGGAAGCCGGTTTCTTCGGCGTCGCGCCCGGCACCAACGAGCACACGAACCCGAACGCGATGGCGACGATCCGGCGCAACACCATCTTCACCAACGTCGCCCAGACCGATGACGGCGACATCTGGTGGGAAGGGCTGAGCGACACCCCGCCTGCGGGCCTGATCGACTGGCGCGGCGAACCCTGGGATCCGGCGAGCGGCCGGCCGGCCGCGCACCCGAACGCCCGGTTCACCGCCCCCGCGGCCCAATGCCCGTCGATCGACCCGGCCTGGGAGGATCCCGCCGGCGTTCCGATCCATGCGTTCATCTTCGGCGGGCGGCGCAGCACCACGGTGCCGCTGGTGCTGCAGGCGTTCAACTGGAATTTCGGCGTCTACATGGCCGCGACGATGGGTTCGGAAACCACCGCGGCCGCGTTCGGCGAGCAGGGCAAGGTTCGCCGCGACCCCTTCGCGATGCTGCCGTTCTGCGGCTACCACATGGCCGATTATTTCAACCACTGGCTGCAGATCGGCCGCGAACTCGCCCATCCACCGAAGATCTTCGGCGTGAACTGGTTCCGCCGCGACGAGCAGGGGCACTTCCTGTGGCCCGGCTTCGGCGAGAACATGCGCGTGCTGAAATGGGTGCTCGACCGGGTGCACGGCCACCGCCCCGCGGTGGAGAGCGCGCTCGGCCGAATGCCGCACTACGACGATCTCGACTGGCGCGGACTCGAGGGCTTTACCCGCGAGCAGTTCAACGCGCTGATGTCGATCGACCGCGACGACTGGAAACGGGAGGTGCACTCGCAGGACGAACTCTTCTCGGAGCTCTACGACAAGCTCCCCAAGGAGTTCATTTTCATGCGCGAACTGCTGCTCTCGAGCCTGTGGCGCTCGCCCCGGTACTGGGGCCTCGCCCCCGAACGCCAGTAGCGGCTCCGCAAGCGGGAGAGGGGAGAAACGTCCCCTCCCCCGGTCACGAGATAGGGGTTGGGGAGGGGGCCAGTACACGGCCCAACACCGCGCACTCACCCTCCCCGCTCCCGCCAGACGAGCGGATTGCTTGCGTGGCACGCACGCATCTGCTAACGTTCACCGCCTTTCGTCAAGGCCGAACCCTTTCCTGGAGTTTCCGATCATGGCCCGAGTCTGCCAGGTGACGGGCAAGCGCCCGATCACGGGGAACAATGTTTCCCACGCCCACAACAAGACCCGCCGGCGCTTCCTGCCGAACCTGCACACCCACCGCTTCTGGGTCGATAGCGAGAACCGCTTCGTGCGCCTGCGCCTGAGCAGCAAGGGGATGCGAGTGATCGACAAGCGCGGTATCGACGCCGTGCTGGCCGACCTTCGCGCACGCGGCGAAAAGGTCTGAGGAGAGCAACGACATGGCCAAAGGCGTACGTGACAAGATCCGGCTGATCTCCAGTGCCGGCACCGGACATTTCTACACCACGACCAAGAACAAGCGGAACATGCCCGAAAAGATGGAGATCAAGAAGTTCGATCCCGTCGTCCGCAAGCACGTGATGTACAAGGAAGGCAAGATCAAGTAACCGGGCTCGCAGAAGTCCTGCAGACAAGGCCCGGCTGAGTCCGGGCCTTGTCGTCTCCGAGGCCGCGCCGCCTCACGCGCACCCCCGCTGCCGGCATCCCCAGCCAGTTGGCGTGACAATACAGCCACGGAAGGCACGGACAAGGGCCGAAAGGCGTTCTTTGCCACGGATGAACACGGATGGACACGGATATTTTTTGGTTGAAACCCTGTCCGTGTGCATCCGTGGCTAACCTTTTTCATCGTTCGGGGTGGCTCGGAGCCATGACAGTTAGCGTGAAAGAACCTGACGTTGGGGCGAGCGAGATTCTGGCGTGACGCATGCCGGTGCGCAAATGCCTGCTTGCGGGACTCGAAGAGCCTGTGTGGCGGCTCAGGTGGCGGTGAGATAGCCGTGCTTTTCCAGCATCTTCAGCCAGCGCGGCGCGTTGCGCTGCACGACGAGAGCCTCGTAATCGACGGTGCGATCCTGGTAGGGGGCCGCATGATTGAGCATGGCGTAGACGATGCGCAGGAGCTTGTGCGCCAGGGCCACGATGGAGCGCTTGTGTCCCTTGCGGATGGACAAGGCCGAAAACTTGTCCTTGAGCGCACAGCGGGTGCGGGAGGCGGCTTGCGCGAACTCGCACAGCAGGCGACGGACCCAGGCGTTGCCCTTGCGCGTGCGTCCGTCTTTGCGTTGCCGGCGCTCTCGTGGTTGCCGGGGCAGATGCCGACCCAGGACGCGAGGCGTTCGGCGCTGCCGAAGCTCGCCATGTCGGTACCGATTTCGACGAGCAGCATGGCGGCGCCAATGCGGTCGATGCCGGGCACGGTTTCCAGCAGGCACACCTGCGGCTCCCAGGGGGCCAGACCCGCAAGCAGTTCCTGTTCGAAGCGGGCGATCATGGCCTCGAGGTACTCGATGTGCGCCAGAACCTCGTTGAGCACGAAGCGGTGCCTGGTGCTCAGTTCCTCCGGTTGCAGGGCTTCGAACAGTTCTTCGCGGGAAGCCCGCAGGCGGCCGGCGAGGTCGAGGATTGCGTGCATGGGGGCAGTCGGCGAGCAGGGCCTTGATCATGGCCCGTGCCGACGCGCCGTGTACGTCGGAGACCAGCACGTTCAGGCGAATCCCGGCATCGGTCAGCACCTTGTGCAGCCGGTTCTTCTCCGCGGCCAGCATCCCGACCAGCTTCTGGCGCTGCCGGGCGATCAGGCGCAGATGGCGGATCTCGGCCGGAGGAATGAACGAAGCCCGCAGCAGACCGGCACGGGCCAGCGTGGCCAGCCACTGGGCATCGGAGAGGTCGGTCTTGCGGCCAGGCACGTTTCGGGCGTGACGGGCATTGACCACCCAGGCCATGACGCCCACACGCTCAAGGGCCGCATAGGGGCTCTTCCAGTAGATCCCAGTGCTCTCCATCACCACGACCTCGGGGTCAAACCCGCGAACCCACTCGGCCAACGCCCGCCGATCGCGCTTGAAACCACCAAACTCCCGGTGCTCCACCGCCACACTGCCATCGGGCTGCTCGATCAGCGCACAGGCCGTGATCTTGCTCTGGTGCACATCCAGACCGACAACGCGCCGGTGAATCGGGGTAATGTCCATGCTGACCTCCTCGGGCAAACGCACTATCCTTCACGATGTGCTGTCGCCAAGGGCGCCGTCCTTCAACGGCCTGTCGGGACTCGACGGCTCTTTTTAGCGTGCGCTGTCCATGACCCTTCCAGGCCATGCCAGGCAATCCGGGGTACGAGTGAAGGGCAGCGGGTCGAGTTAGCGTGCGCGGTCAGGCGCCATCAAGAATTATCGCGACCTCAGCCCGACGCGACAGCACGCCCATTATCTTTCATCATCGGGGGTGCCGCGCGCCCGGCGGCATGACAGTTAGCGTGAAAGTCACGGCCTGTCTCGTGTCCCTGGCGACACGTAGCGGAAGAGAGCAGCGTCATCCGCCACACCGCGTTCGCAGTGCCCAGGCGCCCGCGGCACCCCGGGCGCCGGATGGCGGATGACGGCCTTCGGCCGTTTCCGCCCTACGCCTCTTTCATCATCGCGGGGGGCCGCCTGCGCTGACAGTCAACCCCAGCGTTGCATGAACCGGGTTACCGCCATCGCGGACGCTGTAGGCTGCAACTCTGGGCTACAGCATGGATCGGGGTGATAATTGCGGTCTTTACCGACAGCCGCAAGGCTGACCGGATACACACCCAGGCCGTGCGGGAAAACCTGCATTGGGGCTTCGCCCCACCGCAAGCCCGCTGGCCGGCGTTAACCAATCTGGCGCAACGACATGAACGACAGGCTTGCCTGGACAGGGGTGAAACGCCCCCCCGGCTTTCCCGCACCGGCCCTGACCTCCGGGACTCAACCATGAACCTACCGTTGAGGAGCCGCTTGCTGGACACGGACGTCGCCGTTGCCGCCGAGGCGGCGACGGATGCCTGCCTGCATGTCCATGCCGACCATCCGCCGGGTATCCAGCTCGCACCCAATTGCCTGAGTATCGCGCCCGGTCTGCGTTCGCTGTCCCGGGATCCACTGATCGAGATCTGGAGTCTGCCGGGCACGGGCCGGGCCGCACGTGCCGGCACGGTGTACCTGCTGGAGCACGAGGACGCGCTGTTCGCCGCCTGGCACCGACCCGACGACGCGCTCGAGGCCAACACCCGCGACGCCTACCGGGATCTTTTCCTTGCCATCCAGGCGCGCGGCTTCACCTACCCGATCCGCATCTGGAACTATTTCAGCCGGATCCACGCCGAGGAATGCGGACTGGAACGCTACCAGTCGTTCTGCATCGGCCGCGCCCGGGCGCTCGAGGAACTCGGCGTCGCGGAAGATCGCATGCCCGCCGCGACCGCGATTGGCACCGGCGCACCGGGCCTGTTCGTGTACCTGATCGCTGCGCGCGAACCCGGCGCGGCCGTCGAGAACCCTCGCCAGGTCAGCGCCTACCACTACCCCGAGCAATACAGCCCGGAGAGCCCGGCGTTTGCCCGGGCGACCCGGATCGAAACTGCCGACGGTCCGCAGCTATTGCTGTCCGGCACCGCGAGCATTACCGGCCACGAAAGCCGCCATGCCGGCGACTGCCCAGCCCAGGCCCGGGAGATTCTTGCGAACCTGGACGCGCTGCACGCCGCTGCCGGAGCCGACATCCCGCCCCCGGCCTGGCTGCGCGTCTACCTGCGGCGTCCGGAGGACCGGCCCGACGTGGCCAGCGTGCTGGCCGAACACTACCCAAGGCTCCCGCCGCTGCAGTGGGTGCAGGGCGACGTTTGCCGCCGCGAGCTGCTGGTCGAGATCGAAGGCGTCTATGCCCGAACTCCCTGAGGTCGAGACGACCCGTAGCGGCCTCGAACCCCACCTGCAGGGACGCCGGATCCGGGAACTGGTCGTGCGTGAACCGCGGCTGCGCTGGCCGGTGCCACCGGAACTCCCGGCGATGCTCTCGGGGCGGCAGGTGCGAAGGCTCGACCGGCGCGCGAAATACCTGCTGCTGGGAACCGACGGCCCCGGCGTGCTGCTGCACCTCGGGATGTCGGGAAGCCTGCGCCGGTGCTTGCCGGACGCCCCGCTGCGCCCGCACGACCACCTGAGCTTCCGGCTCGACGACGGCTTCGAGATCCGGCTGCACGACCCGCGCCGCTTCGGCTGCTGCCTGCCGCTACCGGACCCGCCGCGGCTCCACCCGCTGCTGTCGACGCTGGGCCCGGAACCGCTCGGCGATGCGTTCGATGGCGACTACCTCCACTACTTAAGCCGCGGGCGCCGCGCGCCGGTGAAAGCCTTCATCATGGACCAGCAGGTGGTCGTCGGCGTGGGCAACATCTACGCCAGCGAGGCGCTGTTTCTCGCCGCCATCCGTCCCGGACGGGCCGCCGGCCGGGTATCCCGAGCCGAATATCGCGCGCTCGCCACCAGCGTTCGCAGCGTCCTCGCCCGGGCGATCGCCGAGGGGGGCACCACGCTGCGGGACTTCGTACGCGAGGACGGCACCCACGGCTATTTCCGCCAGCGCCTGCGCGTATACGGCCGCGAGGGCCAGCCCTGCGTTTCCTGCGCGACCCCGATCCGCACCCGCCGCATCGGCAACCGCGCCAGCAGCTACTGCCCCGCCTGCCAGCGCTGACTCGGCGCGATCTGCATCACCCGCACGCCCCTGTCCCCCAAGCGGGACAGGGGCGAAGGCGCGCTCGTTGGCCGCCTATTCGGCGGCAGCGAGACGCTCGGCGAGTTCGCGGCCGTTGCGTACGCAGTCGTTCATCGCGATCCCGCGATAGGCGTTGCCGCCCAGATACAGCCCGGGGTAGCGGTCGAGTTGCTTGAACAGCGCATCCACCGCCGCAATGTGGCCGACCCGATAGGACGGGATGCCGCGGTCCCAGCGCTGCACGAAGCTCACGTCCGGCTCGCGCTCGACGCCCATCGTCAGGCGCAGCCCCTCGCGCGCGGTCGCGATCAGCCCTGCCTCGTCCTGGTCGACCAGTTCGGGGTTGCGCTGGCCGCCGATCATCACGCGCACGCTCTTGGCCCCGTCAGGGGCACGGTCCGGGAAGATGCTGCTGTCCCAGAGCACTCCAAGCACCGGCAATCCCGCGCTGGTGGTGGTCAGCAGACCAAACCCGTCCAGCGGGTGGTCGAGTTCCTTCCAGCCGAGCCCGACCACCGCCACCGGCGAGTACTCGATCGCGGCGAGTCCGGCGGAGAGATCGGGATCCAGCCGCCGCAGCATCGCGGAAGCCGCGTGCGACGGGGTGCTCACCACGACCTGGTCGAAGCCTTCTTCGAAATCACCGGCACGCACCCGGTAGCCGGAAGTGGCGCGCACGACCTCGGTCACCGGCTCGCCCAGGTGCCACTGCGCCGGGGTCTGCGCGCGCAGATGCCCGATGAACGTGCCCACCCCGCTCTTGAAGCTCATCAGGATCCCCCCGGGGCCGGCCTGCTTCTTGCGCCGTGCCAGCATGCCGCGGAACAGTCCGCCGTGTTCCTGCTCGAGGCGCACGACTAGCGGAAAAGCCGCGTTCACCGAGACGCGATCCGGGGTGGTCGCATAGATGCCGGCGGTCATCGCGTCCAGGAACACGTCGGTGAAGCCCTTGCCCACGCGCCGATAGCCAAACTCCTGCAGAGTCTCCTCGCCGCCGCCGCGGCGCCGGGGCGACACGAAAACCTCGCCGGCCACGCGCAGCTTGTCGCCGAACCCGATCAGTTTCGAGCGCAGGAACAGCCCCGGGGATTCCGGCAGCCGGTGCAGCCGGTCGGTGAAAATGTAGCGCTTGCGGGCCTGGTCGGAACTCGGCATCAGCAGATCCTGCGCCCCGGCATCCTTGGCCAGTTGCATGCTGTCGGGCTTGTTGGTCAGAAAGCCGTTGCCCCCGGCCTCGAAGTGAAATCCGTCCTGCGTGACCGTGCGCATCGTCCCGCCCGGGATCGCGGCCGCATCGAAGACGTGGACCTCCCGGTCCGGCCGTTCACGGAGGAGGTAGAAGGCCGTGGTCAAGCCGCTGATGCCGGCGCCGATGATGGCAGTACGCATGATGCACTCCTGGAGGGATGGGGAACACGACAGGCGACCGATAGGATCGGTGCCCGGATGCATTATCCACCAGCGGCACCACCTCGCGCAGGAGGCACAGCACCCGCCGTTCGGGACCCCCACCGGGCATCGCCTGTTGTGCCTGACGGCACAACCTACCGGGCAGGCCACTAGCCTGGCGGATCACGCACCTCACGACCAAGCCCGTAGGTTGTGCCGACACAGGAGGCACAACACCCGGCATTCGGGAGTCCCCGGGCCGGGCTGCGCAGGGTTCGCTGTTGGTGGATAATGCGCGCGTACCCAAGGGACGATGGAGCGCAATGGCCGAGCACAGCCAACGGGTGGGCCGTATCAGGCGGGTCAGCGCCTTCCTGTTGCGCGTTGGCTTCCTGCTGGTGATCTGGTGGATCCTGACGGGCAGCGGCAGCGACTGGTGGTTCGGCTTCCCGCTGGCGCTCGCCGCCGCCGCACTGAGTCTCTGGCTCACGCCGCCGGCCACGTACCGCCTGCGGCCCCTGCGCTTCCCGGGTTTCGCGGTATTCTTCCTGTGGCAGTCGCTGCTCGCCGGCTGGGATGTCGCCCGCCGGACGCTGGACCCGAAGCTTCCGCTGCAGCCTGACGTTCTCCAGCTTCCGCTGGGGCTTCCCGCAGGCGCACCGACGTGGTGGCTGATGCTCACGATCAGCCTGCTGCCCGGGACGCTCAGCGTGCGCCTGCACCAGCAGCGCGTGCTGGAGGTCCACTGTCTCGATGCACGTCTCGATGTGGCGGGCAGCGTGCGCGACACGGAATGCCAGATCGCGCGCCTGTACGGTCTCGGCCCGGACACACTGGAACGCCTGGATCCGCGATGACCTGGATGCTGGAAACGGTCGCGATCCTGCTGCTGCTGACGCTGGTGCTGGGACTGGTGCGCATCTGGCGCGGCCCGACGATTGCCGACCGCATGCTCGCCGCCCAGCTGTTCGGCACCACCGGCGTCGGGCTGTTGCTGGTGCTCGCCGAACTGCAGGACGATCCGGCTCTGCGCGACGTCGCGCTGGTCCTCGCGCTGCTGGCCGTGATGGCCGTGCTGGCCTTCGTGGCCCGCGTCTGGCGCAGAGACTCGGAACACGACCAGGATCCGGAGGACCCGCGATGATCCTGGTCGAACTGCTGCAGGCGATCCTGCTGATCGCGGGCGTGGGTTTCTTCCTGGTCGGCACCGTGGGCATCCTGCGCTTTCCCGACGTGTACACGCGTGTGCACGCGCTCACGAAGGCCGACAACCTCGGCCTCGGCCTGATCGTGTTCGGGCTGCTGCTGGGCGCGGACTCGCTCCCGGTGGCACTCAAGCTGCTGCTGATCTGGGGCCTGGCGCTGGTCGCCAGCGCCACCGCCGGCTACCTCGTGGCGCGCGCGGCACGCCGGCGCGGCGTTCGGCCGTGGAAGGCACAACACCGGGAGGACGCCTGATGCCCTGGCTTGATCTGTTGCTCGGAATCACGCTGGTCGCCACCGCCGCACTATCGCTGACCGCGCGCGACCTGTTCCGCGGCGTGATCATGTTCATCGTGTTCGGGCTGCTGATGGCACTGGCCTGGGTGCGCCTGCAGGCGCCCGACATCGCGCTGGCCGAGGCCGCGATCGGCGCCGGCCTGACCGGAGTGCTGCTGCTCGATACGCTGGGCTATCTGCGCCGACCGTTCGGCAGCCGCGCCGACCCGACGGACGAACGGTCGTGAGCCTGCGCGCGGGGCTGGCGGGGCTGCTGTGCCTCGGGGTCACGCTGGCCCTGGGCTGGGCAGTGCTCGAGCGCCCGCAGCCGGCCGAGAATCTCCCCGAACGCGTCGCCGGGGCCATGCCCGACAGCGGGGTCGAACATGCCGTCACTGCGGTGCTGCTGAACTTCCGCAGCTACGACACGCTGCTCGAGATCGCGGTGCTGCTGCTGGCGGTGGTCGTCGCCCTGGCGCTGCGCGAAGCGCAGCCGGACCGGCCGGAGCCGATGGGGCTGGAGAACCCGCTGCTGCGCGCGGTGATGGCCTGGCTGCTGCCGCTGATCCTTGTCGTCGCCGGCTTCCTGCTCTGGGCCGGATCCTACCAGCCGGGAGGTGCGTTCCAGGCCGGCTCGGTGCTCGCCGCGGCCGGAGTGCTGCTGCGTCTTGCGGGCGTGACCACCGCCTGGCTAGACAACGCCGCGCTGATGCGCACCGGGCTGGCGTTGGGCCTGCTCACTTTCCTGGGCATCGGCGTGGTGGTGATGGCCCCGGGCGTGCCGTTCCTTGCGTACCCGCCCGAATATGCGGGCACGCTGATCCTGGTGATCGAACTCACGCTGACGCTCTCGATCGGCCTGACCCTGATCAGCCTGTTCCGGCTGACCCCACCGTACGCCGACGATCCCGACGACGCGCGCAGCGACCGCGAGGCGCGACCGTGAGCGGCGCACTGGCCTTTGCCTGGTCCGGCGTGTTGCTGTTCGGTCTCGGGCTGTTCGGCTTCATCATGCACCGGCATCTGCTGCGGCGGCTGCTGGCGTTCAACATCATGGGCAGCGGCAGCTTCCTGGTGCTGGTGGGCCTGGCCCAGGACGGTCGTGGCGTCGACCCGGTACCGCACGCGATGGTGATCACCGGCATCGTGGTTGCGGTCGCGTCGACCGCGCTGGCGCTGGTCGTGTTCCGGCGCTGGTACCGGGCCAGCGGGCGCACCGACCTGCCGGAGGACACGTGATCGGCCTGTGGTCGGTGCCGCTGCTGTTCGCGTTGCCGCTGGCGCTCGGCATACTGACTTTGCTGGCGACACCGGCATGGCGCCCGCGGCTATCGCTGGCCGGACTGCCGCTGCTGCTGGCCGCGAGCGCCGCGGCGTTCCTGGATCTGGCGCTGTCGGGCCCGGGAATCTACCGGCTCGGCGACTGGCCGGCGCCACTCGGGATCAACCTGAACGTCGACGGCCTGTCCGCCGGCATGGTCGTGATGACCGCGGTGGTCGCCGCCCTCTGCGCGGCTTATGCACGATCCTACCTGCGCGACTATCCGGCCTCCGCAAGCTTCTTCTGGCCGCTGTTCTGGTTCCTCTGGGCCGGGATGAACGGCATCTGGCTGGCCGAGGACATCTTCAACCTCTACGTCGGGCTGGAAGTCATGGGGCTCGCCGCGGTCGGGATGGTCGCGCTACGCGCAACCCCGCAGGCGCTGGCGGCCGCGATGCGCTACCTGCTCGCCGCGCTGCTCGGTTCGCTTGCCTACCTGCTTGGCGTCGCACTGCTCTACGGCGCCTACGGCACGCTGTCGATGGCCGGGTTGCAGCACGTGGCCGCCGACAATCCCACCACCCAGGTCGCGCTGGCGCTGATCATCCTCGGCCTGCTGCTGAAGACCGCATTGTTCCCGCTGCATGCCTGGCTGCCGCCCGCGCACGGGGGCGCACTCACGCCGGTCAGCGCGCTGCTCTCGGCGCTGGTGGTCAAGGGCTCGTTCTACATCCTGCTGCGCCTGTGGCTGGTGCTCGGCCCGGAGGTCACGCCGGCGTTCACCGCCCAGCTCCTCGGGGTGCTTGGCGCCGGCGCAGTGTTCTACGGCGGCTGGATGGCCTGGCGCCAGCACCTGCTCAAGCAACTCGTCGCCTACTCCACCGTGGCCCAGATCGGCTATCTGTTCCTGTTCTTCCCGCTGGTCACCGGCACCGGCGCCGAGGCGGCCCGGCTGGCCTGGGACGGCACGATGATGATGCTGGTCGCACACGCGCTAGCCAAGGCCGCGCTGTTCCTCAGCGCCGGCAACCTGATTCTCGCGGTGGGTAGTTCGCAGATCGGTCACCTGGTCGGGATCAGCCGCTTCCGCCCGCTGTCGCTGTTCAGTTTCGGGCTGGCCGGCGTCAGCCTGATGGGCCTGCCACCCAGCGGCGGCTTCACCGGCAAGTGGCTGCTGCTGCACAGCGCGATCCTCAGCGGCCAGTGGTGGTGGCTGATCGTGCTGTTCCTCGGGGGGCTGCTGAGCGCGGCCTACATCTTCAAGGTGTTCCGCATGTCGTTCCGTGAGGGCCCGCAGATCGACCGCTCGGTCCCGCCGCCGCTGACGATGGACGTCGCCGCGATGATCCTGGCGGCCAGCGCGATCGTGATCGGCCTGACCGCACACCTCCCGCTGCACTGGCTGCGGGCCGGCGCACTGCTCGGAGGCGGTTGACGATCATGGCGATACGCGTCACCTCGAGAAGCGACCGTCGGTCGCGGATGTTCGTGATCGTTCCCTCACCCCATCCCTGTACTCCGGTCATCCTGCCCCCCGGCCTTCGGGCCAGCCTGCGGCTGTTCGAAATCCGCTCCCGGCGGATTGGTCCCGCAAGCGGCAGACAGGGGTCTTCTGCGCGCTGCATGCGAGTCTTGCGCTGATGGACTGGAACGCGCTGATCCTGTTCGGGGTGCCCGCGACGTCGCTGATCGCGTCGGCGGTGATCTTTCTGCTCGCCGAGTCGCGGCACACGCTGCGCAGCGTGTTCAACCTCGTGGCCGCGGTGCTGAAACTGCTGCTGGTCGTCTGGATCATCTGGGGCGTCTACCAGAACGTCGACTACGAGCTTCGGTTCACGATCATCGACGGCGTGGACTTCATCCTGCGTGCCGACGCGCTCGGGATGATGTTCGTCGGCCTGTCGTCGCTGCTATGGCTGTTCACCACCATCTACGCGATCGGCTACCTCGAGGACGCGCCGAACCGCAGCCGCTTCTTCGGCTTTTTCAGCCTCTGCGTCGCCAGCACCGTCGGCATCGCGCTGGCCGGCAACCTGTTCACCTTCCTGCTGTTCTACGAATTGCTGACGCTGTCGACCTACCCGCTGGTGGTGCACCGGGGTACGCGAGAATCGCTGCGTGCCGGACAGGTCTATCTCTACTACACGCTCGGCGGCGGCGCACTGCTGCTATTCGGGGTGGTTGCGCTGCATGTGCTGGTCGGCGACACCGAGTTCGTGCCGGGCGGCGTGCTGTCCGGGCTGGACGCGTCGCTGCACCCGATGCTGGTCGTGATCTTCGTGATGATGGTGGTCGGGCTGGGCGTGAAAGCGGCGCTGTTCCCGCTGCACGCCTGGCTGCCGATGGCGATGGTCGCGCCGGCCCCGGTCAGCGCGCTGCTGCACGCGGTCGCGGTGGTCAAGGCGGGCGCATTCGGCATCGCCCGGGTGGTCTACGACGTCTACGGGATCGAGTTTACGTTCTCGCTCGGGCTGCTGGGGCCACTCGCGGTGGCCGCAGCGATCACGATCCTGTACGGCTCGTTCCGGGCGCTGGCGCAGGACGACCTGAAGAAGCGGCTGGCGTTTTCGACGGTCAGCCAGGTGTCGTACATCGTGCTCGGCATCACGCTGTTCGGACCGGTCGGCACGCTCGGCGGACTGGTGCACCTGCTGCACCAGGGCCTGATGAAGATCACGCTGTTCTTCTGCGCCGGGAATTACGCCGAGACGCTGGGCGTGCACAAGATCAGCGAACTCGACGGTACCGGACAGCGGATGCCGGCGACCAGCGTCGCGTTCACACTCGGCGCTTTCGGGATGATTGGCATTCCGCCCATGGCCGGCTTCATCAGCAAGTGGTATCTGGGCATGGGTGCGCTGCACGCGAACATGAATTGGGTGCTCGCGGTGCTGATCCTGAGCAGCCTGCTGAATGCGGCCTATTTCCTGCCGATCCTGTACCGCATCTGGTTCCGCACGCGTAACAAGCCCTGGTGCGAGGAGAAGGCGCTCGGCCGCCACGAGACGACGCTCTGGCTGCTGGTTCCGACGCTGGCCACCGCAGGCTTTGCGCTGATTGCGGGCCTGCTGGCGGGGATGCCGTTCAGTCCGCTGTACTGGGCCGACCTGATCGTCAGCCGCGAGTACCTGCAATGAACGCTCCCCGGGCCGGCCTGTTCCCGAAGCTCGCGCCGGCGCCTTCGCCGCGAGGCCGGCACGATGCCGCTGGCTGCGCCGGAGCATCGCCATGAGAGTGTGCGTGAAAGTCACGGTCATGGCCCCCGTAGGAGCGTGCCTTGCACGCGAACGCGCCGCAGGCGCGCCCGGCGCTGGCGGCCCATCCAAAACGGTTTCGCGAGCGAGGCTCGCTCCTACACGGTGGATACCAACGTCGCGGGCCACCCTGAACAGTACTGCGCCCCCCCCCCGGAGGCCAGCCCGCTGGCCGATCGCCTGTCATGGTCGGGGGCGGCCTGAAGCGATGACAGTTAGCGTGAAACGACACGGCTTGCGTCCGGTGCGACGTGTAGGGCGGACGAGCGCAAGCGTCATCCGCCATCCGGTGTGTGCAATACCCAGGAGTGTACGGCGACCCCGGCGCCGGATGGCGGATGACGGCCTTCGGCCTCTTCCGCCCTACGCATGTTTCATGGTCGGGGTTGGCCGCGCCCGCGCCGTGACGATTCGGCCCGGGCCCGGCCGACCCGAGGGCTGGGAATGATCGCCACGTTGATGCCACCGTGCGTCCCGGCTAAACGGGCGAAATCCACCGCACACCGGAAACCCCCGCTGTGAGCGCGTCACTCAACACAGCGTTGCTGGTCCTGGCCCCTGGGGTGCCGCTGCTGCTGGGGGTGCTATGGAGCATCCCGCGCCTGCGCCGGCAGGTCGGCCGGCTCACGCCCTGGGCGGCACTGCCCGCATTGCTGCTCGCGCTGGTCGGGCGCCCGGGCGAGGCGGTGGAACTGAGCTGGCTGCTGTTCGGCGGCTTCCTCGGGCTGACTCCGACCTCGCAGGTCTTCCTGTTCTTCACCGCGCTGATCTGGTTCGCCGCCGGCATCCACGGCCGCAGGCACCTGGAGCAAGGCAGCCACTGCGAGCGCTTCTGCGTGTTCTGGCTGTTCACGCTGGCCGGGAACATCGCCCTGATCGTCGCGCTCGACGTCGCGCTGTTCTATACCGGCTTCGCGCTGATGACCTTCGCCGCCTACGGGTTGATCGTGCACGACGGCAGCGAGCGCGCGCGCCGCGCCGGGCGCGTCTACCTGGTGCTGGCCGTGCTCGGCGAGGCGCTGATCCTCGCCGGCCTGATCCTGGCCGCCCGCGCGACTGCGGCACCGCTGCTGCCGATGCTGGGCGAACTGCCCCAGGCGATCGCCGGCGCCCCCGAACGCAACGTGATCATCGCCTGTCTTTGGCTCGGTTTCGGCGTGAAGGCCGGGCTGCCACTGCTGCACTTCAGCCTACCGCTGGCCTACGGCGCCGCGCCGGTTTCGGTCGCCGCGGCGCTGGCCGGGGCGATGATCAAGGCCGGGTTGCTGGGCTGGCTGGTCACGCTGCCGCTGGGGGCAGACGTGTTTCCCGGCTGGGGCGAGGCGATCATCGTCACCGGTCTGTTCGCCGCGTTCTTCGGCGCACTGGTCGGGGTGCACCAGAAACAACCCCGGATCGTGCTCGCCTATTCCAGCATCAGCCAGATGGGCCTGATCTCGGTCGCGATCGGGGCCTGGATGACGTTCCCGGCGCTGGGGCCCCTGCTGGCGACCGCGATCACGATCTACGCGTTTCACCACGCGCTGGCCAAGGCCGCCCTGTTCCTGGGCACAGACGTGGTGCGCCACCGTACCCGGGGGTTCGCGACCTGGCTGTGGATCGGGCTGAGCATCCCGGCGCTGGCGCTCGCCGGCCTGATGCCGAGTGGCCTGATCGCGAAGGGCAGCCTGAAGGACGCGCTCGCGGCAGCCGAAGCGGCGCCGGAGGCCTGGCAGCAGCTGCCGCTGCTGCTGGCATTGGCCGCGGTCGGCACCACCGCGCTGATGGCGCGCCACCTGTGGCTATTGCGGCTCGAGGCCGCACAGGACGATGCGCCTTCAGGGGCCTGGTATGGCTGGGCACTCGTTACCGCCGCGAGCCTGTTCGGCATCCTGCTGCTGCCCTTGTGGGGTATGCACGGCCACTGGCCGTTCGCGGCCAAGGATCTCGTCGCCACCGTCTGGCCGGTCGCGATGGGCGGACTGCTCGCGGTCATCGCGTGGCGCCTGCTCCGTCCCTGGCCGGTTCCGCCGGCCGACGTGCTGGAGCTGCTGACCCCGCTGCCGTGTCTGGCCGTGCGCGCTGGGCGCGCGGTCGGCGTGACCGGGCCGGCGATCCGGCAGCTGTTGCGCCACCTGCAGGCCATGGTACTCGCCGGCTACCAGCGCGCCGACCACCGCCTCGGCCGGTTCACCGAGCACCTCTGGCGCCGCGACGCGTCGCTGCTGTTCGCGCTGCTGCTCGCCGTCCTCGCCCTCGCTGCGCTTCACCTCTCATAGCGTCAAAGGCCCGCAGGTTGTGCCGCGAGGCACAACCATTCCCCGGCGCCGACTCACCCTCGGCACCCGCGATCGAGCGTGTTGTGCCTGCCGGCACAACCTGCCGAACTCGCGTAGGGCGGAAAAGGCCGAAGGCCGTCATCCGCCATGTCGGCGAAGGCGACGCCCAAGCGCTCGCCTTCGCCCCTGCGTCCTTCCGGCCTACAACGCCTGTTCGAGGCGTTCGCAGAGGACCTGCAGTGCGCAGACGCGGGCCCAGCGCTTGTCGTTGCCCTCGATCAGGTTCCAGGGCGCGAATTCGGTGCTGGTGCGCTCGACCATGTCGTTTACTGCGTGGGCGTAGTCATCCCATTTCTCGCGGTTGCGGTAATCTTCCTCGGTGATCTTGTGCTGCTTGAAACTGGTCTCCTCGCGGGCTCTGAAGCGCAGCAGTTGCTCGTCCTTGTCGATGTGCACCCAGAACTTCAACAGCACGATCCCGTGGTCGGTCAGCTCCTCTTCGAACTCGTTGATCTCGCGGTAGGCGCGGATCCATTCGTCGTCGGCCGCGTAGCCCTCCACCCGCTCGACCAGCACGCGCCCGTACCAGGACCGGTCATAGATCGTGAAGCGACCGGCCCGCGGGATATGGCGCCAAAAGCGCCAGAGGTAGTGGTGCGCGCGTTCTTCGTCGGTCGGCGCGGCCACCGGGATCACGCGATAGCTTCGGGCGTCGATGGCCCGCGTGATTCGCCGGATGATGCCGCCCTTGCCCGCCGCATCCCAGCCCTCGAGCACCACGATGGTGCTGACCTTGCGCTCCCGGGCCTTGCGGGCCAGCACGTTGAGGCGCCCCTGGTAGTCGGCGAGCTGCTTGCGGTAGGACTTCTTGTCCAGGCTCAGATCCAGGTCGAGAAAATCCAGGATCGTCTTCTCGTCCTCGCGCGGGGTCTTCCAGGCCGTGGTCGTGCCGCGCAGGGTCTTCGGGTCGAGTTCCATTCGCCTGCGCACCACCTCCAGAATGTGACTGGCGGTGGTCACGTTGCGGTGGCGCTCGTCGAAGCCTTCGATGATCATCCACGGGGCCTCGCCGGTACTGGTCAGCCGCAGCGTCTGCTCGGCCACCGCCCGGAAACGGTCGTAGGACTTCAGCGCGGCCAGATCCCGCTCGCCGACACGCCACCGGGTTTTCGGGTTCTTGCGCAACTTGCGGATGCGTTCGACCTGCATCTCCTTGCCCAGGTGGAACCAGAGCTTGATCAGCAGCGCGCCGCCGTCCACCAGCATCTTCTCGAACGTGTTGATGCGCTTGAGCATCACGTCAAGGCCGTCGTCGTCCACGCGGTCTGCGACCCGCTCGGCGATCGGATGGCTGTACCAGGAACCGAACAGCACGCCGATCCGGCCCTTCGGCGGCAGCGCCCGCCAGAAACGCCAGAACGCCGGGCGCTCGCGCTCCTCGTCGGAGGGTTCGTCGAAGGCGGTGGTCTCGATCCAGCGCGGGTCCATCCACTGGTGCAGCAGATTGACCGTCTCGCTCTTGCCGGCGCCATCGGCACCCGAGATCAGCAGGATCACCGGGAAATCGCACTCGCGCAGACCCTGCTGGAGGTTCAGGAGCCCGGTCCGCAGCGCGGGGACCATCTCTTTGTAGGTGTCCTTGTCGAGCGTACGCCCGAGTTCCGCGGCTTCGAACACGATGGTTCCCCCTGGTTCCGGATGACTGCCTGACGGCTGCCGATCCCCGTCAGCCTACACCCTTGGCGGCCCGGTGACGGCATCGGGCGTCGGAAAGATCCCGCCCTGCGGTGAGGTCCGGCGCCGGGGTTGCCGTAAGCACCGGCACGGCACGAATGCCGAGCCACGGATGCCGCTGCGCTCTTTTGCCCTACGGGTTGCCAAGAGGCGAGCGGCGGGGACAGCGCCGCGCTCAGTCGGGGCGGTCCTGGCCCATGCCGCGCATGCGGCGGATCAGTCCGTCGCCCCGGCGGAGGCTGAAAAACAGCAGCGCGAGCCCGAAAAGGCCGAGTGCCCAGGATGGCCACGGCACGCCATGCCAGTGGGTGAACGCGTCCATCCGCGTCGCCACCCCGGCGCCGATCAGCAAGCCGATGCCGGTGAACGCCTCTGCCCGGCGCCGGGCATCGCGCTGCAGCATCGCTTTCAGCGCGCGCAACTCGGCGCGCAGCGCGGCATCGCGCTCGGCGCGGTCGCGCTCGGAATCCAGCACCTCCTGCAGCCGCATCGGCAGTTCCGGCAGCTGCACCAGCACCTTGGGCAGGTTGCGCTCGGCACTGCGCAGGAAAGCGCGCACGCCGACCTGTTCGGACATCCAGCGCTCGATGAACGGCTTGGCGGTCGTCCAGAGGTCGAGTTGCGGATACAGCTGCCGACCCAGCCCCTCGATATTCAGCAGCGTCTTCTGCAGCAGCACCAGCTGTGGCTGCACTTCCATATCGAAACGCCGCGCAGTCTGGAACAGCCGCAGCAGCAGCGTACCGAACGAGATCTGGTCCAGCGGCTTCTGGAAGATCGGCTCGCAGACCGAGCGGATCGCGCCCTCGAATTCATCTACGCGGGTATGCCGCGGCACCCAGCCGGACTGCACGTAGAGTTCGGCCACGCGCCGGTAATCCCGGTTGAAAAACGCATAGAAGTTCTCGGCGAGATAGTGCTGATCCGAGTCCAGCAGGCTCCCGACGATGCCGAAATCGACCGCGAGGTAGCTCGGGTCTTCCGGATCGCTCGCATCCACGAAGATGTTCCCCGGGTGCATATCGGCGTGGAAGAAATTGTGCCGAAAGACCTGGGTGAAGAAGAGCTCGACACCGCGTTCGGCGAGCAGGCGCAGGTTCACGCCCAGCGCGCGCAGCGCGTCGACCTCCGCCACCGGGATGCCGCTGATGCGCTCCATCACCATCACGTTGCGCCGGGTGTAGTCCCAGATCACCTCCGGGATGTACACCAGCCCGCTGCCCTCGAAGTGGCGGCGGATCGTGACCGCGTTCGCGCCCTCGCGGATCAGGTCCAGCTCGTCGAGCACGGTTTTCTCGTACTCGGCGACGACCTCGCGCGGACGCAGACGCCGGCCATCGGCCCAGTAGCGGTCGGCCAGGAAAGCGATCAGGTGCAGAATCTCCAGGTCCGCGCGGATGGTCCGGTCGATCCCCGGGCGCACCACCTTCACCACCACCGAGCGCCCGTCGCGCAGCCGCGCCGCGTGCACCTGTGCGATCGACGCCGATGCAAGCGGCGCGTCGGTGAACTCGGCGAAGACCGTAGCGATCGGCTGTTCCAGCGCCTTCTCGATCTCGACGCGTGCCTGATCGCTCGGAAACGCCGGGACCCGATCCTGCAGCCGCGCGAGTTCCAGCGCCAGGTCGTCCGGCAGCAGGTCCCGCCGGGTCGAGAGCATCTGCCCGAACTTCACGAAGATCGGGCCGAGATCCTCCAATGCGCAGCGGATCCGCTCGCCGCGGGTACCCTCGGCCTGCCGGAACCAGTTCCAGGGCAGCAGGTGCAGCAGGAAGCTCAGCGGGCGCAGCGGCTTCAGCGTGAACAGGATCGCGTCGAGCCGGTAGCGCACCAGCACGCGACCGATCGCCCACAGGCGCAGGCCCTGGTGGAAGGTGCGGATCATCCCGGGCCGGACGAACCGGTGCCGCCGTCCCGCGCAACCCGCGGATCCTCCAATCGCTCGAGGCGTGCCTCGAGCCGGGCGACATCGTCGCGCAGGTCGGCCAGATCGATGCTGAAGGCGTCGAATTCGCCGGACGCCGGCAGCCAGCGGATCTCTTCCTGCAGATACCCGGACAGATCCGCTTCCCCACGTCGGAAAAAGCGTTCGACCCGCGCCCGCGCCGTCTCGCCGGCCCTGAGCAGCGGCCCGGCGCTGCCCGCACCCGCCAGCGATTCGAACCAACCCGCCCAGTCGAACGACACGCCTGCAAGGGCACGCTGCAGATCCCCGAGAACGGTCGCATCTCCGCGGATCACGATCCCCGAGCGGTCCCCCCGCGACAGCGCCGCCGCCAGCGCCAGCGGCGAACCCGACACGGAGCAGTCGGGCTCCTCGCCTTCCAGTTCACCGAGAACCTGGATCCGGTCCGCAGCGCCCAGAAAGACCAAGCCGAGCCCGGGCGGCTCGATCGTCACCGCGATGCTGCGCCCGGCCAGCCGCAGCCGGGCCGATGGCGGCCCGGCTGCGAGCCAGCGATCCAGCGCCGCTTCCAGCAGCGCCGTCAGCGCGGTGGGCATGGGCAGGGGGGTCGAACCGGCCATCGCGATCAGAGCCGCGTACCCCGGTGCAACGCGACCACGCCGCCCGTCAGGTTGTCGTATTCGACGCGTTCCAGCCCCGCCTCGCGCATCATCCCGGCCAGGGTCTCCTGGTCGGGATGCATCCGGATGCTCTCGGCCAGGTAGCGGTAGCTGTCGGAGTCGCCGGCGATCAGCCGGCCCATCAGCGGCAACACCTTGAACGAATAGGCGTCGTAGAACGGCCGCAGCGGGGCGGCCGGCTGCGAAAACTCGAGCACCAGCAAGCGCCCGCCGGCCTTCAGCACCCGGCGCATCTCGGCCAGCGCCAGTTCTTTCCGGGTCACGTTGCGCAGGCCGAAGGCGATGGTGATCCGATCGAAGGACTCGTCGGCATACGGCAGGCGCTCGGCGTCCGCCTGAACGAAATCGACGTTTCCGACCCGGCCCTCGTCGATCAGCCGGTCGCGTCCGACCCGGAGCATCGACGCATTGATGTCGCAGACCACCACACGGCCGCGCCCACCGACGCGGGGCGCAAATGCCTCCGCGAGGTCGCCCGTGCCCCCGGCGAGGTCGAGCACGCGCATGCCCGGGCGCACCGCGGCCCGCTGCACCGTGTGACGCTTCCAGAGGCGATGGATGCCCATCGACATCACATCGTTCATCAGGTCGTACCGGGTCGCGACCGAATGGAAAACCGCGCCGACCCGGGCGGCCTTCTCCTCTTCCACAACGGTCTGGAAACCGAAGTGGGTCTTGCGGCGCTGTTCGTCGGTCATCGTGGGTATATCAATGCGTCTTGCGCTGGTGGCCGGCGGCGGCGAGCTTGTCCAGGTACTCTTGCCATAGCTGTTCCTGCTCCAGGCCGAGGTTGTACAGGTAGTCCCAGTCGAAGATACCCGTGTCGTGGCCATCGGAGAAGACCAGCTTCACCGCGTAGTGGCCGACCGGCTCCACCTCGGTGATGCTCACGTCCTCCTTGCCAAGCTGCAGCGTTTCCTGCCCCGGGCCATGGCCGCGCACCTCGGCGGAAGGCGAGTAGACGCGCAGGAATTCGCAGGGCAGGCGGAAGGTGGTGCCATCCGCGTAGCCGAGTTCAAGGATGCGTGACTTCTGGTGCAACTGAATATCCGTGGGGCGATGTTTGCTGCTCATATTGTGCTCCTCAGCATTGCCAATTCCGGCTCAGAGTAAACGTTCTCATACACCCAGCGCGGGCCAGACCCGGCATACCCACCGCCCCGGGCATCGTGGTGGGCACGTTTCGCCCAAGCCACTCCGCGGTCGTGCAGGGCCGCTCGGGGCGCAGGCCGGGCCAGGCGCAGCGTGCGCCCTGCCGACCCCGCGCACCTGTGGGGTGGGCGCGTGTCCTCGAGCCCACCCTGTTGCTGCACCGGCGTTTCCGAACGACAGATAGAGATGGCCGGGTCAGAGGATATAGCGGGAAAGATCCTCATCCTGGATCAGTTCGCCCAAGCTCTGCTCGACCATCGCCGCATCGACGATCACCGGCCCGGCTACGTCCGGAGCCTCGAACGCGACCTGCTGCAGCAGGCGCTCCAGCACCGTGTGCAGCCGCCGTGCGCCGATGTTTTCGGTGCTCGCGTTCACGTCGTGCGCGATCTCGGCGATCCGGCGCACGCCATCCGGGCGGAACTCCAGAGTGACCCCCTCGGTAGCGAGCAGGGCCGTGTACTGCTCGGTCAGCGAAGCAGTCGGCTCGGTCAGGATGCGGACGAAATCCTCCACCGAAAGGGCGTCCAGCTCCACCCGGATCGGCAGGCGGCCCTGCAACTCGGGGATCAGGTCCGACGGCTTGGACAGGTGAAACGCGCCCGAGGCGATGAACAGGATGTGGTCGGTACGCACCATGCCGAGCTTGGTGTTCACCGTGGTGCCTTCGACCAGCGGCAGCAGGTCACGCTGCACTCCCTCGCGCGAGACGTCGGTACCGCCGTGCTCGCCACGTTTCGCGACCTTGTCGATCTCGTCGAGGAACACGATACCGCTCTGCTCGACCCGTTCCACTGCCTTCAGTTTCAGTTCGTCCTCGTTCACCAGGCGCGCCGCCTCCTCGTCGGTCAGCAGGCGCATTGCGTCGCGCACTTTCAGGCGCCGATTGCGGGTGCGGTTGCCGCCCAGGTTCTGGAACATCGACTGCAGCTGGCTGGCCATTTCCTCCATCCCGGGCGGCGTCATGATCTCCAGTCCCGGCTGCACCGCACGCACTTCGATTTCGATCTCGCGATCGTCCAGGCCGCCCTCGCGCAGGCGCTTCCGCAGCTTCTGGCGCGTGTCGTTGTCGGCGGGTTCGGGCTCGGCGGTGTAGCCGGTCGCCCGCGGGCGCGGCAGCAACGCGTCGAGGATGCGTTCTTCGGCTGCGTCCTCGGCCTTGCCACGGTGCTGGACCATCTCCTCCTCGCGCAGCTGCTTCACCGAGGCATCGGCCAGGTCGCGGATGATCGACTCGACATCGCGGCCGACATAGCCAACCTCGGTGAACTTGGTCGCCTCGACTTTCAGGAACGGCGCCTTGGCCAGCCGCGCCAGCCGGCGCGCGATCTCGGTCTTGCCGACACCGGTCGGGCCGATCATCAGGATGTTCTTGGGCGTGACTTCCTGGCGCAGCGCCTCCGGCAGCTGCTGCCGGCGCCAGCGGTTGCGCAGTGCTACGGCCACGGAACGCTTGGCCTCGCTCTGGCCAATGATGTAACGGTCCAGTTCCTGGACGATCTCGCGCGGGGTCATGTCGGTCATCGGGGAATCCTTGCGTCAGGCGCGGCGCGTTTCCGGCCCGAGGTGTTCGAGCGTGATCTGGTGGTTGGTGTAGATGCAGATGTCGGCGGCAATGCCGAGACTCCGTTCGACGATCTCTCGCGCCGGCAGTTCGGTATTCTCGAGCAATGCCCGCGCCGCCGCCTGTGCATACGGCCCGCCGGAGCCGATCGCGATCAGGCTGTGCTCGGGCTCGATCACGTCGCCGTTGCCCGAGATCACGAACGAATGCTCGTTGTCGGCCACCGCCAGCAACGCCTCCAGCCGGCGCAGCGCGCGGTCGGTCCGCCAGTCCTTCGCCAGTTCGACCGCAGCCCGGGTCATGTTGCCCGAGTGCTTCTCGAGCATGCCCTCGAAGCGTTCGAACAGCGTGAAGGCATCGGCGGTGCCGCCGGCAAACCCGGCGAGGATGCGGTCATGATAGACACGCCGGACCTTGCGCGCGTTGCCTTTCATCACCGTATTGCCCAGCGAAACCTGCCCGTCGCCGCCGAGGGTCACCTCGCCGTTGCGCCGGACGCTGACGATGGTGGTGCCGCGAAATTGCTCCAAGGATGACCTCCTGTTCGCGCGCCCGGCGCGCGGCTGCATGGTTCGGGATCCCGTCGAGACGCGCCGCAGGATACTCTGCGCACGCCCGGCGTGCTCCTAGGAGCCTGCCGAAGTCGTGCCCTTGCCGCCCGCCGGCAAGCGCGATCGCCGCCGCGCCCGCGGGTGTGCGCTGTCGTATACCTGCGCCAGGTGCTGAAAATCCAGATGGGTGTAGATTTGCGTGGTTGCGAGATCGGCATGCCCCAGCAGTTCCTGCACCGCGCGCAGATCCCCGGAAGACTCGAGCAGGTGGCTCGCGAAGGCATGGCGCAGCCGGTGCGGGTGCAGCCGCTCGGGCAGACCCGCCCGCAGCCCGGCCTGCGCCAGCCGGTACTGCACCGCGCGATTGCCCAGCCGCCGGCCGCGCTGCGATACGAACAGCGCCGGCTGATCCGGCCCCGCCCAGTCCGCGCGCACTGCCAGCCACTCGCGTAGCACCGCGCGGGCCGGACGCCCCACCGGCACCGTGCGCTCGCGCCGGCCCTTGCCCAGCACGCGAACGAGCCCTGCGTCGAGGTCGAGTCCGCCGAGATCCAGCCCGGTCAGTTCCGACAGGCGCAGACCGGAGGAGTAGAAGAGCTCCAGCAGCGCCCGGTCACGCAGATCCAGCCCATCGTCGCCCTGCGGGCACATCGCCCGCTCGGCCTGGTCGACGTCCAGCGTCCTCGGCAGGGGCCGGCCCAGCCGGGGGCCACGCACCGCCGCCGCCGGGTTGTGTTCCATCCACCCCTCGCGCACCGCCCAGCGCCCGAAGCTCCGCGCGGCCGACAGGAACCGCTGGACACTCCGTGGCTTCTGCCCGTCCCGGGCCAGCGCGGCCGCAGCCCGGCGCAGATCCGCCGGCTGCAGTTCGTTCCAGGTGTCGGCCACGAGCCCCCGAAGGCGCTCGAGATCGCGTGCGTAGGCCGAGACGGTATGCGCCGAGAGCCCGCGTTCGCCCCGCAGATGTTCGAGAAACGCGGCGACCGCCGGATCCGCCACCGCGTGGCCCGGCTCAGCCTCGGCACGCATGGGGCTTCGGGATCGGGCACGCAGGCCGTGCAGGAACCATGGCTGCGCGGCGCAGCAGCAGGCGTGGGCGCCCCTCGGAAGGCATCGGCTACTTCCCCGCGCATCCACGGTCGGAATGACAGCGGATCGCCTCGGCCAGCAGTTCGCCGAGGTGGGTCACGAAGTAGGTACCCATGTCCGGCTGGAAACGCTCGGCCGACCGGCTGCCCAGCGCCAGAACGCCCGTGCGTCCGCCGCCTTCGGCCACCAGCGGCATCAGGATCGCCGATCCGACCGCGCTCGCATCGTCGCCGAACATGAACTCGAGCGCCGCTCGGGGCAACCGCCCGCACTGGGCCCGTCCGCGCGCGAACAGATCCTCGAAATGCACCAGATCCGCTTCGCGCAGGCGGTGCAGGTCGTCATGTTCGGTGCCGATCAGCCGGATGCTGACGAGTTCCGCCTTCATCTCGTCGCGCAGCGCGTCCTGGGTCAGTGCCAGCACCGCGTCCGGGTCCTCGGCGTGCATCAGCGTGCAGGCCAGCCGGTGCAGATGCTCGCCGACGCGCTCATTGTCGCGCGCACGCTCGACCAGGTCGCCCATGTGCTGCTCCAGCTGGCGGTGCCGGTCGCGCAGCAGGGCCACCTGTCGTTCGATCAGCGAGACCGATCCGCTGACGGGATGCGGCAAACGCAGCAGGGTCAGCAACGGCAGGTGGCGCTCGAAGAAGTCGGGGTGCGCGCGGAGATACGCCTCCACCGCCTGTTCGCTGGGGAATTCGGGTTCGGCTTTCGGGGAACTGGCTGTCATCGCTCGATTCGACCGTGGAAAACTGTGGTGGCGGGCCCGGTCATCCACACCGGTTGATCCGATTCGCCGCTCCAGCTTAGCACAAGGCTTCCCCCCGGCAGGTCGACCCGAACCCGGGTATCGACCAGGCCGCGCCGCCGCGCCACGGCCATTGCGGCACAGGCACCGGTACCGCAGGCCAGCGTCTCGCCCGCACCGCGTTCCCAGACACGCAGGTCGATCCGGTCGCGGGCCCGGACGGCCGCGAACCCGACGTTGACCCGGTCCGGAAAGCGCGGATGGTGCTCAATCGCCGGGCCGAGCCGCTCGACCGGCGCGGTCGCCACCGCGTCGACCAGCAACACCGCGTGGGGGTTACCCATCGACACCGCACCGATCCGCAGCGGTTCGCCGTCGACTTCGAGCGGATACTCGTCGACCTCGGTCGGCGCGAGGAACGGAAGCTGGTCGGGATGGAAACGAGGGCGTCCCATGTTCACCGTCACCTGGCCATCGGCCTCGACCCGGAGCTCGATCGGCCCCGACAGCGTCTCAACCGGGATCGTATCGGCCTGCGTCAGCCCCTGCTCGCGTACGAACACCGCGAAGCACCGGGCGCCGTTCCCGCACTGCTCGACCTCGCCGCCGTCCGCATTGAAGATCCGGTAGCGAAACAGCGCCCGCGACGGATCCACCGGGCGCTCGACCAGCAACACCTGGTCGCAACCGATCCCGAAGTGGCGGTCGGCGAGGAAACGGATCGCTTCCGGGTCCAGGTTTACCCGCTGGCGTACCCCGTCGATTACCACAAAATCGTTGCCCAGGCCGTGCATCTTGGTGAACGCGAGTTTCATCGTCGCCTTGTCCGTGTCAGTCCCGTGCCTCGCAGCTTCGCCGAATCACAGGCGGCCCCAGGCCACGAGGTGGCGATCGCTGACCTGCTCGACTTGAAATGCCTCGAGGCCGGCCTCGTCGAGCTGCGACCGCACTTCCTCGGGCGTGAACGCCGCGTACAGCGAATCCTCGAAGTCGCGCCGCAGCACTTCCGGCTCGTTCGCAGCGTGGCGCGCCACCAGTGCAGAGACCCGCTCCGCGGTTTCGGGCCTGCAGAGATCCATCACGAACACCCGTGCCCCGGGCGCGCCATCGCGCAGGATCACGCCCCAGAGCACCCGCGGGTCGTGCAGGTGGTGCAGCAGGCTGTTGGATACGATCGTCTCGTAAGGTGCACCCGGGGCTCGCACCTCGGGCAACTGCCCCAGGCGCAGCTGCACGCGGGGACCGGCCGGATGCGCCCTGCACAGCGTCTCGCCGGCGGCCAGCATCGCCGGCGCGCCGTCGATCCCGTGGACCACACAGGCCGGATACCGCGCGGCCAGCCTCAGGCTCACATCACCCGGGCCGCAGCCCAGATCCAGCACGGCTCCGCCGACCATGTCCGGAAAGCGTTCCGCGAACAGGTCGACAAACCGTTCGTGCGGCTCGGCGAAATCGGCCTCGGCATACGCCCGCGCCTGCTCCGGGTCGAGCATCAGTTCCGGTTCCAGACGGCGCTCCATCAGTCCGCCACCGGCAGCATGCTCTCGCGCATCATCAGGTGGTCCACCTGTTCGCGCCGGTTCACGATGTAGTAACGGTCGCCGTCGACCATCACCTCGGGCGGACGCGGCCGGCTGTTGTAGTTGCTTGCCATCACGTATCCATAGGCACCGGCAGAGCGCACCGCCATCAAATCGCCCGGTGCGAGCACCAGCTCGCGCTCGCGGCCGAGGAAGTCGCCGGTCTCGCAGACCGGCCCGACCACATCGTAGCGCCGCGATTCCCCGTTCCGGGGCGAGACCGGAACGATCTCCTGCCAGGCTCCGTACAGCGCGGGGCGGATCAGGTCATTCATCGCCCCGTCGACGACCGCGAAGTCCTTGTGCGCCGTGTGTTTCAGCAACTCGACCCGGGTCAGGAACACCCCCGCGTTCGCGGCGATCGCCCGCCCCGGCTCGAGCAATACCGGCCAGTTCCGGTCGGCGAGCAATTCGCGCAGCGCCGCGGCATAGTCGGCCGGCTCGGGCGGAGTCTCGTCGCGGTAGCGCACGCCCAGGCCTCCGCCGACGTCGATGTGCGCGAGCCCGATCCCGTCGCGCTCCAGGTCGTCGGCGAGCGCCAGCACGCGCCGCAGGGCGTCGGTGAACGGAGTCAGCCGGGTCAACTGCGAGCCGATGTGGAACCCGACGCCTCGGATCTCCAGGTGCCCGAGGCGCGTGGCCTCCAGGTACAGTGCGTGCGCGGCTGCGATGTCGACCCCGAACTTGTTCTCGCGCAGCCCGGTCGCGATGTAGGGGTGTGTCTCCGCATCCACGTCCGGGTTCACCCGAATCGCGATCGGCGCGCGCAGGCCCATGTCCCCGGCCACCGCATTCAGCAGTTCGAGTTCCGGCCCGGATTCGACGTTGAAGCAATGGATACCCACCTGCAGGGCCCGGCGCATCTCGCCCGCCGTCTTGCCGACCCCGGAAAAGACCACCTTGCCGGGTTCCCCGCCGGCGCGCAGCACCCGCTCCAGCTCGCCGCCCGAAACGATGTCGAAACCGGCCCCGAGGCGCGCGAGCACGTTCAGCACGGCCAGGCTGGAATTCGCCTTGACCGCGAAGCAGACCTGGTGCGGGATGCCCTCGAGCGCGTTGGCGAACGCATGGTAGTGGCGGGTCAGAGTCGCACGCGAATACACATAGGCCGGGGTGCCGACCGCCTCGGCAACTTCGGTCAGCGGCACCAACTCGCAGTGCAGCACGCCGTCACGCAGATCAAAGTGATCCATCAGCGCCGCTCCTCGGAAGCATCGTCGGGGAAGTAGAGGTCCCCCTTCTGCCCGCAGCTGGCCAATATCTGCAGGGTTCCCAGGAGGACGACGACCAGGATCAGGGCAACGTGGGCTTTGCAGGGCATTGGATATGGACACAGTTCGGGCCGAAGGCATCAGTCTAACTCTCATGGCGCACGCGGCCACCCCCGACCCGGGAAGAATCGTCGCATGGCGTGATCCCGCGCGGCTTGCGCCGACGCCGGAGGCACAAGCACACGCGCCAGCCAACTTCAGGCCCCAGGCCATCACCAACACCCGCGACGTTGTGCCTGTGGCACAACCTGCGGCGGCCGCCATGGCCATGGCCCTGCGCCGCCCCTGGCGACGAGAACCTCCCTTCCCCTTTGCGGGGACCCTTTGCGGGGGAGCCTTGGGGAGGCGGACAGTGCACCGCGAGTGCATGCCAGGTGGGTGGTCTATACTCGTTAATCCGGTGTCGCCCGACGGGCGCACGGGAAGGGCCCGCGGCCGTCTCCCCCAGGGGGCTCGCGTGCCCGCCTGGAAGCCGGCAGCGGCATTGGTGGAAAATTCGTGAAACCCTGTGGGAATAGATTAGTCTTAGCCACCGTCCGTAGTGCAGGCGTAACAACCCACGCCCCGGACGATCCGGAACGACCCAAAGATGAGAGGAGATCTCCATGACCAGTAACAAGCGTCGTGTCTTCCTGAAAGGCACCCTGGCTGCCGGCACCGTCGGCGTCGCCGTTGGAGCCGGCCTCCTGGCTCCCAGCCAGCTGTTGGCCGCCTGGCCCGCCGATGCCTTCGAAGCCCGCGGCATGGACAATGCCCTGAGTGCCGCACTGGGCACGACCGACCTGACCCCCGGCGACATCGAAATCACCGCCCCCGAGATCGCCGAAAACGGCGCCGTGGTCCCGGTGACGATGGAAACCGGCATGTCCGACGTGACCGAAATGGCCCTGTTCGCGGTGGAGAACGGCTCCCCGCTGACATCCAAGTACCTCCTGGGTGCCGGCGCCGTGCCCATGGTGGCCACCCGAATCAAGCTCGGCCAGTCCTCCGACGTGGTCGCGGCCGTGAAGTCGGGCGGCACCTGGTACAGCGCGGCCCGCGAAGTGAAGGTCACCATCGGTGGCTGCGGCGGCTAACGGCCGGCATTGACGAACCGACTTTTCCCAATTCTGGAGGTATAGCTAAATGTCCACCATTCGTGTTCGCGCCCAGGAGTCCGGCGGCGTCGTGACCGTTCGCTCCCTGATGAGCCACCCCATGGAGACCGGCGCCCGCAAGGACAGCGCCGGAAACTTGATTCCCGCCCACTACATCGAGACCGTCGAGGCCGAGGTGGGTGGCAACACCGTGATGACCGCCCTGTGGGGCGCTGGCATCTCGCGCAACCCGTTCTTCCAGTTCCAGTTCGCCGGAAGCAAGGGCGACACCCTGAAGCTCTCCTGGAAGGACAACAAGGGCGAAAGCGACAGCACCGAAGTCGAAATCGGCTGATTTCGGTTCAGGCGCAAGCCAAAAAGCCGGGGCATGTCCCCGGCTTTTTGGTGCCCGCACCCCGGGCGATGTAACCTCTTGCCAATAGGTGGGTCCACCGGGATCCGCCTGTCAACCGGCCCGCGACGGGAGGTGGCATGGCACGAATGCCCGGGATTCCGGATCGACTCGTCTCGGTCTGCCCGCTGGCCGAACGCCTCGACCCGGCTGCACCGCAAGCCGAGCCCGGCCTGCGGCGAGCCTCCGCATTCCAGCCGGTCGAGCCCCTGTGGCAGCGCCTCCCCCGACGCGACGCGGACGGCCGGCGTCTGGCAGACTTCATGATGCTGATTCCCGGCCTGAAACGCCGGAACGACCACGAGATCCGCGCGCGCCTCGCAGCAATCCAGTGCGTGCTGGAAGGCTACGGCGAGGTGATCGCCTTTGTGGAACTGAACCTGCGGATCAACACGCTCTGGGTTTCGGTGCTGGCCCGACCGGGGCTGTGCCTCGAGATCCCGGTTGCGATTCAGGCCGCGGTGCCGGAGGCCCTGCTGATCGGCCAGCGCCCCGACCGTTAGCGTGAAAATACGCTGCCCGGGAATCGTATCTCTCTGATTCATAATCGTAGTTTCATCCTTCGGGGTGCCTCGCGGCCGAGGGCATGACAGTTAGCGTGAAAGAACCTGACGTTGGGGCGAGCGAGATTCTGGCGTGACGCATGCCGGTGCGCAAATGCCTGCTTGCGGGACTCGAAGAGCCTGTGTGGCGGCTCAGGTGGCGGTGAGATAGCCGTGCTTTTAGCGTGAAAATACGCCGCCCTAGAATCGTATGTCTCTGATTTATAATCGTATTTTCATCCTTCGGGGTGCCTCGCGGCCGAGGGCATGACAGTTAGCGTGAAAATACGCTGCCCGGGAATCGTATCTCTCTGATTCATAATCGTATTTCATCCTTCGGGGTGCCTCGCGGCCGAGGGCATGACAGTTAGCGTGAAAGAACCTGACGTTGGGGCGAGCGAGATTCTGGCGTGACGCATGCCGGTGCGCAAATGCCTGCTTGCGGGACTCGAAGAGCCTGTGTGGCGGCTCAGGTGGCGGTGAGATAGCCGTGCTTTTCCAGCATCTTCAGCCAGCGCGGCGCGTTGCGCTGCACGACGAGAGCCTCGTAATCGACGGTGCGATCCTGGTAGGGGGCCGCATGATTGAGCATGGCGTAGACGATGCGCAGGAGCTTGTGCGCCAGGGCCACGATGGAGCGCTTGTGTCCCTTGCGGATGGACAAGGCCGAAAACTTGTCCTTGAGCGCACAGCGGGTGCGGGAGGCGGCTTGCGCGAACTCGCACAGCAGGCGACGGACCCAGGCGTTGCCCTTGCGCGTGCGTCCGCTTTTGCGTTTGCCGGCGCTCTCGTGGTTGCCGGGGCAGATGCCGACCCAGGACGCGAGGCGTTCGGCGCTGCCGAAGCTCGCCATGTCGGTACCGACTTTCGACGAGCAGCATGGCGGCGCCAATGCGGTCGATGCCGGGCACGGTTTCCAGCAGGCACACCTGCGGCTCCCAGGGGGCCAGACCCGCAAGCAGTTCCTGTTCGAAGCGGGCGATCATGGCCTCGAGGTACTCGATGTGCGCCAGAACCTCGTTGAGCACGAAGCGGTGCCTGGTGCTCAGTTCCTCCGGTTGCAGGGCTTCGAACAGTTCTTCGCGGGAAGCCCGCAGGCGGCCGGCGAGGTCGAGGATTGCGTGCATGGGGCATCGGCGAGCAGGGCCTTGATCATGGCCCGTGCCGACGCGCCGTGTACGTCGGAGACCAGCACGTTCAGGCGAATCCCGGCATCGGTCAGCACCTTGTGCAGCCGGTTCTTCTCCGCGGCCAGCATCCCGACCAGCTTCTGGCGCTGCCGGGCGATCAGGCGCAGATGGCGGATCTCGGCCGGAGGAATGAACGAAGCCCGCAGCAGACCGGCACGGGCCAGCGTGGCCAGCCACTGGGCATCGGAGAGGTCGGTCTTGCGGCCAGGCACGTTTCGGGCGTGACGGGCATTGACCACCCAGGCCATGACGCCCACACGCTCAAGGGCCGCATAGGGGCTCTTCCAGTAGATCCCAGTGCTCTCCATCACCACGACCTCGGGGTCAAACCCGCGAACCCACTCGGCCAACGCCCGCCGATCGCGCTTGAAACCACCAAACTCCCGGTGCTCCACCGCCACACTGCCATCGGGCTGCTCGATCAGCGCACAGGCCGTGATCTTGCTCTGGTGCACATCCAGACCGACAACGCGCCGGTGAATCGGGGTAATGTCCATGCTGACCTCCTCGGGCAAACGCACTATCCTTCACGATGTGCTGTCGCCAAGGGCGCCGTCCTTCAACGGCCTGTCGGGACTCGACGGCTCTTTTTAGCGTGCGCTGTCCATGACCCTTCCAGGCCATGCCAGGCAATCCGGGGTACGAGTGAAGGGCAGCGGGTCGAGTTAGCGTGCGCGGTCAGGCGCCATCAAGAATTATCGCGACCTCAGCCCGACGCGACAGCACGCCCATTATCTTTCATCATCGGGGGTGCCGCGCGCCCGGCGGCATGACAGTTAGCGTGAAAGTCACGGCCTGTCTCGTGTCCCTGGCGACCCGTAGGGCGGAAAAGCGCAGCGTCATCCGCCGTACGGCGTTCGCAGTGCCCCGGCGTCCGCGGCAACTCTGGCGCCGGAAGGCGGATGACGGCCTCCGTCCTTCCTGATTATCACGAAACCTCCGCGGCGAGTGCGACGCCGTGCGGCATCGGTCGTCATTGCGAGCGTAGCGCGGCACTCATGCGCGCAGGGCATTGAACAACCGAAGGCTGGCCCGCAGGGTGAGCGCAGCGAATAATCCAGGCGGCGCGGGGAGGACTAACGCCGTTTGGATCGCCACGTCCCGCCACGCTGCGCTCGCGGCTAAAGGCTTCGCGCCTCGCGATGACGGTGGTTTCGATGACGGCCCGTTCCAATTTGCGGAGCTTCCCTGATAATCAGGTCGTCCTTTTCCGCGCTACGACTGTTTCATGGTCGCGGGTTGCCGCGCGAGGGCGTGAGACCTGGCGCCGGCGTACCGTGTTTGCCCCCGCTTGCTATACTGTCGATTTGCGATAGCATCGGCATCATGAAAGCGCGTACAGCCGTCGTCCAGCGCGACACCCTCGAAACCCGTATCCGGGTGGAACTGAACCTGGATGGCAGCGGCAAGGGCCATTTCGCGACCGGACTCCCGTTCCTGGACCACATGCTGGATCAGGTCGCCCGCCATGGCGTCGTGGATCTCGACATCCAGGCCGACGGCGACCTGCACATCGACGCCCACCACACGGTGGAAGACATCGGCATCACGCTTGGGCAGGCGCTCGCCCAGGCACTGGACGACAAGAAGGGTATCCGCCGCTACGGCCACGCCTACGTCCCGCTGGACGAGGCCCTCGCCCGCGTGGTGATCGACTTCTCCGGGCGCCCGGGGCTCGAGATGCACGCCGATTTCCGCCGCTCGCACATCGGCCAGTTCGACGTCGACCTGTTCCAGGAGTTTTTCCAGGGGCTCGTCAATCACGCTCGGATGACGCTGCACATCGACAGCATCCGGGGACACAACGCCCACCATGTCGCCGAGACGATCTTCAAAGCCTTCGGCCGGGCGCTGCGCATGGCGGCCGAACCGGATCCGCGCATGATTGACGTCACCCCATCCACCAAAGGCGCGCTGTAAGGCGGGTTGCGCAAGAGGGCGTTCTTCGATGCAAAGCGTGGCCGTAATCGACTACGGCATGGGCAACCTGCACTCCGTGGAACGGGCGCTGCGCCACGAGGCGCCACCCGGCATGCACGTACTGCTCACCGACGACCTCTCGGTAATCGGCGAGGCGGACCGGCTCGTGTTCCCTGGCCAGGGCGCGGCAGCCGATGCGATGGAGGCGCTGCGCCGGCTCGGGATCGACCGCATGCTGCCGGAACTCGCCGCGACCCGACCGTTTTTCGGGATGTGCCTGGGCCAGCAGATCCTGCTCGACTGGACCGCCGAAAACGGCGGCGTCGATCTTCTTGGCCTGATCCCGGGCCGGGTCGAACGCTTCCCGGAGCGTGCGATCGACAACGAGGGCCGGCGCTTGAAAATCCCACACATGGGCTGGAACGTGGTGCGCCGGGTGCGCGAACACCCGCTCTGGCAGGGACTTCCCCGCGAGGCATGGTTCTATTTCGTGCACAGCTACCGGGTGCTGCCGGCGCAGGGCGACCAGATCGTCGGCGAGACCGACTATGGCGACACCTTCGCCTCCGCGATCGCAGACGGCCCGATGTTCGCGATGCAGTGCCACCCGGAAAAGAGCTCGGCCGACGGGCTACGCCTGCTGAACAACTTTCTGCGCTGGGACGGGGGCTGGTGATGCGGACCCTGCGTGTTTCCATCTACCGGAGTCGATGATGCTGGTCATACCCGCGATTGATCTCAAGGAAGGCAAGTGTGTCCGGCTGCGCCAGGGGCGCATGGACGAGTCGACGGTATTCGGCGACGATCCGGTGGCGATGGCCTCCCGCTGGATCGACGCCGGGGCCGCACGGCTGCACATCGTCGACCTCGACGGCGCCTTTGCCGGCTCGCCGAAGAACGCGGCAGTGATCCACCGCATCGCCGAGGCCCACCCGACCCTGCGCATCCAGGTCGGCGGCGGCATCCGCGACGCGGACACGGTGCAAGCCTATCTCGAGGCCGGGGTCGAGTACGTCATCGTCGGCACCAAGGCCGTCAGCGCGCCGCACTTCGTGAACGACCTCTGCCTGGAGTTTCCCGGGCGCATCATCGTCGGGCTCGACGCACGCGACGGCAAGCTCGCGGTCGACGGCTGGTCCAAGCTCTCGCACCACGACCTGATCGACCTCGCGCAGCACTTCGAGACCGACGGCGTAATGGCCATCGTGTACACCGACATCAGCCGCGACGGCATGATGCAGGGGGTCAATGTCGAGGCGACCGCGCGGCTCGCGCGCGAGGTGCGTGTCCCGGTGATCGCCTCCGGCGGAGTCAGTTCGCTGGACGACATCCGCCGACTGAAGGAACACGAGGACGACGGCATCGACGGCGTGATCGTCGGCCGCGCGCTGTACGAGGGCGCGTTCACCCTGCAGGAAGCGATCGCACTCGCCGGGAGCGGGGACTGAGCATGCTCGCGCGGCGCATCATCCCCTGCCTCGACGTCGACGCCGGCCGCGTGGTCAAGGGGGTCAACTTCATCGGAATCCGCGATGCCGGCGACCCGGTCGAGATCGCACGCCGCTACGACGCCCAGGGCGCCGACGAGATCACTTTCCTCGACATCACCGCCAGCAGCGACGAACGCGAGACCATCGTCCACGTGGTCGAACAGGTTGCGGAACAGGTATTCATCCCGCTGACCGTCGGCGGCGGCATCCGCGAGGTCGCCGACATCCGCCGCCTGCTGAACGCCGGTGCCGACAAGGTCTCGATCAACACCGCGGCGGTGCATCGTCCGGAGTTCGTCGCCGAAGCTGCGGACCGCGTCGGCAGCCAGTGCATCGTGGTCGCGATCGACGCCAAGCGTGTCGACGACGACGCCGAGTACCCGCACTGGGAGGTCTTCACCCACGGCGGGCGCCGCGGCACCGGGATCGACGCAGTCGCCTGGGCGCAGAAGATGACGGCCCTTGGTGCCGGGGAGATCCTGCTGACCAGCATGGACCGGGACGGTACGCGGACCGGGTTCGATCTCGACCTCACGCGCTCGGTCAGCGACGCAGTGAACATCCCGGTGATCGCCTCCGGTGGCGTCGGTGAACTCGCGCACCTGGTCGCGGGCGTGGTCGAAGGCCATGCCGATGCCGTGCTCGCCGCGAGCATCTTCCACTTCGGGCAGCACACCGTTGGCGAAGCCAAGGCGGCGATGGCGGCGGCAGGGGTGCCGGTGCGGCCGGTACAGGAGGCGCGAGCATGAATGCCGACCTGCTGACCCGGCTCGCCGAGGTGATCGAATCCCGCCGCGAGGCCGACCCGGAGCAGTCGTACGTGGCCTCGCTGCACCAGCGCGGGCTCGACGTGATGCTGAAGAAGCTCGGCGAGGAGGCCACCGAGACCGTGATCGCCGCGAAAAACCCGGACCGGGATGCCCTGGTTTCCGAGATGGCCGATCTCTGGTTTCACACACTCGTGGTATTGTCAGCTCGCGGACTGCACCCCGACGCGGTGCTGGCCGAGCTCGATCGCCGGTTCGGCCTGTCCGGCATCGCCGAGAAGGCCGCACGGACGACGACCGGACAGCGGTCGGGCTGACCAGCCCGCCTTGATTCCGGGGCCACGCGCATTCAGGCTATCGTTTCTATCGTTTCGGAGGCATCCCATGGGGATCGGCGGTATCAGCATCTGGCAGCTTCTCATCATTCTTCTGATCGTGGTGCTCCTGTTCGGCACCAAGAAGCTGCGCAACATGGGCGGTGACATCGGCTCCGCCATCAAGAACTTCCGCAAGTCGGTCAAGGAAAGCGGTGACGACGACACCGACAAGGACACCGCCGAGCGCCGCGAGGGTGAAGAGCTGCCCAAGGTGGAAGAGCAGGAGAAGGGACGCGTAATCGACGCCGAGGCCACCAAGACGTCGGAGTCTGGCAACCGCAACGGCGAACGCCCGTCGTGAACACGCGCGTGCCGCCCTCTGGGTCCACGGGATAGATCATGTTCGACATTGGCTTCTGGGAGATCCTCATCATCACGCTGGTCGCGCTGCTCGTCGTGGGGCCCGAGCGCCTGCCCGGGCTTGCGCGCGAGATCGGCCGCTTCGTTGGCAAGGCCCGCCGCTTCGTGAACAGCGTGCGCTCGGACATCGAGCAGGAACTCCAGACCGACGAACTGCGCAAGATGCTCAAGGGTCAGGAGCAGGAGATCCAGGAACTCAAGAGCATGATGCAGGAGACCGAGACGAGCCTGCGCGAGGATCTGAAGGAAACCGAACAGACGCTGCGCGAAAACCTCGACGACACCGCGGACGACCGGAAGAAACTCGACCCGGAGGCACGCCCCGGCGCCGAAAAGGCGAAGCCCGCCGAGACCGGCAGCGGCAAGTCCGATGCGGCGCCCCCGCGCATCCAGCGCGTGCCGGTGCAGAACAACCTCGACGGTGACCTGCTCACCGACGCCCCGAAACCGCAGCCTGCCGCGGCCGACAAGGCCGGCACCCGCAACGACGAGCAAGTGAACAAGGCATGAGCAAGGACAAGTCCCGGGGCGAACCTTCGGCAGCGGTGACCGAAACCCTGCTCAGCCACCTGATCGAACTGCGCGACCGCATCCTGCGCATGTTCCTGGCGATCCTGGTCGTCTTCCTGCTCCTGTTCCCGTTCGCGAACCAGATCTACACCTGGCTCGCCACGCCGCTGATGGTGCACCTGCCCGAAGGCACCAGCATGATCGCGATCGAGGTGGCCGCACCGTTCCTGATCCCGTTCAAGCTGGTCCTGCTGCTGGCGGTCGTGCTCACCATCCCGTACACGCTGTACCAGTTCTGGGCGTTCATCGCCCCCGGCCTGTACAAGCACGAGAAACGGCTGGCCGCACCGCTGGTCGCGTCGTCGACGCTGCTGTTCTACCTCGGGATGGCATTCGCCTATTTCGTGGTGTTCCCGCTGATCTTCGCGTTCTTCACGGCCACCGCGCCCGAGGGCGTCGCGGTGATGACCGACATCTCGCGCTACCTCGATTTCGTGATCATGCTGTTCCTCGCGTTCGGCATCGCCTTCGAGGTGCCGATCGCGACCATTCTGCTGGTGTCGATGGGCGCCACCACGCCCGCGAAACTGGCCCGCAAGCGGCCCTACGTGATCGTCGGCACCTTCGTGGTCGGCATGGTACTGACACCGCCGGACATCATCTCGCAGACCCTGCTGGCACTGCCGATGTGGCTGCTGTTCGAGATCGGCCTGATCCTGTCCCGAATCATGGAACGACGCAAGGCCGATCGCCTGGCCACCGAAGGAACGGACGATGACGGACCCGACGACGACGGGCCGGGCGGCGGCGCCACACGGCCCGGCACACCCGGGGGCGACTCCGGCGGTGGCTCGGGTGGCCCGGCCCAGGCCCCGCCCGCGCGGGACACCGCCCCGGCAGCGGGCTCCAGCGCTGCCGCGGCAGCGCCCGGCAGCGCATCTGCCACCGTGCCCCCTGATTCCGCTGCGCGGGACCAAGCGCCGGCCTCCCCGGACGACGCCTACCGCCCGCTCACCGAAGGCGAAATGGATGCCGAACTCGACCGCCTCGAAGTCGAGCAAAGCGAGCTGACCCGCAAGAAAAAGACCGGACCCGCTCCCGGGGACGATGACGAAGACGATGGCGAACACGACCGCCAGTCCTCGCCGACGGAGCGCGACGAACCCGCCGCCCCGCGCAAGGTCCAGAACGGCTGATCATCGCCCGCGACCGCGGGTGCCTCGCGTCACAACACAACCCTCGCACCGCAGGGTGTGCCGGCGCGGCAGGCGCAACACCCGGTGCCAGCACGCCCCCGATCATCCCCGCCCGCCGGCATGCGCTGGTACCGTCGTGCCCGAACACGTGCCCCAGACACGCAACCTGCTGCGTCACCCCATTCGCCGGGACGGCGCGTGCCGAGCGACCAACACAAGCACCGTCGGTTGTGTACCAACACAGGAGGCACAACCACCAGCGCCAGGGCACAGCCCCGGCTACCGCACTCGGACGAGTGTTCAGGCGCGCCTGACACGCCCGCATCCCGGCGCGAATGCCCTGCGCCTCAGGACGCTTCGCCGTGCACGACCTCGACTTCCGGCTCCGGGAAGATCTCGCGGTAGGCACCATACACCGCCCCCAGCACCACCGGCCCGAGAATCAGGAAACCGAGGCCGAACGGAATCATCGCGATGATCGCCAGAACGAAATAGATCACCGAGAAGATGATCAGTGGAGCCAGATTCGTAATCGTGCCCTGGATACTTGCCAGCACCGCATCGCCGATCGGCACGCCCCGGAAGTAGACCAGCGGAATCGCGAAAGCGAGCGCAGCGAAGATCGCCAGGTAGAGCAGGAACAGCACGATCAGACCGAAGAACCCGACACCGGCCAGGGGCATCATGCCCGTGCCCATGCCCGAGGTCTCGTCCAGCATGATCGTTCCGCCCACGAACGCGGCAGCGACCACGCCCAGCACCAACGACGCCACCAGCGCGAGCAGGCCCAGGATCAGCAGCGGGTTACGCCGTTCCGGATCCCTCAGCGGCGCGAACAGGTGGGCGACCGCCCCTTCCCTGCCGGACTCGATCTCATGGGCGAGTTTCAGGAATCCCGCAATCAGCGCCGGCGTGATCACCGCCAGCACCAAGCCGCCGATCAGCGGGATCAGATTCAGCACGATGCTGATCACGAAGAACAGGATCAGCGCCAGGATCCAGTGAACGACCCCGCCCGTGAAGATCCGCCAGCCCCTGCCGAAAAGCCCCCAGCCCCGGTTGAGGGCCATACTGTTGATATCCATCCCGCTCTCCCCTGTTCGATGAAAGTTGCATCGTGTCCCGCGCCAAGCAGCCCGAGGCCACGCCAAACGGTGTAACCGCGCTCATTAACACGGTTCTCGGGGAAACTTGTCAATCCGGCCGCGGCCGCCCGTGTCCGCCCGACGCAGGAAAGACCCGCCGCGGCAGCAGACCGCTGGTGGCCGGGCGCCGGCGCATCCGACGTCGCTGCGATGGAGCGGGCGGTCACCTCGGAACATCAGCGAAGTGTTGCGCGGAAAAGGCCGAAGGCCGGCATCCGGCAACCGCCATCCGCCATCCGCCATCCGGCGCTGGGGGCACCGCCCGTGTCTGGCCGGTACCAACGCCGTGTGCCCGATGACCCTGCGCCTTTCCGACCCGCGGACCGCCCGAGACGCTAGCAGCGGGTTCTGTGACGGTAACAGCGACGATTCCGGCGCAAACGAGCGAAAAAATGCGATTGAAGGCCCGACCTTCAGTGTGTGAGCATGACACCACGCATTAGCACTCGCTAATATGCCTCCAGAGGTACGCGCTCCCGCGCCCCGTACACCACCCGGTGGTCCACGCCCAAACCTAAAGCGAGCCTCGACCCGAGGCGACGGTCGGCCTGATAGCCACCGCACCGGCTGTGGCCAGTGATGAACGCCAGACGGGGTCCAGGGTTGCGCAAGCCATTGATTAAAATATGAACAATCTGAGGTCGACAACGGCCTTGAGAAACGGAGAAATCGAGACATGACCAAAAAACTGATTGTTACCGGAATTGGCGGCTTCGTGCTGGGCGTCGGCGCGATGATGCTCACCGCCTTCTCGGCGGCCCCGAAACTGATGATCGTCGAGGACGATAGCCGTTACACGTTCGAGGAAACGATTGAAATCGTCGAGACCACAGCGGCAGAACACGGCTGGAAGGTACCCACCGTGCATATGCTTCACGATGCGGTGGCGCCCTATGGGTACGACGTAGGCCGCGTCGCGGTGGTGGAACTGTGCCAGCCCCATCACGCGGCCAAGATCCTGGCCGAGGACCGGGCCAAGCTCGTGACGTCGCTGATGCCCTGCCGCATCTCCGTCTACGAGACCGGCGACGGGCGCGTGGTGGTTTCGCGCATGAACACGCAGCTGATGGCCCAGGCCTTCGGTGGCACCATCGCCAAGGTGATGGCCGACGCGACCGAGGAGAACGAGACCATCCTGAAGGGCGTGCTCAACTGATCCAGCGCCCGTAGCTGGCAGCGGCTGCCACCGTCGCGCCCGGGCACAACGGGAAAGACGCCCGCTGTACCCCCCGTCAACCCTCCCCCGCAAGCGGGGAGGGCGATTCTATCGTCATGCGGTGACACAGGGCCATCAAAGTTCGTGAGAGGACGAGGCCGTAGTCCTCTCCCACCCCGTCCCGCGCAAGCGAGGCGGGGTTTTCAATTCGCCTGGTGACGCTGATAGACGTCGTCGAAGCGCTCGATGTCGTCTTCCTCCAGGTACTCGCCCACCTGGACCTCGATGATCTGGAGCGGAATCCGGCCGCGGTTTTCCAGCCGGTGCCGTTCGCCGATCGGAATGTAGGTGCTCTCGTTGCGCGTCACCGTGAACACCTCCTCACCCCGGGTCACGGTCGCTGTTCCGGAAACCACGATCCAGTGCTCCGAGCGATGCTGATGCCGCTGCAGGCTCAGACTGGCGCCCGGCGTCACCGTGATCCGCTTCATCTTGTACGCCGGGGACTCCTCCAGCACCGTGTAGCTGCCCCAGGGCCTCTGCACCGTCAGGTGCAGCCGCGACTCGGCGGCATCCCGACGGTTCAGCTCGCCGACCAGGTCGCGCACCCGCTGGGTTTCGCCCCGCGGCACCACCAGCACGGCGTCGGCGGTCTCCACCACGCAGAGATCGCGGACGCCAGCGGCAGCGACCAGACGCTTGCCTGCATGAATCAGCGTGTTGTCACAATCGATCGCGAGCACGTTGCCCTGGGCCGCGTTTCCGCGTGCATCCTGTTGCGCCAGTTCGTGCACCGCATCCCAGCTGCCGACATCCGACCAACCGATGTCGCAGGGCACCAGCCGCACGTTGTCCGAACGTTCGAGCACGCCGTAGTCGATCGAGATCGACGGCATTTCGTGGAACAGGGCCTCGACCGCAGGCTGCGGATCGTCCCGCTCCGGCTCGCGGTGCCACTCGGCGCGGATTCGTTCCAGCACCTCGTACAGATCGGGCAGGTGGCGCTGGATCTCGTCGAGAATCGTCGACGCGCGCCAGACGAACATTCCGGAATTCCACCAGTAATGGCCGTCCGCCAGGAAGGCCTCGGCGGTCGCCGCGTCCGGTTTTTCGGTGAAGCGCTCGACCGGAGCGTCCGCGCGCCCGTCGGTCACCGCACGGACGTAGCCGTAGCCCGTCTCGGGATGCGTCGGCCGGATCCCGAACGTGACCAGTGCACCCTGCTCGGCGGCATCGATCGCCTGTCGCAGCGCCGCGTGAAACGCTGGCCGGTCGCGGATCACGTGATCCGCCGGCAAGACCAGCATCACCGGATCGGCCCCGCCCCGGCTCAGCCACGCCGCGGCAAGCGCGATCGCAGGCGCCGTGTTGCGCCCGACCGGTTCGAGCAGCGTCCGGAACGGCCGCAGCGCCTGATACGCCTCGCCACGCGCGTGCTCACACCCGGTCACGACCAGCGCGTTGGCCGGGTCAACCAGCGGCTGCAGGCGATCCAGCGTCGCCTCGAGCAGCGACCGGTCGCCCTCCAGGCGCAGAAACTGTTTCGGCAGCTGGCGGCGCGACAACGGCCACAACCGGGTCCCGCTGCCGCCAGCCAGAATGACTGCATGAATCATGACGTTCTTCCTTGTTCTCGACGGCCAGGAACTCGTTGCCTGTAGAACGCGATGGCTACCGCGGGCACGAGCCGCTGCATCCGCCGGCAGCGCCGCGGGCACACGGGCATTCGGCACGCCTGCGGATCACGGTCCGCGCCCGCTTCCGCCCTGCCGCTCCGGCCACCGCCGTACCCGCCCGAGAAGCCTGTACCATGCTCCGCCGGCCCTTCCTTGTGTAACGCCGGCAGCGGGAGCCGCCGAGCCACGGGTTCCGGATCCGTTGCCGGCATCAGCGGCTCTCGATCAGGCTGGCAAGTTCCTGGACATGCCGCGCGACGGCTCCCGGATCGCCGCGCGACTCGACGTTCAGACGCAGCAGCGGCTCCGTGTTGGACGCGCGCAGGTTGAAGCGCCAGTCGGGGAATTCCACGCTGATCCCGTCGGTGCGGTCGATTCCCGGGTGCTGGGGCGCGAAATGAGCGAGCACGCGCTCCAGCACCGGAGCCACCGCCGGCACGCGGTAATTGATCTCGCCACTGCAGGGAAACGCCGCCATCCGCGCGTCGACCAGCTCGGCCAGGCTGCGGCCGCTGCGGCTGATCAGTTCGGCAATCAGCAGCCAGGGAATCATGCCGCTGTCGCAATACGCGAAGTCGCGGAAATAGTGATGCGCGCTCATCTCCCCACCGTATACCGCGTCCTCGCGGCGCAGGCGCTCCTTCATGAAGGCATGGCCGGTCTTGGTCAGCACCGGCTGGCCGCCGGCGGCCTTCACCTGCTCGATGGTATTCCAGGTCAACCTCGGATCGTGCAGGATCTTCTCGCCCGGGTACTTGCGCAGCATCACCTCCGCAAGCAGACCCACCAGGTAATAGCCCTCGATGAAGCGCCCGTCGGCGTCGAACAGGAAACAGCGGTCGAAATCACCGTCCCACGCGATGCCGAAGTCGGCGCCGTGCATGCGCACGGCCTCGGTGGTGGCCGCGCGCCGCTCGGGCAGCAGCGGGTTCGGCACGCCGTTCGGAAAATTGCCGTCGGGGATCTCGTGGATCAGCACGAACTCCAGCGGCGACAGCCGCTCCGCGAGCCGCTGCACCACCGGACCGGCGCCGCCATTGCCGGGATCGGCCACGATCTTCAGCGGCCGCAGGGCCGCCGGGTCGATGTAGCCCAGCAGATGCTGGAGGTACGGGGTCTTGTCGTCGTTCACCATCACACGCCCGGGCGGCCCCGGGGGCGGCAAATCCCGCGCGGCGATGCGATCCCGGATCGCGAGCAGCCCACTGTCGCCGCTGACCGGCACCGCGCCGGCCCGCACCAGCTTCATGCCGTTGTAGCCCTTCGGGTTGTGGCTCGCGGTCACCATGATCCCGCCGTCCGCGGCCTGGTGCACCGTGCCGAAATACACCTCCTCGGTACCGCACAGGCCGATGTCGACGACGTCCGCGCCGCTGTCGGCCAACCCGGTCGACAGCGCCGCTGCCAGCGCGGGGCTTTCCAGGCGCACGTCGTGACCGACCACGACCCGGCGCGCCCCGAACTCGGCGACGAAAGCCCGGCCGATGTCGCGGGCCAGCGCCGTGTCGAGATCATCGGGCACCCGGCCGCGGATGTCGTAGGGCATGAAACACGAGAGGTCGTTCATCCAGACGGCCCACCGGGGTTACGCGCTTGCAAAACGGCGGCACTGACACCGCCGGGGAATTCAATGGATGGTAGCAGACCCGGGCGGGCCACCCCACCGATGATCGGCGTCGGGATGCTCACATTACCGGCCGACCCCGTAGTAGACAAAGCCGTCGCTCTGCATGTTCTCCGGCTGGTACTGGTTACGGCCGTCGAAGATCGCGGGGTCCGGGCGCATCAGGCGGCGCATCGCGTCAAAGTCCGGATGGCGGAAGGGTTTCCATTCGGTGACCAGCGCGAGTGCATCGGCATCCCGCAGCGCATCGTACTGGTGGTCCACCAGCGTCAGGCGACCGTCACCGAACCACTCCGCCGGCAGTTCATCGCGGGCCACGTCCATCGCGATCGGGTCATAGGCGCGTACGCTCGCGCCGGCGTCGATCAACTGGCGCAGCAACACCTTGGACGCTGCCTCGCGCATGTCGTCGGTGCCGGGCTTGAAGGCGAGCCCCCACAGCGCGAACCTGCGACCCGAGAGGTCCGGCCCGTAGTGCGCACGGATCTTCTCGAACAAGTACCCCTTCTGCTGCTCGTTGCGCGCCTCGACCGCCTCGAGGACGCTGGGAACGAAATCGTGATTCCCGGCCATCCGGATCAGCGCCTTCACATCCTTGGGGAAGCACGATCCCCCATAGCCGCAGCCGGGATAGATGAACGAGTACCCGATGCGGCTATCGGAGCCGATGCCGGTGCGAACGTTCTCGACATCGACGCCCATGCGATCGCAGAGGTTCGCGACTTCGTTCATGAAGGAGATCTTGGTGGCCAGCATCGCGTTGGCGACGTACTTGGTCATTTCCGCGTCGCGCACCCCCATCACCAACAGCCGGTCGTGGCTACGGGTGAAATCGGCGTACAGCTCGCGCATCAGATCGATCGCACGATCGCTCTCGGCACCGACCACGATCCGGTCCGGTTTCATGAAGTCGTGGATTGCGGCGCCTTCCTTCAAGAATTCGGGGTTCGACACCACATCGAACTCCACGTGCACACCGCGGCGCTCGAGTTCGGAGTCGATAGCGGCACGCACCTGCTCGGCGGTGCCCACCGGCACGGTCGACTTGTCGACCACCAGCGCATAGCGCTCGAGATGGGCCCCGATCTCCCGCGCGACGGCGAGCACGTACTGGAGATCGGCCGAGCCGTCCTCGCCGGGGGGCGTACCCACCGCGATGAAATAGACGTCCGAACTGCGCATCGCCTCCGGCAGCGACGAGGTGAACGCCAAGCGCCCGTCGCGCGCGTTGTGCTCGACCATCGCGTCGAGCCCCGGCTCGTAGATCGGCAGAATCCCCTTGTTCAGGTTTTCGATCTTGCGCTGGTCCACGTCCACGCAGGTCACGTGGTGGCCCATCTCCGCAAAGCAGGTACCAGTGACGAGGCCGACGTAGCCGGTGCCAATAACGGTCAGATTCATTGCACTTTTCCCATTGGAGACAAACAGGATGGGCGGCAGGCATTCCGGCCGCGCATCGGCGCTACAGCCCGCGCGGTCCAGCCTGCCACGCTGGCCCGCACAAAGCCCTTCCTTTTACACCACCCGCATGACAGCCCGAAGTCGCCTGGCGCTCGCTCGTGCCGCGGATTCTTTCACATTGGCTGCGATCGCGCGCGCCCAGACGACATGAAGCGACGTACGCGTTCCCCCTGCCGAACTGTCATGGCGGGGGCGGCCACCCCCGATGATGAAAAAGAAGTCCTGATTATCACGAAACCTCCGCGGCGAGTGCGACGCCGTGCGGCATCGGTCGTCATTGCGAGCGTAGCGCGGCACTAATGCGCGCAGGGCATTGAACAACCGAAGGCTGGCCCGCAGGGTGCGGCGCAGCGAATAATCCAGGCGGCGCGGGGAGGACTAACGCCGTTTGGATCGCCACGTCCCGCCACGCTGCGCTCGCGGCTAAAGGCTTCGCTCCTCGCGATGACGGTGGTTTCGATGACGGCCCGTTCCAATTTGCGGAGCTTCCCTGATAATCAGGAAAGAAGTAGGGCGGAAGAGGCCGAAGGCCGTCATCCGCCATCCGCCATCCGGCGCCAGGGTGGCCGCAGGCGCCGGGGCGGCGCGTACGCCGTGTGGCGGATGACGCTGCGCTGTTCCGCCCTACGGGTTACCCGGGACGCGGTGCCACCCTCACGCCCGCGTGATCGCATGCACCGGGAGCGTCACCTGCATCAGGTTCAGCAGCACCACCACCCGCTCCTGGCTGTTCCGCGCCTTGAACAGCGCCTGGAACCCGGCCAAGGGGCCCTCGGTGATCAGTACCGGCTGGTTGGGCTGGAAACCTTCTTCCGGGGTGATCTCGATGCAATCGTCGGCATCCACGCGCCGGCGCAGCGCATCGATGACCGGATCCGGTACGTGGGGTATCCGCCCGCCCATCCGCACCAGGCCCGTTACCCCGCGGGTAGACCGGATGGGCGACCAGTCCTGGCTGGCGTCGTCCAATTCCACGAACAGGTAGCGCGGGAACATCGACTCGATCACCGCCCGATAGCGCTGCCGCGCGCGCCGCCGGCAGCGGATCCGCGGGCGGAAGACCTCGAACCCCTGGTTGCGCAACTGATCCTCGGCGCGCTCGTCCTGGTTGGGCTTGCAGTGCACGGCGTACCAATGCTTCACGTCGTCCTCCTTCCATCGCGCGGCTGCGTCGGTCGATCATCGCCGACGCAGCCGCGACGTCCCTGGAGCCTTTCACTCCCGATCATCATCGTGGCCACCCCGCGCCCGACTCCTGGCCGATGGGAGCCAATGCACCATCCGGGTATCCAACCCCTTCCCCAGCGCAGAGGCCGCCACTGCAGGGTGCAGCCAAACGAATTGTGCACACTCGTCAGCTCGCGCCCAATGGGTACAGGTACGCCGTGCCCGCCCCCTGCAGCAACCTCCGGTCCGTTTGCGCGCAATGGGCGCGGCAGCCCTCCCGCCCGCGGCAGGGCCAAAGTGCGGGAGGTGTTGAACCATTCGGCACAACCTCCGAGGCGTTGCCGATCGGCGTTCGACGGCGGGTGGTGCGCCGGACGCCACCGGCGGCAGTGCCGGATCAGACCGAATAGAACTCGCGGTACCAGCTGACGAACCGCGCCACCCCCTCCTCGACCGGGGTCTGTGGCCGGTAGTCGACGTCGCGCACCAGGTCCTCGACATCCGCGTAGGTATCGGGCACGTCGCCGGCCTGCAGCGGCAGCAGGTTCTTCTCGGCCTTGCGGCCCAGACAGTCCTCCAATACCTCGATGTAATGCATCAGCTCCACCGGCTGCTGGTTGCCGATGTTGTACAGCCGGTACGGCGCCCGGCTGGTTCCCGGATCGGGGCGATCGCTGTCCCAGCCCGGGTTCGGCTCGGCCACGTGGTCGAGCGTTCGGATCACGCCTTCGACGATGTCGTCGATGTAGGTGAAATCGCGCCGATGGTGCCCGTAGTTGAACACGTCGATCGGCCGCCCCTCGAGGATCGCCTTGGTGAACAGGAACAGCGCCATGTCCGGCCGGCCCCAGGGCCCGTATACCGTGAAGAAGCGCAGGCCCGTCACCGGCAGGCCGTAAAGATTGGCGTAGGTATGTGCCATCAGCTCGTTCGCCTTCTTGCTCGCGGCGTAGAGGCTCAGCGGATGGTCGACGTTGTGGTGCACCGAGAATGGCTGTTTCGTGTTCGCCCCGTACACCGAGCTGGAACTCGCGAACACGAGGTGCTCGACGCCGTTGTGCCGGCAGCCCTCGAGCAGGTTCACGAAGCCGACCAGGTTGGTGTCCACATAGGCATGCGGATTCTCCAGCGAGTAGCGAACACCGGCCTGCGCGGCCAGGTTCACGACCCGCTGCGGCCGGTGCTCGGCGAAGGCCTTCGCGATCGCGTCGCGGTCGGCGAGGTCGATGCGCAGATCGGTGAACCCGGGATGCCCCGCAACGCGCGCCAGCCGCGCCTTCTTCAGGTTCACGTCGTAGTAATCGTTCAGGTTGTCGACACCCACCACCTCGTCGCCGCGTTCCAGCAAGCGCAGCGCCAGCGCATTCCCTATGAAACCGGCCGTGCCGGTGACCAGAATCCTCACAGCCTTCCCCTCCCTAGCCAGGACCGCGCGATGCTACCACAGGCCATCACTCCGGCCACCCGGCCGCATGCGACAGCTGCGACCGACGTCCTGATTATCACGAAACCTCCTCAGCCAGTGCGATACCTCTCCGCGTCGGTCGTCATTGCGAGCGAAGCGCGGCACTAATGCGCGCAGCGCATTGAACAGCCGAAGGCTGGCCCGCAGGGTGAGCGCAGCGAATAATCCAGGCGGCGCGGGGGGGCCATCGCCCCCTGGATCGCCACGTCCCGCCACGCTGCGCTCGCGGCTAGAGGCTTCGCTCCTCGCGATGACGCTGGTTTTCGAAGATGGCCCAGTCCAGCTTGCGGAGCTTCCGTGATAATCATGACCGACGTTCAAGCCGCGCACCTGACGAGCCCGGATCGGCTGCGCGAAGCAGGCACTGCCGGCAACGCCCCACTCGCAATCGTGCCCGAACCCCTGTTCACTATGGCGCATGAGCGACGCGCTTGCGGCCATTGCACTGATATTGAGCCTGGCACTTCCGTTGGGCCTCGCATTGCTCTGGGCGTTGCCGACCGCGCGCGCTGCGGTGGGCCGCGTTGCGCCCTGGGCCCCATTGCCGGCGCTGCTTCTTGCCCTGTTCACCGAGCCGGGGCCGTCGGTATCGCTGGACTGGATCCTGCTCGGCACGCGCCTCGGGCTCACCGAGACGACCCGCGTATTTCTGCTGTTCACCGCGGTTCTCTGGCTGGGTGCGGGAATGTACGCACGCGGCTACCTGCACGACGATCCGCGGCGCCCGCGCTTCGAGCTGTTCTGGCTGCTGACGCTCGCGGGCAACCTCGGGCTGATCGTCGCGCTCGACGCGGCAACGTTCTATGCCAGCTTCGCGCTGATGACCTTCGCCGCCTACGGGCTGGTCGTGCACACCGGCAGGCCGGACGCGATGCGCGCGGGGCGCGTCTACCTGGTGATGGCGGTCCTGGGCGAGGGCCTGCTGCTCGCCGGCCTGCTGCTCGCCGCCGGCCTGACCGATGCACCCTTGCTGCCGCTGCTGGCCGAGCTGCCCGCGGCCGTCGCAGGCGCGACCCACCGCGACATGATCATCGCGCTGCTCTGGCTCGGCTTCGGGATCAAGGCCGGCCTGCCGCTGCTGCACCTCTGGCTGCCGCTCGCACACCCGGTCGCCCCGGTGCCGGCAAGCGCAGTGCTCAGCGGCGCGATGATCAAGGCCGGTCTGCTCGGCTGGCTACACACGCTCCCTTTGGGCCTGACGAGCCTGCCGGCCTGGGGAACACTGGCCATCGTCGCGGGCCTGATCGCCGCGTTCGGCGCCGCGTTCCTGGCGCTGCACCAGCAACACCCGAAGACCGTGCTCGCCTACTCGAGCATCAGCCAGATGGGGCTGATCACGGTCGGCGTAGGCGCCGCGCTGTACCTGCCGGAGCTATGGCCGCTGCTGGGGCCTGCGATCGCGCTGTACGCGTTCCACCACGGACTCGCGAAGGGCGCGCTGTTCCTTGGCGTCGGCATCGCCCGTCACCCGGGGGGACTCGCCCGGCCTTGGCTGTGGCTGCTGCTGGTACTGCCGGCATTGTCGCTCGCCGGTCTGATGACCAGCGGCGTGCTGGCCAAGCTCGAACTGAAGTATGCGATCGATGCCGCCCGCGACGCTCCCGCGTGGTGGCCACAACTCCCGTTCTGGCTCGCGCTCGCCGCGGCCGGCACCACATTGATCATGGCGCGCTACCTCTGGCTGCTGCGCAGTGAAAGCAGGGGCGACACCGCCCCGCGAACGATGTGGTGGGGCTGGGGAATCGTACTCGCGGGCAGCCTGATGCTGGTGTTCCTGCTGCCGGCACAGGGGCTGGACGAACCGGCCCTTCGCGGCGCCAAGGATCTCATCGGCCTGATCTGGCCGGTGCTGGCGGGAACGCTCCTTGCCCTCGCCGGAGCGCGCTGGCTGCGGCCCTGGCCGATTCCGCCCGGCGACCTGCTCGCGCTGCTGCCGCCCGTGGGCCAGGCCATCGCCCGCCTGTGGCGCCGCACCGTATCCGCCTGGAAACACGCGGCCCGCCACGTCCAGGTCCTGCGCCGGCACAGCCGGCAGCGCTCCGGCAGACTGTTCCGCCCCGACCGGCTGTGGCAGCGCGAGGCCGGCATCGTGTTCGCGGCCGTGCTCGCCGCGGCGCTCGGAGCGGCGCTGCTTTAGGGAAACGTTGAAGGATCCGTCATCGCGAGGAGCGAAGCCTTTAGCCGCGAGCGCAGCGCGGCGGGACGTGGCGATCCATAGGACGTTGATTTCGCGAAGTCCATTTGGATTACTCGCTGCGCTCGCCCTTCGGGCCAGCCTGCGGCTGTTCAACGCGCTACGCGCGTTAGTGCCTCGCTTCGCTCGCAATGACGAGTGCATTAGGCAGCGATTTCCTGGACCAAGCGGAGGATCATGGCACAGGCCGCGCTTTGCTACGCAAACCCGAGAAACAGCGCGAGGCTGCGGTTCACCACAACCATGGTCTCGGCTTCCAGTCGACCGATGGGTGCGCCCACCCGATCCCGCCGCACCGTCGTCGCCTTGTCGATCATCACCTGCGATGGCTTGCGCAGGCCATTCTCCGCGCTCGGCTCGACCGCCAACCGGATCAGCGGAGCGTCGACGAGCGTCGAAGAAACCAGAAGCACCGTCACCGTCGCCGTAGCGTCGAAGTGGTCGGACTGAATCACCAGCGCCGGCCGGGGCTTGCCGAAATCACCCGACATCGCCACCGTGACCAGATCTCCGCGCTTCATGCGGTCCAGTCGTCGGCATCCGCCAGGGCGCCCTGCATGAAGGCGTCCACATCGGGATCGCCGAGATCCGTCCGGGCGACGACCATCGATTGACGCCGGCATTCCTCCACGAAGCCCGGCTGCCGCGTATCCGGCACCCAAATCTGCAGAGGCCGTAAACCGGACGCTCGCAGCAGGGCGCGCCGCTTTTGTACACGTTCATTCACTGACATGGGCATCATCGCTTCCCCGCCATGGTTACATGTAGCGTACACCGATCGCAGTACGGGTCAAGACGGTGCAAACCCTGCCGGCCAGCCGCCCGCAATGACGGATCAACCCCCATTCCCCTGCGCGAACACGACATCCTCGTAGACCTCCGCCAGCGAGAAACGGATCGTCAATCCGCCGCAGCGGAATTCGAGGTCGCCATCGCCCTCGTAGATCGTGTGCACCCAGCTGCCGTCGTCCTGCCGCTCGTAGAGCTCAACCCGCCGAGCATCCTGTGCGGCCAGCAGGTAGTAGCGCAAAGCCTCCAGCGTACGGTAGGCAATCAGCTTTTCACGGCGGTCGATGACCTCGGTGGCTGGCGAGAGGACCTCCGCGATCAGGCAGGGCGCCACCTTGTACAGCTGCGCGTCGTCACCTGCGTCGCAGGTCAGTAGTGCATCGGGGTAATAGAACGCGTCCGCGGCGGCGACACGGACCTTCATGTCGCTCATGAATGCACCGCAGCGTGTACCGCGGGTGGCTGAGCGCAAATGAAACGCGATGTTCAGGCTGATGCGATTATGCCGCTCGCCCGCCCCGGCCATCGCATGGACCTCGCCTGCCACATACTCGTGACGTATGTCGCTTCGCTGCTCACCTTCGAGGTATTCGTCTGCGCTCAGCGGTGAAATCTGCATTGGCAGGTTCATCGCTACCCTCGACGTCGATCGGCCGGAAACGAGTCTACCGCAACCGCCCCGGTTGAAGATGCTCCTGCCAACCCATCAAGCGTCAACGTCTTCGTAGATATTCTCGAGGGGGAGATCCTGCTCGAGAGAGTCGAGCCGGGAGCTGCCCTCGGTGTAGGTTTCGTGCACCCAGTCGCTTTCCCTGCGACGGTAGACCTCCACCTGCCGGCGGTGCTCGGCGACCAGCAGGTACTCGCGCAGGCTGGGCAGCCCGGCAGTGTAGGCGAGGAGCTTCTCGCGGCGGTCGATGCGCTCGGTACCCTCGGACAGCACTTCGACGATCAGGCACGGGTGCTTCAGGTAGTAGTCCTCCCGGTCGTCCGCTTCGCAGGTGAGGACAAGGTCCGGGTAGTAGAACGCGTCGTCGCCGGCGTGGTGGACGTAGACCTTCATGTCGTTGGTGAACAACTGGCAGTTTCGCTGCCTTGCGCCCGGCCGCAAGGCAACGAACAGGGCGCCGACGACCAGCGCGTGCCGGCGGCTCGCACCAGTCATCGCGTAGGCCTGGCCCGCGACGTATTCGTGCCGGACCTCGCCGTCTCGCTCGCCGGCGAGGTAGTCCTCTACCGAAACGTGGTCGGTTTGAATGGCGGCCATGCTCATGCTCATTTCCTCCATGGCGGTAGCGACCGCCCGGGCGCGGCGACACGTACCTAGAGCCCAGGACCACGCTCGAGGACCCGAACGCTCATCATGGCACGGCGGCCGCGATACCTGAAGCGGCCTGCCGAAGGGCCGGTGAGGCTGGGCGCCCGAAACAGCCCGGCAAGCATGGTGGGCATCCTGGACCGGACCGCGATCGGCAGCGCAACCACGCACTGCCCGGAGCGCGCGGATCGATCCATCGGCGCGGTAGCGAGGCAATATCAGAAGCCAGGACTCGCCCACACCATCCACGGCTATAGACCACCCGGACCTCCCTGCCCGACTGGATCGATCCCAGTTCCGCGAATCCGCCCCGCCAGCAGCACACCCAAGGCACAACGCGGCCGCTCCAACGGCAGGCTCGGGACCTCGAGCCGGGGCACCAACGCTGTTTCCATCGGCACCCACGGCGCCGTTCGCCCGCGAGCACAAGCTCAGGCCGATCCCCTTGCGTCTGGCCTGCGGCTGCCGCGCCCAGATCTCCAGATATATATATCGGACGCCTCACAGGCACACCTCCCGCACCCCGAGTGACAGCCTTTGTCACTTTCTGGCCCAAACTGGTCCGCGAAGCCGCCCGGAAACCCCGAAAAACGGCCAAAACCCTGGCAAACCATGCTGGTACGAAATATGCTCGTCCTATGTCGAGGGAATGACCCTTGACCACACGCCCCACCAAGGGAGAAGAGCCATGAAACACGCACGCCATACCCAACAGGGCTTCACGCTCATCGAACTGATGATCGTTGTGGCCATCATCGGCATCCTGGCCGCGATCGCGCTGCCGGCGTATCAGGACTACACCGTGCGAGCAAAGATGTCCGAAGCCATCACCGCCGCATCCTCGGCTCGGACCACGATTGCCGAGTATGTCTCAACCTTTTCCGACCTCCCGACCGACGGTTACTCCGTCGAGGCACAGGAGTCCAACTTCGTGAACGCGGTCCGATGGCAGAACCAACAGATCGAAGTCCTGGTATCCAACGAAGTCGGAGGCGGCATTGCGGATGACTCCATCCTCTTTCTGAGGCCTACTGGCTATACGACGGGTGCCGGCCAGGTCGTTTGGGAATGCGGCTCCACCGCCATTGCCCAGAAGTACCTCCCGGCAACCTGCCGTAATTGACATCTACGCCACATTTGTCTCTTGGCGAGACCCAAGCCCAGCATCTGCTGGGCTTCTTTTTTGAGGGCTTGTTCTGGTGCGGCCACTTATTGTTTCCGCCCTTATCTCCGCGCTGCTAGCGATTACCTGGATCGCATACAGCCCGGGCTTCAGCGGCACCTTGCACTTTGACGATCGAGCGAATCTTGATCCCCTGCTCCAAGCGGACTCAAACCTTGAATTACTTCGGTTCGTGTTCGAAGGAAAAGCGGGTCCGCTCGGTCGACCAATAGCCCTTGCTTCCTTTGCGTTGCAAAAGGACCACTGGCCTGATCATCTGGCACCCTTGCTGCAAACAAATGCACTGTTACACATCGGCACCGGAGCCATGGTATTCGCTCTTGCCTTGGGACTCGCACGGGCGATCCAATTCCCAAGGCCCTTCTGGGTTGCGCTTCTTACATGCAGTCTTTGGGTCCTCAGCCCCTTCCTTGCCAGCACCACCCTAATGCTCATCCAGCGGATGAGCGTATTGGCGGGATTTTTCGCGTTTGCTGGCTTGGCGGCCTATGTCTGGGGACGAATGCTTTTGCAAACCCGACCACGCGCCGGATTCTGGCTGATGACACTCGGCCTCGTCATCGGCACCATTCTGGCGACCCTTTCAAAAGAAAACGGCGCACTCGTCCCCGCGCTCGCACTGGTGATTGAAATCACTCTGCTTCGCCACTATTTGCCAATCAAGGCTGCGAGCCTGCGCTTGTTTCTATGGATTTTTCTTGCACTACCGACCGCACTCGTTGCCACCTACTTGGCGCTGCGAATCCCGGGCATATTTACGCTCTCGAGCGTTCGAGAAATCGCGCCCATCGAGCGAGCCTGGAGCCAACCGACGATCTTATGGGACTATGTACGAAACCTCTTGATCCCGAACACCGCTAGCGTCACCCCATTCAGCGATGACCGGACGACACCTTCGATCTGGACGAATCCCAGTGTTCTCGCCGCGACTGCCGCATGGATCGCGGTAGTCGCCAGCGCGATGAAATTACGCCACGCGGGCCCCTGGCTACTGTTTGGTGTCGCATTCTTTCTCGTCGGGCACGCTCTCGAGTCCACCATCATCAACCTTGAGCTCTACTACGCACATCGCAACTACGTTCCCGCATTTGGGCTATATTTCGCGGTCGCAGCGGCCGTCATTCTTGCCATGCGTTTCAAGCCCAAGTTGATCGGCGCCGGTGCGGTTGCCTATGTGCTGGCATTTTCCATCGTGCTAACATCGACGACCAGCCTGTGGGGCCAGCCCCTGGTCGCTGGAGAAATCTGGCTAAGGCAACACCCCGAATCCCAGCGCGCACACCAGTTTTTGGCAAATCAGTATTTTCGCATTGGGGACCCGTATACCGCGAATCGGGTTCTGGAGTTTGGCGCTCCGACCGATGGTAGCGGCTCACTTGCAATGCAACGCCTGTTCACCTGCGTATTTGAAGAACCGCGTCAAGAGATGGCGGCCAAAGAGGCCGAACAAGCGGCGAACGAAATACGGGGTGGGAAGCACAACAACGGGATAGGCAGCGTACTAGTCGGCCTTACAGCCATGGTAGCCAGGGGCCAGTGCGATGCGATCTCGCACGAGGACCTCTCGATGCTTGCCGAGGCTGTGCTGACCAACCCCGCTTATCAGTCAAGCATCCCAATCAAAACCCAGGTTTATAATTCCAAGGCACTCATCGCACAAGCACAAGGGAACACATCGGCTGCGATTGAACATGTCGGGAGAATGTACGCGCTGAGCCGCCACGTAAATCACGCGAAGTTCTACTCGGCACTTCTTGCAGCCGACGGCCGCTCGGAGGAGGCACTGGAGTTCCTCGTTAAGGCTCAAGGGGATGTCCCGAGCCACCCGATTCGGCGCTGGATCCGGAACATGGAAATCGAACAGCACATTGCGCGAATTGCGGAGGATATCAGCTTGGAATAGATACTGTACACAGGGACCAGTACGGGTACATGGGGTCATACATGGGGTCTCGCCTGGTAACATGCGATGGACCCACACTACTGCCACCGCCTTGGAAGGCCGGTACGCATCCAATGCCCTAGAGGAAATTGCGAGTCGATCTCGCCAGTTCCTGCAGCAGATGGGCGCGCCGAGGAGGCACCGAAGCTACTCGATATCGCGCAAGCGGGAGCGTTCCAAGTCACGCGGTTCATCGCTGTGTCCGGAACGAGATAACAGAGCGGCACATTGGACGGAGGGCCGGTTCCGATGACAGCAACGACACAAGGGCACCGCGGGAACCCGATCGATGCGATCATAGCGGGCGAGCCGACCCATGAACCCGAGCGGGCCCATCGTTGCCCGGCTCGCGCACGCCCCGGACTGGCGCAGGGGTGCCAAACGGGCTGACGAGGATCTCGATGGCAAACCGAGCTGACCCGCCACGCGTATCGATTATCCTGCCCGCCAAAAACGAGGCGGCTTCGCTGCGCACGCTCGTCGGGGGAATCCGGAAATCGCATCCGGATGCAGAAGTCATCGTCGTCGACGACGGGTCGGACGATGCCACCGCTGAAGTCGCCAAAGATGGCGGTGCCCGCGTCGTTCGCCACCCCTACAGCATGGGCAACGGCGCCGCCGTCAAGAGCGGCGCCCGGGCGGCGACGGGCGAGATCCTCGTGTTCATGGACGCGGACGGCCAGCACGATCCGGCCGACATCGCGCGCCTGATCGCGCGGCTGGAGGAAGGCTATGACATGGCGGTCGGCGCCCGGCAGGCCGGCTCGCAGGCGAGCCTCGGCCGCGGACTGGCCAACAGCTTTTACAACCGTTTCGCCAGCCTGATCGTCGGGCAGCGCATCGAGGACCTCACCTCCGGTTTCCGCGCCGTGCGCGCGGACAAGTTCCGGGAGTTCCTGTACCTGTTCCCGAACGGCTTCTCCTACCCGACCACGGTGACCATGGCCTTCTTCCGTGCGGGCTATCTGGTGAGCTACGTGCCGATCCACGCCGGCAAGCGTGTAGGCATGAGCCACCTGCGCCCGATCCGCGACGGCATCCGCTTCCTGCTGATCATCTTCAAGGTGGGCACGCTGTATTCGCCGCTCAAGATCTTCGTGCCGATCGCGGCGCTCCATGGGTTCATCGGCGTCGGCCACTACCTGAACACCTACCTCAGCACCGGCCGGCTCACCCTTGGTTCGGTGTTCATGATCTCCGCAGGGCTGACCATCTTCCTGATCGGACTGGTCTCGGAGCAGATCACGCAGTTGATGTATCGGGGGACAAGCGGGAGGACCGATGGCCGTTGAAGGACGGCGGCCGCGTGTATTTGTGCTCAGCTCGACTCTTCCGCGTTGGGCAGGTGATGCGGAACCTGGCTTCGTCCTCGACCTGGCGCGCGAGCTCAATGCCGATTTCGACATCGAGCTGATCGCCCCGCATGCGCCCGGCGCGGCGAGGACCGAACGGATGCATGGCGTTCCCGTGACACGCTTCCGCTACTGGTGGCCGCGCTGGCAATCGGTCGCGTATCAGGGCGGCATGGCCTGGCGACTGCGCGAGAACCCTCTGCGCCTCGGGCAGTTGCCGTTCTTTTTCGCCTCACTGGTGTGGACCACGATCCGCCGTCTGCGCCGCGAACCTCGGGTCGACCTGATCCACGCCCACTGGCTGATTCCGCAGGGCCTCGCGGCGATCGTGGCCCGCGTGATCGCAAACCGCCGGGTTCCCATCCTCTGCACAAGCCACGGCGGCGACCTGTTCGGGCTGCGCGGCCCGGTGCTCACACGCCTGAAACGCGCGATCCTGCGCCGTTGTGACGGGATCAGCGTCGTGAGTCGGGCGATGGCCGTGAGAGTGCGGGAAATCGAGCCGGGAGCCGTCGCCGAAGTGATTCCCATGGGCACGGATCTGCGGCACCGGTTCGTTCCAACGAGGGACGCGGCCGACCGGAACGCCTGGCGGCTGGTGTTCGTCGGAAGACTGGTCCCGAAAAAGGGGCTGGAACATCTGTTGGACGCTCTCCACGAGCTAGCGGGAGCCTCGGTTCCATTCACGGCCGAGATCGTCGGTCACGGACCTCTGGCGGACGCGCTGGCGGAAAGGGCCCGCGTCCTCCGACTTCACGGTTCGGTGCACTTCAGTGGACCGGTACCCCACAAGTCCCTCGCACAACACTATCAGCGCGCGGCGATCGCGGTGTTTCCTTTCGTAGAGGCCGCAGACGGCGACCAGGAGGGCTTCGGCCTGGTAATGGTTGAGGCAATGGGCTGCGGTTGCGCGGTGATCGCCTCCGATCTCCCGGCGGTCCGGGACGTGATTCGGCATGGCGAAACGGGGATTCTGGTGCCCCCGAGTGACCCGCAGGCATTGGCCGCGGCGATCCGCGAGGCTCTCGAGCAACCGGAACGAATGCGCGCAATCGCCGAACGCGGACGCGCCTACGCGCTGGAGAACTTCGACTGGAGCGTCACCCGGCGGCGGTACGCGGCGCTGTATCGCTCTCTCGGGTCGGGCCAAGAATAATAGCTCTCTCGTGAAAGGGTTATGATCACACGGTACGGCGCAGGTGGAGATCACGGGGGGCGAGTGTTGACATGGGAGCGTCCGAGCTTTTTCGCGATACTTCGTTGCCGTGGCGAAGCCATTATGATTGAGCCCTCCGGCGGTCGGAAGCGCGCCTCATCGTGCGGCGACCCGTCGGGGAACTGTTGCGATGACGAGACAGATTCCGAGCGCTGTACGTACCGGCAAGGTCACCAGCCGGTTCCACCGGCTGGTGACCGACCGGGGCCGCACGTCAGCCCAGATGTGTAACCATCGACACCGTACCGCAGCCTTTCGGCATACAACCTTCACCCGAGGCCTGCCCTTCGACACCGCAATGCAATGAACCGAACTGGCTTATTCGAAACACCCCCATGCTACATAACCCACCCACTGTCATGGATGATCCGCGAGCATGACATCCGGCCAGACCCTCCGCACCGCCGTGCTTATTCCCTGCTACAACGAGTCGGCATCGATCGCCTCGGTAGTACACACGTTCCGCGAATCCCTGCCGGGTGCCGAGGTGTATGTTTACGACAACAACTCTACGGATGACAGCGCGGCCCTGGCTCGCGATGCCGGCGCCACCGTCCGCCGCGAAGTGCAGCAGGGAAAGGGACACGTAGTACGACGGATGTTCGCCGACGTCGAAGCGGACATCTACGTCTTGGTCGATGGTGACGGCACCTATAACGCAGCCAGTGCGCCCTTGCTCATCAATCTACTGCTGGACAACCAACTCGACATGGTTACCGCCACCCGGGTCGAAACCGAGTCCGACGCGTATCGGACGGGCCATCGATTGGGCAACGCAATCTTAACTCGCATTGTTGGCTTGGTATTCGGCCACCGGGTCAGCGATATGCTCTCAGGGTACCGGGTGTTCTCCCGCCGCTTCGTCAAGAGCTTCCCAGCACTATCGACTGGATTTGAAATCGAGACGGAACTGACGGTTCACGCGCTTGGACTCCACCTTCCTATCGATGAAATCGACACTCCCTATCGCGCCAGGCCGTTCGACTCGCCCAGCAAGCTGCGTACTCTGAGCGACGGCGCACGAATACTGGCGACTATCGCGCTTCTGGTCCGCGATGAGAGACCGCTTCCGTTCTTCTCCGCGGTGTTCGCGTTCTTGGCACTGGTGTCTGTCGGGCTGGCAACCCCGGTGCTGATCGAGTTCATGGAAACCGGTCTGGTCCCGCGATTCCCGACTGCGATCCTCGCTACCGGCCTGATGCTTCTCGCGTTCGTAAGCCTGACCAGTGGGTTCATACTGAATACGGTCACTCTCGGGCGGAGGGAAATGAAAAGGCTCTTCTATCTCGCCGTGTTGGGGCCGCCCGGCAGGAATGAATAACGGGGTCCGTCAAGCCCGCGAGCATACGCGACGGTGGACCGGGGAAGCGCTGCGGTTCGGTTTAGTAGGCGTCGTGGGCTTCGGAGTCGATGCCCTCGCCCTGCTGGCAGCGATTCACCTTGGGGGCATGGACCTTTACAGGGCGAGGGTCGTCTCCTACCTCGCAGCCGCGACCACCACCTGGTTTCTGAACCGCCGCTTCACTTTTGTAAGCACATCGACACAGTTGGGCAGTCAGTGGCTGAGATTTCTCACGGTCAACGCGGCAGGCGGCGCGGTGAATTACACAGTCTACGCCCTACTGGTGTACTTGAGCCAGCCGTTTCGGGACGCGCCAGTGCTTGCAGTCGCGGTGGGCTCCCTCACTGGTTTTCTCTTGAATTTTGCGGGCTCGAAATGGCTGGTGTTCGGAGCGAGGCCCGGCGCCAAGCTGCGCTGAGCCAACCACCTACCCAGCGCTCCCAAAGCCACCCGATCGGGAAAAGCGCAAGGGCATAGATAAATGGCCGCATCGGCACCGAATAGCGCGGGAACGGTGCCCCGACCATGTGGATCGCCAAGAAAAACATCACCAGCAAGGCGATTGAACGACCGGCCCACAGGGTGCTGCTACTTAGCGCCAGCACGCCCCGAGGCAACCAGACCAACAGACTGGCCACTGCCGCAAGCAGCACCAGCGGCCAGTGCAGTATGTGCATCAGTGCATAGGTCCCCCGGAAATGCGGGAGAGTGAGATAGGGTGTCTTGGAAACCTCATACACGAAGGGACCGCCGATACTCTCGGTCAGATGCCACGACCAAAGCATCATGGGTTTGCCGACGAGATACCAATGTGCGTAACGGACCGGTTCTGCCTGAAACCGGTCGCCAATCTCACGGAGCACCGACCCGACACTCTCAGAAATCCGATCGGACTCGGGATCGTACCGATATGGGTACGCAAAGGTCTGCGGGTCGTCGTTATAAAGGAAGTCGGGGTATAGCCCGTGATGCAAAAAATTTATGGTGAGCGCGCTGTCAGACGTTACGTTAAGGGTATGCAGATTTCGAGCGGTCCAGGGAAGGAAAACGAGCAAAAAGCCAAGGACCAGTGCCACAGCCAAACGCAGTCGATTGGGTTGCCATACTGCAACCAGTAACGCCAGCGGGACAACGAAATACAGTACCGCCGGACGCGTCAGTGCCGCGGCCGCCAACACCGCGCCTGCCAACAGGAGCCAGCCGGCCCTCGGATGATCGATGCCACGGGCAAGGATCCAGAATGTGAGCACGAGCAGAAATGCGAAGAGCGTCTCGGTGAGGAGGTAGATCCCCGATGTAGCGAGATGGGGGCTCAACGCGGTGAGAAGCGCGGGGACGAGGGCGAGCGGCGCTGGGAGAAAGCGCCGCGATAGATCGAACACCAGCAGGATCGTAAGGACCCCCAAGAACACCTGCGCCAGTTGGATGCGCCGAACGGTATCGGCAGTGATCTCCTCACCGATGAAAAGGGTCAGGAAAAGTATGCGTTCACTCCCCCAGGCTTGAGTGCTGGTATTACAACCGCATGCGGCGAAAGGTCATGGTGCCGGGGCGGGTTCAGGCAGAACGGGGGCCGGCTCGCCTTTGCGCCGCTGCTGGACCACCTGAGCCAGGTAGGGCCAGGGCGAGACCCCGCGCTTGCGGCAGGTTTCGATCACGCTGACGAGGAGCGCGAAGGCCAAGAACCCTGCTCGGTCCGGGTGCCCTGGCTGATGCGACGGCTGATCACCCAGTGCCGCAAGGCCTGTTCGGCCCAATTGTTCGTGATGGGCAACCGCGGAAACTCCAGAACGGCCCAGATCGCCTCCCAGTCATGGGTGAACTCGCGCGCCAGTTGCCGCGTCTTTTCGTGCGCACAGTCCCAGTGATCCACGCATAGGTCGTTGAAGGCGTCGAGCTTGCCGCGGTTTTTCTGGTACAGATCGGCCGGAGGCTGTGGTCCTTCCCGGGCCTGGTAGACTTGCTGGAGCAGGTCCTCGAACAGGGCCAGGGTGGCGGCACCAAACGGTCGCGCCAGTGGGTCGAGGCTCTGGTCCAGCCCATGGGCCTTGCGGATGAGATGCGCCAGGCAGCGCAAGCGGCGATCGTAATCGCGATAGGCCCAGAAGCCATCGCTCATCAACCAGCCAACGAACGCTTCGCCCAGGATCTTGTGCAGCATCCTGCGGGAACGCCTGCCGATGGCAAACAGGGTGGCGGTGGTGCAGGTAAAGACCCACAGCCACAAGAGCTGGTTTCCCTCTTTCCAGCCGGTTTCGTCGACATGCAGCAGTTCGGCCTCGCGAATCAACGGCACGATATCGCGCTCGATCACCGGCGCGACCGCGCGACCGGCTTCGTGCAGGCATTGGTGGATCGCCGCGATGCTCAGGGATACGCCCAGCCAATCGGCCAGAAACTCCTGGACACCCCGGCGCGAAACGCGCTGGCGCAGCGACAAGGCGCAGATCAGCGCCACCAGCATCGGACCGGCCAGGTGCCATTCGGTCAGTTCGACCTGCCAATCCGTATTCTCTGCACAGCGTCCCGGTTCCGCATGCGTCCAATGGCCGCAGGAACATTGCCGTTGCAGATAGACGTGCTTGGTGTGACGGACTTCAAGGCCTGGGGAACCCGAAGTGGGGGCGACCACATCGAGTGCATAGCGACCATTGTAGCCCTTGGTCGGAGCATCCGCGGGAAAGGGCGTGCCGCAGCATCGGCAGCGATCGGGGCTGTGCAGGATCTCCTCCTGCACCGGCAACGTGACCAGACGGCCGCAACCGGGTGCGCCGGGGCGCTTGCCGGGTTTGCCGGCGGGCGCCTTGTTCTTGTCGGAGGCGGGCGTGGTCGCCGCAGATGACGGGGGTTCTGACGCGGGCGCCGTCGGATCTTCGGTTGGGTCCTCCGTCTCTGCTGCGCTGGCGGCTTCCCAAGGGGGCTGGCTGCTCGATGGCCGGGAACTGTTGGCCGGGTTTTGCCCCAGGCGATCATGCGCCTCTTTCAAATCCACCAGCAGATTCACCGCAAGCACGCGCAGCGCGGCTTCGCTCAGGGCCGCGATGAACGCCTCGTCGATCTGCCGAAGATCGTGTGGGCTCAGGCGCATCCTCCGCGACCCACCTCAATCCTCGGCCTCAACCGCCATCAGGGCCGAGAGCACCGCCAGGCGCTCCGCCGCGGGCATGGCCCGGTAGCGCTCGCCCCAGCTCGCGGCCTTGCGCTTGATCCGTTGCCGGTCGGTGAAGTTCTTGCCCCGCATAGCGCGGCCAATGCACCCGATCGGGCGTGAAGTTGAACCAGAGTTTCTCGGTGCGGCACCCGACCCTGGATCATCACCTGCACTTCCAGGCTCCGCCAACCCGTCAGATGCTCGTCGTACAGCGCCGAGGGGTAGCCCGACAGGATGACCGAACAGGGGAGCGACTGGAGCAGCGCAAGCAGCTCGAGATGGTCGGCCTCCTGGTATTCAAATCGATAGCGCCGCCGCGAGGTGCGGGTGGCATGCAGATACGGCGGATCACTGTAGACCAATTCCCGGCCCTGGAAATCGAACCCGGCCAGAAACGCATGCGCGCAGGCGTTCACCTTCTCGATCGGATAGGGGCCCGCAAACTCCCGCAGTGCTTGCGGGTCCAGGTCGATGCCAATATTGCGCAACGCCGCCGGCTTGCGCTGCATGATCGCCCCACCACCGAGATGGGTTTCGATGTAGGTGTCGTGCGGCGGCATCAAGGCAATGATCGATTGGCACAACCCGACCGTCGCCTTCGAACCGAAATAGCCGCCCATCGCACGCCTCCCATCCCCGTGATCATGGAGACCACCATAGCCGCGACGCGCTATACCGTCAAGTCATCGCAGCTTTCTCCAGGGGGGGCTGAACGGATACCAGGAAAAGGGGGTACCCGGGGGTGCGAACCGCATCCGGAGGAGGCACAACGGAAGGCGCGCCGGCTTCGCGCGCAGCAATACCGGTGGCAGAGCGGGAATAGACGCCGAAGTGCTTGAAGTTCCATGCATAAAGAACGTAGTCGCGTGCGTCGGCACGAATCGCCGGAGCGACAACCTCCGTGTGCACCACCGACTGATAGCGCAGATCGGCGCCAATCAGAACGACAATGAACAAGAGGGAGAGGATCCAGATCTGGCTGCGCTCCATACGGATCTGGCGATGTAACAGAGACTGCAAGTCCATTGGGCAGATCTCGTGGGAAGTTGTCCGCGCAGTATCCAGGCATCGGGCTCCGACAGCAAGCCGCTCCAGCGTTACAGAGACAAGGGGCATCAGACAGGCGATGGGATGAGAATCTCGCGAAAGGCTGGGTTTTCAGTGGGACCGATGCACCGACGGGTAGAGTAGAGGACAGGTTACCACCGCCGTAGCTCCGGCCTATCTGTTGCCGCCCCTTTCGTCCAATGTCGTGAACTTAGGCAATAGGCATCTGTTTTTGTTATAATTTCCACATCGTCAACCCCAGGACACATGGAGAAGAATGATGCGTGAATTCCGGAAAGAGGCCTTGACTGCACTGGCGGGACCGAGTTTCTTATATGAGAATGGTTCTTGATAACATTCGATCGACCCTGAACGACCCGGAATTCGTCGCCGGACACCGCTACCAGCCCACCGACTTCTCCCGCCAACGCACCCTGACCTTCGAACGCGTGGCCCTATCGCTGCTCTCGGGCCCGATCGTCTCGCTGCGCCATGGCGCCGATGCCCTGTGCCAGGGGCTGGGTCTCAAGGGCGTGCCGCTGGGCGTCACGAAGCAGGCCTTGTCCAAGGCCTATCGGAAGTTTCCCTACGAGGCCCTGATCGAACTGCAACAACGGGTGGCGGGCTGGTTCACAGAGCAGGTGCCCGGCAGTCGCTGGATGGGGTACCGGCTGGTGGCGGTGGATGGCACCAAGATCCGCCTGCCGCTGGATCCCGAATTGGCCGAAACCTTTGGCACCCAGGGCAACCAGACCGCAACCGAGCGCCCGATGGCGCTGTACGTCAGCCACTTTGATGCGAGCAATGGCATTCCGCTCGGCGGCGAGCTGTCCCCCAGCTACATGGGCGAGCGTTTCCTCGCGGAACGGCTGCTCGAAGAACGGGCGTCGACCGACCTGATGCTCTATGACCGCGGCTTTCCTTCGTTCGCGCTGTTCGCGCTGCACCGCCATCTCGACCGCGCCTTCTGCGCCCGGCTGACGCTGAACTTCTGCACCGAGGTGATCGAGTTCCTGAAGTCCGGTGCCCACGACGCGATCATCGAGTGGCGCGCCAACGCGGGGCCGAGACGCGACTGCGCCCAGCTCGGGATCTCCGCCGCACCCCTGCGCCTGCGTCTGGTGCGGGTGTCGCTGCCCGGGGGAACCACCGAAGTGCTCGCCACCAGCCTGCTTGATGCCGAAGCCTTTCCCGCCCACCTGTTCAAGGACCTGTACCAGCAGCGCTGGGCGGTCGAGGAGTCGTTCAAGGCACTGAAGCCGGCGCTGCGTGTGGAACAGTTCTGAAACCGACGGGGTCAGGTCTCGCCTGGTAGCATCCCACCTTCCCGCGCTATCCTTTCCCACCATGGCGAGACCGTTACGCATCGAGTTCCCCGGAGCCCTGTATCACGTCACCTCGCGGGGCGACCGGCGGGAGAACATCTACGAGGACGACGCGGATCGCCAGCGATTCCTGGAGATTCTCGGCGAGGTCGTCACGCGGTTCCGCTGGCTGTGCCACGCCTACTGTCTGATGACCAACCACTACCACATCCTGGCTGAAACACCGGAGGCGAATCTATCCCGAGGGATGCGCCACCTCAATGGCGTGTACACGCAGGCATCCAATCGGCGCCACGGCCGCGCCGGCCACGTGTTCCAGGGCCGATTCAAGGCCATCCTCGTGGAACGCGAAAGCTACCTGCTGGAACTGGCGCGATATGTGGTGCTCAATCCGGTGCGGGCGGGCCTGGTGGCGCAGCCCAACGAATGGGCCTGGAGCAGCTACAACGCGACGATCGGGGCCGCGCCTCGGCCCGCCTGGCTCACCACCGATGCACTGCTGTCCGCCTTCGGCCGGCAACGCAAACGGGCGCAGGCGCATTACCAAGCCTTCGTCGCGGACGGCATCGGCACGAACCCCTGGGACGGACTCCGAAGCCAGATCTACCTTGGCGACGAGGCGTTCGTGGAGTCGATGCAAGGGCGGGCCGAGGTGCGCGGCGACCCACTGGGCATCCCGCAGCAGCAACGGCGAGCACCGGCCCCTTCACTGGAGAGCATCGCTGCCAACAGCCCGGATCGCGACACCGCGATCGCCGCAGCCCACGACACCGGCGCCTACAGCTACCGGCAGATCGGGGAGCACTTCGGCCTCCACCCGGCAACGGTCGGGCGGATCGTACGCCGCAGGATGCTGTCAGACGAGACCTGACCCCAACGACGGAGCCCTTACGCGGCGCCGCCCAGCAAGCGCTTCAATGCGCTGCGCACGGTTGCACGGTCGGCCTCGGCGAGTTGGCCCAGGGTGCTCCGAATCAGGCGGTGATCGAGGGTAAACAGCTTGAAGCGCACCACGGACGGCGCCGGCAGGCCGGCGGCGTCAAGTTCGCTGATTGAGCAATCGAGTGGCCAGGGTGCGTTGCCCTTCGAAGTAATCATCGCCATCACCGAGTGCCCAGCGGTCGCGCTAAAGGCCGCGGCATCCGAAAGCACCAGGGCCGGGCGGTTCTTGACAGCGCTGCGATCGGTGAACGGAAACGGCACGCGCACGACCGTGAAGCGGTCATAGGTCACGGTAAGCTTCCTCATCGGCCGGGCTGGACCACTCGGACAGGGTTGCTTCGAGGGCGCGCAGGTAGTCCACGTCCAGAGGCTGCACGCGCCGCACCGACGCAGTCCCATCAGGATGGATCTCCCATGCGATGAGGTCGCCGGGTGCGACATGCAAGGCAGCGCGCACCTGCTTCGGAATGGTCGTCTGGCCTTTGGCGGTAATTCTCGCGATGGCGGGCATGGTCGTCTTCCGGCAAGCATTGCATTACATTCGTACTGTACTGCCGGAAGGCCGAGAACACCATTCGTCTGCAGCGTCGCCGCCCTCCGGCTTGCTCGGAGCGAGGCATTGCGCATAACTGACGCGGGGGGGGGTCAGGTCTCGCCTTGTAGCACATCCGGCAGTTTGCGGATGCTACCAAGCGAGACCTGACCCAGGGAACTCGCGCGACTACAGCGACGAAGACGAGGTGTTTCGACGTGTAGGGTGGAAGAGCGCAGCGTCATCCGCCGTGCGGCGTTCGGAGCGCCCCCGCGCCCGCGGCAACCCCGGCGTGGGGATGGCGGATGACGGCCTTCGGCCTCTTCCGCCCTACGCGGAAGCCGAAGGAGCGGGCCGACCTGGAGCACCTCGACACCGACGTCGGGGAAACCCAACTCAATGCCGCAAGGCGCCACCTACCCCTATCGATGCGCGGGTGTCCGCAGAGCATTGAACCTGACCTCGGTCTGCAGCATAATGCATGCACTATGCTGCAGACCGAGGTCGAACATGCCTACCCTGCAAATCCGCAACCTGCCGGATGACGTGTACCAGGCCCTGGCGTTCCGGGCCGAACGAGCCCAGCGCAGCCTCGCGCAACAGGCACTGGTCGAGTTGCGCGGCAAGACGGCGGAACAATCCCAAACTCGGCAGCGTGTTCTCACGGAGATCAAACGCAACCTAACCGAAATGGTTACGCCCGCCGAGCCCTCGCCCGAGGCTCTCATCCGCGAAGACCGGGGACGCTGACCTCGTGCGAACCGTACTCGACGCATCGGCGGCGGTGCACATGGTCATGCGCACCGAGCGATCGGGCGAGTTCATTGACCGGCTGGAAACCAGCCAAATGGTGCTGGCCCCGGCACTTTTTCATGGCGAAGTGGCGAACACTCTCTGGAAATACACGCGCGCCGGCGTCATCGACAAGAATACGGCGCTGACCCGTCTGGAGGAAGCGCTGAGCCTGGTCGATGCCTTCGAGCCAGACGCAAATCTGGCGACCGAAGCACTTTCCCTGGCGATTCTGCACAACCACCCCGTATATGACCTCATCTATGTCGTACTCGCCATGCGCTTCGGCGCACGTCTGCTTTCAGCCGACGGCGGGCTGCTCCAGCTTGCAGCCGGGATCGATCCCAGCATGGCGTGAGCCACCATCGCCCGCCGAATGCTACCGGGCGAGACCTGACCCCGGGGTACATGGCCCGGTTCGGGGGGGTCAAATTCCCGTGAACAAGAGGTCGATGGCTGCGATGATTTCGTTGCGCTGGCCGGCCAGCGAAGCCACCGTCTCGCCCAGTATCGGCGCGGAGACACCGGCGAGCTCGGCGGTGGAGAGCACCAATGGCTCGCCTCGCACTTCGAACACCGGGTTCAACACCTGCGCCGGCCTGCCGAAATCGGCCGGCCGCACCAGGGGAGCGACCACCGTGGTGCGCAACTGGCCGAGCAGATCACTTTGAAGCACCAGAAGGTACGGTGCCCACGAAGCGGTCTCCGAATTCGGATTGTGCAGGACGTCGAACTGGCGCATCAAAAGCGCCGCACGCGGTCAGCATAGCTGCCACGCGCATCGATTCGGGAGTTGTAATCCTCGATGGCCCCGGTGTTCTCCGCCAACCACAGCTTGCGCCGTTGCTCGCGCACCGCCCCCGACAGGCGCTCCTCCAACAATCCGGACAGATTGAGTCCGAACCGGCGCGCCTCCGCCAGCAGCTCGGCGTCGATGCTCAGGTTCACGGCCCGCTTGGAGGTATGGGAGCCCCTCGTGGAGTTCGGCATGATGAATCCGTCACACATGAAGAATGCGCATAGTTTAGGCGCATGAAAGACGTGGGCACAAACCGAGCCATTCGAGCCAGGGGTGTAAGCGCTAGTAGAACCCCGGTCATTTGCCGCGTAGCGTGCTACAAGGCGAGACCTGACCCCGGGTTTGAACCCGGGTTCGTGACTCCGGATTCGCTGGAGAAGGAATTACGGAACGTTCATCCACGGATTAACAAGATCAATGCCGCCCAGAGGTTCGATCCGACTGCGAATCGCGCCGATCAGCGTATGTCCGTCATCAGGCACCGCGGACAACGCGGCGCGCAGGATGTCCCGGGCCTCATCTTCCATGGAACGGCCGTGCATTGCGGCCTGAACCCTCAATCGTGCCTTGAGCTTTTCATCGAGGTTGCGGATGGTCATTGTCGCCACGGCATGCCTCCATTGCAGCTTCTGCAGTCATTGATGACATGTTAGGCATCGGCTACGATCGTTTCAACGACTCCGCTATCGGCGCCTGCCTGGCACCAATGGCAGACACCACCCACGCCGACTGCGCTGAGCTCCGGGACCCCACCTGCCGCTTCTTCCCTGACAGAAATGCTGGAAGTGGTGCTCGATCACCCTGAGATCTGATGACGTTTCGCCAGATTCGGGGCGCAGCGTGCTGGATCGATTCCACGCGATCATCTAACGACCCCATGAACCACATGACGCCTGCCTTCACGTGGCAAGCTGTTGATGCCGGACTTCCGGCAAGCATGACCGGCCATCCCGGCGAAAGCCGGGGTCCCGCAATCATGTTACAAGGCGAGACCTGACCCCAGAGTACGCATGAAGGCAACGCTACGGCGCTGAGAAGCACAATGCAACTTCGAGTTTCATTTTGCTTCTCATGGGCAAACGGGGACTCTTCCCGATTTGCGATAAATGGGAAGAGCCCCCTGTTCCCCAACCCGTTGCGTCCCAGGGCTGACACCCGTCACCCTCCAGCCTTCGGTAGGGCGCAGGCTCGAACCGGGCCACCTCAGAGGCCCGCTGGATCTGCACGCGAGGTATCGTCGCTTGCATCCTTGGAATAACGCATTCGACAATGCGCGCATGGGTATATCGGCCGCAGACGACCGCTTGGTTGGACAGCTGCGCGTCCTGCTGGACCGACAGCCAGGCCTGGCCTGCGCGTACCTTTTTGGCAGCATGGCGCGGGGCGACGCGACCGCCTCCAGCGACATCGATCTCGCTGTGCTCTTCGAGCAGCCCACGGCAGACACGCTGCGCGGCCCACTCGCCGGACTGCGACTCGACCTGGAGGATGCGCTGGGCCGGCCGGTGGACCTCGTGGCCATCGAGAACGCCCCGCCCGACCTCATCCACCGCGTGCTGCGCGACGGCATTCTTCTCGTGGACCGAAACCCGAACCGCCGCATCGCCTTTGAGGTGCGCGCCCGCAACGACTATTTCGATCTGCTGCCCTACCTGCACGAATATCGCCGGGCTGGTTTCGCCTGATGGACACCGCCCTGATCGAGAAAAAGCTGGCTTTCATCCAGACCTGCGTGCGGGAACTCAAAGAGTTGGCCGACCCAGAACGCCTCGCCATCGACGTCCGGGAACGGCGCTTCGTGGAACACACCCTGCAGCTTGCAATCCAGGCGGCCCTTGATGCCGCGTCGCACTGGGTTTCGGCGCGGCGCCTGGGTGAACCCGAAACCAACCGTGCCTTGTTCACAATGCTAGCCGAGGACCACGTCATCGACCGTGAACTGGGTGAGACGCTGGCCGCCATGGCAGGGTTACGCAATATTCTCGTCCACGGATATCAAACCGTGAATACAGACAAGCTTCGGGATATCCTTGATCACCACTTGGGCGATTTCGAGCGATTCTCGGCCGCCCTACATGCGTCCATGCAGTACGCTCAGCGCCCATGAACGCGGCCTCCCCATCGGCGCCCCTGTAAGCGCCAAGCGAAACCCGCGGTCATTTGCCGCGTCGCGTGTGACAAGGCGAGACCTGATCCCCGAGATGCGGGATCGGCTGCCGGTGACCCCAGTGCTGCAGCCCCCGCAACTGAGAATAGTTGCGGGGGCTCGTCAGAACCGCGCATACTTGGCATCAGCGGTAACCACGGAGCGGTGCCACGCCATGAGTCGGGCCGAGAAACTGATCGCAAGGTTCCGGGAGCAGCCGAGCGATTTCACCTGGGACGAGTTGGTCCGCTTGCTGGAAGCCCTGGATTACACACAGGCTACTGCAGGTAGCACGGGCGGCTCCCGACGACGATTCGTACACGCGACTGCGCCAACGATCTCGTTGCACAAACCCCACCCGGGCAATGTCGTGAAGCGGTATGCCATGGCGGCGTTGCTGCGGGTTCTGAAGGAGGAGGGTCTGGTATGACCACCATGCTCGAATACAAGGGTTACCTGGGCTCGGTCGACTTCAGCGACGAAGACGAGGTGTTTCATGGCCGCCTGGAGTTCATCCGCGACCTGGTCACTTACGAGGGAACCGACGCGAGGAGCCTGAAGCAAGCCTTCCACGAGGCCGTGGACGACTACCTTGCGCTGTGTGCCGAACAGGGACGCACCCCCGACGAGCCACTCAAGGGCAGTTTCAACGTACGCCCCGGGCCCGATTTGCACCGGCGGGCCATGCTCTTCGCCCGGCGCAGGGGCCTGAACCTGAACACGGTAGTGAGCGATGCACTGCGCGAGTACCTGGACCAGAAGGATCGCGTCGCGCACTGACCCCAGCGCGAGCGGTATCCCGAAGTGGCGGCAACCAGAATCTGCCGGATGCATGCTGGATGGGGTCAGGTATCGCCTGGTAACGCTTGTCGCCTGCCATCACTCGGTAAGCCGCTGATGCCGGACTTCCGGCCAGCATGACCGGCCATCCCGGCGAAAGCCGGGGACCCGCAGGCATGCTACAAGGCGAGACCTGACCCCCAAATGCTGTTCCGAGATCAACGGGCCTGCGAATGGGCTCCCGTTCCGGCGGTTCGAGCTCAACCCCGCCCAGAGGTTCGATCCGACTGCGAATCGCACCGATCAGCGTATGTCCGTCATCAGGCACCGCGGACAACGCGGCGCGCAGGATGTCCCGGGCCTCATCTTCCATGGAACGGCCGTGCATTGCGGCCTGAACCCGCAATCGTGCCTTGACCTTTTCATCGAGGTTACGGATGGTCATTGTCGCCACGGCATGCCCCCATTGCAGCTTCTGCAGTCATTGATGACATGTTAGGCATTGGCTACGATCGTTTCAATGACTCCGCTATCGGCGCCCGCCTAGCGCCAAAGCCAGAAACCACCCACGCGGACTGCGCTGAACTCCGGGACACCCACCTGCCGCTCCGTCCCTGACAGAAATGCTGGAAGTGGTGCTCGATCACCCTGAGGTCTGATGACGTTTCGCCAGATTCGGGGTTTAGCGTGCTGAATCGATTCCACGCAATCCTCTACCGACCCCATGAACCACATGACGCCTGCCTTCACGTGGCAAGCCGCTGATGCCGGACTTCCGGCCAGCATGACCGGCCATCCCGGCGAAAGCCGGGGACGCACAGGCATGCTACAAGGCGAGACCTGACCCCAGTGCCCCCAGTGATGCTGCTTCCCGCCCTATCCCTCGTGCATCCGCAGGAAATCAGCAGGCCTCACGATGCGTATGCCATGGAACGGGTCGAGATCCAGCAGGTCGGCATCCCCGGTGATGATGGTCCGGGCCTCGCCGTGGACCGCGAGTTCGAGGAACTTATCGTCCCTGGGATCGCGGCACGCCCGGATCGGAGCGGAAATGGAAACCACGCGAGCGATGCCGCCGAGAAGACGAATGAACTGCTGGCGATCCTCGCGGCTCACGTAGGAATCGAACTTCGACCGACCAAGCACCGTGACGAGTTCCTGCAGCGTGGCCTCGGACGCCAGGAGGATGCCGCGGCCGAGTGCGTGATCCACCGCCTTCGCCGCGGTGCCGGAAGGTACCAGCAGACGACTGATCAGCAGGTTGGTATCCAGAACCCAGGCGTTCGCGACCCCAGAGTCAGGCATCGGCCAGTAACTGGTCGAGTTTCTCCTGGGTCAGTCCGGCCGCTTCGGCCTTTCCGCCGACTTGATCGCAAAAACGCTGAAATTCGTCGGCGTTCAGACGCACCAGGCGTTGGTACTCGGCCGGAGACAGCACCACAGCGACATCGCGCTTCTGTCGCTGGATGATCACCGGCTCCTTGCGGGCCGCTTCGATGACTCCGGCGAGTCCTTGTTTGGCTTCCGTTGCGGTCACGGTGCGCATGGCTGAGCCCTCACGTCTATTTTGTACAGAGTGTACAATCCTGAGACTTGTGTTGCCAATGGACAGCCCCCGGAGCCAGCGCTGTTCACCGGAACTCCGGCACCGAATTCCGGGGCACACACCTGCCGCCCGGGAAGAGGAGTTCGGCCGGCGCGCGCCACTTGCGGCCTCGCAATCAGCCGCCAACAATGCCGGCATGGGCGTATTGGCCATGGACAACCCGTTGATCGAACAACTGCGAGCTCTGCTGGACCGACAGCCGGGCCTGGCTTGCGCCTACTTGTTCGGCAGCGTGGCGCGCGGCGCGGCGACCGCCACCAGCGATATCGACCTCGCAGTGCTCCTTGAGCAGGCTAATGAAGACACGCTGCACGGCCCGCTCGCCCGGCTGCAACTCGACCTGGAAGACGCGCTGGGACGCCCCGTCGATCTCGTGGCCATGGACACCGCCCCACCCGACCTCATCCACCGCGTACTGCGCAACGGCATCCTGCTGGTCGACCGAAACCCGAACCGTCGCATCGCGTTCGAGGTCCGGGCCCGAAACGACTATTTCGATCTCCTGCCCTACCTGACCGAGTACCGTCGGGCCGGTTTCGCCTGATGGACACCGCCCTGATCGAGAAAAAGCTGGCTTTCATCCAGACTTGCGTGCGGGGACTCCAAGAGTTGGCCGCCCTGAGTGGATTACCCGAAGATGCTGACGACCATTGAAGTAGAAATCGGCCGCACTCTCCGGGACACCCACTTGGTACGTCACCGTGAAAGAAGACGTGGTCGCGCACGAGCTGCTATGCTAGATTCGTCTTACTTGGTAAGAGGCCACGAAATCGCATGACAACCGCCACCGTTTCGGACAAAGGGCAAGTCGTGATTCCCGCCAGCATCCGCCGGTCGCTGGGTATCGGGCCGGGCTGTCAGCTGGAATTTCACCTTGAAGGCAACGTGATTCGAGCCGAGGTGAAGCGAAGAATGACACCCACGCGGGCCGAAGACGGGTTCGGAATGCTGGTGTGCGAACGGCCGGGCACACGCCGGCTGGCCGAATTCGACGTGGCCACGGCGATGAGAGAAGCCAACGCAGATGATCGCGATTGACACGAATATCCTCGCTCGGTTCTACGTCGAGGATCCGCACGATCCGGAGGCTGCATCCCAAAGGCCGGTCGCCCGGAGAATCCTGGTGGAATCGCCCAGCCTGTACGTGCCCATGACGGTAGTCCTTGAACTCGAATGGGTATTGCGCGCCTTCTACCGTTTCGAGGCAGCGGATTTCATTCGCGTCGTCCGGCACCTGCTGGGCCTGTCGCACGTCGTGGTGGGAGGACGGGAACACGTCGAGACCGCACTGGACTGGCATCACGAAGGCTTGGATTTCGCGGACGCCCTGCACCTTGCCGCGAGCGCCCACTGCAAGGAGTTCCTGAGCTTCGACGACCGGCGTTTTGCACACCGCGCGGAACGGCTCGCGCTTTCTCCTCCCGTCGTTATCCCTCGCTGAATCTGCGATTTTTATTCTCTGCGCTGGACGAGAATGAACGCATCGTCTACCGCCAGCGGTACCCCGAGGAGGTGGCAGAGATGACACGATTTGCAGAGCGTTTCCTGGAGAAAGGCCGGGACGAGGGCCGGGAGGAGGGCATTGGCCAGGGCGAGGCACGCGTGCTGCTTCGCCAGCTCACACTGAAGTTCGGCCCGCTGCCGGACCCGGTACGGGCGCGCATCGAATCGGCAGACGCCGACACACTGCTACGCTGGTCGGAGCGGGTGCTCACCGCCGACCAGCTTGAAGATGTGCTCGGGGCGTAACGCCCTTGCCAGCGTATCGTCGTGTGCCGGCGCAGCCGATCTGGCGCCATGCCGGTGCCAGCCACGTGCTACAAGGCGAGACCTGACCCCGAAGCTCATCGTAAACGGCGGCTTGTCGGGCTGACCGGAAACCTGATCGAGAGGCCTCGCGGCTTCGAGGGACGGTGTTGCCAGTTGACCGGAAGCGGCTAATGGGTGACCCCGTTCTTGCTGCTTGTCAGACTCCGGCATTCCTCTATCATGTAGCCATGCAAGCTTCCCAGGAGACATGGGAATGGAAGTCGTCAATGTGAGCGGCCTGAAAAACAATCCCAGTGAAGCCCTGCGCAAGGCGCGCAAGGACATGGTGGTGGTCATGAACCGCGACCGTCCCGACGCGGTGTTGGTGGGTCTGGAGCAAACGGGCCTGCTGCAGGGGAAAGGCGTTCGGCCCGCGCTGGCCACCGTCTTGTTCCGTGAGGGGCACCTGTCCCTGGTGCGGGCAGCGCATCTGGCCCAGATGCCCGTTGCGACGTTTGCCGCCCACCTGTCGCGAATTGGCGTGCCGGTGGTGCGCCTCGATGAAGACGAAACCCGGCAGGACATGGACACGCTGGAAGAATGGCTCGCCTCGTCCTGAGCGACGCGAGTCCGTTGATCGCCCTGTCGCGGGTAAACGGCTTGGCCTGGTTGCCGAGCCTGTTCGGGACCGTGACCATGCCACCGGAGGTATACCGCGAGGTACTCCCGGGCCTGGACTTGCCTGGCGAAGACGCGATCACCCAGGCTTTGAGCGCAGGCTGGCTGGATATAGCGGGACCGGGCCCCGGAACCCCCGCGTTGCCCGAGCTGGACGAAGGCGAATCCGCCTGCATCCGGATCGCGTTGGCGCATGATGGCCCCACGCTGCTACTGATGGACGAACGCGCAGGCCGGGCGATCGCCCAGGAACGCGGCCTCCGGGTTGCGGGCACCGCCGCCATCATCGGACTTGCCAAACAGCGGGGCCTGATCCCGTCGGCGCGCGAGCTGTTCGCCCTTTTGCACGCCGCGGAGTTCCGCATCGCCCCCGAGGTGATCCGCACCGTGCTGCAGCGCGTCGGCGAGTAACGCTGCAAGGCGAGACCTGACCCCCAAGTGCCCCCCTGGCATGACGCCATCGGCGACCCCACCCTCGCCGACGCCATCCTGGACCGTCTGGTCCAAAACGCCTACCGCATCACCCTGAAAGGAGAATCCATGCGCAAACGCCGCGCCGCAACGACCGCTTGACCCCGAGCACACGGTTCCAGTAACAATGCCTAACCCGCGTCGCTTCGCTCCGATGCACGGGTGGCCGGCATCCCCGGAACGGGTGGCCGGCTTCGCGTGGAATCCCCGGCCTGCTTCGCGCGGAATGGGTGGCCAACTTCCGCGGAATACGCAGGCTATCCGGGTTTGGCTGTGTTTGAAAGGTCACAGCCGCCCGGATTCCAGCAGCTCGATCAGCGTGTTTAGGTCGGCCCCGTAGTTCTTCTGCGGCTTCTCGTGCTTGTGTGGGTCGTAGGTCTCTGGCAGTCCAACTCTCGCCGCTTTCTCTGCGGCAGCCAGTTCCGGCTCAGGCTCACGCCGCCGCTCGAACTTCCGGCAACTGAGCTTGTGCTTGTGTGCACCCTTGGTGAACAGAATCTTGGCCCGCAGCGCCTCAAAGCTATAGCCCCGCCCCAGTAGGTTCACAACGCGGCTTAGGCGGTTCAGGCTCTCGGTGTAGGCATTTGTGACGCGGTGCTCGAAGTAGTTGAGGATGAAGGGCTGCCAGTTGGTGAAGGCCCGCATCAGATCGTCGAAGGCGTCCCGCACCTCGGGCACCACGGCCTTCTTCCAAGCCTCATAGGCCGCCAGGGCGGCCTCGGGGCTATCTGACCCTTCATAGACGGCGTAGAAATCTTCCTTGAGCCTGTACGCGGCTCCCAACTCGGGGTAGTTCTTCGTCCAACCATCGAGCAGCAGCGCTTCCTTGTCGTCCAGATCGCGCTCGCGCTTCAAAAGCACGAAACGGTCATGCATCAAGCCCCGTCGCTGCTGGGGCGTCAGTTGCTCACGCAGGCTCTTCCTGACCTTTTCCACGGCTTCATTCGCCATGCGGACAACGTGGAACTTGTCGATGATGATGCTAGCTTCTGGCAGCTCCGCGCTCACCGCATCGCGGTACGGCGTCCGCATATCGATCGCCACGTACTGCACCTTGTCCCGGTTCGGAATCTTGCACAGGTACTTGGCCACCGTGTCCTTGTTCCGGTTGTGGAGCAGGTCCACGATGGTGTTGTTTTGGATGCTCGAGACGACGCAACGGGGCTTGTTGATGATGTGGATTTCGTCAATTGCCATCCACTGCGGCGTCTCGAAGCGGAATTCGGATTCCAGCGCGTTGATGTAGTCGCGGAAGATGTTGCGGATGGTCTTCTCATCGAGGCCGGTATCGCCCGCGATGCTGGCAAACGTCCGCTTCAAGCTCTGCTGACCGATCCAGCGCACCAGCCGATCGGTCATTTCGCGCTTGGCGTTGACGGCGGGCACTGCCTGCATGAAGGTCTTGCCGCAAGACTGGCACCGCCAGCGGCGGGTGTCCACGTAGATCGCAAGACGCTTGCCGTGGGTGGGCACGTCGCGGATCACCTGCTCGTTGCGCCCGTGGCCGATCAGATGATCAGAGCCGCAGGCCGTGCAGACACCACCTGGAGGGTTCGAGACTTCGGCGTAGACGTGATAGTCGTGGTCGGCTTCCTCGACCCGCTGCACTTTGAAGTCGGGGAGGTTCAGGATGTTGGCGGGCATGGATCAATGCGTCTCCATGCTGGCGAAGCACAACGCTGACCATTCGGCAGATTTCCTACCGGGAGCATCCAGCACTGCCCGGATCATGTCGGCGACCGACTGGCCCGAGGTTCCATCCCTTCGTCATCGGGGTTGCGGGGTAGCGTCGCGCTCACCGCGGTGATTTGCGCGTGCAGATCGGGCAGGTCGGCCTGAATCGTCTTCCAGACGATTTCCAAGTCCACTTTGAAGTAGCCATGTGCCAAGGTGTTACGCATGTCATTGGCGAGCGTCAACGGAAGTTCAGGGTGTGCGGCTGCAAACTCCGGGTGAACTCGCTCGATATTGCGGCTGGCTTCGCCGATCACTTCCAGGTTGCGAATCACGGCATCCTGAATCATCTTGCTGGACAAGAAGCCAATTTCGTCAACATCTTCAACGTAGGAGCGGATGCGCTCGATGGCTTCAAGGATGTGCCCCAGGTAGTCGGGCAGTCGCTGAGGATCGCGGGTCATACGGGACTGGCCTCCGCCAGCACGGCAGCGCGGAACTTGTCCGGCAACGCATTTGGCGTCAACACGTCCACAGGCACGCCCAGTAGCTTGCGCAGCTCCACGCGGATCGCGCTGATATCGAACAGTGTCGTTTCCGGCGTCGGGTCGATGAGGATGTCGAGGTCGCTGCTGTCGGTGTCCTGGCCGCGCAGCACGGAGCCGAAGACCCGGGCATTCCGGGCACGGTGGGACTCGACCACGTGCCGGATCGCGGCACGGTTCGAGGCCAAGGCTTCAGACGGCCTCATGCATTCGTCTCCCACAACAAAATCCGGTTTCATGGTAGAGAAACGCCGCGCGGAAGGCAACAACAAAATCCGGTTTTACGCCAAGGTGACAGGGGCCCTGCGGATGGGCTCAGGTCTCGCCTGATAACATCCGCAAGCTGCCGGGTGTGCTACAAGGCGAGACCTGACCCCGGAGTCGCGCGTGTTATTTTCCGTAGCATGCTACAAGGCGAGACCTGACCCCCCTTTATTTTCCTGCCCCCGAAGTAATCCGCACCGTGCTGCAGCGTGTCGGCGAATAACGGGCTGCTTCCGCTCAAGGCAAGACCTGATCCTCGAGGTTTCTTCCAGCAGCGTTGCGACCCTACACCCTGCCCAGCCAGTTCTCGGTGATCAGGCCCGGGACACGAGTGAACTCCGACTGGTCGTCCGTCACCACCACGGCCCCCAGTGCGAGGGCTTGCGCGGCAATCCAGTAATCGTTCGCGCCGATGGGGGTGCCCCCACTCTCCAGCTGCGCCCTGATCCGGCCGTACTGCCGACTGACTTCGCCATTGAGGGGAACCAGCTCGATCTGCTCCACCAGTGCCGCCAGCCGCGCCGCGTTTTTCTCGCGATGCGCGCTCTTTTGAACCCCAAGCTCGAGTTCGCCAAGGACCACCGGGGATAGCAGCAGGTCGCTCAGCGGCAGCTGCTCGAGCCGTCGACGCACGGAGTCCACGCCCTTCATGGCAGCGATGAAAACGTTGGTATCGAGCAGGTAACGCATCCTACAGGCGGCTCACCGGCTCTGGGGGCACATCCGCCGGTGCGACCAGGTCGATTTCGTCCTGCTCATCCCACAGCGGGCGAAAGGCGTCGGCCGCCGGCGTGGGTGCGTCGGGCACCAGGCGGGCAATCACCCGGCCACGGCGCATGATCGCGACCGTCTCGCCCGCCTCCACGGCTGCCAGCAGGCCGGAAAACTTGGCCTTGGCCTCGGTTGCCTGCACACGGCGCATGCGAAATCCCTCAAAATGACCATGTGGTCAGAATACTCCGGTGCTCCAGCGTGAACAAGGGCTGGCGCTCGTGGATCGCGGCCAGCGAGGCGCCAGCAGCGGCGACCGTGCTCAACCCGCCGGAAAAATGGCTCGCCTCGTCCTGAGTGATAAGCTACGTGCAGTTGGATGTCCTGAGTGGACTGCACGAAGATGCTGACGACCATTGAAGTAGAAATCGACCGCGAGGGCCGGGTCCGCCCCGTAGATCCCAAGGGCCGGCTACCGGCAGGTCGCGCGCTACTGACCTTGTTGGCACCACTCTCCGATGAGACCGCGTTGCTTGCCGCGCCGGCCCTCGCCGACGACTGGCTGAAGCGCGAGGAGGATGCAGCGTGGGCAGATTTGCGGTTGGACAGGTAGTGGTTCTGCCCCCAGCCCCCGAACTGTGGAGAAATAGTATGGAATTCTCAGCTGTGTTGACCCCGGCTCCGGAAGGAGGCTATGTGGCCTTCAACCCTGAGACGGGCACGACCACTCAAGGCGAGAGCGTCGAGGAAGCCCTGGCCAATCTGCGCGAGGCCACCGAGCTTTACCTGGAGGAATTCCCCTTTTCTGGGACGGGGCGTCCCTTGCTAACTGTCATGGTGCGGACAGCCACCCCCGATGATGAAAGAGGCGTAGGGCGGAAGAGGCCGAAGGCCGTCATCCGCCATCCGGCGCCCGGGTCGCCGCAGGCGCCGGGGAGGCGCGAACGCCGAGCGGCGGATGACGCTGCGCTTTTCCGCCCTACGGGTCGCCCGGGACACGAGACAGGCCGTGACTTTCACGCTAACTGTCATGCCGCCGGGCGCGCGGCACCCCCGATGATGAAAGATAATGGGCGTGCTGTCGCGTCGGGCTGAGGTCGCGATAATTCTTGATGGCGCCTGACCGCGCACGCTAACTCGACCCGCTGCCCTTCACTCGTACCCCGGATTGCCTGGCATGGCCTGGAAGGGTCATGGACAGCGCACGCTAAAAAAGAGCCGTCGAGTCCCGACAGGCCGTTGAAGGACGGCGCCCTTGGCGACAGCACATCGTGAAGGATAGTGCGTTTGCCCGAGGAGGTCAGCATGGACATTACCCCGATTCACCGGCGCGTTGTCGGTCTGGATGTGCACCAGAGCAAGATCACGGCCTGTGCGCTGATCGAGCAGCCCGATGGCAGTGTGGCGGTGGAGCACCGGGAGTTTGGTGGTTTCAAGCGCGATCGGCGGGCGTTGGCCGAGTGGGTTCGCGGGTTTGACCCCGAGGTCGTGGTGATGGAGAGCACTGGGATCTACTGGAAGAGCCCCTATGCGGCCCTTGAGCGTGTGGGCGTCATGGCCTGGGTGGTCAATGCCCGTCACGCCCGAAACGTGCCTGGCCGCAAGACCGACCTCTCCGATGCCCAGTGGCTGGCCACGCTGGCCCGTGCCGGTCTGCTGCGGGCTTCGTTCATTCCTCCGGCCGAGATCCGCCATCTGCGCCTGATCGCCCGGCAGCGCCAGAAGCTGGTCGGGATGCTGGCCGCGGAGAAGAACCGGCTGCACAAGGTGCTGACCGATGCCGGGATTCGCCTGAACGTGCTGGTCTCCGACGTACACGGCGCGTCGGCACGGGCCATGATCAAGGCCCTGCTCGCCGATGCCCCCATGCACGCGATCCTCGACCTCGCCGGCCGCCTGCGGGCTTCCCGCGAAGAACTGTTCGAAGCCCTGCAACCGGAGGAACTGAGCACCAGGCACCGCTTCGTGCTCAACGAGGTTCTGGCGCACATCGAGTACCTCGAGGCCATGATCGCCCGCTTCGAACAGGAACTGCTTGCGGGTCTGGCCCCTGGGAACCGCAGGTGTGCCTGCTGGAAACCGTGCCCGGCATCGACCGCATTGGCGCCGCCATGCTGCTCGTCGAAATCGGCACCGACATGGCGAGCTTCGGCAACGCGGAACGCCTGGCTTCCTGGGTCGGCATCTGCCCCGGCAACCACGAGAGCGCCGGTAAACGCAAGAGCGGACGCACGCGCAAGGGCAACGCCTGGGTCCGTCGCCTGCTGTGCGAGTTCGCGCAAGCCGCCTCCCGCACCCGCTGTGCGCTCAAGGACAAGTTTTCGGCCTTGTCCATCCGCAAGGGACACAAGCGCTCCATCGTGGCCCTGGCGCACAAGCTCCTGCGCATCGTCTACGCCATGCTCAATCATGCGACCCCTACCAGGACCGCACCGTCGATTACGAGGCTCTCGTCGTGCAGCGCAACGCGCCGCGCTGGCTGAAGATGCTGGAAAAGCACGGCTATCTCACCGCCACCTGAGCCGCCACACAGGCTCTTCGAGTCCCGCAAGCAGGTATTTGCGCACCGGCATGCGTCACGCCAGAATCTCGCTCGCCCCAACGTCAGGTTCTTTCACGCTAACTGTCATGCCCTCGGCCGCGAGGCACCCCGAAGGATGAAAATACGATGATAAATCATAGACATACGATTCTAGGGCGGCGTATTTTCACGCTAACGTCGTTCGAAATTCCGGAACGTGCCTAAGCTCCCAATCGTTTCAGGCGCTGAGGTTGTGCGTGCCTTGCAACATTTGGGTTTTGCGGTGATTCGTCACGTGGCAGCCATATTGTCATGCGCCGCGGCTCCTCAGGCTGCATCGTGCCCAATCATCGCGAGTTGAAGACGGGCACACTGGCCGGCCTTCTCAAACAGGCCCAGATCTCCCCGCAAGAATTCCTGGACGCCTACCATTCCTGACGAAGTCGCCACCGGCACGGTTTCCCGTCCATCGCCTCGCGCACTACTGCCTTGATCTCTCGGAACTGATGAACACCCAACGGGTGGTACCGGTGGTGGTGTTCCTGCACCGAGGCGATTTCCCCACGAAGCTATCGCTTGGCGGGGATGCAGGCACCTACCTCAACTTCCACTTCCTGGCCTACGCGCTCCCGCGGATTCCGGCCCGGGAGCACTTCGAAAGCCCCAACCTGGTAGCGCGGCTGAACCTGCCGAACATGGCCTACGGCCCGGAGGAGAAGCTCGAGGTTTACGCGCAGGCAATGCGCGGCCTGACCACGCTGGAGCCGGACCCGGAGCGCCGGATCAAGTACCTGGATTTCATCGACATCTACGCGGCGCTGGACGAGAATGAACGCATCGTCTACCGCCAGCGATATCCCGAGGAGGTGGCCAAGATGACACGATTTGCAGAGCGGTTTATCGAGGAAGGCATTGGCCAGGGCGAGGCCCGCGTGCTGCTTCGCCAGCTCACACTGAAATTCGGCCCGCTACCGGAACCGGTACGGGCGCGCATCGAATCGGCAGACGCCGACACACTGCTACGCTGGTCGGAGCGGGTGCTCACCGCCGATCATCTCGATGAGGTGTTCGGGTCATAGCCCTCCTGTCCGGCGCATCGCGCTTCGGCACAGCCAGTGCGGCGCATGCCCACCCCGGCTATGGTGAGCTCCGTACGGTGAGCTCCGGGACACCCACCTGCCGCTCCTTCCTGCCGCGGGAAGCCAGTCCTGGCGTTCACCAGCGCGCATTGACCTCATGCGCGTCTGCTCGATTGGACCGCAGTCTTGGCTTCAGATCCAAATGGAATGTACCTTGCAATTGGACGCACCTCATGAAGCACAAGAAATCTCTGGATTCTGAAGTCGTACCCCTCCACCTGATATTCGACTACCCCGTCCACTGGTCGAAATTCAAAGTGCTCCGGGATCTGCTGCAGAATTTCTACGATGCTGTCGGGCATCGCGAATGGCATCGGCGCTTTTCGTGGCAGTGCGAGGACGGGCGCCTGCAATTGAACGCGCAAGATGTCGGGTTCAGCCACGACTGGCTGCTGCATATCGGGGCTTCCACCAAGCGCGAAGCCATCGGCGAATATGCCGGATACTTCGGAGAAGGATTCAAGATCGCGGCGCTTTGCGCCTTGCGTGACCACGACTGGCAGATCGAACTGGCATCCCGCGACTGGCGATTGCAGGTTACCACTGAATCCGTCAGGGTGGATGGTCGCAATCTGATCTCGCTGGCTTACCGCATTTGGCAGGACGAGCCATGGCGTGACAACACGACGCTCTGGATCGAGCCGTTCCGGGCAAGCGATCGGGATACCGTTGAATGTGCCTTCCTGAGCTTTTTTGCCGCATCCAACCCCTTGTTCGGGGAACCGATCTGGAACGGTCCTGAAGGAGCGGTTTTTCTGCGCTCCAAACACCCGAAGCCGCCGGGGTTCCCGCAGACCAGCGAAGCTCTTGGTTCCGGCATCGTGTTTGCCGGTTATCAGGCACTCGGATCGTTGGAACTGCCGCTGGTGGTCTGTTCGCACCGAATCCGCTGGAACGATCGGGAGCGTAGCAACTTCTTCCGCATGGATGTGGTTCGGGTGGTCGAAGATATCGCTGCGCGGCTGCCGCCCGAGGCGGCGATGCGGGTGCTGCCGTACTTCAGGCGCTGGTGGTATCAATATCCGCGCCGTCGCTACGATTTCGACAGCTGGCATCGGGTGGTCCGCACCCTGGCTCAGCAGGTCAGTCGATCGCCGGAACACGCCGAGCGATGGCGCGAACGTTTTCCTCATCTCCTGTGCGCAGCCCCGATCAAACGCGCCGATATCGCCGCCCGCAATCGTCGGCGCCAAGCCCTGGACTGGCTGGGTCGCCAGCGACGCAAGTATCGTTTGGTGCAGGAGGGATTCTCCACCCTGGGATATGGTTTGCTCGAGACAGCCTGCGAGGCTGCCGACGGTTTCAGTGTGGCGCGGCCCCCTACCGAACAGGAACGGCGGTTGATCGGCCTGCTGGAAACCTTTGTCGAACGCGTTTTCCCGGGTTGGTTCGGGGCCGCCCCGTTGCCGCCCTGTCGTGTGCTGGCCCATGATCGGGCGGTCTGGATGGGTATGGCAGTCAGCCAACCCTGCCGGGACCTGGTGAAAAACCCGCGAGGATGGACGATTCGACGCAGACTTTCGTCAGTTGCACTGATGCCTAGCCTGTTTCGCGCCGAACGAGGCCCGGAGGCGCTGAGCACGTATCTGCACGAATTGGGACATTGTTTTGGCGGCGACCAGTCGGGTTCCTTCTCGGAAGCGCTGACAGGAATGCTGGAAGTGGTGCTCGCTCACCCTGAGGATTTGATGACGTTTCGTCAAGCCTGGGACGCAGCGTGCCGGATCGACTCCGCGTGATCGTCTACTGACCCATGAACCACATGACGCCTGCCTTCACTCGGCAAGCTGCTGACGCCGGATTTCCGGCGAAGCATGACCGGGCATCCCGGCGAAAGCCAAGGGGCGACAGGGATGCTATAACGCGAGACCTGCCCCAGAGATGCGCCGCCGTGCCCGGGGCGCCCCTGAACCGGGCCTGACACCAGTCATGAGGGAGGACGTGGTGGCCCACGGACGCACTCTCCGGGACACCCACTTGGTGCACTTTAAACAGGGTCGGCCGGACCAGGCCGCCAGGGACAAGGCTGAAAGCGCCTCATCCACCGATGGATGCTACCAAGCGAGACCTGACCCCGAAATGCTCATCCACCGATGGATGCTACCAAGCGAGACCTGACCCCGAAATGTCCCCGAAATGCGCGCCTGGATGAAGACGAAACCCGGCAGGATATGGACACGCTGGAAGAATGGCTTGCCTCGTCCTGAGCGACGCGAGTCCGTTGATCGCCCTGTCGCAGGTAAACGGCTTGGCCTGGTTGCCGAGCCTGTTCGGGACCGTGACCATGCCGCCCTAGACGAGCAATTCTGCTATCATTAGAGGATCTTGATGAACGGGGCCGCAATGATGCCCAAAAGCCGAACGGACTCGTCCGGGCTGCGCGTTACCCGCTCGGCTATCCGTCGTGCGGTTGCCAGTTCTACTGCCATCGAAACCGGTCAGCGCATCCCGGAACTCGAAAAAAAACTCCACGCGGGCCACTCTCGATACGATCTGAAGCTCGCCCCAGTGCGCCCGCGCTGACCTTGCATACCAGCCTTTCGGCACACCTCGCACCGATGCTCTTCGGCAGCAACGCCACGCCGGTTCACCCTGCAAGCGCAGCGGTGACTAGCCGTTTCATAGGGTCGTAATCACCCGCAAGCCCGTGCTGAATCGCCGCAAAATAGCGTCCCTTCTGACGATCCCATTCGGCGTAGTCCAGCAAACCGTTGCCTGCCTGCACCGCCATGACGTCGGCCAGCAACCGTGCCAAACGGCCGTTGCCCTCGCGAAACGGATGAATCAGGATCAGTTCGACGTGAGTAATGGCAATTGCCTCCGCCGGCTCTGATTCGAAGTGGCTATTCCAGGGAGTGAACCGATCCAGGCACTCCCGCTGGAATCCACCCAGCAACCGGGGAATCTGCGCGGCGGCGGCAAAATGAAAATCGTCCTTGGCCAGATTCACGCTCCGTTCCTCACCGGCCCAGTCATATACATTGCCCAGCCACCGATAGTGCCAGTCCTTGAGGTCGGACACCGTCAGCCGCCTATCCGGAAATGCATCCCCGAACAACTGTTCGTATAGCTTCTCCAGCAAGAACATCTCCACCTCGTCCATTTCGTCGGGCGCGGCAATCCCCAGGCGGTTGCGCAACACCCGGTCATCCGATCCCGCCTGATACTCGGCCTCGCGGCCCGAAGCCCGATAACGACCGGTCATTGGTGAACACCCTCCCTTACGGATCCGGCCTCTGGTCAGCCTCGCAAACCAACAGACTATTCCTGCCGTTGAGGCAACCGGCACCACTTGGCGAGTCATGGCACTCGGGTCGCTCTTCACCTGGTTCGAGCGAAGCGCAGGATGCCACAAGGCGAAACTTGACCCCGAGTTTTTGCAGTCGCCATGCGCTTCAATGCACGCGCGCTTTCAGCCGATGGCGGGCTGCTCCAGCTGGCAGCCGGGATCGATCCCAGCATGGCATGAGTGGCCCGCACCCGCCGAATGCCACAAGGCAAGACCTGAAGATGCTGTAAGGCTCTTCCCCGCTCAGGCATCCGACCGCCTGACATGAACGGCCCCGGTTGCTAGCATTAGCCTCCCGCCACGGACGGAGGGCCCCAGTGCATGACGCACGACCAGAACTTCAAAAACCTCATTCTCGACTACCCGCGCGAAGCCATCGCGCTGTTCGCGGCGGCCGAGGCGCAGGCGATCGATGCGGACGCCCGGGTCACGCCGGTGCGCCAGGAGCAGCTGCAGGAACGTCTTGGCGAGCGCTTCCGCGAACTCGACATTCCGCTGCTCGTGGAATGGCCGGACGGCCGGCGCGAGGCGATCCTGTTTGTGATCGAAGAAGAGACCGAGCCGGCACGGTTTTCCGTCCACCGACTCGCGCACTACTGCCTTGATCTCTCGGAACTGCTGCATACGCAGCGGGTGGTGCCGGTGGTGGTGTTCCTGCACCGAGGCGATTTTTCCGGACAGCTATCTCTCGGCGGGGATGCGGACACCTACCTCGACTTCCGCTTCCTGGCCTATGCACTGCCGCGGATTCCGGCCCGGGAGCACTTCGAAAGCCCCAACCTGGTCGCGCGGCTAAACCTGCCGAACATGGCCTACGGCCCGGAGGAGAAGCTCGAGGTCTATGCGCAGGCAATGCGCGGCCTCACCACGCTGGAGCCGGACCCGGAGCGCCGGATCAAATACCTGGATTTCATCGACATCTACGCGGCGCTGGACGAGAATGAACGCATCGTCTACCGCCAGAGATATCCCGAGGAGGTGGCAGAGATGACACGATTTGCAGAGCGTTTCCTGGAGAAAGGCCGGGACGAGGGCCGGGAACAGGGTCTGGAACAGGGCATTGGCCAGGGCGAGGCACGCGTGCTGCTTCGCCAACTCACACTGAAATTCGGCCCGCTACCGGAGCCGGTAAGAGCGCGCATCGAATCGGCAGACGCCGACACACTGCTACGCTGGTCGGAGCGCGTGCTCAGCGCCGACCAACTTGATGAGGTGTTCAGCGCGTCGGAGTGAGAGGCCCCGAAGGGTGCTCGAATTTCTCGCGGCCGCCAGCCGCGCATCATCAGCTTCCGACCAGCGAGCACGAGAGAGCGTGAAACGTATGAGCACTGGCTCGAAAACGAATGCGATGAGCCGTAAACAGGCACTGCAGGCCGTTCGGGACCTGCCGCGCGAGAAGGACTTTCTGTGGGGCGGCGTAGATGAAGACGAACGCCCCGCCACCAACGAGGAGCTGCTGGAGAGCCTGGAGGCACAACGCCGTAAACGCGGTCGCCCTTCCGGCTCCGGCAACAAGGAGCAGGTGGCCATCCGCATCGACCGGGACGTATTGGCCGCGTTCCGCGCCGGCGGCCCAGGCTGGCAAACGTGCATGAACCAAGCCCTGCGGAAGTGGCTGTGCACCCATTCGAAGCCGTGACGCGCCAGGAGTCGGTTGGTCGCAAGCGTCTCATCATGCTACAGGGCGAGACCTGACCCAGGCTGACGGGTGCATGCCAGCCGCCGACTCCCCAGTGAGCGAGAATCGCCGGCATGTCCCCGCAAGAATTCCTGGACGCGCTGCGCTCGTGATGAAGTCCCACCACTGCCGGCCGGGGCGGGCAGTGGAATGCAAAGCCATGCCCGGCATCCGCAGCTACGATTGTGCGAGAATCGCTTCACCGCCCGTGAACCGGACCAGCCGTTGCTGCACGCGTACTTCAAAAAACTCTACCGCAGCATCATGAAAGATCCGGCTGGCCTGGCGTCCCGCAATTTGATACACGGCCTGCGGGAACGCGCACCGATGATTTCGCCTTCCCGCGGGGACTTGCACCCGGTTCCCGGGACTCCCCGCGGTTGATGGTGCGACCAGCCGGATCAACCCGCCGGGTTCCCGCAAGCCTTGTAGGCCACCAGGAATGAACATATGGCTCCCCTACGTCGCTGCCGGCACTGGCGCAGACGTGTCCACCGTGGCTTTGGCCGATGGATTGAGGAATCGTGGGCATCGAGTCACCGCCCAAGCCTTCCCGCATGCCTTTGAGCTAGCGCCTTGGTTGCTTCGGACGGTACGACCGCCGCGCGGCTGTGAAGTGACCATTACCAACACCTGGAATGGCTTCGCGTTCAAACGGCCTGGCATCCCGATGGTCACGGTCGAAAGGCTCTTCGTCCTGGATCCGGCCCTTGCACCATACAAAAGCCGCGCACAGCGGCTTTACCACGAGCAGGTGATTCGCCGGTTCATTCTGGCCAGTGCCAGGCAAGCGGAGGCTGTGGTCGCCGTAAGCGAATACACCGCGAACGCGTTCGCAGAGCGCTTGGGGGTCGCTCGACCCGCGGTGATTATGAACGCTGTCGATACCGATTTTTTCGCACCGGAGCCCAACGCGCGTCGCGCTGCACCGCGCCGGCCGTATCGCCTACTGTATGTGGGAACCTTGTCCCGGCGGAAAGGCGCAGACCTGCTTGCGCCCATCCTGCGTCGGCTGGGTTCGGCGTTCCAGCTCCGTTACACCGGCAGCGCCACCGCACGGGTACTGGGGCGCGACCTACCGGACACTATGCACGCGCTCGGCCGGCTGAATCTTGAAGAGGTCCGCAGCCAATACCGCAACGCGGACCTGTTGCTGTTTCCAAGCCGCGGCGAAGGTCTGGCGCGATGCGTGATGGAAGCGCTGGCCTGTGGTACCCCCGTCGTGGCTGCGACTATTTCCTCGATGCCCGAGGCCGTCGATGCCCAAGTCGGGCGACTGTGCCCACCGGACGACGTTCCGTCGTTCGTCGAGGCGATAACGGCCTTGGTCGCCAACGAGGCCCGATGGCGCCAACGCTCGAATGCCGCCAGGCAGCGGGCCGAACAGCGGTTCGGCCTCAACCGTCTAGTGGACGAATTCGAGGCGCTGCTGGCTCGGCTGGCGGCAAGGTAGAGACGTCGTACCCGGCCAGTTCAAGATAGCGACGCGTAGCCCTCTCAACACTGAATTCGGCGGCCCGCGCGCGCAGAACGTCCGGCTCGACCCGGAATTCCCCATTCAGCGACCGCTCGATCGCCGCCGCCAGCGCCGCCGGGTCGCTCACCGGCACCAGTTGCCCATACCGACCACCGTCCAGGATCTCCGCGGGGCCATGCGGGCAGTCGGTCGAAACGACCTGGGTTCCACAGGCCATGGCTTCGATCAGCACGTTGCCAAGCCCTTCGAAACGCGATGGCAAAACCAGCACGCCACTTCCTGCCATCAGCGGCAGCGGGTTCTGCACGGTTCCTGCCAGTCGCACCACGTCGGCAAGCCCCATTTCCCTGACCTGCGCTTCGATCGATGGGCGTTCCGGCCCATCACCGACAATCAGCACATCCAGAGGCCGCCGTTGTTTCAGGATCGCACACGCCGCGAGTAGGTTGGAGATGTCTTTCGAGGAAACGAGGCGACCCACGAAGAGAAGCGTTTGCTGAGATACTGTTTGGGTCGCAGGCAGGCTTGCGCGATCGTCAAATCCTGAATCTATGACGGGGTTGTATATTACCTCGATCGCCTCTTTTGGCACACCAATGGAGCGGCTTAAATCATTAGCGACACCCTTGGAAACCGCAACCACACTGTTGGCGCGCTTGAACGCCCACGATAACGCCTTTTGCAGTACCGCATATTTCGTTTTTTTCAGACCATAGCTCTCGCCTCTGGCAACGGAAAACGCACTGTGGTTACTAAGCAAAACTTGCACGTTAGAACGAGCCCATGCCCTTGCTAACACAACCAAGACATTGACATCATCAAAGGCGCTAATAATACAGGTTGGCCGCTCTTTGCGCATCAATTTCGCGAGACGGAGAGGAAAAAGAATCTTCAGAGGATTGCCTAGGCAGCGAACCGAGACCTGTGCCGGAACATGATCTACTAACTCGCCCTTTCGTTCGACAACAATCAATCTAACATTAACGCCTAATGCTAGGCATTGCTCTATTATCTTTAGCCTATTACGCTCGATCCCACCCATTTGTAATTTTGCCAGCACAAACCAGACTTGATGTCGACCTTCGTTCATGGGTATCCGCTCAAGGATTTCGCCATGGTGCGCGACCCTCAAATATTCTATCAAAAACCCTGAGTGCTGCGCGTTGTGTAAATAGGCCATCCACCACATGCGGCCAGTAGCTGGAGTCTTCGCGCCGTACAACCGTTGGGATGTGGTAAAACACCCTCACTGGTGCGGCGGCGAATCCCTGAGCACAGATCACGCTGACACGATGCTGGCCGCCACCACCAATCCAAACACACCAGTCGTCACCATCAAACATTACGGTTCCACGAATATCACCGTCAGAAACATCTCTTCGCTGAAATCCGTTGCCCTTGATCGATCTGTAAGCGTCTATTAGGCGCCAAAATTCATGTGTGCCTGATTCCTCTGTCGCAGGGCCAAGAAGGTGCCAGCGGTTCCTGGCCACCATGGTACGGCCGGATTCGGAAAGGCTGGTTAGGGTCACCGCGCCTTCTACGTTCGCCCGCTGAAGGGCGGGGTCGTTTCTGCTCCATGGCAAGACCGCTTCAATCGCATCGAGTTCTCGCAACTTGGCACATTCTGGATCATCACCAACCCCCAAGTGCTCGGCCGCGTTCTTCGGCTGCCAGTTCTGATAAAACCGTTCCAACGCCGATCCGGCGTAACTGCGCGTCTTGCCGGATTCATACTCCAACAGGGTTTCAATGAAGGGATGGCCGCTGTCGCGGGTACAGGGAAAGGCCGCGCTGCCCAAGCCTCGCAGTTTCGATAGCGGAACATCCATCAGAACCGGCTGATAGCGCCCAGCTCGGTACCAGGCTTCCAGCGGATGGATGTCGCAGCCACGAAGATCAAGCGGCTTCGCACGCGCAAGCGTCACTCCCATCCGGTCGGCCACGCGCACGGCCCAGCGATCAGCCCAGCGGTAAAGACGGCTTTTCATTTGTCTGGAACCCCTGGATTGAGTTGATGCGGCAATCATGCAGTTGCACGATGCGGTCACACCGCTCGACCGCGCTCATGCGATGCGCGACGATCAGAATGGTTTTCTGCCCCTGCAGCGCATCGATGGCCGCCTGGACTTCTTTCTCGGTTTCGACATCCAGCGAGCTCGTGGCCTCGTCGAGAATCAGCACCGGCGGGTTATGGTACAACGCCCGTGCAATCCCGATGCGTTGGCGTTGGCCGCCCGATAGCCGGATGCCCCGCTCGCCGACGGTCGTTTCGTAGCCCTGGGGCAACTCATTGACGATGAAATCGTGGATCTGCGCTGCCCTGGCGGCCGCCTCCAGTGCAGCCCGGTCGATTTCCTCCGGCAGCAGACCCAGCGCGATGTTGGCGGCCACGGTATGGTCGAGCAGGTAGATCTCCTGCGGCACATAGCCGATGGCCCGATGCCAGGCAGGCAGATTCTCCGGGGTTATGGGTTGGTCGTCGATGCGGACCTGGCCTCGCGTCGGCTCCAGCAGGCCGAGGATGATATCGAGCAACGTGGACTTGCCCGAGCCGGTTGCACCAATGATGCCGATGGTGTGGTTGACCGGAATCTGCAGGTCGATGTCCCTGAGCACCGGGCGGTCCTCGCTGCTCGGGTAGGCGTAGGTGACCCCCGCGAGGCGGATATGCTGTTGGGGTATCCAGGGTTTCGGCGCCGGGGCGTGTGTGCGAGTTGGCAGGTGCAGGTCCCGGTGGATGTGTTCGAGTGCGGCGGCGCCAAAGCGCAGCCGGGCGAAGCCGCGATAAACGATCTGCGCGGCAGGGAGCATGCGGTAGGCGGCAAATCCGTACAGGCCGATCACCGGCAGAATCTGACCCAGGTTGTCGCCCCGCCAAGCCAATACCAGCACCAGCGCCACTAGCCCGGCGTAGCCGGTGGCTTCCACCAGGTAGAGCGGCACCTGGCCCAGCGTATCGTTCGCGGCCAGATGCCGGGAGTAGGTACGCGAGGGGTGGCGGAAGCGGTCCAGATAGGTTTGTACCTTGCCGGTGAGCGTGATGGCCTTGATGCCTCCCAGGGCTTCCGAGGCGGCCTGGAAGCGTTCGGCATTGGCTTCGCGGCGTTCCCTGCCGATGCGGCCGAGCCGGACACGCACGATTCGGTAAATGGTGAAATAGAGGCTCCCGATGATGCCAGCGGCCAGTAGTGCCATCAGCGGGTCGTAGACGATCAGCAGCAGCACCATGGCCAGAATGACCATGCCGTGGGCGATCATCTGGATCACCGGCAAGAGCAGGTTGTTGCCGAGCTGGTCCACCTCGGACAGCATGCTCTTGGACAGATCGGCGCTGTTTCTTCCCAGGAACCAGGCGTAGGGCTGTTGCAGGTAGGTTTGCAGCAGCCGCGTGCTGATTTCGTGGCGCTGCAAGTGCGCAAAGCGGAACAGGACGTGCATCGTGACGGATTTGAACAGCGAGCCGATGACCACCACGGCGGCAGACGCGGCCCCAAGCGCCACCACGAACTGCACCGGTGTTTCAAATCCCAGCCACTCGTAAAGCGCAGCGAGCTGCGGTTGCTGGGTAACCAGGTCCGGGTTTCCCAAGACTGCCAGAAACGGCATGATGGAAACGACCCCGACGGTTTCCAGCGCGGTCATCGCCAGCACCAGCAGTAGCACGGTGAAGAAGCGCCGGCGCGCTTTCGGCGTGAGAATTTCCCAGAGCTGCCTGACCGTGTCGTTCATGCTGGCTTT